>NZ_JYHV01000016.1 GCF_000952685.1 Stutzerimonas stutzeri | reverse complement strand
ACGGCTGTGCAGCTCGCGGTAGCTCAGGCGCTGTGCGCCGAATTGCAGCGCCAGGGCATCCGGCTGGCGCGCGGCCTGTTGTTCCAGTAGCGTTTGCAATTGAACGGCATCAGGGAACGCCGCTTCGGTGGCATTCCAGCCCTGCAGCAGTTGCTCGCGCTCGGTCTCTGCCAGCATCGGCAACTCGGCCAGACGGCGGCCAGCGTCCTCTGCCAGGGCGAGCAGCAGGCGCTCGAAGTGCTCACGCAAACGCTCCACTTGGCTCGCCGCCAAAAGGTCAGCCCGGTAGGCGTAGCGCACGTCAAGACACTCCCCGGCGCTGGCCACCAGGGCCAGAGCGAAGTGAGTGCTTTCCAGCGGTTTCTGACTCAGGACTTTCAGGCCATCACCGCCGCCCGCCAGGACGGCATCCATGGGGAAGTTCTCGAATACCAGGATGCTGTCGAACAACGCCTGCCCCGGCTTGCCAGCCCAGCGCTGGATATCGTACAGCGGGCTGTGCTCGAACTCGCGGGCATCCAGGTTCAGCGCTTGCAGGTCGCGCAGCCAGTCGCCAACACCCTGCTCCGGCTCGACCGGATGGACGATGGGCAAGGTGTTGATGAACAGCCCGAGCAGGCTTTCCGCCGTCGGCAATCCGGCCGGGCGGCCAGCGACGGTGGCGCCGAAACAGGGTCGCGCCTGCCCCGTGTAGCGCTGCAAAAGCAACAGCCAGGCCCCCTGTAGCAGTGTATTGAGAGTCACTCGCTGGGCCTGGGCGAACTGTTGCAGGCGACGTGTCGCGCTGGCATCCAAGCGGCTGTTCACCTCCCGCGCGGGCTCGTCGTCTGCCTGACTCAACGCGCCGGCCAACAGGGTCGGCTCCTCGAAGTCGGCCAGTCGCTCGCGCCAGAAGCGCTCACCGGCATCGGCGTTCTGAATCTGCAACCATGCGATGTAATCGCGGTACTGCCCAATCTGCGCCGGCAACGACTCGCCGCGGTAAAGCGCGAGTACTTCGCCGATCTGCCGAGCGCTGCTCCAGCCGTCGGCGATCAGATGATGGCAGGTCCAGATCAGGTGATAGCGGTGCTCGCCCAGCCGCACCAGAGTCACACGCTGCAGCGGCGGCGCGGCCAGGTCGAACCCTTCCTCTCGCTCGGCATCGGCCAAGGCATCCGCTGCCGCCGGATCGAAGCCGCGCTCGCGCCAGTCATGCTCGCGTACCGGCAGCCCGGCCTGGCGCAGCACGAACTGCAAGGGCGCGCCGCCCTCGGTTACCAGGAAACCGGTGCGCAATGCGGCATGACGGGCAATCACTTGTCGCCAAGCAGCGATAAAGCGCGACGCATCGAGCCCGTCCAGATCGACCCGCAGCTGGTTGATGTAAAGGCCCGAGCCCGGCACATCGAGGGCATGGAACAGCAGCCCTTGCTGCATCGGCGACAGCGGATAGAGGTCATCCAGATTGGTTACGGGCAGCGCGAGGCTGTCCAGCGCGGTCTGGTCCAGCCCTGCCAATGGCACGTCGCTTGGTGAAAGACGCGGCTCGGCCTCCTTCACGTGGGCCAACAGCCCGAGCAGCGACTGCTCCAGGCCCTGAACAAGCGCGTCGATGGCCTCGCCAGTGAACATGGCGCGGCTGTAGGTCAGTTCCAGCTCCAGACGACCCCCGAGTACGCGGCCGTTGATCACCAGCCAGTTGCCCAGGGGGGCATTGTCCGGCTGGCTGCGACCGGAGGACTCGCTGGCTGGACGCAACGCCGTCTCGGTGCCGAACTGCTGATCGAACTGGCCCAGGTAGTTGAAGGTGACGCGAGGCTGGCCCGCGGCTTTCAGCACCTGCGCATGGCCACTCAGGTAGCGCAGCACGCCATAGCCGATACCGGCGCGCGGTACCGCACGCAGCGCTTCCTTCACCGCACGCAGCGCCGCACCGGGCTCGCCGCTCGGGCGCAGGAGCAAGGGGTAAAGGCAGGTGAACCAGCCGACTGCAGCCGACAAATCCAGCGGCTCGCCGTCGTCAAAGGCATCGCGGCCATGGCCTTCCACTTCCAGCAGCGCCTCGTCGGCGCCGGTCCAGTCGCACAGCGCGCGACCCACGGCGGTCAACAGCAGGTCGTTGATGCGTAGGCGCTGAGCGGCCAGGACCGGCCCGAGCAGCTCGTCGGTGGTGCCGGCGTCCAGGCTCAGGCGACGCTGCTGCGCTTCGCGCCAGGTGGCCGGTGCATCGGGCACAGCTTGCGGGATGCGCGGAGCGTCGGCCAGTTGCGCCTGCCAATACGGCAATTCGGCGGCCAGTGCCGGGCTCGTCGCCAACACCTGCTGACGAGCGGCCCAGGCGGCATGGCTGTCGCCTTCGGCCGGCAATGTGATGGGCTGGCCGGCACGGGCGGCGCGATAAGCGCGGTGCAGGTCGTCCAGCAGAATCCGCCAGGACACCCCATCCACGGCGAGGTGGTGAATCACCAGCAGCAAGCGTTCGCCGCCCTGCTCCAGGCTGACATGCATGGCGCGCAGCAGCGGACCCTGGCGCAGATCGAGGCTACGCTGGGCCTCGTTGCACAGGCGTTCGAGCGTCTGCTGGTCGGGGGCGCGACGGCGCCAGAGCAAGGTCAAGTCGAGCGCGCCGATCTCGGCGATGCGCAGGCGCGGGCTGTCGCCGTCCTGCCGCAAACGCAGTGCCGGATGACGCTCCAACAATGCGTGAACGGCGCGGTCCAGCGCATCGAGATCGAGCGACTCAAGGGGCTCCAGCAGCACCGCCTGGTTCCAATGACTGCGCAGCGCGGTCGGCACACGCTCGAAGAAACGTGCCTGCACCGGTGCCAGCGGCGCTTCGCTGTTGGCGGGCGCGACGACCGTCGTCGGAACGGCCGTCGGCACGGCGCGGACCTCCAGCCATTGCGCCAGCTGGCGTACGGTCTGCCGTTCGAAAAGCTGCTTGGGGCTGAGCTTGAAGCCCAGTTTGCGGATGCGCGCGATGATCTGCAGGCTGAGAATCGAGTCGCCGCCCAATTCGAAGAAGTTATCCTCGGCGCCCACTCGCTCGACCTTGAGCACGGCCTGCCAGATCGCCGCCAGCTGGCTTTCCAGCTCGTTCAGCGGTTGCTCGTCGTGCACGGTCGCAGCGCCCGGACGCGGCAGCGCCTGGCGGTCGACCTTGCCATTGGCGGTCAGCGGCAGAGCCGGCAGCAGCATCAGGTGCGCTGGCAGCAAGTATTCCGGTACCTCGGCGGCCAAGGCCTGGCGCAGCGTCTCGGCGTCACCGTCGGCCACGCACCAGGCCAGCAGGCGCAGCGGGCCGTCGCCCTCACGTTCGGCCAACACCTGCGCATCACGAACGCCCGGCAAGCGCTTGAGGACCTGGGCCAGTTCCGCAGGCTCGACCCGGTATCCGCGGATCTTCACTTGCTCGTCGAGACGGCCCAGAAATTCGATTTCGCCGTCGGCGCGCAGCCGGACGCGGTCACCGCTGCGGTAGTGGCGTTCGCCGTCCAGCTCGACGAAGCGCTCAGTCGTCAGCTCCGGCTGGCCGAGATAACCCTCGGCCAGCCCGGCACCGGCAATCAGCAGTTCACCAGGGACGCCCAGCGGGAGGCTGGCGAGCTGGGAATCGACGACTCGCACGTGGACATTCGGCAGCGGCCTACCGATGGCCAGGCTGCCGTCCGGTAGTGCATCACCTGCACGCCATTCATGCGTCAGCACACCGACCGTGGTTTCGGTCGGGCCATAGTGGTTGACCACCCGCAGCGCCGGCGTCAGCTCGCGCAGACGGGCCAACAGCGGCCCGCTGGTGGCCTCGCCACCGACCACCAGCAGGCGACGCGGCAGCACGCTGGCCGGTTGCGGCGCAGCAGCCAGCAGGCCGGCGAGATGGCTCGGGACAACCTTCAGCACATCCACGGCGCGCCCTTGCATGAAAGCCGCGAAACGCTCGGCATCCCCCACCTCATCAGCGCTCGCCAGGCACAGCCGCCCACCGCTGCACAGGGCACCGAACAGGCTGGTATGGCCGAGATCGGCCGCTACCGAAGACACCATCGCCCAGCCTTCACCGGGCTGGCCATCCAGGCGCGTCAGTACACCCTGGACGTAGTTGGCCAGGGCCGCATGGCTGACCACCACGCCCTTGGGCTGGCCGCTGGAGCCGGAAGTGAAGATGACGTAGGCCGGGCTGGCCGGGTCGATGACAAGGGACGGCGCCTGGGCCGGGAAGTTCTGTGGACCATCGGCATCCACCTGCAGCGCGGCATCACCGAAGATCGCGGCGATTTGGGCATCTCCCACCAGCACGCGCCGCGCCCCGCTCTCGACCAGCAGCCCCTGCAGGCGAGCGGCCGGCAGCGCCGGGTCCAGCGGTACGTAGGCGGCGCCGCTCTTGAGGACACCCAACAGCATCAACACCCAGCGCGCGCCTCGTGCCTCACACAACGCGACCCGCTCGCCAGGGCCGAGCCCCTCGGCTCGCAGCGCATGGGCCAGGCGGTTGGCAGCGGCGTCCAATTCGGCATAGCTGTAGCGACCATCCCAGGCCTCGACCGCGGCCTCGTCCGGGCGCGCATCGCGCTGGTGAGCAAACAGTCGTAGAACGTCGGCGGCTGGCCATGGGCGACGCTCTCCGGCCAGTTCCGAACGTGCCTCGGCCGGTGCCGGGGCCAGCCGTGCGAGCGGTTCGAACGGCCGGGCACAGAGCTGCTCGAGCTGCCAGACGAAGACGGCGGCGATGCGTGCCACGGTACTGGCGTCGAACAGATCCCGGGCAAACACGAAGCTACCGCGCAGACGGCCGTCATCACTGGCTTCGGCCATGTCCAGGGCCAGATCGAAGCGCGCGCCGTACTGCTCCTCACTAAACAGTTCCAGACGCAGCGGGCCGGCAGCAGGGAGCGCACTGACATCGAAACCGAAGTTGAACTTGACCTGCGCCAGCGGGTTCCAGGCCAGGCTGCGCTCGGGTTGCAGGGCCTCGACCAGTTGCTCGAACGGCAGGTCCTGGTGCGCCTGGGCACCGAGGGCCAGGGGTTTGAGGCTAGCCAGCAGATCGGCGAAGGATGCCTGCGGGTCGATCCGGCAGGGGAAAACCTGCGTGTTGACGAAGAAACCGATCAGCCCTTCGGTTTCCAGTTGCTGGCGATTGGCGACCGGCACGGCGACGCGCAGGTCGTCCTGCCCGCTCCAGCTGCGCAGCAGCACGCCATAGGCGCTCAGCAAGAGCATGAACAGGGTGACATCCTGGCTTCGCGCCAGGGCCTTGAGGCGCTCGCTGAGCTCGGCATCTAGTTCGAAGCCGAGACTGCCACCCCGGTAGCTCTGCTGGGCCGGACGCTGGCGATCAGTAGCCAGGGCGAGTATCGGGTTGTCGCGGCCGAGTTGCTCCACCCACCAGGCCAGTTGGCGCTCGCCTTCTCCGTCTGCGAGCAGGGTCCGCTGCCACTGTGCGTAGTCGGCGTACTGCACCGGCAGCACCGGCAACTGTGCTTCGATGCCATCGAGGGCAGCACGGTAGAGCGCCGCGAACTCGTCCATCAGCACGCGGATCGACCAGCCGTCGGAGACGATGTGGTGCAGGGTCAACAGCAGCACATGTTCCTCGTCGGCCAGGCGCAGCAACGTCAGGCGCAGCAGCGGACCGTCACGCAGGTCGAACGGGCGTGCGGCCTCCTCCTCTGCCAGACGGCGTGTCTGAACTTCTGCGTCTGGCTGGGTCGACAGGTCCAGGCGCGCCAGGGGCAGCTCCACATGGGGATGGATGATCTGGCACGGCTCGCCGTCGCGCTCGTCGAAGGTAGTGCGCAGGGTTTCATGGCGCGCCACCAGCGCAGCGAAGGTCTGCCGCAATGCAGCTTCATCCAGCGCGCCACGCAGGCGCAGTGCACCCGGCACGTTGTAGGCCGCACTTTGCGGCTCCATCTGCCAGAAGAACCACAGGCGGCTCTGCGCTGGCGACAGCGGCAAGGCGCCGTCGCGCGGCAGCGCACGCAGCGGCGGCCGACCTGCGCCGCTACCGAGCGCAGCGACACGGGTGGCGAAGGCATCCAGCCGTGACGCCTCGAAAATCACCTGCAGCGGGCAATCCAGTTTGAGGTCACGACGAATCCGCGACACCAACCGGGTGGCCAACAGCGAATGGCCGCCAAGTTCGAAGAAGTCGTCCTCGCGGCTGATCCGTGGTACCTCCAACAAACCGGCCCACAATTCGGCGAGCTGATGTTCCAGCCCGTCGCGCGGCGGGACATAGCAGTCGCGCCCTGTCTCCGCGACTTCAGGCAGCGCCTTGCGGTCGATCTTGCCGTTGGCGTTCAGCGGCAGGCGCTCCAGGCCAAGGATCTGTGCCGGCACCATGTACTCCGGCAGCTGCTCACGCAGTGCCGCCTTGAGCGCGTCCACCGGCAGCGCTGGCGCCACGTAGGCCACCAGCCGGCGGCCGCCCGCGCCTTCGCGGCAGACCACCGCCGCCTCGCGTACGCCGTCCAGCGCGCGCAGGCGCGCTTCGATCTCGCCCGGCTCGATACGAAAGCCACGAATCTTCACCTGCTGGTCTACCCGGCCGAGGTAGTCCATCACCCCGTCTTCACGCCAACGCACTCGATCGCCGGTGCGATAGAGACGGCCTCCAGCCGTGCCGAACGGATCGGCGACGAAGCGCTCGGCAGTCATCCCTGGGCGCCGGTGGTAACCGCGCGCCAGCATCTCACCGCCGATGTACAGCTCGCCGGCCACGCCGCGCGGCAGCGGCTGCATGTGTTCGTCGAGCACGTACAGCGCACGGGCACCGACTGCCTCGCCGATGGGTGCATAGGCTGCACCGCAGCGCGCGGTGGCATCGGCTTTCCACAGCAACGGCGTCACCACCGTTTCGGTCGGCCCGTAGCCGTTGATCAGGTGCTCGGCCTTAAGGCTGCGTCGTGCAAGCTCGAAAGCCGCTTCGGGCACTGCATCACCACCGAAGCAGTAGATGCGCATGCTCGGCGCATGGCCGAGGCGCGCCGCCTGCTCGGCCAGTTGCTGCAGATAGGCCGGTGGCAAGGCGGTGACCGTGACCTGATGGCGCTTGAGGCGTTCCAGGGTTTCTTCCGGCGTCCATAGCGCCTCGCCGCGCACCAGCAAGCTGGCGCCATGGGACAACGCAGTGAGCCAGCGCTCGTGAGCACCATCGAAGGCGAAGGACATGAAGGTCAGCTCGCGGTCGGCCGGGCTCATGGCATAGCGCTGACCGATGGCACGGCAGTGCGCGGCGATCTCGCCATGGGCTACCGCCACGCCCTTGGGCTGGCCGGTAGAGCCGGAGGTATAGATCAGGTACGCCAGATTGGCCGGATGGATCCGCGACGGCGGGCACTCGGCTGGCCAGCCGGCGTAGTCGAAGCGGTCGAGATCCAGGCGCTGCACGTTCTCTGTCGAGCGTAAACGCTCGGCCAGCGAGGCGTGGCTGATCAGCCAGCCGATGCCGGCGTCCTGCATCAGCCAGCTCAGGCGCTCGTGCGGGTAGTCCAGATCCAGTGGCACGTAGGCGCCGCCCGCCTTCATCACGGCCAGCAGTGCGAGCGGGATATCGAGCCCGCGCGGCAGGGCTACGCCGACTCGCGATTCCGGGCCGACACCGGCCGCCACGAGCGCCTGGGCGAGGCGGTTGGCGCGCGCGTCCAGCTCGGCGAAACTCATCTCGCATTCATCATCCAGCACCGCCACTGCCTGAGGACGCTCGGCAGCCTGGGTGGCGATGCGCGCGGCCAGGGGTTCGAAGGTGGCGTCCTGGACCGGCGCATCGGCGCGCCACAGCGCGGCATCGAGCCAGGCGCTGGCCTCCAGCGGCGACTCGGCTGGTTGGGTCGGCAAAACGCGCAGCAGCGCGAGGAACTGCTCGGCCATGCGCGCCATGCCCTCGGCGGCATACCGCTCGGCGGCGTAACAGAAGCTCAGCTCGACGCCATCACGGCTCTCACGAACGCGCAGGACCAGGTCGAAAGGGGTTTCCAGGTCGATCTGCCGCAGGCTTTCCGCGGCCAGGCCTGGCAGACTCGGATCGGTGCGCACCTGGTAGTCATAGGCCACTTGGCACAACGGATGTCGGCCATGACTACGTTCGGGTTGCAAGGCTTCGACCAGTTGCTCGAACGGCAGGCCCTGGTGCGCCTGGGCCTCCAGCAAGCCGTCACGTACCTGGCGCAGCAGCCCGGCCAGGGTCGGGTTGGCCGACAGGTCACAGCGCATCACCAGCAGGTTGACAAAGAAGCCCACCAGCCGCTCGCTGGCAAGCTGGTCGCGGCCGGCCTGGGTGAGCCCGACGCGCAAGTCGTGCTGGCCGCTGAAGCGCTGCAGCAGCAGGTTGAAGGCGGCCAGCAGGAGCATGGCCAGGGTGACGCCATGACGCTGGGCAAGGCCGCGCAGGTCGGCAGCGAGGCTGTCATCGAGGCGCTGTTCGACGAAACCGGCGCGGCGCCCCGCCTTGTGGGTACTGGCCAGGGCGTAAGGCAGCTCCAGCGGTGAATGCTCGTCGCCCAGATGCGCACGCCACCAATCCAGCAGACGTGCGCCCTCCCCGGCATCCAGGGCCTGCTGTTGAGCGGCGGCGATGTCGAGGTACTGGACCTCGAGCGCAGGCAGCGTGGCGGAACGGTCTTGCAGGCGCGCCGCATAGCAGGCGGCGAATTCCTCCAGCAGCAGATTCAGCGAGGCCCCGTCCGCGACGATGTGGTGCACGCATAGCAGCAGCGTCTGTCGGCCTTCACCCAGGCGTTGCAAACGCAGGCGCAGTAGCGGGCCGCTGGCCAGATCGAAGGGCTCGGCGGCGAAACAGGCCGCATCGGCCTCGGCGGTATCCGGCTGGGCGCTCAGGTCGATCTCGCTGAAGGGCACCGCGCCGGGCTCGGCGAGTCGCAGCTGGACCTCACCGTCGGCGCCTTCGATGAATCGGCTGCGCAGGGTTTCGTGGCGCACGAGCAGATCGGCGAATGCCTGTCGCAACGCGGGGCGATCCAGCTCGCCAAGCAGGGTCAGGCTGCCGGCGATGTGATAGAGCGCGCTGTGCGGCTCCAGCTTCCAGAGGAACCACAGACGGCGCTGGGCCGGTGACAGGGGCAACAGATCCGCCCGCGCCAGGCGCGACACGTTGCGCGGTGCTTCAGCGGATGCCGCGTGGCTGGCCAGGGCCGCGACGAACGCGCCCAGTTCGGGCGCTTCGAACAACAGCCGCATGTCCACGGCGCGACCGTGGCGTTCCCGTAGGCGAGCCAGCAGTTGGGTGGCGCGGATCGAGTCACCGCCGAGCGTGAAGAAGTGGTCGTCGCGAGCGACCTGCGGCACCTGCAGCACCTCGCACCAGAGCGCGGCCATGGCCTGCTCGGCCTCATTCAGCGATGCCAGGGTGACAGTCGCCGGATCAGCGACCGACGACTCCCCGGCACGCTGTACGGCATAGGTACCGAGGGTACCGTCAGCCAATTTGTGCCGGCAGGCGGAGCGCTGCAACTTGCCGCTTGAGGTCTTCGGCAATGCGCCCGGCTCCAGCAACGCCACCACTAGCGGCGCTTCTTGGAAGGTCTCCGCCAGGGCGGCGCTGATCGCCTTGATCAGCGTGGCGGCTGGCACCAGCTTGCGCACGCTGCGACCGACCTCGGCGGCGATGCCGATGCCTTCACGACCATTGTGCTCAACGGCGAACGCGGACACCCGACCCTTGCGCACCACGTCCACCTCCTCTTCTACGCAGCGCTCAATATCCTGCGGGTAAAGGTTCTGGCCGCGAACGATGATCATGTCCTTGAGCCGGCCGGTCACGTACAGCTCATCGTTGTGCAGGAAGCCCAGATCGCCAGTGCGCAGCCAGGTGCGGCCGTCGCGTTCGATGAACACCTGTGCACTGGCCTCGGGGTTGCGCCAGTAGCCCAGCGCCACACTCGGACCGCTGCTCCAGATTTCACCGATGCCACCCGGCGCCACCGTCTCACCGCTGACCGGGTCGACCAGTTGCACGTCGTGGCCCGGTTGCGGACGCCCGCAACTGACCAGGGTGATGCCCTGGCCGGGACGGCCTTGATTGGCGGCCAGTGCCGTCGGATCCACGGCCATCAGACCGATGCCCTTGCCGCGCTGTCCGCCGGCGACGAACAGGGTCGCTTCGGCGAGGCCGTAGGACGCGTAGAGTGCGTTCGGATCGAACCCCACCGGGGCGAAGGTGCTGGCGAAACGCTCAAGGGTATCGGGGCGGATCGGTTCGGAACCGGAGAACGCCAGCCGCCAACTGCTCAGGTCGAGGCCGTCCATCGCCGACTCACGGATGCGCTCGCAGCACAGCCGGAAGGCGAAGTCCGGGCCGCCGCTCACCGTGCCGCCATAGCGCGAGATCGCTTCCAGCCAGCGCCGCGGACGCTCGAGGAAGTAGCGTGGCGACATCAGCACGCAGGGAATACCGCTGTAGATCGGCTGCAGCAGGCCGCCGATCAGGCCCATGTCATGGAACAGCGGCAGCCAGCTGACCATCACGTCGTCGGCCCGCATGTCCAGCCCATGGCGGATCAGCCGCTCGTTGGCCAGCAGGTTGCCATGGCTGACCTGTACGCCCTTGGGCGTCGAGGTCGAGCCGGAGGTGTATTGCAGGAAGGCAATGTGCGTATCGCTCAGTTCCGGCATCCCCCATCCCGACGCAAGGCCGGTGGGCGTCTGGTCGACCGCGAGCAGCTGCGGCGAGGTACCGCCGGTCCGCTGGCAGGCCGGACGCAGGGCGTCGATAAGGCTGGAGTCGGTGAGTACCAGGCTGGGCTCGGCGTCGTCGAGGATCGCCCGCAAACGCGCCAGGTGCTGGGGGCGCACCGATTCCGGCGGATAGGCCGGCACCGCGATGATGCCGGCATAGAGGCAGGCGAAGAAGGCCGTCACGTATTCCGGGCTGCTGTGCAACAGCAACACGGCGCGGTCGCCGGGCTGGCCATGCTGTAGCAACCAGACGGCCAGATCCCGGGCGCGCTCGTCCAGCGCGCGATACGTCAGCGGTTCGTCGACCCCTTCGGCAATGAAGCGCAGGGCGATATCGTGTGGCGTTTCGGCGGCGCGCTGGCACAGCACCTCGAGCAGGTTGGCGGCAGCGTCGTAACGATCATTCATGGCATCACCTTGAAACGCGGCGAGTGTCTGGCACCCGCCGAGGAATTGGAAAATCGCAGCCCTCAGGCCTTGGGATGGTCAAGACCGTGGCCTTGCGCCATGGCGACGATGACCTTGCGCGGGCCGCTGAACGGCGCACGGGCATGGGCGGTGAGCATGTTGTCGAGCATCAGCACGTCGCCGCTGTACCAGGGAAAGCTCACCGTGGCCTCGGCCAGCACACCGCGGATGTCGTCGAGCAGGGATTCCTCGATGGGGCTGCCGTCGCCGTAGTAGACGTTGCGCGGCAGGTCTTCCTCGTCGACGATCTCCAGCAGACTCTCGCGCACCTCCTCCGGCAGGTTGGAGACATGAAACAGGTGCGCCTGGTTGAACCACACCCACTCACCGGTGCGCGGATGGCGGGCCACCGCCTGACAGCGTTGGCGGGTACGCAGCTCGCCGTCGTCCTTCCACTGGCACTCGATGCGATGGGCGCGGCAATAGGCCTCGACCACGGCGCGGTCGTCGCTGTTGAATACCTGTTCCCAGGCCACATCAAGGCCATTGCCGAAGTTGCGCACGTACATCAACCCGCGCTCGGCGAAGCGCTGGCGGATCGCCTCGCCGACCTGGCGGTAGATCACCCGGCTGTCGGCGATGGGCGTCTCGCCACCGCTCTGCGCGGCCTGCACGCAATAGAACCAAATGCGCATCGGCCATTCGCGGGTATAGGCCTGCTCGTTGTGCAGCGGAATGTGCTGGTGCGGCGGGTATTCGGTGGACGTATAGACGCCGGCGGTAACGTTGCTGCGCGGCGTCGAGCCGAATTCGTAATTGAGCAGCGGATCGCCGAAGCCAGCGGCGAATGCGCGGAAGCGCTCCGCCTCGCCAACACGAAAACCGCGCAGCAGCACCCCGCCGCAGCGTTCGAGGTGCTCATCGATCAGCCCGCGCAGTTCAGCCTGGGCCTCTAACAGGTCGACTTCGTCCTCGGCCTGCACCAGCAGCGGCAGCCCGCCACGTGCTTCAGCCAGAGGTTGAATGGAAAACAGTGCCATCGAGCTCTCCGTTCAGGCCCAGATGGCCTGGATATCACGCCCGCCCTGGCGCAGCTTGCCGAGCATCAGCTCGAGCAGGCGCGCCTCGCAGGCATTGATGAAGAAGTGATCCCCCTCGAGCATCTCCAGCGAGAAGCCTTCGGCGGTTTCGTCCTGCCAGGCAGCCAGCGCGTCCACCGAGACCCGATCGGCCTTGCCACCGAATACATGGATCGGGCAAGCAAGCAGTGCACGGCGGTAATAGCGGTAACGGCCGCATAGCAGGAAGTCGGCGCGCAGCACCGGCAGGGTCAGACGCAGCATCTCCTCGTCAGCGAACACCGCCTCGGGAGTACCTCCAAGACGGTGTAAACGCTGCAGCAGCTGAGCATCGCTCTGCTCCACCGCCAGCTCGAGATGGTTTTCGCGGCGCGATGGCGCGGGCGCAGCCGATACGAACAGCGCTCGCGGCGCAGGAAGGCCGCGTTGGCGGATTGCGTGCGCCAATTCGAAAACAAGCAGGCCACCAAGGCTATGGCCAAACAGCCCATAGGGCAGGTCCAGGCGCTCTTCCAGTTCAGCAGCAAGTTGGTCGGCCAGGCCGAGCAGGTCGGTCTGCAGCGGCTCGTTGAAACGCCGGCCACGGCCGGGCAGCTCCAGCGGAACCACCTCGATCCACTCAGGCAGAGAGCGGCGCCAACGTGCATAGACCATTGCGCTGGCCCCGGAATACGGCAGGCAGAACAGACGCAAGCGAGCGGCCATCGTTTACTGCCCCGCCGCTTGTGCATCCATGGCCTGGCGCAGGCTCAGCGGCCGCATGTCGGTCCACTCACGCTCGACGTAGGCCAAGCACTCAGCCTTGCTACCGCGTTGACCGGTCTCTTGCCAGCCGGCCGGCGCCGCCTTGTAGTCCGGCCAGAGGGAATACTGCGCTTCGTGGTTGACCAGAACCTTGAACAACGCGTCTTCGCGATCGAATGCCATCTGTACTCTCCTTCTCCCCGTACGGGGCGGTTGATCGGGCGGCACGGTGGCAGAGCACCTGTTGGCCGCTTTCCGATGAAGACGAAGGAGCGAGCGGAATAGTTAGCCTTCGCGTATGAGATTTATTCTCAACACAATGGAACATGCAGCACGAGCGAGAGTCCGACGAACGCTGCCATTCAGCAGAAAGCAACTAAGATCTGAATTGATAAGTATTATCATTTGGACTAGATTGCTCGCCTTCAAGCCAGTACAGGTGGGCCAGGCTGAGCGGGCGGTTCGCTCAACTGCCCAGGACAAGTCCAACCGATATGGACGTCCGCCTTCGCGTCGTACAGGAAATTTCACATGCCAAAAACAATTTCAGCAGAGCAGCATCCGGCCCTGAATGACATGTTCGTCACGAACAGGCAGACCTTCATCAACGCGGCGGCGCGCATTCTCGGGTGTCGCAGCCACGCCGAAGACGTGGTGCATGATGCCTATTTGAAGCTGCGCGGTGCGGCCGCGGTTCCCAGCCCCCACTCCCAGATCAGTTACCTGCTGCGCGTAGTACGCAACCTGGCCATTGACCGCTATCGACGTCAGGCCCTGGAAAAGCGCTATTGCGGCAGTGAGGAAGAAGGTCTCTATGTCTGCGCCTCAGGGGCATCGCCGGAAGGCCTTCACGAAAGCCGGCAGACACTGGAAGCACTCTCCGACGCCCTCGCACAACTACCGGAACGCACCCGGTACGCCTTCGAGATGTACCGATTGCAGGGCAAAACGCAGAGCGCGATCGCTGCTGAGCTGGGGGTCTCGCCAACGCTGGTGAACTTCATGGTGCGCGACACGCTGATCCATTGCCGGCATGCCCTCAAGAAGATGGAGCGAAAGGAATCCTGAGCATCGCCAAGCGGATGGGCCCTAGACGGTACTCACGGAGCTCGGGAAAACGATGTAGGCATCTTTCGCCAAAATTGATAACCATTAGCATTTGAATTAGGCTATCCGGCTTCCCGAAAATATCCGGTGGATGGACCCATGTTCGAACTGGAAAGCGTCAGCTTCAGTATTCCTGAACGCACCCTCTTGTACCCTCTGAGCCTAGGCATCCCCTCCGGACGCATGGTCGGTCTGATCGGCCACAACGGCTCCGGCAAGTCCACGCTGATCAAGCTGCTGGCCCGACAGCAATTGCCCAGCAGCGGACATATCCGTCTCGACGGCAAGGCCCTATCGGACTGGAGCCAGCGCGAGTTCGCCCAACAGGTCGCTTACCTGCCGCAGCAGCTGCCACAAACCGATGGGCTGACCGTTCGGGAACTGGTGGGTTTCGGTCGCTACCCCTGGCATGGCGCGCTCGGACGCTTCACCAGCGAAGATCGCGCCCAAGTGGAACGTGCGCTCGAACTGACCGACACCAGCGCCTTCGCCGAGCGCCTGGTGGATCAATTGTCCGGTGGCGAGCGTCAACGTGTCTGGCTGGCCATGTTGCTGGCCCAGAACACCCGCTATCTGCTACTGGACGAGCCCACTTCAGCGCTGGATATCGCCCACCAGGTGGAAGTCCTGTCGCGCGTTCAGGATCTCAGCCGCCAGCTCGGTCTCGGCGTGCTGGTGGTGTTGCACGATATCAATATGGCGGCGCGCTACTGCGACGACCTGCTGGCGTTGCACGGCGGTCGACTGCTGGCCCAAGGGAGCCCGACCAAGCTCATGCACGGCGAAACCCTGGAGCGCATCTACGGCATTTCCATGGGTGTGCTGGCCAATCCAGCGGACGGCTCGCCGATCTGCTACGTGCATTGAGCAGCGGCCCGCCACCAGACTGCGCCCTGCCCCGCCAGCGCTGAGTGGCTACAGATCGCTCACATAGGCTGGCGGCTGGTCCAGTAGTGGACAGTTGTCACAATGCTCGAAATGTTCCAGCCGATACCGAATGCAACAGACCCGACGTTGACGCCAGAGACCATCCGGGCGCAACGCCGGGCTGACCTCCACGTAACGAACAGGCCGGAACAGCGGATTGCGGCGGCCATCGGGGCGGCGCTCGCTCGACAGCAGCTCATGACCATGGGTCAGCACCGCCCCCGGTAGCGCCTTGGCCATCTCACCAATAAACCACTCCAGATAATTGCCCGCGCTGCTCCACAGCACCTTGGGCGACAGACGCACCTCCGATGCCAACCCCTGAATGAAGGGCTGCAGATTCGCGTCGATCAGCTCGCCGAAACGCTGGAACGGATCGTTTGGCGGCGTGCTGAAAGGGCCGCCCTCAGCGGGCAGTTTGAACGCGTGCGGCAGACCTTGTTCGTCCAGCACCACCTCGACGTCATCGAAAGCCAACGGCAGACGCCAACCGAGCACCAGGGCGGCGGCCACAACCGGCGGAATCAAGCGAACCAAGTAGTATTTGGACCACTGCGAGGCCAGCGCACGACGGTCTTGCCCGGTATGCAGCGGGTCGAAACGCTGGAAGATCGCATCGAGCCGAGCCGGTTGCAGCAACAGGGGCGCGGGTATCGACGCGCGCGCGTCGTCCCGGGTCGTCAGGACGTCGCGGTAGCTGGCGAACTCGCCGATATACAGGGGCGCGAGCGCGGCGATCATTGCCGCTCCCGGTAAACGCAGAGCGTGCGACTCAGCACAAGCGGCATCGCTCGAAGAAACGTTCACGACTCTGCACCATCAGCGCGGCGCGCTTGTGCGGAAAATCGAACTCTTTCTCCTGCCAAAAACCCAGACGCTGCATGTGCTCGATCATCCGGGCGTTGTCGGCCCGCGGCTCGGCAACGATGCGTTGGGTACGGGGATCATCCAGCAGCAGGTAATGAATCAGAGACGGCAGCCAGCTTTCAACCTTGTGCGGGCCACGGTGCGCGTCTTCCCCCACCAGCATATGAATGCCCCGGTCGTAGTCGTCGGCCGAGTAGAACGGCGCGATGCGGTCCTCCTTGGCCCAGTAGGCCTCGAAGTAGCCGAACGGCTGGCCGTCGAAGCAGCCTATAAGGGCCAGCGTATGGGGATCGGCCGCGACCTTTTCCAGGTACTGCCGATGCTGCTCGAGGCTACCTTCCTCCTGCCAGAACGCCGCGACGCGTGGCTGGTTCTGCCAGCGGCTAAAGCGTTCCAGGTCGGTGTCGATATCCAGCGCACGAAACGAAATCCAACTGCCTAGACGTACATCGAAACGCCGGTACAGTTCACCGCCAGGCTTTGGCGGACGCAGCGGATGACGCTTGCCGTCGGTTATGCGCAAGCGTTGCGGATAGCCTTCGCTGGCCGGACCGAGGCGCCAGGGTGCCGGTAACTGCCAGAACGTCGCCCGCTCCACTTGCCAGGTACCGCTCGAGTCCCGGTTGAGCAGGCCGCTGTGCAGCAGTTCCGCCGGACACTCATCCATTCTCAGCACCAGTCGTTGGCACAGCGGATCGCTGGCGAACGCCTGGTAGGCCAGCGCCCAGACCGCCGGCGGCATATTGATAGCCGATAGTCGCCAGGAATCGTTCTGACGCTCGGCTCGACCCAGCGTTTGATCGTCGACCAGCAGGCTGAGCGCGTGTTCGCCGCCATCGACGAGCAACCGTCGGCCATCAGGCAATGGAATGGAGCAACTGGTCATGTGTATTACCTCGAAAAACTCAAGACGAACGAGCGCCTGAAAAAATTAGTCGCTCGATGACAGTCGTCACCGAACGACTCGAATAGCAGACGCGCCGAGCAATCCTCAGGCGCTTTCCGCGGCTCGGGCATGCGGTACCGCCGCGACCGCCGGAAGGCTGTCGAACAGCGAAACGGCGATTTCCTCGGCGCGCATCGGTAATACCGACAGCAGGGTATCGCTGAGACCGTGGCTGTCCTGACTGAACCCTTGCAGATAGATCCCGGCCCGCAAGCGTGCGTCGGCACGCATCCGGTAGTCGCGCCCGACGCTGAAGTCGCCCAGATACTCCTGCAGCGGCGCGAGCAGTTCGCGATGTGAGGTGCGTTCGTAACCGGTGGCAAGAATCACCGCATCGTAGCGACGGTTCTCCACCATACCGGTGGCGCTGTCGCAGAGGGTCAGCTCGACGCCGTTCGCATCGGCGCGGGCCGCTTCCACCGAGCGGCGGCATAGGAAGCCATGGCGTGCGTCATTGGCGACTTTCTGGCGATAGAAGATGCCGTAGATGCGCTCGATCAAATCCAGATCGACGACCGAATAGTTGGTGTTGTGATACTCCTGAATCAGCTTCTCGCGTTCGCTTTCCGGCTCGTTGAATACCAGATCGGTGTAGTTCGGCGCGAATATCTCGTTGACGAAGGGACTGTCGTCAGCCGGTTTCAGGACCGCGGCGCGAAGAATCATATCCACCTGCACGGACGGGAAGCTGTCGTTCAGATCGATGAACGCCTCGGCCGCGCTCTGACCGCCACCGACCACCGCGATGCGCATCGGCTCATGGCGCGTGCAGCGTTGCTGCGCCATGCACTCCAGATAACGGGCGTGATGAAAGACGCGGGCATCGTTGCGCAGGTGGACAAAGGCTTCGGGGATACGCGGCGTGCCGCCGGTACTAAGGACGATGGAGCGCGCCAGACGAAAATGCTCACGCCCCTGAGTATCGGTGGACATCACCTTGAGCCGATCGATGCCCTGAGCGCCGGAGACCGGCTCGACACGTGTCACCGTCTCGCCATAGGCGCACTGGTCGGCGAACTGGCGCCCCACCCAGCGCAAGTAGTCGTTGTACTCCAGACGGCATGGATAAAAGGTGCCAAGGTTGATGAAATCGATCAGCCTGCCCTGCTCGTGCAGGTAGTTGACGAAGCTGTAGGGGCTGGTGGGATTGCGCAGGGTCACCAAGTCCTTGAGAAAGGAAATCTGCAATTCGCTTTGCGCCACCAGCGTATTGCCATGCCAGCGATAGTCCTGCTGCCTGTCAAGAAACAACATGTGGCAATCGCGCTTCTGGCGCTGGGTCTGCTCCTGCAGGGCGATGGCCAGCGCCAGGTTGGAAGGGCCGAAGCCGATGCCCAGCACGTCATACGTTGGAGCGATCAATTGAGTCATGGTGCCTGTGTCCTCTAGCCGTTTACCACGGGCCGACGCGTACGCGGCGACCACCGGAAGCGCGCCTCCGCCGTGATGTCGACGGGGTGAAAGCGGCTTTGAAGAAAAGACGAGGCAGAAGGCGAGAAATTTAAATCATTCTCATTACGAACAGGGATAGCGGTCAGAACGAGCAGAAATTATCGCGTCCAGCTGAGCAGTCGGACACGACAGTGCTTCATCGCATTGACGATGTGCTTTTCCACCATGTCGCGCGAAAGGGAAAGGCGTTCGGCGATTTCCATGTGAGAGCAACCCTCCACCTTGCGCAACAAGAAGGCCTCCCGGCAAGGGGCCGGCAGTTCCTCCAGCGCCCGCCGCAACAGCTTCAATTGCTGGGCCTGGATGGCGTTCCCCTCCGGGTCGCGCTCATCCAGCCATTCTTCGTGATCGAGGCTGTCGAGCGGTTCGTTGCGTCGCACGCGGGTGCGGCGATGCATATCAATGCTGAGATTGGTAGCGGTCTTGAAAAGGAAGGCACGAGGCTGCTCGATGTCGCTCCCGGCCTTACGATCGAGCAGACGCACAAAAGCGTCATGAGCCAGGTCAGTGGCGACCTGGCGATCGCCGAGCAGGCGACTGAGGTAATGGACGAGTTCCTGATAATGACGGATCACAACGGCTTCCCTTCGGCGTTCCCGCCCGAAACCGCCCCATGCAGGTTTCGGGCGTGACGCATCTTGCGGATGCATGCTGGCAGTCCATGTCACCCCGTACTTATAATCACTCGCATTTTTCTGAAATGAAAGCGTGTTAGCGCTTCCGGAACTTCTCGAATGATTGGCAACCCGCTCCCTTCTGACGATGACCGCCTGAGCGCCGAGGCCGCGCTCTGGTGCACACGTCTGCACGATAAGGATTGCACTGACGAAGAGCGTCGGGACTTTGCTCGCTGGGTCGCAGAAGATCCGCGTCACCGCGCCGAGTACGATGCGATGCTGGCCATCTGGCAGTTGGCAGAAGGTTTGAAACCGGCCGGCGCTTCCGCCCTTGCGCATCCAACCACGCCGCCGGTTCGTCCACGTCGACGGCGCGATCCGGGGCGTATCGCCGCGGCCGCAGCGGTACTGGTGCTAACGGTCGCCACACTGTGGTCGGCTGGCTGGTCGGCAAGCCTCCTTCCTTCTCGGGTCGGCTATTACACAGCCGAAGACGCACCGCGCCAGGTCATCCTCGCCGATAACTCGCACGTTCAGCTCAACAGCCATACTCGGCTGTTTTTCGCCAGCTACCGCGACCGCCGCAGTGTCTGGCTGAACGGTGGTGGTGAAGCGTTCTTCGAAGTCCGTCACGACCGAGCGCAACCCTTCACCGTGCATACCGACAACGGCCAGGTGCGCGTCACCGGCACCCGTTTCAACGTCTGGACCAATCCCCAGCAATTGCTCGTCACGCTGCTGGACGGCTCGGTGACGCTGCACCCACCCGAAGGCGTGAGCGGCAACAGCGCACAGCTCATGCCAGGCATGCAAGCGCGCTACACCCAGGCCAGCCGGCGAATCGAGGTGAATCAGGTGGCCCCAGCCGGCGCGATAGCCTGGATCGAAGGCAAACTGGTGCTGGACGATCTGCCTTTGAGCAGCGCGCTGCCGCTGATCAATCGCTATCTGGATAAGCCTGCCAGCCTCGGCGACGACGAAGCAGCCGGCATGCGGATCGGAGGGGTTTACCAGACCAACGACCTGCGCGCGCTGATCGACTCGCTACCCGTAGTCCTGCCGGTTGAGCTCACACGACGAGACGATGGCAGCACAGTCCTGGTAAGCCGAAACAAGCGGCCCTGAGCCGCCCTTCCCTTATTGGCGTCGGGCTGACGAACAAACCCAATCTTTTTTATTCAGTTTTTTATCGCTTCATACGTCTTAACAGGAACGATTCGGATTTACCGCCACCTGGCTGGTGACGATCCCCTGTTAGGACCCAACGATGCAGACATCCACGAACAGCACGCTCCGCGAACTCTTCAGGCTCCTTCGTCCGTTCGGACCGCAACTGCTTGGCGCCACGCTGCTCGGCATGCTCGGTGGCGCCAGCATCACCGCACTGCTGGCCACCATCAATTACAGCCTGCATTCCGATGAAGGTCTGCAGAGCGGCCTGTTGCTGGGTTTTGCCGGCCTGTGCCTGATGGCCCTACTGGGCTCGGTCGTATCTGACATCGGCACCAACTATGTCGGGCAACACGTCATCGCCCGTTTGCGTAAGGATCTGGGTAGCAAGATCATTTCGGCCCCCATCGATCAGATCGAGCGCTACCGCAGCCACCGCTTGATTCCGGTGTTAACCCATGACATCGACACCATCAGCGACTTCGCCTTTGCCTTCGCGCCGCTGGCCGTTTCCTTCACCGTCAGCATCGGCTGCTTGGGGTACCTCGCATCATTGTCGTTGCCGATGTTTCTGGCTACCGCGCTGGCCATCGTGATCGGTAGCGCTGTGCAATATGTCGCGCGTAGCAAGGGCATTCGTGGCTTCTTCGAGGCGCGTGACGAAGAGGATGAGTTGCAGAAGCACTACCGGGCCATGGCCGAAGGCGCCAAGGAGCTGCGGATCAGCCGCCCACGGCGCTTCCAGCATTACAGTGAGCGCTTGCAGGGCACTGCCGACCGCATCTGCGACATCCAGGTCAGCTCGATCAACCTGTTCGTAATTGCAAAGGGCTTCGGTTCGACGCTGTTCTTCATCGTCATCGGCGTGGCCCTGGCCTACCAGACGATCTGGCCAAGCACCGACAAGGCCACTCTGAGCGGATTCATCCTCGTGCTGCTGTATATGAAAGGCCCGTTGGAACACCTGATCGGCCAACTGCCCATCGTCAGCCGCGCGCAAGTCGCTTTCCGTCGCATCGCCGAGCTTTCGGTACGTTTCTCGTCTCCGGAGCCCAACCTGCTGCTGCGTGACGACGGTCGTCCAGCGATGCCCATGCAAGGTATAGAGCTACGCGGTTTGCACTACCACTACCCCACCGAGGACGGTAGCCAGGGCTTTGGTGTCGGCCCGTTGGACCTGACCGTGCGTCCCGGCGAGATCCTTTTCATCGCCGGCGAGAACGGCTGCGGAAAAACCACCATGATCAAGCTTCTGCTTGGCCTTTACGTGCCTCAGGCCGGCGAGCTACGGGTCAACGGTGAGGCGGTGACGGACAGCAACCGCGATGACTATCGTCAGCTGTTCACCACGATTTTTGCCGACTATTTCCTTTTCGAAGATCTGCTCAAAGAAAGCGAAGACATCCCCGTCGAAGCCAGTCGCTATCTGGAGCGTCTGGAAATCGCCCACAAGGTCACGCTGGATGGGCACAACTACTCCACCATCGATCTCTCCACAGGCCAGCGCAAGCGTCTGGCCCTGGTCCAGGCTTGGCTGGAAAAGCGCCCAGTGCTGGTGTTCGACGAATGGGCGGCCGACCAGGACCCGGAGTTCCGCCGGATTTTCTACACCGAGCTGCTGCCGGAACTGCGCGCGCAAGGCCGTACCCTGATCGTGATTTCTCACGACGATCGCTACTTCGATGTGGCCGATCGCCTGCTACGGATGAGCGCAGGGCGTATCACGGAAATCAGCGATAACCCACGCCGCACGCAGCAGCAGGATGCCGCTGTGCATTAAGACAATTATTTTTTCCGGTTTTTGGTCACTGACGCGTCATATAAATCTAAATAGTTCTTAACAACACTTCGATCTAAGGAGCTACACAGTGAAACGGTTTCTCAGCGCTTCGCATCGCAAAAAGCCCCTGGCGGCGATCATCCGTGCCGCCGCGATTGGGCTGACATTGAGCGCCACCGGCGCAATCGCAGCGCCGGTCAGCATCGATGTTCCCGCCCAACCGTTGGCCTCTGCACTGACGAACCTTGGCGCGCAGACCGACCTGCAGATTCTCTTCAGCCAAGCACAGGTACAGAATCTGCGCACCCCCGGCGTACGCGGCGAGATGGAGCCGACCGAGGCACTTGAAACGCTGCTCCGTAACACCGGCATTCGCTACCGGATCGAAGGTAATCGCGTGTCCCTGGTGGGCGACGAAACCAGCGCAGCTGCCCCTCTAGTCATGCCCGAGACGGTGGTCGAAGGCGTCATCGAAGGCCACGACAGCTTCGTGCCGAAGATGTCCAACAGCGGTAGCAAGACCGACACACCGATTCTCGAAATCCCCCAGTCGGTCTCGGTAATCACCCGTGCCCAACTCGAAACCCAAGGCGCACAGACCGTGACCGAGGCGCTGCGCTACGTGCCTGGGGTCAAGGTGGAAACCTATGGTCTGGATCCCAAAGGTTTCGACTGGTTGTTCCTGCGCGGCTTCAACGGCATGACCACCAGCGACTACCTCAATGGCCTGCGCCAGCAGAACAACAACTATGCCTTCTTTCGCAGCGAGCCCTATTCGCTGGAACGCATTGACGTTGTACGCGGCCCCGCCTCTACCCTGTTCGGTCAAGGTGATGCCGGCGGTATCGTCAACCGAGTGAGCAAGAGACCGACCGCCAACCAAACCAACGAAATACAGATCACTGGCGGTAGCCATAACCGTAAGCAGGGGCAGTTCGACGTTGGCGGCGCGCTCGATGAGCAGAACCAATTCCTTTATCGCGTGGTCGGCCTGGCCCGCGAAAGCGATACTCAGATCGAATACGACGACGGCCATGAAATAGAAGACGATCGCCTGTATATCGCTCCGTCATTCACCTGGGCGCCCGATGCGGACACCAGCCTGACCGTGCTCACCGATTTCCTTCGTGATCGCAACGGCGGCAGCGTGTTCGTCTATACCCCGCCGAACGGTCATCCGACCGACACCCTGCTGGGCGACCACAGCTTCAACCATTTCGACCAGGACCAGTACACCCTCGGCTACGAATTCCGGCATCGGCTCAGTGACACCTTCGAATTCCGCCAGAACCTTCGCTATGGTCAGGTTGATCTGATTTTCAATAATTTGCTGCCCTACCTTCCGGTTGGAAATGGCCTGACGCGTATTGCAGACCGGCGCGACCAGCACATGAACACCTTCAACATCGACAACCAATTGCAAGCCGATTTCATGACTGGCTCAATACGTCATACGCTGTTATCCGGCATCGATTACAGCTGGCAGGACGCGGACGTCGTCTGGTATCGCAATTTGGGACCGACCCTTAATTTGCTCGATCCCACCTATGGGCAGCCGGTACCCCGCCCCTCGCGCAGCCTGGGTCAGGTCGCCGCCGACTACGACCAGACCATTGAGCAACTCGGCGTGTACGTACAGGACCAGATCCATTTCGACGATAACTGGCTGCTGACGCTGGGTGGCCGTCACGACAGAGTAGATAACGACCTGGACAACAACATCAGCGGCGCCAGTTCGTCCCACCAGAAAGATGACGCCTTCACCGGGCGCATCGGCCTGACCTACCTGACCAGCTTCGGCCTGGCACCTTATGTCAGCTATTCCGAGTCGTTCAGTCCCAATAGCGGCCAAGCGCAAGGTGGTGGCACCTTCGATCCTAGCGAGGCCGAGCAGTGGGAGGTGGGCGTTAAGTACCAGCCACACGACGATCTATTGTTGACCCTCGCCGCCTACGACCTGACCAAGACCAACATACTCACGCCCGAACGTAACAGCAGCGGTGGCACAACCGGGTTCGACGTCGCCGAAGGCGAGCAGCGCTCGCGTGGCATCGAGGCCGAGGCCCGAGCCAAACTCGGCGAGCATTGGGACGTGCTGGGTTCCTACACCTACACCAAGGCAGAGGTCACCCGAAGCAACAACGGTAACCAAGGTAATCGTCCTGCCAACGTGCCGGAGCATATGGCCTCCGCCTGGGTTAACTACAGCTTCACCGACGGCACGCTGCGCGGCCTGACCCTTGGCGGCGGCGCCCGCTATGTCGGCTCGATGTACGGCGACAACAACAACACATTCGCCATCGACAGCTACACCCTGTTCGATGCCTCGGCCAGCTATGCGCTAACTCCGCAGGTCACCCTGGGGCTGTACGCACAGAACCTGCTAAACGAGGACTACACCGCCACCTGCGATTCGGCTACCAGCTGCTACCCGGGTCTGGAGCGCAACCTCATGGCTAGCGTGAAGTACGCCTGGTAACCCCGCGTACTACCGATTGCCCACCATCCCGGGCCCCTCAGCGAGGGGCCCGACGCATTTCCGGAGCCGTCATGCTGCTTTCGAAACACTGGAGTCCCGCATGCCACTGAGTCGCCGCCTACTGCTCCGCCAGCTTGGCATGGGAGGGTTGGCGCTGGCGGCCGGGCTGCCGCTGCGCATCAGGGCCGAACCCTTGCGGCGCGTCGTGGCGATCAACTGGGCCGCGGCGGAAACCTTGCTCACCCTCGGTGTTGCCCCGCTGGCCATCTCCGATGTCGGCTACTACAACCGGCGAATGCCGACCTGGCCGGTGAAGCCGCCGGTGCTGGATATCGGCCCCTACTGGGAGCCGAACCTGGAGCTGCTCCAGCAATTGAAGCCAGAACTGATTCTCTGCGATCCGCTTCCCCCTACGGTCGACCGTGCCCTACGCAGCATCGCGCCAACCGAGGTGGTGGACATATACCCCACCGAACAAGGCGTCTGGCGCAGCGCCAGCGCCTTCACCTTGCGACTCGCCGCGCGCCTGGAGCTGGAGTCACGTGCCGTCGCCTATCTCCAGGCAGCCAATGAGCGTCTCGAGATCTTGGCCGAACGACTGGCAAGCCGTCCCCAGCCGCCGTTGTGTATCGCGGTGCTCAACCAGGACGGCCGCCACGCGACGGTCTATGGCCGGCACAGCATGGCCCAGGATGTGCTCGATCGGCTCGGCCTGGTCAATGCCTGGCAAGGGCCGAGCAATGCCATGGGTTTCAGCTTGACCGGGGTCGAGCGACTCGCAGAAACGCCTGACACTCACTTGCTCTATATCGAAATCCCGACCACGTCGGCGCGTCTGCAGAGCCTGCGCCAGCCCAACGCGCTGTGGGACAACCTGCCGTCCGTACGTAACGGTCAGAGCCAGCCTCTCGGCAAATTCTACCCCTACGGTGGCGTTGCCTCCGCCCTGAGCCTGGCGGAACGCATTGCCGGCTACCTTCTGAAGAGCCAACCGCATGTCTGATTCCCTCACCGCTCTGCCCGCCGGACGCGGCGAGCCCTACCGCAACCCGCTGCCCTGGGTCCTGGCGCTCGGGTTGGTCGCCCTGTCCCTGGCGGTCCATGGCCTGCAAGGACTGCTTCCCCGCGAGGTCTGGTGGCAGGCGCTGTGGAGCCCTGATCTCGACGATGCGCGTCAGGTCATGCTGCACTACAGCTTCGCGCCTCGGCTGCTGGTCAGTCTGCTGGCCGGCGCCGCCCTTGGACTGGCCGGCACATTGTTTCAGCAGGTGCTGCGCAACCCACTGGCCGAACCAGTAACCCTGGGCGTAGCGGGTGGTGCCAACTTGGCGTTGTCGGTGTTCACCATCGGCGCGCCTGGGCTGTTGGCACGTTTCGGTGTCGAATGGGCCACGCTGCTAGGTGCCGGGCTGGCAACCCTGGCGCTGTTCGCCATTGCCTGGGGGCGGACGCTTTCACCATTGCGTTTCATCCTTGCCGGCATGGTCATCAGCCTCTACTGCAATGCCATCAATGCATTGTTGGTGCTTTTCAACCACGACTATTTGATCGACTTGCTGCTCTGGCAAGCCGGATCGCTGAACCAGAGCGGCTGGGACGGCGTCACCTACCTGCTGCCCCGCCTGCTCGGCGCGGCACTGCTCGCAAGCCTCCTGCTGCGCCCACTGGCAGCGCTTGGCCTGGAGGACGAAAGCGCCTCCAGCCTCGGCGTATCGCTGCGCACCACGCGCAGCCTGGCACTGCTCAGCGCGGTGGCGTTGAGCGCCTTCGTCACCAGTTGCGTTGGCATTATCGGGTTCATCGGCCTCGCCGCGCCGGCCATCGCTCGTCTGACCGGGGCCCGCACGCTGCGCCAGCGACTGATCTGGGCGCCGATATTGGGCGCCGTACTGCTCTGTCTGGTAGATCAGTGCGCCCGTGAAATTTCGCGCTTCGTGGGAGAAGTCCCAGCCGGCATCCTCACTTCGGTGTTCAGCGTGCCGCTGTTGCTTTGGCTGCTGAGCCGTCAACGTGCCGGTGGTATTCGTCCGGCACGCGCCGGCATCGGTCGCCGAAAAGTGTCCACCGCTCGTTTGATTGTCGGTGTCGGTCTGCTGTTGCTTGTGCTGCTGCCCGTCGCACTGCTCCTGGCGCCCGTGGCGGACGGCTGGCACTGGAGTTCTTTCGGTCAGCTGCAGCCGGTGCTGCAATGGCGGCTGCCGCGCGCTGTGGCGGCGATCGCTGCCGGTGCCATGCTTGCGGCTGCCGGTCTGTTGATTCAACGCCTCACCGGCAATCCCATGGCCAGTCCGGAGGTGCTTGGCGCCAGTTCCGGCGCCGCGCTTGCCGTGCTGATCCTGTTTCTTGTCGTCAGCCGTCCCGAACCGCTGATGCTGCCAGCTGCCAGCGTTGGCGCCCTGCTCACGCTCGGCCTGCTGCTCTGGCTCGGCTGGCGCAGCGCCTTCAGCGCTGAGCGCATGCTGCTCACGGGGGTCTGTCTGACCACCCTGCTCGGCTCGCTGAGTACCTTGATGATGGCCAGCGGCGATCCACGTATGACCATGCTGATGAGCTGGATGACTGGCTCCACCTACCATGTCGATGACACCCGAGCGTTGGTCGCACTGGGCGTTGCCGGTCTGCTGTTGCCGCTATGCTTGCTGTTGGCGCGCCCGCTCGAGCTGCTCACGCTAGGGACGGGACCCGCCTCTGCATTGGGGCTGCGCCTGCGTCTGAGCCAGCTGACGATCCTGATGCTCGCGGCGCTGCTTACGGCGGCCGGGACGCTGGTGGTCGGCCCGCTCAGCTTCGTCGGGCTGATTGCGCCTCACATCGTTCGCCAGCTCGGTGTACGTCATGCCGTGCCGCAACTTGTGCTCGCCGCGCTCATCGGGGCCTTGATCATGCTTGTCGCCGACTGGATGGGGCGCAGCATCGCCTATCCTTGGCCGGTCTCCGCGGGTTTGCTGGCCGCATTTATCGGCTGCCCCTATTTTCTTTGGCTGATGCATCGCGAACGGGGTTGAACCCAGAGCCGGCTGCCAAGCTAAGATCGCGTCCGCATACACCGGCAGGCGTGATCCGCCCGCATACTCCTGAGGTGAACGATGGTCAGTATCTCGCATGAAACACCGGAGAAAACGGCTAGCCGCCTCGAGTCGATCATCCAAAGAAGCCGTCTTACGCTTTTTGACGAGCCGTATGCTTTTGAGGAATTTCCGCTGGCACATTTCCCCAATCGGGCAAATGTGGAAGCACTGGCGATGGTGCGCGATGAGCACGTTTGGAGCCAGTTGGTGAAAAGCAACGACGCCAGCATGGAGCTCTTTGCAGTCTGGCGGTTTCACTTCCCAGCAGACGCTGATAATTCGGGTTTCGTGGGATGGTTAGCCGCGCGACTTAAAGCGAGTTTTGGCACCGGCGTGTTTGTGGTTTGCGGGCAAAACAGTGCGGATGGTGGCATCTACGATTACTGGGGATGCCCATGGGCGCTGCGTGACGACGTTTTCAGTGAAGTGAAGCGTCTGGTGTCCCCTCGCTAGTGGAAAACCGAGCGCGTCTGATCGATGTACCCGCCGCGATTACCGTGGCAACCAGGTTCGCGCAGAGGCTTGCCAGGATTGGTGTCGTGTAGCTCTGGGTCAGATCGAAGGCGTATCCCGCCAGGCTAGGCCCTATCAACGTACCGAACGCCACACTGGTGTACAGAATACCGATGAGGCTGCCGACTTTGGCTTCGCCGAAGTAGTCCATGACGAGGGCTGGGAGGACTGCGACCCACCCACCGTAAAAAATGCCATAGACAAGCGCGAAGATGACTAACGACCAGAATTCCGTCGCGATCAGCCAGATCAGCATGGCGAGCGCCATGCCGACGAACATGATCAAAAGGGAAAAGCGCCGCCCGTACCGATCGGCAAAGCCGCCAAGCAAAAAACGCCCAGCCGTGCTTCCTAACCCGATTACAGCCAGAAGGTAGACGGCCTGTGCGGGCGCGATGCCGAGATCCATAGCGTAAGGAGCGAGATGGGCGAACGGCACGAAGACGCCGAATGAGCAGAGTAAGCAGGCGGCATAAAGGCCGATGAAGCGCGGTGACTTGACGGCTGTGGCTACAGCGAAGCCTTTGCGTGGTTCGTCTCGTGCGCCCACCTGCACGGGGTCGCCGTCGGGCGCAGCGCCTCGATCCCTGGGGTTGTTGACGATCAGCAGCGCCATGCCCGCACCAACGACCGCGGCGAGCCCGCCGAGCACGAGGTAGGCATCGCGCCACCCGATGGACTCGATTAGCAGAGCGGAAAATGGCGGCATCACAAGCGTGCCGACGCCAATCCCACTGACCGCGACGCCGGATGCGAACCCGCGACGGCGAACGAACCATCGCTGGATGGTGCTCAGCACAGGTACATAAGAGAGACCTACACCGAGCCCTACCCCAAGCCCGTAGGCGATATAGACTTCCGTCAGAGTGCGGGCCATACCGGCTAACGCCAAACCGAGCCCCACCAGGATCATGCCGGCGACCGCCAGCGTCCGGGAACCCCAGCGATCGGCGAGCGGCCCGCTCAGAACTCCCAGGCCGAAATACAGAAAGCCCGCCAGTGAGAACACCAGGGAAACCGAGCCACGCGAGGCTGAAAACTCGTTCTGAAGAGGGATGACGAAAGCGCTGAAGGTATAGGCGCTTCCGAATCCGACGAAGGTAACGGCGAAAGCGGCCGCCACCACAAACCAGCCGTAGAAAACACGAGACGGCATCGAATTGTTTGTCATGGAAATGCCCGTTAGGCCAATGGATGGCAACGATGCCAGGATGTAGCGCTTTGAAAGGCGGCGCCGGCTCGAAGGAGCATTGCCTCGTCAAGATGCGCAGAGACGAGCTGGAACCCTATGGGTAAACCCGATTCGGTGAAGCCACCGGGCAAGGTGATGGTGGGATTGCCGGTCAGATTGAATGGGCAGGTGTAGCGTTGCAGCCTGGCGATCAGTTCGGGCTGTTCACCCAATGTCTGTATCGCGTCGAGGCTCAGTGGTGCGAAGGGGTGTACCGGCGTAAGCAGCAAATCAACGGTGTTGAAAAAGGTGCAAACGCTGCCACGGAAAGTCAGTCGCCGCAGCAGTAGCTTCTGATAATCGATGCCGGACAGAGCGCTACCTGCTTCGATAACGGACGCCAGCACCGGGCCGTATTCGCTCTTGTGCGCAGGATAGGTTGCCTGGTGCGCGACGGCCGCCTCCACCGCGCATATCGGGTACCAGTCCGCAACCGCCTGCTGGACGTCCGGAAAGGCAACTTCGGCGATCTGCGCGCCGAGCGAGCGAAACACCTCCAGCGCGTCCAATAGCGCCCGTTGAATAGCGGGGTCAACATCGGCGCTGTTCCACTCGGGGTCCACGCCTATCCGTACGCCCCGGATGCCCTGGCCTACAGCCGCCACGTAATCTGGGACCGGATCGGTTATCGCAGTGGGGTCCTTCGGATCACCGCCAGCGATGGCTGCGAGCAGCGTGGCGATGTCCTCGGCACTCCGGGCCATGGGGCCCACATGATCGAGGCTTGCAGCAAGCTCGAACACGCCGTGACGGCTGACGCGCCCCCAGCTGGGTTTCAGGCCTGTCACACCATTGGCGGCAGAGGGCCAACGAATCGAGCCCCCCGTATCGGAGGCAAGCGCGCCGTAGCACAGCCCCGCCGCCGTCGCAGAGCCCGGACCGCTGGAAGAAATACCAGGCCAGAAGTCAGTATTCCAAGGATTCTTGGGGGCGGTAATCAAGGGATGGTGATCGGAGTAAGCGCCTTCGGTGAGTTGCAGTTTGCCCAGCAAGACGGCCCCGCCCTCCTTGAGACGCCGCACGACAGTGGCATCCTCGGTTGGGTGATTGTCCTGATGAATCGGCATGCCTGCTGCGGTCGGTATGCCTTTGGTCCAGAACAGGTCCTTCACCGCGATCGGTATGCCATGCAGGGGTCCTCGGTATCGGCCCGTCGCGATCTCCGCCTCGGCCGCTTCAGCTTGGGACAAAGCAATATCCGCCGTCACAAGCGCGTAGCTACCGAGGCTACCGTCCATGGTTGCAATCCGGTCCAGCTGCGCCTGCACGACCTCGACTGGTGATATCTGGCGCGTTCTTATGTGAGCCGCGAGCTGAGTCAATTCAAGGTAATGCAGAGCTGTCGGTTGGGTGGTCACGTGATCCATCTCCACGAAAGGTATAGATAAGCTTGATCACGCATGCATGATTCGCATCAAGGTGACTAAGCTGAAAGAATAGTGACCCTGCACAAACGCTCGCGCAAACGAGTATTTCTGTCGGTTTCGAGTTAGGTGAGCTAAATGATCGAGCGCAAGATGCCCCCACTGAATGCACTCCGTGCGTTCGAAGCTACGGCAAGACACCTGTCGGTGAAGAACGCCGCTGAAGAACTATGCGTGACACCTGGCGCAGTAAGTCAGTTGCTCAAAACGCTCGAGTTCCATCTGGGCGTCAAGCTATTCCACCGGGTGAACCGGGGCATCTTCCTGACCGATATCGGGCAGACTTACCTGCCGCCGGTACGCAACGCCTTCAGGCAAATAACCGAAGCCTCCAGTCGCATTGCCAGCGCCATGGAGACAGGAATGCTGACTGTGAGCGTGACTTCGTTCTTCGCGTCAGCCTGGCTCGTACCGCGTCTGACGCAATTCCAGAACGACAATCCGGAGATCGATCTGCGGGTGGTAACCAGCAATCAATTGGTGGACTTCTCCCGCGATAGCGTTGATGTCGCCATCCGGCACGGACTTGGCGTTTATCCGGGGCTGGCGAGTCACCGCGTGTTGGCGGCGGAGATCGTTCCGGTGGCAGCCCCGCAACTCGTTGAACGATTGGGTCAGCCAGCAACGCCATCCGACCTGACGCACTGGCCGCACGTACATGATGCGGAGCGCAAGGCCTGGCATCGCTGGTTCCAGTCGCAAGGAATAGAAGATGTGGGTCCGCCCCGGGGGCCATCCTTCGATGACTCGGGATTGCTGGTCAAGGCCGTACTGGCGGGCCAGGGTGTGGGGCTGCTGCCGGCCGCCATGGTGGCTCCTGAACTCGCGCAGGGGCAGCTCGTTAAGGTTGCGGGGGTCACGCTGCTAGAGGACTTTGCCTACTATCTGGTCTACCCAGAAGCCCGACACGAACGACCAAAGGTCGCCGCGTTCCGTCGTTGGATACTCGATTCGGCGGCCGAAGCCGGTCTCTCGGGTTGAGAAGCCCCCACTCGGCTTGCGCTGTTCATGCCGTGTCGATGTACTTTTACCGGAACGTCCACGCAAATGCGTGCGAGACGCGGTAACACCCCGCATATCGAAATGCTCGACATTTTGGGCACCCCGCCACACCCAGGCTTTCACCGCAAGCCATTGCCGGTGTGGTGTTTCCCGACGCACATCGAGCGGGTCTAGTGCCGAGGAAGTTCGCACTCATGGCCGGACGGCATGCACCGGGCGACCGACAGCATTCTCGGCGCTGGCCATCGATGCGGGTTCAGCTGCTGCGTCTGGCCTCTCGGCACCTCGCTCGAACCTCTTCGTTCGACTGGGTTCAGTTTAAGAGCAACGAAAGAACTGCAGCGACACAGCAGTTCTTGGCTTGAACGCATCCCAAACGCCGAACGAGGAGGCAGAGTTTTGCATAAGCAACCGCGATGGAGTGAGCCTCGTGCAGACGAAGGACCGTCCTGTTGCAATGACAGACAAAACACGCTCAGGGTATTCGATATCGACCTCTACAATGGATCAAATGCTGAACTCATCTCGCACATCATCGAGGCGAGCGATACCGAGTTCAGTTATATCGTGACGCCCAACGTCAATCATGTGGTACGGCTCGAAGACGATCCCGAGCTACGTCGCGCCTATGCCAACGCCAGCCACCGGATATGCGATAGCCAGGTCTTGAAAGGCTTGATGAAGCTCATGCGTATCCAGGTGCGCGAGGTCATCCCTGGCAGCAATCTGACCGAGGAACTCATGCGCATCGCGGACGCGAGGAAATGGCGAGTAGCGGTGATTGGCAGTGACGCCTCGGAAATACAGACGATGCGTCAGCTATACCGAAATGTGACTTTCATCCATCACAACCCACCCATGGGTTTCTTCGATCGCCCAGAGGAGATCCAAGCGTGCCTGGATTTCGTTACCGACCACCCGGCACAACTGGTCGTGCTGGCCGTCGGGTGTCCGCGTCAGGAACTTCTGGGCCAGCTGATCCATGCGAACGGAGGGGCTCAGGGCGTCGGGCTTTGTGTGGGCGCGTCAATCAATTTTTTGTCCGGCAAGGTCAAGCGCGCGCCCAGATGGATGCAACGTATGTCACTTGAATGGCTGCATCGTATGTGCACGGAGCCGCGGCGCCTGGTGAAGCGCTACGTGACGGATGCGATTCGCATCATCCCGATCGTATTCCGTCAGCTTCGCTAACGATTGATCATTCGCGCTCGGTGGGGCCACCCGGTATCCCGGCGCCAATCCCAACATTGCCGCCATTGCAAACCGTAAAGTCTCATGAGGGCCTCCATGAGGAAGCCCAACATATCGGCACTCAGGTGCATGGCTTTAAGACCACGATCAGTGACCGAGGCTGCGCGACTCAAGCGCCGCCGCTACATTGCTTCGCGGCCTGCATGCGCCGACTGTTGCATGTCCAGGGTGTTCACATCTCGTCGAATGCGGCCTGTAGGTCTTGTTGTCCCGATTTACCGCTTTGTAAAAGCAGCATCAGCAGAATGCGCGCCTTCTGTGGACTCAGATTTCCTGCCATGACGGCGCCTGCATCGGCGGTCGTTTTACCGCCACCCTCGAAGCCGTAATTGGCCATGACTCGCCCGTTATAGACACGCGTCGAGATGACTACCGGTACCTCCTTGCCCAGCGCATATTTCACCGCCTCGAACATCGGCCGGTTCATGTTTCCCATGCCCAGCGCCTGCACCACGATTCCTTCAGCGCCTTGGTCGACAGCGCTGCGCAGCAGGCTGCCATCGGCGCCTCCATACATGGCAACGATCTCCACTTTTGGCATGGTGTCGGCGCTGATCTCGATATGCTGTCGGCGTAGTGGCTCCCTGGCGAAAATCACGCGGTCGGGATACACCTCCCCTAGAAAACCGTAATCGCCAGATTGAAAGGTCTCTACGTTGGCCGTATGGGTTTTGGTCACATGGCGCGCAGCATTGATCTGGTTATTCATGGCCAGCATGGTGCCTTTGCCCTTTGCTTGCTCATCAACCGCAATCCGCACAGCGTTGAGCAGGTTGCGGGGGCCGTCGAAGTCGGAAGAGGACGCGTTGCGCTGTGCCCCAATAACGACGACGGGCTTTTCCGATTTTACGGTCAGGTCAAGCCAGAAGGCGGTTTCCTCCAGGGTGTCAGTGCCGTGCGACACGATCACACCCGAAACTTCCGGATTCTGAAGTGCAGTGTTTACTGCCTTGGAAAGCTCCACCCACCGCGGGGGATCCATGTAGTCCGAAGGCACGTTCGATAGATTATTGACTTCGATCTTGGCGAGCTTTGCCACTTCAGGCACGGTGGCCAGCAAATCATCGCCAGAAATGGCAGGTACGGGTGCGTTTTTGACCGGGTCGATTTTCATGGCAATCGTGCCACCGGTGGCAATGAACTGAACGGTTGGCTTCTCCTGGGCATGGGCACCGCCAGTTAGCGCCGCGCAAAGCCCGGCCAACAGCAATAAGCTCTTTTTCATGTCAGTTCCTTATCTGGTTATTCGTGCGCGGTAATGAAACTGACAAGCGATCTGACGTTTGGTTGGGTCTTCGTCCGGTGTTGCGTCCAGCTCGTAGCGTTTGAACATGACGTTGAAAGCGAAAGTCCCCAGAACCTGCTACACATCATTTAGGACGGTAGGCACTGGCAGTTCTTGTTTTACCGGAAGCCGCGTTCAATGTGTCCAACACCTACTTATTCGCCTCAAGAGCATCATCATGTCGATATCAAGCGAAAGCCGAACCGCCATCCGAGCAGCCTCCATCACGGCGAACAAATTTGCCCGTCGTATGGCCTCAGTCCTTTGTGTCACAGCGATAGTGTTGGCTACAACACAAGTCTTCGCTCACCACGGTTGGGCCTGGGCAGAAGAAGAGCTCTCGGAATTGAAGGGCACAATTGATGAAATTTCGATGGCTCCACCTCATCCGGTCTTACGCGTAAAGGCTCAAGACGGCCGCGTATGGCGAGTTGATCTGGGGAATCCGAACCAGACACAACGTTCCGGTTTTACTGGCGATACTGCCAAAGTGGGCGATGACATCACGGTACTCGGCAACCGTACCAAAGAGCCGAACGAAGCGCATATGAAAGCCGTGCGGGTTACGGTCGGCGGCAAGCAATACGACATGTATCCGGAACGCATCAAGGAATGACGCCGCGGCGATGACAGTTTTTCTGCAATCAATCGCCGCCTGGCCCGGCGCCGTCTTCCTGCAGGAATCCTGGATCGCCTATCTCGTCGTCAATGCAGCTCACATCCTTGGCATAGGGCTACTGCTAGGCGCGATCTTGCCCCTCGATTGGCTCGTTTTACGGTCACGGCACGCGCGGGCTCTGCCAATCCTTGGACCCTTTCTTGTACGCGCGGCAGCGACGGGCTTCACGCTCGCGGTGATTACCGGCCTTTGGTTGTTCTCCGTGAAACCGGTCGAATACGCAGAGAACCCAGCGTTTCGCTACAAAGCGGCACTGCTAGTGGTGGCAATCTGTAACATCACTCTCCAGCATCGCGGCGGCCACTTTAATACCGCCCTGTGCAGCAACCAGCTAACTGTTCGAGTTCGTACCCTCGCCGCCGCCTCCGCCATGCTTTGGCTTTCGATCCTCATCGCTGGCCGCTGGATCGGATTTGTCTGAATGGGAAGCGATCGCCTGGACGTTGAAGGCGCCGCCGATCAACTCCGCTAGCGTTGACGACTAAACAGGTCGAGCAGCACCCAAGATTCCAAGCGTTGTTCACCTCTTTCAATGGCGCTTCGATCGCTCCCGAGCTTCGAGCGCTCCGGCGCAGTGAATAGCGATCGCATGGGTCAGTTACCGTTCGCGGCAAGCGGCGTGGAAGGAAGGGCGGGCGCGACGCCGATCGTCCGGTGCAGCTCGACCCAGCGCAGCGAGATGTCGGCGCTCGCTTGCACCTGATTGCGCTGGATATCGAACAGGCTGCGTTCGGCATCCAGGACCTCCAACAGCGACACGGTGCCGATCTGGTATTGGTTACGCGCCAGCGCGACCGCACGCGTGGCGGACGTAGCCGCCTGGTCGAAGCGCTGCTGGCGTTGCCAGCCCTGACCGTAGGCATGAATGGCGCTCTGGGTTTCCCGCATCGCCTGGCGTAGCGACGCTTCGTAGGCCAGCAGCGCCTGTGCCTGGCGTGCATCGCTGGCCTCGATGCCAGCGCGAATGCGGCCGAAGTCGAACAGCGGCTGCAGCAGCCCTGCGGTCAGCGACCAGGCGGGGACGCTGGTGCCACGTTCGAATCCGCCCAAGGCACCCAGCGTCAGTTGCGGATAGCGCGCGGCCCGGCTGGCAGCCAGCCCCGCTCCCGCCGCCGTGAGGCGCTCACTGGCTGCGCGTACATCGGGGCGTTCTCGCAGGATCTCCACCGGCACCTCGAGCAACGCCGCCAACGCATCCTCATTCGGCAGGCTTGTCGTTTCTGGCCCATCCGCAAGAATCGCGTCAACCTGTTGATATTCAGTGGCCAGCAGATAGGCCAGCGCGTAACGTGCATCGACTTGTTGCTGACGTGCGACGGGGATTTCCGCTTCGGTGATCTGCACCTGGGCTTCGATCCGCTCGAGATCCAGGCGACTCACGGTCCCCTGGGCAAAGCGTTCACGGGTCACCCGGGCGATTTCACGCTGCGTCTCGCCAGTGCGGGTGGCGATCGCCAACTGCTGTTGCGCCAGACGATAGCTCAGGTAGGTGTTGGCAACCTCGGCCATCAACCCGATGCGCAAGCTCCGGTAGTCCTCCCAAGAGGCACGTAGCTCGGCGTCGCTGGCATCGCGCAGGGCACGCAACCGACCGGATACATCCAGCTCCCAAGCCAGATCCAACCCGTAGAAGTGGTCGTTCGTTCGGCCGTCCTGCGCGTTGCGGGCACGTCCGTATTGACCGCTGATGGCGATATCAGGCCCCAGAGCAGCCGCAGCCAGACGTCGTTGCGCACGTTGCTCGCGTACCCGCTCATTGGCGCTCAACAGGTCGAGGTTGTCGCGCAGTGCCAGGCGAATCAGACGCTCGAGCGATGGATCCTCGAAGCTCTCCCACCAGCGCGGAGACAGAACAGCCAGTGCTGACGGCAGTGCGGATGCTGGCTGCTCGAGCGGTTCGTCCCTGCCCGCCTGGCCCGCGCATCCAGCCAAGCCGAGCATGACCACCAGTACCCATAATGCTCGCGCGTTCATGCCACCTCTCCTGTCGGTTGAGCGGTGGCCGGTGCGCGATCGCGCCGGGACAAGCGATCCAGTGCCAGGTACACGACGGGGGTGGTGAGCAGCGTCAGCACCTGACTGAGCATCAGCCCGCCGACGATGGCCACGCCCAGCGGTTCACGCAGCTCCGCCCCGGTTCCGAACGCCAGCATTAGCGGCACCGCCCCGAGCAGCGCGGCCAGGGTAGTCATCACGATCGGACGGAAGCGCGTCAGACAAGCCTGGTGGATCGCCTCGCGTGGCGACAACCCGCCTACCCGCTGGGCATGCAGAGCGAAGTCGATCAGCAGGATGCCGTTCTTCTTGACGATGCCGATCAGCAGAATCAGCCCGATCAACGCCATGATCGAGAAATCCAGTTGCCAAGCCCACAGCAACAGAATGGCGCCAACGCCGGCCGACGGTAGCGTCGACAAGATGGTCAGCGGATGGACGAAGCTCTCATAGAGCACGCCAAGGATGATGTAAACCGCCAGCAATGCAGTGAGGATCAGCAGCGGCTGGCTGGCCAGCGAAGCCTGAAACGCTTCAGCGGCGCCCTGAAAGGTGCCGGTCACCGAAGCCGGCATGCCGATCTCTAACTGCAGCGCATTGAGTTGCGCCACTGCGTCGCCCAGGGCGACACCGGCACGCAGGTTGAACGAGATATTGGCGGCCGGCAGCATGCCGTTATGGGAAATGACCTGAGGGCCGCTTTCCTGGTCCTCGAGGCGGGCGAAGGTACGCAGCGGCACCATCTCGCCCGTGGTGGGCGAACGCAGATGAAAGAAGGCCAGGCTCTCGGCGTTGCCCCGCTGCGCCGTGCTCAGCTCGAGCACAACCTGATACTGGTTGGTCTCAGTCTGGTATTCGTTGATCTGGCGCTGGCCGAAGGCGTCGTACAGGGCGTTATCGACGTCAACGGCGGAGAAACCGTAGCGGGCGGCCTCATCCCGGTCGATGCTCAGGCGGGTGATATTGGCGTCCAGTTGCAGGTCATGGGACACGTCCTGGAACTCGGGCATCTGCCGCAGTCGATCGGTCAACGTCCGGGTCCACTGCGCCAGCTCCGCACTGCTCTGTGCGCGCAGGACATATTGATACTGGGCACGGGGCACCCCAGCGCCGATGTTGATGTCCTGGGCCGCACGCAGAAAGACTTGGATTCCCGGCACCTGCGCCAGCTGTGGGCGCAGTCGGTCGATGACTTCGCTGACGTTCTCGTCACGCTCCCCGGGATCATTGAGCACCAGCCACATGCGGCCGTTGCCTATCGAGTCGCTGGCAACACCGCCGACGCCATGGTTGTAGCTGATGATGGCTGGATCCTGGCTGATAACCGCCTGCAGTGCCTGGTGCTTGGCGACCATCTCGTCATAGGAGATGTCTGGTGCGGCTTGGGTGAAGCCGACGATGAAAGCCGTGTCCTGCAGCGGGAAGAACCCCTTGGGAATCATCACGAAGCTCGCCACGCTCAGCATCACGCTCAACCCGAAGATGCCGAGCATGGTGCGCTGGTGATCCAGCGCCCAACGCAATACCCGGTCATAGCCGCTGACCAGCCGCCCGGTTATGCCCGTCGTGCTGGACTGACGGTGTTTCGGTGCCCGCATGAACAACGCCGCCAGCGTTGGCACCAGGGTCAGACAGACCACCACCGAGATCAGGATGGCGGCGGTCGCCGTCAAGGCGAACTCACGGAACAGGCGTCCAATCACACCGCCCATGAATAACAGCGGAATGAACGCCGCGATCAGCGACACACTGATCGACACCACGGTGAAGCCGATTTCCTGTACACCCTTGAGCGCCGCGTCGTAGCGAGTGTCCCCGGCCTCCAGATGCCGGTGGATGTTCTCGACCACCACAATGGCATCGTCAACGATGAACCCTACCGCTATCACGATAGCGACCAGGGTGAGGTTGTTCAGGCTGAAGCCGGCCAGATACATCACCGCACAGGTCGCAACCAGCGAAACCCCCAGCACGGTTGCGACGATCAGCGTTGCCGACCACTGGCGCAGGAACAGCGCCATCACCCCTACGACCAGCACAATCGCGATGACCAGCGTCAGCATGACTTCGTGCAGCGAGGAACGAATCGTGCGCGTACGGTCGTTTAGCACTTCGACTTCCATCGCCGCCGGCAGCGCTTCGCGCAACCCCGGCAGGGCTGCCTGAATACGCTCGGCAGTGGCCACGATATTGGCGCCCGGTTGACGCCGAATCACCAGAACCACGCCGGGTCGACCATTGGGCCAGTGCTGGGTATAGTCGTTTTCCGCGCCAACCCGGACCGTCGCCAGGTCCTTGATCCGCACCGCCGATCCGTTGCGGTAGGTGACGATTATGTCCTCGTATTCGTGCGCCTCGAACAGCTGGTCGTTGACCGCCAAGGTGGAGATGCGGTTGTTGCCGTACAGCGCCCCCTTCGGCAGGTTGACGCTGGAGCGCTGTACGGCTTCGCGTATGTCGCCCAGTGTCACCCCGGCGCCGGCAAGCACTTCCGGGCGGGCCTGGATGCGTATGGCCGGCCGGTGCTGACCGACCACATCGATCAAGCCGACGCCTTGAATCTGGCTGAGCTGCCGCGCCAGAACGGTTTCGGCGTGGTCGCTAAGCTCGATCAGGGACAGGTGGTCGGAGTTGACGCGCAGGATCAGGATCGGGCTGTCGGCCGGGTTGACCTTACGCCACGTCGGCAGGCTCGGCATGTCCTCCGGCAACCGCGCCGAGGCTGTATTGATCGCGGCCTGGACTTCCTGGGCGGCGCTGTCGATGTCTTTTTCCAGATTGAACTGCAGGTTGAGCGTGACCATGCCCAGGGAACTGGACGAGGTCATCTCGGTGATGCCCGAGATCGTGCTGAGCTGAACTTCCAGGGGCGTCGCCACCGACGAGGCCATGGTTTCGGCACTGGCTCCGGGCAGGTTGGCGGTTATCTGCAGGGTCGGAAATTCTGCCTCGGGCAACGGCGCGATGGATAAGCGCGGGAATGCCAGCGCGCCAAGCAGCACCAGGGCGACGGTCAGCAGAATCGTGCCGACCGGGTGATCCATGAACCAGGCGTAGAGGCTGCGCGGGGCCATCAGAATCCCCTCCGGGTGGCCATCGCAGGTTCCGGTTGCTGGGCCTCATCGAGCGTACGGACGGCCACGCCCGGCCGCAGCCGCGAATGCCCATCGACCACCACGGTGTCCCCAACGGCCAGGCCACTGATCACAGCAATCTCGTTATCAGAATGGAGCACCTGTACCGCTTGGGGCGCGGCGCTGCCGTCCACGACACGCCAGACCAGGACCTGATCGACACCCTGGCGCAGTGCTCGATGTGGCACCACCAACGCGTTCGGCAAGGTCTGCACCGGAAGGCTCACGGTCACTGACTGATCCGGCCATAGGCGTCCGTCTGGGTTGGCGAAGTCGCCCTTGATCCGGATGGTTCCAGTCTGCGTCGACACTCGGTTGTCTATCAGCGTCAGGAGCCCTTCGCCGAGCAGCAAACCACCGTCGCCCGAGTACGCCTGCAGCAGCACCGGGTCGCTCTCGCTGCCAGGCCGCAGCGCCTGCAATTGCGGCAACATCCGCTGGGGTAACGACACCTCGACGCTGATCGGGTCCAGCTGCACCACGGAGAACAGCCCCTGTGCATCGCTGGCCCTTAGAAAATTGCCTTCATGTACGTTGTGAATCCCTACCCGACCATCGCTCGGCGCACGGATTTGAGTATGTGAGAGCTGTACCTGACTGGCTGCCACGCTGGCTTCGTGGGTGCGTAAAGTGGCTTCCAGCTGGGCCACCAGCGCACGTTGCTGATCCAGCGTCTGGGTAGCAATGGCCTGGGTTTTGGCCAACGATTGATAGCGGCGCAGATCCAGCCGGGCGGACACCAACTGAGCCTCGGTCACCGCTGCCTGTGCCTTGGCCTGCTCTACCGCAGCCACAATCGATCGATCATCGATACGAGCGAGCAGGTCTCCGCGTCGGACAAGCTGCCCTTCCTTGACCGGCAATTCGACGAGCACACCGTCGACCTGCGCGCGAATCTCAACGCTGCGCTGGGAGCGCACATTGCCTAGGGCGCGGATCAGTACCGGTACAGAGCGTTGCTCAACGATCCCGATCCTGACAGGCACCGCCGGCGCTGTCGCAGCGACTGTGGCACCAGACGTCGAATCCCCGTAAAAGACGGCAGTAGCAACGGCCGCACAGCCTATGACCAAGGCCGAAGCCAGCGCTTTCCTGAACGTAATGAGCGTCGCCACAACACTCTCCTTAACCCTAGAGGTTCCACCACTCTAGGGAGAGCAGACTGACGTCAATGTGACGGGTGGCTAACAGGAAGATATCAACGGGTCATTGGGCGAATGCGCGGGCAGGTTTTGGCAAATCGGCGGGTTTGCTCCGCTTGATGTAGGTATTTATGCACCTAAATGTCGACGTTGGTGCTAGGCGTTGTGAGGCCAGCCGAGAGTCTTCCTGGCACAAAAAAGCTACGCTCGCTTCACTGAGCGCCAGTCGGCCGGCCGCCTGGACGCCTCGTGCGTCCTATGTGCCGACTAGCTAGCAAGTGTTTGCAGGTCCAGGATCTGCAGAACCGTGTCCATCTGATTCATCGACAGGGGCGTGGCGTAGCCGCTGTAGGTGAAGTGTGGACGATCGGTGTTGTTGAATTCAAAGAAGTCATCGTCGTCGCTGGCGTCCGGAATTTGCTCGAGATCATTGTCCACCTCATCCAGGGACCGGTGAAGATTGTCTCGCAGCACACCAAGACGATCCGCGGGCATCGCATTGATCCAGGAGACGAATCCCTGCTGATTAGCTGCATCATTGAGGTCGAATCCCCGGCTATTGGCGTAGCGTTCGAGCAGGGGCAACACGCTATACCCTTCCCCACTCTGATCCGAGAGTATTTGGGCAGCACTGTTGCTGAAGCCGGCCTGTGTCAGGAACGTCACCGTGGTTTCAGTCTGGTACTGGTTGGCCTGCTTGACCTGGTCGTACTTCATATGGATTCCGGTACCCAGCAACACCACGCCGATACCGATCGGTCCCCACATACTGCCGGTGCCGACCGCCGCCATCACCCCGCCCACGCCGGTGCTGGCATACAGCGCCGCTGCCCCCGCATCCCCTTGATTACCAGCCTGCCAGGCATTGCGGAAGTCGTAGAGCGAGGTCAGCACACCGAGTACCTTCACCGGCATGCGATTGCTGCCGCCGACCAGTTTGTCGAGCGTACCGCCCTTTTCGAACATGCCGACACCGATCATCAACTCCGTGGTTTTCTGCGCCACGCCGGCGGTATCCAGGGAGAATTTCAGTGCCGTCCAGACATTCGGGTCGTTCACCAGGTTCGTCTGTGAATTGAACATAACCGCTGTATTGCCGACCACACCCAACAGTCGCAGAACCTGCCCAGGCGCGGTGTCGCGGTTGAAGGCACGCACGCCGGAACGGGACGAACTCAGTCGATCGAAATCGTCGTTCATCGCCTGCAACCGAGCACGCGCATCGACGGTGCTCTCACCCGGCTGCGGCATTGCACGCTCGATCACCTTCATCGCCTCGTCCAGGTCGGCTTCGGTCACCCCAAGCAAACGAGCGGTCGACTTGCTGTTGAAATTGTCCAGCGCGTTCTGCGCGTACTGGTAGCTCTTCGGGTTGGCGGGATCGAGCGAGGCAAGCTCCGGTAACACGGTACGGCGAATGATCTGCGTAGCCGTTTCCTCGACGAACTTGCGCCCCCGGTCGGTCAAACGACCGTACTGGCCGAGCAGCTGCATGCTTTGCGGGTCGGACAGTAGCGACGGATCACGATCAAGTGCCATGCCCAGCGCGGTAAAGGTGTCGGGGTTATCGAAGGATGCTATCAGTTCCCTTGCGAAGGCGCGCTCTTCGGGGTTCTCGATGCGGCTCAGCCGAGCATCCAGTTCAGCGCTGCCCATGTTCTGCAGTTCGGTCGCGAATTCTTCCTCACCTTCAAATAGCTGCGGGTAGTGCGCGTCGATGGTCGCGAGGTTTTCCAGCACCTGCTCACCATCATCGGCAAGCTGATCGCGCAAGCCGGTGGCCTTTTTCTGCCAGTCCTCGTTGCCCTCGACGTACTGGTCTACCGCATCGGCGAGTTGGTCATTGGTCATCACCGATCCGCCGTTTTCCTCCAGCCAAGTCAGCTCCAGCAGATGGTTCTGGTAGGCATCGACGTGCTCGCCGATGCGCTGTGTGTTCTGTGTCAAGCCGGGAAGGATGTCGCCTTCAGTGAGCGTGGTCGGGAAGTCACCCTCGTAGTGCCCGACAAGCGCGAGGGGATAGTTCAGGCTGCCACCTCCGCCGAGATGCTGACTGATGCCATGCATGTGGTAAAAGCCCATCGCGCTTAACCGCTCCAACGAACGCTGATCGGCCTGGGGGTCGAGCCGGCCGGTCAGATTGAGCAGATGGTCCATGCCCTGAGTCCCCATGCGCAGCGCGCCAAAATCGCTACTGAGCGACTCGGCGAATGCCTCCTCCAATCCGGGCAGCGCCGCCTCGACCAGTTCGCTGGTGAGCGCGGGTTCCAGATCGGCGCTCATTTCATCAAGGCGACGGAACAGCTCCAAGGTCTTGAATACGTGTGGGTCCACCGCATCCTTGTGCTCTTCGGTCAGCGCGGCCAATGCCTGATCGGCAGCTCCCTCAATGATGTCCCGCGCGTCCGACGACCGCAGGAGCGCCTGCTGTACCTCGGGTGATGCTTGTTTGAAACCTGTGTTCAGGCTCTCGAGACGTTCGAGCGGATCGGTCTTCGCTTGCGCGTCGGCAACGAGCTGGCGGGCCTTCGTCTCGATGGCGCTACCGCTATGCGAGGACGCCGCAAGGGTAATGCCTTCGGCGCTGGCGGCCTGTTCTATCGCCATTTGTGCCGGCCCGGCATCGGTCCAGTTCTCATCGAACAGGCGCTGCGCGGCATCTTTGCGCTCGCCGTCAGGCAGCGCGCCGAGGTATTCACGGACGTCGGCCACCAGCGTGTCGACCTCGGCCTGGTGGTCGATCTCACTGGCGTCCGCGTATTCGATGGCGTTGCCGCGGGTATAGAGATCATTCAGGAACAAGGCTTCGCCGTTGGGTCGCTGAGCCAGCTCCACAGGTGATGGTGGCGGCAGGAACAGCACCTCTCCGGTGTCGATGTGATCGAGACTTTCCAGCTGCGGATTGAGTTGTTCGACCTCCGGCAGCTCGACGTCGTACGCCTCGACGATGTCATTCAAGGTATCGCCGCGCTCGACGACCACCAGTCGCTCCTGTGGTTGCTGCTGGTCCAGACGCGCATCGTCAGACGCCCTGGCGCGATCGCCTACAGCCTTCTGCACGGCCTGGCGGAAACGCTCGCGCTCTTCCTGTGCCTGGGTCTGAAGGTTGCGCACTAGACGGCGCGCGCCCGAATCGTCGATCAGCAGAGCCATGTGATGTTCTCCGAAGGTTCGTTGAAAGGCAGGCCCATACGGGCAGAGCAATGAACGAGCACGTCGTGCACGCTTATATCAACCGTGCGGAGACCAGCAGGTCCGCCACACGCTGGAAATAACGATCAGGCACCGGAGCGCCAGGCGGCGTGCGCTTGCCGATGGCCTCGGCCAGCTCGCTGTCGGTGGCCAGGGGCAGGCCGAGCTGCGCGGCGCGTGCCAGCACGGCCGAGGATTGTTCGGGTGCCGCGCGGAACACCACGACCGGTACAGGCGTCTGCCCACGGACATAGCGCAGCCCGACGAGCCAACCACCGGCCTGGCCCACTATCAGCGTCGTCTGCTCAAGACCGAGGCGCGCGCCTGGTGTTTGGAAATCCTGCCGCAGACGCCGCCGCTCACGCTTGATCAGGGGGTCACCTTCCATGTCCTTGTGCTCACGCTTCTGCTCGCTCTTGGTCATGCGCATTTCGCGACTGAACAACCAGCGCTGGATCAGCAGGTCCACTGCCCCCACGACCAGAAAAGCGATGAGGGCGGTCACTACCAACGGCGTCAGGAGTGAAAGGAAGGAGGAATAGACGCAGGCGGCGCCGCAGCGGGACGACTCCATCAAGGCCTGCAAGCCGAGGCGATAGACGATCACCAGAGCCACCGCTACCACCAGCAGCTTGAACAGCGTTTTGAGAAATTCGGTGATGCTGCGCATCGAGAACAGGCGTTTGAAGCCCGCAACCGGATTGATGTGCTGGACGTCGGGTTTGATCGGCTCTGCGGTGAATACCATGCCGCGCATGGCTGCGACGTTGGTGACGATTACCGTTGCGACGGTCGCCACCAAGATCGGCAGCGTTGCTGCGATCAGCAGGCTGAACGCCTCGGATTGCACGCGTGGCCAGACCGTGGCGAATGGCTCTACATAGACGCGTGCCACAGTGCCGAGAAATTGCTGCACGCGGGCATGGATGCCGTCGATCAGCACGACCACACACAGAGTGCAGACGAGCATGACCATGCCGGTCACAAGATCCTGACTCTTTGAGAGCTGTCCCTTCTGCCGTGCATCACGCAGCTTCTTGTCGGATGCAGGCTGGGATTTCTCTTCGCTCTTGTCACTCACCGCAGCCGTGCCTCGCGTTCAGGCACCAGTGCTCGCGCCCACGCGGAATTCAGCGAGCAGCCGTTCATACTCAGGCCACCGGACACGATGGACATGCGTTGTCTCCTTCGGGATTTCGACGCCAGACGACACGACTTCCATCCCGAAGCCAAACAAGCTAATGCGAGGCGGCTATCCAGCCGCTTTGGTATGACTCTGCCGCGACACGATGACAGAGGTATTGCAGTAGGCGGCCCGTCGTCAGTCGAACGCAGCCGCCCCCATGGCGAGGCTCGAATCCAGGAAGCGTTGGAAAAGCGTCGGCAGCGCCTCCAGTTCCGTCAGCATGAACGGCACCAGAAACGCGGCATACAGCGTTAGCAGAAAGGCGAACAGGAGATTCTTGACCGGCAGCGAAAGGTCGAACACATGGAGCTGCGGTGCCATCCTTGAGAGGTACGCCAGCAGCAGATCCGCCACCAGCAGAGCGATGACCACGGGCGCGATCATCAGCACGCCGATGCTCATCAGCCGGTCGAGCACGTGCAGCAACTGCAACGCGGTGCTCTCGACCAACACCGGCGTCAAAGCCTGCGCTGGCCATAGGGTGTAACTACGATAGAAGCCATCGAGCATGGCAATGAACCCGCCAGTCATGAAGAACAACGCGATCAGCGCTACCGTGAGAAAGGTCGAGGTCACACTCGCCTCGCCAATACCCAGCGGATCGAGCAATTGCGCCATGGTCGATCCCCGTTGCAGGTCGATCAGCTCACCGGCGACCTCGGCCGCCCAGAACGGGATACCGAACAACAGCCCGATCGCAAGTCCGATCACCAGTTCCTTGACCAACAGCCCCGACAGCATCAGTGGCGACGGCGCGTCCAGGCTCGAAAATGCCAAGAACACCGAAGGCGCCACAGGGAGCGCAAGGACCACCGCCACCGCCGAACGCAGCAGACCGGTCAGCCCGAGCCGGTTGAACGCAGGCGTGATCATCACCAGGCCCAGTGCGCGTGCGACTGCCAAGCCGAATGCGCTGAGTAACGGATAGGCCAGATCGAAGAATGCTGAGGCCAATTCACCGCCGACAAACACGGCCTAGCGGGTCCAGGCAGGAAAACGGTCGAGCATCTGTCCCGCCAGGTCAGCCACTTCACCGCCCAAGAGCGGCCCGGTGACGATCAACACCAGCAACACGGCAACCAACTTGACCGCCTGCGGCAGGGTCTGATCCTGGATCTGCGTCAGCGCCTGCAAGAGTCCGACGCCAAAGCCGACCAGGATGGCGACGCCAAGCGCCGGTGCGGACAGCAGCAGCACCAACAGCGCAGCGTCCTTCATCAACGCCACGAAAGCGGCTTCGCCCACGTCAGCCTCCGTAACTCATGATCAGACCATGCATCAGCCGCGACCAGCCATCGACCGCCACGAACAGGAAGATCTTCAGGGGGATCGAAATCAGCGTCGGCGAAACCATCATCATGCCCATCGCCATCAGCACGTTGGAGACGATCAGATCGATTACGAGGAAGGGTATGTACAGCAGGAAGCCGATCTCGAACGCGCGGGTCAGCTCCGAGCTGACGAACGCCGGGATCAGGACGACCAGATCATCATCGCGCAGGTCAGCCCGCGCTTCTTCCGACCATAGGTCCTCGGTGGCATCAAGAAAGAATGCCCGCTCGCTCGGCTCAGCGTAGCGCGACAGATGCGCCTGCAACGGCGCGCGAAGCACACCGGCGGTGGCTTTCACCTCCTCGACGCTGTCGAGCGCCAAGGGTCGGTTCTCCAATTGACGAAACAATTCTCCCGCCAGCGGCGTGGTGACATACACGGCCAGAATCAGCGCAATGCCGTAGAGGACCAGGTTCGGTGGCGTCTGCTGAACGCCCAGCGCGTTGCGGATAAGGAACAGCACCACGGAGATCTTCAGAAAACCGGTCATGGTGACCACCGCCAGCGGAAGCAGGCCAATGGTGGCCACCAGCAGAATGATGCCGAACAGGTTCGGCTCGAACTCATTCATCGGCGGCGAAGCTCGTCAGCCGAACACCCAGCCCCGTGCCAAGCGTTACCAACTCGCCGCGGCCGATACACCGGCCGTTGACGGTGAGCTGCACCGGTTCGGTGAGGTTGCATCCAAGCTCCAGCACACTGCCCTCGCCCAACTCACGGACGTCACCCAGCGGCAACTCCAACCGGCCTACCTCGCAAACCAGGCGTACCGGCAGGCGGTCCAATGCATCGTTAGGCGATGCATGTGAAGTCGTGGAATCAAGCGAGGCTTCCATGGGGTTAGGCTCCATCAGACGAAGGGAAGATAGGGGCGCAAGCAGCCGAACCGCGGCGGGCCCGGCGGACTCACACGAGGTTTCAAACGCCTCGGCCAAACACAGTCGATAGCGGGCAGCGGGACGATCGAGCATCACGACATCACCAGGACGCAGACTGCGCAGGTCACCGAGCGTGAGCGACTGCCATCCGCATTCAACCACCGCATGCAGTGGTATGACGGGTAGCCGATGCGGCGCGATGGGAAGTTGTTCGAGCAGATCGGCCAGCAGATGCGCGGCTCCGTCATCCAGATCGATCCAGCCATGTGCTTCGGCTGACGGCAATCCGAAGGTGACCCCCAGACGCAACCGGCAGGCATCAACGGGACCGTCGATATCGAACCGAACTGGCCGCTGAAGGCGCTCTTCCAGCTGGGTGATCGGCCCGAGCAGTGCCTGTTCCACGTACAGGGCTCGCCAGGGCGACGGCAACTGCGGCCAGTTTTCGATCCCCATCAGTGCAGCCGCTTGGACGCCCAGATGAAGACAGGCGCGCGCAGAGCCAATGCTCAGCGGCAGGCCGGTCAGCGCCTGGTGTGCCGTCTTGGGCGCCGTCAGTTTCGCCAGCCGCTCACCCGCCACCGTACTGATGGGCACCGGCAGCCGTCGCCGATGCAGGCGCGCAATCAGAGGCAGGAGATCGGGAGGAACGGCGGGCAAGCTGTCACGCAGAGGCCGGTAATCAGATGAACGCTCGGGTGTCGTCACTCGGTCTTCCTTAGGGCCAGTCGGGGCGCGTGAGGCGTTCAGCCTCGTCTTCGTCGTGCAGATCGGCGTCCACCCGGGCCTTGTTTGCTTGACGTTGACGATGAAGCTCCATCGCCTCGCGTCGTTTGCGCTGATGCGAATGGGTACGGGCAAGCGCATCCCTTTGCGTCTCGGCGTCGTCCTGTGCCACGCGCGCCTGTTCGATCGTTCGCTGGTGGCCGGCCTCTTCGCTGGCAACGCTGATTCGCCGGGCGTGCTCCTGCTGCAGCGCGTCGAGATCAAGCCGATCGCCGTTCAGGTACAGGAGTGTCGATGCGTCTTCGGCCTCGAGTTCGTCGAGAAAACGCTGATAGTCCTGCTGCGCATCGTTTGCACGCTGCGCCGCTTCCCTTGCGGTCTGGGTCTGTCGGGCCAGCGCAGCAGCAGCCTGACGTTCTCGCAGCTGACGCAAGCTCATCAGGCGATCAAGGGTTGGGCCGGTCATCGGGCCAGCTCCGTCATGGCCCGCAGGGTGTCGCCGAACGTCGAATGTTCGTCCGTAGCCTGGCGTAGAAAGCGGTCGATGACCGGCTTCCGGGCGATTGCAGCGTCTATTTCCGGGTCGTTCCCTGCCTTGTATTCGCCAACCTGCAACAGCAGTTCGATATCCCGGTAGCGCGACAGCGACTCACGAATGCGCGCAGCGGTTTGCCGTTGCAGTGGCCGGGTCACTGCATCCATCAGACGGCTGCGGCTGCGCAGCACATCGATGGCGGGGAAATGGTTGCGCTGGGCGAGCGATTGACTCAGGTGGATGTGCCCATCAAGGATCGACATCACCTCCTCGGCCACCGGATCCTGACTGCCCTCGCCTTCGGTTAGCACCGTGTAAAGACCTGTGATACTGCCGTTAGCCCCGGGGCCCGCGCGTTCGAGCAAGCGAGGCAGCGCCGCGAACAGCGAGGGCGGATAGCCGCGACGGGTCGGCGGCTCGCCAGCGGCCAGGCCTATTTCACGCTGGGCGCGGGCGAAGCGCGTCACGCTGTCCATCAACAACAGAACATGGCGGCCCTGGTCCCTGAAATGCTCGGCGAGAGCTGTCGCGACATAGGCCGCTTTCACCCGCTCCATTGCCGGGCGATCTGAGGTAGCGACAACGGCAACGGTGCGAGCCCGAGCCGTCGGATCGAGATGACGGTCCAGCAGCTCCCGCACTTCCCGGCCACGCTCACCGATCAGCGCGAGCACCACCACGTCCGCCTCGGTGCCTCGCACCATCGAGGCCAGCAGTGACGACTTGCCCACCCCCGCCTCGCCGAACAAGCCCATCCGCTGGCCGCGCGCGAGTGTCAGCAGGCCGTCGATTGCGCGAATACCCAGCTGCAAAGGCTGCTCGATCAGCTGACGATCAAACGGCGCCGGTGGCTCGGCCTGTACTGAACAACGCCCCATCGGCGGCAGGCTCTCGCCTTCCGGCCCATCGAGCCATTCGCCAAGTGCGTTGATCGCCTTGCCGAGAAGCCCGTCACCCGCTGGCACCTGCAAAACCGAGCCGGTCGAAATGACTTCGGCACGGGTGGACATCCCGTCGAGATCGCCAATTGGGGTAAGAATCGCTTCTTCGTCGGCGAAGCCCACGACCTCAGCGGGAATCTGCCGTCCGGTCAGTGGATCACGCAGATAACAGAGTTCACCAATTCGCGCCATCGCCAGGCTGGCATAGACCATCACACCGCGAACGCGACGTACACGGCCACGCGGCAGACGCGGATCGGCCTGTAGGGCGCGCTCCTGCAAGCGTGGCAACAGGTCGCTCAGGCGCTGGTCCAGCGGTAGTTCGCTCACGCCGATAGCTCCCGACTGGACGGATGGAGCGCCTTCGACAGTCCTTCGAGCTGCGCATCGAGGCCTAGGTCCACCACTGCCGAACGGCTGGCGAGCATGGCCTGAGCACCCACCAGCTGCGGATCCGCGGTTACGGTCGGCGACCGGCTGCCCACCAGCGCGTCAAGGTTGGCCTGCACCGCTGCAACCTGCTCAGGAGCGACGTGTAGCGTCAGCACCTGTTGATCACGGAACGCTTTCAGTGCTTTCGCAGTGAGACGGGCGATGCGTTCAGCATCGTCCAAACCTTCGATCAGCTGACGAACAACAGAGAGAGCGAGCTTCGCCAGATCACCTTCCAGACCGGCGAGGTAGCGTTCGACGTCCGCATGGGTCTGAGTCAAGAGCTCTGCCGCCGCATCGGCTCCCTGCCGGTGCCCATCGGCGTAACCCTGCTCGCAAAGTTGATCGGCCTCCTGCAGCGCACGTTCGCGTAAGGCTTCGGCCTGCTCACGCGCCGCCTGAAGAAAAGCAAAGCCGTCGGCCCAGGCCTGCGCCTCGTCAGCGCGAAGGATGATGCGGTTCGGCTGTGTCGGCAGATCACTCATGGCTTGTCAGTTGCCTCAGCGAAGTAATCGACGGCGACGACGCGCACGATCTCGAGTCGACGTGCGTCATGCTCATCACCCACAGGCGCACCCTCATCAAATCCGCGCAGACGCATCCAGTCCCGTGACGACAGCGATAGTTGGACGTACCAGGCGGCCATGCAGGCTTCGCCTGTGGCACAGACGGCAGCTTCCAGTCCCGCCGGATCATCCGAAACCGCCGGCAACCATGCGAGCGCTCGGTGTCGCAGTGCCAATTCATACAGCGGCCGGCCAAAGCGCTCGGTTAGCGTCTGCACCTGTGCCGCCTGAATGGCACACGCGAAGGTTTGCGCATGGCAAACAGCGCCACAGGCTCGACTCAGCTCGGACCACTGGCTGGCACTGGCACGCAACAGATGACGATCACCTGCATCAAGGACCGGATCGAGGGGGACGGCATTGCCTGCGAGCAACTGAAGTAGCCGGTCATGGAAACGCGGCTCGGCGAGCAGCACATCGACACTGGCGACACCTATCTGTTGACGAGCCAGCGCAGACACGTCGAGCAGGCTGAGCAGCTCGGTGCTCGACGGCGGCCAATCCATAGCGTCCGCACTCATGTGCGCGGCACCAATGGGTAGACGCGCGCCCCGCCAGCGGGACGACGCAACAGCCAAATGCAGACGCCGGCGAGTGCCAGCACCGCCAGCAGAAGGCTGCCGAAAACCCAGCGTGCCTGATCGAGGCTAGCCTGTTGCAGGGTTATGCCGAAGAATCTCACCAGCGGCTCGGTCGCACGCTCGACGGGCGCCGGCGCTTCGACGGGAATCACCGAGACGCCTTCGTAGCTCAGCCCGGAGATGCCGTTGGCCACCAAGGTTTTCACCTGAGGCAACAAGCGATTGATATCCAGCCCGGGTTCATGGCGGATGAACACCGAGGCCGAAGATGGCACCGTGTTGCGCTTGAGCAGATCGTTATCTGGCAATACCACGTGCACGCGCGCCGATAGCACGCCATCGACCTGGGAAACGGTATGTGACAGCTCCTCACTGAGCGCATAGATCATCTGTGCGCGTTCCTGCACAGGCGACGACACCAGGCCATTGTTCTGGAACACCTCGCCTAGATTGGTGAAGCTCTGCTCCGGCAAACCGGCATCCTCAAGCAACGACACGGCGTCGGCGAAGCGGCGCTTGTCCACTGTCACGGTCAACCGTCCATCCTTCTGCATGACTCGATCAGCCGCGATACCCCGCTCCAGCAGCACTGCCACCATACGGTTCGCTTCGCGTTGCTCGAGGTCGCTGTAGAGTTCGGTGTCGCAGGCCTGCAGCAGTAGCATCAGCGCAAACAACGGGATCAACCTGAGCCGCATGTCATTGGCCTCGCAGCAGCGTATTGGCCGCACCAGATATCTGCGTCGCACCGCGCACCACCATTTGCGTCTCGATGGCATGATCGAACATCCGGCTCAACGACTCGGCAACCTTTTCGAGCTGAGCGTCGGCCATGCGCGTCGGTGCGCCAGGCTGATCAACCACGCTGACCTGCGCGTCGACGGCAGTTGGCCCGCTGCCGGATAGGCTGTCAGCGCGAGCAGCAAATGCTTGGGACCGCTCCAGAAACCCGTCGAGTCCATTGACCAGCCCTTCACCCAACTGCGCGGGGCTGGCTCCCTGTCCCGCGCTTTGGGCCTGGCTAGCCAGGTGTTCGAAAAGGTTCTGCGATGCCAACTCCTGCCCCCCGCTGGCGAGGTTGGTGGTGGAAATTGCTGGCGTCATCGCGTCTCCCCTTCTGTCTGTGGTGCAGACGTTTACTCGTCCGACATGGCTTCGTTGAGAATCTCAGTGGCGCGCGGCATAAGGATCATCTGCCCACCGACCTGTATGGCCCCGATGATCAATTGCTCGTTGAAGTCGGCCTCCGACAGCTCGTTTTGGGCGTTCTCGATGGCCTCGTCGAAGGTCCGCTCGTTGGAAGCGGCACTCGAGCCGTCGGTGATGACGCTGGTATCTACGGGATTGATCGACATGGAACCCTCCTGCATGGATGTGCCCAGGGCACGGTCAGTGGCTGTCAGCTGCGATTGCTGACGACCTCGGTGTCGGCGCCGCCCCGGAATACGCGGACGCCGATACTCGGAGCTCGACCCGGACTGCCACGCAGGCTATCCAGGCGTTGCTGAACATGAGCGATGTAGCCCGGCGGGCCTGAGACGTTCAGTGTCGCGCGGCGCTCGTCCAGACGCGCCCCGACGCCTGTTCCGTGGCGAAACGTGGCAAGCAGATGATCAAGCGCATCGCTGTCGAACGGGCCGACGTTGAAGCTGCGGCTAGCGAGTTCGGTGGCTGAATCGACCACGACCGCGTCGCCCTTGAGGTACCAGGTAAGCCCGGCAGCGGTTGAAATACGCTTCAGAAAGGCTCCGGCGTCCGGCGCCTGGATGTCCCCTCGCACTCTGCCCTTCACGCGTGCAGATAGAACGACCGGCACGTTCAGGTTACGGCCGAACTCAGCCAGCACGTTGCGCACGTCCTGATCAATCACGCGATAGCGATAGGGTTGAGCGAACCAGTCGGGGTCAGACGTGGCCTGCGCAGGTTGTGCGAGGGCAAGCCAAGCGAAAAACCAGATCGCGGCATGACGGAATGGCCGCAGGATGTTGAAGGCGTCATCGTGGCGATACGAGGTCATGTTCGTTCCATCCATACCATCACCTTGAAAGGCGACAGTCGGGCGCGGGCCCGCTAGGAAAAACAGCCATCCTGGTATTGCGCGACTACAACGACCACGTCCAGCAGCCGAAACGCGGAAGTCGCGTCAGCGACCTCTCGAATGGCAAAAGTATTGCGGCCCCAGATGACAACATGATTGCAGCGGCCCTGATGGCGTCGGCGGAATGTCATGGCATTGTCATGCCGCTCTGGCCCAATCGCTTGCTGCACCCACGCAGGAGCTATCCGTTGCCAGAGTTTGTCCGCCCCCGCCTGTCGGCTGTCTTCGTCTGCATGGCGCTAAGCGCCTGCGCCAGCAATCCCACCCCCCCTGTCAGTGATCGCGACCGTCTCCTATCGCTGGCCGAACAGGTGCGACGTGGCGGGGACCCAGCCTCGGCTGTCGCGCTGTATGAACGAGCCGCCGAGCTGAGCGATCAGGCACCGGAGGTCATGCTCGCACTCGGCGATACGAAGCTGGTTACAGGTGATGCAAGCGGGGCAGCACAAGCGTTTCGCGCGGTATTGACCCGCAATCCGGACGACCCACAGGCGCTACTCGGGCTGGGCACCGCGGACCTGCAGCAGGGTCGCATCGAGCGCGCCGTACGGTCTCTCCAAGCCGCCGCGCCGCAGATCGACACGGCGGTAGCTTATAACCGTCTCGGAACCGCGTACGTGCTGTCCGGCGCGTTCACTGAAGCCCAAGCCGCCTACGGAACCGCACTGGCGCATGCGGGCGGCGACCTGGACATTCGCAGCAACCTGGCGTTGGCATTCGCACTTGACGGTCAAGCCCAGCGAGCACGAGCAGAGGCTACGGCGATTACCGAATCCCCATTATCCGAACCGCATCACGTGCGCCAGCAAATGCTGGTATTGACCCTGCTTGGTGATGATCAATCCGCAGCTGATGCGCTGGCTGGTTTACCCAAGGCAGAGCGCGGCGAGTTGCTCGCTCAAGCTCGGGCGATCCGTTCTATCAAAGATCCCGCGGCCCGCGCGCGTGCCGTCGGCTTGTTGACCTCTACCCAACTCTGACCTGTCAGGGTGCGCCTGTGCTGCTCTCCTGCTCCAGACGCCGGCTGCGCTCGCGCTCATCTTCGTTATCGCCACGCAAGTAGCGCTCCGCGGCCTGGGCAACTGGCGCCGCGAAGGACGGTCCGGTATCGCGACCGCGACGCAGGTCATCAGGCCGCTCGACCATCCGCTGCAAATTGAGCGCATTGGCGCAACCGACCGGCAGGCGGGGCGAATTCGTTCCATTAGCAATGGCCAGACAAGCCTCCGGAAAAGGCCGCGAGTCGCCGGGCAGGTCCACATCGAACCCTGCCGAATAGTGCGGTGAGTCCAGCTCAGTGGCGCAGCCGCCAAGCATCGCAACCAGCCCCACCCAAACGACCGTTGCAGAAAAAAAGCGGATCTCATTCAACATGGAAGCCGAACTCCGTACGACGCGTGAACGCTGACGCGCCAGCCAGTTGCCAGGCGGGATTGGTGCCCGCCGGGTCCAGCGGTGTCGCCAAGTCGCGCTCGCCGCTCGGCTCGACCAGATACGGCGTGATCAGGATGACCAGCTCCGTCTCGTTCTGCTGAAAGCGCCGGGAACGAAACAAGCTGCCCAGCACCGGCATATCTCCCAGTAGCGGCAGGCGATCCATGTCTTGCGAGTTATTGCGTTGGAACAACCCGGCAATGGCGAAGGTCTGTCCGCTGCCTACCTCTACCCGCGTATCGGCGCGGCGGATACGGAACGTCGGCACCGTCAGCCCGGCGATTTCAACCGTGCTGCTGCCATCCAGGCTGCTGACTTCAGGTCGCACCCGCAGACCGATCCGCTCGCCGGGTAGCAGCGTCGGGGTGAACATTAGCGAGACGCCATAAGGTTTGTATTCGATACCCACCAGCTCGTTGCTGACGGGGACCGGCACCGGGATCTCCCCGCCCGCCAAAAAGCTTGCAGTCTGCCCGGTCATGGCCGTGATATTCGGCTCGGCAAGAATCTCGAGAATACCGTTACTCTGCAGCGCGTCGAGCAGCACGTCGACACTGCCGCTGCCGGAGCTGAAACCGCCACCGATCAGGTTGGTCGCCCCGTTGGCTGCCGCGCTGGCCAACGGGCCACCGGTCACCAGGCCGAACGAGAAGTTGCCGGCGTTGACCAAGGCGTTCCAGTTAACGCCATAACTGAGCAGTTGCTGACGTGAAACCTCGGCGAACCGAACTCGGATGTTGACCTGTGGCGAGCCGGCATAAGTGGTCGCATTGATGGCCGGTTGGCCTTCTATAGCCTGGCTGTCCAACGAAGCCTGGGTAGCCAGCGCAGACTGCACCGTATCCGCTTCTCCGGATGCGAACGCGCGGCGCCCGGCAAGATCGACACGCACCTTGCCACCACCGTCGGGCCGAACGTCCAGGCTGACCGTGCCGCGTGTTTGTTGTTCTGGCCCCAGAGCGATCAGATCGGTATTGCCAACCGCCTTGGCGTAGACATAAGCGACGCCGTCGGAGACGACGCGTACGTCAGCGATCGTCGGATCGGCGACAAACAGTGACTCAACGGCCGCAGGAAAGCGCAGCACCCTCCCTTCCCCCGGCGTCAGGCCGATCTGCTGGGCACTGCCAGGATCGATCGTGACCGGGCGGGCCTGAGCCATGACCGGCATCAATCCGAAGGCAAGCACCAACCAGCACAGCGGCCGGTACGTGGCCGCAGTCAGCCAATGGATAGCGTTCAGAAAACGTTCGGGCATGGGCGCTCCTTGCCGGCTCAAGAGGCTGCCATTGACGCAGGGGCGCGTTCTGGCGACGGTTTATAGCCCCGCGGCAGCTCCACAGGCGCGAGTGGCTGCACGGAAAATTCGCGGGTCAGGTCCTGGAAGCTCAGTACGGCGATATCGAGCCCTTGCCGGACAACCAATTGGCGCAGATAGCGGCGCAGGTCTGGTGATGTCATCAGCACCGGTTCCAGGTTGCCGCTCAGTCCGTCGTAATGCCCCTGGAGCTGGGACAACACGCCACGAGAGAGGGCTTCGGGCAATGCCTGGGCGCGATCGCTACGACGTAGCGCCTGTCTGATCGCCTCTTCCAGCGGACGGGTGAAGGTAAAGGCTGCGATGACGCGGTTGCCGTCGGCGTGGCGGTGGCAGATCTGACGCGACAGTGCCGCACGGACATGCTCGCTCAACACATGAATTTCAAGATCGCGCCCGCCCCACTCCACCAGCGCTTCGAGCACGCCGCGCAAGTTGCGCAGTGCAATGCCTTCGTCCAGCAGCCGCCGAAATACTTCGGACGTGCGCTGCAACGACACGACGCGCTGGGCTTCCTTGACCAGCTCAGGATACTCAGCTTCCATTCGCGACAGCAGTTGGCGAGTTTCCTGGATACCGAGAAACTCCGCGGCGTACCGCCGTAGCGTATGCGCCAGATAGGCGCCGAGCGCTTCGTCGATTCCCCGACAGGCCACTCCTGCCTCATTCAGCGCAGTGCGTGCGCCTCGTTCGACCCATAAAGTTTCCCGCCGCCCGATCAAAGGTGGCAGGTACTGTGCGTCGAAGCCGGCCAGTGACAGCGTCACCGTGTCGTCAAGTACCTGCAGACAGCCCGGCGCGACGCTCGCCTCGGCGATCGGCACCCCATCAATATCGACACCGATGCGGCCCTGCGCTGCGCTCGGATCGCATCGCACACCGACACGCGGCAGCTCGATGCCCAGTTCATCCATGACCTGCTGGCGCGCTTCGCCCGCCTGAGCTCTTACAGCGTCGAGGACCAGATCACGCTCCAGCGCAGCCCCCAGCCACAGCGTAACGCGGCAGTTCCGGTCATCGCTTTCCACCAAGGCCGGTCCAACCTGCGGCTCAGCCGGCGGCGTCGCAATCAGGCTCTCGAGCACCGGGTCGGCACCGGCCGCCTGTACTGGCCGCTCGCGACGCGCCAGACGGTAGGCGAAGGCGCCAAGAATCGCAGACAGGGCCAGAAACACAGGGGCGGGGAAGCCCGGCACGATCGCCATGCCGCCAAGAATGACGGCCGTCAGCCCCAGCGCCCGCGAGTTGGCACCCAACTGACCGACGATTTCCGTACCCAGGTCGCGCTCGTCTTCAGACGCGACGCGGGTCACTACCGTGCCCGCCGCAACGGCAATCAACAGCGCGGGAATCTGGGCGATCAGACCATCACCTACGGTCAGCAGTGAATAGGTATGAAGGGCCTCGTCAAACGGCATTCCACGCTTGAGCATACCGATCATCCAACCGCCGAACAGGTTGACGAAGAGGATCACGAGGCCGGCGATCGCGTCGCCTTTGACAAACTTCATCGCGCCATCCATCGCTCCGTAGAGCTGGCTCTCGCGCTCCAGACGGGAGCGCCGCGTGCGCGCCTCCTGCTGATCGATGTCGCCGTTGCGCAGATCGTTGTCGATACTCATCTGCTTGCCCGGCATCGCGTCGAGCGTAAAGCGGGCGGCTACTTCGGCCACGCGTTCCGAACCCTTGGTAATCACCAGAAACTGCGCAACCGTGATGATCAGGAACACCACAAGGCCGATCAGCACTTCACCGGCAATGACGAATTCGCCAAAGGCTTGCACGATCTCGCCAGCGTCACCTTCCAACAGGATCAGGCGAGTGGTCGTGATCGACAACGCTAACCGAAATAAGGTGCTCAGCAGGATCACTGGCGGCAAGGCGGAAAAGTCCACTGCTCGGGTCAGGTAAAACGCAACAACCAGGATCAACAGACTGAACGCGATGTTGATGCCAATGAGCAGATCTACCAGCCAGGTCGGCAGCGGCATGATCATCATCGCCACAGCGAGGAGCATGAACGCGGCGATCACCACGTCGCTGCGACCAGCAGCCAGTTGCGCCAGGCGATTCAACGGAGCCAGGGTCATTCGGTTCTCCAGGCCAGATAGCGGTGAAAACACTCGCGCGCATCGTCACGCCGGTTGAGTATCCATAAGGCCCGGCTGCGCAATAACTGGTGGTCGGCCTTTTCGCCTTCGAGCAAGGCCAGCTGATCGATCGCTAGCAGCGCGCGGCGGCCATCACCCGCAGCAAGGAAGCCACCAATCAGCGTCCGAAGAATGGAAGGCTGCGTGGGGGCAAGGCGCACGGCGAGCAATAGCATCGCCAGCCCGCGCTGGGGCTGTCCGGCGCGCGAGTAAAGATCGCCACGCACTTGTAGCCATTGCGCGGCCTCGTGGTGGTGAATGCTCATGAAATCGGATCCGGCGATAACCATTCGAGAAGCGCCATCTGCTGATCGCACTCTTCCAGCAGCATGCACTCGAGGGTTTCCAAGGTTTCAGCGTCGCCTTCCAACGATGGCAGCACCTGGTCCAGCAGGTACTGAAGAACTTCCAGCGAACGGCTTTCGCCGAGCAGCGCCGGATCGTCAATGATGGGCATCGTTGCCCGCTCCAACGCGCTGATCAGGGACCGAGTCTGAGCGCCGCGCCTTGTACGCAGCAAGCGCTCGAAGGTGTCACCAGCGGTACCGTTGACGACCGGATTGAAACGCCGCACCGCATCGGCAGTGGTTGCTGCCGACACGTCCGGGCCCGCTGAACGACCAAGTCGATGGGGATCGATTCTCATCGCCATGAGCTCCGGTGGATGTCTAGCGTTTGTCGGCTCATAGGGTCAGCACGAACTCGGCGCCATCGCGACGCAGCAGCAGGCGCTCGGCTTCGATGCTCGCCAGCACCCAACCACCGTCCACTGCTGCACCCGGGTATAAGCGTTGTCCGTTTTCGCCGATCACGTAGGGGTTTTCCCCTGTCCAGATCGCTTGCACCCGCACGCGAGGCGGTTCGATCGGCGCGACCGGGCTGACCGCACCGTGCAGCAGATGGCTGTGCCCGTAGGTTTGGTCGAACCAACGCTGGACATCGCGCCACCGTTGCATCCTGTCGGCATCGAGCGCGCCGGTCACCTGCAGGTAGCTGCCCTGAACATCCAGGCGTAGCGCTTGAAGATTCGCGTCTGCCAACCGGGCGCGCAGTTCTTCGGTAGGGTCAGCAGACGCTGGGGCAACGCTTATGGATGTTTGGGCGGGCTGCTCTGGCTCTACACGCGACGAAGCGCCACTCATGGCCAGAAAAGGAAACAGGCACAACCCGAGACCCGCGACACTTCCGGCTAACACCGCAGCGCGACGATCCAGCCAGCTCTGCAGCGGCGTCGCGATCGCACCAGTGGTACCCGCGCAAATGTGCATCTCCACCTCACCGATCCTGAGCGTGACAGGTAGCCGACCAAGGTACCCGCAGCCCTGCGCGACATGGGTGCCGTCGACATGCAGATCGGCACCAACGGCTTCGACGCGCAACCCCTTGCGCTTGACCAGTTGCAGCGCGAAGTGCTCGGGCGCGATCACGGCGTCACTGAGCACGACATCGCAGGTCAGGTCGCTGCCGATCCGACAGCGCTCATCGGTAAGCAGAAATGAGGCACCAGCATGCGCGCCGGCCGAGACCACGAATCGCGGTGGCGTCGGCGCCGAGTGGGTGGTGAGGGTCTGGGCAGTCATTGGATTCGAGCCCCGGAGCGGTGTTCATGGGGCGTTCTACTCGCCACATGATGAAGAAATCGATGCTTGGACGGCCGGGCGACGACAGTTCGCCGCCCGGTCGCGAATCAGTTCTGAGGACGCTGTTTGGTGGCGTCGAGCTCAGTCTTCTTCTCGGTGGTGATCTCGGTGATCTTGGCCGATTTTTCGATAGCGGCGTCGAACGCTGCTTCCATTTTGGCGATTGCGGCGTCTGCGCTGGTGGTGCTGGAAGGGGCAACAGTACTCATATCGATGTCTCCTTGAAGGGATAGAAGGACATGCGCAAACCGCGACTGCTCGGCTGCAACCTGCACACTGCTTACGAACAAAACACCCCGTTGGGCTGCGCTGTCCGTTGCATTTTCAGGATGAAGGCCAAAGGTGACGGTAATATGGCGAGACGGTTGATGCAGAGCAGTTTATTGACACGCACCTGACAGACGGTAGAGCCGTTTACGCCCCTTCTGGCCAAGCGCCTCCCAGAACTGACGACCGTCATCATGCACGCGAGCAATCGGCCGTCAGTGCAAAAAAAAGCCCGAACGGCCAGAGGCCACTCGGGCAAGCTTGGTGCTTCGGTTTCCTTGATCGAGGGAGCCGAACAAATAGATCAACTCGCTACGGTACTTCCCTCATCCATCTGGGTTTGCAAGTTACTTCCGTCCCCGTCGTAATCCACGTGTGTGATGTAGTCAAAGCCTGGCGATGGCAGATTTCCATCCTCAACGAAGAACTCGTACTCCTCTTCGCGGTACTCGAAGATGCTCTGGTCGTCCGGCGCGTCACGCTGGCCATAGCTGTACATGTACTGGTCAAGAAACTCGAAGCGCTGCAACCCGTCTTCGGTCAACAGACCCTGCTCGTCCAGATCAGCGAACAATTGCTGCAGGTCGTCGCGATGGGCGTCCATGCGATTGTTGTGCTTGATGTCCTCGACGATCAGGAACGGTGTCAACGCCACGGTCAGTGCGGCGCCTACCCACAGTAGCGGCGCGGCAATGGCCCGGGCGGCATTGGAGCCCAGAAGCGCCGCCATCTGTGCGCCACCGCCAGCAAAGTTGAATGCTCCGGCGGCCACGGTGATAGCCCCTTGCGCCACTGCAACCTTGTCGTTGCTGGCTAGTCCTGACTTGATCTTCAGTCCCCCGAGCACAAGGTCGGCCACACCGGTAAAGGTATTGGCCCCTGCATCCATTACCCGAAGAAAGGCCGAGACGCCCCGGGTGGTCGGCGTGCTGCCGTTGAGTCCCGGGTTCTTGGCGAAGCCGTCGCGGAAGCCGGCGTTAAGCTGATCCCACTGATCGGGCGTCAGATCAAGCTTCTTCGCCAGCTTGTCCTTGTCTTCGATGGGTGCGGCATCAACGGCGGTGTTGAAGTCCGTGAGAATCTTATGCAAATCGCCTTCGACCAGCCCCATGTTCCGACCGGCACCGCCTGGCACGTCCTTTCCAAATATCTGCGGCAAGGACTTGTCGAGCCCCAACATTTGATTGACGTGAGTGCCACGGACGCTGTCGACGATATTGCTGCCCAAGTTGACGAAGTGCTGCCCTGCGCCCAACACGCTGACGAAGTCCTTGGCGATGGCCAGTCGCTCCTCTGGCGTGTCCGCCAGCGTGCCGCCCTTGCCCGCGATCTGATAGATGCCAGAGGCCAGCGAAATCAGACCGCCTGCCGACCCGAGCACGCCGTTGCTATTGAGCTCGGTGATGGTCTTCAACATGCTGCCGTGGGCACCCTCGCCCAACGTCTTGTAGATGTCCTTGCCCATGACCTTGTCGATATCGGCCGCGGTCACGGTCCCGTTTTTGGCAAAGGTCGCGCCCAGTTCCTTCAAGGCCTCACCGAACGCTTTGGCGGTCTGCTTGTTGCCCAGAAACTCCTGCACGAAACGCTCGGTTTCCACAGTACGGCGGGTCATGTCGACACCACCCTTCTTCAGCGCAGTCAGAAGGGTTTTGATGGTGTCCTGGGTCGCAAGTACCGTGTTTTCGTCATTGATTCCGGAGGGATCGGCGAGCAGCTTGTCCAGATCCAGGGTCGTCGCATCGATCATCATGTGCTGCGAAAACTGTGCGGCCTTGTCCGGATCGAAGGCAGCGAGCGATGCGTAGGTCTTGCCGATATCGGCTTCAGCCAGATCAGCCTTGCCGCTCTCCTTCAGATCGGCAATGTAGCGCGAGTACTCCTCGGAGAAGGCCATCTTCTCAAGCTTGTCGAATACCGCGTCTTTGTCCGGCAGCGCGTCAAGGGCCTTGCCCTGTTGGGCCTGGAAATCTTTTTGCACAATGCTGGAGCCGAACAGCTCGGCCGTTTGCTCATCAACCTTGGCTCGATCGATGATCGAGGCGAAGTCCTCGCCGTTGACCTTGGACGTGCTCTGACCCATAGACATGTCCAGCGTCACCATGTCCAGGCCATTCTCGCTGGCAGCCTGGGCGCGCAAGGCGTTGTACAACTTGGCGCGGTCGTCGTCCTTTGCAATGCTGCCGTTGTCGATGCCGGTCTTCCATTCGCTGATCAGGTTCTGCCAGGTCAGCTCGCCTACGGTCAACTTGCGATTCTTGTCATTCGGATCGGCAGTCGTGGTTTCCAGGTTGGCCACATCCGTTTCGGAATCCAAAGGCAGACCGGCGCTCTTGCGTTCGAAATCCAGTCTGCTGTCTTCGGTAGCCTCAGGTCCCTTGAGGCTTGAGAAACCGTACTTACCGAAGTCCTGGAGGCGGCCTGCTTCGGTGCCATTCCTCGCTTCGCCATCCTTGGTGATGCCGTCAATGCTGCCATTGCCCACATCGCTTCCAGACAAAAGCTTTCCGTCGCTGTCATGTGTTTCGATAAATTCGAGTACTTGCGAAGCCCTGAACGCGGCGTCGGCATCCTTCTCGAAATCGCCGACTTGGTCTTTCAGCATGTCCTTGATGCCGCTCTGGTTCCCGAGATTCTTGAGCAATGGATCGCCATTGATGATGTCTTGTGCCGAGCGATCATCGCTGTCCGGCCGCTCCCACACGATGCCGAGTTTTTCCGCCTGTTCGCGAGCGTCCTTGTCATTGGCGGCCGACGCCGGGTCCTTGAGTTCGCCTTTGAGGTGGGAGAAGCCGAACTTGCCGAAGTCCTGAAGACGCCCGGCCTCCGTGCCGTTCTTCGCTTCGCCGCTCTTGGTGAAGCCATCGACACTCCCATTGCCGACATCTTTCCCGGCGATCTTCTCGCCTGAACTGTCCATCGTCTCGATATGCTCGAGAACCTGAGCCGCTCGGTAAGCGGCATCGGCATCCTTCTCGAAGTCGCCAACCTGCTCCTTGAGCATGTCTTTGACGCCGCTCTGGTTCCCAAGGTTTTTCAGCAACGGGCTGTCGTCGATGATGTCCCGGGCAGAGCGCTCATCACCTTCGGGACGTTCCCATTTGATTCCCAGCTTCTCGGCTATTTCGCGTGATTGCTTGTCATCCGCTGCAGCGGACACCTGATTGAGCTCCCCCTTGAGGTGAGAGAATCCATACTTCCCAAAATCCTGTAGACGTCCGGCCTCGGTGTTCGCCCTCGCCTCGCCGCTCTTGGTGAAGCCATTGATGCTGCCGTTGCCGATGTCGCCGCTGATGATGCGGTTACCGTCGCCATCAAGCTTCTCGACATGTTCCAGTACCTGAGCGGCTCGGTAAGCGGCATCGGCATCGTTTTCGAAATCGCCGACCCGCTCTTTGAGCATGTCTTTGACGCCGCTCTGGTTACCTAGGTTCTTGAGCAGGGGATTGTCATTGATGATGTCTTGCGCTGAGCGGTCATCCCCGTCCGGACGTTCCCATTGGATGCCGGCGGCCTCGGCCTGCTCTCGGGCTTCGGTGTCGTCGCCAACAGTGCTGACATCGTTGAGCTCACCCTTGAGGTGGGTGAAGCCATATTTCCCGAAGTCCTGCAGTCGACCCGCTTCGGTGGCATGTCTCGCCTCGCCGCTGCTAGTGAACCCGTCTACTCTGCCGTTATCCACATCGTTGCTGGCGATACGGTTGCCGCTTTCGTCGAACTTCTCGATATGCTCCAGGACCTGCGCGGCCCGGTACGCCGCATCGGCATCTTTCTCGAAATCGCCGACGCGCTCTTTCAACTTGTCCTTCACGCCGCTCTGGTTTCCCAGATTTTTCAGCAGCGGCGTATCGTCGATAATCTCTTGTGCTGAGCGTTTGTCGTCTGCTGGACGCTCCCAATTTATGCCTGCTTCCTTGGCCCCCTCAGCCGCCTGCTCCCACGCTCTTGTGGAATTCGAGTCCGTTCTGGGGTTGTCGCCTGCGTTACTCGTCGCTTTGACGGTCATTGTCTATTCCTTTCTCGAAGCACCAGAAAAGTACAGTGACTACATGAGCTTACGTGGGCCGGGCGCAATACTCGCTACTGGCTGGATCGGATGATGTAAACACCGTCCATGAGAACCCTCATGAATGAAAATTCAATGACAGCCCAACCCATCGAGCAACGCACTGCATTTCAACGGGACCTGACGTGTGAGCGATAACGCTTCGGCCGACCAGACGCAGCATGAATCCCCTCGCGAACGGTGCGATGTGTTTCGTAACGACAGGGCCTCCTGATCCGCATCGGACGGCGATGTCCGGGCCGCCGCCTGACAGCCATACCCCCAGCAAGCCATCCAACGGTGCGGTGAGCTTCTGCAAGACCAATCGATACCGGCTTTCTTCCGAGCACCGCCGACCTGCGGTAATCAACCTGCAAACGGCCTGGTACCGTATTCTGGGCCGGGAATCCGCGCCTATATCAGTGATTCAGTGAGCTGAACCAGATGTCTGCAGCAATCCTCAATGCCTTCGGCTGGAACATTGGTCACGCCCAACAGCAATCCACTTTGGGCCTGTGCAGCATCGGCATACCAGATGGATAACGGTAACGGCGCAATCCCGAATGCCAACGCCTCCTGGCTGATGGCAACGTCGTCCGTGCCTCGAGGCAAGTGCAACAGCAAAGCAAGTCCGGCCATCGCTTCGCTCGTGCCTGGAACGTTCAAGGCACGCTGTAGAGCGGCCAACCGGGCGGCATAGGTGCGCTTCATTCTGCGCAGGTGGCGCAGGTAATGGCCCTTGCGCATGAACTCGGCGAGCGCCCATTGGCTGGCGATCGACGCCGCAGGTGCCAGCGCAGCCGCTGTGTCTGCGACCCGGTTTGCCAAGGATGCCGGAGCCACAACAAACCCTAGGCGCAAACCCGGGTTGATGGTTTTGCTGAAAGTGCCAATGTGAATGACCCGACCTGAACGATCCTGGGAGGCAAGAGCCGGGGCCGCTCGACCTGCGAGTTGCAGCTCGCTCAGGTAGTCATCTTCTATGATCCAGCTGCCATTCCTCTCAGCCCACTCCAGCAGGCGAAGGCGCCGTGCCAGCGACAACGTCACACCCAGAGGTGCCTGCTGCCCTGCGGTGACGACTGCCAACGCCGCGTTCGGCGCGTGTCGGATACCCTCTTCGACGTTCAAACCCTGTGCATCAACCCTGACGGGTACCGACTCGATCCCCGCCATGGAAAGCGCCGTTCGGGTCATTGGATAGCCGGGATCTTCCATCCATGCCGTCTGCCCTCGCAAACCGAGCGCATGCAGGATCAGCCCTAGGCCACCCGAGTAGCCCGAGGTGATGACGATCTGCTCTGGCGCACAGATGACGCCTCGCGCCACCGAAAGATAGGCGGCGATCTCGGTCCGCAAACCGGGCTCGCCGCGAGGGTCCGGGTAGCTGACCGGAGCCATTGCGGCCTGACGGGCCGCGCCCGCGGCAATGCGTGACCATACTTTGTAGGGAAAAACGTCCTGCGCGGGTATGCCAGCCTGGAACACCATGGGTGCGTTGCTGAATGGATGCTGGTAGAAGTCCGGTAATGGCGAGCGCAAACTGCTGGCGTCAATCGCCCGGACCGCAGGTAACGGCTGCGCGACAAAGGTACCCGCAGCGCCCCGGGAGACGATCAACTGATCGTCGATCAATCGCTCATAAGCCGCCCGCACGGTGCCACGGGCTACGCCTAGTTGAACACTGAGGTCCCGCCAGGATGGCAAGCGAGCACCCGCATACAGATGCCCCTCGCCGATCGATCTGCCAATGGCTCCAACGATTTGCTCAACCAGGGAAAGCCCCGCCTCGCGGTTGAGTTCAATGCGCAAATCTTCCATGCATCCATCACCCGCTGGCGTTGACAAAAAGACGAAAGGAGGCCTGGCGTTCGAAAGCGGTACAGGCGCGCCGATGGTACAGCCAGATTTGCCGTTCATGGGCCTTTTTATTGAACCTTCAATCCATATGATGAAGCACTACAACGACCTATTTCATGCCCAACCCGGTCTAGGAGTTCCCCTTGCAATCACCGTCTTTCCTGTCATTCATCAAGCAGTTCGCGGCACTGCTCGTGCTCGGTTTCGTGTTCCACTCGGCTCACGCCGACGACAGTCTCGACGATGAGGGTGAGCGGCGGGCACGCACCGCCGGCGCTTCGCTGATCGGACATCCCGGGCCGGTTGCTGTGCTGGAAACCATCGATGGAAAAAAAATCGATCTGGCTGAGCTGTACGGTAACAAGCCGGTTTACCTGAAGTTCTGGGCCACATGGTGCGTGCCTTGCCGCCAGCAGATGCCCGGCTTCGAGCAATTGCAACAGACGATGGGCGACAAGGTGCAGGTCATCGCGGTAAACACCGGCTTCAGCGACGACATTGACTCGATCCGCGCATACCGCAAGGAGCATCAGTTGACCATGCCGATCGTGATCGATGACGGCAGCCTGGCGGCGGACCTCAACCTACGGGTAACCCCCCAGCATGTGGTGATCGGCCGGGATGGACTGATATCCCATATTGGTCACCTCGATGATCAGGCGCTGCACGCTGCGCTGGAGCGGGCCGTATCGGAGCAGACAGCCTCCGCCAGTCACTCGGAGGCCAACACAGCGCCCGAAACGCCGCAGTTCGGCGTGGGCGACACCGTGACCGACCTGAGCATCGAAACCCTCGACGGTGATCATGTGAAGCTGGGCAAGGGTGACAAACCACGTGCGCTGGTGTTCTTCGCCCCCTGGTGCGAGTCCTATCTCGAGGAAAGCCGGCCCGAGACGTCCCAGGCTTGCCTACGGGTACGCAAGGATGTGGACAACCTGATGGGCCAGAGCGACATGGAATGGCTGGGCGTTTCTTCAGGCCTGTGGGTCTCGGCCAGCGACCTGCAGGACTACAAGAACACCACACCGACCACTCTGCCGCTGGCGCTCGACGAGCAGGACGAGCTCTTTCGTGCCTTCGCCATTCGGGACATCCCGACGGTGGTACTCCTGGATGCGCAAGGCCGTGTCACCAGCATCCTCAAACCGCAGGACAGCAATCTCGTAGAGGCCGTAAAAGCGCTGCCCTGACCCGTTGCGCCCCGCGGTTGCGGAAGGAGGCGCCATGATGCCTCCTCTCTTTGTTCACTCGATACCTTCGTCAGGAACCGCATGCCACTGCTATCGCTAAACAGGCTTCTGCTCTGCCTCTGCCTGTGCGCTTTCAATCTGCCTAGCCTGGCAGCCGAGATGCCTGGGCCGGACGATGTATTGATCGCCTCCTCGCTGATCGCTTCAACCGAGGCGCCTTCATCCGGGTCGACCACAACATTGGCGATCTTCATGGAACCCCAGGGCGAATGGCATGGCTACTGGAAGCAACCAGGCGATGTCGGTCTCCCCGCCAAGTTCACCTGGCATCTGCCGGACGGTGTAACGGTGGGCGATCCCGCTTATCCGCTGCCGCAAACGCTGCTGATCGAAGGTCTGATGAACCATGTCTACGAGCATCCCTATGCGTTGCTTGTAGACCTGTCTCTCGAAGACAACCTGCCAGACGGGACCGCATTGCCGATCCGTGTGGATATGCAATATCTGGCCTGTCGGTACGACGCCTGCGTCCCTGAGCGGGCCTCGCTGGGCATGACATTGCATGTCGGCGACGGTCATCAGTCGCCGGGCGTCGCAGCCCGTTTCGCCAGCTGGCGCCAGGCGCTGCCCAGGCCACTGGCCACGCCGGCCAGTTATGACGTGGACGGCGATCGCCTAAGCCTTCGCGTGCCCCTTCCAGCCGGCGTCTCGATCCGGAATCCTCATCTGTTTTCAGCAACCAAGGGGGCGATCGACAACGCAGCTCCCCAACGCGTTGAGCGCCGCGGCGATGAACTGATTCTGGAAACCCGCGCGGGAGCTCAAGTACCCGATGCTTTCCAGGCCACGCTGAAACTGAGTGATGACCTGGGGCTGGATATACATGCGAAACGCGGCAGCCCGGCGAGCGGGACCGACAGCGGCTTGAGCGTCATCCTGTTCGCGCTGGCCGGGGCGATTGCCGGCGGACTGTTGTTGAACTTGATGCCGTGCGTTTTCCCTATCCTGAGCCTCAAGGCCTTGAGCTTGGCGCGCTCTGGCATCAGCCCGGCTATAGCTCGTCGCGACGCCGTGGCCTACACCAGCGGTGTGGTGTTGGTGTGCGTCTTGCTCGGCGCCGTTCTACTCGCCCTGCGTGCTGCTGGCGCCCAGGTCGGCTGGGCCTTCCAACTGCAGAACGCTAGCGTGATTCTGACCCTGATGTTGCTTACCACCGCCATCGCCTTCAATCTGGCCGGGCTGTTCGAGCTGGCAGCGATCGATGCTGGAGCCAAGCTAACCAAGCAAAGCGGCGTCGGCGGTGCATTCTGGACCGGCGCGCTCGCGGCCTTCATCGCCACGCCTTGCTCCGGGCCGTTCATGGCAGCAGCCCTGGGCGCTGCGCTGGTTTTACCGACTGCCGCAGCCATGCTGGTATTCGCCGGGCTTGGTCTGGGAATCGCGTTACCCTTCTTGGCGCTGGGGTTCGTCCCCTCGCTACAACGACGCTTGCCCAGACCCGGTCCCTGGATGGGAACCCTGCGCCACGTCCTCGCGGTGCCAATGTTTCTCACCGCGCTCGCCCTCCTCTGGGTACTTAGCCATCAGGTGCCGGCCAATGCACTGGTCGCATCCCTGGGCTGCGCCATGCTGCTTGCACTCGGGCTCTGGCTGACTGGCCTCTGGCAGCAGAAACTGAAACGCAACGCCTGGTTACCCGCTGCTGTTGCATTGATCCTGTCGCTCGGCCTGGGCTGGAGTCTGGTAACAGGGCAAACCGCACCGGCTTCGGATGTGCAGCGGCACGTGTTCGACGAGAAGCAACTGGCCCAACTTCGCGCTGATAAGGTACCGGTGTTCCTTTACTTCACCGCTGACTGGTGCATCACCTGCAAGGCGAACGAGCAAGTCGCCATCGACCGTGACGCAACCGCACAGGCTTTTGCCGCTGCCGGGGTTGAAGTGATGCGTGGCGACTGGACCAATGGCGATCCCATCATCACCGCATTTCTAGAACGCCACGGTCGCTCAGGCGTTCCGCTGTACCTGTGGTACGGAGCGGGTGAAGCCGAGCCACGACTACTGCCCCAGATCCTCAGACCGGATTCGCTGCCCGAACTGGTGCAACGGTAATTCTGGATATCGAAAGACCAAGGAGTCGCTCATGGAACAATTGCTCGTCATCAACACCAGCCCGCAGCGCAGTGCGTCGTACAGTCGGCAAATGACAGAACGCTTTGTGCGTTCTTGGCGCCTTCGATACCCGAGCGGCGAAATCGTCTACCGCGAGCTGGGCAACCAGCCAATTCCACATGTGGATGAGCGCTGGGTCCAGGCCGCTTTCACACCGCCCGAGGGCCGGGACTCTCAACAGAAAGACATCTTGGCGCTCAGCGACGAACTGGTGAGCGAGCTGAAGCAAGCCACCCAGATCGTGATCGGCTGCCCCATGCACAACCTGTCGGTGCCCAGTACGCTGAAAGCCTATATTGATCAGATTATTCGTATGGGAATCACTACCCGCCTGGTGCCCGGCACACCCGGCAGCCCCTACGCAGGTCTATTGCTCGACAAGAAAGCGTATCTGCTGCTCGTGCGAGGCGGCCATGGGTACGGTGAAGGGGGAGCTTACACACACATGAATTTCCAGGAGCCCTACCTTACTGCAGTGCTGGGCATGCTGGGCATCCACGATGTGGCAACGGTCAGTCTGGAATACACGGCCATCGGCGGTGATCAACTCGATGAAGCCGTCAAGCGGGCCAGTTCACGTATCGATGCACTGTTGGGTTAAGCGACGACGGCACCGGTCTGGTCTGTGATACCCGACCAGAACCACCTGCCGCCGCGTCTCCAAGCCAACAACGAGAGCCGGCATCCGCGACTGCTCGACCGGTACGGCAAGCGGCCTAGAAAACCGGTGACTGTCTTGCTTCCCTGTTGACACTCTAAGGCTCCTACGCACCCTTAATGCGGTCTGTGGCGCTTCACGACCGCGAGCGAATATGCGTTCGTCCATTAGCGACTGGACGCTTCAGGGAAGCATGCTCAGCTTCCATTGTCGACCGTAAGCCCCACCCCCTGCCCTGTGAATCAGTGACGCCCTGGACTTCGGCACAAGCGCATCGGTCGCTGGGCGTATCGAGCACTGAACCACGATGACCGCCAGTCGCCCTTTTCTTAACTAATCGGTCAACTAGCCGATAGGGAGCCATCGCCACGCCCGGGTCGGGCCGGCTGTCTACAGGTTCAGGATCCATGTTCACTTTGCGTACCATTAAAGCTCGCTACACAACCGCCTTCATCAGCTTCGTTCTCTTGGTCATGCTGCTCACGATGCTGGGCGTCAAGCGCTTCGTTACCCCGCAACTCATGGCTGCGGGCGAAACCATCGTCATGTCCCAGGTCACTGAGATTGGCGAGCACATCGCGATGGAACTGGCGCGAGTCGAGGCGCAAGCACGCAGCATCACCCAGACGGTGCCGATGCTCGACAGTGACGGGATCGATCGGGTCCTGCCCGGCCTTGTCGACCAGTACGGTGATATCAAGGTCTTCGGCGGCGGCATCTGGCCGCTCCCAGAGGTCCGCACACAAGGCCGCGCAAAGCACAGCACCTTCTACCACCGGGACGCGTCGGGGAAGCTTATCGTCAATACCCACTGGAACTCGCCAGAGTCGCGTAACTACTTCGAGGAGCCATGGCACCGGGCCGGCATGCAGGCACCTCGCGGCAAATGCGTCTGGGCAGCCGCGTACCAGGACGACGCCAGTGCGGAGCCACGTACCAATTGCGCCATGACCATCTATAAGGACGGCTCCCCCTGGGGCGTGTCGACGATCGATCTCACCCTTGGCTTCTTCAACCGCTTGGTTGCAGAAAAGCAGGATGAGATCGAAGGCGAAGTCATGATCGTCGAAGCCGATGGCAAGATCCTCAGCAACCAGCCGCAGCTGGGCTCGGACATGGTGCTGCGCAACGTTTCCGACATGGCCAGCCAGTCGCCCTTCATCGCGACCGTACAGAAGGCGCTCGCCAGTCCGCCGCAACCGCTACGACGGGAGGTATTCACGAACAAGACCGGAGAAGAATTCACTTTCTTCATGGCACCTGTCGATGGTACGCCGTGGTTCCTCGCCGCCGCCCTACCGACCGCCAAGCTCGAGGCACGAAGCGATGCGATGCTCAGGACGCTTGCATCCCTGCAAATTCCAATGGTGCTCGTCCTGCTAGTCCTCATGCTTGTTGCGATCAACCAGCTCATGAAGCGACTTGGCGTTCTAAGGACAAACATCGATTCCTTGTCCGCGGGCGACGCCGACCTGACCAAGCGTATCGATATCAAGGGTGAAGACGAGGTCGACCAGGTCGGACGCTCCGTCAATGGATTCATCGGCTACCTGCAGAAGATGATGATCGACGTAAGTGACGCCACCACCCAGATCCAGTCCGAGATCGCGCAACTCAAGCAGCTGTCACGTTCTACCAACGATGCGCTTGCCCGGCATGCCTCGGAAACGGACCAAGCCGTTACGGCGATCAACGAAATGAGCTCGACTGCCGAGTCGGTTGCTCACAGCGCCAGCGACACGGCGACCTTCACCAAAACGGCCAACCACAACGCGATCTCATCCAAGCTGGTGGTTGACGATGCATCCAGCAGCGTGCGCTCGTTGGTCAGCGAAGTGGAAAGCGCGACGGCCAAGGTCCAGGCGATGCAGGCCGACGCCCAGCGCATCAACGATGTACTGGGCGTCATTGGTGACATCGCCGGACAAACCAATCTACTCGCACTCAATGCCGCGATCGAAGCGGCACGAGCCGGCGAGCAGGGCCGTGGTTTTGCAGTCGTCGCCGACGAAGTCCGCGCACTCGCCGCACGTACCCAACAGAGCACGTCCGAAATCAATGAAACGCTCCAACGCCTGAAAGAAGCTGTGGGCTCTGCCGTGCAGGCCATGGAACAAACCAAGGCCAGTTGCCAGGCGACAGCCGACAAGACCGCTCAGGTCACTGTCGGGCTGGACGAGATGGCCAGCTCGGTCGTTCACATCAACGACCTCAGTACTCAGATCGCGACAGCCGCCGAAGAGCAAAGCGCCGTGGCCGAGGAGATCAATCGGAACATGGTCGCAGTGCGCCACGTGGTTGAAGAGCTGGTCGAAAGCGGCGTGAGCGTCGACCGAAGCACAGAGTCCCTACTTGGCACCAATGCCCGCCTAACGGCCTTGGTGAATCGCTTCAGGGTTCGCTAACGTTCGAGCTGATGAGAATGGCCCCGACAGGGGCCGTTCCACTGCAACACACCTCCGCAAGCTCTACCGACGTTGCACTGCGTCCTGCCTGTGCAAGCCACACTGCTGTCGGTAGCCAGGGCTGTCGAGCATAGTGGAGCACCTCTTCGAACATTGCTCATTCGATTTCTCGCCATGCCGCCAAGGCAACTGGTCGCGCAACAGCCCGGAGCTTGGGCGGCCAGCGGCTCCCCCGACTGAGACGCGGCCAATGTGGTACACCAGATTAACCGGCTGGCCGAACAGTTGGTGGGCCGACGGGTTTAGGGCGGCGTTCTGCTGTTGTCCTACATAGAAGTGGCCACAAGCCCGCTGACGGTTATGGCCCGAGACAATAACCGCAACGCAACGATCCTGGGCGCCTTCGCCCCAGCCGTGGTTCCATATTCGTGGGGCTCCTAAGCACCCAGCATGAGCGCGACAGAGCGATCAGGGCTGTGACCGTAACGTCGAACTGCGTCGCCTAATGGTCGCTCTGGTCAATCTAGAGCACTGCTTTACGCCCCGAGTAAGCGTCTAACCGCATTATCGATCACCAGGTCCTGAAACACCGCGCCATATCGCTACAACAAGCTAATATGTCGTCCCGGCTCCAGACCAGCGAGCCCTGGAGCGGTTATCAATGTCACCACCGCTCTGCGACTAACGAGACACAGGATGTTTTACGTACATGAAACCACAGACGAAGGCCAGGCCGACTATCTGAACTCAGCACTTCGACGTTACGGAGTCGATTCATTCGTAGCGCCAATAGGGCCTAATGCGGAAGGTCGGAACGTCTACGGTATTGCCTGCCCGCTTGCCTCTGAAGCTGAACAAGCGAGGTATCTGCTCTACAGCAACCGAGCGTTCATCGGCGATCTGCATCCTGATGCCGCGTCCGAGATCAGTGAGAAGCGTGCGAGGAAAAACGCGGCATTCGTTAGGCTGATGACATCCAACCGTATTCTGAAGGCCTCCGGACTGATGCTGTTGATCGTGCTCGGTGGCTATCTGCTAGGTCTTTAAGCGTGTCCACTTAGAAATATTATCTGCTCAGAGCGACGGTCATCAATACCGAGTGACACGCGCTAGAAGCACCTGAGCTGAGCCCTCGCCAACCTGGGCTCACGAGCGCACTCGTATAGATGACCCAAGCAGCTAAGCGCTACGGAACTGGAATGAACTGGACAGCGCGATAAGCGAGTTAAGAAGCGCAGCGTGACCGAAGGGGAAGCTGACGCCAGGGCTTAACCGAAGCTAGCCCCCTTATGGGTAGTAACGAGCTAGCCGGGCTTCAGTTCCCTCGAGTCGCCTCATCATTCCTCTTACCTGCTGCCAGTGCTGGGCTGATCGGGCGTCTCGGTGCCGGACGCAATTGATTTAATCCGCAGTCTTTTGCGCAATAGTATCGGCTGCAGGGAGAGGTTCTTTCACCTTTGACTGAGTGCGTCGCGCTTGTCCGCGTTGCCGCTTAGCCTGCTGCTTCGCGTGTAGCGCTTGAGCGGCTGTCACCGAGCCAACCGCCTGGCCGTTCAAGTCGAGACGCGGAGCATTCTCAATCATGCTTGCCCAATATCGGCTCCCCCTGCACCAGGTCGCGATGCCCAACTTGAGTTGTTCGCTGGATATTCCGAGCAGCTCCAAGTGTTGCTCGGCATCTTTGAGAATGCCCTCTTTGAGCGGGACCTTGGGGGCCGGGTTGACCGGGAAGGCCAACGGAAAATGCTTCTGCAACCGCCATATTGCTTCCACCGCAGGATCTTGCTCACGAGGCTTCGTTTGCAAGGCCGGCTCCCTCTTGCGCTGCTTCGTACTTTCAGTCTTCACCTGCTGCTTTTCAGCCCGCAGGCGGTCCCGTAGCTCAGCTAGTTGCTCAAAACCCATCGTTCAGCTCGCCGCTTCATGGTTGTCGTGACGCAAGATTATCCCATGCAGCCATTCGAAGCAGCCTCGTCAGGCGGCAACACGATCAAGCAGTTGTTTACGGCACGCCGGCCGGCCGGTAACCGGCCGCCGCAAGCGGCGGCGTTATGTGACCTTCTGCACCACTGTCATGTCTGGCACAGCAATACCACCGAGGGGTCCGCCTGCCTGGCGTGCAGGATCAGACACTCTCCTGCAGACGCACCAGATGCCTCAGAAAGGGCCTTCTCCCAGAATCACCTCAATGGTGCGCTCGCTGCATTCAGCGCCGCAGTTGTGCAGAAGCATTTTGAGATCTGCCAGTTCCTCGATGCGCTGCTTGCTGCCGGCGATGAAGCCGACGCGCAGCGCCGCCGAGATCGATTTGGAAAAGCTGCCCAATACAGGGGGCGGTTCAACTGATCCAGGGCCGATAGCTTGACTGCAGAGCTGGATTTGAAGTCGGCCATGGCATCGTTTTCGACAATCAGCAGGTCATGCACCTCCGCCATTTACAGCAGCCGATGGGCCTTGGCGGGTGACAGGTCCGAGCCGGTGGGGTTGTGGCCAACCGACTGTATGGAGAACAACTTGGGCTTGTGCCGCTTGAGGATGCGCGTCAGCGCGTCGAGGTCCGGCCCATCGGCATGGCGCGGTACGCCTAGCATGCGCGCGCCTTGCAGCTGCAGCTTGCCGAACAGGGGGTAGTATCCCGGATCCTCGACCAGCACCACGTCACGTGGCGCAACGTAACGACGGATGATCAGGTCCATGGCGTGGTTGGCACCCAGGGTCGTCACGACCTGCCCGGGTGAAACGACTATGGCGTAATCCGCCAGCTTCTGTATCAGCCGGTGGCGAAGCGCCGGATTGCCCAGACGGGTGCCGTAGCGAAACAGGGTGGTGCCCCCTCGAACGACCTGGCGGTGAAACTTGTCCAGGCGCATGTCCATCAGCCACTCCACGGGCGGGAAGCCTTCGCCCAGATGCGAATGACCCGGCTCGCGGACGAACTGTTGGCGCATCATCCAGATGGTGTCCGGTAAGGCAAAAAGTAATTTTATTGCAAGCGGCTGATTTTAAAGGAATTCATAAAACGAACACCTCACCACTACTTGAGGTAATTCACGTACCTATTTTATTACTCTTATTATTATCTTTAACTAATGGTGGCAAGGTATTGAATTCGTTACGCTTTTAACCGTTTAAAAATCGACCTTACCAAAATTACCCGTTTTTTTGGGGTCAGGCGAAATCGCGGCACCAGCCATGGAAGTGGGTTTTTTGACCTGACGCGCTCACTTTCATGGGAACGCACTGGGAACACTCACGCGTGCTTTTGCCATATCCCAGATACGCGAAAGCCCCGAAATTCGGGGCTTTCAACGTTCTACATGGTGCGGACGGAGAGACTCGAACTCTCACACCTTGCGGCGCCAGAACCTAAATCTGGTGTGTCTACCAATTTCACCACGTCCGCAAATCTGCTAAACGAAAACGCCAGGCAGTGCCTGGCGTTTCGGAATATGGGGTGGACGATGGGGTTCGAACCCACGACCGCAGGAGCCACAATCCTGTGCTCTACCAACTGAGCTACGCCCACCATATTGCCTTGCTTTTGCCAGAGCCCGAAATGGCGCACCCGGCAGGACTCGAACCTGCGACCATCCGCTTAGAAGGCGGATGCTCTATCCAGCTGAGCTACGGGCGCTCTTATCTGCAACCTATCAGAGCGCAGACTTCAAGCTTCAGCCAATGAAGGCCTCGACCTTCAAAAGCCGTCTTACCCAGCAGCAAGCTGTGCTCGACAAGCGGGGCGAATCTTAATGGCCTGCCGGCATGCCGTCAACAGCCAAACCGAAAAAAATTCAGCCTGGTAAAGGAGTTACGGGATTCCGCCGTCGCATTGCCTTTGCCGGACGGTGTCACCGTGCGAGAATGCGCCTCCTTTTTCAATCCTTCTCGATGGTTAATCAAGCGTCATGACCGCAAAACTGATCGACGGTAAAAAGATCGCTGCCAACATCCGCCAACAGATTGCAGGCAGGGTTGCCGAGCGATCTCGGCAGGGCCTCAGGATACCGGGACTGGCAGTGATTCTCGTGGGCACGGACCCGGCGTCTCAGGTCTATGTGGCACACAAGCGCAAGGACTGCGAGGAAGTCGGATTCAAGTCTATCGCCCATGATCTACCGGCAACGACCAGCCAGAAGGACCTGTTGGCACTTATCGATCAGCTCAATGAGGATCCGCTCATCGATGGCATTCTCGTACAGCTACCACTGCCCAAGCATCTGGACGCCTCGCAGTTGCTTGAACGCATCCGTCCGGACAAAGACGTCGATGGCTTCCATCCGTACAACATTGGCCGACTCGCTCAGCGGATGCCGCTACTGCGTCCGTGCACGCCGAAAGGCATCATGGCGCTGCTTGAAAGCACCGGCATAGATTTGCACGGGCTCAACGCCGTGGTTGTGGGCGCGTCCAACATCGTAGGGCGGCCCATGGCGCTGGAATTGCTGCTGGCAGGCTGCACGACGACCGTCACCCATCGTTTTACCCATGATCTGGCCGATCACGTCAAGCGCGCCGATCTGATCGTGGTCGCGACGGGTATTACAGGCCTGGTAAAAGGCGACTGGATCAAGGAAGGCGCAGTCGTCATTGATGTCGGGATCAACCGCCAAGCCGACGGCAAACTGGTCGGGGACGTCGAGTTCGAGGTGGCGGTACAACGCGCCAGCTGGATCACCCCGGTGCCTGGCGGTGTGGGTCCGATGACCCGCGCCTGTCTGCTGGAAAATACGCTGCACGCCGCAGAACATTTGCATAGCTGACCTGAACGAAGCCTGATCGTCGGGCGCTGCCCTGAGCCAGCGTGATGAAAAAACGGCACCCTGAGGTGCCGTTTTTTTTTGCGCTTTTAACGAACGTGTCGGCGCTTAGCGCTCCTGTTCCCAAGACTTGATCAGCTCGTCATAACTGATGGTCTGGCCCTGAGGCTTCTCATTTTCCAGCTTGGGTTTCGGTGAACCAGGCTGCTTCAGCCAGTACTCCGGGTCACGCGGCTCGTTAAGCTTTGGACCGCACTTGGGCTGGACGTTGGCCCGCTCCAGTCGCGCCATCATGGTGTCTTGCGCTTCGGCAAGACCATCCAGCGCCTCTTGAGGGGACTTGTCGCCGCTGGCCGCTTCGGCGATGTACTGCCACCAGAGCTGCGCCAGACGTGGATAATCCGGCACATTGGTTCCGGTTGGCGTCCACTGCACCCGCGCAGGGCTGCGATAGAACTCGACCAGGCCTCCCAGCTTCGGTGCCGCTTCGGTCATGGCATCGGAATTGATGTCGGATTCACGGATCGGCGTCAGGCCGACCAGAGTCTTCTTCAGCGACACGGTTTTCGACACGGTGAACTGCGCGTAGAGCCATGCAGCCAGACGGCGCTTCTCGGGCGTCGAGTCGAGGAAGGTCCAGGAGCCAGCATCCTGATAGCCGAGCTTCATGCCCTCTTCCCAATATGGCCCTTTGGGAGATGGCGCCATCCGCCACTTAGGCGTGCCGTCTTCGTTGACGACCGGTAGACCCGGCTTGGTCATGTCGGCTGTGAAGGCGGTGTACCAGAATATCTGCTGCGCGATATTGCCTTGCGCCGGTACCGGCCCGGACTCGGAGAACGTCATGCCCTGGGCTTCACGCGGGGCGTATTCACGCATCCAGTCGACGTATTTTTGCGTCGCGTAGACAGCCGCTGGCCCATTGGTTGCGCCGCCACGAGCCACGCTCGAGCCGACTGGATGGCAATCCTCGACGCGGATGCCCCATTCGTCCACCGGCAAGCCGTTTGGCAGCCCCTTGTCACCAGCTCCCGCCATGGAGAACCAGGCATCGGTGAAGCGCCAGCCCAGCGAAGGATCTTTCTTGCCGTAGTCCATGTGGCCATAGACGCGCTGACCGTCGATTTCCTTGACGTGCTTGCTGAAAAACTCGGCGATATCTTCATAGGCGGACCAGTTCACCGGCACGCCTAATTCATAGCCATAACGCTCTTTGAACTGCTTTTTCAGCTCGGGACGCTCGAACCAGTCCGCGCGAAACCAGTAGAGGTTGGCAAATTGCTGGTCAGGTAGCTGGTAGAGCTTGCCGTCTGGGCCGGTGGTAAAGGAAATCCCGATGAAATCATCGAGGTCGAGCGTCGGCAAGGTAACGTCCTTGCCCTCGTTCTTGATCATGTCGCTGATGGCGACCGCCTTGCCGTAACGAAAGTGAGTGCCGATCAGGTCGGAGTCATTGATATAGCCATCGTAAATGTTCTTGCCGGATTGCATCTGCGTCTGCAGTTTTTCGACGACGTCGCCCTCCTGCATCAAGTCGTGGCGCAGACGGATGCCAGTAATCTCGCTGAACGCCCGTGCGAGGGTTTTGGATTCATATTCATGGGTCGTGATGGTTTCCGAAGCGACGTTGATTTCCATCCCACGGAAGGGCTCAGCGGCCTTGATGAACCAGCGCAACTCTTCCATCTGCTGTTCCGGCGAGAGGGTCGAAGGATTGAATTCCGACTCGACCCATTTCTTAGCCGCATCTTCATAGGCATCAGCCCATGCCGTTCCTGCAATGCCGGACAACGTCAGCAAGGCCGCGATCGCCATGCCATGTCGGGTGTTGTTTTTATTCTCGAACATAAACACCTCCTTTGGGTTTTTCGGAGGGATGGGCCGCGAGGCTCAACCCCAGCGCATCACTGCAAACAACCAGACGAGAGATAGCGCGGACGCTATCCAGATGCTCCAGTCGGTCAGCCCTATCAGCAGAAGGTGCCAATAGGCGCTGCCCAGAAGTCCAATGAACAATCGATCGCCGCGCGTGGTGACGATAGGCAGGAAACCCTTGCGTGGCACACAAGGCCGCCTCAGCTCCCAAGCGCTCATCAGCGCCAGCATCACGCCAATTACCGCGAAGAAGGCTGCAGTAGGGGTGGTCCAAGCCATCCAATTCATGGTGATCTCCTTCCTATACCCGTCCGAGGGCGAAGCCCTTGGCCACGTGATTGCGGACGAACCAGATCACCAGCATGCCCGGCAGGATGGTCAGCACGCCGGCGGCTGCCAGCACACCCCAGTCAATTCCTGAAGCGGAAACGGTCCGCGTCATCACCGAAACAATGGGCTTGGCGTCGACCGAGGTCAGCGTGCGAGCCAGCAGCAGCTCGACCCAGGAAAACATGAAGCAGAAGAAGGCCGTCACGCCAATACCCGAGCCAATCAGCGGGATGAAAATCTTCGCGAAGAACTTGGGAAAGCTGTAACCATCGATATAGGCGGTTTCATCGATCTCCTTGGGCACACCAGACATGAAGCCTTCGAGAATCCAGACCGCCAGGGGTACGTTGAACAGGCAGTGCGCCAGCGCCACCGCGATATGCGTGTCGAACAACCCGATCGACGAATAGAGTTGAAAAAACGGCAGCAGAAAAACCGCCGGAGGCGCCATGCGGTTGGTCAAGAGCCAGAAGAACAGGTGCTTGTCGCCGAGAAAGCGGAAGCGGGAAAAAGCATAGGCAGCCGGCAACGCCACGGTCAGCGAAATGATTGTGTTCAGGCAAACGTAATACAGCGAATTGATGTAGCCGCTGTACCAGCTGCGATCGGTGAAGATCACCCGGTAGTTGTCCAGCGTGAAGCCCCGAGGCCAGAGCGTAAGGCCGCCGAGAATCTCGGTGTTGCTCTTGAATGACATATTGACCAGCCAGTAGATCGGCACCATCAGAAAGACGATGTAGAGGATCAATACCGCTCGCTTGCGCAGGTTCATAAGCAGGCCCTTGTCATTTCTGGTCGCCATGGGTCATGGCTGTATAGAACAGCCAGGACACCAGCAGGATGATCAGGAAATAGATCAGCGAGAACGCCGCCGCCGGGCCTAGATCGAACTGGCCCACCGCCATCTTGGTCAGCGTCTGACTGAGGAAGGTGGTGGCGTTGCCCGGCCCGCCGCCGGTAAGCACGAACGGCTCGGTGTAGATCATGAAACTGTCCATGAAGCGCAGCATCACGGCGATCAGCAGCACGCTTTTGAGCTTCGGCAACTGTATGTAGCGGAACACCGCCCAGGACGACGCCCTGTCGATGCGCGCGGCCTGGTAATAGGCGTCGGGGATGGCCCGCAACCCCGAGTAACAGAGCAACGCAACCAGTGACGTCCAGTGCCAGACATCCATGACCAGTACCGTCACCCACGCGTCCCGTGTATTGGAGGCATAGTTGTAGTCGATACCCAGCTCACGCAGGCCGTACCCCAGCAGCCCGATATCGGCACGCCCGAAGATCTGCCAAATGGTGCCGACTACGTTCCATGGAATGAGCAGCGGAATCGCCATCACGATCAGACAGAGCGACGCCCAGCGGCCACGTGTCGGCATGGTCAAAGCAACCGCGATACCCAGCGGGATCTCGATCAGCAGCACGCAGCCGGAAAAGATGAACTGCCGCAGCAGCGAGTCGTGCAGTCGAGGATCATGAAGGATCTGGCGGTACCAGTCCGCCCCCACGAAGAACCGCGTCGAGGAATCGAAGATGTCCTGAACCGAGTAGTTCACCACGGTCATCATCGGCAGAATCGCACTGAAGGCGACCAGCAGAAATACTGGCAGCACCAGCCACCAGGCACGGTTGTTCTGGACCTTGGTCATGGCGCCTCCTCCACCAGCCGATCATCGGCGTAGAGCATCAGCCACTGGGCAGGGAAGCCTACCCAGGCCTCGCCTCTCGGGACGGGTTGATCCTCTGGCAGTCGCGCCTTGAGCAAATGTTCTTGCAGGCGAAGCGTGACGATCTTGTAGGTGCCCAGGTCTTCCACTCGCACCACGTCGGCCTGCATCCCGCCTACTGCGGCCTCGTCGGAAACCTGAACGAACTCCGGACGAATGCCGATCTGCAAGCGACACCCAGCTACATCGGGCAATCTCCCGAGCAAGGTATCGGAAAGCGGTAGATGCAGATCGCCGAACCCGACACCGCCCTTTTCGGCCCGCACGTCGATCAGGTTCATTCCCGGGCTGCCGACGAAGAAGCCGACAAAGGTGTGCTGTGGACGCTCGAACAGTTCCCGTGGCGTACCGAACTGAACGATCTGCCCACCATGCATCACCGCGATCTTGTCGGCGAAGGTCGATGCCTCCAGCTGATCATGGGTGACGTAGATCATGGTGATATTGAACTGCTCGTGAATCTGCTTGAGCTTGCGCCGCAACTTCCATTTCAGATGAGGATCGATGACGGTGAGCGGCTCGTCGAAGAGAATTGCCGACACATCGTCCCGTACCAAGCCACGCCCCATGGACACTTTCTGTTTCTCATCCGCGGTCAGGTTGCGGGCTTTTCGCTTGAGTAGCGGATGGAGATCGAGCACCTCGGCGATTTCGTGCACCTTGCTGGCAACCCGCGCTTCCGGAACGCCCTGATTGCGCAACGGGAAGGCCAGATTATCGAAGACGGTCATGGTGTCGTAGACGACCGGGAACTGGAAAACCTGAGCGATGTTGCGTTGCTCTGGCGACATTCTGTTGACTTCTCGCGCGTCGAACAGCACCTGCCCCTCAGATGGGCTGAGCAAACCGGAAATGATGTTGAGCAGGGTCGACTTGCCGCAGCCGGAAGGGCCCAGCAGCGCATAGGCGCCACCCTGCTCCCACACGTGGTCCATCTCGCGAATGGCATAGTCCGCCGCACCACTCGGCTGCGGATTGTAACTATGGGCAAGGTTCTGCAAGCGAATCTCCGCCATGGCGCTCTCCTCAGACGCGTCGGGCCGGTGCCTGGGCCAACTGCCCACCAGCATCGAACACAAACAGCTTGTGGGTCGGGATGTACACCCGGATCGGCGAATCAACGGCGTAGTCGTGCACACCCTGCAGATGTAGCACCAGGCTGAAATGTTCGTTGCGTACGTGCAGGAAGGTTTCCGAACCGCTGATTTCCGCCAGCTCGACCATGCCGGACACCTCGAGGTCGTCGTCATTGGACGGCACCAGCCCGATATGGCTGGGGCGGATGCCGAACCGGTATTCCCCTTCGTTAAGTGCACGCAGGTCGGCATTAAGGGGAAAGTGCATACATTCCTGGAAGCTCACCTCGTTGGCGGCGATCCGTCCCGGCAACAGGTTGATTGGTGGCTCGGAGAACAGCTCGGCACTGAGCATCTGACTCGGCCGGTGGTAAACCTCGGACGTCGGTCCGCTCTGAATCACGCGACCCTCATGCAGGACAGTGGCCGTTCCACCGAGCGCCAGCGCCTCGTTGGGCTCGGTGGTGGCATAGACAGCAATGCTGCGCCGCGTCTTGAATAGCTCGCGCATCTCCTGGCGGAGTTCTTCACGCAGCTTGTAGTCGAGATTGACCAGCGGCTCGTCGAACAGGATCAAATCTGCGTCCTTGACCAATGCCCGGGCCATCGCAGTGCGTTGCTGCTGCCCGCCCGAGAGTTCTAGCGGGTGCCGCTGAAGAAAGCCTTCGATGTGCAGCATCTCAGCGGTTTCGCGGACCTTGAGCTCGATTTCCGCCTTGCTCATGCCAGCCTGTCGCAACGGTGAGGCAATATTCTCGAAGACGCTCAACGTCGGATAGTTGATGAACTGTTGGTACACCATCGACACATTGCGCTTGCGCACCGGTACGCCGGTTACATCGGCGCCGTTCATCAGGATCCGTCCCTGGTTCGGCTTGTCGAGCCCCGCCATGAGTCGCATCAGCGACGTCTTGCCCGACAGCGTTCGTCCGATCAGAACGTTGAATGAGCCTGGCTCGAAATTCAGGCTGGCGTCGTCGATATGCAGCTGCCCATCGACGGATTTGGTGACGTGTTCCAGCGTGAGGGACATGTCGCATCCTTCTATTGTTATGGAAGGATGAAGAGCGATATCCGTGCCAGCGCCGGAAAAGGCTCTAGTTCGTTGTTTTCCGCAGAAAACGTTGTTCTCAAGTGTTCAAAATGAACAATTGTGAACATTGACAGTGAACAGAAATGAACAAGACTGTTCAAAGCCGATAGCCGCGTCAGCGGTCGATAACAACAATAAATTGCACATTCAGAGAGGCAACATGGCCGACCCAGCCCAGTCCATCTCGCATCAGGCTCTCGTGGAAGATTCGTGGAACCGCTGCGAGCGCTACGGGTTGAACCCGCTCAGCATTCCCAGCTTCGGCCAACCCGCAAAGCAGGACATCGATGCGCTGCTGGAACGCCAGCGCAGCCTGGTGCAAACCACCCAGCGCGAAGTGCTCCCCTACTACGAAAACATTCTTTCGAATTCGAGCTGCCTGATTCTCTTGGCGGACAGTGGCGGGCAGCTGCTCGAATCCTGGGGCGATCGACGCTTTGTAGAACCCGCACAGCAGCGCGGATTCAAGCCTGGCGCGAGCTGGATGGAGCGCGACACCGGAACCAATGCGATCGGCACTGCGCTGGCCAGCGGGCAGGCCGTACACATTCAGCGCGACGAGCACTTCCTCAAGGCCAATCGCTATCTTTCCGGCGCGGCTTCCCCCATCTTCGATGCGCAGCGCCAGCTGATCGCCGTACTCGACGTCTCCAGCGACAGCTATCTTCCCCCTTCGCACACGCTCGGCATGGTCAAGATGATGAGCCAGTCGGTGGAGAATCGGCTGATCCTCAATCTGTTCCATGACGACTATTTCCAGCTGACCTTCAACACCGGACAGGACAATCTCGACAGCCAGTGGGCCGGGCTACTGCTATTCGACGAGTCCGGTCTGGTCGTCTCGGCCAACCGGCGTGCCGACAATCTGCTCGGGGTGACACTGGCGCGGACCCGCATCGACACGCTGTTTGATGTCCCCTTATTACAACTGCTCAATCAACCCGAAGACCAGCCCTTGCTGTTACGAGCAATGGGCCGCCATCGCTTTCACGGCATCGTGCGACGTCCGCAGAAACCTCGCATGCAGCCGCGCGACTTCCGCACGATAGCTCGACCGGAACAACCCATCGACCTGGCTGGCATCGACCAGGGCGACCCGCAAGTCAACAAGGTGATTCGCCAGGCCAGACTCATGCTGGAAAAGAATGTTCCGATTCTGGTGCACGGTGAAACGGGTGTCGGTAAGGAAGTCCTGGTCAAGGCGCTGCATGCAGCCAGCTCGCGGGCCAAGGCACCATTGATCGCCGTAAACTGCGCTGCCATACCCGGCGAACTGATCGAATCCGAACTGTTCGGCTACGAGAAAGGTGCGTTCACCGGTGCCCATCAGAAAGGCAGCCTCGGCTTGATCCGCAAGGCAGATCGAGGCGTGCTGTTCCTAGACGAAATCGGTGATATGCCGCTGAATCTCCAGGCGCGCCTGCTACGCGTATTGCAGGACCGCAGCGTCCAGCCGCTCGGTGGCGGAGAGCCCTTCCCCGTCGACTTTCGCCTGATTTGCGCAACGAACCGCTCGCTACGCCAAGAGGTCGAGAACGGTCGCTTTCGCCAGGACCTGTTCTACCGCGTCAGCGGACTCAGCGTGGAACTGCCGCCTTTACGAGAGCGCCGCGACAAGCAGGCGCTGTTCCAGCGAATCTGGGAACAGTATCGAGAACCGCAGCAGTGGGCCGGGTTGAGCGCCGAAGTGCTGCGCTTATTCAACAGCCATCCCTGGCCGGGAAATATCCGCCAGCTGAGCAGTGTTATCCAGGTTGCGTTGGTCCTGGCCGACGATCAGCCGATCCGCCCCGAGCACTTACCCGACGACTTCTTCGACGATCTGGAACGCGCTCCGACCCAACCGACGCCACGCTCTGTGGAAGCCACTCCCTCCCCCAGCGACGATCTGGCCAGCCATTACCACGCTTGTCGCGGAAACATTTCGCATTTGGCCCGCAACCTCGGGATGAGTCGCAACACTCTTTACAAGCGTCTACGTGAACAAGGGCTGAAAGCATAAAGCCTGAACGCTGCCTCTAGCGAGATGCACAACGCTTGTTCAATCGAGCGAATGATGCTTTCATCGACACTAATTAATTACCTGATTAATTAAATATGCCAAAAGCTCATAAAACTCGCCGCACTGCTGGTCGTCCGGCCTCGCACCAACAGGTACAGCGCGATCAATTACTCGATCTTGCTACCCAGACGTTCGCCCACACTGGCATCAAGGCCAGTAGCCTGCGCATGATCGCCGAGTCTGCCGGGGTGACTCCCGCGTTGCTCAACTACTATTTTGGCAATAAGCAGCAACTCGTCGACGCCATGGTCGAGGAACGCTTTTTGCCGCTGGTCCAGGAAATCGCCGAAGAGCTGCGATCCACGGACGACGACCCGCAGCGCCTGGTTCGCACCTTCGTCCGTAGCATGAGCGAAATGGTGCGACACAACCCATGGATACCACCGTTGTGGGTGCGCGAGATCCTTTGCGAGGGCGGCCTGCTGCGCGCACAACTGACCACCCGGATCGCGCCTATGGTGCCGTTGCTGCTGGCTCAGCGATTTGCCTCCGCCCAGGCGCGTGGAGCGCTCAATCCGACGCTGGACCCACGCCTGCTGGTGGTTTCCCTGATTGGCGTAACCATGCTGCCCTATGCCGCCGAGTCCATCTGGCGGGGCATATTTGCCAATCCGGAGGTTGGCCACGAAGCCCTCGTCAACCATACCCTAGCCCTAATGGAACGCGGCATGGAGGTCTGACATGAGCCGTGTACTACTTGTCGCCCTGTTACTCCTCGGGCTTATCGGCTGTGAAGCTAAAAACGACAAACTCCTCGGCACCTTGGAATGGGATTCGATCAGCCTGCCCGCCGAGGCCTCGGAAATCATGCTTAGCGTGAACGTCAACGAAGGCGATCATGTGGCAGCCGGCCAGCTACTGCTGGAGCTGGATGCGCGCCGCCACGATGCCCGCATCGCCCAGGCCAGGGGACAGGTCGATCAGGCCGCCGCCCAGTTCGCTGAAATGAGCAATGGCGCCCGTAGCGAGACCATCGAAGCGGCCCGCGCACGGCTGGCGAGGAGCCGTGCGGAACAGACCGATACCGAGCGTAGCTTCCAGCGCATCGCTGCACTCTATCAACGCAAGCAGGTCGCCATCGCCGAGCTGGATCGCTCGCGCGCCGCCCGGGATCAAGCCAGGGCCTCCGTGCGCAGCGCCGAGGCGCAACTGAGCGAGTTGACCAACGGCACACGGCCGGAACGCCTGGACCAAGCCACTGCCGCGCTAGACGCCGCGCGCGCGAATCTGAACCAGCTGCAGATCGGCCGTGAGCATCTCAGCCTGCGAGCGCCCCGTGCCGGTCTGGTGGATGCCTTGCCCTTCAAGACAGGCGACCAACCGCCTGCTGGGGCCGAACTGGTCCGTCTACTGGTGGGCGATGCGCCCTATGCGAGGGTATTCATACCTGCGAGTCAGCGGGCGCAGATCCACATTGGAGACGGCATGCAGGTCTGGGTTGAAGGCGTCGACCAGCCGTTCGCCGCACATGTGCGTAGCATTCGCAGCGAGGCGAGCTTCACGCCCTACTACGCACTCACGGGCGATGACGCCAGTCGCTTGTCCTACCGCGCCGAACTGGTGCTCGAAGGTGCTGAGGCGCAGCGGCTACCGGCCGGGCTGCCTCTACGGGCAGAACGGTTGAATGATGAACATTGACGATCTGGTGATACGCGCCCGAGGCCTGAGTAAGTGCTTCGGTACGCTGACCGCCGTCGACCATCTTGAGCTTAACGTGCGCCGCACCGAAGTGTTTGGTTTCCTCGGACCCAACGGCTGTGGCAAGTCCACCACCATTCGCATGCTCTGCGGCCTGCTGCAGCCCAGCGAGGGAGAAGTCGAAGTGCTCGGCTACCAGATTCCTCGAGACGCAGAAGCACTGAAGCGCCGCATCGGCTATATGACGCAAAAGTTTTCCCTTTATGACGACCTTACCGTCATGGAAAACCTGGAGTTCCTCGCCGCCGTCCATGGCCTGAGCCGTCGGGACGCCCACCAGCGTACCGAGGAGTTGCTGGAGCGCTACTGGCTGACCGACCAGCGCTCGCAAATGGCCGGCACCATGAGTGGTGGGCAGAAGCAGCGTCTGGCACTGGCCGGCGCCGTGCTGCACAAACCCGACTTGCTGCTGCTCGACGAACCCACCAGCGCCGTGGATCCGCAATCGCGCCGAGAGTTCTGGGGATCACTGTTCGAACTGGCCGATGCCGGCACCACACTGCTGGTTTCTACGCACTACATGGATGAAGCCGAGCGCTGTACCCGCCTGGGCATTCTCGACGCGGGCCGGCTGGTTGCCGACGGCAGTCCGCGAGAGCTGATGGACGCGCTACCCAGCCACCCGCTGTTGATCGAATGCCGCCAGCCACGGCAAGCCCAGCGAGCGCTCGAAGGGCACCCAAAAGTGCTCGCAATGGCGCAGATCGGCGCTGTGCTCCGCGTCCTCTGTGCTGGCAGCGATACGCGCGAGGCCATCGCAGCCACGCTACAGCGTGCTGGCATACCCGCCGAGCTGCGGGACGGTGAAGCCAATCTCGAAGATGTCTTTGTCAGCGTCACCCACAAGCCCGTGGAGGCCACGCCATGAACCTGCGCAGGCTGGGCGCCATCGTGCTTAAGGAGCTGCGTCAACTGCGCCGCGACAGACTGACCTTCGCAATGATCGCCGGCATTCCTCTCTTGCAGCTGGTGCTGTTCGGTTACGCCATCAATATGGACGTGCGCGGCATCCAAGCGGCGGTGCTTGACCAGGCCAATACCGCCAGCTCCCGCGAAGCCATCGCCGAACTGGCCTCCAGCCAGGTGATCGACCTGCGCTACCACTTGGACAACCCGCAACAGATCAACCAATTGCTGCGCGAAGGCCGGATCAGCGCTGCTCTGGTGGTCCCAGTGGATTTCAATGCACGCCTGCAGCGCAAGGACCGCCCTCCGCTGCAACTGGTGGTCGACGGCTCCGACCAGAGCGTGCAAGCCTCGGCCCGCCAACTGGCAGCCTACCCGCTGCCTGGCTGGAGCAACCGCCAAGCCGTGGAGGTGGTCAACTTCTACAACCCGGAACGCCTGGCACCTCTGAACACCGTACCGGGACTGCTGGGCGTGATCCTGACCATGACCATGGTGCTATTCACCGCGGTCGCTCTGGTACGCGAGCGCGAGCGCGGAAATCTCGAATTGCTAATCGCCACGCCAGTCTCGCCGTGGGAATTGACCGTCGGTAAGGTCCTGCCCTTCGTGGGCATCGGCCTGATCCAAGTCAGCGTCATCCTACTGGTCGGTCACTGGCTGTTCGCCGTGCCGGTACGCGGCTCGCTGCTGGAGCTCTATGGCGCCTCGCTACTGTTCATCGTCGCCAGCTTGTCGCTTGGCGTGTTTCTTTCCACCCTGGCCAGTACGCAGTTCCAGGCCATGCAGATGGCGTTCTTCACATTCCTGCCGCAGATTCTGCTGTCGGGATTCATGTTTCCCTTCGCCGGCATGCCGAAAGCCGCCCAGTGGATCGCCGAGCTCTTGCCTCTGACTCATTACCTGCGCATCACCCGCGGCATCATGCTGCGCGAGGCCGGCATGGGCGAGCTATGGAACGAAGCCCTGTGGTTGCTGGTATTCTGCGCCATTCTGCTGGGCCTTTCGGTATCCCGCATTCAGAAGCGCCTAGATTGAACGCTGCGCAGCAACGAGCCCGCCAGAAGGCGTCGTTGCCCCAAATGAAAAAGGCCGCACACGCGGCCTTTGTCCTTTTGACAGCAATCAGTCAGCCAGCCGCCATGTCGTCCCACCTTTGCCGTCTTCCAGGACGACCCTCATGGCGGTGAGCTGATCGCGGATGCGGTCGGACTCGGCCCAGTTTTTCTCGGCACGAGCTTGCAGGCGAGCGGCGATCAACGCCTCCACCTCAGCTGCGTCAACCTTACCTGCGGCACCGGCCTGCAGAAAGTCGTCCGGCTCCAGCTGCAACACACCTAGCGGCCCGGCCAGCTCCTTCAGACGCGCCGCCAGACCGGCAGCGGCTTGCGGATCGGACGGGCGCAGGCGGTTGACCTCGCGGGCCAGCTCAAAGAGCACAGCACAGGCCTCCGGGGTATTGAAGTCGTCATCCATCGCCGCCGAGAAACGCTCAACGAAAGCCTCACCGCCTGCAGGCGCCGCGTCAGGCATGCCCCTCAAGGAATGGTAGAAGCGCTCGAGCGCGCCTTTGGCTTCTTTCAGGCTGTCTTCGGAATAGTTGATCGGGCTGCGGTAGTGGCTTGACACCAGCAGGTAGCGCACCACTTCCGGCTGGTATTTCTCCAGCACTTCGCGAATGGTGAAGAAATTGCCCAGCGACTTGGACATCTTCTCGCCATCGACACGCACCGCTCCAGCGTGCATCCAGGCGTTGGCGTACTGCTTGCCGGTTGCCGCTTCGCTCTGCGCAATCTCGTTCTCGTGATGGGGGAACACCAGATCGGGACCGCCGCCGTGGATATCGAAGGTCTCCCCCAAGCAGCAGGTAGACATCACCGAGCATTCGATATGCCAGCCCGGACGCCCCGCTCCCCACGGCGAATCCCAGCTCGGCTCACCCGGTTTGGCCGCTTTCCAGAGCACGAAGTCCAGCGGATCTTCTTTGGCCTCGTCGACTTCGATGCGCGCACCGATCTTGAGATCTTCGATCTTTCGGCGTGACAGCTTGCCGTAGCCGACGAACTTGCCGACTCGGTAATAGACATCGCCATTACCCGGCGCGTAGGCGAAGCCCTTGTCGATCAAGGTCTGGATCATGCTGTGCATGCCGGCGATGTGCTCGGTGGCACGCGGCTCGAGATCCGGCCGCAGGACGCTGAGCCGTGCCTCGTCCTCATGCATGGCGGCGATCATGCGTCCGGTCAACGCCTCGAAGGCCTCGCCATTTTCCTGAGCACGCCGGATGATCTTATCGTCGATATCGGTGATGTTGCGCACGTAGGTCAATTCATAACCACGCTGGCGCAACCAGCGCGAGACCACGTCGAACGCCACCATGACGCGCGCGTGACCGATGTGGCAGAAGTCATAGACCGTCATGCCGCATACGTACATGTGTACCTGGTTGTCGACCAGCGGCTTGAGGGGCTCCTTGGCCTTGGTCAGGGTGTTGTAGATGGACAACGCCATTACTGGCCTCCCCAGGAGTCACGCAGCGTCACGGTCCGATTGAACACCATGGCGCCCGGGTGACTGTCCTTGCGATCGACGCAGAAATAGCCCTCGCGTTCGAACTGGAAACGGTCTTCGGCTTGGGCCGAGGCCAGCGAGGGCTCGGCACGGCAGCCCTTGAGCACCACCAGCGACTCGGGGTTGATGTTGTCGAGGAAGCTGCCGCCCTCCTCGTCTTTCTCAGGATTGGCCGAGCGGAACAAACGGTCGTACAGACGCACTTCGCACTCGAGGCTCTCGGCGGCCGGAACCCAGTGAATGACGCCCTTGACCTTGCGGCCTTCCGGGTTCTTGCCCAACGTGTTTTCGTCGTAGGAACAACGCAGCTCGACGACGTGGCCGTGCTCGTCTTTAACCGCTTCATCGGCACGGATAACGTAGCCGCCTCGCAAACGCACTTCGCCGCCCGGAATCAAGCGCTTGAAGCCGGCCGGCGGGACTTCTTCGAAATCGCTGGCGTCGATGTAGATCTCGCGGGAGAACGGCAATTGGCGTACGCCCATGTCCTGCTTGGGATGGCGAGGCAGCTCCAGATTCTCGACCTGACCTTCGGGGTAGTTGGTGATGACGACCTTCAGTGGCTTGAGCACGCACATGGCGCGTGGTGCGTTGGCGTCCAGATCCTCGCGGATTGCGAATTCGAGCATGCCGATGTCGACCACACCACCGGCACGGTTCACGCCGATCATGTCGCAGAAGGAACGAATCGACGCCGGGGTATAACCGCGTCGGCGATAGCCGGTGAGCGTCGACATGCGCGGATCGTCCCAACCGTTCACGTGCTTCTCATCTACCAATTGCTTGAGCTTGCGCTTGCTGGTGATGGTGTAGTTCAGGTTGAGCCGGGCGAATTCGTACTGCCGCGGGCGCGCAGGAACCGGGAGGTTTTCGAGGAACCAGTCATAGAGCGGCCGGTGATCTTCGAACTCCAGGGTGCAGATCGAATGAGTGATGCCCTCGATGGCGTCCGACTGGCCATGGGTGAAGTCATAGCTGGGGTAGATGCACCAGTCATTGCCGGTCTGGTGATGATGCGCATGACGAATACGATAGAGAATCGGGTCGCGCAGGTTCATGTTCGGCGAGGCCATATCGATCTTCGCGCGCAGCGCCTTGGCGCCCTCCGGAAATTCACCGGCCTTCATCCGAGCGAACAAATCCAGGTTTTCTTCCACCGAGCGATCGCGAAACGGGCTGTTTTTGCCCGGTTCGGTCAGGCTGCCTCGATACTCCCGAGCCTGCTCGGGGGTCAAATCGCAGACGTAGGCTTTGCCCGCCTTGATCAGATCGATGGCCCATTCATGGAGCTGGGAGAAATAATTGGAGGCATAGCGCTCTTCACCCGCCCACTGGAAACCGAGCCATTGGACGTCGCTCTTGATCGCATCGATGTACTCCTGATCTTCCTTCGCTGGATTGGTGTCGTCGAAGCGAAGGTTGCACTCGCCGCCGAACTCCTTGGCCAGGCCGAAATTCAGGCAGATCGACTTGGCGTGGCCGATATGGAGATAACCGTTGGGCTCGGGCGGAAAGCGCGTGACGATCTTGGCATGCTTGCCCGATTCCAGGTCGGCCTGAATGATCGGGCGGAGAAAGTTGGTGGCTGCGGTAGTCTCAGGCTTGCTCATGGTGTCCTTAACGATCTGCGAGTGTGCGGCTCAGAGAGGTTTACAAAAATGGTCGGGCAAGGCGCAACGACCATCGGGAGTAACAGCCAAAGGCTGGCCCGAAGGGTGAGCGCCGCGAATCAATCAGTCGAAAAAGCGGAATATACAAGTAGTACATGAGCATTTGAGGCTGATTTCAACGCAGCATGGCCGAGCGCAGTAATTTGTAAACGCTCTCTCAGGGTAGGCCGGCCAAAACAAAGCACCTATCATAGCGGACCCATCAACCCCCTGACAGCGCAAAGCGCCCTGCTGCGCACTGCGCCGCAGCAGCGAGTCTCCGGGGCGACCGCGCCAATTGCGCAATCGCAACACCCATTTTCTAACTCTTTATCATAAGGAAGGCTTCCAATGATCAAACTCCACACCAATCATGGCGTCATCACCGTCAAGCTGTTCGAAGACAAAGCTCCTGAAACCACCGCCAACTTCAAGGAATATGTGAAGACCGGCCACTATGACGGCACCATCTTCCACCGCGTCATCAGCAACTTCATGATTCAGGGCGGCGGCTTCGAGCCAGGCATGAAGCAAAAAACTACCCGTGGCCAGATCAAGAACGAAGCCAACAATGGCCTTTCCAACAAGACGGGCACCTTAGCCATGGCCCGCACCATGGAGCCACATTCGGCGTCCGCGCAGTTCTTTATCAACGTCAAAGATAACGACTTCCTCGATCACACCGCGCCAACCGTTCAAGGCTGGGGCTACGCCGTGTTCGGCGAAGTGGTCGAAGGCATGGACGTGGTCGAAAAGATCAAGGGCGTTCCCACCACGATGAAGTCAGGTCATCAGGACGTGCCGGTGGAAGACGTGGTTATCGAGAAAGCCGAGATCGTCGAGTAATCGCATTGATCCTGCTGATTTCCGACCTGCACTTGGAAGAAGAACGCCCGGATATCACCCGGGCGTTTCTTCGCTTCCTCGACACACGAGCGCCCCAGGCCGAGGCGCTCTACATCCTGGGTGATTTCTTCGAGGTCTGGGTCGGCGACGATGGCATGACGCCCTATCAGCACGAGATAGCCGGAGCGCTGAAGGCGTTGAGCCAGCGGGGAACCCGAATCTATCTGATGCACGGCAACCGTGACTTCATGATCGGCAAGGCGTTCAGCCGAGAGGCCGGGTGTACGCTCCTGGCCGATCCGCATATCGCGCAGCTTGGCGGAGAGCGAGTACTGCTGATGCACGGCGACAGTCTGTGCACGCGAGACGAAGGCTACATGCGGCTACGGCGCTGGCTGCGCAACCCGATCAGCCTGTTCATCCTGCACAACCTCTCCCTGGCCAAGCGTCAGAGGTTGGCGCAGAAGCTGCGCTCGAGCAGCAAGCAGGAGACACGCATGAAAGCCAGCGACATCGTCGACGTGACGCCCGACGAGGTAGTCAGGATCATGCAGCGACACAAGGTCCGCACGTTGATTCATGGCCACACCCACCGCCCCGCTACGCACTCGTTCCAAGTCGACGATCAAGCCGCCAGACGTATAGTGCTAGGTGATTGGGATCGCCAGGGTTGGGCGCTGCAGATCGATGACTCAGGCTTTCACCAAGCTCCGTTCGACTTGGACTGAGCGAATCAGGCGGCGCTCGGTACACCGCTGTGAAAGCGAAACTCGTCATCCGGGCTTTCGATCAGCTCGCGCTCGCGCTCACGGACCCGAACGATGGTCGCGTCGATATCTGACGCATCGCCGTAGAGATACGCCAGCTTCAGATAATCCTGGAAATGCCTCGCCTCGGACTTCAGCAAACCGTGATAGAACTTGCCCAGCTCTTCATCCAGGTGCGGCACCAGCATCGCAAAGCGCTCGCAAGACCGCGCCTCGATAAAGGCTCCGATCACCAGGGTATCGGTGAGCCGATAAGGTTCATGGTTGCGAACCAACTCCCGCAATCCGGCGGCGTAACGTGATGAGCCGATGTTGCGCAGGCCGATATCGCGCTTGCGAATGATCGACAGCACCTGCTCGAAGTGTCGCAGTTCCTCTCTCGCCAGGCGCGACATCTTGTTCTGCAGATCGGGCTTGTCGACATAGCGGAACATCAGCTGGAAGGCCGCGCCAGCGGCCTTTTTCTCGCAGTTGCCGTGATCGATGAGCATTACGTCCTGGTTCTGCAGTGCAACATCGACCCAGGCGGCAGGCGTTGCACAGCCCAGAAACTCGTTCAATTCGGGAAGCATGATGAGGTGTATTCGCAATAAGAGGTGAACGGCGGCGATACCGCGATTCGAAGCCGCGGACGACGGGCATTATACGAGCCGAATTTCCTGCGGCCAGTGCGGGTTGATTTGCGTCACAACCAAATGGGTTGCCTTAGCTATAGTGAAGACATTACGAAACCGGAAACGGAGCCGATCATGCAAGCCATTCGCAGCATCCTCGTAATAATCGACCCAAACCTGCCCGACAACCTGGCACTGAAACGAGCGCGCCTGATCGGCAGCGTCAGTCAGGCAAAACTGCATCTGCTGGTCTGCGATGGCAAGCATGAACACAGCGAATACCTCGCCAGGCTTCGCGCAGAACTGGAAGATCAGGGGCAGACCGTAGCCGTTCATCAGGCCTGGCATGAAAATCTTCACCAGACAATCATTGCGGTACAGCAAGCCGAAGGTTGTGATCTGGTGATCAAGCAGCACATCGCGGACTCTCCTTTGAAGCGCGCACTGCTGACGCCGGACGACTGGAAACTACTGCGTTACTGCCCCTGCCCCGTGCTGATGGCCAAGACCGAAGCGCCCTGGACCGGCGGCACGGTGCTTGCCGCGGTCGACGTCGGCAACGCCGATCTCGAACATCGCACGCTCCATGCCAGCATCGTCAATCATGGCTACGATATCGCCTCGCTTGCCGAAGGCAGCTTGCACGTCATCAGTGCCCACCCGTCGGCCATGCTCTCGGCGGCCGATCCCGCTTTCCAGCTCAAGGAAACCATCGAAGCGCGCTATCGCGATGCCTGTAAGCAGTTCCAGGCCGAGTTCGGCATTCCGGATAGCCATCTACATATCGAGGAGGGTCCGGCCGATGCCTTGATTCCTCGCGTTTGCCACGAGCTGCAAGCCGTTGTGACGGTTATCGGCACGGTAGCCCGCACGGGCTTTTCCGGCGCACTAATGGGCAATACGGCAGAAGTGGTGCTCGATACATTGGAAAGTGACGTCCTGGTGCTCAAGCCGAAAGGTATCATCGATCACTTGGAAGAACTGGCACGTCGGTAACCGGCCCGGCGCGCCCATCTCCGGCGAGAGCAGTGCTACCGCCGCTGCGGCCGCTAGCCGCTGATCTCGCCCAAAAACCCTGGCGCGATATAGCGCTGATAGTGCGCCTCTGAGAGAAGAAAAAACTCCCGGTCGATAGCATCGCGAAGCTCGGGCAGCGACCAGTCGCGAAACTCAGGCAGCAAGACTACGCCATAGGCGTCGAGCTGCTGAATCACCCGCGCGCCCCTAGCGATAAGCTGATAAGCCCAGCAGTAGGGTGACTGTTCCGCAACGAAGCGGATCTGTCGGCTTTCCAGTTGGCGGCGCAACAGCTCCGCATCGAAGATTTCCAGCTTGGCAGCCATCACCTGCGCCAGGAGCTGTTCCAGCCGCAGCCATACGGAGCGCTTGCTCGCCTCGTCATAGGCATTCCAGCTGACCACTTCGTGATGGAAACGCTTGCAGCCACGGCAGACGAGATCACCGTAAACAGTGGAACAGAGGCCCACACAAGGGGTTTTGATGCGCTGATTGGACATAACGGGCGGTGGATCGGAGAACAGCGCCGCATCTTAGACTTTTGTCCAAGCCGGGTCACGGAAGAATCCACCTGGGCACCCGCCCATGGCCGTGCATCCCGCGCCCTGCGGTACTCCAGCGCGTTTTCGCAACAGCCCGGCAGGACGCACCAGATTCGATGGGCACGGCGTTTCACTTAACTTTGCGGGCCTGTTCCAGTAGAATCGGCCCGCCGTTTTAGGCGCAACAATCCGCAAGAAGCTGTTTTCAAAGCGTCACGAGCACAGTTGACCGGCTACCTACCGGGTGCGCAGATCCCTCTAACCTGCGCACCCGGAAACCGGCGTAAAACTTTGAAAACAGCTTCCGGATGCGCGTCCCGAGACACCCAAGGGACCAATGATGAGGGTATAAAACTGTGCTTGAAGCCTATCGCAAACACGTAGAAGAGCGTGCCGCCCAGGGCGTCGTGCCCCAGCCGCTGAACGCCGAGCAGACCGCAGGCCTGGTCGACCTTTTGAAAAATCCGCCAGCCGGCGAAGAGCAATTCCTCCTCGATCTGATCACCAACCGCGTTCCCGCGGGCGTGGATGAAGCCGCCTACGTCAAGGCCGGTTTCCTCGCCGCCATCGCCAAGGGCGAAGCCACCTCTCCGCTGATCAGCAAGCAACACGCCGTCGAGCTACTGGGCACCATGCAGGGCGGTTACAACATCGTCACGCTGGTCGACCTCCTGGACAGCCCGGAACTGTCCGACGCCACCGCCGAACAACTCAAGCACACCCTGCTGATGTTCGACGCATTCCATGACGTAGCCGAGAAAGCCAAGGCCGGGAATGCGAACGCCAAAGCCGTCCTGCAATCCTGGGCCGAAGGCGAATGGTTCAAGAACCGCGCCCCTGTTGCCGAGAAAGTTACCCTGACCGTATTCAAGGTCACCGGCGAAACCAACACCGACGACCTATCGCCGGCACCGGACGCCTGGTCGCGCCCGGACATCCCGCTGCATGCTCTGGCCATGCTGAAGATGGCCCGCGACGGCATCACGCCTGACGTGCCTGGTTCCGTTGGTCCGCTCAAGCAGATGGAAGAACTGAAAGCCAAGGGCTTCCCGGTCGCCTACGTCGGTGACGTGGTCGGTACCGGTTCTTCGCGTAAGTCGGCGACCAACTCGGTGCTGTGGTTCTTCGGCGATGACATCCCGAACGTACCGAACAAGCGTGCCGGCGGTTTCTGCTTCGGCACCAAGATCGCGCCGATCTTCTACAACACCATGGAAGACGCAGGCGCGCTGCCGATCGAGTTCGACTGCTCGGATCTGGCCATGGGTGACGTGATCGACGTATACCCCTACAAGGGCGAAGTCCGTCGTCATGGCAGCGATGAGCTGGTCACCACCTTCCAGCTGAAGACCGACGTTCTACTCGACGAAGTACGCGCCGGCGGCCGTATTCCGCTGATCATCGGTCGCGGCCTGACCGAAAAAGCACGTGCCGAGCTGGGCATGGGCCCGTCCGATCTGTTCAAGAAGCCGGAAGCGCCGGCTGAAAGCAACAAGGGCTTCACCCTGGCACAGAAGATGGTGGGTCGCGCCTGTGGTCTGCCGGAAGGCAAAGGCGTGCGTCCGGGCACCTACTGCGAGCCGAAGATGACCACCGTTGGCTCCCAGGACACCACCGGCCCGATGACCCGCGACGAGCTGAAGGACCTGGCTTGCCTGGGCTTCTCAGCTGACTTGGTGATGCAGTCGTTCTGCCACACCGCGGCCTATCCGAAGCCGATCGACGTCACCACGCACCACACCCTGCCGGACTTCATCATGACCCGCGGCGGTGTTTCCCTGCGTCCGGGCGACGGCATCATCCACAGCTGGCTGAACCGCATGCTGCTGCCGGATACCGTCGGTACCGGTGGCGACTCGCACACCCGGTTCCCGATGGGTATTTCCTTCCCGGCCGGTTCCGGTCTGGTCGCCTTTGCCGCGGCCACCGGCGTGATGCCGCTGGACATGCCGGAATCGGTACTGGTTCGCTTCAAGGGCAAGATGCAGCCTGGCATCACCCTGCGCGACCTGGTTCATGCGATCCCCTACTACGCCATCCAGAAAGGCCTGCTGACTGTCGAGAAGAAGGGCAAGAAGAACATCTTCTCCGGCCGTATTCTCGAGATCGAAGGACTGAACGAGTTGACCGTCGAGCAGGCTTTCGAGCTGTCCGACGCCTCTGCCGAGCGTTCGGCTGCAGGCTGCACCATCAAGCTGCCGGAAGCGGCTATCGCCGAGTACCTGCAGTCCAACATCACCCTGTTGCGCTGGATGATCAGCGAAGGCTACGGCGACGCCCGTACCCTTGAGCGCCGCGCCCAGGCCATGGAAGCCTGGCTGGCCGATCCGAAGCTGATGAGCGCCGACGCCGACGCCGAGTACGCCGAAGTCATTGAAATTGATCTGTCCGAAGTCACCGAGCCAGTTCTGTGCGCGCCGAACGACCCGGACGACGCCCGTCTGCTTTCGAGCGTACAGGGCGAGAAGATCGATGAAGTGTTCATCGGTTCCTGCATGACCAACATCGGTCACTTCCGCGCTGCAGGTAAGCTGCTGGACAAGGTCGAAGGCTCCCTGCCGACTCGTCTGTGGCTGTCACCACCGACAAAGATGGACCAGCATCAGCTGACCGAAGAAGGCTACTACGGCATCTATGGTCGCGCCGGTGCGCGCCTGGAAATGCCGGGCTGCTCGCTCTGCATGGGTAACCAGGCTCGGGTCGAAACCGGTTCGACAGTGGTTTCCACCTCGACTCGTAACTTCCCGAACCGCCTGGGCGATGCGACCAATGTGTACCTGGCCTCTGCCGAGCTGGCAGCAGTCGCCTCGATTCTCGGTCGTCTGCCGACCGTCGAGGAGTACATGGTCTACGCCGCGCAGATCGATACCATGGCAGCGGACGTGTACCGCTACCTGAGCTTCGATCAGATCGCCGAGTTCCGTGAGTCCGCGGCCAAGGCGAAGATCGACGTGGTTGCGGTTTGATGCGCTGAGCCATGCATGTCCGCCTTACAGACGGTTAACGCCGTCTGCATGAGTAGCGGAAGATGAGCAAACGCCCCGACTGGTTCGGGGCGTTTGCTTTTCTGCGAATCGCATAACAGTAGCAACCATAGCCGTGCGCTATCGGCGCTACTCAAGAACGCTGTCGACATGCATTCAACAGCACGAACCCGAGATAGCTCCATACCGTCGCGGTATGCTGAACCGCACGGCCAGATGTTCAGCCAGCTAACCTACGAACCTGCCTGGGTTCGGCAATACGTCAAACGCCGCTCGATAGAACGGCCGCTCAGTGATGTGCCAACACGGGAACCGCAGCAGCCAAAATAACCATGACGGCCTCCGATCCAGAAATCACTATCCCATCTAGCCGTTAGCCTTCGCCGAACCACCGTGCAGGCTCGCGTTACCCCAGCTGCGAAGGGCATCCTGCTTGATGCCAGAAATTTTCCATTCGCCCTCCAGGTCGGAAAGCTCGAACTCGTAGCCTCCGCATGAATGGAAGAAATCCTCGCCTGAATCCGGACGCTCCTGGGAAAGGTCAAACCGAAGAATCAGGTAGTTGCACCGCGCTCGGACAATTCCTGCGTCTGGCCCTGGAGTGATTAACAGGTTGGAAAAACTGTGGTGTTTCGCCAAGGTGTCTGCGGCATTCTGCCGACGACTGACGAAATCACGACCAGTCATCGTCGTCGGCCGCTCCCGCCCAGAGGACACATAGTCAATTGCCACTTCAGACCCAAGGCAATCGACCATCGAGGGCCAATCACGCTGATCGAAGCAAAGAAAAAATCTGCACAGGACATCATTGACCTGTACGAATACCTCTGGCTCTACGGATTCCACATCACACTCCTACGGATCGATCACTGCGTCGAAGGCATGTCTGCCGCTGCCTCCGTGAGGATTTCGGGGCCTGGGTTGCTGCGGGCAGCGAGCTATAATCTCGTCGCCTTTGCGGCCGTGCTGCGAAAGTTTCTCTGACCGACTTATCGCCAAACATTCAGTAGCGCTCAGCCTCGATAACCTGCGAGCGCAAATTCCGCATTCATGTCCGGGAAATATCGGACTCAGCGTATCGCATGCTAGAACGCCCCTAACAACGGCTCAAGTGACCGCGCCGTTTCGTTGGGCTTTGTCGCGCCTTTTCGATTCAAGGGATGAGCTATCGAGAGGCCAGATGCTCCGAGTGAGCAACGCTACGGCACTGACCCGCTGGGCCCAGCGAGCCCCGTCGGATCGGCATCGGGGCTGCCCTTGAGTTTGCGTAGGCAGCCGACGAAGTCATCCACGTAGCTGAATAACACCGGGATGACCAGCAAGCTCAACACGGTCGAAGTGATCAGTCCCCCTATCACGACGATTGCCATCGGAGAGCGGAAGCTCGGGTCGACGCCCCACCCCAGCGCCACCGGCATCATCCCTGCGCCCATGGCGATCGTCGTCATGATGATGGGACGTGCACGCTTGCTGCAGGCATCGATGATAGCGTCCCATCGCGACAGCCCGAAGTCGCGGCGTGCGAGGATGATGTAGTCAATCAGCAGAATTGAGTTCTTCGTAGCGATGCCCATCAGCATGATCAGCCCGATCATCGCCGGCATCGACAACGCCGTTCCGCCCAGGTAAAGCGCAACGAAGGCTCCGGGAATTGAAAGCATCGGTGCGGCCAGAATAGTCAGCGGCTGCAGGAAATCCTTCAAGAGCAGGACTAGCACGACGTAAATACATAGCACGCCGGTCAGCATCGCCAGGCCGAATCCTCTCGCAAGCTCGCCCATGGCTTCGGCGTCTCCAACCGACGTCTGGACTACGCCTGCTGGCAGATTACGGAGGCTCGGTAGTGCCAGAACCGCCTGCTCGATGTCACCCAAAGGCTGGCCATTGAGTTCGATCTCGAAATTGACGTTGCGCATCCGATCATAGCGGGTGATCTCGGAGGGGCCGCTGCCGATCTCGAGCGTTGCGACATTATCCAGGGGCACCGGTCCGCGAGCACCGGGTACGGGAAGGCGTTGGAGCGTATCGAAGTCTGTTCGGGCGGCGTCAGTCAGCCGTACCACAACGGGAACCTGCCGATTGCTGAAGCTGAGCTTGGCGAGATCCTGATCGTAATCCCCGGTCGTGGCAACGCGCAGGGTATCGGCGATGGCAGTGGACGTAACACCCAGGTCGGCAGCACGTGCGAAATCAGGCCGGACAATCAGTTCGGGGCGAACCAGGCTCGCGGTCGAGGTAATGGCGCCCACCCCGGGAACGGTGCGCAGCTCCCGCTCCACCTGCTGGGCGTGCCGGCTCAATACCCGACCGTCTTCGCCTGCCAGCACCAGCACGTAGTTTTCCGATCCGCCCATGCCGACCTTGATACGCACGCCGGGCAATGCAGCAAGCGCTTTGCGCAGCTGACTCTCGATCTGCTGCTTGGTCAGCCCGGGGCGATCGTTACGGTGAGTCAGATTGAGGGTGAGCACCGCGATGCGAACATCGCCTGCCGAGCTGCCGGACGGATCGATCAGGTCACCGCTGGTGTTGCCACCGCCAATCCCGGCGTAAACCATCTGCACGTGCTGATGTTGCGCCACGATACTGCGTGCTCGCTCGGCGAGCACCAGCGTGTCGTCCATGGTGCTTCCCGGCGCGAGCGTAAGGGTTACTTGCGTCTGCCAATCGTCGTCTGGCGGCATGAAGGTACCCGGCAACAAGGCGGCGAGCATCAGGCCACCCGCGAAGAATACCGCCGCGCCTGTGACGGTCAGAACGCGGTGGTGCAGGCACCAGCGCGCAAGCGATAGATACAAGCTCATCCATCCCGGCTCGGGTTCGTCATGCTGCTTTGGCGCCTTGAGCAAATACGCCGCCATCATAGGCGTCAGCATGCGCGCGACGAGCAGCGAGAAAAAAACCGAAATGGCTGCGGTCCAACCGAACTGCACGAAGAATTTACCGACCGTACCGCTCATGAAGGCCGTGGGCAGAAAAACCGCAATAAGCGTAAAGGTGGTCGCCACGACGGCCAATCCGATCTCATCGGCCGCCTCCATCGCGGCTTGGTACGGCGTTTTGCCCATCCGTAGATGGCGTTCGATGTTCTCGATCTCAACGATGGCGTCATCGACGAGAATGCCGACAACCAGTGACAACGACAGCAAGGTCACGGTATTGACCGTAAAGCCCATCCAATACATTACGGCGAAGGTGGGAATCGCTGACAGCGGCAGCGCTACGGCGGCCACAAACGTTGCCCGCCAGTCACGCAGGAAAAGGAATACGACCAGCACGGCGAGCGCGGCGCCCTCATACAGCAGGCGCATGGAGCCTTCATAGTTCTCGATCACCTGATCGACGGAGTTGAAGGCTTCGGTGACGGTGATGTCCGGGTGCTTGGCCTTGAGCGTGTCGAGTGCCGCCCGAACGCCCGCGCCCACCTCGACCTCACCGGCGCCCCGCGCACGTACAATCTCGAAACCGACCACGGGCTCACCATTCAGGAGTGCAGCCGATCGGCGTTCGGCGAACGTATCGGATACCGTGGCGACCTGGTCGAGCCTGACTCGCCGACCATCGCTGAGCGTGATCTCGAGCGCGCCGAGTTCCTCGGCGGATTGAACGGTAGCAATGGTGCGCACCATCTGCTCACCGCTACCGAGGGTCACACGGCCGCCGGACGCCTCCCGCTGGATCTGACGCAACTGACGGGAGATGTCCAGCGCCGTGGTATTGAGAGCCAGCAGATGCGTCGGATCCAGGGCGATGCGCACCTCGCGGGTGACACCGCCAACCCGGGTTACCGCTCCCACCCCGGGCACCGCAAGCAAAGCCTTGCTGATGTCATGGTCGACGAACCACGACAGGGCCTCGTCATCCATCCGTGTCGAGGCGACTGTGTAGGTCAGGATCGCCGAGCCCGAGACTTCGACCTTCTTGATCACCGGGTCGCGTAGATCGGCCGGCAGGTCGGCGCGTACTCGGGACACCGCGTCACGGACATCATCAAGCGCTTCCTGGGTCGACTTCTCCAGGCGGAACTCGACCGCGATATCCGCGGTACCGTCAGTCAGGGTGCTCTGGATGTGTTTGACGCCCTGCACGGTGGCGAGCGAGTCCTCGATCCTGCGCGCAACATCGTTCTCAAGCTGTGCCGGGGAAGCGCCGGGCAGCTCCGCCGTGATGGTGATCATCGGCAAGTCGATGTCGGGAAACTCCTGGATTTTCATTGAGGCAAAGCCCATCAGGCCCGCAAAAGTCAGCAATATGAAGAGCAGGATGGCCGGCGTCGGGTTTCGGATCGACCAGGACGAAACGTTAAGAGTCATCGGGCATCCCCCTTCATGTACAGGCTGACGGGCTTGGCTGCTCCACTGGAAACCTGGTCGCCCTGACTCAAGGCAGGCTGCTCCTCGACGACTCGCACAAGATCGCCGTCGCCTAGAAACCCGCCTCCCGTCAGTACCACTTGGCCGTCCGTATCAAGACCCGCCGTGATCTCGACGCGGTCTTTTACCCGCCGCCCCACAGTCACCTTGACCTTTGCCACTGTTGAATCAGGTCCGACGCGCAGGACGTAGCTGAACCCGTCACGCAACAGCACGGCGCTCTGCGGCAGGGTCCGCACCTGATCCGTGCCCACCACAAACTCGCCTCGCGCGAACATACCAGCACGTGCCGGGCTGTCTGGCGGCAAGTCGACATAGACCAATCCATTGCGGGTTTGCGTGTCGATCACTGGCGCGACCATGCGCAACCGCCCTTCTACCACCTCGCCATTGCTCAGCCTGACTTGTGCGGGCTGGCCCGGTCGCAACGTAGCCAAGTCCGCCGCGGCGACCTCGGCGCGCCACTCGAGCCGCCGTCCGCGTATCAAACGGAACAGCTCCTGACCGGCAGGCAGAACTGCTCCCACGGTGGCGCTGCGCGCCGAGATAATGCCGTCGTCCGGCGCCAATACTTGGGTTTGAGCCAGGCGAAGGCGCTGGGTCTGCTCGGTTGCCTCCGCAGCCTTCAGGCGTGCTCGCGCGGTGCGCTCAGCCGTCACGTACTGATTGATCTGCTGGGCCGACAAGGCGCCGCTGTTTTGCAGCTCCCTCGCCCGCTGGGCATTGGCCTCGGCTTCGGCGAGTGCCGCCTGTGCTTCTGCGGTGGCGGCACTGCTCTGCGCCAGTTCGGCCGTGACGGTATCGGAAGCAAAGGTCGCCAGCAGCTGATTGCGTGTGACCAGATCGCCCACGTTCACCCTGACCTCGGCCAGGCGCAGGCCATCGGCCTCGGTACCGATGCTCGCCTCCTGCCACGGCTGGATGTTGCCATTCGCCGGGATCTGATTGGGCAGCGTGGTGGTTTCGAGCGAGGTGACGGCCACCGTGAGCGCAGGCCTCGCGACCGGCTCATCCTCCTGAATCGCGTCACGGCGGTCCCAGGCGGCTATAGCCCCCATCGTCATGGCGATCGTGGTGACCACTACCGTTACGATAAAAACGGTCTGGCGAGTTGTCCTTTTCATACGGGTCATAGTCCTGGTTTAACGTTGCGGCCGGGACGTGGTCCGGGCGGCGATCGATAAGGCGATGGTTATGTGGGGGTCATAGGCCGGTGATGTCGTCTAACGCCGCGGACGACCAGCCACCACCAACCGCTCGGTACAGCGTGATCCAACTGGTGACGTGCTCGCGCTGCAGTTCGATGAAGGAGATCTGCGCATTCACCCTGCTGCGACGGGCATCCTCTAGTTCGAACAGGCTGGCATTACCCGACCGGTACCGTGCTTCGAAGGCCTGGAACGAACGTTCGAATCCCTCGACGGCGTCGCGCGCGTTGCCACTTCGCGCAGCGGTGCTCTGCAGCGACACCAGCGCCGTTTCGACTTCTCGTATGGCATTACGCAAGCGGTCGGCGTAAACGACCTTGGCAACGTCGTAGCGCACCTGGGCAGCTTCAGCGTTGGCTCGACGCGTACCGGCATCGAACAGAGGTACCGTCACCGCAACCGGGCCGACGCTCCAGACGGTACCGCTGGTGCTGACGCTGCCCTGCTCGGCGACACGTGTCCGCCCGACTTCCCCGCTCAAGGTGACGCGCGGCCAACGCAATGCCTGCGCCTGAACAGACTCAGCGCTAGCGGTGACGACGTCACGAGCAGCCGCAAAGATATCCGGGCGTTGCGCCAGTACCTGAGCGGGCAGCGTCGCGACGACAAACTCGGCAGGCTGCGGCATACGCGCGCTGGCTGCGACAAGGTCGCGTCGCAGCGCCACCTCGTTCCGGGCGGTCAGCGCAACCAGCGACTTGATCAGATATTCGCATTGCGCATGTTGCTCAGCCAGGCTCACCCGCCCTTGGGCCGCGCTCGCACGGGCCAGGTCAGCTTCGGCCGGCGATTGAAAACCGCTCGCGGCCATCAGATCGGTCAGGCGTGCGGTTTCATTGCGTGACTGTGCATCGAGTTCGGCTTGCACCGCCTGGGCTTCACAAGCCCGGAACTCGACATAGGTCGTCGCGATCTCGGCGGCGACCGACACCCGAGCGTCATGCCATTCGGCCATACTGGCTTCCAGCTGCGCCTGTGCAGCGCCGGCTCCAGCTCGATTGGCACCGAATATATCCAGCTCCCAGCTGGCCTGAAGGCCCACCGATGCCATCGAGCCCACCGGCGCTGCCACTTCGGACCGTCCACGGCTCGACTCGATGGCTCCATCCAGCGAAGGCAACAGAGCAGCCAGCCCAGAGACACGTGCAGCTTGGGCGTCAGCGATACGTGCGATGGCCTGTGAAAGCGTCGCGCTGGCGTCCTGTCCATCCTGGATGAGGCGCAGCATCAGCGGGTCGTCGAATTGTCCCCACCACTGCGCCAGATCAACGAGCTCGCCCCCGTGTGCACGGGGTGCATGCCACTGGGTGGCCACGGGCGCATCGGCGCTGCCGAGTGTCGGTGCCTGCTCGATGGTCGCGCAGCCAGCGAGCACAACTGCTGTCAGCACGCCCCAGGTCAGACTCAACGATGAGTTCAATGCGGCATTCTCCCTTCCTACATGAGCGCAGCCAGTCGTCATCACGCAGCGAACCGGCCATCGACTTGCGGCTTAGGGAGTCACTATCGGACGGGCAACCTTTCCAGACCCTTACCGGGCGCACGGAAAATAAAGGTTGGCCGGTAAGTTTTCAGTAAGACGGAGTTCTGGACGATGCAAGCGTTTTCAACCTCGCCCTGGAGAGTTCGATGTATCGTTTTCGCTTACCCGCTTTGACCGCATCATCAAGTGCAATCATGCGCGCCGCGACTGCTTCCGTTCTTTTAGGTGGTTTGTCGCCGCTGACCACCCACGCGGCCGAGTTCTCCTATCCAGAGGTTTCAACATCCTGGGGGCTTGGTATTGGCGCGGCCAGCAGTCAACAGCCGTACACCGATATAGATCGGGACAACAAGGCGATACCGCTGATCTACTACGAAAATCAGTATGTGCGGATCTTCGGCCCTGTCGCGGAGTTCAAGCTGCCGAGTCTGCGCATCAGCGATTCTGAACAACTCAATTTCAATATTGTGGCTCGGTACGACTCAAGCGGGTATGAAGAAGGCGATGCTCGCATACTCGACGGAATGGACGATCGCGACGGCGGTTTTTGGGCTGGAGCGAATGTGAAATGGCAGAACGAATGGGCGGACGTCTACGCCGAATGGCTTACGGACGCGTCGAGTAATAGCGACGGTCAACGCTTTACCCTCGGCCTGGAACGATCGTGGCAGGTCAGTGACCACATCAAGCTTACGCCGCGCCTGGCAGCCGTATGGCAGGACAAGAAGTACGTCGACTATTATTACGGCGTTCGCGACAGCGAAGCTCGCTTCGACCGGGCGGCCTACGATGGAAAGGCCGGAATCAATACTGAGTTTGGCGTGCGTGGAACCTATATGTTCGATAAAAAGCACTCCGTGTTCCTCGACCTCGAAGCGGTAAGTCTCGCTGATGAGATCAAGGACAGCCCTCTGGTAGACAGCTCCACCGAAAATCGCGTGGCCTTTGGCTACCTTTACCGATTCTGATGAACCGCATCCTCCTCGTTGAGGACCACGAACGCCTGGCTCGACTGATCTGCAAAGGGCTGCTGGGCGCCGGGATCGCTGTCGACGTAATCGGACGCATCGATGCTGCGTGGGCCGCTATCCAGCAGCTCCCGTACCAGGCCGTCATCCTGGATCGGGGCCTGCCGGATGGCGATGGGCTCATTCTGCTGCAAAGACTGCGCACCGCGGGGATAGGGTTGCCGTGTCTCGTATTGACGGCGCGTGACGCATTGCACGATCGAGTAGAAGGGCTGGACGCCGGAGCGGACGATTACCTACCCAAGCCGTTCGCCATGGATGAGATGATCGCGCGCGCCAAGGCGTTGCTGCGCCGCCCCGTCATACAGCGCTCGCTCGATCCCAGCTATGGGGACCTGACGCTACGCGTCGATGCCGGCGTTCTCTGGCGCGGCGGTAATAGCGTAGCCCTGTCGCCGACCGAAGCTCAGGTCATGCTCTTGCTGATGCGCAACCATGATGAGGTTGTGCGGCGCACGGCGCTGGAAGCAGCCGCGTGGGGGCTGAGTGAAGCGGTCACTCCCAATGCTCTGGATGTAGCGCTTCACCGTATCCGCCGCAAACTGCTCACCATCGGTGCGCGCCACAAGATCGTCAACGTACGGGGGCACGGTTATGCGCTTCGTGAGAACGACGTGGCTCAATAGCCTCGCCGTCAAAGTACTGCTCGCCTATATCGCCGGCGCAATGGTCACCACAGCCATAATCGTGCTGGCCCTTTTCGCGCTGACGGCATCTCAAAGTGACATGCTCTCGGACGCGGAGGTGGCCGATAATGCGAGAGAGATGGCCGATGACCTAGTGTTCGATAGCAATGGCATACCGATCGGGATAGACATAACCAAATTCGATATCGAATGGGTATTCGACAGCCTGAAACAAGAAACCTCATACCGGGTGCTGGACGCGTCGGGGATGGTTGTATTGTCCTGGCCTGGAAGCGAAGTCATTTGGCCTGAAAGTAGCGAAGCCGACCAGCTTCGCTCCGAAAGCTTTAAATTCGAGCAAAGAGGCGTGACGATGCACGGAGCCACCGAGGCAGTCGAGCATGAGGGGCGGACTTGGTATTTTCAGTTCGCGGCCAGTACCCGATTCCTGCACCTGATGCACCGTGCGTTCGCATTGCCTTTCACCGGCCTGGGAATCACGCTGTTCAGTTTGGTATTGCTGTTTATCTTCGGCGCATGCGTTTACGTAACACTGAAGTATGCGTTCAAGCCGCTACGAGACATATCGAACTCGGCTGCGAAGATCTCCCCTCGCTCGCTACACGCTCGCCTGAACACCGATGCCGCGCCAAATGAGATCGCACCCTTGGTTGAAAGCTTCAATAACGTGCTCGAGCGGCTTGAGCGGGGCTATCGCGTTCAGCAGGAATTTCTCGCAACGGCGGCCCATGAACTTAAAACGCCACTTGCATTGATCCGTGCTCAGATCGAGTTGATCGATCATACCGACGGACAGAACTCACTGCTCAATGATGTCGAACATATGACGCGCCAAGTGCAACAGCTGCTGCATCTCGCCGAAGCAAGCGAGATGCAAAGCTACCGGTTTGCCGCTGTGGATATCCGGGAGGTTGTGAGCGAAGCGATCAGTTATCTGCAACGTATGGCCGATGGCGCGGGTGTGAGACTGGTAATGAACAATGACGCCCGTCAGAACGATTGGGTAGCCGATCGGGGTGCGCTGTTCACCTTGCTGAAAAATTTGTTGGAGAACGCGCTTCAGCACGCGCCTCGTGGGACGGCAGTTCATGTGAGCGTCGGCGCGAACATATTGGCGGTGCGTGACTGGGGCCCTGGTGTGAACGAAGACCAACTGGCGCATTTATTTGCACGCTTCTGGCGTGGCGCCGATAGACGCGATCACGGTGCGGGCCTTGGCCTCGCCATCTGCCAGGAAATAGCGACAGCGCACGGTTGGACGCTGTCCGTGTTCAGGGTAGAGCCAGGCCTGCTGTTCCAGCTCTCGCACCCTGGCGCCAAAGACACCGCAGGCCAGCAACGGCACCATCTGAGCCCAATACCAGATCCTGCTCCCAGCTAAGGCACAGGCTCTGCATCGCGGCGGATAGTTTCGGTCGATGAGGTCAACGGCGGATGCCCTTCCTCGTCGGGCTGCGGGAGGCTATGCAAGCGCACTGGACTTGAATGTAGCGGCTGACGCCGCCGTGCAACATCGTTACGTACCCACCGTGACGCCGGTCATTGCGGCGCAGCATCACCAGAACCAGCCCTGTAATCTAGCGAAGCAAGCCGGATCTGCATTCATCAAGGACAACCAACGCTTAAGTCATTAGGGATTCGCTAGCATCATCCGTACAATGCGCGCCACCCATACGCAACCATCTGCCTGATGTAGGCATGCCCCGCGTTTATCGCCAAACAGCTTGGCTATCGTTACATGTCCCTCGGTCTCGATACGCCTGTTGCCGATAGCGAACGCGATGGGAACGAAATGAAAAAGCTGCAGATGGGACCTAAAAGGGACCAAGCGTAAATCCCCAACTCTGAAACCCGCGAGAATATTGGCTTTGATCTCCACCGCTAACATCACCATGCAGTTCGGCGCCAAGCCGCTGTTCGAAAACGTTTCCGTCAAATTCGGCAACGGCAATCGCTACGGCCTGATCGGCGCTAACGGCTGCGGCAAGTCGACCTTCATGAAAATCCTAGGGGGCGACCTGGAGCCGTCCGCTGGTCAGGTCATGCTCGAACCCAACGTACGCCTGGGTAAGCTGCGTCAGGATCAGTTCGCCTACGAAGACTTCAACGTCATCGACACGGTGATCATGGGCCACGAAGAGCTATGGAAGGTCAAGGCCGAGCGCGAGCGCATCTACTCGTTGCCGGAAATGAGCGAGGAAGACGGCATGGCCGTCGCCGAACTGGAAACCGAGTTCGCCGAGATGGACGGCTACACCGCCGAGTCCCGTGCCGGCGAGCTGCTGCTGGGCCTTGGTATCCCGCTCGAACAGCACTTCGGGCCGATGAGCGAAGTGGCGCCGGGCTGGAAACTGCGGGTACTGCTGGCCCAAGCGCTGTTCTCCGATCCGGAAGTGCTGCTGCTCGACGAGCCGACCAACCACCTGGATATCAACACCATCCGCTGGCTGGAAAACATCCTCACGGCGCGTAACAGCACCATGATCATCATTTCCCACGACCGGCACTTCCTGAACAGCGTGTGCACGCACATGGCCGACCTCGATTACGGCGAGCTGCGGCTGTTCCCGGGCAACTATGACGAGTACATGACCGCGGCGACCCAGTCGCGCGAGCAGCTGCTGGCCGACAATGCCAAGAAGAAAGCGCAGATCGCCGAATTGCAGACCTTCGTCAGCCGCTTCTCGGCCAACGCATCGAAAGCCAAGCAGGCGACTTCGCGCGCCAAGCAGATCGACAAGATCCAGCTCGCGGAGGTCAAGCCCTCGAGCCGCGTCAGCCCGTTCATTCGCTTCGAGCAGACCAAGAAGCTGCACCGCCAAGCCGTAACCGTCGAGCGCATGGCCAAGGGATTTGATGGCAAGACGCTGTTCAAGAACTTCAGCTTCACCGTCGAAGCCGGCGAGCGGGTCGCGATCATCGGCCCGAACGGTATCGGCAAGACCACCCTGCTGCGTACGCTGGTTGGCGAACTGCATCCGGATGCTGGTTCGGTGAAGTGGACCGAAAGCGCCGATATCGGCTACTACGCCCAGGACCATGCCGATGACTTCGAAGACGACATGTCGCTGTTCGACTGGATGGGCCAGTGGACGCAGGGCGGCGAACAGATCGTGCGCGGCACCCTTGGCCGTATGTTGTTTTCCAATGATGAGATCCTCAAGTCGGTTCGAGTTATCTCTGGAGGCGAACAGGGTCGCATGCTGTTCGGCAAGCTGATTCTGAAAAAGCCCAACGTCCTGGTAATGGACGAACCGACCAACCACCTGGACATGGAATCCATCGAAGCGCTGAACCTGGCGCTGGAGAACTATCCGGGCACTTTGATTTTCGTCAGCCACGACCGCGAGTTCGTCGGCTCGCTCGCGACGCGAATCATTGAGCTCTCGGATACAGGTGTGACCGACTTCAGCGGCACCTATGACGACTATCTGCGTAGCCTTGGCGTGATCTAAGGACGCCGGAACGAACGCGCCCCGTCAGTTCCGTACTGTACGGGGCGTTTTTGTATGAGCCCTTCGCGTCAGGCGGTTTCGTACAGCGCCTCAATGGACTGCTGAGCTGCGATCATCGCTGATTCCCGTGCATCGCCTCCCATGGCGAGGCCATGGGCCCGAATGATCTCGATCTCGGTAATGCCGAGAAACCCCAGTACAAGCTTCAAGTAGCCTTCGTGCGCGACACCGCTGGGTTGGTCGCCATGAATGCCTCCGGCAGTTGAAACGAGAATCACGCGTTTTCCGCCGGCCAAGCCCTCTGCACCGTTCGGGCCGTAGCGAAAGGTTTTGCCTGCTACGGCGATGCGGTCGATCCATGCCTTGAGCTGGCTGGGTACGCTGAAGTTGTACATAGGTGCGCCAATGACCAGTAAATCCGCCTTGAGAAACTCATTCAGGGTCGCCTCGGCCAGTGCCGCTGCCTGACGCTGCACCGCATCACGCAGCTCTTCCGGAGTGCTGGCGGCCGCCAAACCTGCGCCAGACAGGTGGTCCAGCTCGTCCGCAGCAAGATCGCGATAACGCAAGCTGCTCTCTGGCTCGGCCGCCAGCACAGTCGCCACGACAGCACGTGTTAGCTGTCGCGAAGCCGAGGCGTCGCCGAGGATGCTCGAATCCAGGTGCAGTATGTTCATGTAGGGTCTCCATCTCAGGTTCGTTTCGATGGGGAAATCCTACAGACAAATCGAATAAGGGATTAGTAGCGAGATTTACGATAGATTGTCCTGAAAATAGGACGATAAGCCATGCAAGATCTCAACGACCTTTTCTATTTCGCCAAAGTGGTCGAAGGCGGTGGATTCGCTGCGGCCGGTCGCCAGCTCGGCATTCCCAAATCACGACTGTCGCGCCGCATCGCCGAGCTTGAAGAGCGACTCGGTGCGCGATTGCTTCAGCGCACGACGCGAAAGCTATCCGTCACCGAGATCGGCGAGCGCTACTACCGGCATTGTCAGGCGATGCTGCTGGAAGCGGAACAGGCGGATGAGGTCGTAGCGAGACTGACCAGCGAACCCAGGGGACGCGTGCGCGTGTCCTGCCCCATCGCTGTGGCCGGATTCGCTGATGCGGTAGTGGATTTCCTTGCGACATATCCGCTGGTAACACTCGAAACGATTGTCACCAACCGGCGTGTAGATCTGGTCAACGAGGGCATCGATGTCGCTCTGCGGGTTCGTACCGCAGATGACGAAGACCCCTCGCTCATCGTTCGGCGTTTGCAACCGACTGTCGCCTATCTCGTCGCCTCGCCCGCATTACTTCGTGACCACACCATCAACGGTCCAGAAGACCTGCCTAAGCTGCCCGTGCTCGGCGCAGCAGACCCCGACCGCAAGGTGCGCTACCGGCTCGTCAGCGATGATGGCGAGACACGGGAACTCGTGCTGGAACCGCGGCTTGCGGTCGATGACTTTGTGATCCGCAAGGCTGCCGCTCTTTCAGGGCTCGGCCTGACCATGCTGCCACGCGGCTACTGTGAAGAGGAGTTGGCGAGCGGCCAGTTGATTCGCGTCCTGCCAGACTGGACGCTGCCGGGGGGTCACCTGCAGGTGGCTTATCTGCATCGGCGCGGAATGTTACCTGCCGTTAGGGCGTGGATAGATCATATGGTCAAGGTATTCGGTCAGGGCTGACCGTGTTAACGCCGAAAGACTCACCGGCTCAATCCGAGCAATACCCCATGCAAGCGCTGGGAATACAGATAATCCAGCCACACCACCTGATGAGCCATAACGATCAGCCAGAACGCCAGCTGGAATGAGAGCTTGCGAGTCTTGTGTCGTAACACTTGCTGCGCCAGCAGCGCGCCAGGCCAACCACCGAGCAGCTCGACCAGATGCAGATGCGCCTCCGGCGTACGCCTGTTGCCGCGCATGGCGCTGCGCTTGTCGTGCAAATACAAACCGAAGACCAGCAAACTCGCCAGTGCATAGGCGACTAGCGGCCAGTGCACGCCCTGCTGGACCAACCGCACGCTGCCCAGCGTCGGTAGCAGACACAGTAGTACAAGGGCAGAGACCTTCAGCGAGAAATGCTGACGAAGAGCACCAACTCGTCGGGCGCGCGGTCCATGGTCCTCATGCCGAGCTTTGGGTGAGCGCCGCGCCAAGGGCTTTTGGCGAATGGCCGGATCATCGAGGGAAAGCGTATCCAGACGGATATGCGAGGCACGCAAACGTCCTTCCCTGTCGCGATCGGTTCCATACCGCACCCGATCGCCCTGTACCGGACGACGTGCTCCGCGCATGACCGAAATGTGCGCGAACACCTCGTTACCGCCATTGTCAGGGCGGATGAAACCGAATCCTTTCTGATCGTCCCAACTTTTCAGCTGACCGCGTAATTCCATGTTGAAAGACTCGGTGAAAATCAGGCATTCCAATCGGCGGCAAAACGATAACGAAATGATCGGTTTCAATCGGTGTTCGTGGCGTTTGCCGGAGTTTCTTCTTCAGCCCTAAGCCATGGCGTTATCAGCCTGCGGCAGTGCTCCAATCGATCAAGCCGAACTGCCAGGTCGCCAGAATGGCGATGCCAAAGATGATCCGGTACCAAGCGAATGCTGCGTAGCTATGGTTGCCGATAAATTTCAATAGCGCACGCACCGCCAACATCGCAAAAATGAACGAAGTGACAAAGCCAATCGCAAATACTGGAAGATCACCCGACTGGAACAGATCGCGGTACTTGTAGCCGGAGTAAACCGCAGCACCCACCATGGTCGGCATCGCCAGGAAGAAGGAAAACTCAGTCGCCGCCTTGCGCGACAGGCCAAATAACAGCCCGCCGATAATAGTAGCCCCCGAGCGCGAAGTGCCTGGAATCAGCGCCAAGCACTGTGCACACCCCACCTTCAATGCATGGCTCCAGTGCATATCATCGACCGTTTCCGCCTGGATACGATGCGAACGTTTTTCAGCCCAGAGCATGACCACCCCACCGATAACCAGCGCGGTCGCCACGGTGATGGGGTTGAACAGGTATTCATGTATCAGGTCGGCAAAGGTCACACCCAGCACAACGGCTGGTAGGAATGCCACTAGTAGGTTGACGGTAAATTTCTGCGCCTGTCGCTCGCTGGGCAGCCCGACCACGACATCGATGATCTTGCGCCGGTACTCCCAGACCACGGCCAGAATCGCGCCCAGCTGAATGATGATGTTGAAGGCCAATGCCCGCTCGCCACCAAACCCGATGAGATCGGCGACGATGATCTGGTGTCCGGTACTGGATATAGGCAGAAACTCCGTGATTCCTTCGACCACGCCTAGAAGCAACGCCTGAAAGGCGATCCAAAAATCCATCTAATCCCCAATAGCGGTGCAAACCACCGCATTTGAATATGCAACGAAGGTATATGTCAGATAGCCACTTGAGCGCTGTTCTGACTCGCTGGCGACAAGTAAATTCAATGAGTCGAAGCGCCCATCCTCATCTTTTTTTCACAGATGCCGACAAGCTATTCAACGGTGTAGCAAAGCAACCACTGCCACAGCTCAAACGGCCAAGGCAGACGCAGGCGCGGTGCTCCAACCCAAAGCCGCTAAACAAATAATAATTAAGATAAAGTCTCAACAGGAGCTTACAAGCAGATGAATATGCTGCGAAATTTCCCTATCAGCAAGCGCCTCTGGCTGATTCCGACGCTAGCCGTTGCGATGCTATTCGTTCTCGGCCTGCTGATGATTCAGCAAGTGCGTACCGACCTGTACAAAGGCAAGCAGGTCATGACCCAGAACATCGTCGAAACGGCGACGGGTGTTCTCAGCTATTACCAACAACTCGAGGCAAACGGCACGCTGAGCACGTCCGGGGCACAGAAAGCAGCAATGGATCAGATCCGCCTGCTCCGCTACGGACAAAATGACTATTTCTGGATCAATGACATGAGCCCGGTCATGCTCATGCACCCGATGAAGCCCGAGCTCGAAGGCAAGAATCTTTCCAACGTGAAGGACCCGAACGGCAAAGAGCTGTTCAACGAGATGGTCAAAGTAGCTCGCCTACAGGGAGCCGGCATCGTCGACTATCAATGGGCGAAACCGGGTAAGGAAGATCCCGTACCGAAAATTTCCTACATCGAATTGTTCAAGCCATGGGGCTGGATCATCGGTTCCGGCATCTACGTGGACGACGTAGAAGCAGAGTTCATGCATTACCTCGTTCGCTTCTCCATCATTGGCTTGATCATCGCCTCGCTGATGGCGCTGCTGGTTTCCGTTCTCATCCGCAGCATCACCCGTCCGTTGCGCCATTCCATGCAGGCGATGGCCAACATAGCGAGCGGTGAAGCCGACCTTACGCGCAGCCTGGACATCTCGGGGAATGACGAGCTGACTACGCTGAGCCGCGATTTCAACACGTTTATACACAAGCTCCATACGGTTATCGCTCAGCTGTTCGAAACTTCCGGCTCGCTGGCGAAGTCGTCCAGCGACCTGGGTGGGCTAGCCGGTCGGACACACAAGCAAAGCCAACAGCAGTCGCAGCAAATGGAACTGGTGGCCACCGCAGTGAACGAGGTGACCTACGCGGTGCAGGAAGTGGCGAAAAATGCCGAACATGCATCGAACGAAGTCGGCGATGCGGAAAAGCAGGCAGGGCTGGGACAACGTAATATCGAAGCCAGCCTTCAGCAGATCGACCAGCTATCGACCACCATCAATAAAGCAGTTGGGGTCATCCAGTCATTGGCCGACGAAACCACTCAGATCGGTTCGGTGTTGGAAGTTATCGGATCGATCGCCGACCAAACCAACTTGCTCGCTCTGAACGCCGCGATCGAAGCCGCTCGCGCCGGAGAACAAGGCCGCGGCTTCGCCGTTGTGGCTGATGAAGTTCGTTTGCTGGCACAGCGCACCCAGACCTCGACGGCAGAGATTCACACCATGATCGAACGCCTGCAGAAAAATTCAGGCGCGGCGGTGACCGTCATCATGGAAAGCAGTCGGGCCTCTCAGGCCACCGTCGAGCAAGCCAGCCAGGCCGGTGAAAGCCTGGGTCAGATCGCCCAGGCGCTGCGCAACCTGTCCGGCCTGAACGCCTCGATTGCCAGCGCTACCCTGCAGCAGACTCATGTCGTCGAAGATATCAATCAGAACGTCACTCAAGCCGCCGGACTGGCACAGGACAGTACCCAGGCCGCTGAGCACTCGAGCGCAGCGAGCAAGCAGCTCGGCGAATTGGCAGAACAACTGAACCGTCTGCTCAAGCAGTTCAAGGTCTAGCCAACCAAACCTGCATCAACGACTGGCTTTTGTATACATACGGCTGGCCTCCTCACGGAGACCGGCCGTTCTATTTCGCCAGGCAGCTGCGACTTTTCGCCACGCGCGATGCGGCTTGAGTAACGGTCATCGTTGCGGCCATGGAACCTCTGAACGGTCCGCAGGCCAGGAAATCAAGCCGTTCAGCCGACGCTTAATCCAAAATGCGCTTGCACGACTAATCCTATACTTTCGGCTAATTGCAAAAATTCTCCGCAATCGCGAACTCTCAATGTGACTTATCAGTCCTCTGTGTACATCAATGGTATGTAAGGCCAACGCCGGCAGCCTGGCGGCAGGCTAAATCCGATCTTGGTTATCACACAGAGAGACACACCTCATGAATAGCCCCCTTCGTTTCAACGACGCCCTTCTCATTACTGATCGTGCGTTCAAGCCGTTCCAGTGCGTCGCCTGGACACTGCTCGAAGGCAACGGCGAACTCAGCATTACCGTCGTGGATGGCAGCGAGTCTCGCGCCGTCGGCCATTGCAAACTCTCCAGCAGCGTTTATTCCGACCCGGTCAAGCTCGGCGAATCGTTGGAACAAGCACGCGCTGACCTGAGCCGCCAGGGTATTCACCTCGCCCCCTGGCAGATGCCGGAATAAGACATCCGTCTCGAATGAACCAAGGCCCGGAGGCGCAAGCACCGGGCCTTTTTCATTGCAATCGCATGCCCCTCGCCTGCCGGTTCCGTTTATCGGACTGATCCATTCGCTTGTTTCACGGTCCCAGCAATAAGTGAATCAAGAGGAGCAAGCCATGAAGGGTGCAGAAGCCTACGTCAATGACCAGTGGCACAGCAGCGGTCTGGCAGACCTGCCTGAGGGTGCTGATGGCCATTGCATTACCTTGAAGTTCGTTATCCCTCGCGATGCTCAGTTCACCGGGCTGATCACGCATGTCCGCGAGGTGGCGCAGCGGCACCTGAGCGAGTTCTATAAAGACCGAAAGGTAACGCACAGACCAGTGGAAGGTTCGGTCGTAGGGGATGGCAGTGGCGACGGTATAGACCTGGTATTTGATGTCGCCCCTGCGCAATGAGCAATCGCTACATCGGAGTACGGACCATGACCGCACTACGTCTTGCACTCGACGAAGCCATACGTATCAGCGAGATGGCTTTTCTACCTTGCCACGCGACTACCCAGGTGAATAACGAGGACGCCAGCTTTTCACTGCGGGTGACCAACGCGGCAGGCGATGAAATCATGTCGATTCCCCATATCGCTCGTTCCCAGTATGCGGACCCCATGCATCTCGCCGGTCTGCTTGAGAACGCACGGCTGCAGCTCAGCAAAGATGGCGTGCCGCTGAGCGCATGGTCCATGCCCGCACAGCCGGGCCTTATTGGTTAAGCGACGCCATTATCGAGGCCGCGAATGACTCCTTTCGATTGGCAGCGCATGCTGCTGGACGATCTGCCATTGCTGTTCATCGCAGAAGTGGTGCTGCGAGCGTTGTTTGCCTTCGTTGCGGTGTTTCTATTTCTGAAAATCAGCGGGCGACGGGGTATTCGGCAGCTGTCACTGTTCGAGCTGGTAGTGATTCTTACGTTGGGGTCAGCAGCAGGCGACGTCTCCTTCTATGAGGATGTGCCACTGCTGCCCATCGCGGCCGTGTTCGCAACCTTGTTGCTGCTCTATCGGCTCACCGTCTGGATCATGACGCGCAACGAACGGTTGTCCAAATGGATGGAAGGCGAACCAGTCACAATCATCCAGAATGGCCTGTACGAACTACACAGCCTGGACCAACTAAATATCTCATCCGACGAGTTTTTCATGGAGTTGCGTCAGCAAGGTGTTGAGCACCTGGGGCAGGTTCGATTGGGCATTCTCGAGACCGATGGAGAGGTCAGCCTCTATTTCAACGAAGCCGAGGCGGTGCGCCCAGGGCTTTCTGTGCTGCCCAAACAATTTCGGACGATTTACCGGCAGGTCCCCTCCAGCGGGCTGTATGCCTGCATGCGGTGTGGATATCCGCAGATCATCGAAGCACAGCGGGAGGCGACCTGTCCTCGTTGTCACCACCAGCATTGGTGTATTGCGCTGAGCAATCCTCGTGTGCGCTGATCTGCGGCGCGAACCCCGTCCGCTTACATCGGTCACTTATAGAGACGGGCGCCGCGCTGCCCCCCCCCCCCGCCACGG
>NZ_JYHV01000042.1 GCF_000952685.1 Stutzerimonas stutzeri | reverse complement strand
GGAGCCGCGCCCCCGCGGCGAATGCAGACCGCAGGTCTGCCCAACAATCCCAGCCCTTCGCAAAGCCCGATCCCACCACGCTTCTGTAGGAGCCGCGACCCGCGGCGAATGCAGACCGCAGGTCTGCCCAGCAATCCCACCCTTCGCAAAGCCCGATCCCACCGCGCTTCAGTGGGAGCCGCGACCCCTCGGCGAATGCAGGCCAAAGGTCTGCGAACAACCTCAACCTATAACCAAGCCGCATCCCAGTGCGGATAGTCACCAATATGATCTACCAGCCCGGCCCTCAGCGGGTTCGCAACGATGTATCGCGCTACCGACCTCAGATCATCCTCACTACGTAGCGCTCGGTCATGAAACCCGGCCTGCCAGACTGACTGCCCGATATGCCTGGCTGAGATCGATTTGACTCGCCCGACCAGCTGAGGCAGCGTGCCTTGTCCTAGCTGGGCCAGCCAGTGAAGATGATCAGGCATCACGACGAAGGCCCATGTCTTGCTCGTACCTCTTGCTTCATCGGATCGCATGGTGCGAATCAGCGCTCGTGCCGCGGCCATGTCGCGAAAAACAGGCTGTCGATGCTGAGCGACAGTCGTGACCAGATAGATCTGACCCTGGACAGACCAGCGGCCTTTGCGAAGGCGACTCGATGCCGAATAAGCGTCCATGCTTTTCTCATCCTTTGCTCGTTTCCTGCAGCATAACGTCTATATGTATTGACGTTAGCGATCCGTTCCCCACCATCGGACATCGGTCGATCGTGAAACGCTTCGCCCCGAGGTCGGGGCTCCCACAGAGCCAACCTGCACCCTGTAGGCGCCGCGCCCCCGCGGCGAATGCAGACCGCAGGCCTGCCCATCAATCCCACCCTTCGCAAGCCCGATCCCACCACGCTTCTGTAGGGGCCGCGCCCTCGCGGCGAACGCAGCCCAAGGCCAGCCCAACAATCCCAGCCCACCCTT
>NZ_JYHV01000039.1 GCF_000952685.1 Stutzerimonas stutzeri | reverse complement strand
CCCGATCCCGCCACGCTTTTGTAGGCGCCGCGCCCCCGCGGCGAATGCAGACCGCAGGTCTGCCCAACAATCCCAGCCCACCCTTCGCAAAGCCCGATCCCACCACGCTTTTGTAGGAGCCGCGCCCTCGCGGCGAATGCAGACCGCAGGTCTGCCCAACAACCCCGCAAATCTCCACCTCAAGCCCCGGCCCTTCCAAAAACCTGACCTGGACGTCCAGGCTGTTCAAACTCTGAACAACATGCTACAAACGACCGCAACCCAAATGATCTAGCCGCTTGAAAACGAAGGGAAAACCATGACCAAGTCGGAGTTGATCGAGCGTATCGTCACCCAACAAGGGCTGCTTTCGTCCAAGGATGTGGAGCTGGCAATCAAAACCATGCTTGAGCAAATGGCCCAGGCTCTGGCGACCGGAGATCGTATCGAAATCCGTGGCTTCGGCAGTTTTTCGCTCCACTACCGCGCCCCGCGCGTCGGCCGCAATCCCAAGACCGGCCAGTCCGTCCCGCTCGACGGCAAGTTCGTTCCGCATTTCAAGCCGGGCAAGGAGCTACGAGATCGGGTTAACGAAGAGGAGTAACCGCTGCCCTGAGCGCATTCTCATATCCGAGATGCGGGCGTATCAAAAACTGTCATAAATCATCAGTTCTACTGAACTTGCATCGGTCTCTATGGACTAATTCCGGTTCGCGTATCGGCAATGAAGCGCATCCATAACAAGGAATTGGGGAAGACCGTGCAGCACCAAACCTCCACACCCGAAGAAATAGATCTAGTTGAGCTGTTCCGCGCGCTTTGGCGGCAGAAACTTCTGATCATTGGTGTGACGTTGATCGTTACGCTTATCGCAGCAGGCTATGCATTTCTTGCTACGCCCTATTATGAAACTCGCACCTACTTGCGGCCCGTCCCGCACAGTAGCCTTGACCAGCTCAACGAAACTGGCATCTATAAGCTTACCCCCGAGGAAGCGATCAACCGGGTGGCGAGCGGGCTTTCGTCGTATGACAACCGGCTGGAGTTCTTCCTCAGTCATCAGGAGCTGTTTCAGAACATCCCCCAACAGGGTGATTCGCCGGAGCAGACCTTCGCCGAATTCAATGAAAAAGCATTCGAAATGCTCTTCCCCGATCCGAAGCGCACCGACAACCGCAGCGCGTTCATTGGTCTGAAACTCACCTACCCGAAAGGAATGGAAGGGGCTTCCGTCGTAAACGACTTTGTCGCCTATGTGCTGGAACTCGAGCGTCGCGAAATAGAGGATGACCTGGACAGCCTGATCGGCAACCGTCTGGCCAGCCTCGAAACGAACATGGAGGCGCAGCGTGCGAACTACAACGCCTCCAAGGAAGCCAAGATCGCGACACTGCTTGAAGAAAGTGCTCTCAAACGTGCTGAACTCCAGGACGAACTTGCTGCGTTGCGCGAAGAGTTGAAAACGCGCCGAACCAACCGCATTCAGGAACTCACCGAGGCTATATCGATTGCCGAGTCGCTGGGTATTCGTACTCCAACGACGCCGTCCGCCATGACTGAGGCGCCTCGTAGCGGTACACAGGTCATTCGTACCGAAGTGACCAACCAGGAAATGCCGTTGTATTTCATGGGCACCGAAGCGCTGACGGCTGAAAGGGATGCGCTGGCCAATCGTAAATCCGACGATTTTATCGAGCCTCGTATCGCTGAGATTCAATCCGAGCTGACGATGCTGGAGAACAATCGCGAAGTGGAAATCCTGAAAGAGCGGGAGAGCGAGGATCTCTATCTCACTAATTTGGCCGAGCTACGAGAAGAGGCCGCTCGCCTCAAGGGTATCAAGCTCGATACTGAGCGATTGAAGCTGGTCCGACTGGACCAGCCCGCGCTGCAATCGACCAAGCCAGTGAAGCCAAAGAAAATGATGATCCTCGCGTTAGGGCTCGTGCTAGGTGGAATGCTCGGCGTGTTTATCGCCTTGATACGAAGCCTTGTAGCTCGTAGTACCGATCCGCAGCCCATCTATAAATAAACCGAAGCCCACCACGGGCTGCCTTCGTGCAGGGGGCGCCCGGGGTGACAGCGAGGTTGTGCCTGCTCAAACGCAAAATCTTCTCCCCGATGCGCGCCTCCCACAAACTCAGTGATCAACGCCCTCCCATCCATAGTCCCGTTTGTCGGGGTGTGGCGTTTGGCAGTACCTCTATGCAACCGTCTCGCTTGTTTTTTGTGAGCTAGGTGGCAAAATAGCGGCCCGCAAAATGTAACGGAACTTAACTATCGTTCTGCGGTCGCTGCCCTCTGCGCTGCACCTGCGGCGCTTCACACTGACGAAACGGAATTCAACGTGAACGCTGTGACTACTCCACAAGCTCTAACCCCGGTTGCCTCTGACGAAATCGATCTGGTTCAGCTCGTCAGCGCGCTATGGAAGCAGAAAACGCTAATCATCACCGTTACCGCCCTGGTTGGCGCGCTCGGACTTGCCTATGCCTTGCTCGCGACGCGCTATTACACGGTGCAAAGCATCTTGCGACCGGCCGCCATCAAAGACCTCGATGAACTCAATCACCTGGGCATCTATGAGCTGTCGCCCAAGCAAGCTTTGGCGCAGGTGGGAACAGCGCTGGATTCCTACGAAAACCGCCTGAGCTTCTTTCGCGACAACGAACAGCTTTTCGCCGAGCTGGCCCAGCCCGGTCGCAGTCTCGAGCAAACCTTTGAAACCTTCAACGACGAAGCCTTCAAGCTTCTGCAGCCCGACGCCAAGAAAGCCGAAGGCACGACAACACCCTTCGTCGGCATCCAGCTGACCTATCCGGAAGGTATCGACGGCGTGAAAGTCGTCAACGAGTTCGTACAGTACTCGTTCAATCGAGTGCGCCAGCAAATCGCAGCCGACCTCGACACCCTCATCGGCAATCGGCTGAACCAGCTCGAAGCCAACATGGCCGCCGCTCGCGCCAATTACGAAGCCAGCAAAGAAGTCAAAATCGCCAAGCTCAGCGAGGCGGACGAGCTCAAGCGCGCCCAGCTGAACGATGAGCTTTCAGCGCTGCGCCAGCAATTGAAGACTCGCCGCGATAACCGCATCAATCAGCTTAACGAAGCAATCCGTATCGCTAAGTCGCTGAGTATTACCAAACCCACTACGCCTTCGTCGCTAGGGGCCGCCGAGATCACCAGTCAAGGCAGTGTCATTCGTACCGAGGTCAACAACCAGCAGATCCCGCTCTACTTCATGGGTAGCGATGCGCTGGAGGCCGAGCGCAAGGCGCTACTGGCACGCCGCTCCGATGATTTCACCGAGCCGCGCATCGCCCAGATCGCCCGTGAACTCAAATTGCTCGAGCACAACCGTCAGATCGAGACATTGAATAGCCGGGAAAACGAAGACCTCTTCCTCAAAGGCCTTGCAGGTTGGCGCGAAGAGGCCGCACGCCTGCGCGCCCTGCATATCGATACCGATACACTCAAACTGGTCTCCTTGGATCAAAGTGCTGTAGCACCGACTCGGCCGATCGAGCCCAAGAAAGCGCTGATCGTCGCGCTGGCACTGGTGCTCGGCGGCATGCTCGGGCTCTTCATTGCGCTGGTGCGCAACCTACGCCAACCCAAAACCAAGCTGTGACCGCCCATCCATTGGCTGGCTGCTCACAGCCAGCGGGACCCCAACTCGGATAGAATCTTCGCCTTATTGTTCATGCGGACCCGTGGCTAGACGGTCACGGGTGTTTTACGTTTTGTTAAGGGAATAACTGTGCACTATCCGACCATCGAACATCACGGCGCCAAGGATGGCGTGACCGGCTCCTGCCATCAGCTACGTATGGACGCGTCGGTCAGCGTGCTGGTCGATTGCGGGCTGTTCCAGGGCAACGATGCTTCACTTCCCGAAGGGCCTGGGGCGGACCGACTGGCCATCGAGTTTCCGCTCGATACGATCAAGGCATTGATCGCCACCCATGTGCACATCGATCATGTCGGCCGCATCCCGTATCTACTCGCCGCAGGCTTTGAAGGGCCCATTCTGTGCAGCGAACCTTCGGCGAAGCTTCTGCCCATCGTTCTTGAAGATGCCTTCAAGCTCGGCATCAGCCGAGACCAGACGCAGATCGAGCGCTACATTGCGCAGATCGAGAAGCGCATCATTGCCTTGCCTTACCAGAACTGGTTCACACTGTTCGATAGCGAAGAACTGATCGCGCGCGTTCGCTTGCAGCGGGCCGGCCATATCCTCGGTTCCGCCTATGTTGAAATCGACCTGAACTACCCGCAGCAAAACCAAAGCAAGCGTGTTGTGTTTTCCGGCGACCTGGGCGCACCGCATGCGCCGTTCCTGGCACCACCGCAGGCACCGGAGCGCGCCGATATCTTAGTGCTGGAAAGCACCTATGGCGACCGCCTCCACGAAGACCGCCAAAGCCGCCGTCAACGACTCGAAGCCGTCATCGAACAGGCGTTGCAGGACCAAGGCACCGTACTGATACCCGCGTTCAGCATCGGCCGCACCCAGGAACTGCTCTATGAGCTGGAAGAAATTATCCAGAGCAAGCAAAGCCTCGTTGCAGACCAGCCCGCTCTTCCCTCTGGGAAGAGGGCCGGGGTGAGGGGAGAAACAACCCACACCGAACCCAACTGGCCGGAACTGCCGATCATCCTCGATTCACCCCTGGCGAGCCGCTTCACCGACGCCTATCGGACGCTGAAGCCATACTGGAACCAGGAGGCACGCGAGCGTGTCCAATCCGGGCGTCGCCCGCTGGCGTTCGAACAGTTGATTACAATAGACAGCCACGGTGACCATCTGCGCATCGTCAAACATCTGGCCCAGACTGCACGCCCAGCCATCGTCATTACCGGTGGCGGCATGTGTAGCGGCGGTCGCGTCGTCAATTACCTCAAGGCCCTGTTGGGCGATAAAAGGCATAACGTCCTGTTCGTCGGCTACCAGGCCAAGGGCACACCCGGCCACGCCATCCAGACCTACGGCCCCAAGGGCGGCTACGTCGATCTTGACGGCGAGCGCATCGATATCCGCGCCGGCATCACTAGCATCGGAGGCTATTCGGCCCATGCGGACCAGAAGGGATTGGTAGAATTCGTGACCGGCATGCAGCAGTGGCCGACAGAGATTCGGGTGGTGCATGGGGAGGAGGGGGCGAAGAAGGTGCTGATTTCTCTTCTGCGGGAGTGGTACAGGCGCAACAAGTTATCCGTCGATATTATTGATCGGTGGGACGGTGGAGAAAAGCGAGCAGGACGTTTCGGATGATATATAAGCCTATGTTTTTGTGCCGCATTAATGATCGTTTGACCGCCGAATGCTCTGCTAATGAATGAGCTTGTTTCAAGGCTGATAAATGTTTCGCTTCGGGGTGGAACACTTGCCTGTAAGTTCTTGCTGATTTTCTTTCTGGCTAAGTTTCTGTCACCAGAAGAGGTGGGCCTCTTTGGGTTGATTGTTGCAAGCATTGGTTACTCGTTTTTTTTAATTGGTTTCGAGTTTTATACATATTCGAGTCGCGATTTACTTGGTGTCGGTAAGGAAAGTTGGTTGCCTATAATTAGGGATCAGTGGGTGTTTTTCGCGATCAGTTATGCTTTGTTTTTGCCGTTGCTGCTTTTCGCCTTTGGTGCATACTTCTCGTCTTTGAAGTATGTCGGATGGTTCTTGGTGTTGTTGTTATTTGAGCATACGGCGCAAGAGCTAAATCGTTTGCTTGTTGTGATGTCTGAGCAGTTTTTAGCCAGCTTGGTTTTGTTTTTAAGGAGTGGGGTCTGGGCTATTGTTGCTGTTTTGTTGATGGGGTACGTACAGGAGGCGCGTAATCTAGACTTTGTGTTTCTGGCTTGGTCCATAGGCGCAGGTGCTGCATGCGCATTAGGAGTCGCAAGGGTACTTAAACTAGATAAAAGTACATGGAATAGAAAATGTGATTGGCGCTGGATTTTACGCGGAGTTAAGATCGCTTTCCCGCTGTTGATAGCAAGCCTTGCAATTCGCGGCTTGTTTACCTTCGATCGTTACTGGGTCGAAAGTGCTGTTGGGCTAGATGTCCTGGGTGCCTACGTTTTATTTGTTGGGGTTGCGTTTTCTATCGTGTCCTTTCTTGATGCAGGTGTGATTGCTTTCTTATACCCTAAAGTTGTTGCTGCCGCGAAAGAGAACGATGAGAAGAAATTCAAAAAGAATATGAAAGAGCTTGCTGTCACGTTGGTGTTGGCTACAGTTACGATGGCTGCTTTTGCGCTGTTTTTTAGTCCTTTTGTACTTAGTTGGATTGGAAAGGAAATTTATTTAGACAATCTCTATCTGCTGCAATGGCTGCTTTTGGCTGTTATTATTTATGCAGCTAGCATGGCTCCTCATGTTGGCTTGTATGCAAAACACCACGATAAGGCTATTTTATATAGCCAAGTTCTTGGCTTTCTAGTTTTTCTTATCGGATGTTTTATAGGTGTTCCAATGTTCGGTGCGATTGCTGTGGTATGGGCAATGTGCGTGTCGTTTTTAGTGATACTTCTTTGGAAAGTTGCCGTGTATCAGAAAGTATGCGGATTTTCTAGTGTTTCAGATAGGAGGATGGTTGATGAGTAAAGTGCTGGTTACTGGGGCTGATGGTTTTATTGGTTCGCATCTTACAGAGTTGCTTGTGCGCGAAGGGTATCAAGTCAAGGCTCTATCTCAATATAATTCCTTTAACTATTGGGGTTGGCTTGAAGATATTGACTGTCTCGCCGATGTCGAGGTAGTGAGTGGTGATGTGCGAGATCCGCATTATTGCAAGCACATCACAAAAGACGTTGATGCTGTATTTCATTTGGCTGCGTTGATTGCAATACCTTATTCATATGTGGCGCCTGATAGCTATGTTGATACTAACGTGAAGGGAACGTTAAATATTTGCCAGGCGGCTTTAGAAAACGGCGTGCAGCGCGTTATTCATACTTCTACCAGCGAAGTTTATGGTACGGCTCAGTACGTTCCAATAGATGAGAAGCATCCGTTACAAGCTCAGTCGCCATATAGTGCATCTAAGATTGGTGCTGACTCTATGGCGATGAGCTTCTTTAATGCGTTTGATTTGCCTTTGACTATCGCACGGCCTTTTAATACTTATGGTCCGCGGCAATCGGCGAGGGCGGTGATACCGACTATCATCACTCAAATCGCTAGCGGCAAAAAGGAGATCAAGTTGGGCGATGTGTCTCCTACCCGCGATTTCAATTACGTTGCTGACACCTGTCGTGGCTTTTTAGAGTTGGCTCGCTGCGATAAGGCCATAGGAGAAACTGTTAACATTGGCTCCAACTATGAGATCTCGGTAGGAGATACTCTTAATCTGATCCGTGAGCTCATGGGTAGTGATGTTGAGTTTTTGACTGATGATCAGCGCATTCGCCCGGAAAAGTCGGAGGTTTTCCGTCTCTGGTGCGATAATACCAAGATAAACGGACTTACTGGCTTCACTCCGAATTACTCTATAAAGCAGGGGTTGCAGGAAACGATTGATTGGTTGTCCCGGCCAGAGAATTTGGCTAAATATAAAGCCGACATCTACAACGTCTGAGATCAAGCCATGTTCGACTCCCTTATTAAGTTTGTGCGGGATCAATACCAAACAAATGATTTCATCCCACTTCATGCCCCTGTGTTCTCCGGGCACGAGCGTGATTATGTGGTGGAAACCATTGAGTCGACTTTTGTTTCGAGCGTGGGCGCTTTCGTCGATCGCTTTGAGCGGGATATGGCTGCGTACACCAGTAGCCCAAAAGCGGTCGCGACGGTCAACGGTACTGCCGCCTTGCATGCCGCTCTGATGCTTGCTGGAGTCCAGCCTGGCGATCTAGTTTTAACCCAGCCGTTGACCTTTGTGGCAACGTGCAATGCCATTGCATATTGCGGCGCTGCTCCGGTCTTTATCGATGTTGACCGGCATACCCTCGGACTCTCTCCTACAGCGCTTGAGAAGTGGCTGGATGAATACGCATATATAGACTCGGACGGTATATGCAGGCTTAAACTAGATGAGAGAGTGCTGAGGGCCTGCTTGCCCATGCATACCTTCGGACATCCAGTCGAAATAGAATATCTCGTTGCTGTATGTAAGCGCTGGAACTTGGTTCTTATCGAAGATGCCGCCGAGTCGCTAGGAAGTATTTACAAAGGCCGGCACACAGGCACGTTCGGTCGTTTAGGTATCTTGAGTTTTAATGGCAATAAGATTATCACCACCGGTGGTGGAGGTATGATCTTGGCTGATGAAGAGTTGGGCGCGCGCGCTAAGCATCTAACAACTACAGCCAAGAAGCCACACCCATATGAATATGTCCATGATGAAGTTGGATATAATTATCGTCTACCTAATATAAATGCGGCGCTCGGGTGTGCGCAGCTGGAGCAATTGGAGGACTTCATCGCTTGCAAGCGAGAGCTGGCAAACCGCTATGCAGAGGTACTAGAAGGGAGCGAACTGCAGTTCTTTAAAGAGCCCGAAGGCTGTCGCTCCAATTACTGGCTCAACGCTGTTATTTGCGAAAGCCCTGCACGACGCGACGTGCTATTAAAGTCTACCAATGACAGCGGTGTGATGACGCGGCCGATCTGGAAGTTGATGAACCGTCTGCCTCTGTATGTTAACTGCCTGCGAGGCGACTTGACGAATGCTGAATGGCTGGAGGCTCGGGTTGTCAACGTACCAAGCAGCGTCCTGCCGGGGTGGAAGGCGTGAAAAGCAAGGTCGCAGTCTTCACCGGTACGAGAGCCGAGTACGGCTTGCTCTATTGGTTGATGAAGGATATCCAGGCTAGTGCTCAGCTGGAGTTGCAGGTCATCGTAAGTGGCATGCACCTTTCGCCTGAATTTGGTGAAACCTGGAGGCAGATTGAGCAGGACGGTTTCAGCGTCGATTCCAAGGTAGAAATGCTCCTGTCTTCAGATACGTCGGTTGGAGTAGTCAAGTCCATAGGACTGGGAACTTTAGGATTCGCGGATGCCCTAGATCGCTTACGGCCGGATATGCTGGTAGTGCTCGGTGACCGCTTCGAGGCTTTGGCGATTGCTCAGGCCGCTCTGATCATGCGGATTCCTATCGTGCATTTGCACGGTGGTGAAATTACTGAAGGGGCTTATGACGATGCAATCCGACATGCCATCACCAAAATGGCTCACTTGCATTTTGTCGCAGCGGAACCATATCGGCGTCGTGTCATCCAGATGGGCGAGTCGCCTGAACGAGTTTTCAACGTCGGTGCGGTTGGCCTCGATCATTTGCGTCGCAGCCCTAAAATGACAATCGAAGAACTCGGTAAAAGCCTTGGCTTTGCGCTTCGTTCGCCTTACCTGTTGGTGACCTATCATCCGGTCACTCTATCGGACGAGAACCCGGAGCAAAGCTTCACTGCGCTTTTGCAGGCGCTGGATAAATTTCCAGATCACCAGATCATTCTGACTTATCCAAACGCAGACAACGGTGGCAGAGCCATCATTCCATTACTTGAAGCTTATGCGCAGAACCAGCCTGAGCGGGTGTTGGCGATCCCTTCGCTCGGGTTCAAACGCTATCTGAGTGCCGTCGCTATATCGGCTGCTGTGGTGGGGAATTCCTCCAGCGGAATCATTGAGGTTCCTGCTTTCGGTATTCCTACCGTAAACATCGGTGCGCGCCAGAAAGGCCGTTTGGCCGCGGATTCTGTGCTGCATTGTGAGCCGAATACCAAGGCCGTTGAGGCTGCACTTCAGCGAGCGCTTTCCCACGAATTCGCCGAAGCCAGCAAAGAAACTGTCAATCCTTACGGCCAAGGCAATGCAGCCGAAGCCATCGTGGATGTCCTTGAGCGTTTCGACGGGACATTTAATAAGTCATTCCACAATCTGAGTTGACCCATGAAGCAGTCCGACAAAGATGCGGTTTACATCATCGCCGAAGCAGGTGTAAACCATAATGGTGAGCGTGAGCTGGCGTTCGCTCTAGTGGACGCCGCAGCGGCGGCTGGTGTCGATGCAGTCAAGTTTCAAACCTTCAATGCGGCACGTCTGGCCTCGAAGACCGCCCCTAAGGCTGCTTACCAGAAACAGAGCACGGATGAGTCTGAAAGCCAGCTGGTAATGCTCAAGAAGTTGGAATTACCCCAGGCCTGGCATGTTGATCTACAGCGCTATGCTCGGCAAAAAGGCATCGAGTTCCTTTCTACTGCATTCGATCCGGATAGCTTGATCTTTCTATCCGAGCTGGGCATGCCGTTATTCAAGGTCCCTTCTGGCGAGCTGACCAACGGCCCGCTTTTATGGCAGTTCGCACGTACTGGCAAGAGGTTGATCCTATCCACGGGCATGGCGACGCTCGCTGAGGTAGAGCAGGGTCTTGCCATAGTCGCGCATGCGCTGGCATCAAGCCGGGAGCCTGCGGACATGAATGAAGTCTGGCGTAGATGGAGTTGCCGAGAGGCGCGGCAACGGTTACAGGGGCATGTGACGTTGCTTCACTGTACCTCTCAATACCCCACCCCTTGGAGCGAAGTTAATCTCAGGGCTATGGATACGTTGGCCCATGCCTTTGGCCTTGATGTCGGTTACTCGGATCACACGGAAGGCTGCCTGATTCCGGTTGCCGCTGTGGCTCGCGGAGCCAAAGTCATCGAAAAACACTTCACGCTTGACCGCTCGCTGCCGGGACCTGACCACAAAGCTTCGTTGGAGCCAGATGAGCTCAAACGAATGGTTTCGGATATCCGCTCTCTCGAACTGGCCCTCGGTGAGCCTTGCAAGGCCCCGCAGGCTAGCGAATGGGATACTCGTCAGGCAGCACACCAGCAAGTGGTTGCCGCTCGGGAGATAGCCGCAGGTAAAGTGTTTTCCCGGGAGGACCTAACCACCGCGCGCAGCGGGCAAGGCTTACCTCCTACTGCTCTGTGGGGGTTGGTTGGGCGGCGTTCGGCCCGTACTTATCAGGCCGGTGAGATTATCGAGCCATGAAAGCGATAATTGATAGTAGCTTACCTTTGGTCATTCTAGGTGCAGGTGGCCACGCGAAGGTATTGCTTTCATTAGCCCAAGCGTCCGGACTGAATGTGTTCGGAGTCTGTGATCCGGAACTGGCCCAGCAAGGCAGCGATCAGTGGCGGGGCGTTAGAGTCTTGGGTGGCGATGAGGCGCTTGACGCAATGGATCCCGCGTCTGTTGGGCTGATCAATGGCATCGGGCAATTGGTCGGAAGCACAGGTCGTCGCAAAATTTTTGAGCGGTTTAAAGCTAAAGGCTTTCGCTTTCCTGCGCTGGTGCATCCTGCCGCCTGGGTTGACGCCAGTGCCTCGCTGGAGGAAGGCGTGCAAGTTATGGCGGGCGCCGTGATCCAAGCCGACGCGAAAATTGGCTCTAATTCGATCATCAATACGGGAGCCAGCCTGGATCATGACTGTTATTTGGGTGAGCACGTACATGTCGCTCCAGGCGCCACTCTTTGTGGGAACGTCCGGGTCAAAGATCACGCCTTTATTGCTAGCGGCGCGACTGTGATCCAGGGGATTACGGTCGGAGAGGAATCCGTCGTTGGGGCCGGGGCCGTGTTGGTTCGCGACCTCGCCGCTCGGCTGACATTAATAGGCCCTGCGGCGCGAAACAAAGCAGCGCTCGGTGAGTAGATAACGAAGGTTTATTAAATGAAGCAATGGGAATCCACACTCATCGGTCCGGAAGCCACTCTGGAAGAGGCTATCGCGACGCTTGACCGCGAAGCATTGCGTATCGTCATGGTGGTCAGTTGTGAGCGCCGCCTGCTCGGCACCTTGACTGATGGTGATGTTCGCCGCGCCTTGTTGAAGCACATGACCCTCGATGTTCCAGTTGCCGAAGTCATGTGTATCACCCCTCGTACGGCCGCTAGGGATTGGAGTAAGGAGCGCATCCTAGCGGATATGGAGAAGTACCAATTGCTCCAGTTGCCTGTAGTTGACCAAGAACATCGTGTCATTGGCTTGGAGACCTTGCATGATCTCCTGAACAAGCGACATCGCGATAACCCGGTATTTCTAATGGCCGGTGGTTTTGGAACACGTCTACAGCCATTGACCCATAACTGTCCGAAACCGCTGCTTAAGGTCGGGGAAAAACCTATTCTCGAGTTGATTCTTGAGAGTTTTATCAATGCAGGATTCCATCGCTTCTTCATATCAACCCACTATATGCCAGAAATGATTCGTGAACATTTCGGTGATGGTAGCCAATGGGGCGTCAGTATCCGCTATATACATGAGAAGGAACCATTGGGCACAGGCGGTGCCTTGGGTCTATTGCCTCACGATGAAATTGATCAGCCACTATTCATGATGAACGGCGACTTGCTGACTACGCTGAATTTCCAAAACCTGCTGGAATTCCACCAAGACCATAGCGGCGTAGCGACTATGTGTGTCCGCGAATATGAGCATTGTGTGCCGTATGGGGTTATTCAGAGCGAAGGCCATCGCATCTGCTCGATGGTTGAAAAACCAGTGCATCGTTTCTTTATTAATGCAGGCATTTACCTTCTTTCACCCGATTTGGTTAAAAGCGTCGCGCCGGGTGTCCGGGTCGACATGCCAACCCTGCTGGAGCGGGAGATTGCCAACGGCAATGATGTGAACATGTTTCCCGTGCATGAATACTGGCTGGATATTGGGCGGATGGAAGACTTCAAACGCGCTCAGCAAGAGTTCGGCAGTCTATGAGCGTCCAGCAGCTGTATCTGGTAGTTGGCAGCGGTAGCATCGCGCGCCGTCATATTGCGAATATCAAGGCGTTATTCAGCCAAGCAAGGGTCGGATGCGTGTCTGCGTCGGGCCGGGCGCTAAGCCCGGAAGAAGTCGGTGCCGATGTCGTCTACACAAGTCTCGAGGAAGCCCTGAATGCGGAGCCTATGCTGGCGATCGTCGCTTCACCGGCCCCCTTTCATGTGGATCAAGCCGCGGTCTTATTGCGAGCAGGTATTCCGGTTCTGATCGAAAAACCTTTGTCGGATTCGCTGGAATCTTTCGCGAGAGCGGGCGAAGTTCTGCTTGAAAATAGCGCCAAGATTGAAGTTGCTTATAACCTGCGCTTTATGCCATCGGCCATACGGCTCAAAGAGCTGCTGACTGAACAGATAGTAGGGCGCATCCACAGTGTATCGATTGAGGTCGGCCAATATCTACCTGACTGGCGGCCGGCAACCGACTACCGAAAAAATGTATCTGCCTGTAAGAAACTAGGCGGCGGTGTTTTGCTTGAGCTTAGCCATGAACTAGATTATTTGACGTGGCTGTTTGGAGAGTTCGATTCAGTCTATTGCGTTGCTTCTAACTCTGGGGCTCTTGATGTCGATGTGGAAGATAACGCTCACGCGATTTTAAGTCGTAAGGACGGTCTTGTTGCTAGTGTTCATCTGGACTTTTTGCAGCGGGCTCCGACCCGTACGTGCAAAATTGTAGGGGAGTCTGGCACGCTGGTTTGGGATCTTCTGCACAATAGTATTTGCCTTGGTACTGCCAGTGATGGCGAAGATATACTTTTCAGCGATCCGAGTTACAATCGAAATGACATGTACCTGGAAGAAATTTCTCATTTCGTGAAAGTGGCTGCGGGTGAACTCACACCCAACGTTAGCGTCTACCAAGCCTTGGACACCTTGCGTTTAATAGAAGCCCTAAGACATTCGTCAATCACTCGACAAGTAGTGGATATCGGAGATTTCGCATCATGAGCATATACGCATTCATCTTTGCTCGTGGTGGTTCAAAAGGCTTGCCTGGAAAAAATATTAAGCCTTTGGGAGGCATCCCGCTTATAGGTCATTCCATAACCTTAGCGCAGCAAATAAGCGGTGTGAAAAAGATTTTTGTTTCTACCGATTCGGACGAAATCGCGGCCGTAGCTGAAAGCCTCTCGGTAGAAGTAATCAAAAGGCCGCATGAGCTTGCTAGCGACACTGCCTCGGAATGGTTGGCTTGGCAACATGCTATACAGTTTCTATACGCACGCGGCGAGTCATTCGAAGTGTTTCTGAGTCTGCCGACAACCAGTCCTTTGCGGGGAACGACAGATGTCGAGCAGTGTCTTGCCGCGCTAGATGAGCGCACGGATATGGTTGTCACCGTGACACCAGCTGCTCGCAGCCCGTATTTCAATATGGTTGTTCGTGACGAAGATGGTTACAGCGAAGTAGTCATACATGATGACACCATCCGGCGTCGGCAAGATGCACCGACTGTCTACGATATGACCACGGTGGCTTACGTCTCGCGTCCCGAGTTCATCCTGAAAAATTCTGGTGTATTTGCCGGCAAGGTTAAATCAGTGATCGTTCCCAAAGAGCGGGCGGTCGACATTGATGATGGGTTTGACTTCATGGTCGCGGAAGCTCTGTACAGGAAATGTCAACAGTGAACTTGAATGGTAAGACTTTTATAGTAGTAGGGGCCGCCGGGCGGCTGGGTGAGGCGATGGTTGATGCCGCCCTGGATTGCGGAGCAAATATTGTTGCCGTCGACCAGAGTAAAAAGGCGCTACAGGAAATTAAGATAAAGAAAAACGATAATAAGAATTTTTTTCCAATCGAAGGCGATATCACGCAAGCGAGTTCTATACAGCGCGTAATTGAGACCGCAGTGGAGCAGTTTGGCTCGCTGGACGGGGCGGTCAATGCGGCGTACCCACGCAATGAAAACTATGGAAGAAGTTTTTTTGACGTAACGTACGAGGATTTTTGCGAAAATGTATCTCTGCACCTGGGAGGGTATTTCTTGTTCATGCAGCAGTGTGCGAAGTATGCGCTGGTAAAGCAGGAAAAGTTTTCGCTGGTGAACATGTCTTCAATTTATGGGGTCATGGCGCCTCGCTTCGAAGTCTACGCCGGTACTTCTATGACTATGCCTGTCGAATACGCGGCGATAAAGTCTGCTTTGCAGCATCTTGGCAGCTATGTCTCAGCCTATACAAAGGGTTCGAGGTTTAGGGTTAACTGTGTAAGTCCTGGCGGGATTCTGGCAGGGCAGGACCAAGCCTTTCTGGATCGTTACAACAGTTACTGTCGCGATAAGGGAATGCTTGAACCGAACGATATTGTTGGCACAATTATATTTTTGCTTTCTGATGCCTCTGAATATGTGTGTGGGCAAAATATTATTGTTGATGACGCTTTTAGGATTTAGGTGAACTATTGTCGAATTTCTTTTATATAAAAAGAAGGGCTCTAGTGATCCCTCTTTTTTATCTTATTGTATTTCTTTCGATTGAAGCGCTTGATGTTTTATTGCCATATTCTGCGATTAGCAAAAGCACATATTCTTACAGTGTTTATTACCTCTTTAACGGTCTTATTTTTTTGGGGTTGCTAGTTTTTTCTTCAATATCTTTTCAATTTGATGAAAAACTATACATATCGAGATGGCCGGCTAAAGTTTCAATTTTTTGTTTTATTGTTTCAGTCGCTGGTGTTTCGTTAATATATTTTGATAGGGTATATCTACAGGGGGTAGATTACTCTCAAGGGGTTTCGGTTGCTAGAGAAGCATGGCGAGCTCAAGCAAGCCTTAGGCAAGGGGTTTCAAGTATCTATAGCGTTGTTGGTAATTTGTTTTTCCCTTTTGTTTTTGTTTCTTTGATATTTTCGGTGGTTTATGGGGATTATTATAAGTCGTCATTGCGGTTGTTTATATTATCTCTGATCCTTGTTCTGATGTTCTCTCTTATGACTGGAGGAAGAGAGGCTGTATTGATATTTGTTGCTGTCATGGTTTCAAGCGTCGTTTTCAGGTTGTACGTGGGTTTTGCTTGGCTTCCTAAAGGGCTCCTTATTTCTGCTGTTCTGGTCTTTGCGTTAGTGTTTTCATATTCCGTATACATCTCCCTTTCAAGAGCGGAGGGCTCCGGTTTTGAGGTTGATGATTACGCATATCTAACCGCTAATAAACTAATGGGGGGGGGCGATCCGGGTGTGTTATCGGTTATTCCTGATTCCTTGGCGCCTGTTGCTTTATATTTTGTTCATGTGAAATGGGTCTTTATTGATATTGTCTCTTGTAGCTCATGTGTTGGTATTTCCACATTTAGGCTTGCACATGCCTTGATTGCTGGCTATGCGGGAGGCGCGCTAGGAATCGGAAACGATGTTTTGAGCGTGGGTTATTATCCTAACTGGATATCGTTGAACGGGTCATTATATTATGACTTTGGATGGATAGGGTTTTTTTTCATTATTCTTCCTTACTTTTTTTCTAAAGTTTTTCTCGGGGCATTAATAGCGGTTCCGGAAAGGCGCTTCAATTTTTTTGCAGTGGTTTCGTATGTGTTCTTTATCTCTTTGGTGATTTTTTCTCCTTTTGCTTTTCTTTTAGAGATTGTTCAGTATCTTTATTTTGTTTTTCCGTTGATGATAGTGCTAGGTTTGTGTTTTATATGCTCGTTATTGGATAAACCACGTAAGGTGGGTGAGGATCAATGAAAGAGTCATTTTCTAAATTTGACTTTTACCGTGGGGTATCGGCTGTCGTAGTGGTTCTTGCTCATGCTTGTCAAGTTTTCTTATATAACATTGAGTTGGTTTCTGATTATAAATTTTATATTTCAAATCTTGCTGTCTTTGCGGTCGTTTTGTTTTTTCTGCTGAGTGGTTTCCTTGTGACAAAAAGTATAATTTCAAATCATCGCAAATATAGCCGCTTTGACTGGATTGATTATTTATCGTCCAGATTGGCAAGGATATATCCGCCATTTGTCTTTTCAATGGTTGTTGTTTTTTTTGTTTATTTGATTGTTTATTGGTTGGGGCTTCCTGGATCAGCAATTAATCCATTCAGCGAAAAAATATCGAGTTCCTTCGGTAGGGAGATATATTCTATCTCCGTTCGTGAGTATTTTTCTAGCTTCTTAATGTTGGGTGGCTTGCATAGTTTGAATGGGCCTCTCTGGTCACTTTATTATGAGTTTCAGCTGTATATTTTAGCAATGCTGCTGAGTTGTGGTTTGCTTAATAAAAAAGTCGTTCCATTAATGGCTTTTTTTGTCCTGTTTATTTTTTTGTTTTATTTGAGGATCGAATTTTTAGTATATTCTTTTATATGGTTTTTAGGCGCGAGCATTGCTATTTTTGGAGAGCGCCAGTGGTGCAGGAGGCTTCTTCTTGTTCTCGGTTCTTTGGGTTTCATATTGGTTGTGACCGTCGCAGGTTTTGGGCTACATGAAAACTATTTTTGGGGTGGAGAGTTTTGGTTTGTTGGTGTTCTATCAATGGCTATTTTGTTTTCTATAGTAATATTTTATATGGATTTTGCATTTAGCGGGATTTTTGTTCAGGTGGCGGATTTTTCATATACTCTTTATATAGT
>NZ_JYHV01000018.1 GCF_000952685.1 Stutzerimonas stutzeri | reverse complement strand
GATCGGCGTGGTGGCCGGCGACGCCGGCAAGGTGAACACCAGCGGCAGCACGGGCTCGTTCGTTGACAAGAACGCAGGCCTGGATAAATCGGTAAGCGGCTCGGGTATCGCTCTGACCGGCGATGAGGCCAACAACTACGCCTTCGATACCGGTGCGCAGATCGGTAAAGCGGATATCGATCGGAAGACCATCACCGCGGTGGTCAATATCGCTGACAAGGTCTACGACGGGAATGGCACTGCCGTCATCCGCGATACGAAGCTCAATGGAGTGATTACCGGCGACGATATCAGCGCTTCAGGTACCGCGGCGTTCAGCGACCCGGCAGCAGGGCAGAACAAAACGGTCGCTGTGGAACTGCAACTGGCTGGCGGGGATGCCGACAACTACACCTTGGCTGATTCGCCCGTGTTTGGCGAGGCAACGATCCAGGCGCCGTACTATGTTCCGGCGGGATTGATTGCAGAGCCGAGCGGCGCCAATGGCACTGAACTATCGCGTGATCGCTCCACCAATCGACCTGTACTTGAGACCTCAATCGGTCCTTGGCCGGTACTTGCAGACACGTTGTACAACATCGTCCCGGAACGCTCCGAACCGCCGCAGGGCTCAGGCGAGGCTGCCACGGTTGTACGAGGATCCGCCCTCAGCATGGGAACAATCCTGAGCCTCACGCTCGAGGATACCCGACTGGAACCGGCCTCCACGAACACCCTGGCGCTTTATGACCGCGATCCTGGCCAACCGCTGAGGGGGCAAGGGCTGTACTCGGCCACGGACCTGGGCAGCAGCATTACGCTGGAGCGGGAGGCGTCGCTTGTCGGTCAGTCTCCTTTGCTGGAGCGATCCAGCATAGTCAGCTCGCACGGCGTTGTGCCTCTCGCTGGCGGTACCTGGTTGAATCTGCAGGTCGCGCTACTGAAAGGCGGGGCTCTGTTGATTGAGGTGGGCCAAACGGGCGCGGGCCTGACCAGCGAAGAGATTGCGGCGTACGGGCTGGCCGTGTCGAAAAAGCGATTGGGTGTAAATGTCCAGGCGCTTAGGACCGTGGTGATTGAAAGGGCGCGCAACTTGGCGAGCAGCGAAGAAGTCTCGCAAATCGGTATGTGACCGATTAGCGGAACAACACGCCCTGAAAGCTATACAGAGCGCCCAGTGATCTGGGCGCTTTTGATTTCAATCAGATAAGGCGGCCGCGTGTGTTATGCGCGGCGCACCTTGTGTCTGGCCGCGTTCGCGGCGTCGCGCTTGGCGACCCTCCGTCGTTCTGGTTATCGGTCATCCTGCACGTGAATCGATAAGCAAAATTCGCCCTTTGGGTAACGCATTGGTTGTTATGTTTTCATCACTTTATCCCGTGGAGAAGCAGCATCTCCCCACGCCCGAGACGGCCGATTTGGTCGAAACGTCGGTGGACGGTTATCTGGATACGCTTTGCGATCTGGCAAGGCGCCTCCTGTCAGTCGATACGGTACTGCTCTCGATATTCGGTGACGAGCTGGGGCGATTGGCAGCAGGAACGACGCTCAAGGGCGTTGGCGACAACGATGAGATAGCCAGATGGCTACAGAATGCGCCGATGGATAAAACACTCGTGATCGCCGATGGTGCGGTTGACGATCGCTTATCCAATAGCCCATTCAGGGCTCTCGGCGTCCGTTTTTTTGCAGGCCAGCCGCTCATCATCGCCGGGCACCGTATCGGCGCATTCTGCCTGCTCGATTCGAAAGCGCGGAGCCTCAACGACCTGTGCATCGATCATCTGCGGCAATGGGCGCATCTGGCGGAAGGCTACATACGGGTATCCAGCCAGAAAGCGCAGATCGCCGAGCTTCGCGAAGCACTTCGGCGCGAACAGCGCATGGCCATGATCGATCCTTTGACAGGCACCTGGAACCGTCTGGGCTTGACGCGTTTGTTCGATGTCATTCGTTCGAATCTGCCGAAAAACCACAGGGTTGCTATCGCGTACTGTGACTTGGACAACTTCAAACGGATCAACGAACGATACGGCCACGCCACCGGTGATGAAGCGCTGAAGCTGGCAGCGCAAGCAATGACCAGCATGCTGCGCGAGGGCGATATCCTTTGTCGGTTGGGCGGCGAGGAGTTCGTGGTATTGGCGCCGGTGAGGAACGAGAGTGAAATCACGCCCATCGCCGAACGTCTTTGTCACGCGGTGCGCATGGCATCTGTGGGGTTTCCGTCACGCCTTTCAACCAGCATTGGCACGTCAGTGCTGGGGGCAGACGAGATGCTTCGGGAAGGGCTTCATCGAGCCGATGCTGCCTTATTGCTCGCCAAGGCGGCAGGCAAGAACAGAGTGATAGCCGCCGCTACGTAGCGCTTACAAACACGCGTCAGGAGAGTCGCTCGCTGGGTACGGCCTACGCTCTGGAGACTCACGCCGCTCGGGTGCGGCCGTCGGCTGGACGAGGATGCCGCTGGGTAGACCAGACGAGGCAGTTCTCGTTATAGATCGTTTGCTCAATCCGGCTCGCATTACGAGAGGTGCTGACCAACACCCGACCCGGCGCACCACGCGATCTTGACAGCAACGAAACGCTTCTATCAAATGTTACGATATAACATCTGTTAGAGGTCGTGATGCGTAAAAGAGTTTCAACAGGATTTATCGGCATGGCGGCAATGACGGGCTTGGCCGCCATGCCGGCGTGGGCGCAAGAGGCCGAAACCACGGTGCTCGAAGAGGTGGTGGTCACGGCGGATCGAGAGGACGACGAAGCCCGGGGCTATCGCACTCGGCGTTCGGCCAGTGCAACCAAAACAGACAGTCCGCTTGAGGAGGTCCCGCAGGCGGTAAGTGTCATTCCCGCCACGGTCCTTGATGACCTCGGCAGCCCGCGGATCGAGAAGGCGCTGGACTATGCGGGAGGCGTGGCGCGCCAGAACGACTTTGGCGGCCTGACGATGTACGAGTACAGCATTCGCGGTCTCAGCACCTCGGAATTCTACAAGGATGGATTCAGCGTCAACCGTGGCTATATGAATCCGCAGGATCCATCGAACGTCGAGCGCATCGATGTGCTCAAGGGGCCGGCGTCCAGCCTTTATGGTCGTGGCGACCCGGGCGGCACCATCAATATCGTCAGCAAGCGTCCGGAGTACGATCGGTTCGCCCGTCTGGATCTGAGTGCCGGTCGCTGGGATCGCTACCGCAGCAGCCTGGATGTGAATACGCCGCTGGATGAAGACGGGAAGGTTCTCTACCGGATGAATCTGGCGGTGGAGGACAACAAAAGTTTCCGCAATTACCGCTCCGGTGAACGCCAATTCATCGCACCGGCGTTCAGCTGGGAGCTGTCGCCGCAAACCCGTTTGTTGGTGCAAGCGGAGGTGATCCGCAGCAGCCAGGTATTCGACCGAGGCGTGGTTGCGCCCAACGATCACCTTGGCAGCGTCTCGCGTTCCGACTTTTTCGGCGAGCCCGGTGATGGCGAGATCGACAACAACAACGAAAGCCTGCAGGCCGAGATCGAGCATGACCTGAACACCAATTGGACGGTCCGCCTGGCCAGCCACTACAAGCAGGGGCGCCTGAACGGTGGTGCTACTGAGGCGAGTACTCTTGCTGCCGATGGGCGCACGCTCAATCGCGAGTACCGCTATCGCGATTTCGATTGGCAGGACAGCATCACCCAGCTCGAATTGCGTGGCTTGGTGTATACCGGCAGCGTCGAGCACAACCTGCTCATCGGTACGGAATACGAGCGCTACGCCAAGAGTGAGCAACTGCTGCGTTCCCAGCCGATTTCGCAAATCGATATTTACCAACCGGTCTATGGTCAGCCGCGACCACCGTTCAGCATCGGTCCGGGCGGGCGTAGCACCGACCGTCACGAGCTGGTCCATTCCCGTTCGTTGAATCTGCAAGACCAGATGCGTTTTACCGAAAAACTCTTCGGCGTCATCGGCGCTCGCTACGACCATTACGAGCATCGTCTGGACAACGAAATCAACGGCAAGCGCACGGAGCAGACGCACGAGAAAATCACCCCGCGTATCGGCGCGCTGTACCAGTTCATACCCGAGGTCGGGGTATTCGCCAACGCTTCGCAATCGTTCAAACCCAACAGTGGTGCCGATGCCGCTAACCGGCCGTTCGATCCGGAGGAGGGGGTTGGCTATGAGGCCGGTTTAAAACTGGATCTGCTCGACAGCCGCCTGGGCATGACCATTGCTGCCTTCCACCTGACCAAAGAAAACGTGCTCACCGCCAACCCGGCCGATACGAGCAGCCAGATCGCAGCCGGAGAAGTGCGCAGCCGGGGTATCGATCTGCAACTGACCGGCCAAATCACCGATGAGATACGCCTGATCGGCGCTTATGCCTACGTCGACGCCGAGGTGACGAAGGACAACACCATCGAGCGCGGCAGCCGTCTGCTCAACGTGCCAGAACACAGCGGCAGCCTACTTGGCGTGTACGAATTCCTCGACGGAGGGCTGCAAGGCCTGGAGCTCGGTGGTGGCGTTAACTACGTCGGCGACCGTTCCGGCAACGTTTCGGACAGTGGCTTCGAACTGCCGGGCTACACCACGGTGGATTTGCTCGCACGTTACAAGGCGACCCCGGACCTGACCCTGGGTGTGAACCTCAACAACGCCTTCGATCGTACCTATTACGAGCGCTCCTACAGCAGCGTCTGGGTGATGCCGGGCGACCCGCGCAACCTCAGTTTAAGCCTGTCACTGAATTTGTAACGACCGCCCCGGCTCGATCCGCGAGCCAGGCCCACCAGACCGCAAGGAAAACGAATGAACAAGCAACACGCAAAAATCGCCGCGGCGTTGATAGCCATGTTGATGGCTGGACAGGCCTCGGCTCATGGCATGTGGACAGAGGAGCGCCGTGGCAATATCGAGGTGATCTACGGTCATGGCGCCGAAGACAACGCCTACGACGCCAAGAAAATCTCCGGCGCCTGGGCGACCGACCTGCATGGCGGGCGAATCCCGGTCACGGTCGAGCGTCTCGGTGACCACGCACGGCTGCAACCCCTACAGCCGCCAGCCGTGATCGCGGTGGCGCTGGACAACGGCTACTGGACGCAAGCCCCGGATAAAACATGGCGCAATGTCGGTGAAAGCCAGGTGCCCGACGCGCTGGATTCCGGGCGCTATTACAAATACAGCCTTGCGCTGCTCGAAGAGGGCGCGAAGCTGCCAGCGCTGGATAAACTCAAGCTGGTCATCGTGCCCCAGGTCGATCCGCTATCGCTGAATATGGGCGACGCGTTGCCGGTACAGGTGCTTGTCGATGGCAAACCCGCCGAAGGCATCGAGCTGTTCGGTGACTACATCAACGACCCGGATCATGTCGTCGCGACCACCGACGCCCAGGGCAAGGCCGTCGTTCCGGTGCGTAACCGGGAGTTCAACGTAATCGGCGCCTCGACGAGCATCGCCAGCAAAGACCCGGATGCTCGCGTTCGCGGTATGTTCACCTCGCTGAGTTTTCGCAAGGCGGATCATCAGCATTGAGTCAGATGCCGCCCCGGTGGGGCGGCGTTTCAGAGTGAGAGCCTTACTTGGGTAGATCGGACGGGTAACTGTCCACGACCCGGCGGTATTGGCTCGGCGAGGCGCCGATGTGCTGTTGAAAGAACCGCGTGAAATGCCCTTGCTCGGAAAAGCCCAGATTCTCGGCGAGCTTACCCAAGGTTCCGCTTCGTTCGCGTTCCAGCCAAGAGAAGGCCTGACGCATGCGTGCATCGTTGAGCATCAGCATGGGCGTCATACCGGTGTTCTGTCGGAACAGGGTAAAAAAATGTGCACGCGACAAGCCGCCAGCCAACGCGGCGTTTGCGATGCAATCCGGGTCGTCCAGGTGCGTCTGCAGGTATTCGCAGGCTCGGCGGATGCGCGCATCGGCGAACCCCTGTCGAGGCGGAAGTCCCAATCGGCGAAGGTGTTGCCATTGAGAAAAGTCCTCGATCAGCTCGATCAGAAAGTCGAACAGTAGAAACTCGATACGCTCCAGTGGAACGAGGCTGGACGAGTAAGCCTCGGCGATCAGCCGGTCGGCCATCGCCCGATTCTTGCCACTGAGCTCGATACAGGGCTGGGAGAAGAACTCGGGATGGCCGCTGAGCGCCAATGACTGCTGAGCGTCTGCCAGCCACGCCGGCTCGATGTAGAGCGCCAGTATCTGTGTGTACTCGGCGCCCTGTTGGTAGTCGTAATAGTGCGGCTGCCAGGCGTTGACCAGCACAGCGCTGCGGTCGGTGAGCGGAACCTGGCGGCCATTGACTTTGAAGAAGGTATCCGCCCCGGCCGCCTTCACCAACACATGGCATTCGTGATGCGAGTGGGTGACCAGCGGCTTGTCCATGTCGAGGAGCGCAACCCGGCCGAACTTTCCATGAAATACACGTTGGGCAATGGACATCCTTAGCACCTCGATGTAAGGCCGGGACCATGACGGCCGGCGGCTGTGGATGGATCAACGATCGAGCCATGTATCACGACGTCCTCGATCGTCGGCTGGCTGGCTGGCTGGCTGGCTGGCAAGGCGACCAGACATTCCCGGCGCGCTTCATAGCGCATCCCGCGCCTTGCCTCGATAAACGCGCAGCACATCAGCCATCACCGAAAGGGCGATTTCGGCGGGCGTCTTGCTACCCAGGTCGAGCCCGATGGGCATATGGATACGTTCGATTTCTTCCTGGGTAAGCCCGCCGACGCGTTGCAGTCTTTCGGCCCGTTTGGCTGAGGTGAGTCGTGAGCCCATGGCGCCGATATAAAACGCCGGGGTTCGTACGGCCTCCATCAGCGCCAGATCATCGATACGCGGATCATGGGTCAGCGCGACCACGGCGGTGGCTTCGTGACATCCACCGGAGGCGATGAACACGGACGGTAACACCGGTTGCACCTCAATGCCTTCGATCAGCATGCCTTGCATGTCCTCGCGCGGATCGCAGGCGATCACTTCGCAACCCAGCGTGCGGGCAAAGCTGGCGCAGGCTTGCGCCACTGGCGATACGCCGGCCAGCAGCAGTCGTAGCGCTGGGCCGACACGGATTTCCACGTGTTCCCCCTTGATACATGTCTGCTCGCCGCCATGGTCCGGCAGCAACTCAGCGAATCCGCTGGTCAGATCCACGCGGCGCAGCAAACGCCGCTGGCCCTGCAGCGTTGCCTGGAGTGTTAACAGGTGGGTTCGCCATGCCTCGCTAGGCGCATGATGTTCCACCAGTATCTGCAAGATGCCCCCGCAGGGCAGCCGCAGACGGCGCCGATCATCGTCCGACTCGCCGTAGCGCACGATTTGCGCGGGCGCTTGCAGCTCGCCCTGCGCCAAGCTGGCAAGAAACTCCTCCTCGACGCAGCCACCGGACAGCGAGCCTGCATGGGCGCCATCGGCGCGGGCAACGAGGAGGGCGCCTGGTGCTCGTGGTGCTGAGCCATAGGTCGACAGCACCGTGCAGAACCACACATCCTGCCCGTTTGCTACCCATTGCAGGGCCTGTTCGATCACCCGCAGATCAAGATGTTGCATGTCGTTTTCCCCTGGCTGCTGACAACGCACTGGTGGGCGCCGGCAATCGGTTACCCTTCGGGTTCGTTGTGTTCAGGAAACCTGTGAAATGTCTTGCTCTGTTCTCGACATCGGTACGGCGGAACTCGAATACCGATTGCTGCATACCACGGATCCGACCCACCCGACGCTCGTTCTGCTGCATGAGGGATTGGGTTGCGTCGCGCTGTGGAAGGATTTTCCCGAGGCGTTGGCTGCCAGGACGCGCTGGCCAGTACTCGCGTACAGCCGCCAGGGCTACGGCGCATCGAGCCCGGTGCCGTTGCCGCGTGGGCTGGACTACCTGAGCGTGGCCGGCCCGGACGAGCTGGCACGCGTACTCGATTCGCTGGCGCTCGAGCGTGTGGTGCTCGTCGGCCACAGCGATGGCGCCTCGATCGCGCTGGCTTATGCGGCGCGCAATGATCCTCGTGTTCGGGGTGTGGTAGCCCTGGCACCGCACGTGACCGTCGAGCAAGCGAGCCTCGCCGGCATCCGGCGAACCCTCGATGCGTTTCGCACCGGCCATTTGCGTGAGCGGCTCGCCATCCATCATGGCGACAACACCGATTGTGCGTTCCGCGGGTGGAGCGATACCTGGTTGCGGTCGGAATTCAGCGGTTGGAATTTGCTTGATCAGCTGCCGCGTATCGCACTGCCGATTCTGGCGGTACAAGGACGCGATGACGAATACGCAACGGCCGAGCAGCTGGAACTGATCGAACAGCTTGTGCCTGACAGCCGCGTCGAGTTTCTCGATAACTGTCGACACTTTCCGCAGAACCAGGCCCGCGATCGGACCCTCGATCTGATCGAGGACTACCTGGCGATACTCCAAACCTAGCCTGGCGGAGCCCGGCTGGTTTACTGACAGCTGCCTCATCTCACGCATTCTCGGCGGCGTTCAACGCCTCGATGTCATCGAGCGTCGGGACGGCTTCGGGCTCGTCACGCCAGCGCCGCACGATGCCCAGCTCGATATCGAACATATCGAGGACGCGTCCGAGCGTATGGTTGACCATGTCGTCGATCGAAGCTGGGCGCGCATAGAACGCCGGGACCGGTGGTGCGATTACTGCGCCGAGTTCAGCCAGTTCGGTCATGGTGCGTAGATGGTTCCGGTGCAACGGCGTCTCACGAACCATCAACACCAAGCGACGTTGCTCCTTCAGGATCACGTCTGCGGCGCGGGTGAGCAGTGAGGACGTCACGCCACTGGCGATTTCCGACATTGTACGCACCGAACACGGAGCGACGATCATACCCATGGTCTTGAACGAGCCGCTGGCGATGGCCGCACCGATGTCCTGATTGGAATAGTTCACCGTCGCCATGGTCTTGAGCTCCGACCAGGAGAGGCCGGTTTCGTGAGCGAGGGTGATCAGCGCCGATTTGGTGACCATCAAATGAGTCTCGATCGGTGTGTCGCGCAGCAATTCCAGTAGACGCACGCCGTATATCGCGCCAGAGGCGCCGGATATACCGATGATGAGCCGCTGTGGACTCGGATTAGCTGATGTCATGTTCAGTGTCCTGTATCGCGCCTTCCTTATAGAAATGGATGGCGTTGAGAGCGGTGCCCAGCGTCTTGCTGATGATGTCGATGAACAGCGTGGCGGCAGGCGTCAGGGGGCGGCGGCTGTCATGCACGCAGACCATGCGGCGGGTGATGCCAGGGGTGGCGATTGGATAGGCGCGCAAAGCGCCTTCCTCGAGGCCGCGCTGTAAGACGGTTGCCGGAAGCAGGCTGATCCAGTCGCTGCGACGTAGAAAACTCTCGATCACGGTCAGGTCGTCGAGCTCGAGATGCGGGGCCAATTCGATGCCATGCACCGCGAGGGCCTGATCGATGACGATGCGCAAGCCGTGGCGGCGGGACGGCAGCACCAGTTTCAGTTGAGCCAGCTCGGCGAGCGGCACGGGCGTTTGCATGCGCAATCGGGTCGTGGCGCCGGTTGCGACGAGCAGCTCTTCGTCGAGGATATCGATCCGGTTCAGGTGCTCCTGCTGGAAGCTCTGGTTGATAACGGCGAAGTCCAGTGCCCCGGACAACACGCGATCGATCAGGTCCTGGCTGTAGCCGTAGCTGACCTGAAGCTCAACGTCCGGGTGGTGCTCGACGAAGTAGGCCAGGGTGCTGGCCAGCGCCTGGTTGGCAGCCGAAGCGATCAGCCCGGCGTTGATTCGTCCGCCAATCTTGCCGCTACGGTCGATCAACGTTTGCCGTGCTTCGAGCAGCTCACCGAGGATCGGCATGAACAGACGATAGGCCTGTACGCCGGCCTCGGTCGGCGTCATGCCTTTGGGCGTGCGCTCGAACAGCGGTTGGCCGAGTTCCTCTTCCAGCTTGGCGATCTGCATCGACAAGGCGGGCTGCACGATGTTCAGACGCTGCGCCGCCTTGGTGACCGAGCCCTCTTCATACAGGCAGGTGAAGTATCTCAGTTGGCGCAGTTCCATCTCTGAACCTCGGCAAGTTGGCGACCTATAGGGTGCCGACATTCTGGTAGACGTGCTTGAGCTCTGTAAAATCCAGCAGCGCATCGTAGCCGTGCAATCGTCCCAGCCCGCTTTTGCGGTAGCCGCCCGTTTCGGCCTCGGCGAACAGTTTGTTGTGGTCGTTGATCCATACGGTGCCGTTGCGCAGCACCCGGGCAAGGCGCATGGCGCGAGCGCCATCCCGTGTCCAGATGCTCGCCGCCAGGCCGAAGGCCGAATGGTTGGCACGTACTACCGCTTCGGTGTCGTCCTCGAATGCTTCCACGACAAGCAGGGGGCCGAAGATTTCCTCCTGACAGAAGAACGCCGCACTGTCGCGATGGGCGATCAGCGTTGGAGAGAGAAAGGCGCCGGCTTCCAGCGGGCCACCCGGCTGGTTGCCGGCAAGCAGTACCTCGTCACAACTGTCCATCGCTTCGGCGATGCGCTGGCCCACCAGGTCGCGAGAACGCCAGTCGATCAACGGCCCCATCTGTGTGGTTGTCTCCAGTCCATGGCCGAGGCGGACCTCGGAAAGCGCGGCGGTGAGCGCCGTTTTCATTTCCGCCAGGCGGCTGGCGTGTACCAATACGCGGCGGGCAGCCGTGCACTGTTGGCCTGAAATGATCGTCGACGCGGCGGCAAGCTTAGGTGCGACAGCGGCGATGTCCGCATCTTCAAGCACCAGGCAGCAAGATTTGCCACCCAACTCCAACGACAGTTTCTTCATGGTCGGAGCCGCGTCCTGCATGATCCGTGTTCCGGTTGCCGTCGAGCCGGTGAAACTGAGCACATCCACTTCGGGTGAGGCGACCAGATACGCTGCACCGGCGTGACCGGTTTCGGCGAACAAATTGACGGCACCGCGTGGCAGCGTAGGCAGTTGCAACAAAGGTTCGAGAAATGCGGCGTTGAACAGTGCAGTTTGTGCTGCCGGCTTGATCACGCAGGTACAGCCCGCCGCCAGCGCAGGCGCCAATGCTCGCACCAGCAGAACGGCCGGGGCGTTCCAGGGAATGATCAGCGCGGCTACCCCCGCGGGCTCACGAAGCATGGTGGAAAATTCGCCGGGAGCCACTTCCAGTACGTGACCTGGAATATGACGAGCCAAGCCGGCGTAGTAGAGAATTTCGGAGATGGCGCCCGCCACCTCGCCGCGCGATTGCGCAAGCGCCTTACCGTTTTCTCGCGTGAGCAGAATCGCCAGCTCCTCCTGACGACTGCCGAGCGCGGCTGCCCATTCCAGCAGGATCTGTTGACGCAGACGCGGATTCTGCGACCACTGCGGTGCTACGAACGCGCGTGACGCCGCGTCTACGGCGGCTTGGGCTTCGGCCAATCCTCCATCGGCAAACCGGCCGATGATCTCGCCATTGGCCGGATCGAGACTGTCGCTCCACTGACCGCTCTCGCACCACTCTCCGTCGATGAAGTGTCGGACCTGCATGGGCTTCTCCTGTCGGGTATGACTTGTTCGGATCGATCAGCCGATCGAAGGGCTGAGCGCGGTGACCGTTAGCGGCTCGGTGTTCGGCGGTGGCTTCAGTTGGCTGTCTACGGCCGCCGCTGCACACCGCGCCAGCCACGGAAGCGGTATATGGCTAGCGTCCTCGGTCGTTCGGTTCCGCTACGCCTGGCTGAACTGTCGTTCCCAATCGTCGCCGGCCGGTTGGCAGACATCGGCAAGGTTCACTTCGGCTTCGCCCGGCACTCGGATGCGCTTGAAACGCATCGGTGGCGCCGCCAACGGCACGGTGGCATCGAAGCCCATCTTCGAGCCGACGCCGTCACGGGTGGAGGGATCGAGCTTGGACCCCTGGGCTTCGTGGATCAGCACCAGATCGCGATCCGCCTGGAAGCGTGTTGCCACCGCCCACTCGACCTCGGTGGGGTTGTGTATGTCGACGTCGGTGTCGACCACCACCACGTGCTTGATGTCGTAGTGGCCGCCGAGCGCGCCGAGAATCACGTTCTTCGCTTCCCCTTCCGAGCGTTTGTCGATCTGCACGTAGAGGTGATAACGACATACCCCTCCGCGCGCCAGATGCACATCGCGCACCGACGGGAAGCTGCGTCGCAGGTGAGCGAGCATGGTCGCTTCGCGCGGAATGCCGCCGAGCAGCAAATGCTCCAGGCCACCGCCAACGATGGTGTGGAACATCGGCGATTGGCGGTGGGTGATGGCGTCCACCTCGATCACATGGCGCTCGGCGCGCTCGCCGTAGTACTGCGGAAATTCGCCGAACGGGCCTTCTTCCTCGCGTGTGTTGGCCAGCAGGCGACCCTCGATGACGATCTCAGCATCGGCCGGCACCCGAATGCGGTTGGTCACGCATTTCGCCACTGGCAGCGGCCGGCCCCGCAGCGCACCGGCGATTTCCAGTTCGTCGTGATCGATGGGCACGATAGCCTGCGAGGCCATGAGCGTCAGGGGGTCGCAGCCGACCACCACGGCGACTTCGAGGTCTTCGTTGTTGCGCTCGGTCTCCTGGAAATAGGCCAGGGTATGGCGTGGCAGCAACAAAGCACCGAGACGATTGGCGCTGCTGACTTGCAGCCGATGGATGGAAACGTTCTGTACGCCTGTACGTGGATTTCGGGTGATCAGCAAACCGGCCGTGATGTAGGCACCGCTGTCGTGTTCGTTGTGCGTGGGGATGGGCAGTTGCGTGAGCAGGTCGACCTCGTGATGCACCACTTGCTGACAGGCGGGCTCGGTCACTTCCTGCCAGGGCGAGGGCTCGAGGCAAGCTTGCTCGAAGCGGGCCAGGACCTGGCTGGGCTCGACGCCCATCGCCTCGGCCATCCATTGACGGTCCGAGAGCAGCCCCGAAATCACCGGAATCATGTGCCCATCGGGTTGCAGAAACAGCGACGCGCTGTGACCGTCCAGGCGATTGGCGATGGCCGCAACGCCGAAGCGAAGCTCGGTACCCGGGCGGATCACGCTCAGCCGCTGAGTCTTCTGTAGATGATCCAGCCAGCCGCGCAGACTGGCGCCAACCGGCTGGGTAGCTGCAGTGGAATCGACCGAGGAGGAGGGCGTGGACGGCATGGCGAGTTCTCTCGTGGTTATTGTTTTGGCCATGCTAGGAGCGCCGAACAAGTCTGCCTATTAGGGTTTTCTGATGCTCGCCATCAGCATCGGCGATGTCTGATCATCTGGTCGAAAAGGCGCCCGGACGCCCTGCGATCTGACCTTGGCGTAGCGGTAGCTGTCGGTTGGCCTGCGGCCGGGAGGCCCAGTGCAAACGCCTCAGTGCGGCTGCCCATCGCCGTAAGGGCAGGCCTACCGGGGAGGTTTTCAGGGACGCAGGATCGCGGGATCCAACACCAGCTCGATCAGGTACGGGCGGTCCGCGGCCAGCGCCTGTTCGAACGCTTCGGCGAATGCTTCGGTCCGCTCCACCCGCGTGGCACCAGCGCCGTATGCCTGGGCCAGGGCAACCATGTCCGGGTTGACCAGATCGGTGCCATAGCGGCGGCCCGGGTAGTGCTTGTCCTGGTGCATGCGGATCGAGCCGTAGGAGCCGTTGTTCACCACGATGACAATGACGTTGGCGCCGTACTGCATGGCGGTCGCCAGTTCCTGGCAGGTCATCTGGAAGCAGCCATCGCCAGCGAAGCACACCGCCGGTCGTGACGGCTGGGCGAGCTTGGCAGCGATTGCCGCAGGCAGGCCGTAGCCCATCGAACCGGACGTCGGTGCCAGTTGGCTGCCCCAACCGCGGAACGGGTAGAACCGGTGCACCCAGAGTGTGTAATTGCCGGCGCCATTGCTGATCACCGCCTCGGGCGGCAACCGGCGTCCCAGCCAGGCAACGATCTCACCGAGCTGTACCGGTCCGAGCAGCTCGGTCGGCTGCTGCCAGGCGACGCGGCTTTCACGCGCGCGCGCCAGCCAGCTTTGGCGCTCGGCAGAGATATCGCTTGATTCGAACCCGGCGGCCGCCTCGGCAAAGCCTTGCACCGCGGCGCAGATCGCCAGATCCGGTACCCGCACACGTCCGGGCTCGTGCGGGTCGGGATGGATGTGGATCAGTTTCTGCCCTGGCTTGGGCACCTTCACCAGTTCGTAATGACGGGTGGTGATATCGCCCAGCCGGGTGCCGACGGCGATCAGCAGGTCGGCCTCATCGATCAGTTTGGCGAGTTCGGGGTTCATGCCCAGACCCGCGTCACCGGCATAGTTGGGGTGGCCGTTATCGAAACGATCCTGACGCCGAAAGGCGGTGGCCACCGGCAGGCCCTGGGTTTCGGCGAACCTCTGCAATTGCTGACGAGCCTCGGCGCTCCAGCCGGAGCCACCAAAGATCGCCAATGGTCGCCGGGCTTCGGCTAGCATCTCACGCAGCCGGGTCATCGCTTGTGGCGCTGGGTAGCCCTGGCTGATCGGCGCAGGGCCGACCTGGACCGGCTCGATGCGTTCGTACAGCAGATCCTCCGGCAGGCCGAGAACCACCGGGCCCGGTCGTCCGGAACGGGCGGTGCTGAAGGCGCGAGAGAAGTATTCCGGCAGACGCGCGGCCTCCTGGATGTCAGTGGCCCACTTGGCCACCGAACCGAACAGCGCGCCGACGTCGATTTCCTGCCAGGCTTCGCGTTGCTGGAAGTTGCGCGGTACCTGGCCGATGAATATCAGCAGCGGCGTCGAGTCTTGCGCGGCGACATGCAGCCCGGCCAACGCATTGGCACTGCCCGGCCCGCGGGTGACGAAGCAGACGCCTGGGCGTCCGGTGGTCTTGGCGTAGGCCTCGGCCATCATCGAGGCCCCGCCTTCCTGACGGCAAACTACCAGGGCGATGTCGGGGGCGTCGTGCAACGCGTCGAGCACGGGCAGGAAGCTTTCTCCAGGGACCGTGAACACTCTGTCGACGCCGTTGCGCCGGAGCAACTCGACGATGGCCTGGCCGCCGTCGGGTCTGTTGTCTTCTGTCATCGGGGCCTCGCTGAGTCGGCTGACAAAGGCTGCACGGACCGGGCCCGTGCAGGTCGGATTCACTCTAGCAGTCCCGCTTCCTGGTAGTACTTGCGTGCACCTGGATGCAGCGGGGCGGCAAGATTGGCCGGCTGCGCCGAGCCTTTGGCGGTCCAGTCCTTCATCGAGCCGAACGAACGTTTGAGGGCGTCCTGGCCTTCCATGACGGCTTTGGTGATGGCGTAGGCGTCATCGTCGGACATCGACTGCGTGGCGTACAGCGAGGTGCTGAAGCCGACGCCTTCTACGGTTGCATCCTGACCTTCGAACATGTTGGCCGGCATGGTGGCGCGCACGAATCCGAATTTCTCCAGATAGGCGATAGCTTCCTCGCTGAGGTCGAGGAAGCGCTGGCCGGGGGTGATCGACAGTTGCGCGGTGTTCGGGTGTCCGGCCGTGGTGATGCCGATGATCATATCCAGCTTCTTGTCGCCGAATTGGTCCTGCAGGATGCTCAGGTTCGATTTTCCGATGCTGCCGCCGTAGGACTCGATGTCTTCATAACTCAGGCCGTTGGCTTCGAGGATCAACTTGGCGATGTATTCATTCAGGCTGCCCTGCGGACCGGTACCGATGCGCACTGGCAGTTTCTTCTCCTTGATCTCGGCGATGGACTGGATATCGCTGTCAGTCTGCACGGTGATGCGTTGGTAGTACTGGTCGATGCCGCCCACCAACCCGCGCACGTTTTCGATCTTGCGGTCGAATGGGCCGAAGGGCTGTTGGGCCCAGGCGGCCACCGGGGGGAATATCAGACCGATGTCGGCGCGCTTGGCCGCCAGCAGCTTGGTGTTGGCGATTGCCATTGGCGTGCCCTGGATATCGACCGTTGAGCCTTCTGGCAGGCGCTGGAGCATTTCGCCGCGCAGGGCGCCGGCGTAGGCGTACCAGGTGGTACCGGTGGGGCCGGCAGCGAACTTGACGTTCACGGGTTCGGCGGCCAGCGCGTCGCCGCAGAGGCCGACGGTGCCCAGCAGGGCAACTGCCGCGTATTTCGCGAGGATCTTTTTCATCTTGTTGTTCTCCTTGGTTGAATTCAGCTGATCCCGTGGCGCTAGACCCCGGATCGTCCCAGCACACAGCCCGCCCGCGCGGCTCTGGATTTGCGGCTCTGCCACACCCAGACCGCGCAGAGCAGGACCAGCCCGCCTAGCGACGCCTTGAGCACCGGTGCAATCAGCAACGCAGCGGCGACCAGCAACAGCGCCGATTCCAGCAGTGAGTTGTGGGCGCGCAGGTAGCCGGCCACACACCCGGCCAGGGCGTAGCAGCCGATCACCGCGGTGACCACGGCGGGAACGATGGCCTGCCAGTCGCCCTGCAGCAGCAACGCTGGGCTGAAGACGAAGGCGAAGGCCACCAGGAACCCGGCCAGGCTGTAGCGGAACGCCACCCAGCCGGTCTTCCAGACATCCGCCTTGGCGATGCCGCCTGCGACGAACGCGGCCAGGGCCACCGGTGGCGTGACCATCGACAGCGCGGCGAAATACAGCACAAAAAAGTGCGACGACAGCGCCGGGATGCCGAGCTTGTCGAGCGCCGGAATCGCGAGGATGGCGCCCATGATGTAGGCCGCAGTGGTCGGCATGCCCATGCCCATCACGATGACCATGAACATCACCAGCAGCAGCGCCGGGATCAGCATGCCGCCGGACAGCGCGGTGACGAAGCTGCCGAAGGTCAGGCCGAGGTTGGTCATCGAGGCGATGCCGACCACGATGCCGGCTCCGGCGCAGGGGATGGCCACGGCGATGGCACCGCGCGCACCGGAGTCCAGCGCCTGTATCGAATCGCTGACTACCGAGCCCGCAGCCTTCAACACGCCATGCCCGCCCTCGGCGCGAAAGCCTTCCCAAGCGCGAGTGCAGAGGCCGAACACCAGGGTGATCCAGATAGCCTCGAGGGTCGCCGAACTCAGAGCCCGGCCGGCCATGATCTGGTAGACCAGCACGAACACCGGGACCAGCAGGTACAACCGCTTGAGCACGCTGTTCCAGGTAGTGCCCAGCTCCGAGCGCTTGAGGCCGGCCAGGCCCTTGCGCCGCGCCAGCAGGTCGACGACGAAATACAGCGCGACGTAGAACAGCAGCGCCGGAATCAGCGCAGCGATCGCCACCTCGGCGTAGGGAATGCCCATGAACTGGGCGATCAAGAAGGCCGCTGCGCCCATGACGGGTGGCATCAGTTGGCCGCCGGTGGAGGAGGCCGCTTCGACGGCTGCGGCCTGCTCGGCGCTCATGCCCGATTTCTTCATCGCCGGGATGGTGAACATGCCCATTACCGCGGCATTGGCCGTGGCGCTGCCGCTGACCGAGCCGAACAGCGTCGAGGAGACGATCGAGACCTTGGCCATGCCGCCACGGAAGCGACCGACCAACAGCACGGACAGGTCCATGAACAGCTGACCGCCGCCGAACAACTGGAGAAAGGCGCCGAATAGGAGGAAGTAGAAGACCTGGCCGTAGGAGACGATGCTGGGGATACCGAACACGCCTTCGTTCTGCAGTACCTGCACATCAAGAAAGGTTTCGAGGAACAGGCGGGTCGGCTCGCCATCGTGGCCGATGATGCCGAGCATCGGGATGTCACGCAGCTGCGGGCCGATGAACTGGTAGACCAGAAACACCAAGATGACCACGGTCAGACCCAAGCCCAGCGCGCGGCGCACGGCCTCGATCACCAGGACGATGGTGGTGATGCCGATCACCAGGTCGATCGGCCGCAGAGGATCGACCATGGCGATGCGCATCGTCAGCTGTTCAGCGTTGAACAGGTAGAACAGGCCGATAGCGACCGCCACGGTGGCCAGCAAGTAGTCCGAGGCGCGCACCACGTTGAAATGACCGAGGTCCTGCTTGCGCAGGGGGTGGGTGATGAAGGTCAGCACCAGGCCGAACATGATGTGGATCGGCACGGCGACGATCAGGTCCAGCGGCGTGCCGTAAACCATGTAGATCTGGAACGCCGACCAGCAGAGCGCTACGAAAGAGGCGGGATTGACGAATTTTCTCATGGGGTCAGTCCTGCACGGTGGCGGCTTGAGGCCGGAACATGGTGGCGCTGCGCGGAGGGCGGGCGTGCGCGCAGTTCGAGCCTGGGATAGGAGCACTGGAGGCGGCGAGACGGGCCGGCAACCCGGAGGTCTGGCGAAGGATCATGACGGTTCACCGTTGTTTTTCTTATCGGTTGTCTGCTCGGCCGATGCAGGGCATCGGCGGCGGATTCATCTTGCTGCCTGTCGGATGGCCTGGCCATTAACGATTTTTGATACGGGCCATCAGGCAGTGCTCTAGCTATTCGCGCAGGGGCTATTGGCGCCGTTCAGCGCGGATTTCACCGAGCAGCGCGGACACCGCGACGCCGAACAGCAGTGCCCAGAATGGCGAGCTGATGCCCAGCAACGAGAACTGGCTCATCGCAACGGCCAACGCCACGAATGCACCGATCTGACAGACGCCGCCTTTCTGGAATGCCTGCTGCAGCGCGCCCAGCAGCACGCCGATCATGGCCAGCCCGGCGACCACCACGATCAACGCCTTGGGGAAGGCCAGAATGAAGGGCACCGCCAGCCCCGCGAACAATCCGAACAGCCCGAACAGCACCCCATTGACGATCGCCGCGCCGTAGCGCAGGCGCGGATCGTCGCCGGCCTGCTCGGAAGAACAGATGGCTGTCATCGGACCGGCGATATTGGCGTTGTGACCACCGAGCAGCCCGGCCAGCACGCCGCCGATGCCGCTGATAACCGTCATCGCGTTGACCGGCGGGCGATATCCTTCGGCCATCAGCACTCCGGTGGCCTGGGCGTTTTCCGCGCCGATCACCAGCGCCGTCAGTGGAACGGTGATGGCCAGGAAGGCATCGAGCGAGAAGCTCGGCGCGGTGAAGGCCGGCATCACCCAGGCGATGTTCACGTCCGCCGGTTGCAGCTGGCCCAGGGCGAAGGCCATCACCAGCCCGATCACGCCGGCGACCAGCACTGGCGGCACCGCACGGGTGAACCGTGTGACCAGGAAGAAGCTCAGTGCGGCGACGCCGGCGATCAGCGGCGCGCTGACGATGGAATCGATCGCGCCGGTGGCGAAGCGGATCAGTGCGCCGGCAATCATGGCCATCACGATCGGCATCGGCAGCCAGCGCATCAGTTTTCCGATCAGCCCGGTGATGCCCAGTATGAAGACCAGCAGGTCGCTCATGATGAAGGCACCCACCGCATCGCTGAACGGTATGACGGTCAGCGATGCGGCGAGGATCGCCGCGCCGGGAATGGTGTAGGCGCCGCAGATTGGCTGTCGATAGCGCAGCGCCAGAAACAGGCTGATCAGCCCGCCGAGGACGTAGATTGCGAACAGCCAGGCGACCGTCTGCGCATTGCTCAGACGGCCGGCTTCAGCGGCGTTGATCACCACCAGTGCCGGGCCGGTGCAGCCGAACAGGGCAGCGACCACGCCGGCGCTGATGGATTTGGAATTGAATGCTCGGCGCAGCGTCGGCTCGCCGGTGGTGGCGGCTATATCGACTGCCGGATGGGAAAGGTTCTGGGACATGGCAACGCCTTCGCTTTGTTGTTGTGCGTTCGCCGAGCGCCGCCCGCGGTGGACGGCACACGTGTGAGAGTTACCCGCCGCGGCGCTTATTCACCACGAAAGACCGCCTGACGCTTGCCGTGGAACGCCTCGACGCCTTCCTTGAAATCTGCCGAGCTGCGCAGCCGGCTGTAGCAGTGGCCTTCCATTTCTATGGCGACTGTCAGCGGCGCGTCCTCGTTGTCATTGATCAGCTTCTTGGCGGTGCGCTGGGCCAAGGGCGAGAAACGACGCAGTTCGTCGACCAGCGCGTCCACGGTGCTTTCCAGCTCGCCGTCCGGTACGCATTCAGTGGCGATGCCCCAGTCGTAGGCCTGCTGACCGGTAATGCGCTTGGCGCGCATGACCATGTGCTTGGTGCGAGTGATGCCGATGATTTTCTGCAGGCGAGCGGAGCCGCCGGACCCTGGAATCTGGCCGAGATTCTGCTCGGGAAGGGCGTAGCGGGTGGTCTCGGACGCGATGCGGAAATCACATGCCAGCGACAGCTCGAAACCGACGCCAAAGGTGTAGCCACGGTTAGCGACGATGACCGGCTTGGTGCAGCGCGCCGGTGCCGCGACGTTCCAGGCCAGCTTGGAGACATGCTCCGGGGAGGCCTCGAGAAAGCCTTTGATGTCGCCCCCGCTGGAGAAATGTTCGCCCTGGGCGCGCAGCACGATGACGCGAATCCCGTTGTGTGCATCCAGGGCTTCGAATACTTCGCGCAACCTGTCGCGTTGGCTCATGGCGATCACATTGAACGGCGGGCGACCCAGAATCACATCGGCGCGTTCGCGGTCGAGGCTGAGCTCAACGGTGAAGCCGTCGAATTGGGTTTCCATAAATTGTTCGATCTGCTGGTTATTCATCGTGTTTCCTCATTGTGAAGGGGATCAGCTGACGGTTTCGGAGCCGTATTGCGCCACCAGCATGCGGCGCAAGATCTTGCCGACCGGGGATTTGGGGATCTGGTCAATGAATTCGTAACGGCGTGGACGCTTGAAACGAGCGAGTCCCGAGGAGACGCAATGGGCGTCCAGTTCGGCTTCGGTCACCGGGTGGCGTAATTTGATGAAGGCTGCGATCAATTTGCCCCACTGCTCATCGGGGAGCCCGACCACCGCGACCTCCTCGACGGCCGGGTGCAGCGACAGCGCGTTTTCAATCTCGGCTGGGCTGACGTTCTCGCCGCCGGTGATGATCAGGTCATCGACTCGGCCGGTCACAAAGAGGTCGCCATCCTCGTCGAAAAAGCCGGTGTCGCTGGTGAAGTACCAGCCCGCCTGGATTGCCTTGGCGTCGGAATCGGGGCGCTTCCAATAGCCTTCGAAGGCCTCATCACTGGCCAGGTCGGCGATGATCTGACCTTCCTCGTTCGGCTTGCAGAGGTCGTCCGGCGAGGTGCTGCCCAGTGCGACGACACGGATGCGCTGATTGAGCGCACTGCGCCCGGATGAACCCGGCTTGCTGCTGGCCTTCTGGTCGATGGTGAAGGTGTAGATTTCGGAGCTGCCGTAGTGGTTGACGAACAGCTCCGGCTTGAACGCCTGATCGACCCGCTGCATCAGGCCATCACTCATCGGCGCGCCAGCGAAGCCGAGCTTGGTCACGCTGGCGACACGCTCGGGGTTGAAGGCGGGATGCTCGATGAGCATGTGATACAGCGTTGGTACCAGATACAGGTTGGTGATGCGCTCGCGCTCGATGGCATCCAGCGTCGCTTCGACATCGAACTTGGGCACGCACACGAAATGACCGTCGAGCAAGGCCATCGACAGAAGGGAACGCACACCCATGGTGTGATACAGCGGCATGACGCCCAGGGTGCGCTCCTCATGGCCGTAGAGATTCTGCGCCACATGCGCCACGGCGGAGGCTCGCTCGGCGCGATGGCGGCGGGGCACGCCCTTGGGCCGGCTGGTCGTGCCTGACGTGTAGAGCATGAGCGACCAATCTTCAGGGGAGGCACGCAGGATCGTTTCGTTCGGTGGCTGAGCGCAGAGCTGCTGAAAACTCATGACGCTGTCGCACACCGGCCCGCCGAGGCTGATACAGCGGATATTCTCGACTGCGCATCCCTCCACGGCGCTCCGCCCAGAGTCGTCATAGACCAGCACGCGAGCCTCGGCGTCCTTGAGGCACCATGTCAGGTCCTCCGTGGTGCAGCGCCAGTTCAGGGGCGTCATGATGATCCCGCTGAACTGGCAGGCCCAGTGCAGCGTGGCCATTTCCCAACGGTTCTGCATGACGGTGACCAGATGGTTGCCCTTCGTCAGGCCCAATTGCTCGAGGCCGAAGCTCGCGCGCTGAATGTCATCGAACCAGGCCTCGTAGGTTTTCCTGAGCTCGCCATCGCTGATCGCGATCGCGTGCGGTCGGCGCTCGACCGCGGCGAGAAAGCTGCGTCCAAGGTCAAACATGGTTGTCGTTCTCCACGGTGTTTTCTTGTCGTTGTCGTGACACTTCCAGTACCGCCTGGACCATGCCGGTGTAGCCGGTGCAGCGACACAGATGCCCGGAAAGCATGTCGCGGACCTGCGTTTCATCCGGATTCGGCATACGCTCCAGGAATTCGACGCATGACATGAGGATCCCGGCGGTGCAGAACCCGCATTGCAAGGCGTGATGACGGCTGAACGCCTGTTGCAGGTCGTTCATGATGTCGTCGCGGGCCAGCGATTCCACGGTGTCCACGCGGCGGTCATGAGCCTGTACCGCCAGCATCAGGCATGAGCGCGAGGCCACGCCGTCTACCAGTACCGTGCAAGCCCCGCACACGCCGTGCTCGCAGCCCACGTGCACGCCGGTGGCGCCCAGCTCGTGGCGCAGAAAGTCGCACAGCTGCATGCGAGGCTCGGCCGGGGCTTCGCGCTGGCGGCCGTTGAGTTCCACTTTGACGGGGAAGCGCTGGTCAGCTGGCGCGTGCATGGTCGGTACCTTCGATCAGTTGTTGGCCTAGCTCGCGCACCAGCTGACGCCGGTACGCCGCGCTGGCGTGTACATCGTCCTGCGCGCCAAGCGACCAGGCGAATGTGTTGAGTGCGTCCTTGAGTTCCGCGCCCAATGGCAACCGGCGTAGGACCGAGCGATCAGCCACGCCGCCAATGCCAAGGTCCACCTGGTCCTGTCTGATGCAGGCGGCCAGCGCAACCAACGCGAAGTCGCCATGGCGCATCGCAACCTCACGAAAGCGATAGCTGACACCGGGTTCGAGCAGCGGAAAGTGCACTTCGACGACTAGCTCGTCTGGGCGTTTTTCTGTGGTCAGCACGCCCTGGAAGAACTGCTCGGCCGGCAGCTCTCGACGTTTACCCTTGAGTGATTCGAGTACCACCGTGCCGCCTAGCGTGACCAGGCACAGCGGGATCTCGGCGCTAGGGTCGGCATGGGCGACCGAGCCACAGACGGTGCCCCGGTTGCGGGTCTGGAAATGACCGATCCACGGCATGGCTTGAGCCAGCAGGGGCACTTCATGGACCAGGCTGGAGCGGTCCAACAGCTCCACCTGGCGCACGGCAGCACCCACGACCAGGCGGTTTTTTTCCAGCTTCTGATAATGCAGGTCGCTGGCGTGGTTGATGTCGATCAGCACCTTGGGTTGCGCCAGGCGCATGTTCAGCACCGCCATGAGTGACTGCCCGCCTGCGATGATGCGGGCGTGCTCGCCGTGTTCGGCCAGTAGCTGCAGCACCTCGCGCTTGTCAGCGGCACGGATGTAATCGAATGCGGCGGGTTTCATTTCTCACCTCCGAGACCCAGCAACGTGCGCAGCCGCTGCCACAGGCTGGTTTCCACTGGCTTGCCCGTCAGTCGATGCGCTAGCCGTGTGAATATCTGGCCGATGATCACTTTCGAAGCGCTCTGCAACATGCGTCCGCCGACCGCGGCGACCTTGCCGCTGACCGCGGCGTCGTAGGCGTAATCCAGGCGCGTATAGCCGCTTTCCAACTCGATGAAGCTCACCTTGGCGCTGCCGGTAGCGGAGCCCATCGGGCTGTTGCCTGAACCGGACAGCCGCAATGAATGCGGAGGCTCAAGGTCCGTAAGCCCGACGCGAGCGGCGAAGCGCGCGCGAATCATGCCAACGCCCACCGTCACGTCGGCGCGGTAGTGGTGCTCGCTTTCCAGCTCGAGCGCGTGGCAACCGGGGATGATCGCCTTGAGTGTTTCCGGATCGAGCAGGGCGTCGAACACCGCCTGCGGCGGTGCCGGAATCTCGACCGAATCCTGGGCCTGCAGGGCAGAGCCGCCCGCCACCCGTGGACTGTGCAGCGTGACACCTTCGGGCGGAGGCGGCTCGTCGATGCCGATCATGGTGCGGACCCGTGAAGGCGTCAGCGGCAGCTTGATATCGGAACGTCCCAGTGCGTCGGCCATGGCATTGGCGATGCACACCGGTGTGCTCATGTTGTTGCCTTCGCCCACGCCCTTGGCGCCAAGCGGAGTGAAGGGCGAGGGCGTTTCCATATGCAGGATCAGCGGCTCGATAGCCTCGGGAGCGGTTGGCACCAGGTAGTCGGCAAAGGTACCCGACAGGAAGCTGCCGTCTTCGCCATACGCGAATTCTTCCATCAGCGCCACGCCGAGCGCCTGGGTGAAGCCCCCGCGGATTTGTCCGTCGACCAGCATCGGGTTGAGGATGCGGCCGGCGTCGTGGCAGGTGACGTAGCGGTCTATCTGTACCTCGCCCGTGATCCGGTCCACCTCAAGACCGCAGTAGTCGAAGATGAAGCCGTAGCACAGCGAGCTGTTGATGCAGTCGTTGTCATCCGGAGCGGTCAGCTGCGACGGCGTCCAGAATGCGGTTTCGCGTAGCCCACCTTCCTCGTTATCGGGAAGCAGGCCTGGCGACCAGTGGGTGGACCCCGCGATACGATGGAACGCCTGGCTGGGGCCGTCCTCGACAAATACCTTGCCGTTGGCAAAGCGCAACTGGTCGGCCGGCACGTCCCACATCGACGCCGCAATATCGGCCATACGCTCGCGAATTCTCACGGCGGCCTTGTAGACAGAGCCGGCAACCGCACCGGCAAAACGGCTGGAATAATTGCCGGATGCGATCGACCAGGCGTCCTTGCCGGTGTCCAGCTCGACATTGACGTTGATGCTGTCGAGCGCCACGCCCAGCACCTCCGAGACGATCTGCGCCACGACGGTCTGATGCCCCTGACCCTGGGGCGTTGATGAAATATGCACGGTGACGCCACCGAGCGGGTCGACGCTGACCGTGGCGGTGCTGACCGCACCGTTCTTAGGCCCGCTCTTGCGTCGTTCCTCAGGCGTCATCGCCGTGGTGATATAGCCCATGTTGGATATCGACGGCTCGACTACTGCGGTGTAGCCAATGCCATAAAGGCGGCCTTCGGCACGGGCCTGTTCGCGGCGCCGTAACAGTTCATCGAGCCCACCCTCACGAACGGCGAGATCGACCGTCGCGGGGTAATCGCCGGAGTCGAGTAGGGCCCCGGCAGCGGCCCGGTAGGGAAAAACGCCCGCTGGTACGAGATTGCGGCGAATGACCTGTAACGGGTCCAGCCCCAGCTGGCTGGCGACCTTGTGCATCAGGCGCTCGAGCGCGAAATACACCTGGCCGCCGCCGAACCCGCGGTTGAGACCGCTTGGGACTTTGTTGGTGAGCACGACGCGATTGCGCACCGACAGATTGCGGATGGCGTAGGCACCCGACAGGTTGCCGTGCATGCGGTAGAAGGTAGCCGGCTCCGGCGCGCGCAGGTAGCCACCGCAGTCGTCGATCTGGTCATAGTGCAGGGCGGTCACGCGCCCGTCGCTTTCGACCGCTGCCTGAATCTCGCAGACCCGGTTGGTTGCGCTGGACGAGGCTTGCAAGTGTTCCAGCCGGTCCTCGACCCACTTCACCGGTGCGCCGACCTTGCGTGCCGCCAACCCCATCAGCACCACGTAGGGGAAAACCCCCTGTTTGATGCCGAAGCTACCACCCGAGTCTGGCGGCGTACGAAGGCGCAGACGATTGCCGGGTACGTTCAACGCACGCGCCATCACCGAGTGCAGTGCATAGGGGCCCTGAAAATTGGAAAGGACGTCATAAGTGCCGGTTGTAGGCTGGTATTGCCCCAGCACCACGTAACACTCGATGGGCGTACAGGAGTTTCGCGGGTAATGGACCTTGATCGAGACCCGGTGAGGGGCGGTTTCGAACGCCTGCTCCGGCTCCCCATAGTGGAAGTGTCGCTCGTTGACCACGTTGCTGCCGACCGCTTCGTGAAGCACGGGGGCGCCGTCTTCCGCCGCGGCCTCCGGATCGATGATCGGCGGGAGCGGTTCGTATTCGACCCGCACGGCATCCAGCGCGTCCTCGGCCAGGTAGCGGTCTTCGGCGATCACCACACAGACCGGCTCGCCAACGTAACGGGCTTTGTCGATCGCCAGGCACCAGTGTTCCATGGGCGCACGAACGCCCACAGGGAACGGATTTGCCCAGCGTTTGACATCTTCTCCGGTGAGGACGCCATGCACGCCCTTCATGGCCAGCGCAGCGTCCATGTCTACCGAGATGATGCGGGCGTGGGCATGAGGAGAGCGGACAATGGCAGCGTGCAACGTGCCGGGTGGAACGGCGACATCGTCGGCATAGCGGCCCAGCCCGCGCAGTAGCGCCGCGTCCTCGACGCGACGCTGGGACCGTCCTATCTGGCCGACCCCGTTCTTGGCAGTGGGTTGGTAGGTGTTCATACGGGACTCTTGTTCTGATGTGTCCCGAGTATCGAAGAGCGCCCGGCCAGGCCGCCTTGCCTGTCGCTATGAAGTTTTGCCCATGGGTTTTGGAATTTACCGCTGAGTCTGATTTTGACGATAAAGCCTGCTCGCGCGATGGGAATGGAGCCAATAGGCGCGCCGCTTGCGATCAGGGCGATGCGGCCTGAACCCAGGAGATTTTCTGGATTTATGAGCGCTTGCTGTTATGGCGCGCTTAAATGGCGCTGACGAGACTGACGCTGGAAATTCGACCGTTCCAGATCATTTCGTAATGAGCGGTCTGGACGATGGACAGCACCGGCTTTGGTGTCATCAGCGCCCAGCATTCCTGGTCTTCTTTGCGTACCGAGCGGTATCGCAAGCCGGGCTTGCCGGAGGCTTTCACCGAGCGTCCGAGGCGACGGCCTTGAGCGTAATCATCGGGATCGTAGATGGGGTCAGTCATCGGGACGGACGTTGCGTCGAGCATCCCGGCTTCGTTGAATCGGCACGACAAGCCGCGGAAGACGAACCGGTCGTAATTCAAGCCATGAACTTTCGACCAATACTGGTCCTGGTGATAGCGCACTTCGGCAAGGGCCGTATCCATCGTGCTGGCCAGGTAAAGCACGCCGAAGGTGCCATCGCTGAACCGCGACCCCGCGGGGTTCACATGGGTAAAGGGACTGGTTGCGTATGAGCAGCCCGGAATGCCGAAGGGGATTTCCGTACGGGGTATCAGCTCGAGGCGCCCGGTCTCGTTGTGGAGTCTCGGGTTCGTCAGGGCTTGCAACTGATACAGCGTGTCGAATTCGGCCGCGTCTGCAACATCATCGAACAAGGCAATAGGCGGAAACTTCGAGTTAACCAGCCGATACGCCTGCAGCTGGGCGTCAGCCCGCTCCGGCAACTCGCCCAGCGCTACCATTGAGCCCCCCGTAGGCTATCGATGCGCCGGAACGATTCGTACAAGGAGATCATGTCGCCCTGGGCCATGATCTCCAACGGCGAGCGTCCGTTGAAGAACTCGTTGTGGTTGGCCATGGCAGGGAAACCGTAGACGTTTTCCGGGTTATCGAAAACCAGCCGTAGCGCGGCGTGAATGTTGAGCACGAAACTGATGCGTTGCATCTGGTCCGGGTCGAGGTTCACCGACCAACTGGCGTCACCCAACTTGGCGCGCGCATGGGTGCTGCGCGAGATCCGCAGGATGTTGCAAGCCTGTTCGGTGGTCGCCTGCCACTTCTCAAGAATATTCACCGCGGCTCGCAGGCCCGTTGCGCATTGATCCTTCGTAAACGCCGGTGCTGGGAGAATTGCTGTCATGGCTTATGTGCCTGCTTTGATTCTGTAGACGCAAACATAGCATTTGTTGTGTCTGTAGACAAAGGTTGCAGCAAGGAGCCCATCTCGGAGCACGGAGCCGTCAGGCTTTCTTCATCGACCAATAGGTGGGTTTGAACAGGTCTCGCTCACCCAGCAGCACTACGCCGACAGCGAAGGCACAGAGCACCAGCGCGATATACAGGCACAACTGCAGCAACCCCTGCGGCGCGGGCAGCCAATGCAACGCCGTGGCGACTGCAGCCGCGGTGGCGAGCCAACGCAAGAGCACGCCCGGCGCCAGCCCTGTGGGCGACGCACGATAGACGTACAGTCCCATGAACAATGCCTGCATTGTCGCGCCGCAGGAGAAGGCGAACGCCAGGCCCTCTGCACCGTACGGAGCGTAGAGCAGTGCGTCGAGGCCGATCGTCAGGGCAGAGCTGATCAACGTGATTACCAGAAACAGACGTGACTGATGCTGAGCCAGGAGCGCGCGTCCCCAAAGCAGCGCCAGCCCCATTGCAGGAAGGCCCAGCGCATACAGGATCACCAGCGATGCCGTCGCGTCGGTTTGCGGTGCACCGAACTGACCTCGCTCGAGTAGCACCGATACCACCGTTTGCGGGAACGAACATAGCACCACCGCCGCCGGCACCAGGAATAGCAGGGTGGCCAGCAATCCTTTGCGTATCACTGCGGCGTGGCCGCTGAGATCGTCGTCGTTCCAACTCGAGACGAAACGAGGAAAGAGCACCGCTAACACCGACAGCGCATAGAGCGTGAGCGGAATGGTGACGATGCGGAACGCAAAGGACAGCATGGTGATGCTGCCTTCATCCAGGAAGGAAGCGAACATGCGCTCGGCAAGAATGCAGCCTTGCTGCGCCCCGGCGGCCAGCAGAACCGGCGCGAATGCGAGGCCGAAGCCGCCCGCATGCCCCGTCGTCTCTACGGTCTTGGCTCCACGCAGATAGGCGATGCGCCGATGTTGCACCAGTATCAACCCCAGTTGGGGCAGCAGCATGCCGATGAAGATCACCATGCCGGTGGGCTGGAACAGCAGGATCCCGATGATCGCGCCGGCGTTGAGCAGTACCGTGCGCGTCATCGGCAGGATGAACACTTCATCCATGTTGAGCAGCGCCCCCTGGCAATACAGGACAGCCTGAACGGCGATGAGCGCTGCGCCGACGCAGAACACGATCTGGCCGGAGGCAACTTGAGCGTCTGTCCAGCCGGGCGCCAGCAGGTTGAGGATCCAGTAGCTGCCGACGACGGCGACGCCACTCACCGCTGCGCCCATAAGCATTACCCGCCAGTAGAGCCAGCGGCTGACGGTCTCAAACAGGGCTTCGGACTGGCTACGCAGCTTTTGCAGGTACGGGATCATCGCATCGCGCAGGGCGAGACCGAGGAAGTTCTCGAAGAACATCGGCAGGATCAGCGCGACGAAGATAAGGTCCGCTTCCCAGCTCAGGCCGAAGGCCTTGGCAATGAACAGGTCGCGTAGAAAACCGAGGAGAAAGCTGGCGACAGTCAGCGCCAGGATAACCAGTGATGCGTTCATTCCTTGATCCTGTGCAGACCATTATCGGGTGGCCTGATGAATAGCGGTATGTCGACCAGATGCAGTGGCTCGCCGGAGCAGTTCCGCTGAGTCTCGCTCGCCAGCGCTCCGGAGAACGATACATAGACTGGAAGGCTCAAGCATGGTTCCTGGGACCTGATCGCAGGTTTTGCGGTCCGTTTTGCTCAGGACAACTCCGGATACGTAAAAATGCCGTAAATCTCCTTTGCGAGCGGCGTGCGACTGCTTATGGTTCACGCTCATTTCCAAGCGAACCCCGTTCATGTCCGAGGCAAACACTTCTTCTACCGGCTCCGTATGGCGCTGGCTGATCATTGGCGGCATGATCATCGCGATCGTACTGCTGCTCTGGTGGCTATGGCCAACCGCCGCCGAGAAACCGAAACAGCAACCTGGCGGGCGTCCGGCTTTCGGTGCGTTCGGTGGCCCGACACCGGTACGGGTCGCGGTGGTCGAACAGGGCCGGTTCGAGGTTTATGCCAAGGCGCTGGGTACCGTTACGCCCCTCAACACGGTAAATGTGCGCAGCCGTGTGGCTGGCGAGCTGGTCGAAGTGCGCTTCGAAGAAGGCCAGCGGGTGCAGGCCGGCGACTTGCTCGCCGTGATCGATCCGCGCCCCTACGAGGTGGCGCTGCAACAGGCGGAAGGTACGCTGCAGCAGAATCGCGCGCTGTTGCAGAACGCGCAGGTCGACCTCAAGCGTTATCGGGGCTTGTTTGCAGATGACAGCATTGCCAAGCAGACCCTCGACACGCAGCAGGCGCTGGTCAACCAGTACCAGGGCACACTCGCCGCGAATCAGGCGGCGGTCAACGAGGCCAAGCTGAACCTGCAGTTCACTCAGATTCGCGCGCCGATCGATGGCCGCGTCGGCTTGCGCCAGCTGGATCAGGGCAACCTGGTCGCGGCCAACGACACCACGCCGCTGGTGGTCATTACCCAGACTCAGCCCATGGCGATCAGCTTCACTCTGCCGGAAAGCGACCTGCCGCCGGTCATTTCGCGTTTTCGTCGCGGCGACGAGCTGTCGGTGCAGGCCTGGGACCGTGGCGAGCGGGTGCTCTTCGGCGAAGGCGTACTGGAAAGCCTCGACAACCTGATCGACACCACCACCGGTACGCTGAAAATGAAGGCCCGCTTCGATAACGAGGCGGAGCTGCTGATCCCCAACCAGTTCGTCAACATTCGCCTGCGCGTGGAAACCCTGGACGACGCGATTCTGATTCCGTCAGCGGCGTTGCAGTTCGGCTCGCGTGGAAACTATGCCTACGTCGTCGGGGAGGATTCGAAGGTCGAGCTGCGGGTGCTCGAGGTGGGCCCGAGTAATGGTGACAAGACGGTCGTCACCAAAGGGCTGAGTGTCGGCGAGCGGATCGTCATGGAAGGCACCGATCGCCTGCGTGACGGCAGCGAAGTCGAAGTGGTGGATCGCCAGACGCTCGCCGAAGAAGCGGCCGCAAATCCGAAAGTCGATACCCAGAGCGCCAAGGAGCGTCCGGCGCGATGAACCTGTCGCGGCTTTTCATTCTCCGGCCGGTGGCGACCACCCTGACGATGATCGCGATCCTGCTGGCCGGGTTGATCGCCTATCGCATGCTGCCGGTTTCGGCGTTGCCGCAGGTGGATTACCCGACCATTCGGGTCATGACGCTGTATCCAGGAGCCAGCCCAGAGGTGATGACCAGCGCCGTGACCGCGCCGCTGGAGCGCCAGTTCGGGCAGATGCCCGGGCTAACCCAAATGTCCTCGACCAGTTCCGGCGGCGCGTCGGTGATCACCTTGCGGTTCTCGCTGGAGGTCGAGCTGGACGTGGCCGAGCAGGAGGTCCAGGCGGCCATCAATGCCGGCAGCAACCTGCTGCCGAACGACCTTCCGGCGCCTCCGGTGTACAACAAGGTCAACCCGGCGGATACACCAGTGATGACGCTGGCGATCACCTCGGAAAGCCTCGCACTACCGGAACTCCACGATCTGGTCGATACGCGCATGGCACAGAAGCTCGCGCAGATCAGCGGCGTGGGCATGGTCAGTATCGCCGGAGGGCAGCGCCCCGCGGTGCGCATTCGAGTCAATCCGGAGGCGCTCGCGTCCTACGGCTTGTCGCTCGCCGATGTACGCACCTTGGTGACCAGCTCCAACGTCAACCAGCCCAAAGGCAATTTCGACGGCCCGACGCGGGTATCGATGCTCGATGCCAACGATCAACTGAAAACGCCGGAGGAATACGCCAATCTCATATTGGCTTATGAGAATGGCGCGACACTGCGACTGAAGGATGTCGCTCACATCATCGATGGCGCCGAGAACGAGCGCCTCGCCGCCTGGGCCAATCAAAGCCAGGCCGTGCTGCTGAATATCCAGCGTCAGCCCGGTGCCAACGTGATCGAGGTGGTCGAGCGTATTCAGGCGCTGCTTCCCGAGGTCACCGCCAGCATGCCGGCCGGTCTCGATGTGGTGGTGCTCACCGACCGCACGCAGACCATCCGCGCCGCGATCACCGATGTGCAGCACGAACTGTTGATGGCCACCTTCCTGGTCGTGATGGTCACCTTCGTGTTCCTCAAGCGTCTGTCGGCGACCATCATTCCCTCCATCGCGGTGCCGCTGTCGCTCATCGGCACCTTCGCAGTGATGCATCTTGCCGGATTCTCACTGAACAACCTGACGCTGATGGCCCTGACCATCGCGACCGGTTTCGTGGTCGATGACGCCATCGTGATGTTGGAGAACATCGCCCGCCACGTGGAGGAGGGCGAGACGCCACTGCAGGCCGCGCTCAAAGGTGCCAAGCAGATCGGCTTTACGTTGATCTCGCTGACGCTGTCGCTGATCGCCGTGCTGATTCCGCTGCTGTTCATGCAGGACGTGGTGGGGCGTCTGTTCCGCGAGTTCGCCATCACCCTCGCGGTAGCCATCCTGATCTCGTTGGTGGTGTCGCTGACGCTGACGCCGATGATGTGCGCCAAGTTGCTAAAGCCAGCCACGGTGGAGAAATCCAAGCCGGATTGGGTCGAGCGCCTCATCGGCGGCTACGCGCGCTGGTTGACCTGGGTGTTGGGCCATCAGGCGCTGACCTTGCTGGTCGCGGTGGTGACCCTGGGGCTGACGGTGGTGCTGTATCTGGCTGTGCCGAAAGGCTTCTTCCCGGTGCAGGACACCGGCGTGATCCAGGGCATCAGCGAGGCGCCGCAGTCGATCTCTTTTCGAGCGATGAGCGAACGGCAGCAATCGTTGTCCCGCGTGATTCTCGCCGATCCGGCGGTGGCCAGCCTGTCGTCTTATATCGGTGTCGACGGCGACAACGTGACCCTCAACAGTGGTCGCCTGTTGATCAACCTCAAGCCTCACGCCGAGCGCGCCGTCACCGCGAGCCAGGTCATCGATCGGCTGCGCCCGGAGCTGGCGAAACTGCCGGGCATCGAGCTGTACATGCAACCGGTGCAGGATCTGTCGATCGAGGACCGGGTCAGCCGCACGCAATTCCAGTTCAGCCTCGAATCACCGGATGGCGAGCTGCTGAAGGAGTGGACGCCACGCCTGGTCGCGGCCCTGCGCGAACGCCCTGAGCTGACTGACGTCGCCAGCGACCTGCAGAGCGATGGTCTGCAGATCTATCTGGATATCGACCGCGACGCCGCGGCGCGGCTGGGTATCGGAATATCAGCGATCACCGATGCGCTGTACGACGCCTTCGGTCAACGCCAGATCTCGACCATTTTTACCCAGGCCAGCCAGTACCGCGTGGTGCTCGAGGCGGAGGCGGGCAACCGTATCGGGCCGCAGGCACTGGAACAACTGTTCGTGCAGAGCGAGGGAGGCACCCCGGTGCGACTGTCGAGCCTGGCAACCCTGGAGCAACGCAGCGCACCATTGTTGATCAATCACATTGGCCAGTTCCCGGCCGTGACATTGTCATTCAACCTGGCCGACGGTGTGTCGCTGGGCAAAGCGGTGGAAGTCATCGAAGGCATCGAAGCCGAGATCGGCCTGCCGGCCGGCATCCAGAGCCGCTTCCAGGGCGCCGCCGAGGCGTTCCGCGCATCGCTGTCGAGCACCTTGCTGCTGATCCTGGCGGCGGTGGTGACCATGTACATCGTGCTGGGCGTGCTCTACGAGAGCTATATCCATCCGATCACCATTCTGTCGACGCTGCCATCGGCCGCAGTCGGCGCCTTGCTCGCGCTGTTGCTGACCGGTAACGACCTGGGGCTGATCGCCATCATCGGCATCATTCTGCTGATCGGTATCGTCAAGAAGAACGCGATCATGATGATCGACTTCGCTCTCGAAGCCGAACGGCAACAGGGCATGAGCCCGCGAGACGCCATCTATCGGGCAGCATTGCTGCGCTTCCGTCCGATCCTGATGACGACCCTGGCCGCTCTGTTCGGTGCGGTACCGCTGATGCTGGCGTCCGGCTCGGGTGCAGAACTGCGCCAGCCGCTGGGGCTGGTGCTGGTCGGCGGGTTGTTGCTCAGCCAGTTGCTCACGCTATTCACCACGCCGGTGATCTACCTGTTCTTCGATCGCCTGGGCAATCGCTTTGCCCGCAAGGACGCGGCAGGGCAGGAGGCGCGCGTATGACCGGCAACATTCGGCCAGCACCGCTATGCGATCCCGTGGCTATTTCTCGGATGGGCTGCACCCGTCCTAGGTGCAGGGATCGGCTCGGGCAGGGCTTCGGTTTATCGTCCCACTTCTCGCTTCGTGCTTCCGGTTCGCATCCATGAACCTCTCGGCGCCCTTCATCGCCCGCCCGGTGGCGACCATGTTGCTGAGTCTGGCGATCCTGTTGTTAGGCGGAGTCAGCTTCGGGCTGTTGCCGGTGTCGCCACTCCCGAACATGGATTTCCCGGTCATCACGGTGCAGGCCAGCCTGCCAGGGGCGAGCCCGGAAATCATGGCATCGAGCGTGGCGACGCCGCTGGAACGCTCGCTGGGCAGCATTGCCGGTGTCAGCCAGATGAGTAGCCGCAGCAGCCAGGGGTCGACGCGGATCATCATCCAGTTCGACCTCGAGCGCGATATCAATGGCGCTGCCCGAGACGTGCAAGCGGCGATCAATGCTTCACGGAACTTGCTGCCCAGCGGTATGCGCAGCATGCCGACCTATCGCAAGATCAATCCTGCCCAGGCACCGATCATGGTGTTGTCGCTGACCTCCGAAGTGCTGAACAAGGGGCAGCTCTACGACATTGGTTCGACCATCTTGGCACAGAAGCTTTCGCAGGTTCCGGGTGTCGGCGAAGTGCAGGTTGGTGGCAGTTCGCTGCCGGCGGTGCGCGTCGAGCTGCAGCCGCAGCAGCTGGAACAATACGGTGTGTCCCTAGACGAGGTCCGTCAGACCATCGCTGCGGCCAACGTGCGCCGCCCCAAAGGCATGGTCGAAGACGATGATCGACACTGGCAGGTGCAGGCCAACGATCAGCTGCACGAGGCGGCCGACTACCTGCCGCTGATCATTCGCTATCAAGACGGTGCGGCATTGCGCCTGAGCGACGTGGCCAAGGTCCGCGACGGTGTTGAGGATCGCTACAACGACGGTTTTTTCAACAACGACCGGGCCGTGCTGCTGGTGATCAATCGCCAGGCCGGCGCCAACATCATCGAGACCATCGAAGGCATTCGCAACGAGCTGCCCGCACTGCAGGCCATCGTTCCTGGCAGCGTCAACATGGCGGTGGCGATGGACCGCTCGCCGGTCATTCGCGCAACGCTGCACGAGGCCGAACGGACTCTGCTGATCGCGGTGGGCCTGGTCATCGTCCTGGTGTTTCTGTTCCTGGGAAGGTTGCGTACCGCACTGATACCGGCGCTGGCGGTGCCGGTATCATTGGTCGGCACGTTTGCCGTGATGTACCTGTTCGGCTTCTCGCTCAACGTGCTGTCGCTGATGGCCTTGATCCTGGCCGCAGGCCTTGTGGTGGACGATGCCATCGTGGTGCTGGAAAACATCGCGCGGCATATCGACGAAGGCGTACCGCCGATGCGTGCGGCCTATATCGGCACCCGTGAGGTAGGGTTCACCCTTTTGTCGATGAACCTCTCGCTGGTGGTGGTGTTCGTCTCGATCCTGTTCATGGGCGGGCTCGTGGAGCGGCTGTTCCGCGAGTTCTCCATCACTTTGGCAGCCGCCATCCTGGTCTCGTTGCTGGTCTCCCTGACGCTAACACCCATGCTTTGCGCCCGCTGGCTAAAGCCACATCAGCCTGAGCACGAAGGCCGCCTGCATCGTTGGAGCCACGACGCTCACCAATGGCTGTTGCGGCATTACAACCGGTCCCTCGGATGGGCGTTACGTCATCACCGCATCACGCTTTTTACCTTGCTGGCGACCATCGGTCTCAATGTCTTCCTGTATATCCAGGTTCCCAAAACCTTCCTTCCACAGCAGGATACCGGCCAGCTGACCGGCTTTATCCGCGGCGACGACGGGCTGTCGTTCCAGGTCATGCAGCCGAAGATGGAAGTCTTTCGCAAGGCGGTGCTGGCCGACCCAGGAGTGGAAAGCGTGGCGGGCTTCATCGGCGGCCAGGGCGGCATCAACAATGCGTTCATGATCGTCCGGCTCAAACCGCTGGCTGAGCGCAAGATCTCCGCACAGAAAGTGATCGAGCGGATTCGCAAGAACCAGCCGAAAGTGCCCGGCGGGCGCATGTTCCTGATGGCCGATCAGGACCTGCAGTTCGGTGGCGGTCGGCAGAGCAGCTCGGCGTACTCCTACAACCTGCTGGCCAGCGACCTGGACGATCTACGCACCTGGGTGCCGCAGGTCACCCGAGCGCTGAAGGCGCTGCCGGAACTTACCAGCATCGATGCCAATGAAGGCGAGGGCGCACAGCAGATCAGCCTGAAGGTGGATCGCGATGCCGCCAAGCGGCTCGGTATCGACATGAGCACGGTCACCGCGTTGCTCAACAATTCCTTCAGCCAGCGGCAGATATCCACCATTTACGAATCGCTTAATCAGTATCAGGTGGTGATGGAAATCGATCCGCGTTACGCCCAGCATCCCGAAGTGCTTGAGCAGATTCAGGTGATCACAAGCGATGGCCGGCGTGTTCCGCTGGCAGCCTTCGCACGTTACGAACGCAGCCTGGAAGAGGACCGGGTCAGCCATGACGGGCAGTTCGCCGCCGAGAACATAGACTTTGATCTGGCCCCCGATGTCAGCCTCGATCAGGCGACACGGGCCATCGAACGAGCGGTTGCCGCCATCGGCATGCCGAGCGAAGTCCAGGGGCGCCTGGGCGGCACCGGAGATGTGTTCAAGTCCACGCAGGAAAGCCAGCCCTTGATGATTCTGGGGGCTTTGCTGTTGGTGTACATCGTGCTCGGCATTCTCTACGAGAGCTACATTCACCCTCTGACAATTCTGTCCACGCTGCCTTCGGCCGGTGTGGGCGCGCTGTTGGCGATCATCCTGACGCGAGAGGAGTTCAGCCTCATCTCGCTGCTTGGACTGTTCCTGCTGATTGGTGTGGTGAAAAAGAACGCGATTCTGATGATCGACCTTGCCCTGCAGTTCGAACGTAACGATGGACTGTCCCCAGCCGAGTCGATCCGCCGGGCCTGCTTGCTACGTTTCCGCCCGATCCTGATGACCACCATGGCGGCCATTCTCGGCGCGTTGCCCTTGCTATTGGGCGGCGCGGAAGGTGCCGAGATGCGCCAACCGCTGGGATTGACCATCATCGGCGGTTTGTTGCTCAGTCAGATGCTCACGCTTTACACGACGCCGGTGGTCTACCTGTACCTGGACCGGGCGCGTCATCGTTTCAATAGCTGGCGCGGTATACGTACCGACGCCGCCCTGGAAAATCCGCTATGACCTCGTTGTGTTCGAAGTATTCCGTGCGCCCGCTGGCCCTCTTCGTGATGGCGTTTTCGCTGGGCGCCTGCACCCTGGGCCCCGACTACCAGCGCCCTGAGCTGCCGCTGGCTGCAGCATTCAAACAGGCCGAAGGTTGGAAGAGCGCGACTCCGTCTGATGTATTGCAACGCGGCGATTGGTGGACGCTCTACGGCGATGCCGAGCTGAACGCGCTGGTCGGGCGGCTGAACGTCTCCAACCAAAATCTGGCTGCCGCCGAGGCGCAATATCGACAGGCACGCGCGCTGGTGCGTGGCGCGCGTTCGCAGCTGTTTCCAGTGGTTGGGGCCAGTGGCGGCGTATCGCGAGGTGGACAGGGCAGTTCAACCAGCAGCACGCAAACGGGCATTGGTAGCAGCGGGGTGAGCGAAAGCTATGAAGTAGGGCTCGATGCATCCTGGGAACTGGATATATGGGGCCGGCTGCGGCGCAATCTGGAAGCCAATCGCGCCGACATGCAAGCCAGCGCGGCGGACCTGGCCGCGGTTCGCTTGAGCCTGCAGTCCGAGCTGGTACAGACCTATCTGCAGCTACGCGTAATGGACGAGCAGCAGCGCTTGCTCGATCAGACGGTCGCGGCGTACGCGCGCTCCCTGCGTCTGACAGACAACCAGTACCAGGCCGGCATCGTACCTAGATCGGATGTCAGCCAGGCACGAACGCAACTGAAAAGTACCCAGGCGCAGGCCATCGACTTGCGTTGGCAGCGCGCGCAGATGGAGCACGCTATTGCGGTGCTGATCGGAGTGCCACCGTCGGAACTGAACATCGCCGAGCGCCGCGATATTCCACAGTTGCCCGACGTGCCGCTGGCGTTGCCATCGCAATTGCTGGAGCGCCGTCCGGACATCGCCTCGGCCGAGCGTCAGGTGATGGCCGCCAATGCGCAGATTGGCGTGGCCGAAGCGGCCTGGTATCCGGACCTGACCCTCAGTGCCAGCGGCGGCTATCGAAACAGCAGCTTCAGCAACCTGATCAGCCTACCCAATCGCTTCTGGTCGCTGGGCCCGCAACTCGCGCTGACCGTGCTCGACTTCGGCGCACGTCGCGCCGAACTGGAACAGGCCGAAGCCAGCTATGACCAGACAGTGGCTACCTATCGGCAGACCGTGCTCGACAGCTTCCGCGAGGTCGAGGACAGCCTTGTGCAACTGCGTGTGCTGGCCGAGGAAGCAGTTGTACAGCGCGAAGCACTGGAGGCGGCGCAAGAGTCACTAAGGCTGATCGAAAACCAGTATCGCGCCGGGACCGTCGACTTCCTCAGCGTGGCAACGGTGCAGACCACCGCGCTGAACAACGAGCGCACCAATCTGACATTACTGGGCGATCGCTTGACCGCCAGCGTGCAGCTGATCGCGGCGCTGGGTGGCGGCTGGGACATCCAGCAACTGGATACCGAGCTGGATCCGCAATAATCACCAGGCGAAAAAAAACCAGGCCGAGGCCTGGTTTTTTCTGCTGTGCTCGATCACTGACGCTGCTTGCGATTCACCGTCTGTGCCGCCTTGATGATGTCGGCGCCGATTACCGGTTCGAACTCCTTCCATACTGGCCGCATGGCTTCCCGCCAGGCTTCGCGCTGTTCGGGGGTAAGCTCGATGATCTCCGAGGTGCCCGCCTTGCGGATGCGCTCGCGGTCGGCCTGGTTGGCTTCCTCGGCGGCGCGGTTCACCTCGTAGGTCACCTCATCGATGATGCCTTCCAGTTCGGTACGGATCAGGTGCGGAATGCCGAACCAGAACCGTGCGTTGCTCACCAGCATGTAGTCGAGCACGCCGTGATTACTCTCGGTGATGTAGGGCTGCACGGTGTGCATCTTCTTGCTGTAGATGTTCGACCAAGGGTTTTCCGCGCCCTGGACCGTGCCGTTCTGCAGCGAGGCGAAAACCTCGGCGAAGGGGAGCTTTTTAGTGGTCGCACCCACTTGTGAGAACTGTGACTCCAACACCGCCGAAGGCTGGATGCGGAACGCCAGACCGGCTGCATCGCCCGGCAGGCGCAGTGCCTTGGTCGCCGACAGTTGCTTCATGCCATTGTGCCAGTATGCCAGTCCGGTGATGTTTTCCTTTTCCATCGAACGCAGCAGCTGACGCCCCTTGGCACGCTTCTGGAAGCGGTTGACGGCTTCCAGGTCGTCGAACAGGAACGGCAGGTCGAATACCTGCACCTGTTTGGTGTACTTCTCGAACTTGGCCAACGAGGGTGCCAATAGTTGAACATCATTGTTGCTTAGGGCTTCCAGCTCATTGGCATCGCCGTACAGCGTGGAGTTGGGATAGACCTCGACGGTCACTTGGCCGGGCAGACGTTCCTCGACCAGTCGCTTGAACAGCAGCGCGCCTTTGCCCTTGGGGGTGTCTTCAGCGACGACATGGGAGAACTTGATGACAATCGGCTCGGCCTCGACGGCGGTCGCGGTTAGCGCCAGCACCAGACCGGCGAGGGTGATGATCGGCTTGATCATTGAAAGGCTCTTTATTTTGGTTGGTTGGCATTGCGTCCGAGGACGCGATTGAGCTTCAACGGGGAGTTATGCCAAATAAGCCGAACCACCTAAAGCGCTTTCTCGCAAAATTCATGATTGGATGAACGGGAGCGGGCATGGATCACAGTTTGCCGCTTGCCTCGCAGCTCTGCGCCGAAGCAACGGCGCAGAGCTGTTTCAGGTCAACCGCTGGCCAGCTGCCAGCTGCCAGCCGCCGCCCAGCGCTTTATAAAGCGCGACGATTCCACGGTACAGATCCACTTCGGCCAGCGCTTGGGCGTCCTCGGCGGTGAGGCGCTCACGCTCGGCATCCAATAGCACCAGGAAGTCCACGGTGCCTTCCCGGTAGCGAATCTGCGCCTGTTGCGCAGCAGCGCGGCTGGCGCTGGATTGGCGTAACAACGCCAGCAGCCGCTCCTGAGCACGGGCATAGTCACTGAACGCATTTTCCGATTCTTCCAGCGCGAGCAGAACTTGTTGCTCGTAGTTCGCCAACGCGCCTTCGGCATCCGCTTCGGCACCGCGCAAGCGAGCCCGGACGCTGCCCATGTCGAATGCCGCCCAGCTGATGCTCGGCGCCACCCCCCAGGCTTGTGCAGCGCTCGAGCCGATCTGCGAGCCACGACCTGCAATGAACCCAAGGAAGCCCGACAGGCTTACCCGCGGGAACAGATCGGCCGTCGCCACGCCGACGTTAGCGGTGGCGGCCGCCAGTTGCCGTTCGGCGGAAAGAATGTCCGGGCGGCGGCGCAGCAGTTCGCCGGGATCGCCGATCGGCAATGCCTTGGCTATTGCCGGCAGCTTGCGAGGCGAAAGGTCGACACTGAGTTGCTCCGGACGCTGGCCGAGGAGGGTGGCGATGCGATTGCGCGCGCGGGTCTGTGTCGCTTGCAGTTGCGGCAAGCTGGCTTCGGTGGCGGCCAAACGAGCATCGGCACGCAACACATCCAATTCGCTGCCCATACCGGCTTCGCGCAGCTGCTCGGTCAGTTGATGCGACTCGCGTTGATTGGCGAGGTTTTCCCGGGCGATACGCTCGCGCAGCTGCGCACCACGCAGTTGGCCATAGGCATCCACCAGTTCGGCGATCAGGCTGACCTGTAGCTGATAGAGCTCGGCTTCTGCGGCCTCGCTTTGTGCCTCGCTGGACTCGATGCGGCGTTGGATGCGCCCGAACAGATCCAGCTCCCAGGCCATGTCCAGACCCAGATCGTAACGCTCGATATTGCTACGTTCCTCGCTAGTACCCGGCTGCTGAGCCTTGCCGTACTCGGCGCTGGCACCGGCAGTCACGGTCGGGAAACGATCATTGGCCGCGTCATCACGAATCGACCGCGCCGCGCGTAACCTGGCGAAGGCGATGCGCAACTCGCGGTTCTCCGACAATGCCTCGCCGACCAGCGCATCGAGTGTCGAGTCGTCGAACTGACGCCACCAGGCGGATTCGAAGCGCGAGCGGTCGAAACCCTCGGCGTTGGCTCGCTCAATCTTGGCTGGAGCCGTTTCGGGCGTCCGGTAATCCGGGCCGACGGCGCACGCGCTCAAGGTGAAGATCGCGGCAAGCAGTAAGACAGCTTTCATGCATGGGACTCCTTCAGTACAGCCTTTTTCTCCTCGCGCTTCTCAACGAAGGCGCGAATCACCAGGTAGAACACCGGGGTCAACAGCAGCCCGAAGAAGGTCACGCCGAGCATCCCGCTGAACACCGCGACACCCATGGCATGACGCATCTCAGCGCCCGCGCCGGAGGACAACACCAGCGGCACCACGCCCATGATGAAGGCGAAGCTGGTCATCAGGATTGGCCGCAGCCGCAACCGGCAGGCCTCCAGCACAGCGGCCAGACGGTCCATGCCTTCTTCCTGTTTGTCCTTGGCGAACTCGACGATGAGGATCGCGTTCTTGCACGCCAGTCCGACCAGCACGATCAGTCCGATCTGGGTGAACACGTTGTTGTCGCCACCGGACAGAATCACGCCGGTGATCGCCGACAGCAGGGTCATGGGCACAATCAGGATCACCGCCAGCGGCAGGCTCCAGCTCTCGTATTGCGCAGCCAGCACCAGGAAGGCCAGCAGCACGCAGAGCGGGAAGACGAAGACTGCCGTGTTGCCCGCCAGAATCTGTTGGTAGGTCAGCTCGGTCCATTCATAGCTCATGCCGTTGGGCAGTTCGGCCTTCAGCAGGCGCTCCATCGCGGCCTCCGCCTGGCCGGAGCTGTAGCCCGGTGCCGCGGCGCCATTGATTTCAGCGGTGAGGAAACCGTTGTAGTGCATGACCCGGTCGGGGCCGGCGCTATCGCTGACTTTGACGAAGGTCGACAGCGGCACCATCTCGCCGCGGTTGTTGCGCACCTTCAGCTGGCCGATCTGCTCGGGTGCCAGGCGGAACTTCTGGTCGGCTTGGACGTTGACCTGGTAGGTACGGCCGAAGCGGTTGAAGTCGTTGGCATACAGCGAGCCGAGGTAGACCTGCATGGTGTCGAAGATCTCATCGATCGGTACGCCGTGGGTCTTGGCCTTCTCGCGGTCGATGTCGGCGTCCACCTGCGGCACGTTGACCTGATAGCTGGTGAACAGCCCGGCCAGTTCCGGATAGTCGGCGCTCTTGGCGAGAACGTTCTGCACCTGCTTGTAGAGCTCCTCGTAACCGAGATTTCCGCGGTCCTGCACCTGCACCCGGAAGCCGCCGATGGTGCCCAGCCCCTGCACGGGAGGCGGCGGGAAGATCGCGAGATACGCTTCCTGAATGCCCGCGAACTGACCGTTCAGCTCACCGGCGATGGCCCCGGCCGACATGTTCGGCTCCTTGCGCTGATCGAAATCCTTCAGGGTGACGAAGACGATCCCGCTGTTCGGGCTGTTGGTGAAACCGTTGATCGACAGGCCGGGGAAGGCGACGGTGTTCGCCACACCAGGGTGTTTGCCGGCGATTTCCGACATTTGCTTGATCACATCCTCGGTACGGTCGAGGGTGGCGGCATCGGGCAGCTGCGCGAAGGCCACCAGGTACTGCTTGTCCTGAGGGGGCACGAAACCGGTCGGGGTATTGGCGAAGCCCATGTAACCAAGAGCGACCAGGCCGACGTAGACCACCAACGCGATGCCGCTGCCACGCAGGATGCGCCTTACCGCCCCGACATAGCCGTGACTGGCGCGCTCGAACACGCGGTTGAACGGGCCGAACAGCCAGCCGCCGAACAGCTTGTCCAGCAAGCGCGAGAAGCCGTCTTTCGGAGCGTCGTGGTGACGCAGCAGGACTGCGGCCAATGCCGGCGACAGGGTCAGCGAGTTGAACGCCGAGATCACCGTGGAGATCGCGATGGTCAGTGCGAACTGTTGGTAGAACTGCCCGGTCAGGCCGGAAATGAACGCCGTCGGGATGAACACCGCGCAGAGCACCAGCGCTGTGGCGATGATCGGCCCGGTGACCTCCTTCATGGCCTGTTTGGTGGCTTCGACCGGAGACTTGCCGAGGCCGATGTTACGTTCGACGTTTTCCACCACGACGATGGCATCGTCCACCACGATCCCGATCGCCAGCACCAGCCCGAACAGCGACAGTGCGTTCAGCGAAAAGCCGAGCATGTGCATTACGGCGAAGGTACCGATCAGCGATACCGGCACGGCGGCCAGCGGGATGATCGAGGCACGCCAGGTCTGCAGGAACAGGATAACGACCAGCACTACCAGTACGAGGGCTTCAAGCAGGGTGTGCACCACCGCCTCGATGGATCCACGCACGAAAATGGTCGGATCGTAAACGATCTCGTAATCCACGCCTTCCGGGAAATCTTTCTTCAACTCGGCCATGCGCGCACGCACGGCGTCAGAGATCGCGATGGCATTGGAGCCCGGACGCTGAAATACCGGGATGGCCACGGCCGGCTGGTTGTTGAGCAGCGAACGCAAGGCGTACTGGCTGGAGCCCAGCTCGACGCGCGCGATGTCGCGCAGGCGGGTGATCGAGCCGTCTTCGCCGGCACGAATGATGATGTTCTCGAATTCCTCTTCGTTGACCAGACGGCCCTGGGTATTGATCGACAGCTGAAAGTCGGTCGCGCCCGGTGCCGGTGGTGCCCCGAGCGAGCCGGCAGCGACCTGGCGGTTCTGCTCGCGGATCGCGTTGACCACGTCGGACGCGGTTAGATTGCGCGAGGCCACCTTGTTCGGGTCCAGCCAGACGCGCAGCGAGTAATCGCCCATACCGAACAGCTGCACGTCACCGATACCGTCCAGTCGCGCCAGCTCGTCCTTGACGTTGAGCGCCGCGTAGTTGGACAGGTAGAGCATGTCGTAGCGTTCGTCAGGCGAGGTCAGGTGGACCACCATGGTCAGGTCCGGCGAGGCCTTGTCCACCGTTACGCCGAGGCGCTGTACTTCGGTCGGCAGCGTCGGCATGGTGCGGGTCACGCGGTTCTGTACCTGCACCTGGGCGTTGTCCAGGTCGGTGCCGAGGGCGAAGGTGACGGTCAAGGTCAATTTGCCGTCGGCGGTCGCCTGGGAGGACATATAGAGCATGCCCTCGACGCCGGTGATGGCCTGCTCCAGCGGCGAGGCGACGGTTTCGCCGATCACCTTGGGGTTGGCGCCGGGGAAGTTCGCACGCACCACGACGGTGGGTGGAACGACTTCGGGGTATTCGCTGATCGGCAGCTGAAACAGCGAGATGGCGCCACCGATCAGGATGATCAGCGACAGCACCGCAGCGAAGATTGGCCGCTGAATGAAGAACTGAGAAAAATTCATGACGCACTCCGGGGGCGAGGGCGCGCATGGCGCGCCCTGACGGAATCGATTTTCTAAGGGTGCGCCGAGGCGCACGGTCTACGGGGGTTAACGGATGCCTCAGCTGCTTGGACGGCGCGCCACGTTGTGCTCGACGACTTCGGTCTTGAACGCTGCCGTGATGGCACGGTTTTGCTCACGTAGCGCAGCGAGGGTGTCGGCATCAGCCATCGGTACGTTCTGCGGCTGTACTGGGCTGCCCGGACGCACACGCTGCAGGCCGTTGACGACAATGGTCTCGCCTTCATGCAAGCCGTTGCGCACGATGCGCAGACCTTCGAGCTTCGGCCCCAGCTCAACGGAGCGATAACTCACCTTGCCGTCATCGCCCAGAACCAGCACGAACTTCTTGCCGAGATCGGTTCCCACCGCGACGTCCTTGATCAACACCGCCTCGTAGGTGGCGCTACCAACCAGCTTCAGACGCGCGTAAAGCCCCGGGGTGAAGCGCCCGTCACGGTTGTCGAACACGGCGCGGCCGCGAATGGTGCCGGTACGTGGATCGACCTGGTTGTCGATGAAGTCCATATGACCCAGATGCGGATGACCGTCCTCGCTGGAAAGACCGAGGTAAACGGGCGTTTCTTCCCCCCGCGCGCCTTCGCGTGCCAACTCGCGGTATTTCAGGTAGGTGCGCTCGTCGGCCTCGAAGTAGGCGTAGACCTTGTCGGTGGAAACCAGTGTCGTCAGCAAGGCCTCGCCGGCATTGACCAGGTTCCCGGCGGTGATCAGGGCACGCCCGGCACGGCCATCGATCGGTGCCGTCACACGGGTGAAGCTCAGATCCAGTTTGGCGGCTTCCAGTTGCGCCTGGATGGCAGCAACGGCGGATTTCGCTTCGCTGGCGGCGCTGACGCGGGCATCGGCGAGCTCGGCGGAGATAGCGTTGTTGGCGCGCAAACGCTCACCACGCTGAGCTTCGCTGGCGGTGCGCTGCTGAGTAGCACGGGCCTGCTGCAGCTCGGCTTGCAGGCGCTTCACCTGCGCCTCGAACGGCCTCGGGTCGATTTGGAACAACAGATCGCCTTTCTTGACCAGTGCGCCTTCCTCGAAGGCAACCTTGTCGATGAAGCCGGACACTCGCGGGCGAATCTCCACCGACTCCGGAGCCTCCAGGCGGCCGGTGAGCTCGTCCCATTCGGTGACTTGCTGTTCGATGACTTCAGCCACGCTGACCTGTGGCGCCGGCATTGCCGCTTCGGTGGCCTCTGGCGCTTGGCCGCATGCGCCAACGAGGACAGCGGCAACCGCAACCAGTGGGTAACGCAAGGCTTTGAGTGAACGTTCCATGCTTGACTCCGCAACTCGGGTTTTTATCGATGGCGGGAGTGTGCCGGCTGGCCTTGCGATGCAGAAATCGAACAAGGCGAATATGAATATCATCCAGGATGATGTTGCCGATGGCTTCATCGATGGCGGACGAGGCGCCGGTACCTATTAGGTGGTGTCGCCAGCGCATCCGAACCTCGATGAGGATCGGGGCGGTGTGGACTCACGGTTGGTGGATTACGGTCCGGTAGGGTCGGTGAAACTCTTCGCGATTTGGAGCTTCAGAGACTGTCCGGGTCGCCGACGAACATCTGAATACGCGAGCGCAGCCAGCGTTCAGCGGGATCGTTGTCCTGCGCGCCACGCCAGGCCATGGACAGTTCGAAGTCCTGACTGGTCTCGAATGGCAGCGGCTCGGCGCGCACACCACCATTGGCGGCGAGGGCAGATGCGGCATAGTCCGGCAAGGTTGCGACCAGGTCTGTTCCTGCCAGCAGGCTTGCCAATCCGTTGAACTGCGGTACGGCCAGCACCACCTTGCGCTTGCAGCCGTGCAGCGCCAGCTCCTCGTCGATATAACCGTTCAGGTCGCCGGCGAACGAGACCATGGCATGCGGACGCGAACAGTAGTCTTCCATGGTCATGCGGCCCGGAATGCTGTCGGCACGCAGCAGCATCGGTTTCGGCCTGCGCAATATCTTGCGCTTGGCGTTGGCTGGCAGCTCCTGGGTATAGCAGACGCCGACCGATATCTCGCCGGACGCCAGCAGGCCCGGCATCAACAGGTAGTTGGCGCGCCGTATCACCAGCACCACGCCCGGCGCTTCGGCACGGATGCGCCGGAGCAGTTGTGGCAGCAAAGCGAATTCGACTTCGTCGGTCAGGCCGATCCGAAACACCAGCTCGCTGGTGGCCGGGTCGAAGCTCGAAGCACGGCTGACCGCGGTGGAGATCGAGTCCAGCGCGGGGGAGAGCAGGCTGGCGATTTCCTGGGCTCGAGCGGTCGGTTCCATGCTGCGACCCGTACGCACGAACAACGGATCGTCGAACAAGGTGCGCAGCCGCGCCAGTGCGGCACTGATCGCCGGCTGACCGAGAAACAGCTTTTCGGCCGCTCGCGTCACACTGCGCTCGTGCATCAGCGTTTCGAAGACAATGAGCAGGTTCAGATCCACACGGCGAAGGTCGTTGCGATTCATGCCTTTCACTTCAAGCGGGGGTCAGACGAAGGGCGCGACTGACTTCAGGTTGCGACTGCATTCTAGACAGATCGGCGTGACGTCGGCATGTCCATTTCCGCTTTGCAATTACACAAACCTGCAGGTTGTGATGCGGCTTTACATACATAACACCATCATTCCTGCGCATGGCAACTATCGAGCGGAATGCGGGAATCACGGCTGGAGTTGTGCCGAAGGTGCAGATAGAGTCACTAACACAGTAGTAAACCGAGGGGTCTTTCAATGTCCCGTATCATTCGTTTCCACCAGTTCGGCCCGGCCGAGGTCCTGTGCTATGAGCAGCAGGACGTTCCACGGCCAGGTCCCGGCGAAGTTCTGATCGGCGTTCGTGCTATCGGCATCAGCTGGAACGACGTGCTCTGGCGGCAGGATCTTGCGCCGCGCCATGCGCGACTACCGTCCGGGCTTGGTAGTGAGATCGCCGGCGAAGTGCTGGCGGTGGGCGACGAGGTGAACGGTTTCGCCATCGGCGACCAGGTGGCGAGCTTCCCCGCCCATGACCTGAACCAGTATCCCCTGTACGGCGAGCATGCACTGCTGCCGCACACCTCGCTCGTTCACTACCCCGACATGCTCGGACCGATCGAAGCCTCCATTCACTACACGCCGGCGCTGGTGTCTTATTTCGCGCTGGTCGAACTGGCGCAGCTCGAGCCCGACCAATATGTCCTGGTGACCCAGGCGCGCCATTGCACCGGCCCGACCGCAGTCCAGGTGGCGAAGGCGCTGGGTGCAAGAGTGATCGCCACGTGCGAGACGGCCGAGGACCGCGATTTCCTGCGCGAACTGGGCGCCGAAACGGTGATCGTGACCGAAGAGGAGGATCTGGTCGGACGACTGCAGAAGATTACCGGCGGTGCCGGCGTCGAGGTGGTGCTCGATGCATGTGGCGGCTCGCAGATGAAGCTTCTGGGTGACGTTATCGCGCCGCGTGGCAAACTTATCCTCTACGGGCTCAACGGCGGCAACGAAACGGCATTTCCGGCGTGTGCGGCCTTCAAGAAGAACTTCAAGTTCTTTCTTCACTGCCTATGCGACTTCACCGGGCAGCCGGAGTTGGGCATCAAGCAGAATCGCGAAGCGGTCGAGCGCGCGCTGTTGCATATCAACCAGCTCACGGTCGATCGGTTGATTACACCTCAGGTCGATAAGGTGTTTGGTTTCGATGACGTGGTCGAAGCGCATCGGTACGTTGAAAGTGGCATACCGCGCGGTCGAGTCGCGCTTCGCGTCGACTGAGCAGGGCCATACCGCGGCCCTCTCATCGCTTCACAGAAACTTTTCCCACGCGGCTCAAGTCCTCCGAAGACAGGTTATTCACCTTGACGGAGGATTTTTGCATGGCCGACGAAAACCAGACCCTACCCCCTCAGGAACAACCCGAGCCCGGCAAAGAGGGCTTGATGAATCCGCGACCTGAGTTCCGTGGCGAAGACTACAAAGCTGCCGGAAAGCTACAAGGCAAAGTCGCCATTCTCACTGGCGGCGACAGCGGCATCGGCCGCTCGGTCGCGGTGCTTTTTGCCCGGGAAGGGGCCGACGTGGCGATTCTTTATCTCGATCAGGATCAGGATGCGAACGAAACCCGTCGCGTCGTTGAAAGTCATGGCCGCCAATGTCTGACCTTCGCCGGCGATGTGGCCGATCGCGACGTGTGCCGCAAGGTCGTCGACGAGACGCTGTCCAAGTTCGGCAAGCTCGACATCCTGGTCAACAACGCCGCGGAACAGCATCCGCAAAAGTCTTTCGAGGACATCAGCCAGGAGCAGTGGGAGAAAACCTTCCGCACCAATGTGTTCGGCATGTTCCAGATGACTCAGGCCGCGTTGCCTCATCTGAAGGAAGGCGCCTCGATCATCAATACCAGTTCGGTGACGGCTTACAAGGGCAACCCGATGCTGATCGACTACAGCTCGACCAAGGGCGCCATCGTGGCATTTACCCGGGCGCTGTCGATGAGCCTGGCCGAACGTGGCATACGGGTGAACTCAGTTGCGCCGGGGCCAATCTGGACGCCGCTGATTCCATCCACTTTCGATGCGGACAAGGTTGCCGAATTCGGTGCCAACGTACCGCTCAAGCGCCCTGGCCAGCCGGACGAAGTCGCACCGGCCTATGTCTATCTCGCAAGCAGCGACGCCTCCTACGTCAGTGGTCAGGTGATCCATGTGAACGGCGGGACGGTGGTGAACGGCTGACCAACAGCAAACAGGAGAAAGGCTATGCCTCGCACGATCTGGAAGGGCGCGGTCAGTTTCGGTCTGGTGCATATCCCTGTCGCGTTGGTGCCGGCCACCACGCGCCAGGGAATCGACTTCGACTGGCTGGATAAACGCAGCATGGATCGGGTCGGTTACAAGCGCATCAACAAGACCACAGGCGAAGACATCGACAGTGAGAATATCGTCAAGGGCGTGGAATACGAGAAGGGCAATTACGTCGTGATCAGCGACGAAGAGATCAAGGCAGCCCATCCGAAAGCCACGCAGACGGTGGACATCGTCGCCTTCGTCGATGCCAAGGACATATCCTTTCTCTACATCGATACGCCGTACTACCTCACGCCCGATCGACGGGGCGAGAAGGTCTATGCGCTGTTGCGCGAAACGCTGATCCAGACCGGCAAAGTCGGTATCGCCAACGTTGTGCTGCGTAACAAGCAGCACCTGGCAGTGGTCATGCCGCTGGGCAAGGCTCTGGTGATGAATACGCTGCGCTGGGCCGATGAGGTCCGCGGCGTGGAATACCTCGAGATGAAGGACGAGGCGCTAAACACCGATTTGAATCCTCGCGAGCTGGAGATGGCCAAGCGCCTGGTGGAGGACATGAGCGAAGAATGGAATCCCGAGCAGTACAAGGACACCTTCCAGGACCAGATCATGGATCTGGTGGAAACCAAGGCCCGCGAAGGCAAGATCGAGGCTGTCGGCGGGCCGGAAGAAGCCGTCGACCGTCGCAGCGCCGATGTCATTGACCTTACCGAGTTGCTCAAGCGCAGCCTGGCGGGCAAGACCGCCAAAAAAGCCGCGCCTGCGGATGAGGTCGAAAACGAGGAGGAAGCCGACGAAGAACAGGCCGCACCGGCTAAACGCACACCGAGCAAAAGTGCCTCCGGCAAGGGCAAGACGGCGAGCAAGTCGACCGCAAGCAAATCCGGCAGCAAGGCGCCGGCTGCACGCAAGAGCACGGCTAGCAAATCCAGCAGCAAGAAGGCCAGCTGACCTCATGAGGTAGCCATGTCCGCAGCATCCGGCAAGAGCGGCCGCCCTGACGTGGGTGGCATTGGTATCAGCAATCCGCAACGGGTCATCGACGCACGCAGCGGCGGCACCAAGCTGCAACTGGCTGAGTATTATCTGGCCGTCGGCGACTGGCTGACGCCGCATCTGCGCAACCGGCCGTTGTCCATCGTCCGTGCTCCGGATGGGGTGGATGGTGAGAATTTTTTCCAGCGCCATTGCGGGCGTTTGAAAATGCCGCACATGCGCGTCCTGGACAAATCACTGGACCCTGAACATGCGCGTCTGATCCAGGCGGACAACATCACCGCTGTCGTCGAGGCGGTGCAGATGGGCACCGTCGAATTTCATACATGGAATGCCCGCAGCGACCGTATCGATCGCCCGGATCGGATCGTTTTCGACCTCGATCCGGATCCCGCATTGCCATGGTCGAGCATGATCGAAGCGACGTCGATGACCCTGGAGCTGCTTGCCGGCCTGGGCCTCAAGGCGTTTCTCAAAACCAGTGGCGGGCGTGGCATGCACGTGGTGGTGCCGATCGACCGTCGCCAGGGCTGGGACTGCATCAACGAATTCGCGCGCGGCGTGACGGCGCGCCTCGCCACACAGGCGCCCGAAAAGATCGTGGAAAAGATGGGGCCGAAGAATCGCGTCGGAAAGATCTTCGTCGATTACCTGCGCAATCAGAGGGGCGCCAGCACCGTGGCGGCTTACTCGGCTCGTGCGAGACCGGGATTGCCGGTTTCCGTACCTATCAGGCGCGATGAGCTGGAGCAGATCGCCGGGGCGGATCAGTGGACCATTCACAACCTGCACGAGCGCCTGGAGCAGATGCGAGAGGATCCCTGGTCCGACTACGCATCGACGCGCCAGGGCATTTCGGCGCGCCTGTTGAAGGGGCTTGACGCCTGACTCGACAGGTGACCTTTCCATCGCCGAATCTCCAGCTAGCCTTGAACGAGCGCAGCGAACAGGCGCCGACTCATCGATCGCCCTGCAGGAACCATCCCAGAGCGCCTGCAGTCGATGATTCAGATGGGGAGAACATAACGAGTAACAGGAGATACCGATGACCGTGCGAGTATCCCGGCGACAGTTCCTCAAGTTCGGTGCGGCAGGTGTAGGCGCATCGAGCATGGCCATGATGGGATTTGCGCCTGATGAAGCCGTCGCGTCGATTCGTCAGTTCAAACTGACCGGCGCAAAGATAGCCCGCAACATTTGTACCTACTGCTCGGTAGGTTGCGGCATGTTGCTCTACTCCCGCGGCGATGGTGCCGCCAATGTCATCGACGATATCTATCACGTCGAAGGCGATCCGGATCACCCGGTCAGCCGCGGCTCGCTCTGTCCACGTGGAGCGGGTGTGCTGGACTTCATCAAGAGCGAGTCCCGGGTCAAATACCCGGAAGTACGCGAGCCGTTCACCAACGAATGGAAGCGCATCAGCTGGGATGAAGCCTTCACACGCATCGCGCGTCACATGAAGGACGATCGCGACAAGAATTTCGAAACGCATGACGAACAGGGGCGGCTGGTCAATCGCTGGTTGACCACCTCGATGGTGGCGGCGTCAGCCTGCACCAACGAGACGGCCTATCTCACGCAGAAGATCACACGGGCACTTGGCATCCTTCAGATCGACAACCAGGCGCGCGTTTGACACGGACCAACGGTGGCAGGTCTTGCCCCAACATTTGGTCGCGGTGCCATGACGAACCACTGGGTCGACATTGCCAACGCTAACGTCATCCTGTCGATGGGCGGCAATTCGGCCGAAGCGCATCCGGTGGGCTTCCGTTGGGTCATGCATGCCAAGGAGCGCAGCAACGCGATCCTGATTTCCATCGACCCTCGCTACAACCGAACCACAGCGGTTGCCGATTATCACGCCTGGCTCCGGACCGGTACGGACATCGTGTTCCTCGGCGGTTTCATCAACTACCTGATCGAATCCGACCGCTACGCTCACGAGTACGTCCGCGAGTACACCGATGCTCGCCTGATCGTCAAAGAAGGCTTCGGCTTCGAGGAAGGGCTGTTCACCGGCTACAACTCCGAAGACCGGACCTACAACCGCGAGACCTGGAATTTCGAGCTGGACGAGCGGGGCTTCGCTCGCTCCGACCCAACGCTCGAGCACCCGCGCTGCGTGTTCCAGCTTATGCGCCAGCATTACAGCCGTTACACCGTCGAGCAGGTCGAGAATATCTGCGGCATGCCGCGGGACAAAGTGATGGAAATCTGGGATTTGATGGCGCAGACCTCGGCGCCGGACAAGACCATGACCATCCTCTACGCGCTCGGATGGACGCAGCACACCATCGGCTCGCAGATGATCCGCTGTGGTGCCATGGTGCAACTGCTGCTCGGCAACATGGGCATGCCGGGCGGCGGCGTGAACGCATTGCGTGGGCATTCCAACATTCAGGGCCTGACGGACATCGGCCTGCTATCCAATCTGCTGCCGGGCTACCTGAACCTGCCATCGGTGAATCTGCAAAGTTACGCCGACTACATGAAGACGCGGATCAAACAGCCGCTGGTCGAAGGTGAGGTGTCGTACTGGAAATTCTATGAGCGCTTCTTCGTCAGCCTGATGAAGGATTGGTACGGCGATGTCGCCACCGCTGAAAACGACTGGTGCTACGACTGGTTGCCGAAGCTGTCCGTGCCGATCTATGACGTGCTCTACGCCATCAACGACATGACCCTGGGCAAGATGACCGGCGCCTTCTGCCAAGGCTTCAACATCCTGGCCGCGTTCCCGAACAAGGCCAAGGTCATGGATGGCCTGTCGAAGCTCAAGTACCTGGTACTCATGGATCCGCTGAAGGTGGAGACAGGCGAGTTCTGGAAGAACTTCGGCGAATACCATGATGTCGATCCCTCGAAGATCGGCACCGAGGTTTTCCGCCTGCCCACCACGTGCTTCGCCGAGGACGACGGCTCCATCACCAACAGCTCGCGCTGGCTGCAATGGCACGAGAAGGCAGCACCTGGCCCTGGCGAGTCGATGACCGATTCCGAGATTCTTGGCGAGGTCATGTTGCGTCTGAAGCATCTGTATCAGGAGGAGGGCGGCGCTTTCCCGGATCCGATTCTGAATCTCACCTGGAATTACAAGGATCCGAAATTCCCCAAAGCGGCGGAACTGGCGCAAGAGTACAACGGCCGCGCGCTGGTCGACCTGACCGACGATGCCGGTAACGTCGTTCGTCGCAAGGGTGAACTGCTCAACGACTTCAGCGAGCTTCGCGCCGACGGTTCGACCGCTTGCGGGTGCTGGATCTACTCAGGCGCCTGGACCGAAGAAGGCAACATGATGGCCCGGCGCGACAACTCCGATCCCTATAACACCGGCAATACGCTGGAGTGGGCCTGGTCCTGGCCGATGAACCGCCGGCTGCTCTACAACCGTGCTTCGGCGCGGCCCGACGGCACACCGTGGGCACCCAACAAGGCATTCATCTGGTGGAACGGCGAGCGCTGGACGGGCGCGGACGTCCCGGACTTCCCGCTGACTTCGCCACCTTCCCAGGGCGTCGGTCCGTTCATCGTCACGCAGACCGGATGCGGGCAGCTTTTCGCCTCGCAGTGGTTGAACGAAGGACCGTTCCCGGAACATTACGAGCCCATGGAAACCCCGATCGACCGGAACCCGCTGAGTCCGAACAATCCATTAGCGCTGCACAATCCGATCGCCCGTGTGTTCGAGCAGGATCGCGACTCGTTCGGCTCCAACAAGGATTTCCCTTATGCGGCGACGACCTATCGCCTCACTGAGCATTTCCACTACTGGACGACACATGCCCGGCTCAACGCCATCGCCCAGCCGGAGAAATTCGTCGAGATCAGTACCGTACTTGCCGAGGAGTTGGGCATAGCTGCAGGCGATCGGGTAAGGGTGACGTCCAAGCGGGGCTTCATTACAGCGGTCGCGGTGGTGACCAAGCGGCTAATTCCGCTGCAGATCGATGGCCGGACGGTGCACCAGATCGGCATTCCCATCCATTGGGGCTTCAAGGGTGTGGCCAAGAAGGCACATCTGACCAACACCCTCACCCCCTTCGTGGGTGACGGAAACACGCAGACACCAGAGTTCAAGTCGTTTCTGGTGAACGTGGAGAAGATTGGAGGGGCTGTCTGATGCGCGGTGACCAGATCAATATGCAGAACATCATCGCCCGCTCAGCGACCACCACGCCCTCGCCGCAGGTGCGGCACGGGGGCGTAGATGCCGTCACCAAGCTGATCGATGTATCGGTGTGTATCGGCTGCAAGGCATGCCAGGTTGCCTGCTCCGAATGGAACGACCTGCGTGATGAGGTTGGCGAATGCGACGGCACCTACAACAACCCGCAGGACCTGTCGCCGGAGTCGTTCGAGGTCATGCGTTTCAGCGAGTACGAGGATGAGCAGGGCAATCTCGAGTGGCTGATTCGCAAGGATAACTGCATGCATTGCGCCGAGCCGGGCTGCCTCAAGGCCTGTCCGTCGCCCGGTGCGATCGTGCAGTACGCCAATGGCATCGTCGATTTCAATTCCGAGCACTGTATCGGCTGCGGCTACTGCGTAGCCGGGTGTCCTTTCGACATTCCTCGAATCTCGAAGAAAGACAACAAGGCCTACAAATGCACGCTGTGCTCGGACCGGGTGTTCAATGGGCTCGAGCCGGCTTGCGTGAAGAGCTGCCCGACCTCGGCCATCATGTTCGGCACCAAGGAGGACATGCTCGATTACGGTTCGCACCGGGTCGCGCATCTCAAGGGGCGCGGCTACGACAATGCCGGCATCTACGATCCGCCCGGTGTGGGCGGCACCCACGTCGTCTATGTGTTGCAACATGCTGACAGGCCTGAGCTCTACAGCGGCCTGCCGAAGGATCCGCACATCAGCCCGACGGTGGAGCTGTGGAAGGGCGTGACCAAGCCGATCATGTCCGTGGCGCTGGGTGTATCGGTACTGGCCGGGTTTTTCCACTACGTGATGAAGGGGCCGAAGGAAGAGCCCGAAGACGATCCGGATCCTGAGTTGGCAGCGGAAGATCGCGCGCTCGATCGGCGTGGGGAGGACCAGCTATGAGCCATTCCAATATCAACCACGGCATCCTGCGGTACGGCTGGTGGACACGGGTCAATCACTGGCTCATCTCGATCAGCTTCGTGCTGCTCACATTGAGCGGGCTGGCGTTGTTTTATCCGGCTTTCTTCGGCCTTACCGCACTGTTCGGTGGCCCGGAGCCGACGCGAATCGTGCACCCCTATATCGGTGTGTTCATGTCGCTGTTCTTCGTCATTCAGGCCGTGCGTTTTTTCGGCGACAACCTGATTAGACGCCATGATGTCCAATGGATGCGGCAGATCAGCGATGTGCTCAGCAACCGTGACGAGCGCCTCCCTCCGGTGGGCAAGAACAACGCCGGACAAAAGCTGGTGTATTGGCTCTTCCTGGCCACCGTGCCGGTGCTGCTGATTACCGGCATCGTGCTTTGGCGCCCCTGGATCGCCGACGGCATGCCGGTCTGGGCGTTGCGCTGGGCGGTGATGATCCATGCAATTGCGGCTTTCATCGCGATCATCACCTTGATCATTCATATCTATGCGGCCATCTGGGTCAAAGGGTCGGTGCGTGCCATGACGCAGGGGCGCGTTAGCCATGCCTGGGCGCGACATCATCACGGGCTGTGGTACGAGGACGTCATGCGCAACCGTAAAACCGATTCGCAAAGCGCGTCGCCCACCAGCGAAGTACAGGACCGCCGCCGATGAAAGGAGCTGCAGTGAACCACGCTTATGGAAGTGCACCTTCCGGGATCATGGAGGCCCCCCATGTGGTGTTGCCGGATGCCAAGGTCTTCAGCAAACGGGCGACCCGATTGAGGGAACTGGTTCTGCAGGTGCCGCCGCTCGACGAGTTTCTCGCGTTCATGGCGCGCCTGGTACAGGCCCAGCACCAAGTCCTGAACGAACGAGAGCCGGCCTGGCGTCCAGCGGCGGACGCGTTCGACCAGGCGCTGAAACACCGCATGCCGCCCCTGGGCTTTCAGGCATTGCGACGCGATGTACTCTGGCAGCAGGACTTGCTTGCCATTCTCGATGCGGTGGAATTGCACGTAGGGGAGCGCCAGCGGCCATTGCTCGCTCGATTGCGCGAGATGTTCCCCGAGCAGCTCGATGCATTGGCTGACGATGTGTTCGAGATGCGCCCCGGCAACGAGACGACCCGTGCCTTGCTGCCATTTGTGGCTGCGGCGTTACAGGTCGCCTGGGTGCGTCTGGCCATTGGAATGACCGGTGTGCCGGCGCGCCCGACGGGCGAGGCGAAGGCGCTATGCCCGTGTTGCGGCGCTGCACCTGTTGCCAGCGTAGTACACAACGAGCGCCATCGCAGTGGTGTGCGCTACCTACACTGCGCGTTGTGTGCGACCGAATGGCATCTGGAACGCATTACCTGCGGCGCATGCGATACCGGCGGCAAGCTGCTCTATCTGACCCTCGACGATGAGCAGGGCAAGCCTTTCCTGCCGGTCCAGGCGGAGGCCTGCAACGAGTGCCATAGCTATCTGAAAATCATGCAGCGCGAGCTGCATGGACGCGCCGACCCGGTCGCCGATGATCTTGCCAGTTTGGCATTGGACATGCTGCTGGCCGAGCAGGACGAGTACGCGCGCAGCGGCTACAACCCGCTGTTGGTCATGGGCGCGTAGCCGCTCAAGTGGGTTCTGGCTCTTCGTCAGCCACAGCCTGCCCACCGAATGGCGTGCCGGGTTTGTAGTCGTCGATATCGTCAGGACAGGGCACCTGCGGCAAATCCCCCGGTTTGTCGTGCACGACAGGGTCGGGTTGGGGCACATCGGGGCGGGCATGCGGAGTCATGACGGCCTCCCATCAGTCGGAATGTTTAATCGCCAATCAACCAAGGGCGAGCGGACGCCAGAACAACGGCGGCAACTGCGCATCGCTCCTCGCTTGAGTACAGACCTTTCTTGGATCCCGCGTTGCAGTTTCCGACAGTCGTCGTACGGCGACATTCGGCTGCACCGCTGCGGTCTGTTCTGCTGAACTTTTACAGCCTCCGTTGGTTCGGAAGAACAGAGCCCATGAAAGCCTGCAGCGCGGGTTTTCACACGGTAAATCCAACCCGAACGGTTGCCGCCTCCGCCGCGGTTGGTTTGCCGTATCGCAACGACTTAGGCCTCAGGAGCCCGCTCGATGACCGATACACAGCCCCACGCAACGATTCACCCTCGACTGGAACAAGCATTGAAGATGCCGCGTATCGCCATCGAGTCGACCGAGCCGGTGCTCGACGGTGGGCGTTTCGCTGCCAAGGCCATCATCGGCCATCCGGTCAACGTAACCAGCAAGATATTCGCCGACGGCCATGACCAGCTCGCCGCCGCGATTTGCTGGCGGACCAAGGACGAAGACACCTGGCGCCGTGCTCGTCTCAAGCTGATCGGCAATGACAGCTGGGAAGGACATTTCACCCCGACGCAGGTCGCGGGCCATGAATTCATGATCGAAGCCTGGTGGGATATCTACGAGACCTACCGTTACGAACTATCGAAGAAGCATACCGCCGGTGTGCCGGTGCAACTGGAACTGGAGGAAGGCCGCTTGCTCCTGGAACGGGCCAGCAGCCGTGCCCAAGGTGAAGTCAAGGCCATCATCGACGATCTGCTGCACCGCCTGAGCACGGCGCATCTGGACGACGAGCGCGTGTCGGTTCTGCTGGCCGAAGAAACAGCCGCTGTCATGGCCGATGCCGACCCACGGGAGCATTGCAGTCAGAGCCAGGTCTTCCCCCTCGAAGTCGAACGGCCGCTGGCCCAGTTCGCCAGTTGGTACGAGTTGTTTCCGCGCTCCGAAACCGATGACCCGAATCGCCACGGCACCTTCCGTGATGTGCATAAGCGCCTGCCATCGATCCGCGACATGGGCTTCGATGTGCTCTATTTCACGCCGATTCACCCCATTGGCCGGCAGCACCGCAAAGGCCGCAATAACACCCTGGTGGCCGGGCCAAACGATCCGGGCAGCCCTTATGCCATAGGCAGCGAGGAGGGCGGTCACGACGCCGTGCATCCGCAGCTGGGCACGCTCGAAGACTTCCGCGAGCTGGTGACCGCTGCACGTGAGCACGGCTTGGAAATCGCGCTCGACTTCGCTATTCAGTGCTCCCAGGACCACCCCTGGCTGAAGGAACACCCGGGCTGGTTCTCCTGGCGACCGGACGGGACGATCCGTTACGCAGAGAACCCACCCAAGAAATACCAGGACATCGTCAACGTCGATTTCTACGCCGAGGACGCCATGCCGGACCTGTGGATCGCCTTGCGCGACGTGGTCTGGCATTGGGTGCAGCAGGGCGTGAAGATCTTCCGCGTCGACAATCCACATACCAAGCCGCTGCCGTTCTGGGAATGGATGATTGCAGACATCCGTGAGCGCGATCCGGACGTCATGTTCCTTTCCGAGGCGTTCACCCGCCCGGCAATGATGGCGCGTCTGGGTAAGGTTGGCTTCAACCAGAGCTACACCTATTTCACCTGGCGCAACAACAAGGCGGAGTTGAGCCAGTATTTCACTGAGCTCAACGAGCCCCCGCTGCGCGACTGCTACCGGCCGAACTTCTTCGTCAACACGCCCGATATCAACCCGTTCTTCCTGCATGACTCCGGCCGCCCCGGTTTCCTCATCCGTGCCGCACTGGCGACCATGGGCTCGGGGCTGTGGGGGATGTACTCGGGCTTCGAACTGTGCGAGTCCGCCGCGATTCCGGGCAAAGAGGAATACCTCGACTCGGAGAAGTACGAAATCCGTCCGCGCGACTATCACGCGCCAGGCAACATCGTTGCCGAGATCGCTCAGCTCAATCGCATCCGTCGGCAGAACCCGGCCTTGCAGACCCACCTCGGCTTCAGCGCGTACACGGCCTACAACGACAACATTCTGTATTTCGGCAAGCGTACGCCGGACCGCTCCAACTTCATTTTGATCGCTATCAGCCTTGATCCACACAACGCTCAGGAAGCCCATTTCGAACTTCCACTGTGGGAGTTGGGGCTGCCCGACCATGCCGAAACCCGTGGCGAAGACCTGATGAATGGGCATCGCTGGACTTGGTACGGCAAGACACAGTGGATGCGCATCGAACCCTGGCACCTGCCGTTCGGCATTTGGCGGCTCACCGCCGACGCCCCGGATCCTGACTTAAAGTAAATTCTTGGAAGTGTCTGCTTACCTTTAAATATCAGCACGTTATATGTATTAGTTAATCCATATTCTAGTACTGATGCACGTTTTGAGTCTCCACCCGATGCCTTGATGGAGCGGGTTCTGGAGGTCATGAAAGGAACGAGAACATGGCCAAAGCGCGTAAACCAGCCGCCTTTATCAAGGATCCTCTCTGGTACAAGGACGCAGTGGTCTATCAGGTCCACCTCAAATCTTTCTACGACTCGAACAACGACGGCGTCGGCGACTTCCAAGGTCTGATCGAGAAGCTCGATTACATTGCCGACCTCGGCGTCAACACCATCTGGCTATTGCCGTTCTATCCCTCGCCACGGCGTGATGACGGCTACGACATCGCCGAATACCGCGGCGTGCATTCCGACTACGGAACCATGGCCGATGCGAGGCGCTTCATCGCCGCCGCGCACAAACGCGGCCTGCGGGTCATCACCGAACTGGTCATCAACCACACCTCGGACCAGCACCCCTGGTTTCAGCGCGCGCGCAAGGCTAAAAAAGGTTCGGCAGCCCGCGATTTCTATGTCTGGTCCGACACGGATGACAAGTACGACGGCACGCGGATCATCTTCCTCGACACCGAGGTCTCGAACTGGACCTGGGATCCTGTCGCCCAGCAGTACTTCTGGCACCGCTTCTATTCGCATCAGCCGGACCTCAATTTCGACAACCCTCAGGTGATGAAGGCGGTACTCAGCGTCATGCGCTATTGGCTGGACCTGGGCATCGACGGGTTGAGGCTGGATGCCATTCCTTATCTGGTCGAACGTGACGGCACCAACAACGAGAACCTGCCCGAAACCCACGTGGTGCTGAAACAGATCCGTGCCGAGATCGATGCCAATTACCCCGACCGCATGCTGCTGGCCGAAGCCAACCAGTGGCCGGAAGACACCCAGCTGTATTTCGGCGGCGAAGATGGCGGCCCGGGTGATGAATGCCATATGGCATTCCACTTTCCGCTGATGCCGCGCATGTACATGGCGCTGGCGCAGGAGGACCGTTTTCCGATCACCGATATCCTCCGGCAAACTCCCGATATTCCAGAGAATTGCCAATGGGCGATCTTCCTGCGCAACCATGACGAGTTGACCCTCGAAATGGTGACCGACAAGGAGCGCGACTACCTCTGGAACTACTACGCATCGGATAAACGCGCGCGGATCAATCTCGGCATTCGCCGGCGCCTGGCGCCGCTGCTGGAGCGCGACCGCCGCCGCATCGAGCTGCTCAACAGTCTGTTGCTGTCGATGCCGGGTACGCCCGTGATCTATTACGGCGACGAGATCGGTATGGGTGACAACATCTTCCTCGGCGACCGTGATGGCGTGCGCACGCCCATGCAATGGTCCGTAGACCGCAATGGCGGTTTTTCCCGCGCCGATCCACCGAGCCTGGTACTGCCGCCGATCATGGATCCGCTGTACGGCTATCAAGCGATCAACGTCGAGGCGCAGCAGCGCGATCCGCATTCGCTGCTGAACTGGACGCGCCGTCTGCTTTCGATTCGCAAGCAATTCAAGGCGTTCGGCCGCGGCACGCTGAAGATGCTGGCGCCGAGCAATCGCCGCATTCTGGCCTATCTGCGCGAATACACGACACCCAGCGGGGAAACCGAGGTGATTTTCTGCGTCGCCAACGTTTCGCGTTCGGCTCAGGCGGCGGAGCTCGAGCTTTCTCACTATGCCGGCATGGTGCCGGTGGAGATGGTTGGCGGAAGTGCCTTCCCGCCGATCGGCCAATTACCCTATTTGCTGACGTTGCCACCTTATGGCTTCTACTGGTTTCAGTTGGCGACCAGTCACCAGATGCCCAGTTGGCACCAGGCACCGGTGGAAACCATGCCCGACTTTCAAACGCTTGTGCTCAAACGTCTGGACACGCTCACCGCTGCGAACAAACGCATTCTCGAGACCGAGTCGTTACCGGCGTATTTGCCGAAACGGCGCTGGTTCGCCAGCAAGGACGCGACCATCGACTCGATCAAGATCTGCTACAGCGTGCCCTTCGGCGATGCCCACAGGCCCGTGCTGTTGAGTGAGATTGCAGTGGAAACGGCAGGGCGCATCGATTTTTATCAGCTGCCGCTGGGTTTCCTCGACGAAGGCGATTTCGACATTGCGTTGCCGCAACAGCTGGCCATGGCGCGGGTGCGCCGTGGCCCACAGGTCGGCCTGTTGACCGATGCCTTCGCGCTGAACCAGTTCGTGCTGGGCGTTATCCAGGCGCTGCGTGAAGAGCAAGTGTTGCCTTGCGGCGAAGGGGAGATCCGTTTCGAGCCGATGGACAAACTGGCCGAGGTGGAATTGCCGGCCGATGCCGAGGTTCGTTACCTCACGGCAGAACAGTCCAACAGCTCGGCAATCATCGGCAGCAGCATGATGATCAAGGTACTACGCCGGGTCTCGGCGGGGATACACCCGGAGTTGGAGATGGGGCGCTTCCTGACCGAGCAGGGCTTCATGCACATCTCGGCGATGCTCGGACAGGTCACCCGGGTCGACAAACAGGGCGAGCAGTACGCGTTGATGGTGGTACAGCGCTTCCTCGACAACCAGGGCGACGCGTGGGAATGGACGCTCAACACGCTGGATCGCGCTGTTCGCGACCAGATCGCCGGCGGGGTCTCTCTGCACGAGAACCAGTTCAGCGCCCTCGAGGAGCTTGAGGCCTTCAATCGCCTGCTCGGTCAACGGCTGGGCGAGATGCATATGACCCTGGCGACACAGACTGACGATCTGGCGTTTGCCAGCGAGCCGACGCGTTCGGCCGACACCAAGGAATGGACCAAGGCGATCTCGGCTCAAGTAGAGCGCGCACTGGATCTATTGCAAGCCCGTCGGGGCGATCTGGACCGCAAGGCAGCGACGCTTGTGGATCAGTTGCTTGGACAACGCAAGCCGCTGCTGGCTGAGGTCAAACGGTTGGCAGAACGTACCGTCGGGGGGCTGCGAACCCGGGTGCACGGCGATCTTCACCTCGGCCAGGTACTGGTCGCCCAGGGCGATGCCTATTTCATCGACTTCGAAGGTGAGCCGGCGCGCTCGCTCGACGAGCGCAGAAGCAAGCTGAGCCCATTCAAGGATGTGGCCGGCGTGTTGCGCTCCTTCGAATACGCCAGCGCCATGACACTGCGCAATGCCCAGATCAGCGACAGCTCCGAAGCCGCGGATCTGGCACGGCGCACGATTTCCGAAACCTACCAGCAGAGCGCGCGCAGCGTCTTCCTCGAGGCTTATCGCGAGGCTACCGCGCAACTGCCGCACGCCTGGAAGGATGCCGCCGGTGCTGACGCCGCGCTGGCCCTGTTCAGCCTGGAAAAGACCGCGTATGAAGTGGCCTATGAGGCAGAGAACCGCCCGGCCTGGCTGTCCGTCCCGTTGCAAGGGCTTGCAGTTCTGGCACAACAGATTTCCGATGGAGGTTCCTAATGATTGATCGACCGGTCGTAACCATGCCTGGGGAAACCCTGCTACCCAGCGATGCCGATGTGGATGCGCTGGTTCGCGCCGAACATGGCGATCCGTTTTCCATACTCGGCCCACACCCGGACGGGGACGGGCTGGTGGTGCGCGCCTATCTGCCCAATGCGCTCGGCGTCGAGGTACTGGAGCGCTCCGGTGGCCGCGTGCTGGCCGCGATGGAGCAGGGTCAGGTGCCCGGATTCTTCTTTACCCGCCTGACCAACCCGCAGCCGTATCTGTTGAAGATTCGCTGGGCCGGCGGCGAGCAGGTCACCGAAGACCCGTTCAGCTTCGGTCCACAGCTCGGCGAGATGGACATGTACTTGTTCTCCGAAGGCAACCACCGGGAGATCGGCCGCGTATTCGGTGCGCAACCGATGGAAGTCGAAGGCGTGCAGGGCGTGCGCTTCGCCGTTTGGGCACCCAACGCCCGGCGAGTCTCGGTGGTCGGCAGTTTCAACGACTGGGACGGGCGGCGGCATCCGATGCGTCTGCGGTTTCCCGCCGGTGTCTGGGAGATTTTCATCCCGCGTCTGCAACCCGGTGACCGCTACAAGTTCGAGATTCTCGGCCCACACGGGATATTGCCGCTCAAGGCCGACCCCGTGGCGTTGGCCACCGAGTTGCCGCCGGGCACCGCGTCGGTGATCTCGCATCCGCTGGAGTACGAATGGAAAGATGATGCCTGGTTGCAGCAGCGGGTTGCGCGGCAATCGCTGCAGGCACCGATGACCATCTACGAACTGCATGCTGGCTCCTGGCGCCGGGAGGGCGGTGACGATGGTCGGTTGTACGACTGGCACGAACTGGCCGAACGGCTGATTCCCTATGTCGTGGACCTGGGCTTCACCCATATCGAGCTGATGCCAATCATGGAACACCCCTTTGGCGGATCCTGGGGGTATCAGCTGCTGTCGCAATTCGCGCCCAGCGCTCGTTACGGTACTGCGCATGATTTCGCTGCCTTCGTCGATGCCTGCCACAACGCCGGCATCGGCGTAATCCTCGACTGGGTTCCGGCGCATTTCCCGACCGACGCCCACGGTCTGGGCGAGTTCGATGGCACAGCGCTTTACGAGTACGCGCACCCTTTCGAAGGCTTCCATCAGGACTGGGACACCTACATCTACAACCTGGGGCGCACCGAGGTACACGGCTTCATGCTGGCCTCGGCGCTGCATTGGCTGCGTGAATTCCACGTCGATGCGCTGCGGGTCGATGCCGTTGCTTCGATGCTCTATCGCGATTATTCACGCAAAGAAGGCGAATGGATTCCGAACCGTCATGGCGGTCGGGAGAATCTGGAGGCCATCGAGTTCCTGCGTCATCTGAACGATGTGGTCGCGACCGAGACGCCTGGAGCCTTGGTCATCGCCGAGGAGTCCACCGCGTTCCCGGGCGTCAGCAAACCCACGTCCGAGGGCGGCCTGGGCTTTGCCTACAAGTGGAACATGGGCTGGATGCACGACACCCTCAAATACATTCAGGAAGATCCGATCAATCGTCAGTACCACCATGACAAGCTTACCTTCGGCATGGTCTACGCCTATTCGGAGCATTTCGTGCTGCCGATCTCGCATGACGAAGTGGTGCACGGCAAGGGTTCGCTGATCGACAAGATGCCCGGTGACCGCTGGCAAAAGTTTGCCAACCTGCGTGCCTACCTGTCGTTCATGTGGACGCACCCTGGCAAGAAGCTGCTGTTCATGGGCTGCGAGTTCGGCCAATGGCGTGAGTGGAGCCACGACCGCGAACTGGACTGGCATCTGCTCGATGAGGCCGATCATCGGGGTGCGCAGAACCTGGTGCGCGATCTCAATCGCCTGTACGGACAAGAGCCCGCATTGCATGAGCTGGACAGCGACCCGCAGGGCTTCCAGTGGCTTATCGGCGATGACCGCACCAATAGCGTGTTCGCCTGGCTGCGCAAGAGCTCGACCGGACATCCGCTGCTGGTCGTGGGCAACTTCACGCCGGTGGTGCGTGAGGGCTACCGGATCGGCGTGCCGGTGGACAGCCGCTGGCTGGAAATCTTCAACAGCGATGCCGAGTGCTACGGCGGCTCGAACGTGGGCAATGGCGGAGGCATGCTGGCCGAGTCGGTCCCGGCGCATGGGCAGGACGTATCGCTCTCGCTGACACTGCCACCGTTGGGCGTGATCATCCTGCGACCGCAGGTGTAATGCCCAAGCGTCCAACAGGACGCCGGAAAGACAGAAGCCGGGACAATCGTCCCGGCTTATTTTTATTCGTCTCGTTTAGCGGCTAACGGCTTTTTGAGCGCTGGACGGATGGTCTCCCGGCGCTTTTTCTTCGCTGGGTTGAGCCTCGTTTCCGGAGCGCAACTTCTTCGCCCGGGCTTCGAGCACGACGTAGAGCATAGTGGCCAAGCACAGCGGCACCAGGAAATACACGACGCGATAGCCGATCAGGCCGGCTACGATCGTACTGTTGCTGAGTTCGCCGCCAAGGGCTGCCACGAACACCGCTTCGATCACACCCAGGCCCGCCGGAATGTGGGCAATCACTCCGGCGATGCTGCTGATCATGAGGATCCCCAGCACCGTGGGGTAGGCGACCTGTTGCGACAACATGAAATAGACCACGAGTGCCATCAGCGACCAGTTCGCAGCGCCCAGCAGCATCTGCAAGGCAGCCAATCGCAGTGATGGCAGGTGGATCTGATGTTTGCGTATCGTCCAGTGGCGGCGCTTGGAGAAGCCGCACGCCCAAAGATAGACCAGCGCGAGCAGCAGCAAGCCGGCACCGAGCATGCGCAGCGCCGTATCGCCAATCTCCCAGCTCTCCGGTGGGGTGATCCAGCCCAACGAAAAGATCAATCCGGCCAGCCAGATATAGCCGAGCCAGTTGGTGAGCACGCTGAGCGTGAACACTCGGGTGATCTGCGAAGCGCGCAAACCCAATCGTGAGTACAGCCGATAGCGCAGCGCGATGCCGCCAACCCAGGCGCTCAGGTTGAGGTTGAAGGCGTAGCAGACGAAGGTCACCGGCACGATCTGGCGCACCGGCAAATTGTGCTGCGCGTAGCGCTTGCCGAGGACGTCGAAACTACAATACACGGCGTAGCTGCCGAAGGTGGCGGCGCCTGCGAGCCAGAGCGTACGGGCGTTGTAGTTGCTCAGCGTCCGATAGACCTCAGGCCAGTCGACATTGCGCGCCAAGCCCACCAGCAGCCCGGCGACCAGCACGAAGAAGACATAGGTCAGGATCTTCTTGATCAGCGGCCAGCGTCGCCGCCAACCGCTGCGTGACGCGTCTTGGGTCTCGCTCATTGATGGTCTCGTTGCAAGGGTGCCGGAGGACTGGGCTCAAGCGGCTCCGGGTCGATCAGCTGCAGCTTGGGGCGGTGTGCTGGGAACAGGCCGACCAGCTGCGGAAAATGCCGTAGAAAATGGAAGATGAAAAAGGCTAGCGGTGCGCGCCACCAATAACCGCGGATCATGCGTTCCAGCGGAATGCGCCGGCAATCCTCCTGCAGCAAACGGTCCAGATTTTCATGCAGTTGGCGGTTGAACGCATGATCACGAATGATCAGATTGGCCTCTAGGTTGAGCGACAGACTGAGCGGATCGAGATTGCTCGAACCCACCGTTGACCATTCGTAATCGGCCAGCGCGACCTTGCCGTGCAACGGCCGGCGGCAGTACTCATGGATCTCGACGCCGTCGTTCATCAGGTAGTTGTACAGCATGCGCGCGCCGAACTTGGCGATCGGCATATCCGGTTGACCCTGCAGAATCAACCGCACCCGCACGCCGCGCCGAGCGGCGTTGCGGATCTCGCGCAGCAGCCGATAGCCGGGAAAGAAATAGGCATTGGCGATCAACAGGCGCGAGCGAGCGTCACGAATCGCTTGCAAATAATGCTGCTCGATATCGTTGCGGTGGTTGTGGTTGTCTCGAGTCACGAACAGCGCACGTGCTTCGCCCCGACTGACACCAACGTAGCCGTTGCTTTGCGTACGCACCCGTCGATGCCACCAGCGCCGATTCGCCTGGTTCGGCGCGATGGTGCTGAGGGCGAAGCGATGGATGTCGTGGACGATGGGCCCCTCGACCTGCAGCGCGTAATCCTGCTTGGCTGCAGGGCCGTAATCGCCCAGGTGATCGGCAGAAAAATTGATACCGCCGATGAAGGCGACCTGACCATCGACCACGACGATCTTGCGGTGCATGCGTCGGAACACGTTGACGCGCTTGCCGAGCAGCCGTTTGCCCGGGTCGAACATATGAATGCGTACACCGGCCCGCGTCATCGCCGCGGCGAAGTTGCCATTCAGGTCAGCCGAGCCATAGCCGTCTACAGTGACGTCGACGCTGACGCCGCGTTCGGCAGCAGCGATCAGGACTTTCTGCAACTCTTGGCCCACTTTGTCCTTGAAGAAAATGAAGGTTTCCAGCAGGACTTCCTTTTCTGCGGCCGCAATGGCCTCGAACACGGCGGGGAAGAACTCCTCGCCGTTTTCCAGCAACTGAAGACGATTCCCGTCTCTCCAGTGAAAATTCATAGGTGTATCTCCACCGCCAAGGGCAGATGATCGGACAAGTGCGTCCAGGGTTTGTTACCGAGAATCCGTGCTTTATGACTCGTGGCGTTGCGCACATAGATGCGGTCCAGGCGCAGCATCGGCCAACGCGCCGGGAAGGTCTTGGCCACCTTGCCCTGGGACACGGCGAATACCTCATGCATGCCGGCGCAACGATCCAGGATCTGAGCGCCCTTCAGCCGCCAGTCGTTAAAATCGCCGGCGACCACCACCGGGGCGCCCTGGGGCAGCGAGTCGAGGAGCTCGCACAGCAGACCGAGCTGTTGCTGTCGGTGCGATTCGCGCAGGCCCAGGTGCACACAGATGGCATGAAACTCCTCATGGCCCGGCACCTGCAGCACGCTATGCAACAAGCCGCGGCGCTCCGGCCCGGCGATGGAAATGTCGAGGTTCTCGTAGCGCGTGATCGGAAACTTCGACAGCAGCGCATTGCCGTGATCGCCGTCCGGGTAGACCGCGTTGCGGCCATAGGCGAAGTCGGTCCAGATGCTGTCGGCGAGAAATTCGTACTGCGACATCTTCGGCCAGTCGTGAAAGCGCAAGGCGTGTTTCTCGTGGGTGCCCAGCACTTCCTGAAGAAATACGACGTCGGCCGAGACCGCCCTGACCGCCTCGCGCAGCTCCGGCAGGATGAATCGGCGATTGAGGGCGGTGAAGCCCTTGTGGGTGTTGACGGTAAGCAGGCGGACTGCGTTGACCGCCGTGGACATGTGGGCGTCCAGGTCGCTGCTGTCCAGTGGGTGATTCTTGTCCAGATTCAAGCCAGTGCTCCTTCCAGGTGGCCCGGAGTGGTCTCCAGGTTTTCCTCCAGCCCGAGCCGGCGCAACAGCTGCCGCGCATCGTAGGGCGCTCGGACCTTCACGTCGTTGTCGAAATAGCAGTACACCTCCCGCGCCTGGCGTGATGGGGGCTTATCGTCCGAGATGAGATGGGCGTCGTCGGGTTGCCCGCCCTGGTTCCACAGCGTTATGCGCTGGCACCAGTTGTCCAGCGCCTCTTCGCTGTAGCCGCTGGTATAGAGCTCTTCGGCGCCATGCAGGCGGATGTAGACGAAATCGCTGGTGAGATCCTCGCGATAGGGCCATTTGCCGGCGGTGTCCGCCACGACCAGTGCGACCTTGTACTTGCGCAGCAGCGCAACGAACGCGGGGTCAACGAAGCTCTGGTTACGAATTTCCACGGCGTGGCGCAGCCGGCGCTTGCGGTCGATCTGCAAATAACTGCGGCCCTCCATTCGCGCCTCGCATCCCTTGGCCATTTCCAGCGCTGCCTCGGTGTCGTGCGGCAACAGTTTGAGAAAGGTTTCGAAGAGCGCTGCGTCGAACTTGAACGAAGGTGGAAACTGCCACAGCATCGGCCCGAGCTTGTCCTTGAGCGCCAGTACGCCAGAGGCAAGAAAATTGGCGATGGGCTTCTCCACATCGCGCAAGCGCAGGATATGCGTGATATAGCGCGGCGCCTTGACGCTGAAGACGAAGCCCTTCGGGGTTTCGTCGTACCAGCCGGTGTACAGCTCAGGTCGCTGGAGCGCGTAGAAGGAACCGTTGATCTCGATGCTGTTTACCGCACGCGAGGCGAACCTGAGCTCGTTCTTCTGGGTAAGGCCCTTGGGATAGAAGTCGCCTCGCCAGGGTGCGTAGCGCCAGCCCGATATTCCGATATGGATGGCCGCCATCGCTTTTCTCCTGCTACCTGCCGGGACTCTGCATGCTGGTTGGATCGCTGGCGGGGAAGGTGTCGGCAACCGCCTGATCGACGACGTTCTCCTCCGATCCAGCCCCGGCGGAATGGCCCCGCTGTGGTTGCAATTCCACCTTGATCCAGCCGCGCTCGCGCCGATCGAACGCCTCGAAGGCCGCGATGGCGTCGGTCATCGGCTTGATCTGGGTCAGAATCTTCGCAGGGTCGATGCGCCGCGCCTGGATCATTTCGATCAGCCGCGGAATGTATTTGCGGTGATGGCAGTTGCCCATGTTCATGGTGATGTTCTTGTTCATCGCCATGCCGATGGGAAAAGTCATCGCATCTGGTGGATAGACGCCGATGATGGACAGGGTGCCGGCCTTCGCCAAGCTCTGCACCGCCCATTCCAGGGCCTGCGATGGGCCGTCGCCGGGCTGCCACTGGGCACCCTGACCGGACTGCGCACCGTCGGCCGGCTTACCGCCGCAGCAGCCATGTTCGGCATCAATGCCGACCGCATCGATCACGCGGTCGACACCGATTCCGGCGGTGAGCCGCTTCAACGTTTCGACCGGATCCTCACGATTGAAATCGATGACTTCCGCGCCTTGGCGCTGCGCCATGCGCAGGCGGTCCTCGAACTGGTCGATGGCAAAGACGCGCCCGGCGCCCAGTAGTTTGGCACTGGCGATGGCGAATTGGCCGACCGGGCCGCAGCCGAACACGGCCACGGTATCGCCCGAGCGGATCTCGGCCATTTCCGCGCCGAAATAACCGGTCGGGAAAATGTCGGAAAGCAGAATCGCCTGGTCATCACTGATATCCGCCGGCAGCTTGACCAGACCGATATTGGCGAAGGGGATACGTGCTTTCTCGGCCTGCATGCCATGGAACGGCCCAGTCTGGGACGGGCCGCCATAAAAGGACGTGCCGGCCTCCTTGCCGTTCGGGTTGGCGACGTCGCACTGGGCGAAATAGCCGGAGCGGCAATAGGAGCAGTTGCCACAGGCGATGGTCGACGGAACCACCACCCGATCGCCGACTTGCAGGTTACGGACGTCTTCACCCAATTCCTCGACGATGCCTACGGCCTCGTGGCCAAGGATGGTGCCGGGCTTCATTCCGCTGACGGTGCCCCGAACGAAGTGCAGATCTGTGCCGCAGATGGCCGAGGCGGTGATGCGAACGATGGCGTCGGTAGGGGCTTCGATGCGTGGTTCGGCTACGTCCTCAAGGCGGATATCGCCGACACCGTGATAAACGACAGCTTTCATGGCTACTCCGTAACGCACCGTTCCAGCCTGTTGGACTCGAACGGCATGGATGATTGGTGACGTCCTGCTTGTAGGTCAGCCGGTCGAGAACCGGTCGGCGTTCCTGCGGATCGGCCCGGGCTTGGCCGGCGAGTCGTCCAACGGCACGCTGCGCCGAACAGGTGCACCTTCATTCGGACTAATCGAGGCTTTCGCGGTTCATCTTTTTTTCAATCCGCCGCGCATGCGCGGCCTCTGCCGCGGCGTTTTGGCGGGGAGATCAGTCGAGAACGACAAGCGGCCGGCAGCGATGCCGAAGGGGGCGAGCCACGTCAGGTGCGCGGCGAGGCCCAGGGCAGCTCGCCGGAGAAGGCTTCGACCAGATAGTCGATCATCGCTCGCACTTTGGCCGGGGGGCGGCGATCGGGGGGGTAAACCACATGGATGCCGCCGAGCCCAAGCGATGGCTGGTCCAGCTCTATCGTCACCAGTTCGCCGCGGCTCAAAGCAGCGGCAACGATGAACTGCGGTTGATAGATCAGGCCCTGATCGCCCACCGCAGCCGCTACCAGAGCCGCCCCGTTGTTGGCGATCAGGTTGCCTTGGATGGGCACTCGAAATTCACCGGCCGGGCCGAATGCCCACTCGCGGCCACCCGACAAGGTTGACAGGCTGTAGCCGAGGCAATTGTGCCGAGATAGATCGCTCACCCGCTTCGGTACACCATGCTCCGTCAGATAGCCGGGTGAAGCGCATACCAGCATTGGGCAGTCCGCCAGGCGCCTGGCCTGCAACGGACTGTCGGTGAGGCGGCCGATGCGTACGGCCATGTCCCAGCTGCCATCGATCAGATCGACCTGGCTATCGGTCAGCCCCAACTCGATTTTCACGGCCGGGTGGCGCCGGCTGAACCCCGGCATCAGCGGAGCGATGAAGCGAGTGCCGAACGATAGCGGCACGTTCATCCGCAGAAGGCCAGAGGCGTCGACCCGCTGCGATGCGATGCTCGCTTCGGCCTCGTCGATCTCCGGCAGCAGTCGCAGGCATGCTTCGAGATAGCTGCTGCCAGCTGCCGTGAGGCTCAGGCGCCGCGTGCTGCGATGGAACAGTTTGACGCCGAGCCGGGCTTCAAGTGCATCGACATGTTTGGTCGCCATCGCAGGAGATAGCCCGAGATGCCGCGCCGCGGCGGAAAGGCTGCCGGCGCTGGCGGCCCGGGCGAACACTCGCATTCCTGTTATTCGGTCGAGCATCTTGGCTCCTACTCTCAGTTAGAACTGTTGAGGCGTTTTGCCTTGTTAAAGCCATACGAAGTGTAATCCATACTTGTCGCCTCACACGCGAGGACGACGATGACATGACCCGCCAGCACGAAGACGCGCCACCGACGCGCATGCCCACCCTGTTCGTACCGCATGGCGCCGGCCCTTGCTTCTTCATGGAGTGGAATCCGGTCGATGCCTGGGACAAGATGGCCGCCTTCCTCAAAGGCGTCGCCGCATCGCTGCCACAGCGACCGCGTGCCATCGTGCTGGTGTCCGGCCACTGGCTGGAGCGCAAGGTCATGGTCACCGCCAGCACCAGTCCTGAACTGATCTACGATTACAGCGGCTTTCCAGCGCATACCTATGAGCTGCGCTACCCGGCGCCGGGCGATCCTGCATTGGCGACGCGCTTGGTCGATCTGCTTGGCAAGGCCGGAATCGCTGCTGGCGAAGATCCACAGCGCGGTTACGACCACGGTGTCTTCATTCCTCTGAAGCTGATGTTTCCGGATGCGGACGTGCCGGTCGTGCAGCTGTCGTTGCGCAGCGACCTGAATGCCCAGGCCCATATCGATATCGGTCACGCCATCGCGCCGTTGCGCGACGAGGGCGTGCTGATTGTTGGCAGCGGCATGAGCTTTCACAACATGCAAGGCTATGGCGACCCGCGTTTTGCGCCGATTTCGGACGCGTTCGATCATTGGTTGAGCGAAACCGTCAGCGCCGCGCCAGCCCAGCGCGACGCGTTGCTGCAGCAATGGACCGAGGCGCCATCGGCGCGTCTGTGTCATCCACCTCATGGCGAAGAGCATCTGCTGCCGCTCATGGTGGCAGCAGGCGCCGGAGCGAACAGCTCGGGCCGCAAGATATTCTCCGACCGGGTCATGCAAACGACTTTGTCGGCCTACCAGTTTGGCTGAGCGATCGGCCCTTAATCAGGAAATCAACATGCACAGTTCCACCGTACAGATCGAAACGTCCAACCCAAGTCGCCTGATCCGCAGGCTTTGCAAGCATTGGAGTCACAAGTTCGAGGTCAGCTTCGACGATCAACAAGGCCATATCGCGTTTGGCGATGCCCAGTGTCTGCTGACCGCAGGCGACGGGAGCCTGACCGCGCAGGTGCAAACCGAAGACGAAGGACAGTTGGCTCAAATGGAAACCGTGGTGGCCGACCACCTGCAGCGCATGTCCGCGGACGAAATCTTCAATTTCGCCTGGAAGCGCTGATCGTTTTGTAGCTCAAGGGTCGTTGCGGGCGAAGTTCGGCAGGGCATTGACCGGTTGGGAGAAGCGGAAGGGGATCGACACCATCGAATCGCCATAGGCTTTTTGCACCACGAAGTGCAGATGCGGGCCGGTGCTGCGCCCGGTATTGCCGGAGCGTCCGAGCAGGGCGCCCGCCTTGACTTGCTGCCCCGATTGCACCTGCACTGAGCCGCGCTTGAGGTGCAGATAGGCGCTGTGGCTGCCGTCGTCGTGAAGAATGCGCACATAGTTGCCCGCCGGATCAGGCAGCCGGCCGCCCTGGTTATTGCGCACTTCCAGTACGGTACCCGCGCGTGCCGCTACGATTGGCGTGCCCACCGGCATGGCGACATCTACAGCAAAGCGGCCTTTGGGCGAGTTGTGGCTGAAATCTCCTCCGGCGCCTTGGGAAATACGGAAAGGGCCACCTTTCCAAGGAAGCGCATAGGCGTAACCGCCCACCGAACCTTTCTTCCCCGGCTCTGGTGAGTAGATCAATGAATAGCTGAACGACTGCTGATACATCAGCGGATAACCAGGCTGGCGTTTGCGCAAGGTAGCAACGCGCATGCGGGTGCGTGCGGGCACAGTCTGGCGAACGACACCCTTGCCGACACCAGTGACATTAACCATGCGGGTCAAGCGCAGCACCACTTCGACCGGCACGTCCGTATCGTTGTGCACGTCCATTGCCTTGCCGGAGCCTGTCCGATTCACGAGCAGTCGCACGCTACCGGGTTTGGTCGCCGGCAGCGTCGCGTTGGTGATGCTGCCACCGGCCAGAACGGGCAGGACAGTGGCGGAACAGAAGGTCAGTAGAGCAAGTGAAACGATCAGCCGGGTCGAAGCCATATGCGAGTGATCCGTCACGGATGGGACAATCTGCCTGCGGCCGGCAGGACAAATCCGTCGGGTTGCGTGAATGCCGCGCAGGGGTTGGGACTAAGGGAAGGAGGTGGCGTTCACTACCGCACGTCGGTATCCAACCAACGATTGAGTGCCAATGACGCGCCCGCGCCGCGACTGGCTTCAGATGCGCCAAGGCCCCGGGAACCGGGGCCCTGACCTTGTTACGCGGAGCCGTTCCCTTGATCGACGTTATTCCTCTTCCTTGATCAGCTCGAACAGCAATAACGAACGGCCGGTCAGCGCGTACTCATCGCTGAACTCGAATTGCTCGGGCCGCGCATTAGGGTTGTTGGTGTCGATCAGGCGGTTCCAGTAGATGCCTTGGGGCACTTCCGGCAGCGTGAAATTGACGACGTCGTGATGGGAATTGACGATGATCAGCAGCGTCGCGTCCGAGCCAGCCCGGCGGATCCCCGTCGGCTGTGCGCGGCCATCGAGGAGCATACCCATGCAGCGATTGTTGCCGTCCTGCCAATGCTCGACGGTCATCTCTTCTGCGTGAGGAGCCAGCCAGGTAACGTCCTTGACGCCCAACTCTTCGTTATAGGCACCGACCAGGAATCGTCCCCGGCGCAGCATCGGATAACGCTGGCGCAGCCGAATCAACTTGCGCACGAAGGCCTGCAACGAGCGACTGTCTTCCGGAATATCCCAATTGACCCAGCCGATTTCACTGTCCTGGCAATAAGCGTTGTTGTTGCCGTGCTGGGTGCGGGCGAATTCGTCGCCAGCTACGATCATCGGCGTGCCCTGAGAGAACAACAGCGTGGCGAAGAAGTTGCGCATCTGCCGGAAGCGCAGCTCTGTGATCTCTGGATCGTCGGTCGGGCCTTCTACGCCATGATTCCAGGAAATGTTGTTGTCGCTGCCGTCGCGGTTATTCTCGTCGTTGTCTTCATTGTGCTTCTCGTTGTAGGACACCAAGTCCTTGAGCGTGAAGCCGTCATGGGCGGTGACGAAGTTGACCGAGCTGAAGGGCCGACGGCCGCGTTGATTGAACAGGTCACCTGAACCGGTGAGCCGGCTGGCGAAATCAGCCAACTGCCCATCATCGCCGCGCCAGAACGAGCGAACGGTGTCGCGGAACTGATCGTTCCACTCCGCCCAACCAGGTGGGAAGCCGCCGACCTGATAGCCACCCGGACCGCAATCCCAGGGTTCGGCGATCAGTTTCGTCTTGGCCAGCACCGGGTCCTGACGACAGGCCACGAGGAAGCCGTGGCGTTCGTCGTAGCCATCGTGCTGGCGGCCGAGGATGGTCGCCAGGTCGAAACGGAAGCCGTCGACGTGCATCTCCTGCGCCCAGTAGCGCAGCGAATCGGTGACCATTTGCACCACGCATGGGTGGCTCATATCCAGCGTGTTGCCGGTACCAGAGTCGTTGATGTAGTAGCGCTTTTCGTCCGGCATCAGACGGTAATAAGAGGCGTTGTCTATGCCCCGCATGGACAGAGTCGGGCCCAGCTCGTTGCCTTCGGCGGTGTGGTTGTAGACCACATCGAGAATGACCTCAAGATCGGCATTGTGCAGGTGCGCGACCATTTCTTTGAACTCGCTGATCTTGCCGCTGGCCAGATACTTCGGGTGCGGAGCGAAAAAGGCGATGCTGTTGTAGCCCCAGTAATTGCTCATGCCCTTTTCCAGCAAGTGCTGGTCCTGGACGAAGGCATGGATCGGCAGGAACTCGATCGACGAGACGCCGAGCTTGCGCACGTAATCGATCACTTCCGGCGTCTTGAAACCGCCGAAGGTGCCGCGCATGTCTTCGGCCACCGAGGGATGGCGCATGGTGAAACCACGCACATGGGTCTCGTAGATGATGGTTTGGTCCCACGGCACCTGCACGGGACGGTCATGCCCCCAGGTGAAAGCCGGGTCGATGATCTTGGACTTGGGCACGAAAGGGGCGCTGTCGCGTTCGTCGAAGCTGAGGTCGGCGTCGGCGTGTCCGATCGTATAGCCGAACAGGGCCTCGGACCATTTCAGCTCACCCACCAACTGCTTGGCGTAGGGGTCTATCAGCAATTTGTTGGCGTTGAAACGATGACCGGCATCGGGCTCGTATGGGCCGTGCACACGATAGCCGTAGATTTGCCCCGGATGGGCGTCGGGCAGGTAGCCATGCCAGATCTCGTCGGTGTATTCGGGCAGCTCGATGCGCTCGAGCTCGGTTTCGCCATCGGTATCGAACAGGCACAGCTCGACCTTGGTCGCGTTCGCGGAAAAGATCGCAAAGTTGACTCCCAGCCCATCCCAGGTAGCGCCAAGCGGGAAGGGAAGTCCTTCGCGTATACGCGAAGGGATCAGAATCTGAGGCGCCGCAGGTTTTTTTCTACTCATGAAATCTCCGATGGCAGCTCTTGGTCGGGCGGTTAAGACACTGGAAAGCCGCAGTCACGATTGGCGCTCGACAGCCGGATCGGGATCGCGGCGTAACGTTCAGCTTTCTTTCTTGGCTCGTGGGGCGCGGGTTTTCTTCACGCCTGCAGGGGTGCCTTCGGCGGCTTCTGTACCAGCCTTGGCCTTGGGGCGCGCAGTGCTTTTGGCCGCTGGTTTTGCTGGCTTGACGTCGGTGGGCTGCTTGGCATCTTGCGCGGGCTTGGCGGCCTTGGTGGGTTTTGCAGCAGGCGTCGCATCGGTCGGTTTGGTGGCCGTCTTGCGCGAGCGACTTGCAGGCTTCTCGGTCGACTTGCCATTTTCTGCTTCGACCAATTTCCGAGCCATCTCCCAGTGACGTTCGTCCTGGCCGTGTGGGCGCCCCTCCGATACCCAAATGTCGTAAGCAAATTCGCGGATGCGTTTCTCGTCTTTAGTCATCGTTCTGATTCTCCTGTTGAACTGGGATAGATAGCTGTAAAAGCGCCAAGGGCAGTGGTTGCAAAATCTCTGTTACATGTACACCCGCCTGTTTGGGTGTGACTGTCATTCCGTCAAAAAGTCGCTCCATTGCGTGACCGCTCAGCGCATCGGGTAGTTGCACGACGGTGTCGCCCCAGCGCTCAGCCGGAATCTGCGGCGAAGGGCTGTCGGCGAGCAGGCAGCTGGCGAGCCGTGCGGCGACGACGATCAGCCAAGTGCCATCCAATTCCCGTGCGAAGGCGATCAGGCGATCGGCGTGCTCACCCTCGACTTTCAACGGCAGGTAACGACCCTCGGTGAACAGCCGAGGCTGCTGACGGCGCAGCTCCAGGGTTCGGGCGATCAACCATTGCTTGAGGCGGGCGTCTTTCCAATTGGTGAGCAGCTCGGCGGGCTGCGCGTGCAGGTCGAACGTGGCGCGGCGCCGATCAAAGTCCACGGGCCGTCGGTTATCCGGGTCGACCAGGCTGAAGTCCCAGTAATCGGCGCCTTGATAGAGGTCAGGGACGCCAGGCGTGGTCATGCGCAGCAAGGTCTGGGTCAGGCTGTTCAGGGCGCCGGCCGGCGCGAGTTCCGTCGCCGCAGCGGCGATCTCGGTGCGCAGGGTCTTGCATTGCTCGTCGAGCAGCAGGGCTCTGATGTACTGCTGGCAGGCACCTTCATATTCGCTGTTGGGATCGGTCCAGGTGCTGCGCAGCTTGGCTTCGCGCACGGCCTTTTCGTGCCACTTGATGATCCGCTCGCCGTACGCCTCGACAGCCTCGCGGTCATTCGCATCCATATCCAGCGGCCAGCTTCCGAGCAGAATCTGGAACAGCAGCATCTCGTCCCCGGCGGAAGGCGCGGGCCCTTCGGCAAGGTCCTGTCGTTGCCCATAGGCAAGTTGTCGCCAATGACGCACCTTGGCGGCAAACCACTCCGCACGCTCGCTGATCACCGTCATCCGGGCGCGGGTGTCTTCGCCGCGCTTGTGATCGTGGGTCGCGGTGGCCAGCAAATTGCGCGGGAAATGCTCGGCGCGGGCCAGACACTCGGCATGAAAAGCGTCCACCGGCGCACTGAAGGTCTGCGGGTCGAAGCCGACATCGTTGCGCGACAGCAAGGCGCCGGAGCGATAGCAGGCAGTGTCTTCCACGGCCTTGGCCGCTGCCGGTGAGGTGAGCTGCTGGAAGCGTGTGCAGGCGTAGCGACGGATTCGTCGGGCCGGACCCGGAGGCAGCGAGCGCAGGCTCTCGCCACCGAGCCAGCGATCGAGCAGATCCAGCAACGGCCAGTCCGCCTCGCCGAGGGTGGTGCGTGCACCCGCCAGCGCCTGCTGGAAGAACGGCTCGTCCGCCTCGCGCCGGCCATGGGCACCGATATAGGTTCGGTACACCGGAAAGTGCACGATCAGCTCCAGCAGCGCCCGGCGAATGGCGCCCAAGGTGATGTCACGGGTCATCACGTCGTAGCGCGCCACCTGTAGCAGGGCCTGCGCCACGGTTTCGAAGTCGCCTGCCAAGGGCCCGGTAAGCACCAGTTGGCGTGCCAGGCGCACTTCTTCCATGAAGTCTTCCGGGCGCTCGGAAATTTCACTCCATAGCGAGCAGAGCACCGATTTTCCTGCCGGATCGTGCTGCAGCAGCGATACCTGGTTCATGAATTCATAGCCGGTGGTGCCGTCCACGCCCCAGTCGTCGTGCAGGCGTTCGCCCCCGGCGAGGATCTTCTCGACATAGATGGGGACATGCGCCTGCGCCGCTTCGGCAGGCCGCGCGGCGTTCAGCCGATCGACCCGGCGGCGCAGCTGCCGGCAATAACCACGTGGGTTGGCCAGCCCATCGACGTGATCGATGCGCAACCCGTCGACCAGGCCTTCGCTGATCAGCTCGAAGATTTTCGCGTGGGTTTCCTCGAATACCACCGGACGCTCGACACGCAGACCGCCCAGCTCATTGATGTCGAAGAAGCGCCGCCAGTTGATGTCATCGCCGGCGGTACGCCAGCTGGCGAGACGGTAGTTCTGGCGTTCCAGCAGGCCATGAAGGCGCTTGAAACCCTCTTCGGTGGTCGAGTCGTAGTGCTTGAGCGCGGCTTCGAGGGTATGCCTGACTGCGTCGTCTTCAAGCAGCCGTGCCAGATCTGCGCGCAGTTGCCGGGCCGTTTGATAGGGTGCCGGCTCGGTCTTCAAGGCATCGAAATGCTGTGCCAGGGCGCGCAACTCGTGGTTGTCGGTAAGCCGCAGCACTTCGCCATAGCTGGGCGGAGTAATGGGGAAGCGATGTTCGTAGTGCTCGGCGTAGAGCGCGCCGTTCTCGGCATCCAGGCGCAGGGGAATCTTGCCCTCCTGCAGCGCTTCGCCGTAATCACTGCCGAGAAACGGAATCAGCAGCTGGCCTTCGAGCAGGGGGTCGGGCGAGTTCCACTGAATGTCGAAGAACTGTGCATACGGACTGCGACGGCCCCATTCGAGCACGTCCAGCCACCAGGGATTACCCGAGCCGCCAACGGCCATATGGTTGGAGACGATATCGAGTATCAGGCCCATGCCCTTGGCGCGCAGCGCGGCGACCAGACGACGCAGCGCCGGTTCGCCGCCGAGCTCCGGGTTGATGCGTGTGGGGTCGATGACATCGTAACCATGCATCGATCCCGGACGGGCGGTGAGCAAGGGCGATGCGTACAGGTGGCTGATGCCCAGGTCGGCGAAGTAGTCGACCAGCGCCGTCGCGTCGTCCAGGGTGAAGTCTCGATGGAACTGCAATCGCAGGGTGGCGCTAAGGTCTCTCATCGATGGTCATTCCCAATGGTCTGCTCGCGGGCCTCTGCCAGGATTTTCAGGCGGCGCGTGCAAGCAGGATCGTCAAGCAGAGTGGCGCTGTCGCCGGGGTAACGGCGTCGCCAGTTGGGGTGGGTATCGGTGGTGCCGGGCATGTTCGGTTGTTCCAGCAGGCACAGCGCATCCTCCACCGGAAACAGCACCAACGGCGCGGGCGTACGCCCGAGGAAGGCCCCACAGGCGTCGGCCAGCACTTCGGCGTCGGCTAGATCGCCCTGAACCTCCGGTGCATATTCGCGCAGCAGACGGAGCAGCCCGGCACGTTCCCGCTCGCGCTCCTCCAGCTGAGCCGGACGTTCGTGTTCCTGGTGCTGGCCAACGCGGATGCGCCAGTCGATGTCGTGGCCTCGCCACCAGCCGTTGATGGTCGGCAGATCATGGGTGGTGGAGGTCGCCAGGGCGCTGCGCGGCCACTCCCCAGGCGCCTTGAAGTTGCCGTGGTGGTCGCGTTCGAAGAACAGCACGCGCATGCCCAGCAGGCCGCGAGCGGCGAGTTTTTCGCGAAGTCCCTCAGGCACTGTGCCGAGGTCTTCGCCCAGAATCACCGCACGGCGCCGCCACGCTTCGAGCGACAGCAGTCGCAGCAGATCATCGACGGGGTAGTTGAGATACGCGCCCTCCATGGGGCCAGCGCCGGCCGGCATCACCCACAATCGCATCAGGCCCATGACGTGGTCGATCCGCATCCCGCCGGCGTGCGCTAGGTTGGCGCGAACCATCTCGATGAACGCCCGGTAGCCATGGGCTTTGAGGCCCCACGGGGAAAAGGCGGAAATACCCCAGCTCTGACCCTGACGGTTGATGATGTCCGGTGGTGCGCCGACGCTCAGTGCCGCCAGCACCTCATCCTGTCGGCTCCAGGCCTGGCTGCCGCCGCCATCGGCGCCCACCGCCAGATCGCTGATCAGGCCAATCTTCATTCCGGCGCTACGCGCGGCGGTCTGGGCGCGTTCCAGGCCACGCGCGATCAGCCACTGGCAGAAGGCGTAGTAACTGACCTCGTCGGCATGCTCCTGGGCGAATTGTTCCACCGCAGGGTTTTGCGGGCTGCGATATTGCTCAGGCCAGTCGCGCCAGTGCTGCGGATCGCCTTCAGGGGTAAGCAGGGCCGCGTGCAGCGCTTCGAAACGGCAATGATTTTCCAGTGCTTCGCCACCCGCTTCGCGGAAGCTCTCGAAGTCGGCCTGCTGGGCATTGCCACCGGTGACGAAGTCGTCATAGAGCGCCCGCAACAGGCACTGACGGGTGCTGGACACTGCGCCCCAGTCGATCAGCTCCAGTTGTTCCAGCCGTTGCAGCTCCTCGGTCAGCCCGCAGGATTCGATGGCGATTCGCAGCGGTGTGTCGCCGAGTATCGCCTCCGGTGCGCAGTGCAGGATGTTGTAGAACAAGCGGCTCGAAGGCGAATAGGGGCTGTACTGATCGCTATTACCGGTGAACATCGCATGGATAGGACTGATACCGAGGGCATCGGCACCATGGGCGGCTGCATTGCGCACAATGGCTTCAAGGGCCAGGGTATCGCCCAGCCCGCCATCACCCGGGCGGCGTAAGCCGTACAACTGAACCGTAAGACCCCAGGCGTTGGGACCGGCGATATCCTCGACGCTAGGGCAGGCATGCGGTGCGACTGCGAGCGTCAGCTGCTGTCCCCCGATCTCCAAGTGGTGATAGCCCGGTGTATCGATCGCTGCCAGATGTGCCTGATCGTCCAGTGTGCCCTGGTGCTGGTGACCGTCTTCGAGCGTCAGGGCATAGGCTGTGCCCGGCTCGAAATAACGGCCTAATTGCAGGGGTGCGCCTTGATCCAGGGTCATCAAGGGCGGTACGTGGGAAGTCCCGTTGATGGCATCGAGTTTTTCCAGGCTGGTTTCGATGTCGCTCTCGCTGTCGGCGGCGAGGCCCAGCCCTCCGAGTACCGCACGCAGCACCTCCGGGCTTACCCGTTGGTCGCGACCATCGGCGTCCACCCAGTCGATGGACAGACCCGCTGCCTTGGCCAGACGGTTCAGTCGTTCATCGCTCATTGACAGTCTCCAGATACAGCTTGGCGGAACGCGCTTGCAGCGTGCTTGCATGGGGTTCGGCTGCGCCGGCACGGCTGGCGTGCAGCAGACGGGCGCCGGTATTCGGTGGGTCGACCGCGACGTCGACATCACTGAGGTTCAGCTCCAGACGCAGCTCGCTGCCATCCCCCAGACGCCAGCGGGCAAGGGCAGCGGCGGTTCCGAGCGCCTGTGCGCCGAGGAACTGCGAGCCCTCCAGCCGCGGCACGATTTCGCGATGGCGGATTTCCAGCAACTGGCGATACAACGCCAGCCACTCGGCGTGTTCCGGTTGAACCCGCTTGCTGAAGTCGGGTTTCGACGCTTCGAAGGTCTCCACCGCGTTAGGGTCCGGAATGCGCTCGCGGGTGTGCTCGTCGGCGAACTCGGCGAACTCGGCGAACTCGCCGCGGCGACCTTCGCGCACGGCATCGGCCAGCTCACCGTGGTGGCTGGTGAAGAACAGGAATGGCTCGCGGGCGCCCCATTCTTCACCCATGAACAACAGCGGGATCATCGGCGAGAGCAGCAGAACGGCCGTCGCCGCCTTGAGCGCATCGGGATCGGTGAGGCTGATCAAACGATCGCCGAAGGCGCGATTGCCAGTCTGGTCATGGTTCTGCAGGAACAGCACGAACGACGTCGGCGGCAGATGCCCGCTGGGCTCGCCCCGCGATTCGCCACGGCGGTTCTGGTGGCCTTGGTAAATGAAGCCTTCCCCGAGGAACCGGACCAGCTTGGTGGTCGAATCCTGGTGATAGTCGGCGTAATAGCCCTGACGCTCGTCGGTCAGCAGTGCGTGCAGGACGTTGTGTCCATCGTCGTTCCATTGGGCAGTGAAGCCCTGTGTGAGCAGGCTGGAGCGGTTGTCCTCGTTTTCCAGGACCAGATGCACATGGCGCCCGGGCTCGGTTTCTGCGCGCACTCGCTCGGCCAGTTCGGTGAGAAACGAACGATCCGGGATGGCATGCACGGCATCCATGCGCAAACCATCGAAGCGGTACTCCATCAGCCACATCAGCGCATTGTCGATGAAGAAACTCCGCACCTCCGGGCGACGGAAGTCGATGGCATCACCCCAGGGCGTCTGCTGATCGTGGCGGAAGAAATGCTTGGCGTAACGGTGCAGGTAGTTGCCGTCCGGGCCGAAGTGGTTGTAGACCACATCGATGAAAACCATCAGACCGAGGCCATGGGCGGTGTCGATCAAGTGCTTGAGCTGCTCGGGCGTGCCGTATGACGCCTCCGGCGCGTACAGCAGAACGCCGTCATAGCCCCAATTGCGCTCGCCGGGGAATTCGGCGAGCGGCATCAACTCGATCGCCGTGACCCCGAGTTCGGCCAACGTCTGGAGTCGCTGTTCGATTTGCGCGTAGCCGCCGTAGGCGCCCACATGCAGCTCGTAGAGAACCGTTTCGTGCCATGGGCGGCCCCGCCAATCATGGTTGCGCCATTGATAGGCGTCGTGATCGACGACGATGCTCGGATCGTGCACATCGGCTGACTGCGCGCGAGACGCTGGGTCAGGCACGGTCAGTTCATCGTCGATCAGAAAGCTGTAATGCGTACCGGGCCCAGCCTCTGCCTCGGTGCTATACCAACCGTTTTCGCCTTCCTGCATGAGCAGCGTATCGCCGCCGACGATCACCAGGCTGACGCTTTGCGCGTCGGGTGCCCAGAGCCTGAACCGGGTACGAGACGCATCGAGTAGTACCGGTCCGTGTTGCCCGTTGCGGGCAGGCCTGTTCTGCATTGATCACCCTCGTTAAAAAATGGCACGGGCCTCGCGCCGTCCGCCCAGCAACCGCTGGTACAGCCGGTCGTAGGGTTCGATCGCGTGGCGCCAGAAAAAGCCACTGCCCATCGCGCGGCAGCGCATTGCATTGAGCAGTTGCGGTCGCTGATGCACCGCTAATGCCCGTTCCACGGCGTGGCGGTAACTCTGCGTGGTGGCCTCGTTGAACAGAAAGCCGGTCACGCCGTCGTCAATGCTGTCGGCCAGCCCACCTGTGCGGTGGGCGATGGGCAACGAGGCGAAGCGCTGGGCGTACATCTGGCTCAGGCCGCAAGGCTCGTAGCGCGAGGGCATGAGCAGGAAGTCGCTGCCGGCGAACAGCCGACGGGCATCGGTCTCGTTGAAGCCAATATGCGCGCCGACACGGCCGGGGAAGCGCTCGGCCAAGCGTCTGACTTCGTCTTCGATATGCGGGTCGCCACGGCCCAGGATGGCCAACTGGCCGCCGTGCTGAACGATCGTCTCGGCCACTTCGATGGTCAGGTCGATGCCCTTTTGGTGCACCAACCGCGACACCACCGAAAAAAGTGGACCGTCGCTTTCGTCCAACCCGAACAGCTCACGGACATGCGCCGCGTTGATTTTTTTACCAGACCAGTCATCGGGACCGAACGGGCTGACCAGGTGTGAGCAGCTTTGTGGCTCCCAACTTTCGTCAATACCATTGAGCAGGCCGCTGAGCAGGCCCTGGCGAGCTTTCATGCTGAGGAAGCCTTCCATGCCGCAGCCGAATTCCGGCGTGGTGATCTCCTGAGCGTAGGTAGCGCTGACGGTCGTCACGTGATTGGCGTAGGCGATACCGGCCTTGAGCAGCGACAGCGCACCGTAGAATTCCATCCGCTCAGGTCCGCAGGCTTCGAGCGGAATACCCAGCGCCCGGCGCAGGCTCATGTCGATGTTGCCTTGGTAGGCCAGGTTATGAATGGTGAAGATGCTGGGTGTGTGCAGCCCTCGCCAATGCATGTACGCCGGGGTCAGCCCGGTCGGCCAGTCGTGGGCATGGACCAGATCGGGGGTCCAGCGGATGCAGGCCGTGCCTGCGGCGATATCCGCGGCGGCCATGCACAGGCGGGCGAAACGCACCGGGTTGTCCGGCCAGTCGTGACCGTGCTCATCGCTGTAGGGCAGACCATCGCGCTCGTAGAGCTCAGGGCAGATCAACACGTAGATGATCAGACCGTCGGGCATATCGAGGCGGCCGATCCGGCAAGAAGGTAGATCGCCGTGCGAGAGCACTCTGCCGACGATGCGGATTGGTTCGGGGCACTGCATGACTTGGGTATAGCCTGGGATCAACACCCGGACATCGTGCCGATCTCCCAATGCGCGGGGCAGGGCAGCGGACACGTCTGCAAGTCCACCCGTCTTGACCAGATCGGTCAGTTCCGAGGTGACGAAGAGGATCTTCTTTTTGTCGTCTTGCGTGCTGCGAAGCTGCAGCACTGGACGCTCGATGGGCGTCTCCAGACGTTGGATTGTGTTGAGGTGGACAGGCCGGGCATTCACTGCAGCAATACTCATAAGAATCTTCCCCAAGTGACCGGCATCTGCGCCAAGGTGGTCACGAGCACGTTTGTTTCCACACAGCGCCCGCTGGGGAGCTGCAAACCATGAGCACGGCAAGAGTGATTTTTCTTGTTAGGGCCGCTTGTTTCGCGGCATAGGGCTCGCACGGCCCTACCTTGAAAAAGACCGGACCGCTATGAATTAGTTCTCAAGTTTTGATGCAAACAGCCTAGGGGAACTTTGCGAAGGCACCTCGGTTCCGAAAATTGACCGAACTTGGGTGTATTACCGTTGCCAGTCGGAGGCAAGACCATGCGAGACCTTGCTGAAATCGTGCAATTTTTAAGCGACAAACACATTAAATTGACCACTGCCGAATCCTGTACGTGTGGCCTGATGGCCTCGTTGTTAGGCGACATTCCCGGCTGCGGTCAGGTGCTCGATAGCGGTTTCGTCGTGTACTCGCCGAAAGCGAAAAACCGGCTGCTTCATGTCAGTTTTGAAACCATCGAGACCTTTGGCCTAACCAGCGAAGAAGTCGCCACCGAGATGGCGGTCGGCGCACTGAATGCCAGCGTCGCCGACATTGCCATCGCCAACACCGGAGTCGCCGACGATGGTGAGGAGGATCCCGGCGGCACCCAGTGCTACGCCTTTGCGCTGATGCAAGGCGAACGCCAAGTCAGCATCAGCGAGACGGTTCAGTTCGAAGGTGATCGGGTGGAGATCCGCAAGCAGGCTGCGCATTACGGGCTAGAGCAGTTACCGAGCAAGTACGAGCAACTGCTGCGCAAGTTGCGCGAGCACGAATGAGCCGACGCAGCCATCCGTTACGCACCGAGAGGCGACAGTCCGCTGCGCGACGCCCCGTATAGCAGCACGACTCAGCTACGACACAGCACCATCAAACCGGAGGTTGACGCTCCGGTTCCACGCGTTCCGGCACCGAATGATCGACGCTCGGCTTCTGCCCGACGCTCAGATCGGCACGCAACTGCGGCAGGCACTGAGGGTATTTGCGCTGGACGAAGCCAATGAGGCTCTCACGCAGGTGGCAGCGCAGATCCCAGTTACGGGATGAGTCCGGTGAGCTGACCAGCACCCGCAGCTGGATGGATTTTTCACTGGTATCGGTCACCTGCAATACGATGACGCGCCCATCCCAAAGCTCAGGAACCTCCTGACAGAGTCGCCGCAGTTCTTCGCGCAACGGCTCGAGTGGCAGCGAGTAATCGACCCAGAAAAATACCGAGCCGATGATGCTGGAGTTGCGGCGCGTCCAGTTCTGGAATGGCTTTTCGATGAAGTACTGCAGCGGTACCACCAGCCGGCGATCGTCCCAGATCCGCACGACGACGTAGGTGCCGGTGATTTCCTCGATACGGCCCCATTCGTTCTCGACGATCACCACGTCGTCCAGCCGAATCGGCTGGGTGACCGCGATCTGGATGCCGGCGATCAAGTTCGCGAGCACCGGACGCGCGGCGAAACCGACGGCCAGCCCGGCCAGTCCGGCGGAGGCCAGCAAACTGGCACCGAACTGGCGTGCGGCGGGAAAGGTCATCAGCATGCCAGCGGCACCGACCAACAGAATGAAGAAGCCCAGGGTGCGCAGCAGTACCCTCGATTGTGTCTGAATCTGCCGGGCGCGGAGGTTGTCGATCACATCCACAGGGTTTTTCAAGCGCACGGCATGCTCGACACCGCGCAGCAGGCGCAAGGCCAGCCAGGTGAAACAGGCGATGATCAACAAAGTGGTGATGCGTCTGGCGGCGTCCATCAATGCAGGCTCATCGCTGCCCGCCGCAAGCACGGCCTGCAGGCCAAGCAACGGCAGCAGCACCCGAACGGGTTTTTCCAGCTGCTCGGAGACGGCTTTGGTAAACAGAAAACTGCGGCCCAATCGCAGCATCACGGCGGTGAGTACACGACTGAACACGCTCAGCAGTACCACAACGGAGGCCGCTGCCAGCAGCGTGCGCAGCGCGGGCTCGGTTATGTAGGCTTCCCATCGCAGGGGGATGTTGAGAATTTCGATAAAGCCAGCTCCGCTTCGTGGGTGCATCAAATGACTGATGTCGCCCTTGCAAAGTTCATGGTTAACGTGCAGCCAGTCGGAAGCTTGGAACTCCCTTGAAAGGCTCTTTTCACACTAGATAAGAGGTGCAAAACCTCATCGCTATCCGAACCAGTGGGAGACAGCCATGCAAAGTGCACAAACCGGGAACGATGTCCGCGTCGAACGTTTGATCGAGTGGTTGCGTGACGCTCACGCGATGGAGGCCCAGGCCGAATCAATGCTCACCAAGCAGGCGAGCCGCATCGAGCACTACCCCGAATTGAAGGCGCGTATCGAGCAGCACATCACCGAGACTCAGAATCAGGCCAAGTTGATCGAATCCTGTCTTCAGCGGTACGACAAATCCTACTCGGGCTTAAAGGATCTGGGCGGCAAGATGATGGCGATGGGGCAGGCCATGGGCGGCATGATGGTCAACGACGAAATCGTCAAAGGGGCCCAGATGGGATACGTTTTCGAGAACCTCGAAATTGCTTCTTACGAAATTCTGATCGCAGCTGCCAAGGCGGTCGGTGACACCCAGACTGCGGAAATCTGCACCCGCATCCTGGCCGAGGAGGTCGCCATGGCCGAATGGATGCGCAGCCACCTGGCGGAACTCACTCAGGCCTATCTGACCCGCGCACAAGCGCCGAACACCGAGGCCAAACGCTGATAGCAAGGATGTTTGCCGAGCGGTAACTACCGCTCGGCGACTTTCGCGGGAAGTGACGAGGTCATTAGCCCGCCCCGGGTCGCGTAAAGTTCAAAGCGCAGTTCTTGGGCGAGACGCACCAGATTGGCCGCGTCGCGGCACTGATCATCTGTGATGCCGAATACGGTCAGCTCCTCACCGTCCAGATGCTCCTCGTAGAGCCGAACGGTGACTCGGCTGTCCTGCTGCGCATGGCAGTCGCAGCGGAAGGGATGAAGGTAGTTGCGAAGGATGTTTTCGATCGTCAACAGAGGTAGACGTGAAGCCATGACCCTTCCTCCCATTACATGTCCAAGTTCATATTTCGCGAGATTGCTCGCAGTCAGCCTTCGCAGCTGTGCGCCGACTTTTCTCAACGCTAGCAGGCCCTACACCGTTGTAAATACCCTTTTGCCACCGCTCGGCAGAAGACCGGTTCGTGAAGTAAGCCCCGCCGTTGGGCTTGTAGACCGACGTCGCTACGCGCTCCGGCGAAAAAGGCGGCTTCATGGGCCGCGCCGATTCGAGCGCGAGCATTTCACACAGAGGAACCTTTCATGAACTTGATAAAAATATTGTTGTTGGCGAGCGCCATGGCTTCATTACCCGCGTTCGCTCAATGGCCCGCCGGCACGCCCGAAGAGGAGAAGGGCGCCCGGCCCAGCCCTATGGGCAACCCGACTCCGCAGGAGACGCTTGAGACGCACAAGGACAGCAAGGGCCGCACGGTGACTGAGGATGGGGACGTCGTCAGTACACCGCCCAAAACCGAAGGCGAATCGGATCCAGACGTGAAGGACTCTTCGGTGAGCCCCGGCCGCCATTCCAGCCACGGCGGGCCGACCGATCCTGCGTCAGATCCGGGCTCGCTTGAATAGCCGCTCGCTTGCGCAAATCACGGAGCTGCGCCATGGCCCTCGACGAATACAATCGAAAGCGAGACTTTGCCGCGACACCCGAACCCGATGGCGAGTCGAAGGCGAAGGGGCGGCGCGGCGCCCGCCACGCACTGCAGTACTGCATCCAGAAGCACGACGCGACCCGATTGCATTACGACTTCCGGCTCGAACTCGACGGCACGCTGAAAAGTTGGGCGGTACCCAAAGGCCCGTCGCTTGATCCTAAATCGCGCCGACTGGCCGTTCATGTCGAAGATCATCCGCTCGATTACGCCACCTTCGAAGGCACCATTCCGGCAGGCCACTACGGTGCCGGTGATGTAATCGTGTGGGATCGCGGTGTCTGGATTCCGCAGGGCGACCCACAGGAGGGTTACCGCAAGGGCAAGCTGAAATTCACCCTGGAAGGGGAAAAACTCAGCGGCAGCTGGAACTTGGTGCGCACCCGCATGGACGGCGGCAAGGAACAGTGGTTTCTGATCAAGTCGAACGATGAGGCGGCACGGCCCGAGCAGGAGTACGACATCGTCAGGGAACAGCCCGACAGCGTGCTCAGCGATCGCACGCTGATTCCGCGCAAACGCGGCAAGGCGAAACTCGAAACCGATGCCAAGCCGATCAAAACGCCCGCCGCACGCAAGAGCAAATCCAGAAAAGCCAGCTTGTCTGGCGCCAGACCCGCGTCCTTGCCCGACAGCATCAAACCGCAGCTGGCCACGTTGGTCGATTCGGTGCCCGATGGCGATTGGCGTTACGAGATCAAGTTCGACGGTTATCGGATCATGGCTCGGATCGAATCCGGCAGGGTGCAGCTGTTTACCCGCAACGGTCACGACTGGACGTCCAAGATGCCACAGCAAGCCGAAGCGCTGGCGGCGCTCGGATTGGAATCGGCCTGGCTGGACGGCGAAGTGGTGGTGCCCAACGAGGACGGAACGCCAGATTTCCAGGCGCTGCAGAACGCCTTCGAGGTCGGGCGCAGCGGCACCATCGTCTACTACCTGTTCGATCTACCGTACCTGAATGGCATGGATCTTCGCGAAGTCCCGCTGGAGCAGCGCCGGGCGGCGCTGGAACAGGTGCTTGAGAAGAATGACAACGAACTGCTGCGATTTTCCGGCGATTTCACCGAGGAGCCGGAGAGTGTGCTGGAGAGCGCCTGCCAAATGAAGCTGGAGGGGCTGATCGGCAAACGCGCCGGCAGTACGTACGTCTCCAAGCGCAGCAACAGCTGGGTGAAGGTCAAATGCAAGAACCGTCAGGAGTTCATCATCGTCGGCTTCACCGATCCCAAAGGCGCGCGCAGCGGCTTCGGGGCCTTGCTGCTCGGGCTGCATAACGACGAAGGCGAACTGCACTATGCGGGTAAGGTGGGCACCGGCTTCAATCAGGTCACGCTGAAGAACCTGCACGCCAAGCTTAAACCGCTGGAAATCGACAAGAGCCCACTGGCCAAGGCACCACCTCCTGCTGATGTGCGGGGCGCGCACTGGCTGAAGCCAGAGCTGATGTGTGAAGTCGCCTACGCGGAAATGACCCGCCAGGGTGTTATTCGCCATTCGGTATTTCACGGGTTGCGTTCCGACAAGCCCGCTGAAGCCATTACCCAGGAGCGCCCGGCGAAGGCGGAGAAGGCTGCGACATCGCACAAGCCCAGGGGCGGCACGGCAAAGAATACCGCCGGTAAGATCAAGATCTCTAATCCAGAGCGCGTCATCGACAAATCCATCGGCGCGACCAAGATGGAACTGGCGCGCTTCTATGCCGAGGTGGCGCCCTGGGCGCTACCGCATCTGCGCCACCGGCCGCTGGCACTGGTGCGGGCACCGGAAGGCATCGATGGCGAACTGTTCTTCCAGAAACACACCGAGAAGCTGAGCATCCCGCACATCACTCAGCTGGATACTGCGCTGTTTCCCGACCACGCCGCGCTGATGACCATCGACACGCCCGAGGCGCTGGTCAGCGCCGCGCAGATGGGCACCATCGAGCTGCACACCTGGAACGCGGTGGCGCCGGTGCTCGATCATCCCGATCGCTTCGTCCTCGATCTCGACCCCGATCCGGCGCTGCCGTGGAAGCGCATGATCGAAGCCACGCAGCTGACCCAGACGCTACTCGATGAGATCGGTCTGCAATCCTTCCTCAAGACCAGCGGCGGCAAAGGATTGCATATTCTGGTGCCGCTCGAACCGGTCCACGGCTGGGGCGAGGTCAAGGCGTTCAGCCAAGCCATCGCACAGTACATGGCCAAGTTGTTGCCGCAGCATTTCTCGGCGGTCAGCGGGCCGAAGAATCGCGTGGGGCGGATCTTCATCGACTACCTGCGCAACAGCAAGGGCGCCAGCACGGTCGCAGCTTACTCGGTACGCGCCCGGGAAGGCCTGGGTGTGTCGGTGCCGATTCATCGCGACGAGCTGGCCGAACTCAAGGGCGCCAATCTCTGGACCATTCGCAACCTTATTCCGCGGCTGGAAGAGCAGGGCGATGACGACCCCTGGATCGGTATCGACGAGACGGGACAACGGATTACGGCGGACATGCGCGAGCGCCTGGGAATGAAATGACACCGGGCGACCGCGGATCGGTCATCGTTGCCACCGGTTCAGCGCGCCGTAACAGCGTCGCGTTTCGCCGCGGCGAAGACGGGACGTAGACGCAGCGCGACTAGATTGATCGCGATTGCTGCAATCAGCACCACCGCACCGGCTGCGCTCCAGCCGAACGCTGCCGTTGCGCTGCCCACCGCAACCGGACCAATCAGTTGCCCGAGATTGCTTCCCTGCATGATCAGACCGACCGCAATCGGTACCAGCGCGGCCTGAGCTGCAAGCAGCGGTGCGCAGGCCAACAAGGTGGCAGGAATCAGCCCTCCAACTGCGGAAAAGAGCAGGCACAACAGCAGCGTCGGCAGGGCCGGAAGGAACCCCAGAAAAATGCAGATCCCCGACGCCCCCATGATGCCGCCTGCAACGGCTATGAGCGATGCGCGATCGGCTCCGCGCGCCATCAAAAAACCGGCGGCGAGGTTGCCACTGACGTTGATGGCGCTCGCCAGCGCGGCCAACAGACCGGCGCTTCGATAGGACACCTCCATACGCTCCATCAACAGGACCGGAAGAAAGCTGAACAGGGCGAAAAACATCAGGCTGTACAGCGCGAAACCGATCGCCAGTGACAGGATGCCTTTGGCGCAAAGCAGCCGGCGGATGCCTTCGATCATGCGCCCCGGTGCAAAGTCGCCTGGCGAGCCGCCTCGCGGCGCACAGAGCGCCACCATTACTGCCGCCGCAGCGGCGAGACCCGAACTCGACCACCAGAATGATTGCCAGGTCTGGAACAGCGGCCCGGCTAGCATCGCGAGGGCGATCCCGCATGGCATGAAACAGCTCCATAGTGAAAACGCCATGTCACGCTGCGCGCCGGTCGTGACGCGCTGCAGCAGCGCCGGACCGGCGACGATGGTCAGCAGAAAACCGAACCCTTCCACCAGCCTCGAGCCCAGCAGAATCGGATACGAGCCGGCCATGGCACCCGCTGCACCTGCGAACGTCATCGTTCCCAGACCGATAAGCAGTGTGCGTCGGTCACCAACAGCCGCCACCAGTGCACCCGCCGGCGCACCGCCAATGAGCCCGAGCACTGCGAATATCCCGGTAAGCCAGCCGACCTCGGCAAGGCTGAGATTCAAGTCAGCCTGAAGCGCGGGCGTCGCGATGGCGGCTTTGCCCACATACAAGGCCGCCACCACGCCACAGCCCAACACTAACCAGACGAGCGAGGAGGGCCGCGTACTCGCCGCGGTGGCATTCATTGGGGTATTCCGACAGGCGATGCGGCCAGCGCCTCGGCGACTCGAGCGACATGCCAGCCCTGGAAACGGGCCCCTTGCAACTCGTTGTCGCTCGGCTGCCGATCGCCGCCGTTACCATCGTCAGCCAGCGTCGAAGCGCCGTACGGGGTGCCGCCGGTGATCGCGTCCATTCGCAACTGGCCTTTGAAGCTATAGGGCAGACCCACGATGATCATGCCCAGATGGAGCAGAACAGTGTGCGTCGCCAGTAGCGTGCTCTCCTGGCCGCCGTGCTGGCTGCCGGTCGAGGTGAACACGCTACCGACCTTGCCGACCAGCCGGTCCTCGAACCACAAGCTGCCGCACTGGTCGAGAAAATTTTTCATCTGAGAAGCCATGTTGCCGAAACGCGTCGGCGTCCCGATAACGATCGCGTCGTATTCGGGCAGTTCCGCCACGCTAGCCACATCGGCTGGTTGATCGAGCTTGTATCCCGCTTTTTCGGCCACAGCCCCAGGGACGAGCTCGGGTACGCGTTTCACCACCGCCTGCGCGCCAGCCTGGCGCGCGCCCTCGGCGACTGATTGCGCAAGGGTTTCGATGTGGCCGTAGGAGGAATAGTAGAGAACCAGTACTTTCGCCATGATCGTCGCCTCGTTCAGGTTGGAATGAGGCAAGCCTATCCATTTAAAACGCTCCGCAAGAGTGATAAAAAACCGAACAACCCGATCGATGGAGAAGATCATGTTGGATGGAATGACCCTTGATCAGATCAGGACCTTCGTCACGGTGGTCGACAGCGGCAGCTTCCGGTCTGGCGCGACTCGACTGCTGCGGGTGCAATCGGCGGTCAGCCATGCCATTGCCAACCTCGAGTCCGAGTTGGGCGTGCAACTGTTCGACCGCACCGGCTATCGTCCGGCGCTGACCCCGCAGGGGCAGGCACTGCTGGCCAACGCGCGGGACTTGCTGCTCAGAGCGGATGCCATGCGTGCCCGTGCTCGCGCGCTCGCTGGAGGGGTCGAGCTGGAACTGGCGATTGTCGTGGATACGCTTTACCCGATCGCCGCGGTGGCGCAGGCAATGCGCAGGGTACGAGCCGAGTACCCGTCGACTACCTTTCGCTTGGAATCTCAGCCTCTGGGTGGCCCCCTGGCTGCCCTGGAAGACAAGCGCTGCACGCTAGCGATCATCGTCGGCGAAGATTTTCGAAACCCAAGAATCCAGCTCGAAGCGATCGGCGCGGTTCAGCAGATTGCCGTTGTGCAGGCGGACCATCCGCTGGCCCGGTTAACCGAACAAACTCCGCTAGGATTGCCGGAACTCGCTGATCATCTCCAGATCGTGCTGACGGATCCCAGCCCGCTGTCCGAAGGGCGAACCTTTGGCGTGCTTTCGCCACATACCTGTCGGGTGAACACCCAGGAAGCGAAGCTGGTACTCATCCAAACAGGCCTCGGCTGGGGCAGGCTGCCGGCATGGCTGGTGCAGGAGGACCTGAACGCGGGGCGACTGGTCCGTCTTGGTATCGCGAATCTCGGCCGAAACGGCGAGGTGAACCATGAGGCCTATCTAGCGCATCGTCTGGACGAGCCTGTCGGTCCGGTAGCCCAAACCCTGCGTCGATTCCTGACAAGCCGCGAACAAGGGTGATGTTTCGGCGTGCTGCCGGTGCTGTTGCTCAGTCTGGCGCTGAGCACCTGGCAGCGCGAGCCGGCCATAACAACGCGCTGGGCATGGTCGCCGCCGCGGCCTGTATGGGTGGGCCGCGTTCGGCCAAATACCGACCTTATTCACCGCTCCTGGGCAACCATCCGAGCTGCGTCTGATACAAGTGCCTCCCTGTAAGTGATTTGTGCGTGCGTCTTGAGCCGCAACCTCTGACGCCCTAGGATGCGCTTACGTCAATAACCGGGCAAAAACATGCACGCGCCAGAACAAGACGGCAAACTGCCAATGCTTCGTCGCCAGAAGATCCTGCTCATGCTTGAGCGCGAGGGCAAGGTGATGGCTTCCGATCTCAGCCAGCACTTCAAGGTGTCAGAAGATACGATTCGCCGTGACCTCAACGAATTGGGCCGCGCCGGCCTTTTGCAACGTGTTCATGGTGGAGGCCTGCCGCGCTCAAGCGACTCGGGCAAGGATTACCTCACGCGCGCCCAACAACCCAGCGATATCAAGCGAGACCTGGCGCGCCAAGCGGTGCGGCATGTACAAGAAGGGCAAGTGGTCATATTCGACTCGGGCACCACGACGCTGAATATTGCCCGCGCCTTGCCAATCGACATCAAGATTACCGCGGTCACCAATTCGCCCGAGGTCGCGATTGCCCTTGGCCGCTATGAGGGGGTGCGAGTGCTGATGATCGGAGGAGAGCTGACCCCGGACGCTATGGCCGTTACCGGTCATCAAGCGGTTGAAATGCTTCAGGGGATTCAGGCCGACCTCTGTTTCCTGGGTATCTGCGCGCTGCATGCGGAAGCCGGCATTACTGTGTCCAGCTTCGCCGAAGTCGCAACCAAACGGGCGATGATCCAACGCTCCGGTTATGTCGTCGCGGCGGTTACGGCCGATAAGCTGGGCGCCGTCGAAGCCTTTTCGGTAGCCCCAGCGAAAGGCATTCATCAATTGATCACCGAGTCCGATGTGCCTGACGGCGTGCTGGACGGGTTTCGCGCGCAAGGCATGGCGGTGGAGCCTGCCGAGCTTGCCTATTAGTGGGAAGTTCCGGTGCCCAGCCGCCACTCGCTCGCCGTAGCAGGTCCGAGGGCGCTTTGGCGGCGGAGCGTTCAAGACCCTATCGTCTCCGCATCGAATTAGCTCGCTTGTACTGCCTTCAGTACATCGATGAAGGCGCGCAGCGTCGTCGGTATTTGCCGGTGCCCCGAATAGTAAAGGGCGAGTCCTGGCTCGGGAGGACACCAGTCCAGCAGGACGGCTACCAGCCGGCCCTCGGCTATGGCAGCGTCCGCATAAGGCTGCGGAACATAGGCGATGCCCAACCCATCGATGGCCGCTTCCACCATCAGCGTGTTGTTATCCAAGGTAAGTTGCCCCGGCACATCGACTGAAACCGTTCTGCCTTCACGAGCGAATTCCCAGCGGTAGCGCTTGCCGCTCGGTAGCCGTTGGCGAATGCAACGTTGTTCCCGAAGGGCCTCCGGTTCATTGATCGGACGCTGGCTGCTCAGGTAGGCCGGCGAGGCGACTGCAATGAACCGCACGGGAGGCCCCAGAGGCACGGCGATCATGTCACGTGGCACTGCCTCCATTAAGCGGACGCCAGCGTCGAACCCCCGCTCGATGATGTCCACCAGCGCGCCTTCAGTGACCAGATCCAGTTCTACGCGAGGATACTGCTCGGTGAATTTCGGCACCACGCTGGACAACAACGTTCGTATCCCCCCTTCGTTGCCGTTTATGCGGAGCACGCCGCGCAATTGCGCAGGAGAGGGCGCGAGGTCGGACAGAACTGCATCCATAGCGTTGATCAGCGGCCGCATCCCGGCGATCAGCCGTTCACCTTCAGCGGTAGGCGATACGCTCCGTGTTGTCCGATGCAGTAGGCGCACCCCGAGATCCCGCTCCATCGCGCGGATCGTATGGCTGAGCGAGGAGCGGGTCACGCCAAGCGAGTCCGCCGCTTCGCGAAAGCTGCGACGCGCCACAATCTCGGCGAGGGCGTCCAGGTCGTTCCAGGAAGGTCTTTTCATTGGTGAATTTATCTCACCAGCACGTTCTGTTTGGTGGGGATTCTGGCAGCAATGATGCAGGACTAGCATGAAGCTCTCAATCATTGTGAGGAGAGCTTCATGACCAAGACCTGGTTTATCACTGGCACATCTTCTGGCCTCGGACGCGTACTTGCGGAGCGTGCGCTGACGCGAGGGGACCACGTGATCGCGACAGCACGCAACCTCAGCGCCTTGGACGATCTAAAGGCACGTTACCCGGAGCAATTGCATCCCCTTGCGCTGGAACTCACCGATACGGCCAATATTCGGCAGGCAGTCGATGCGGCTTTTACGCAGGCTAGGCGCATTGACGTCATTGTCAGCAATGCAGGCTATGGGCTGGTCGGTGCCGCCGAAGAGCTGAGCGATGAACAGCTCGCTCGGCAGTTGGCGACCAATCTCACGGGCAGTATCCAGCTCATCCGTGCGGTACTGCCTCATCTTCGCAGGCAGGGCGGTGGGCGCATCGTTCAGATTTCATCCGAAGGCGGTCAGGTGGCTTACCCCGGGTTCAGCCTGTACCACGCAAGCAAATGGGGCATTGAAGGGTTCATCGAGGCGGTCGCGCAGGAGGTGGCCGGATTCGGAATCGACTTTATGCTGGCCGAACCTGGACCAACCGACACGCATTTCGGCGCAGGCATCGATTATGCCCAGGCACGGCCCGACTATGCCGGTACGCCGGCTGACAACGTGCGTACCGCACTGCGGTCAGGATCCTTCCCGGTGAAGGGGGATCCGGAGCGTACGGTGGAAGTCATGATGCGCGCCATTGACCAGCGCAACCCGCCGTTTCGCCTCGCGCTCGGTAGCGCTGCATACGACAACATCCATGCGGCGCTGACGAAGCGTTTGCAAGAGCTCAACGCCTACAAAGCCGAGGCGCTGTTCGCCGACAAATGCCCGTCGTGACCCAATGGCCAGACGCAGGCTCTTCATCAAGAGCCTGCCGAGAAGGCACTGTCTTCAGGTACGACATTCGAGGAATGCAGCAGGTACAAATTATGAAAATCATAATGCTCGCAATCGTCTTGAGCGGGGTAGTGGCATTGTCCGCTTGCGCACGTAACGCAGCGCTCGCCGAGCCGAACAATCATGTGGTCGGAACCTGGACGATGGTCAGCGCAACGACCGAGCGACAAGGCGTCAGGTCGAATGCCTATGGACCTAACCCGCATGGCTGGCTGGTATTCACAAAGGAGCTGACCTTCGTCGAGGTGCTGACCGACCCGCGCGTTCCGAAATTCGCCTCCGAGGTACGTGGCGAAGGCACGGATGAGGAGAATCGGGCGGCGATGATCGGCGGGATCGGCTTCTTCGGGCGCTACAGCGTCGACCAGAACGGTGAGTTCAGCGGCAACACCGTCCTGGGGTCAACGTTCCCGAACTGGGTAGGAGCGGTGCGTACCCGTGATGAACTGCAGCTAAGGGGCGAGGGTGAACGAATGATCGAAAATTTCCGTCGCCCTGACGGAACCAGAGTTCACATCGAATGGGAGCGGGTTCGGTAGTAGATGCCGTACGGGCGACTAGGCGTTGGCTTCGGCCTTGATGAAATCCACGAACGCTCGCAGCGGTGACGGGATGTGACGGCGCCCGTGGTAATACAGGAAGGGGCCGTCGAAGGCCTGCCACCAGTCTTCAAGGATGGGCACCAGGCTGCCGTCGGCCAGCTCTTGGCGGATGAACTCCTCGAAGGTGTAGAGGATGCCGAGCCCGGCTACGGCGCCACGGATCTTTAGATCGTGGCAGGACGTGAGCAACTGGCCGCGCGGAGGGATTCTGAACGTGCGGCCGTCCTTCTCGAACTCGAATACGCCGACCTTACCGCTCTCGAAACGGTGGCCGAGCAAGTCGTGATGTTCCAGTTCAGCGGGGTGATGTGGCGTGCCTCGTGCCGCTAGGTACGCCGGCGCAGCGGCTGCCACAAAGCGCTGGCGCCGAGGACCGATCGGCACGGCGATCATGTCCATCGCCAAGCTCTCCTCATAGCGCACGCCAGCGTCGTAGCCCGCAGCGATGACATCTATGAAGGTATTTTCCATTACCACCTCGACGTTCACGCCGGGGTAGAGCTTCAGGAAGCGCGTCAGCAGATCCGGCAGTATGTAACGCGCAACAGGAACTGGAACATTCAGCTTGAGTGTTCCGATCGGGCGATGCTCATCGTCATCCAGGTCGTTGAAGGCCGCTTGAATTTCCAGCAGGGCAGGGCGTAGACGTTCAAGCAGGCGTGCTCCGGCGGCGGTTGCCGTTACGCTGCGGGTCGTGCGGTTGAGCAGCCGTACGCCGACATCGCTTTCGAGACGTCGCACGCCGTCGCTTAGCGAAGAAGCGGAGATCCCTCGTTTCTGCGCGGCGGATCGGAACCCGCCGGCTTCTACGACAGCGCTGAACAGGGCAACGTCACTCAGATTGGGTTGGCGCATGCGGCTCTCCTGTGACCCGCCGAAACTGTACGGTCGGTCGTACGGGCCGTCCAGAGATCGGTGGATTATCGCATCGCGCTCGTACAGAAATAATCAGTCCTCGCGCGCCCGTTTATGCAAGGCCGGCCATATCGAATGGCGCCAGATGCTGATAACGCTTTCACGCAGCGACGCGGGACCGGCATCAGTGTGTTTTCTGACGAAGATGTTATGAAGCGGTCAGCTTCCCGACATCCATCATCCCCTAACCTGATGGATGGAATAGACCCTAGCTGGCCGCTGCGCAACAACGCCAACTACGGCTCTTTGGCTAGTGAGCCATTATCGTCGCTTAGTAGGTTGCAGTGTTACGTAAGACCGGATCGGGCCTCTTGCGGCCTGTTCCGCGATTTCGCCAAAGGAGTTGCCGCATGCGCCTGCTCATCGTCGAGGACGAAGAAAAGACGTCCTCTTATGTTCATCGTGGCTTGACGGAGCTCGGCTACATCGTCGACGTGGCGAGTAACGGCATTGATGGTCTGCACTACGCGCTGGAGATCGAGTACGACGTGGTCATCCTCGACGTCATGTTGCCGGGCAAGGACGGCTATGGCGTGCTGCAGGGCCTGCGTTTGCAGAAGAAGACTCCGGTCATCATGTTGTCGGCCAGGGGATCGGTGGATGACCGGGTCAGAGGACTGCGAGAGGGCGCTGATGATTACCTGGGGAAACCCTTTTCATTTGCTGAGCTGGTCGCACGAATCCAGGCGTTGGTGCGTCGCCGCGGCAGTGACGCAGCCGATCTGACTCATATATGCATTGATGATTTGGAGTTGGACTTGCAGGCGCGCAAGGTCATGCGTGCCGGGACACGCCTGGATCTGACGGCCAAGGAGTTCTGTCTGCTGAGCCTTCTGGCGCGGCATCAGGGAGAGATTCTTTCCAAGTTGATGATCGCCGAGCAGGTATGGGACATGAATTTCGATAGTGATGCCAACGTGGTCGAGGTCGCGATCATGCGCCTCCGTGCCAAGGTCGATGCGCCTTATCCGCGCAAATTGCTGCACACCGTCCGCGGCATGGGATATGTGTTGGAAATTCGCGAAGAGAATGGCAAACACGGCGGTGTCGCCAGATGAAGGGATCGATCGCCAGAAGATTGGCGCTGATGTTTGGTCTGGCTGTGATGCTGATCACCTTGATCAGCGCGGTACTGTTGCGCTGTTCTTTGAAACAGTCGCTCGAGCAGCAGGTTCATAGTGAGCTGATACTGCGTCATTCGGTACTCGACCCCGTGCTTGCGAAATACGATTCGCCGGCGTTCTGGGTCGGCTTGCGTCAGAAGCTCGATGGCCTGACGCCCTCGGATCAACGGGTGCGCTATTGGGTCTTGGTCGATAACCCGGACTATAGCTACGGCGGGCCGATGCCCGATGGTCGGGACTGGTCGAAGCGCCCGGATGGTTTTTTCAGGATGGAACTCGCTGACCGGTATCACCCGATGGTGGTACTGCTCAAAACCATCCCGGCCATGGGCAGCCGTCCAGAACTGCAGTTTGCCGTAGGCCTGGACTCAACCCCCGCCATGGAGATTCTGAACAACTTCACCGAAACGCTGATTCTTATTTCAGCGCTGGGTGTGGTGCTGGTTGCATTGCTCGGATACTGGGTCGCGCGCTTCGGCCTGGGGCCTGTCAGGCGATTGAGCAGCCAGGCGAACAGCCTGCCACCGGGGGTCTCGAAGCAGCGACTGGATACCGAGGCGCTGCCTCACGAATTGCAAGAACTGGCGGTGTCGTTCAACGGCGCTCTCGCTCGCCAAGAGGAGGCCTGGTGCCAGCTCGAAGGCTTCAATGCCAATGTTGCACATGAGCTGCGTACTCCGCTGACAAACCTGATCGGCCAGACTCAGGTGGCATTGGCACACGAGCGCGATCTGACAGAGCTCCAGGAGTTGCTGCAATCGAATCTCCAGGAACTGGAGCGGATGGGCACCATAGTCAACGATATGCTGTTCCTGGCTGGTGCCGCGAGCGGGCAGCGAGCCACCGAGCTGAGCGATGTTTCGCTCTGCGAGGAGGCGGCGAAGACAGTGGATTATCTCGAGCCCGCCCTGGCCGGCAAACACCTGAAAGTGGTCATCGAAGGTGACATGCACGTACGGATCGATCGACGCCTTTTTCATCGGTCTCTGGCAAACCTGCTGCAGAATGCGGTTCGCTATGCGGCTCCGGCAAGCACCATCACGGTGAGATTGGTCCGTGACGGCATGCAGGCCGAGGTGAGCGTCTCCAACGTGGGCGAGCCCATTGACAGTACGCATCTGGAGCGCCTGTTCGAACGTTTCTATCGCGCCGACGCGGCCAGGACGCGGAGTGACGCGCACCACGGTTTGGGGCTGTCCATCGTGCGAGCGGTGGCCTCCATGCATGGAGGACAGGTCTTCGCGCGCAGTGAGGACGGGGTCAATACCATCGGATTTTCCTTGACGAGCGAAACCATCCGTTAACCCTTACCGATCAATCCGAGCCGTCCGGGCGCACGTCGTCAAACGCCAGCGATTGATATCTTCCTGTTAGCCAACTGTCACCTTGACGTCAGCCCTCCCGCCCTAGAGTGCATCCACACCTAGGGTGAGGAGAATCAACGTGGAAATGCCAAATGCGGTGCGTGATTGGCCTGGTTCAGGGCGGGATCGCCAAGCCAGCATGGCGGCCAATCGGATACAGGTTCCGCCTGCTTTGGTCGCCACGCCTTTCGGCATTGGTACCGCCAGCTTCCCGAATAGCCGCGCCCAAGCCATCGAGGCGCCATCGCGAGCGCATCCCAACCCGCTCGCCGAAATCACCGAACACTTCACGCTCAATGCCCTGAACGCGGCCGCCCTCGACCTGCAGCCCAGCTTGAACCCCCCTTCAAAGCGCGCCCGGACCGTAGTGGTCGCAGCAGGTGCCGTCACGGGGCGGTTGTCCACGAAGTGTCCAGCCTGCAGAGATTGCGCGAACGCTAGCTCAACGCCGCCGCAGTCCGTTCCCGGGCAGTCGTATCACCTCCGACAGCCCTGTCATTGATCGAGCGTCAACTCCGGCTTTGCGTCCGCCAGCGCCGCATTGATGCCGTTCCTCATTCGCAAAGCCGTCTTCGGCAAAACCGTCAAGGCTGCGGGTCACCAGCCGTCCAGGAGTCCATATGAACATCCGTAACTTGTCGATCGCCAGCCTCATGGCGATCAGCACCCTAAGCGGTTCACCGCTAAGCGCCGCAGAGCAGGCCGATGTCCCCGCCTATCAATACGGCATGCAACTGGATATCGCCAAGGTCATTCGCATCGAGGAACCGACGCCGCCAGTGTGCGAGCTCGTGCGAGCGCAAATGACGTACCTGACTTCAGAAGGAAAAACAGAAACCGTCAGTTTTCTGAAACAGGCCGATTCGTGCCTGCTGCAGTAGAGGCCAAAGCCAGTGCGAGATCGCTTTCCGGGCGATGCCGTTGTCGCTGGCGAAGAGACGGAGTATCGCGCATCGGACCGGTTTACCCATGCGCGCGGTAGCGGCCTGTGGGTCGTGTACACATGCCGTCACAGGTCTGGCGGCGCTAGTCACTACTTCAATAGAGAACTCAGTCATGTGGAACAGAACATTAGTGATGGACATGGCGGACAGTAAAAGCCGCGTTATCAAGCTGGTGCGCACGCTGACCGCTGGCGCCACGTTGCTAGCTGCAGTGAGCATTGAGGCCGCTGGCCGCGTCGCACCGCCCCCCGATTGGTCAGCCAGTGACATGCCATCCCAGGAGGGGCGCATCGTCCTGATCACAGGCGGCACCAGCGGAATGGGCTATGAGGACGCGTTAGCACTTTCGCGTGCGGGCGCTGAGGTCATCATCGCCGCCCGCAATCCGGAGCGTGGTGCACAGACCATCGCCCGTATCCAGGCGGCCGTGCCCGATGCCAAGGTGCAATTCGAGGCCGTGGACCTGGCCGATCTGTCTTCCGTACGAGGCCTGGCCCAGCGTCTCAATCAACGGCTGCCGCGGCTCGATGTGCTGATCAACAACGCCGCCATCATGGCGCCGCCCGAACGCGGCACTTCCGCCGACGGCTTCGAAATGCAGCTGGCGACCAATTATCTGGGGCATTTCGCCCTAACCGGTCTGATGTTGCCGCTGTTGCAGGAGAGTCAAGATGCTCGTGTAATCGGCGTTTCGAGCATTGCTGCCGCTCGCGGGCAGATGAACTTCGACGACCTCCAGGCCGAGCAGGCATATGACCCGCTGGCGGCCTATGCGCAGTCGAAACTGGCCATCCTCCACTGGATGTTCACCTTGCAGCGGCGCAGCGAGGCCGCCGGGTGGGGTGTCCAGGCCATTGCTGCGCACCCGGGCGTCGCCGTGACCGAGCTAATCGCACGTGGTCCCGGGTTGAACAGCGAATTCGGCCAGCGCTGGGCAAAGGATCGCGACGAATACCACTCCGCGGCTCAGGGGGCGCTGTCGACGCTCTATGCTGCCACTGCTCCAGAGGCTGTCGGCGGCGCCTATTACGGCCCGATCGGGGAAGATCAAAAACGCGGGCCGTTGGGCTTGGCAAAGATTCCGCCAACCGCCACCGACAAGCAAGATGCCGACCGGCTTTGGGCGGTCTCCGAGCAGCTAACGGGCGTTACCTATCCCTGATTGCTTGGCGGGCATGGGCGCCGCCCGTGCCCGACGCTCCTAGCAGCCGCCTGCTGTCTTAATCGTGGAGTTCCCATGAGCACGTCTTCTTATTTGCGCCGGTTAAGCCTCGCTATCAATGCCCGTGACCAAGAGCTACAACCGGCGCTATCGGGCTTTCTGTTGTTTCTCTGCCTTTTCGCCGGTTACTTCATGCTGCGTCCCATACGCGAATCGATGGGCATCGCGGCAGGCGTCGAGAATCTCCAGTGGCTATTCACCGTCACCTTCCTGGTCATGCTGGCCGCCGTTCCGCTGTTCGCCTGGCTCAGCTCCAAGGTTCCACGTTTGCGCTTCATCAATTGGGTGTACGGCTTCTTTGCCATCAACCTGTTGGTATTCGTCGAGCTGTTTCAATTTCAGCCAGACAGCATCTGGCTGGCCCGCGTCTTCTACGTATGGATATCCGTTTACAACCTTTTCGTTGTCTCCGTGGCCTGGAGCCTGATGGCGGATGTGTTCGACAACGAGCAGGCCAAACGCCTGTTCGCCTTCATCGCGGCGGGCGCCAGCGTCGGCGGGCTGCTCGGACCGGCCCTGAGCGCGCTGCTCATCGGCGTCATTGGCGAGGCGGGATTGATGTTCGTGGCGGCCCTCTTGCTCGGCGTCACGCTTGTATTGAAACAGGCGCTGATGCGGTGGCGTGAAGTGGGCGGTGCTGGCCGGCCCGGCGCCGCGCCGTCGGAACATCCCCGACAGCCGCTGCCCGGCAATCCGTTCAGCGGACTGACGTCGGTGCTCAGGTCACCGTACTTGCTGGGGATCGCTGGATTCGTGGTGCTATTGTCGACCGTGACCACGTTTCTCTACTTCGAGCAGGCTCGCTTGGTGGCCGAACAATTCCCCGATCGCGAGATGCAGGTCCGGGTCTTCGGCACCATCGACGTCATCGTGCAGGTCGGCGCTTTACTCTCGCAGCTGTTCATCACCGGACGTATCGCGCAGAAACTGGGGGTGCGCGTGTTGCTGGCGGTCGTGCCGCTACTCATGTGCATCGGGTTCGTTGGCCTCGCGCTGGCACCCGGATTCGCTCTGCTCGCGACCCTGATGATTGTCCGACGCATCGGCGAATACGCATTCGTCCGGCCGGGAAGGGAAATGCTGTTTGCACCGTTGGATGCCGAGAGCAAATACAAGGCCAAGACGTTTATCGACACGGTGGTCTATCGCGGCGGTGACGCCGTCAGCGGGTGGGCCAAGAGTCTGCTGGACATGCTAGGGCAGGGCGCCGGTCTGGGCGCAATGATCGGAGCGGTTTGCGCATTGCTTTGGGCCGGCCTGGGATGGCGACTCGGACGACAGGCCGACCATCAGCAGGAGCGTGTGCGGGTTACCGCCAGTGCCGTCGGGACATGACGAGTGCTTCCAAATTGCGGCGTCTTGACCCGCCTGCGTGAATAGAAGACTCATCACATCAACAATGTTGACCTGATGCACGTACAACGTATAGGTTAGCGCTAGTCATCGCGCCTGCAGCTGCTTCACAAGTTCACGAGCCTTCTCGTTGTGACCGTTGAAGAGGCTGATACCAGCTTTGGCGTGCGCCGGCTCTTTGAGGCTCCGGCGGTTTTGCACCCAGCCCATCACAACGCCATTGCGATTATGGAGACGTTGCATGATTGAATCGGAGACTTCGGGCTTGCAGGCCCTGCGCGCGCTGATCCGCGGTGAGATTGCCGCGCCTACCATTGGTCATACGATGGCCATGACCGCCGTGGACGTGACGCCAGGGCGCATCAGGCTTGAGGCTCGACCTGACGAGCGTCATCTCAACCCAGCCGGCGGCGTACATGGTGGTTTCGCAGCGACCTGTCTGGACGGCGCGGCGGCATTGGCGTTGTTCTCGATGCTGGAAGCCACGACTGCGCATTCGACAGTCGACCTGAACGTCAAATATCTACGCCCCCTGATCGCGGGTGAGACCTATCGCGTGGATGGCTGGGTCGTTGATCGCACCCGAAGCCTGGCGATCTGCGACGCCCAGGTGGTTGACGATGCTGGAACGCTATACGCCAAAGCCACGACCACCTTCGCGATCAGAGGCTGAGGCGATGAAAGAACTGATGGTTCTTGGGGGAGGGCAGCTGGCGTGGGTGGACGCCCCGTCTCCAGCGCTCGGTAGCCCGCGCAGCGCACTGGTGCGGCCTATCGCGTCCGCGTCCTGCGATCTCGACCGCCGCTTGATCGCTGGCGTGACGCCCTTCAAACCGCCCTTCGCGCTAGGTCATGAATGCGTGGCCGAAGTGCTGGAGGTCGGCGAGGAGGTTCGAGGCGTGCGGCGCGGCGACCTGGTGTCGGTGCCCTGGAAGATCGCCTGTGGTGAGTGCCCGCAATGCCGTGCAGGACGATTCACCGCCTGTACCGCGGTGCCACGTCACGCCGCTTATGGCGTGCCGGCGGGAGGGAACTGGGGAGGGCTTTTCTCGGAGGTCGTCCATGTCCCGTTCGCAGACGCCATGCTGGTGCCGTTGCCGCCCGGCTTGAACCCGCTGGCAGTCGCCAGCGCCAGCGACAACTTGACGGATGCTTGGGTCGCAGCCAGCCGCCCGATCGCCACGCGCGACGATGCGCGAGTGCTGGTCGTCGGCGGCACCGAGAGCCTCGGCGTGTTGGCGGTACAAATGGCGGTTGCGGCAGGGGCGGCTGAGGTCGACTATCTGGATGACAGCGACTATCGGTTGGACCTGGCTCGGAAAAGCGGTGCGAACGTTGAGTTGGACAGGGTACTGGATGAGCGCTACGACGTAGTGGTTTCGGCCACGCGCGATCCCCAAGCGCTGCACCGAGCGCTTCTGGCGCTGGCCCCGGGCGGGCACTGCTCGTGCATCGGCATCATTTTCGAGGATCCGAAAATTCCGCTGTTTGGCATGTACCTTCGCGATGTCACCTTATCGGTAGGGGTATGTAATGTGCGTCCGCACATCCCCAAGGTGTTCGATCTGGTTGCAACCGGGCGCTGCGATCCGTTGCTGGTAAGCCCCAGTGTGGTCTCATGCGAAGAGGCGACAGAAGCGCTGATCCAGCCGCTGGCAAAGTGCATCGTGGTACGCGAGCGCATCACCTGAGCCACTTAGTTGAGGCGTTCGGCCAGGGCCAGCATCACCGCCGTCCAGGCTTCCTGGCCTGGGCCATCGGTGTGCGCGAAGGCTTGGCGCAGTGTCTCGCGCTCCAGCTCGGTGGCCTGGTGCTCCAACGCCTCACCCTGTTCGGTGAGCGCCAGCAGCTTGTAGCGATGGCGCTCCGGCTGGCGCGTGTAGCACACAAGGTCACGCTCGAAAAGATGCGTCAGCGGCCGGTGTATCGCTTGCTTGCTGACGCCAAGCGTGGATGTCAGTTCCCCTATGTTGATCTTCTCGGCACGGGCAATGATATAGAGGATACGGTGATGTACACGGGACAAACCCTGGGCGCCGAGAAACGCGTCCGCCTCGACGGTCAGCCCACGGAATCCAAAGTGCAACAACTCCAGGCAGCGATCGAGCGGGTCCAGCGATTTCATGCGCACGGAGGCCGCGTTGATCTTCTTGTCTATGACCATGGTGCGCCCCTTCATTGAACTGCGGCGAAGCCTAAGCTTTGCCCGTCACTCGAACAACTCTTGCAGTGAGGCCTAATCATGCAACTAACCTATGCCGCCGCATCGCCCTTCGCTCGAAAAGTCCGTGTGCTGGCGATTGAAACCGACCTGATTCAGCGGATGAAGCTGATCGATACCGCTGTTTTGCCGATTACCCACAATGACCAGGTCAATGCGCTCAATCCGCTTGGCAAGGTTCCGGTGCTACTGACTGATCTCGGCGAGGTGCTGTATGACAGCCGCGTGATTTGCGAATACCTCGACAGCCTGCACGACCGGCCTCGGCTGTACCCGGCAGAGGCGGCCGAAAGATGGCGCGCCCTACGCCTGGCAGCGTTGGCGGACGGCCTGATGGAAGCCGCGCTCCTGGTGCGATATGAGCGCGCCGTGCGTCCGGCTGAGCTGCAGTGGGATGAGTGGGTCGAAGGTCAGCTGGGCAAGGTGCGTCGCGCATTGATGACGCTGGAACAGCAGGCTACGGAGCTTCAGGGGTCACTGAACATTGCGCAAATTGCGGTCGCTTGCGCATTGGGCTACCTGGATTTTCGCTTCGCCGACTTGGCGTGGCGACATGGAGCGCCAGAATTGGCAAGCTTTCAGGAAGGGTTTGCAGCTCGTGAATCGATGAAGCTCACGGCTCCGGTGTAACGGAATCAACATTGCAGTGAATGCATTAGGCGAAGCCTGCCTGTTTTTGGGGCTCGCTAGCGCCGCGTCAATGCGAAGCTCTCCCAAGAGGCGTTACGACAGATCACACGAAGCGGCCATTCGAGCCGTAATGCAGCCAAATGATCCGCTCCGCTTGTTATTCCCACTCTCGCGATCCGATGCACACGGCGTGCTCGGGCGTCTTTAATTCTTTTCCGCATCGCTGTTGCTGATGATCCAGCGAATCAGACTCGCCACAGGCACCTGGTGATGATGCACGAGATCCCAGCCGGGTCGTTCGCGGCAATAGAATTCCGTGTAGCGGCTGAGGATCAGGTGACGTTTGTCGTTCGTGAGGTTGAGTTCGAATTCGCGATAGTGCAACGAGTTCGAGTCAGGGGCTCGTAGCCGGCGATGAAGCCGCATCGTTGTATCAGTCACTGTCGCTTTCCTCGATACAGTTTCGCGTTGCAGCGTCGGTGGATCCGGTTTTGCCTTCGATAACGAAGTTGGCACGCCGTTTCGCTACCTCGTCACGCAATGCAAGGTAGTAGTCGGGTTCTTTCTCGAGTTTGCTGGTCAAGGGCAATGATTCCGCCCGGCCATCGATTACCCCTCCGACCTTGTCAACCGTGCCGAGTGTCTCAATCGTATCGCTGTCGGAATTCAACGGCGAAACCACGGAGCTCAGGAGTCTCCCCGCAGCGTCCCTGAGGTTGGATGTACCCAGCAATGGCAGCTCAACGATCGGACCACTGGCCAGATTCCATACGCCGAAGGTCTGACCGAAGTCAGACTCGTGCCGCTCGATATTCAACCGTCCGGAAACATCGACGAGTCCGAGTAAACCAACCGTACTGTTCAGCGCGAAGCGTCCCACCGTTCTCACCGATCGCTTCGCATTGCCCTGCAATAGGTCGTTGATAAATACCTTCGGCTCGCCAAAGTTGGCGACGAAGTTATGAACGCCGTCTTGAACGACGCCCGGAAGGTGACGATAACCGCGCGCGACGGGAGCCAGTAGGTAGTCATCCACAGTGCGGTTGAACGCGAAGATGCCGCGATTGAGCGGTTCCACTGGGTCATAGACCGAAACGGGTTCAACCGCGCAGCTCGACGTCGCGAGGGAAGGTGGCGTGCTTGCACAGCCAACGGTCAATGCGGCGGCGACGCTTAGAGCGGTTATACGAAGTGTCAATGCGGACTTCAGGATTGGCATGCGAGCAATCTCGGTGAGGATTTTTCGCGATGCTGCCTGAGCGGTTTTTCCTGAAGATTTCCTTATCGCTTCTGTGAGGAAACAATATTCCCAAATTGAAATATATGACGGGCGGCGCGCAATGGTTTTAGATATTCCTTCCTGCGTGCCGTGTACGAAGCCATGATCCGTTTATTACTTGTAGACGACGACATTGAAGTCCTCGCCCTGTTAAAGAAATTCCTAGAGCAACATGGCTATGTCGTGGATGTGGCAACAGACGGCCGTGCATTGTGGCAGGCGCTGGAGAAGCAACTGCCTGATCTTGTGATCCTGGACGTGATGCTCCCCGGCGAGAATGGCCTGGTGCTCTGCCAGCGATTGCGAGCCGACTATGCGATAGCGGTCATCATGCTCACGGCAATGGGCGAACTCAGTGATCGCGTCGTAGGCCTGGAACTGGGTGCCGATGACTATCTGACCAAGCCATTCGATGCCCGGGAGCTTCTGGCCAGGGTCCGTGCTGTTATCAGGCGTACCGCTGGCATCAATAACGCACGAAACGACAAGCCCCGGCCTATCCTGGGGTTTGCCGGTTGGGAGCTGGATGTGGCGCTTCGCGAGCTTAGGTCGCCGGAGGGCGTAATGATCCCGCTCTCTGGCGGAGAATTCGAGCTGCTCCTGGTATTCGCTGAGCATCCTCGGCGAGTCCTGACACGACAACAGTTGCTCGACCTGACACGGGGCGAGGCTCACGAAGCCTACGACCGAAGCATCGATGTTCAAGTCAGCCGTCTACGGCGCAAGCTGGAAAGTGATGTTATTGAAACGCCAATGATTCGTACTGTCCGCAATGGCGGTTATCTATTTACCCCACAGGTCGCGGTGAAACGATGAATCTAGTGCGCCGCATGCTGGCTTCGGTCCATCGTTCCAGCGATACGGTGGCTCGCTGGATTGCATTGACTACGATGGCCGCCATGTTGACCGCATTGGCGCTCAATGGGCTCCTCAGTCAGTTGGCCGGCATCTGGGCTCGTCCACCGTTGCTGGAAACGGGTTTGCTCGAAAGGTGCGCGACCATTACCCGGATAGTCGGCGCTGCGATACCCGAGCAAAGGCCTGGAATTGCGAAGGCAGCCAGTGATGAGATGCTCACCGTCAAATGGCTCGAGAAGCATGACGATGCAGGAATGCCGAAGCTGGATGACCCTGAGTTCAGAGCCGGTGAGCAGATCTTGCGTCGTCAGCTAAAGCAGTCTGACGTAAAGATCGAGGCGTACGTACCGAGCGATTGGCCTGCGCCTGATGTGGCTAAAGGTTACGTGTTGTTGATCGAGCTCAGTGACAGCTCCTGGGTGATGTTCTCGGCTCCTACTCGTAACTGGGGGCTGGATGTGGTGCCAAGAAATTTGATCGTGATGGTCACGGTGTTGTTGTCGACGATTGTCGTCGCTCTGATTGCCACGCGGCATCTGGCGAGCCCGCTGGAACGTTTCGCCCAGGGCGCGAGACGTTTTGGAACGGATTTCAGATCACCTCCGATTGCCGTGGAGGGTCCGCGGGAAATCCGTCAGGCCATTGTGGCGTTCAATGCCATGCAAGCTCAGTTGCAGCACTTCATAAATGACCGTACGCAGATGCTCGCGGCTATCTCACATGACCTTCGTGCACCCCTGACTCGTATGCGTCTACGCGGTGAATTTATCGGAGATACGGAGCAGCAGGCCAGACTGTTCCGGGACGTGGACGAGATGCGCGCAATGGTAAACAGCGCTCTGGAATTCTTCCGGGATGATGCGAGGCTAGAGCCAGCCACGACGTTCGACCTCGCTGCGCTGCTGCAGACCGTCGTAGACGACTATAAAGACTCCGGAGTGGACATCCCATTGTTCGGTCCTGACCGCCTCGTTTATGTGGGTCGCCCTATTGGAATCAGGAGGACGGTCACCAACTTGTTGGACAATGCGATCAAGTACGGCGGCGGATGCACTGTTGAGCTTGTCGCTGGTGCTGGCAAGGTCGAGATTCGAGTTCTGGACGAAGGCCCCGGTATCGCGACCGAGCATCTGGAGTGCGTGTTCAAGCCATTCTTTCGCATAGAGGGCTCTCGAAACAAAGACACCGGGGGGATAGGTCTAGGATTGCCCGCCGCACGGGCAACGGTGCTTGAGCATGGTGGAACGCTGACACTGCGTAACCGCCATGAAGGCGGTTTGGCAGCTGAAATCGTACTGCCGACTTGCTAGCGATCAAGGCGCGAGCAAGCACGGACATCAAGGATTCACCCAACTGCGAGGCGTTTAGTACGACACGCCCGATCGTCACAACTCAGCCGACTGTCGCCGGCTTTGCCAGTCAGCAACCGCTCTTGCCACTCCCGGCCCGATCGACAGCACCATGAGCAAGCGCAAAAACTGCGATGCCAGTATCAGTGGCAGAAGCACATCGGCGTCTCTGGCGATGATTACGATGGTTTCGATGCCGCCTGGGCTCAGGGCGAGATAGGCTGTAAGCAAGCCGATGTCCGGAATCATACGAGCCAGCACGAGGGCTAGCAGGCCACAAACGAGAATGACCACTGCAATCGCCGCCAGCATTACTGGCAACAGCGCCAGACAATGTCTTAGCGCGCTACGAGTGAACATCAAACCCACGTACCAGCCCGTTATCGTGAAGGCGGGGATGAAAATGAATGACGGCACCTCGATGCTGATCAAACCGGCCGCTTGCAATGCCGTTCCGCCGAATGCAGGAAACAGAAGCGCGAGAGCGCCATTGCCGGTCAGCTTAGCCACCGCATAGCCGCAAAACGCAAGGCCGAGCCCGGCGAGGATAGGCCCGTATTCCGCAGATAAAGACCACGCTAGCCCAGCCGGGCCGGATGCCGATTCGCCAGTCCCATGCGTTTGACCGAGAATTGAGGCCATGGAAATTGATGCAACCGACACCAGCACGATACGGGAATACTGCATCATCGCGACGACACGCGGATCGGAATGGTGGGTATCGGCTAATAGCACCATCGCAGATGCCGCGCCTGGGAAGAGCCCCCAGATCGCGGTGGTGTTGGGCAGCCACCGACAACGCGCGATGATCACGCTGACAATTACGATAATGGCCATGGTTGCGATGTTGGTTGTCGTCAACGCAAGCCAATGATCTGTATACGCAGCGAGCAAGCTAGGCGTGATGAATCCCGCTATCAGACAGCCCATCACACTTTGCGCGCCGAGCGAGAAGTTTCGTTGCAGGCGAAGGCCGGCTCCGCTCAAAGCAACCAGTATCGCCGCGATCATAGGGCCGAGCATAAAAGCAGCAGGCATCCTCAACTGGTGCATCAATGCCGCGGCCCCGGCGGACAACAGAATGAGGACGAGCCAGGAGGTGGTTTTGCGAATGCCGTGTCTTGTCATTGTCGAGTCCAGGGGCGCACCCCTTATCAATCGTCGTTAAAGGGTGCGCTGGGATCTTTCTCACCGGGAGGCCCAGGAGGCTGGATATTCGAGCAATTCGGCGTGTACTGCTGTTCGGCAAGTTGTGCATCCGCAAAAGCGAAGGCCTCGTTCAACGAGCCATGCAGCACGCCGTCATGACCCAATCCATCGAAAACCCGCCATGTAACCTGATTCCCAGCAGCGCACAATGCTGCCGCCACGGCATGCTGCCTTTTGGGTGTAATCGTCTCGTCGGCCTGGCCTGTGGCGATCAATAGCGGAAATGGAATCTCGGCCAATGGCATGTCGGTCGTGGGAACACGCAGCGCGTCAAGCTGGTCGCGAGTAATCGCCAAGAGGTCGGTAAACGAGCGAACCTTGAGTTCTCGGGCTTTGAGAGCGATATCACGCGTACAACCCCGTCGGGCGATGTCGAGAAGCTCAAGCCCCTGAGATGAAAGTATGTCCTCAATTGCCGGCCCATCTCCGCGCAACCCTCCGGTGGCGAACGACAGGAACATGGTATTGGAATAGCGTGGCGGAACCGCGACCGGCCCTTCGGGGAACGTGCTGTTAGGAGCTGTGATAATCGCGCCGAGGATCGTTAGATCTGGTGCATAGCTAGCACTAAGTATCGCCGCTCCTAAAGCGGCGCCCCCGCCCTGTGATTGCCCAGCGAGGAAAGCCCGGCTTGATAGACGCCCAGGCCTAACGGCGTGGGCTGCGCGAATCGCATCGAGAACAGAGCGTCCCTCTGCTTGCCAGACCGAATAGGGGTGAGGTCCCGGACCTCCCAAGCCTTGATAGTCACTGGCAACGACGGCGAATCCACGCTCTAGCCAACGATTGATGTATGCAGCATCACGCGCTTTGAAGCCGGTCCAGGAAGGCGCGCAAATGTCAGCGATGCCAAGCGTGCCGTGGGCCCATGCCAAAAGTGGCCAACCTTCAGATGGGGCAGGGGTCGCTGGCAGAAATAGTGTTCCGCTGACAGGAATCAACCCTGACTGCCAACGCTGGTCCGTGGAGCTGTAGAGGATGCGAATCGCCTCAGAGGCCGCCGGGATCTCTTTCTGCGGCTGGAGCGTTTCGCTCCTCAGCGCAGCACCGGGAAACGCGGGCATCTCGTCCTGCCATCGATAAAATGGCGAGATGTCCATATCGCCTGCGGAGGGGCCTACTGGTAGTTCATCGGCGGTCATTACGTTAGGTAAAACCACAATGGATGCGCATAGCCCAATGCGCGCCAGAATCCGTGAAACTTTAAAAGATCGATAAATCGGCATTAGAGTTTGCCTCTATACGAGACCATCAGAGCAATATCTGAAAGCCAGCCGACCGGCCAACTTAGATGAGAGCAGAGTCGAATATCACCCATACCGAATTGCCAGCTATTACCTGTCACTCGAAAAAAAGTGGCTTGCAAGTTCGGTTGGGCATTTGTTTTTTAGCCGTGGATACAGCGTTGTTCTGCCCGAGCAAGGACATCAGGTCGACAGGCCGAGTGTTGATTGTTCTGTACTTGGTGATGCGCTGTTCGGACAGGACCTGACGCGCTACTTCACCGCCCGGTTACGCCATAGCTTGATTGAATTTATGCTATTGATTTAATGCCGTAAATCTGTACGAAATTCATCAATGTAAACTATTCATTGCATCGAGGCGGGCAGGGGGCGTTGGCTCACGGAGCGTCGAGGCCCAGGACGCCTACAGAAGAGCGGGCGCCTTCATCTTCGAGCATTTAGGTGGAGCCGCTGGGCGATCGACTTGTCTCGTGGAGGGTAGGTTTGCTGGTTAACGAAGGACGAGGCGGACGCGGCAAAGGGGCATCGCCTCGTCACCCATCATGGAAGCTTGCCGGTGTAGTTAGCACGTTGACGGGCCGCAGGTTGTTGGCATTGTTCGCTGGCATGAGCAATCCAGCCGATCGTCCTGGCAATCCCCGCCAACGCTAGCTCCTCTCCGACAAGATTGCATTTTCTTCCCACAAAGCTGGCCAGCAGAACGAACTCTGGTGGTTTACGAACCAACTCGTTGGCCACCTCAGCGGCTTTGAGCAGATTTTTGAACTCCTGATCAGCCTCAAATGTTTCCACCAACGCAGCCATCAGATTGCCAACGCGGGGATCCACCACTTTGTGGGTGGAATGGTTAAACCCAGGTATTTCACCGCTCTGGCTGAAGTGCTGCAGAAGGGCTGGAGTAGGGTCTTTCGCGGTACATATTTCGGAGAGCAGCCGGTTGGCTGCCTGGTGTCTGCTGTAAGCGGTTCGCCTGCCTTGATATGTAGTCAGCCCTGCGATCGCCGCATAGTAGGGAGTCACACCTGTTCGGGCCGCAGCTCTGACGCTATAAGTGCAATGATCGAATTCATGGTCGATGAACAGGACCATTAAGCGTCTGATCAGGTCCCGATACGCTGGGTCTACGCCCAACTCCGCGGTCAAGAATTCGTGCAATGGCCTTGTACTAGGAGCTCCGCGGCCCGCGATAAGCGATGCCAGGATGCGTACGACATCGGCGCCAGTCCGGGCGTAAGCGTCGGGCGACAGGTCGAATGATCGCGGGTTCTCTCGTTCAACCAACGGAAAAAGCGCAATCGCTTTTTCTGAGACGGTCATATCACGGTAGAGCTCAAGCAGTGCCTGGGTGCTTTCAGGCATCACGGGGAGCGAATTTGAAAAGGCTCCCGACGATTGCCAAATGAGCTCCGCCGCTTCTTCAACGGACGCTGAGTCGGCCAGTTCTACGGCGCTTACGCCACGGTAATAGACGCCGTTGTCCGTCAACAGGGTGATGGCACTGCTTTGATTGCCCAGGTCTAGTGCCGGCTGTGCGGCGATATTGGTTCGCTGCTCACCCTTGGACAGCCTTTCGATGTCGGCGGCCCAATATCGTCGCTTTCGAGATCCTTCGACTTTGACCGATCGGATGTTCTTACGGCTTACATAAGCGTACAGAGTTGGCAGGTTCACACCGAGACGGCTAGCCGCTTCCTCTGCTGTCAGATACAGATGATCGTCGCTCATAGGTAAACCGCCCTGGCCATTTACAGATTTCCTCATCGTTCCCGTCGTATCTCGACAGCGATAGATTTAATCATGCATGCATAAAAAAAGTAAATATGCACTGAAAAAATCAAGATTTACGCACAGATAATCAATATGTACTGTTGCGCTGTGATCACCGGACGAGTGAATCGCATATTTCTAAAAATAAGAAGGATGGTGATATGGCTTGGATTGGTTTCGGGATGGTCATTACCTTTATGGCCTTGATCATGACTAGACGATTGTCTGCCGTGGTAGCGCTTATTCTCGTCCCAGTAGTTTATGGACTCTTGGCCGGGCTGGGTGGCGACATGGGCGGCATGATCATGGATGGAATGCGCCAAGTCGCTCCGATCGCGATCATGCTGGTGTTCGCGATACTGCTGTTCTCAATCATGTACGACGCGGGGCTTTTCGAACCGATCGTCAGAGTAATAACACGCTTTGCCGGCAGCGACCCCCTGCGGATCAGCCTGGCGACGGCCTTTCTTGGCGCGGTGACCTCTCTTGATGGCGATGGAACCAGTACCGTACTTATCGTAGTGACGGCATTTCTGCCTGTTTATCTTCGCATCGGAATGAATCCACTGATTATTGCGCTGCTTATCCTTCTGACCAACACAATGATCAATATCATTCCTTGGGGCGGCCCTACGGCCCGTGTAGCCAGCGCTCTGCACCTGGATGTGATGGATGTCTTCGTAGGGCTTATTCCGGCCGCCTTGCTAGGACTCGTCTATGCCGGAGGCGTTGCGTGGTGGCTAGGCATAAGAGAACGAAAGCGCCTGGGTTGGGCGCCTGGCAAAGATATGCTGGCGTCGGAAACAGACGTGGCGATACCGGAGATTGATCGGAGTCATCAGCGGCCAAAACTCGTCTGGGTCAATCTTTTCCTGATGCTTGGAATGGCTGGGGCCATGGGTACTGGTTTGGCGCCGTTGCCAGTTGTCATGGTGGTTACCTTCGCCCTAGCGTTGCTGATCAATTATCCGCGGCTGGCAGAGCAGAAGAAGCGCATCGCAGCACACGCAGAGAATGCGGTTACGGTTGCCACACTTATCTTCGCCGCCGGTGTGTTTACGGGCATTCTGACGGGCTCGGGGATGGTGGACGCAATGTCCCAATCGTTTGTTTCGGTTATCCCAGAAGCTGCCGGTAGTTATATGGCGATAATTACTGCGTTCGCGTCGTTACCTTTCACCTTCTTCATGTCTAACGACGCTTATTTTTTTGGGATCGTCCCAATCCTTGCTGCCGCTGGAGCTGAATATGGAGTCGATCCAATTCATATCGCGCGAGCCTCTATGCTTGGGCAACCCGTACATGCGCTCAGCCCACTGATCGCGGCCATCTATGTGATAGGCGGGCTTCTTAAAAAGGAGATTGGAGAGCTCCAGAAGTTTGCGCTGTTGCCAGCTATCTGCGCATCGCTGGTTCTAATTGCAGGTGCCTCCATCACCGGGGCTATTTCCTAGCAACTCATAACGAATTGATGTGAAACATCGCTTCCGGTGATTACCGGCGGCAGCGGGTTCCTGCTGCAAAGAATAAATATAAAGGATCAGGAAATGAAAACAAAAAAACTTATATCGGTAATCGTATCGGCGATAGTTTTAGGTGCACACGCCAAGGTTTTTGCATCCAACATCCACGATTACAACAGGACTAACAACGATGGTAAGTTCAATGTTTATCTGCGAGCTGTACATATCGATACCAGAATTGAAAACGGCATCATCGAAGATGACTTCGGCGGCTTTCCATTTGGAAGCCGTCTCGGCGGTACGGCCCTCGGTTTAGTTGCGGACTATAACTCGGGTTACTGGCAAGACAGCATCGGCTTTGACGCCTCTCTTTATGGCGTCGCAAAAATTGATGCCCGACCGGAAAACCGGGATCTTTTCGATGACACGTCCGGCGAAAGTAAAGGATTTGCGAAGTTAGGCCAGGCAAGTCTGAAACTTCGCCATGCCGGTGATAACTGGTCTGCTGCGCTTCAAGCCGGCCGCGGAAGGTTCGATGCCGGTACGGTAGTCACCCTTGATACACGGGCGGTGCCGGGGAGCCTTCAAGGGGCTAGAGGGCAGATTCAAGTTGACGGGCTCGATATTGGCCCATTGCCGGGTGTATTGAATATTGATGGTGCTTACATCAATAGAGTGTCTCCTCGGGACCGGGAGGATTTTGAACGGATACTGAGTAAAGGCGGATTTGAAGTAGACGACATCAAGACATTCAGTGTTACGTACGATGCCAAACTGTTCGCCCTGAAGTTCGCCAAAGGTATCGCTGAAGATTTCAACAAAAACACCAACTATGGTCTGACACTACGAGCCCCATTGGGTGAAAACAGCGGCGCCGTTTTTGATACCCACTACTACGATTTCCGTCGAGGCGGCAGCATCTGGGACCGTGACTGGCTAGATGGGAATGCCGGCTACGATGACAAAGCAAGCTGGCTCAACCTGAATCTAGGGCTAAAAATTGATCACTGGAGTTTTGGGCTTTCTTATTCAAAAACACGCGCCGAGCTGACTAATGGGCAACTTGGCTACGCCTTTTTTGATCATGGCGAAAACGTTGACGGCCTGATGGATGCCTGGACTCGCTCGGGTAACGACTTCAATAACGACGACGAGCAGACTTGGCAGATAGCCGGAAAGTATGAATTTGACGGGAAATCTATCGCTGGGATTTCGCTGGACGGCTTCAATGCGATGGTTCTATTCAAACGAGGCAAATTCGATGCGACCAATCCATTTTCCGGAGTCAATACAGACATTCAAGAAAGTCAGGCGGAATACCGGCTGAATTATCGATTTGAAGAGCCGGATTATCAAGGCCTCTCGGTTGGCATGATTTATACGCGCTACTGGATTAACGAAGATTTCGTCGCGCTCGTGTCCGCTCAACCAAACAATGTGGTGAACGGCAAAGAGCTCAGAGTGTACGTCGATTACGCGTTTTAACCCTTGAACGAGAACCCCAGTATGCAGAGCGAAGTTAAACGGTGAGCTTATGCTGAGTAACGGAAAGTCAGTGGTTGTAACACCAAAGTTTTTCGACGATGCGGCGATCAGATACCTGGAGGGGCATGGTTGTTCGGTCACTTTAGCCCGCCTGCCTGACGATAAGGCAGATGCCGCCGCGACAGAGGCAGAGTTGATCTCGGTTTTGGCCCAAGCGGATGCTTGGATCGTCGGCCATGCAAACGTGACGTCAAGCCTCCTCGAATCGCTACCTCGGCTCAAGGTCATTGCACGTAGAGGCGTGGGCTACGAAAAGATCGATCTCGACGCGGCAGCCAAAACAGGGAAGGTCATAACCATCGCCACCGGAGGTAACGAAGAGAGCGTAGCGGATCGCACCCTGGCTCTGATGCTTGCGGCGGCACATCGTCTTCGGGAATCTCAACAGCAACTCATAGATGGACCTGCCTCGATCCTTCTTGGCAGCGATCTCTACGCTAAAACGGTGGGCATCGTCGGATTAGGTCGTATCGCCAGAAATGTCATTAGAAGATTAAAAGCGTTCGATACGACCATCTTGGTAAATACGCCACGGCCCGCATTCGTTTATGGCGAATCGATGAACATTGAGTACGTTGAGCTGGAAACACTTTTACAGCGCAGCGACTTCGTGTCCATTCATGCTCCGTTGAAAGCCGATACACGTCACCTAATCAACACTGGCCGCTTAGCGCTGATGAAAGAGAACGCTTTCTTAATCAATACGGCTCGCGGTGGTCTTGTCGACGATCAGGCGCTTCTATCGGCACTGAAAGCAGGAAATATCGCCGGGGCTGGACTTGATGTCTTCGAAAGCGAACTGGATGCCAGCCTTGCTGAAGTAACCAAGGAATTGGTCCGCCGTCCGAATGTTGTAGCCACTCCGCATTCAGGTGCATCGACACATGAAGGGTTGCAACGGACGAACATGGTCGTGGCCAACTGCGTTGCATCGGTACTTAATGGAGAAATGCCTCCTTCGAAATGCCTGATCGCGGGCCCCGTCAACTGCGCTGGTTAAACAACTCAATAAGTAGCTGTGCTCAGGCACGGTGTGTTGCGTACCTCCTAATAATTCAAGAGATACTTTATGAATCGGAATCTGAAAGACGCGATTAGAATTATCGTACCCTGTGGTTCTTTGGGCGCTGGCGTACGTGAGGATGAAATAGCATACGGATTGGAGCAGGGCGCTCAGGCAATCGCTACGGACGCCGGCTCGACCGATAGCGGTGCGGCATATTTGGCGCTGGGGATATCCAAGAACAATCGCGGCGCGGTCAAACGCGATTTGACAATTTTGATGCAAGCCCACGCAGATAGTGGCGTCCCGATAATAGTAGGGACCTCCGGACAGGCAGGCGGCGATCTGAACTTGGCATGGACTCGCGATATCGTGCTCGAGGTCGCCGGTGAACTGAATATCACGCCTAGAATCGCACTGATCCATTGCGAACAGGATAAGGCGACGATTAAGAGGCTGAACGCGGAAGGGCGTATCACTCCGCTTCCGCCGTCCCAGTCTTTGGATGACGCCACTATCGACTCCTGTGAGCATATCGTCGCCGCGCTGGGCGTCGAGCCATTCGTGGCTGCCCTGGAAGATGGCGCAGACATCATCCTGGCCGGTAGGGCGACTGATACCGCCGTCATCGCAGCATTTCCCATCTGGAAAGGAGCGCCCTGGGGACCCTCATGGCACGCAGGGAAGATCGCGGAGTGTGGCGTGCAATGCGCTGACAACCCTACGGCGGGCTCCGGGGTTTTGCTCACGATTGATAATGACGGTTTCGAAGTAGAGCCGCTGAGTCTGAATAATCGATGCACCGCCAAGAGTGTCTCTGGGCACATGCTCTATGAGAACAGCGACCCATTTCGTCTTATCGAGCCAGGCGGAGTCCTCGACGTAAAGGACGCTGAGTATCAAATGCTGGATGAACGCGTCGTTCGGGTGACGGGTTCGCGGTGGGATCCCAAACCCTACACCATGAAACTGGAAGGCGCCGCAGCAGGGCTGTACCAGACGCTTATGCTAGTTGGCGTGCAAGACCCGGACGTGCTCGCGAATATCGATGGATTCCATGATCGCCTGTTGGAAGCACTTTATGTGCGCACGCGCCAGTGCATTCCGGCACAAGAACTCGGGGAATTTCATATCTCTCTCCGTATATACGGTTGGAATGCGGTGACCGGCCTCAAGCCCCCAGCGGGCACTGCGACACCTCCTGAACTAGGTATCTTGTTCGTTTCGACCGCAGCGACCCAAGAGCTGGCCAACTCGATTGCCCAAGCCTGCAACCCGTATTTTTTCCACTATCCCAGCATTATGGGGAAAGAACTGCCTTCATACGGATTTGCTTTTTCTCCTGCCGATATCCCGCGCGGCCAAGTTTACGAGTTCAAGTTGAACCATGTTGTGAAGCTGGACGATCCTTTCGAACTAGTTAGCACTGAATGGCTGACCTTCGGGCGCAAGAATAAAAGCGAGGAGAAAAGCAATGCCTAAATTACGTGAAGTGTGCCGCTATATCAGATCGAAACAAGCGGGGCCATTCTGGATTACCTTCGACATCTATTTTGATGGACGTGAAAATTTCAATCGCTACCACGAGAGCGAAGCGCTTTCTGTTGAGGCGTTCGCGCAGTTATATGGGGCGAATCCTGCGTTCATAAAACGTATTCCGGTCCCGCAGCTCGACATGATAAAGATTTCTTACCCGAGACTGACGCCTCAAGGCGGAATAGTTGAGCGAGACATGCACGCAGGTCAGCAGTACGTTCGACTACTAAACGTTTCTGTCGATTAATTCGAGATCCCTTATGCCCTAATCTGCGCATAAGGGATTTTTGTGGCGCTTATTGGGCTGCGTTTATTTTAAGGAGATGGGGATGGGAAGCCATACGCTAGCAAAAAACATCGCGAAGTATGCGTACGAATTTCCAACGGCAGAGTACTCAGACGAGCTGAACACTATCGTTCGTAACCGGTTTTTGGACAGCCTTGCATGCGTATTAGGCGCGTATGGTGCAGCCCCAGTTCAAGCTAGCGTCGCATATGCCGCCTCGGTACCGGGTCGAGCCAGTATTTTTGGAACGGCTGTAAGAACAGCGCCTGAATATGCTGCATTTGCCAATGGCGTCATGGTGAGGTTTCTGGATTACAACGATGGCTACATGGGCCTGGAACCTGGCCACCCAAGTGACAACATTCCGGCGTGCCTGGCTGTTGCACAGGCGGAGCGCGCGAGTGGGCGAGAACTGATCGCAGCCATTCTACTGGCGTACGAAATTCAAATGCGATTTCAGGATGCGGCGAGCTTGAATAAGCGGGGCTGGGACCATGTCAATTACATCAATATCTCGATGGCAGTTGCTGCCGCCAAGTTGATGAGGCTTACAGAGCAGCAAATAGAGCAGGCAATTAACATCTCGCTTAACGGCCATCTGGCGATGCGCCAGGTACGCTCTGGAAATTTGTCGGACTGGAAGGGATGTTCCGCAGCAAACGCTGCGCGCAACGCAATATTTTCAGCACAGATGGCGCGGCATGGAATGACCGGGCCATCACCGATATTCGAAGGGGAGATGGGCTTCCGCAAACAAATCACGGGCGATTTCTTTCTGGATGTTGCCGATTTCGGTTCCGTTGAAAACGAAGATTTTGCCATTGAACGCTCGCTCACCAAAACGTTTCCTACCAACGGAGAGCTACATACTGCTGTATGGGCAGGGATTGAGCTAAACAAGCGAATAGATGACATATTCGATATCCAGGCAATTTGCATCGAAACTTCCGACTTCAACAAACGTGTCTTGGCCGATGCATCGGATAAATGGCGTCCTCAGACTAGAGAAACCGCTGACCACAGCTTGCCTTACAACGTAGCCCGCGCCTTGATTGATGCGGATATTTCCGTCGATTCGTATTCGCTCGAAAAGATAACGGATCCTCTCGTCATCTCCCTGATGGACAAGACGATAGTTGTAGAAGACCCGAAACTCACGAAACTATTTCCCAAACACTTGGCCAATCGAGTCACCGTCACGTTGAAATCTGGTGAAGTACTGGTTAGTGAAATTATTACTGGACCAGGCTCGGTTGAGACGCCCATGACTGGGAAGTGTTTCGAGAAGAAGTTCCGGAAGATGGCGGCCCCGTATCTGGGAGAGGGTGCACAGAACGACGTTCTGGATTTCGTCTCTACGCTCGAACAGCAATCTGACTACGACGCTCTTTTTGCCGCCATGATGAGAATGTGAGTTTGTATCAGTCCAAAACGAGAATAATCTCATGGAACATACTGAACATAGCTATCTACCGAACTCGATCGTAACGGATCAGTTATCGGCCGTTCACCCGGACCTAACCAGGGTTTCTTCGCTTTTGAGTCAAGCTGGATTATTTCCTCCAAAAGGAGAGGGGATCTCAGGGGTGAGAGCTTATTTACAGCGAATAGCGCAGTTCGTCTCGGCAAGCAGCGTGCCGTTGGCACTCGAGCAGTTAATGGCTTTTCTAGCGAATGGGCGCGAAGTGCCCTGCAAACTTTACTGGCCCGACAGGAGTTATCCGCCAGGCTTAATGTTTTATTGCCATGGCGGCGGGTTTAGGCACGGCTCGTTAGAAGACTGGGACGCCCCCCTGAGGCAGTTAGTGCGCGAGAGCGGGGTGGCAGTCCTTTCAATTGGATACGCGCTTGCACCCGAACAACCATTCCCTGCGGCCTTCGAGGAAGTGGTTGCGATAGCCAGACAGGTGATCGGCGACCGCATGGTTGCCGGGTTCGAAGTCAATCGATTCGCATTCGGTGGTGACTCAGCAGGCGCTAATTTGGCGCTAGGAGCGGCCGTCGCACTGCGTGAGAATGGGGTAACTCCGTTGGAGCATCTTTTGCTTTTCTATGGAGTGTATTCAAAAGATACAACGTCTGAATCATGGAGCCGGTTAAGCGGTGTCGGCGGGCATGGGCTTTCTGCTGATTCGATGCGTCAGTACTGGGATAGCTATCTGGTACACGATGAAAACGACTGGCGGGTTCAACCGCTGTACGCAAACCTGGACGGGCTTCCGACGACTCGACTGGTAGTTGGTAACCTGGACCCGCTTCTAGATGAAAACATCGCACTGCAACACAAACTTGAACGTGTCGGTGTCGAGTCAAGTCTGACTGTATCTCCTGGGGTCATTCATGGTGTGCTTCGTTTTAACGAGGTAGCAGAAGTAGTTAAAGATTTGGTTCGTGTCGAAGGGCAAGCGCTGCGCAGGTCGTTCTTAAAATAGGCCGCTTCGGAGTTCCATATTTGAATGCGCCGGCGCCTGCTCGTGCAGGGACGGCGCCACATAGTATGAGGTTATTCGAACAGGTCTGGATGCAGGCGCGTAATCATTTCGTATTGGGGTTGGTAATTTCCCCATACTACGAGTTCTGAACCCGTGAAATCCCTGGTCTTACGAGCAACTTCCGGGTTGATGGGTTGGAAGTCATGGCCGGCGGCCTGCACCATTAGTTGGGTTTCGCAAGCTCTTTCGAGCTGTACAAATAACGACACTGCGCTATCTACATCCTTTCCTACGCTCAAGAGGCCGTGGTTCTGGAGAATCAATGCGATGCTTCCATCTGCTAGATGGTCAGCAATGGCATCTCCTTCTTCGCTGTGGTGCACGACGCCGTTGAAGTTCGAGAACACACGATGGCGCTCGAAAAACACGCAGCCGTCTTGCGTGAGTGGTTGTAAAGGCTGGCCAAAGGCGGACCAAGCACGCCCTTGAGGAGAGTGAGCATGTGCTACGGAGTGAATGTGCTGATGACGAGCATGAATCCGAGAGTGGATCATGAATGCCGCCAAGTTGACGAATGCATTTCCCTCTACCAGTTGCCCTTTGTGATCGAGGCGCACAAGATCACTGGCGCGTATCATCGAAAAATGCAGGCTTACCGGATTCACCCAAAAGGTATCTGGCTCGATTGGGTCTCGAGCAGTTATATGCCCAGCGAGGCCGTCATCGAACTGATAATGAGCAAATAACCTGAACGCCGCCGCAAGTCGATGCTTGATATAGGCCCGCTGTTCAAGTGGATCATTGAATGTAGGCGGCATTGGTATTTTGGCGGCACCCTCACCGCCAACTGTGCTCATTTTAACTTGGCTCAAAATATCCATATCCGGGACCTCTTATTATTAGTGGGGTTTGAAAATAGCGCAGGCCGTTGGCGGTGTATAATGGCGATATTTCACATAATTACATGAATGCAATTCATTCGATGAGCGACCTAAATCTATTTCGCGTTCTGGTTGCAGTAGCCGAGACGGGGAGTGCGACCGAGGCGGCTGAGCGACTCAACTTATCGCAATCAGCGGTCTCGCATGCTTTGCGCCGACTTAGAGCTGCCCTTGACGACCCGTTATTTGTTAAACACGGCCGCCAACTCGTGATGACTCCGCATACGCGAGACATTCTGCCCACGGTTCGAAATGCGCTCAGTGAACTTGCCACTACCGCGCGGCGTGAAAGGGTGTTCGATCCTGCTGAGTCAGCAATGACGTTTCGCTGCGGTCTTCGCGATGCACTGGAATTTCTGATCATGCCGACGCTCCTGCAGCGCGCTCGAGCAGGTGGTTGGGGAGTGCGCTTTCAAAGTCGGCGGGTGCAGGGCGAAGATATCGAGGCGCTAATCCTCTCAGGAGCGCTCGACGTTGCGATGAGCCTGGAATATCCGGTCAGCGAACTGCTGGCGAGTCGCGAAGTGGTCAAGGAACAGCTCGCAGTGATGGTTGGGCCACAGCACCTTGCTTTCAACCAAGGCGAAATCAGTCTTTCCGATTATGCGAAGAGTGAGCACGTTCTTGTTACCTTGACCGACCGCGAACGCAGCACTGTCGACCAAGAAGTGCTTGGCCTGACAGGGGAGCCACGGCGAATAGCACTGCATTGCGAGCATTACCACGCGGCAGCTCAGGTGGTAGCCCAAACGGACCTTCTACTGACAATGCCGAGGACGTACGCGGAACGGCTCGCCCATCTGACGGGCAACCGGCTGGTGTCCTTACCTTTTACCAGCACGGCCATCTCTGTGAGGTTGTACTGGCGCAAATCCCTCGGCGGTGAGCCGTATATGAGTTGGCTTACGAAAGAGCTCGTGGACATCATGATCCTAATGAAACGGGAGCCTTGAGAACGCCGAGATTAGTCTGAGGAGGGCATGTGAACGCTTTACCCGGTTGTTCTAGCGCCAACATGAAGTGTGAACATTCGCATCACAGTTGGCATCTTGAGTGCCGTCAACTTCGGCTTAGCATGCGCGAAACCGTTAAGAAGGAGTCATCGGCGTGTTCAACGAGTTCCGCAAAGAGTTTCGGCATGTAAACGGTGTTCAGATTTGCTATCGCATCGGCGGTCATGGACCGGGGCTGCTGTTGCTTCATGGGCATCCGCAAACGCATGTGATCTGGCACAAAGTGGCGCCGATACTGGCCAGACAGTTCACGGTTGTCGCAGCTGATTTGCGGGGATATGGAGACTCAGACAGGCCTGCAGCGGACCCTGAGCACGCCCGCTATAGCAAGCGCGAAATGGCTCGGGATATGGTCGAATTGATGACGTCTCTGGACCTGCCGCACTTCGACGTGCTCGCACACGACCGCGGCGCGCGAGTTGCTGCTCGACTGGGGATGGACCACCCTGAAGCGGTGCGACGAATGGTGTTGCTGGATATCGCACCGACCTTGGCGATGTACGAGCAGACCACTGAAGCCTTCGCTCGAGCATATTGGCACTGGTTCTTTCTGATTCGCCCGGCGCCTATGCCGGAAACACTCATCGAAGCAGATCCAGATCTCTATCTTCGCGGCGTGATGGGCGGTCGCAGTGCCGGAATGAAGCCATTTACCGAAGAAGCGTTTGCTGAGTACCTCCGTTGTCTTCGGCTACCCGATAGTGCGCGCGGTATCTGCGAAGACTATCGCGCAAGCGCCTCCATTGACCTGGACCATGATCGAGAGGACCTCAAAGCCGGGCGGCGACTGCTGGCACCATTGCTGGTGTTATGGGGCAAACATGGCGCAATCGGCCAATGCTTCGATCCGTTGAATGAATGGCAAAAGGTTGCTGCCGATGTCCAGGGAACGGCACTGCCAGCCGGCCACTATCTAGCCGAAGAGGTGCCAGAGATATTGCTGGAGCATGTATTCGGTTTTCTGGAGCGGTGAGCAAGCCACAGCTTTAGGACAATCTGCCAGTGGCAGCGTCTCGGTAATCCAGGCGCTATCATGGCAGCTTGTCGTTCGCGGCTGAAAGATCAGGCCTGAACACAGCTCGACAAGCTACGAGAGTGGCGCTGGTTCATATACTGCGTACTACGCAAAGGGAGCAGTTTCGGCAGCTGTTGCGTTTGTGGACGCTCTGAGACGCCGGTCTTAGCGCGGCTTCGCCAATCCTCGTGTTGTGGCAGAGTGCGACATCGGTTTGTTGCGGTGTGGCGTCAAGCCAAGCGCAACAGGCAAGCGCGGATTCGACCGAATTCGAGAGAGCTATAATCTTATGGTGTTGCGCTTGGCTGGCGGTCAGCTACCCAGTCGCACTGTCATTACAAACGGCTATCATCACTACGGATTGTGGCGAGGAGTGACTGAACATGGACCCAAATGAGATTGAAAGGAAATTGCTCAGTGATGTGCAGGATCTAGCGGAGCAAGTCTTCGAAGATCGCTCACTCGCGTCGGAATGGATGGCCAAGCCAAACTTAGCACTTGGTGGAAACACCCCAGTTAGCTGCTGCGCCTCCATACATGGAACGCAGCAGGTCCGAAGAGTGCTATGGGCTATTGCCAGTGGCGGCGTAGTCTAGTGGCGCAACTGGTAATAATGCTGCTAGCGAGCTGCGCCCGCTATTAACCCCCATATACAAAAGCGAGCTGGTTCTCCAGCGCCTGTAACAGCCGCTTTCGGCCGGAGCGGACGGTACTGATGCCCCTTCGTATTC
>NZ_JYHV01000005.1 GCF_000952685.1 Stutzerimonas stutzeri | reverse complement strand
CGATCACGAAGATCGCCACCAGCATCAGGAAGAAGCCAAGAATGCCGAGCCCGCCGGGCTCCTGCTGACCCATGGGCATCGCCGGCTGCATGCCGGCCGTTTGCAGTGGATCGCCACCCAGCACGCGAATGATCGCCGCGGTGCCATCGGTGATGCCGCGAGCGAAGTCGCCCTGCTGGAAAGCGGGGGTAATGATGCTGCTGATGATCACCGAGGACTGCGCGTCGGTCAGGCGCCCCTCGAGCCCATAACCCACCTCGATACGAATTTTCCGATCATCCCGGGCGACGATCAGCAGCGCGCCGCTGTCCTCGTCCTTCTGACCGATCCCCCATTCGCGTCCCAGCTGCAGGCCAACCTCCTCGATACTGCGATCTTGCAAATCGGGCAGCGTCACCACCACCACCTGCTCACCGGTGGCCTGCTCGTGGGCGGCAAGCATACTGGTCAGTCTCGCCTTGGTCTGGGTATCGAGCAATTCAGCCTGATCCACCACCCGGCCGGTCAACGCGGGCACTTCGAACGTCTGGGCCAGCAGACTGCCGGCCCAGAACAGAAGTGCTAGAAACAGGGGTAGCGTTCGTGTCATTGAAACTGCACTTTTGGCGCCTGATCGGCGTTCTCGGCCGTCGCCTCGAAGTTCTCGCGGATCGGCATGTCGCTGTACATCAAGGTGTGCCAGATACGCCCAGGGAAGGTGCGAATCTCGGTGTTATATCGCTCGACAGCGGTGATGAAATCCCGACGCGCCACGGAGATACGGTTCTCGGTGCCTTCGAGCTGCGATTGCAGGGCGAGGAAGTTCTGGTTGGATTTGAGGTCCGGGTAACGCTCGGAAACCGCCATCAACCGGCTCAGTGCGCCGGTCAGCTGATTCTGTGCCTGCTGGAATTGCTGCATTTTTTCAGGATTGTCGAGATCCTCGGCACTGATCTGAATGGAGGTTGCCTTGGAGCGCGCCTCCGTAACGGCCGTCAGGGTTTCTTGCTCCTGACGGGCAAAGCCTTTCACCGTCTCGACGAGATTGGGAATGAGATCGGCGCGGCGCTGGTACTGGTTTTCCACCTGCGACCAGGCCGCTTTTACCTGCTCGTCGTATTGAGGAATGTTGTTGATGCCGCAACCGGCCAGCAGCCAGGACATGAACAGGACAACCGTGAGTTGCCAGGTAGTACGTAAACGCTGCGTCTGCATGATTCGCTCGTCCATCCAAAAAGCCAGGGTACAGCAATAAGGATGGCCTAACGGCGAGAGAGTTCAGCCACAACCGGTCCAGCTAAGGATCCCAGCCTGCAGGGCTACAGGCTGCCCGGCTTCCGCTCGTCAGATCACACCGGACTGTCGCAAGGAAAGAATCTTGTCGAAACTCAGGCCAAGCAGCCCTTGCAGGATGGCTTCGCTGTGTTCGCCCAGTACCGGCGGCGCCTTGCGATAGGCCACCGGGGTCTCCGAAAGGCGGATCGGGCTGGCCACCTGCGGCACGCTGCCCGCCAGTGGATGCGGCATGTCCAGGCGCAATCCGCGCGCCTGCACGTGAGGGTCGGCAAATACTTGGGCCAGGTCGTTGATCGGGCCGCAGGGCACACCGGCCTGTTCCAGCAGCGTGACCCATTCGGCCGTGGTGCGGAACACCGTGACCTGGCGGATCAGCGGCACCAGCTCCTTGCGATGGGCCACGCGCGCCTTGTTGCTGGCGAAACGGTCATCGGTCGCCCACTCCGGATGCCCGGCGACTTCGGCGAACTTGCGGAACTGTCCGTCGTTGCCGATGGTGAGAATGATATCGCCGTCGGCGGTGGGGAAATCCTGATAGGGCACGATGTTCGGGTGCGCGTTGCCCATGCGCTTGGGCGCCACGCCGGTGGTGAGGTAGTTCATCGCCTGGTTGGCCAGGCAGGCGACCTGCACGTCCAGCAGCGCCAGCTCGACATGCTGGCCCACACCCGTCTGCTCGCGACTGTTGAGTGCCGCCAGCACGCCGACGGTCGCATAGAGCCCAGTCAGGATATCGGTCAGCGCCACGCCGACCTTGACTGGCCCGGCACCCTCCTCGTCCACGGCACGCCCGGTCAGGCTCATCAGGCCGCCGAGGCCCTGGATCATGAAGTCGTAACCGGCACGATTGGCATAAGGGCCATCACTGCCGAAGCCGGTAATCGAGCAGTAGATCAGCTTCGGATTGATTGCCTTGAGGCTTTCATAATCCAACCCGTAAGCCGCCAGGCCCCCTACCTTGAAGTTCTCCAGCAGCACATCGCAGCTGGCGACCAGATCGCGAATGATCCGCTGGCCTTCGGGTTGGGTGAAGTCCAGCGTCAGCGACTGCTTGTTACGGTTGGCCGACAGGTAATAGGCCGCCTCTGAGGTGTTCTCGCCCTGCTGGTCTTTCAGGTACGGAGGTCCCCAGTGACGGGTGTCGTCGCCCGTACGCGGGCGCTCGACCTTGATCACCTCGGCGCCAAGATCACCCAGGATCTGCCCAGCCCAAGGGCCGGCGAGCACGCGCGACAGATCGAGGACGCGGATATGGGAAAGGGCGCCGGGCATAGAGGTCTCTCGAATACGGATGAGGTGGATGTGATCGCTTGCAGACCGTAGGGTGGATCAGGGCGCGTAGATGGCGCTTTATCCATCCACCGCGCGGGGGTTAATAAGGTGGATGAAATAAGCATCAACCACCCCACGGCAGGCTTAGAAGAACGCCTGGATACCTGTCTGCGCGCGGCCGAGAATCAGCGCGTGCACGTCGTGGGTCCCTTCGTAGGTGTTGACCACCTCGAGATTGACCAGATGCCGCGCCACACCGAACTCGTCGCTGATACCGTTACCGCCCAGCATGTCGCGGGCCAGGCGCGCCACGTCCAGCGCCTTGCCGCAGCTGTTGCGCTTCATGATCGAGGTGATCTCCACCGCCGCGGTGCCTTCATCCTTCATCCGGCCGAGGCGCAGGCAGCCTTGCAGGGCCAGGGTAATCTCGGTCTGCATGTCGGCCAGCTTCTTCTGGATCAGCTGATTGGCAGCCAGCGGGCGGCCAAACTGCTGACGGTCCAATGTGTACTGACGTGCCGTATGCCAGCAGAATTCGGCGGCGCCCAGCGCGCCCCAGCTGATGCCGTAACGGGCTGAATCCAGGCAGGTGAACGGACCACGCAAGCCGCGCACATCAGGGAAAGCGTTCTCTTCCGGGCAGAACACATTGTCCATTACGATCTCACCGGTGATCGACGCACGCAGGCCGACCTTGCCGTGGATCGCCGGGGCAGACAGTCCTTCCCAACCCTTCTCCAGTACAAAGCCGCGAATCGCGCCCTCGTCATCCTTGGCCCAGACCACGAAGACATCGGCGATCGGGCTGTTGGTGATCCACATCTTGGCGCCGGACAGGCGATAGCCGCCGTCGACCTTCTTCGCGCGGGTGACCATCGAGCCCGGGTCGGAACCGTGGTTCGGCTCGGTCAGGCCGAAGCAGCCGATGTATTCGCCGCTGGCCAGTTTGGGAAGGTACTTCTGCTTGGTTGCCTCATTGCCGAACTCATTGATTGGCACCATCACCAGCGAGGATTGCACGCTCATCATCGAGCGATAGCCGGAGTCGATGCGCTCCACCTCACGCGCGATCAGGCCGTAGCAGACGTAGTTCAGGCCGCTGCCGCCATAGGCTTCGGGAATGGTCGCGCCAAGCAGGCCGGTGTCGCCCATCTCACGGAAGATTGCCGCATCGGTGCGCTCATGGCGGAACGCTTCAAGCACCCGCGGCGCCAGCTTGTCGGCGGCGAACTGCTGGGCACTGTCACGCACCATGCGCTCTTCATCGGTGAGCTGCCGATCGAGCAGCAGCGGGTCGATCCAGTTGAAGCTTGCTTTGCCGGCCATGAGTGGTCCTCTTGTCGTAGACGGTGAACCGGGCGCAGTGCCCGATGCAGCATTCGGAATGAGCTGATCCTAGAAGCTGCAGCGCCTGGCGGCAAACGAGTAATTCGCAATGACCTGTGCGATTTAGTCACTCCAAAGGTATGCTGAACGGCCTTAATGCCCATTCATTAGTGAGGTAGCCGCATAATGCGCCGTAAGATTCCCAGTACCGCCGCGCTGGTCGCCTTCGAAGCCGCAGCGCGCCATCAGAGCTTCACCCGTGCCGCCGAAGAGCTGGCGCTGACCCAGAGCGCGATCTGCCGTCAGATCGGTGGGCTGGAAGAATTTCTCGGGTTGGAGCTGTTCCGCCGCTCGCGCCGTGGCGTGAAACTGACCGAGGCCGGCCAGTCCTATGCACGGCGGGTCGCCACGCAACTGGACGCGGTAGAGCGCGACACCCTATCTGTGATGGGGCAACAGGGCGCTCAAACCATCGAACTGGCGCTGGTACCGACGTTCGGCACCCAGTGGCTGCTGCCGCGATTGCAGCAGTTCCAGACGCTGCATCCGGAAATCACCGTCAACCTGACCAACCGCACCCGCCCCTTCTTGTTCGCCGACACGGAATTCGACGCGGCGATCTACTTCGGCGACGGCGAATGGTCCGGGACCGTCGCCCATCCGCTGATGCCGGAGCATTCGCTGCCCGTCTGCAGTCCGGTGTTACTGGGCGAAACCGGCCAGCTGAGTGCCCAGGCTCTTGCTGAAATGCCCTTGCTGCAGCAGACGACTCGCCCCTACGCCTGGCGGCAGTGGTTCGATTCGCTGGGGATGAAGATCGCGCGCGACATGACCGGCCCGCGCCTGGAACTGTTTTCGATGTTGGCCCAAGCTGCCGAACACCGCATGGGCGTGGCGCTGATCCCAGCGTTTTTGATCCAGCGCGAACTGGCTGAGGGGCGCCTGGTGATCGCGCATCCGCACGCTTATCGCCGCGAGGATCAGGCTTATCACCTGATGATTCCCGAACGGCGGGTGGAGTCGGCGGCCATGAATGCCTTTCGCGACTGGCTGCTGGACGAAGCGCAAGCCTGGATGGCGCAGCAGCAATAGTCGCCACCGACCGACAGAGGCGCTTCACCGATCACGTGAGCTGATGGTCTTCGCCGCCTCGCCGGGCAGGCAAAGCCGGATAATCACGCCGCTTCCGGCTTCTTCTTCCGCGGCTTGAGGTACTTGGTCAGGCCCTGGAACCACATCACCAGCGCGGGGTTGCCCTGGATCTGGATGTCCTTGTTCTGAATGCCCTGCATAAAGGCCAGCTGCTTGTTCTTCGCGTTCATGGTGGCGAAGCCGTAAACGCTGTCCTTGAAGCCGATAGCGAAGGCCGGTTCGGTGGCAGGGCCGCCACGGCTGGTGACGCGCTGATTCTTGACCACATAGTGGCGAGCGACTTTTCCATCCAAGGTGTGCAGCTGGAAGGTCAGATCCTTGTCACCGAGTTGCTTCTGGAAATCGGGGTTGTTGCGACTGGCCTTGGCCATCAGGCGACCAAGCATCCAGAGAAGAAAGCGAAATTTCATGAAGTTTGCCGACCGTTGACGAAAAAGCGGCATTGTAACGGCTGGTCTGAATGGCGGAAGCAGCAGAACAGATGGGTCTGGAGGGGACTATGCAGTCAGGCTGACCCGGAGCCTGGTCGGCCCCGGGTGACGCGGCGTCAGTTGATCGCGTCTTTCAGCATCTTTCCCGGCTTGAAAGCCACGGTGTTGCTGGCCTTGATGGTTACGGGCTCTCCGGTCTGTGGGTTCTTGCCCGTACGAGCACCTCGGTGACGCTGAATGAAGGTGCCGAAACCGACCAAAGTCACGCTGTCCTTGCGGTTGAGCGCGTTGGTGATTTCATCCAGTACGGCGTTGAGTACACGGTTGGCCTGATCCTTGGTGAGATCGGCCTTATCGGCGATGGCGGCTGCGAGTTCCGGTTTGCGCATGGGTAGCCTCTAAGACTTTATTGTTTTTGTTCGCTGTTCTCCGAACAGCGTTCCGACGCACTACAACAGCTCTACACTGCGGCAGCGCCACAGGGAGCATGGCACGCTGCTAGCACTCGCGCCAGCCCCCGCCAGCGCTTTACCGAATCATTCTGGAGACTTTAGCGACAGAACTTGAGGCAGTTCCGCCAACACCGGCGGCAGCTGTTTATTCAACGCCAGCCGCTCTCGCACGGCCGTTCCGGTTAGCGCATAGCCCAACAGCCGGCCGTCGGCGGCGCGGCACAATGCTTTCAGATCGTTGCCCTCACCTTCCACGCTCCAGCGGCCCTCGCTGCCCGGGGCGGGTGGCGATACCACCAACGGACAAACCGGGGTTTTCACCGTGATCGGCATGGGCCCGTAGGTGACCGGCGTAGGCTGGCCGGCCAGGGTTTTGGCCAGCGCACGCACACCGCTCATCAATGGCATCACGTAGAGCAGATTGAGCCCTTCGACCTCGGCGCAGTCGCCCAGTGCATAGACGTGCTCGACCGACGTCTGCAACAGGCGATCGACCTCGATCCCACGATTGACCTGCAAGCCGGCTGCCTCGGCCAGCTCGGTGCGAGGACGCAGGCCTACGGCACTGACCACCAGATCGCATTCGATTCGCTGGCCATCCGACAGCTGCGCCTGCAGGACCTCGCCCTGTCGTTCGAGACGTTCCAGCACCGGCCCCAGATGAAAGCGCGCGCCCAGCGATTCCAACCCACGCTGCACCGCCGCCGCCGGCTCGACTGGTAGCAGCGAAGGCATGATCTGCTCGCAAGGCGCCACCAGTTCGACCTCATAGCCGCCTTGCAACAGGTCGTTGGCGAATTCGCAGCCAATCAGCCCGACGCCGAGGATCAGCACGCGCCGCTTGCCATGCGCCGCCTCGCGGAAACGGCCGTAGTCGAGCAGATCGTTGATCGGGAAGATTGCATCTTGCGCATCGCCGGCAACCGGCACGTTCACTGTCTGCGCACCCCAGGCGATGACCAGATCGCGGTAAGGCACCGGCTCGTTGTCGATCCAGACCCGCCGGTTCGCCGGATCGAGACGCGTGACCCGGGTATGGGTGCGGATTTCGGCATTGAGCTGAATCGCCATCGGGCCGGCGACCGTCATGCCGAGAGCATCGGCATCCTTGTTCATGGCGAAGCCGGTAGAGAGCATCGGCTTGGAGTAGGAGCGGCCGTCATCAGCGGTAATCAGCAACAGCGGCGTCTCGCTGTCGAGTTTGCGGAATTCCCGGGCCAGGTTGTAGCCCGCCAGGCCAGTGCCGATGATTACCAGCGGCGCGCCTTTATGGTTCGACTCGTTCATATCAGCCAATCGCGATCATTTCGAAATCCATCTTGCCGACGCCGCAGTCGGGGCAGAGCCAGTCTTCCGGCACATCTTCCCAGGGGGTTCCCGGGGCAATGCCATCGTCCGGCCAGCCCTCGGCTTCGTCATAGATGAATCCGCACACCACGCATTGCCATTTTTTCATTGTTCACCTCGATCAGTCTCGGTTGCGCTGCACGCTATACCAGAACGCGACGGACCGCCAAACGCCTGCACCCGACGATAGGCCTGCAGAAGATCCAGGACAAAACAGAACGGGCGGCCTGAGCCGCCCGTTCGGGTTCACCTGCGCCGATCAAAGCCTTGCAAAAACGCGGCCTGACCAAGCGCAGTCGTCACCGCCTGCTTAGCGGGCGGTCGCAACCCCCACCAGCGGATCGCTGATACCCATTACGTAGAAGCCGATCAGGCCAATGCTACCGGCCAGCACGAGGTAATACAGCGTCGGCAGCATGGTCTTGCGCAGCGTGATGCCTTCGCGCCCGAGCAGACCGACTGTGGCCGAAGCCGCCACCACGTTGTGAATGGCGATCATGTTGCCCGCCGCGGCACCCACCGACTGCAGTGCCACCATCAGCGCACCGGAAATGCCCAGCAGGCTGGCGGTGTTGTACTGGAACTGCGAGAGCATCAGATTGGAGACCGTGTTGGAACCGGCAATAAACGCCCCCAATGCACCGACCGCAGGCGAGAAGAACGGATACACGCTGCCCACGCTGTTGGCCACCAGCTGTGCCATGGCCACGGGCATCGAGACCAGGTCCGAGCCGTTGACGCCCGAGTTGATCAGGATGCGCACCATCGGGATGGTGAAGATCAGCACGAAACCTGCGCCCAGCAGCGTCTTGCTCGATTCGGAAATCGCGGCACCCAGCTCGGCGGCCTTCATCCGATGCAGGAAGAAGGTCACCAGTACCACCATGCAGAGAATCCCGCCCGGCAGGTACAGCGGCTCCAGGGTGCCGGACACACCGGTTTCACCGAGGATGTCCTTCCAACCGAAGCTGACCGACATCAGCGCAGCTTTCAGTTGCGGGAACACTCGCGACATCACCAGGAAGATCGCCAGCAGCAGATAGGGCGCCCAGGCCATCGGGACGGAAATCGGCGTGCGTCCTGCGACATCGTCGATTTTCATCTCGATCTTGCCCATCCACTCCACCGGCCATTCGCTGGCCGGGGCGAAGTCCCAACTGGACTTCGGCAGCAGGAAGCCAGCCTTGGCGGCCGGCACCACGATGGCCAAGCCCACCAGCGCGCCGATCATCGAAGGGAATTCCGGACCGAGGAACACACCGGCCGCGGCGTACGGGATGACGAACGCCAGCCCGGTGAAGATGGCGAACGGCGCCATCGCCAAGCCTTCGCTCCAGGAGCGGTTGCGGCCGAAGAAACGCGTCATGATGCAGATCATGATCAGCGGCATGAGGATGCCGCACAGCGCATGGATGATGGCTACACGGGAGAAGATCAGATGGAAGAATACCTCCCAGCTACTGCCCACCGTCGCCAGCTGACCGCCGAGGGTAGCCTGGTCGAGACCACCGGCGACACCCACCAGGATCGGCGTACCCACCGCACCGAATGAGACCGGTGTGGATTGCACCATCATGCCGAGCACCACCGCCGTCAGCGCCGGGAAGCCCAATGCGACCAGCAGCGGAGCCGCCACCGCAGCCGGCGTACCGAAGCCCGAAGCGCCTTCGATGAAGCAGCCGAACAACCAGGCCACGATCAGCACCTGGACGCGCTTGTCCGGGCTCACGTTGGCGAAGCCGCGGCGAATCGAGGCGATGCCCCCGGAATGTTTGAGCGTGTTCAGGAGGAGGATGGCGCCAAAGATGATCCAGAGGATCGCGGCGGTCAGGATGAGGCCTTGCAGCGTGGAAGCCAGGACCCGGTTGAAGGTCATGTCCCAGGCCAGTAGGCCGATCAACGCAGTGAGGACGAAAACCAGCGGCATTGCGTACTTGGCCGGCCAGCGAAAGCCGATCAGCAGTACCCCCGCCAGCACCAGCGGCACGAAGGCCAGTATGGACAGCAGTGTCTGACTCATTGTTGGGTTCCTTGTTTTTTGTTGTGAACCACTTCTTTCCGGGAAAACCCGGTCCCACGCATGACCGGAATGATCCGCTCACTCCAGTCCGAGGAACTGACTAACGGGTCACGTTAGCTGCCCCACTTGCTCGAAAGCCCCGAGCGCTATAGGCGCCCGGGGCTCGTCAAATCGCGCCGGCGGTCAGCTCACGCTGACTGCCGGCTGTCCTGCTGATACCGCTCAACCGACCTGCTGCTTGAAGCGCTGACGCCAGGCGTGCAGCAACGGCTCTGTGTAGCCGCTCGGCTGCTCGCGCCCCTTGAACACCAGGTCGCAAGCCGCCTGGAAGGCCGCCGAGCTCGCATAGTCCGCAGCCATCGGGCGGTAGGCCGGATCGCCTGCATTCTGCTGGTCGACCACCTTGGCCATGCGTTCCAACGTCTTGCGAACCTGCGCCTCGTCGACCACACCGTGGCGCAGCCAGTTGGCCAGGTGCTGGCTGGAGATACGCAGCGTGGCGCGGTCCTCCATCAGGCCGACGTTGTGGATATCCGGCACTTTAGAGCAACCGACGCCTTGTTCGACCCAACGGACCACGTAGCCGAGGATGCCCTGGCAATTGTTGTCCAGCTCCTGCTGGATCTCATCGGCCGACCAGTTGCGCTCCGGCGCGACCGGGATGGTCAGCAGATCGTTGGTCAGCTTGTCGCGCTCGCCCGCCAGGTCGATCTTCTCCAGCTCGGCCTGAACGGCCTGTACGTCGACCTGGTGGTAGTGCAGCGCGTGCAGCGTGGCGCCGGTCGGCGACGGTACCCAGGCGGTGTTGGCACCAGCCTTGGGATGGGCGATTTTCTGCTCCAGCATGGCGGCCATCAGGTCCGGCATGGCCCACATGCCCTTGCCGATCTGGGCCTTGCCACGCAGGCCGCAGTTCAGGCCAACAAGCACATTGTTGCGCTCGTAAGCCTGGATCCAGGCGGTGCTCTTCATGTCGCCCTTACGCAGCACGGCGCCGGCTTCCATGATGGTGTGCATCTCGTCGCCGGTACGGTCGAGGAAGCCGGTGTTGATGAAGGCCACGCGGTTCTTCGCGGCGCCAATGCAGGCCTTGAGGTTGACGCTGGTCCGGCGCTCCTCGTCCATGATGCCGACCTTCAGGGTGTGGCGCGGCAGGCCGATGAGATCCTCGACGCGGCCGAACAGTTCGTCGGTGAAGGCCACCTCAGCCGGGCCATGCATCTTCGGCTTGACGATGTACATCGAGCCGGTGCGCGAGTTGCCCTTGCGCTGCTGGTCATGCAAGGCGATGAGGCTGGTGACCACCCCGTCCATGATGCCTTCGGGAATCTCGTGACCTTCGCCATCGACGATCGCCGGGTTGGTCATCAGATGACCGACGTTGCGGATAAATAGCAGCGAACGGCCATGCAGTTTCAGGTTGGAGCCGTCGGCAGCGGTGTACTCACGGTCGTCGTTCAGGCGACGAGTGATGCGCTTACCTCCCTTCTCCAGGTCTTCGACCAGATCGCCCTTCATCAGACCCAGCCAGTTGCGGTAGACCAGCACCTTGTCGTCGGCGTCGACTGCGGCAGTGGAGTCTTCGCAATCCATGATGGTGGTGACGGCCGCTTCGAGCAGCAGATCCTTCACCCCGGCGGCATCGGTCTGGCCGATGGGGCTGTTCGGATCGATCTGGATCTCGACGTGCAGGCCGTTGTTCTTCAACAGAACCGCGGTCGGCTCGACGGCTTCCCCCTGATAGCCCACGAACTTCTCGGGTTGCTTCAGCCCGGTGACGCTGCCGTTTTCCAGGGTGACCTTGAGCTGGCCGTCCTGCACGCGGTAGCTGACCGAGTCGGCGTGGCTGCCTTCGGCCAGCGGCGCGGCCTGATCGAGGAAGCTGCGCGCGAAGGCGATGACCTTGGCGCCGCGTACTTCGTTATAGCCCGGACCCTTCTGCGCACCGTTCTCTTCGCTGATGGCATCGGTGCCGTAGAGCGCGTCATACAGTGAGCCCCAGCGGGCGTTGGCGGCATTCAGCGCATAGCGGGCGTTGCCGATCGGCACCACCAGCTGCGGGCCGGCCTGGGTGGCGATTTCGCTGTCGACGTTGCTGGTACTGATCTTCACTTCGCCCGGTTCGGGCTGCAGGTAGCCGATGGACTCGAGGAAGCTGCGGTAGGCCGGCATGTCGCTGATCGGGCCGGGGTTGCTGCGGTGCCAGTTATCCAGTTCCACCTGCAGACGGTCGCGCTCGGCGAGCAGGGCGCGGTTCTTCGGCGCCAGGTCATGCACCAGCTCGTCGAAACCTTTCCAGAAAGCGGCGGCCTCGACACCAGTGCCGGGCAGGACCTCGTCCTCAATAAAGCGTTGCAGGTTGGCCGCCACTTGCAGACGGCCCAGAGTTACACGCTCGGTCATGTTGTTCTCCTATCCGAATCAGTTGGCGACAGCGGCAACGCCAGCCTTGGCGACCTGGGCATCCTGGGCAGCGGTTACGCCGGAAACGCCGACCGAACCGATCACCTGTCCATCGACGATTACCGGCACGCCGCCTTCCAGCGAGCAGACCACCGGGGCGGACAGGAACGCATTGCGGCCGCCGTTGACCATGTCCTCGTAGCCCTTGGTTTCGCGACGGCCCACCGCGGCGCTACGCGCTTTTTCGGTGGCGATGTAGGAGGCGATCGGCGCACAGCCGTCCAGACGCTCCAGCGCCAGCGGATGGCCGCCGTCATCAGCGACCACGATGGTCACGGCCCAGCCGTTGTTCTGCGCTTCGCTGCGCGCGGCGGCCAGGATGGCGGTCACTTCGGTCTGGGTCAGCATGGCTTTGGTTTTCATGTTTTCTCCTGTCGATTCGATGTGCGTCACGGCGCGATTGGGGTTAGGGGTTACTGCATCGCCTCCTCGACGATCTCGATCCAGTGCCGCACCGGCGTCCGGCCAGCACCGTCGAGGTGCGTCTGGCAGCCGATGTTGGCGGTGACGATCACTTCCGGCTTGCCGCTTTCCAGCGCGTTGAGCTTGTTGTCGCGCAGCTGATGAGAAATCTCCGGCTGGGTGATCGAATAGCTGCCTGCAGAACCGCAGCACAGATGCGCATCCGGTACTGCCGTGAGATGGAAGCCGAGCCGGGTGAGCACGTCTTCGACCGCGCCGCCGAGCTTCTGTGCGTGCTGCAACGTGCAAGGGCAATGAAAGGCCATGCGCTTGTCCGTCTCGACCTTCAGCCGCTCTAGTTCGGCACTGCGCATCACTTCAACCAGATCCTTGGCCAGCGCACTCACCCGCGCGGCCTTGGTCGCGTAGGCCGGGTCGTTCCGCAACAGATGACCATAGTCCTTGATGAAGGCACCGCAACCGCTGGCCGTCTGGACGATGGCTTCGGCGCCGCCTTCGATCGCTGGCCACCAGGCGTCGATGTTGCGTCGTGCGCGGTCGAGCCCTGCTTCCTGGGCATTGAGGTGGTAGTCCACCGCGCCGCAGCAGCCGGCTTCACGCGCGGTCGTCACGCTGATGCCGAGACGATCGAGCACGCGTGCCGTCGCGGCGTTGGTGTTGGGCGACAGGCTCGGCTGAACGCAGCCCTCGAGAATCAGCACGCGACGCGCATGCACGGTCTGCGGCCGTGGTTTGGCCGGGGTAACCTGGCGCGGCATGTGCGCCTTGAGCGTCGCCGGCATCAGCGGACGCAGCATGTTGCCGGTGCTGAGCAGACTCTTGAACAGACCTGGACGCGGAATGACCGTGCGCAGGCCCGTGCGCAGCAGACGTTCGCCAGCCGAGCGCGGCACCTGCTGCTCCATGAAGTCACGACCGATATCCAGCAGGTTGTGATACTGCACGCCGGAGGGGCAGGTGGTTTCGCAGTTGCGGCAGGTGAGACAACGGTCCAGGTGGGTCTGGGTGGCCTCGGTGACTTCGCCGCCCTCGAGCATCTGCTTCATCAGGTAGATACGCCCACGCGGGCCATCCAGCTCGTCGCCGAGCAGTTGATAGGTCGGGCAGGTGGCGTTGCAGAAGCCGCAGTGCACGCAGGAGCGCAGGATGCTCTCGGCTTCCTCGGCACGCGGGTGAAGTTTGGCTTGTTCGCTCAGATTGGTTTGCATGAGGTCGTTCTCAACGCGAATGACTCTTTGCGTTGACGCTTCGCGCCAACCCGTTGGGACGCGCTCCAGAAGGCGCAATCCATCGTTGTTCGTCGTTCATTTGGAGTTACCAAACTTCTCTCCTCACGCCTTGTCTTGCGCCTTCTGGCGCAGCGTCGCAGCGGCCAACCGCGCTGAGCACGACCTAGACCTCGGAATACATGCGGCCAGGGTTGAAGATCCCCTGCGGGTCCAACGCGGCCTTGAGCTGGCGGTGGTAGCGCAGCAAGGGCTCGGCCAGCGGCTGGAACGGGCTCGCCGTGGAGCCAGCGGTGAAACAGGTGGCATGACCGCCGACTTCGCTGGCGATGGCGCGGATGGTTTGCGCATCGGCATCGGATTTCAGCCAGCGCTGGGCGCCGGCCCAGTCGATCAGCTGCTCGCCGGGTAGCGCCAGCACCGGGGTATCGGTAGGCAGCGACAGACGCCAGAGCGGACGGGCATCACCGAAGAAATCCAGGCGTTGCTCGCGCAGTTGATTCCAGTAACCGACATCCAGCGCCTCGCCGCCGATACGGTCGCAGGCGGCGTTGACCGAGCCTTCACCGCCTTCCAAGCGCAGGTGAAGGGCCTGACCGTCATGGCTGGCCGCCGTGATCGGCACCGGTTGCTGCCCCCACTCGGCGAGCTTGAGCAACGCGCGGTCGACCGGCATCTCGACCCGCAGGCTGCGGCACAGGCGCGGCTTGGGCAGCACCTTCAACGAGACTTCGGTGAGTACGCCGAGGCAGCCGAAGCTGCCGGCCATCAGCCGCGACAAGTCATAACCGGCGACGTTCTTCATCACCTCACCGCCGAAGCGCAGGTGCTTGCCGTGACCGGTGATGACGCGCGAGCCGAGTACGAAGTCGCGCACCGAGCCGCTCCAAGGGCGACGCGGACCAGACAGCCCCGCCGCGATCATGCCGCCTACGGTGGTGCCTTCGCCCAGATGAGGCGGCTCGCACGGCAGCATCTGGTTGGCCTCGTCGAGCGCGGCTTCCAGTTCCGCCAATGGCGTGCCGGCGCGAACGCTGACCACCAGCTCGGTCGGGTCATAGGTGACGATGCCGCGATGCGCGCGGGTGTCGAGCAAGGTGCCCTGAACCTCGCGGCCGAGGAACGCTTTGCTGCCGCCGCCCTGAATGCGCAGCGGGGTGTTGCTGGCCAACGCCTGGTTGACCTGATCGAGCAGCTGCTGGCTGTCGTCGAAGGAAACCGTCATCAGAAACGCTCCAGCTCAGGGAAGGGCAACTGCCCGCCATGTACATGCATGCCGCCGAATTCGGCGCAGCGGTGCAGGGTGGGAATGTTCTTGCCGGGGTTGAGCAGGCCGCTGGGGTCGAACGCAGCCTTCACCGCATGGAACAGCGTCAGTTCGTCGGCATTGAACTGCGAACACATTTGGTTGATCTTCTCGCGCCCAACGCCGTGCTCACCGGTGATCGAGCCACCGACTTTCACGCACAGTTCGAGAATCTTGCCACCCAGCGCCTCCGCGCGCTCCAGCTCACCTTCGGTGTTGGCATCGAAGAGGATCAGCGGGTGCATGTTGCCGTCGCCGGCGTGGAACACGTTGGCCACGCGCAGGCCGTATTCGTCCGACAGATCGCTGATGCCCTTGAGCACGCCGGGCAGCTCGCGGCGCGGAATGGTGCCGTCCATGCAGTAGTAGTCGGGCGAAATCCGCCCGACCGCCGGGAAGGCATTCTTGCGTCCGGCCCAGAACTTGACGCGCTCGGATTCGTCCTTGGCCAGCCGCACTTCCGTGGCGCCGGCCAACTTGAGCACCTCGCCCACACGGGCGCAGTCGTCGTGGACGTCAGCCTCGACGCCGTCCAGTTCGCAGAGCAGGATCGCCTCGGCGTCCACCGGGTAACCGGCGTGGATGAAGTCCTCGGCCGCGCGGATCGACAGGTTGTCCATCATCTCCAACCCGCCGGGAATGATTCCGGCGGCAATGATGTCGCCCACGGCGCGCCCGGCTTTCTCCACCGAGTCGAACGCCGCCAGCAGCACCTTGGCTACTTGGGGCTTGGGTAACAGCTTGACCGTGACCTCGGTGACGATGCCGAGCATGCCTTCGGAGCCAGTGAACAGTGCCAGCAGGTCGAAGCCCGGCGAATCCAATGCATCGGAGCCCAGCACCATGCGCTCGCCCTCGACGGTAAGGATCTCGACCTTGAGCAGGTTGTGCACCGTCAGCCCGTATTTCAGGCAGTGCACGCCGCCGGCGTTCTCGGCGACGTTGCCGCCGATGGAACAGGCGATCTGTGAAGAAGGATCGGGCGCGTAGTAAAGATCATAGGGCGCCGCGGCCTGGGAGATTGCCAGGTTGCGCACGCCGGGCTGGACACGAGCGAAGCGACCGGCCGGGTCGACTTCGAGAATCTTGTTGAAGCGCGCCATGACCAGCAGGATGCCTTGTTCCAACGGCAGCGCACCGCCCGACAGCCCGGTCCCGGCGCCACGCGCCACCACCGGCACGGCGCGCTTGTGAGCGATCTTCAGCAGGGTTTCGACCTGTTCGATGCGCTCGGGCAACACCACCAGCATCGGCGTGGTGCGGTAGGCAGACAGACCATCACACTCGTAGGGCTTGAGGTCTTCGCCGCGGTGGAGGATGTCCAGGTCCGGCAGCCGCGCCTGCAACTCGGCGAGCAACGCCGCCTTGTCGACCTTGGGCAGCTCACCGTCGACGCGTTCGTCGTAGAGGATATTCATGGCAATCGGGGCTCTTCTTTCGTTCACCGTCAGCACGGCCAGCTGCGGTGGTTTGACGCATCATTAGCCCGACTACGCCTTTTCGTCCATCTCGAAAACCACTGGTCCTACCAGTTTCTTTCAACAAGCTTTCAACTGATCGAGCCGAATGGCCCTGATATTATGGCCCCACACAATACGAACGTCTGTTGCGCTAGACTTCCACCAAACTGGTCCTACCAGTTACGGAGGCTGAAATATGTTGATCGAAAATACGGAGCGCCGCCAGCTGGCGGACGTGGTGGCCGAGCGTATCGAGCGGCTGATCGTCGACGGCGTACTTAAGGTAGGCCAGACACTCCCGTCGGAGCGCCGCTTATGCGAAAAGCTCGGTATCTCGCGCTCGGCGCTGCGCGAAGGCCTGCGTGTGCTGCGCGGTCGCGGCATCATCGAGACCGCGCAGGGCCGCGGATCGCACGTGGCGAGGCTGTCCGGAGAGCAGGATGCCAGCCCGCTGATGCACCTGTTCAACTCGCAGCCGCGCACCCTCTACGATCTGCTCGAAGTACGCGCCCTGCTGGAAGGCGAATCGGCGCGACTGGCGGCACTGCGCGGCACCGATGCCGATTTCATCCTGCTGCGCCGTCGCTACGAGGAAATGCTCGCAGCCCACACCGCCGAAGAGGCCGACCCGCGTGAGCATGCGCGCCTCGACCACGCCTTCCACCTGGCCGTCAGCGAGGCCTCGCACAACCCGGTGCTGGTGCATACGCTGCAGTCGCTGACCGACCTGATGCTCTCCACCGTCTTCGCCTCGGTGAACAACCTCTACCACCGGCCGATGCAGAAACGGCAGATCGACCGGCAGCATTCGCGGCTGTTTCACGCCATCACCGAGCGCCTGCCGGACCAGGCCCAGCGCGCCGCACGCGATCACATCCACAGCATTCGCGACAACCTCAAGGAGATCGAGCAGGAGGAGCAACGCCTGGTGCGCGCGACCATGCGACTGGAAGGCTGGGCCTGATAAGACGCTTCAGG
>NZ_JYHV01000023.1 GCF_000952685.1 Stutzerimonas stutzeri | reverse complement strand
AGTTGGTAGAGCACGACCTTGCCAAGGTCGGGGTCGCGAGTTCGAGTCTCGTTTCCCGCTCCAAATTTGCTTCAAGCCTTAAATAAAAGGCGCTGAAGCGCGAAGAGAAAGCGACCTTAAGGTCGCTTTTTTCGTTTTCGCATTCTTAATGCGGTTCGGCGTGCGCTGTTTTCAATCACGAACACGGCGATTGCTGCTTCCATTTACCGCTGACTTACCGCATCGCTCTAAAATCCTGGGCCGCCGAGACGATGTTTCCACCGGCCAAGTGTGCTTGTAAAAATCCCCGCCAGCGTTCCTCCCGTGTCCTCGCCTGATCGTCAGGGCCCCTCGATCAATTTAAGTTCCCGGTGTCGCGAGTGGATGGTCAGTGTGCGTTGGGATCGAGGCCATGCATCGGCCAGGCCCTTGCATTCAAACTCAGCGAGTCGCTTATGGTCATATCCCGTAAGACGCTCGTCGCGCCTTTGGCATAGTGGTGTCCGTGGGTCGCTCGCAGCTTGACCGTCCGCGCATCTCACTTGCTGCATTGGCGACAAAGACATCATATGGGGCCTTCATCATGGCAAGCACTCAAAGCGCAGCAGCGACGCTACGCTCGGTATGGATCGCGCATGCGCAGGCAAACCCCGTTGTTACATTAGGCCTGGCAGGCACACTTCTGGTCGTACTGCTGTTGTCGATTGCGAGTGGCTATAACGCGCTTCAGAACGGCAACGAGAGCAACGTCCGCTACGCGTTGCTCGGCGGTACGGCGGGCTTCGTTGCCACGGCGTTGGGTGCGCTGATGGCCATCGTGCTGAACAATATTTCCACGCGCACCCAGGACAGCATGCTGGGCTTCGCTGCCGGCATGATGCTCGCCGCCAGTTCGTTCTCGCTGATTCTCCCTGGCATTGCCGCCGCCAGGGAACTGTTCGGCAGTGGGCCGGCCGCCGCATTGACCGTCGTGGCTGGCCTCGGGATCGGCGTGTTGCTGATGCTTGGGTTGGACTATTTCACGCCGCATGAGCATGAAAGCGCGGGCGCCTTTGGTCCGAATCACCAGCGCATAAGCCGGGTCTGGCTGTTCGTGTTTGCGATCATTCTTCACAACGTTCCGGAGGGCATGGCGATCGGAGTGAGTTTCGCCAATGGCGATTTGGGTGTCGGTTTGCCGCTCACCACGGCGATTGCCATACAAGACATTCCTGAGGGGCTGGCCGTCGCGTTGGCTTTGCGGACCACCGGTCTCTCCCCAGGGCGCTCGATATTGGTCGCTGCAGCATCCGGCTTGATGGAGCCGCTCGGCTCGTTGGTGGGACTGGGAATATCCAGTGGTCTAGCCGTCGCGTATCCGATCAGTCTCGGATTGGCTGCTGGCGCGATGATTTTCGTGGTCTCGCACGAGGTAATTCCCGAAACTCACCGCAACGGTCATCAGACCCCGGCAACGGTCGGCTTGATGGGCGGCTTCGCGGTTATGATGTTTCTCGATACCGCGTTTGGCTAGGCGCTGTTCTTCGGTTCTGGATCGATGTGATGCTCGGCCTGGTTTGGGTTATTTCGAGATGCGGTGTCGCCGGCGCCGCCTTTTAATCGACGGCCCGGGCTGGAGAGATGGTCGGCTATAACTGTTCAAGCAACCGTCGTGCGACTTCCTGTCCGCTGAGCCAGGCCCCTTCGACGCGGCCTGAGAGACACCAGTCGCCGCAGGCATACAACCCGAGGTGGGCATCCGCCAATGCGCCCCATTCATGAGACTGGCTCGGGCGTGCATAGAGCCAGCGATGGGCAAGGGTGAATTCTGGAGCGGGCACCACGCAGTCGATCAGCTCGGCAAACGCGCCGTGCAAATGTTCAATCACCGATTCCCTGGCCATGTCGAGGTGTTGCCGGCTCCAGGCACTGCTGGCGTGCAGCACCCATAGGTCGAGCGGGTCGTCACGTCCGGGCCTGCTGTGATGACGGGCCAGCCAGTCAAGCGAGTCGTCCTGAACGAAGCAGGCCTCGAGGCTGGTTTCGAGCGGCTTGGCGAAGCCCAGGGCGACGGACCAGGTGGGTTCCATTGCAACACTGGCGGCGACGGCGGCCAGCTTCGGTGCCGAAGCCAGCAGCGTGCTGGCCTGGGGCGCAGGAATGGCGACGACCACCTGGCTGAACGGACCATGGCTGTTTCCTTCGGCGTCGACCAGTTTCCAGTATTCCTCGCCCCGAAAGACTTCCGTTATTCGACAGCTAAGCTTGACTGGCAGCTCGCCGAGCAGTCCGGCAGCAATCGCACTCATGCGGGGAACGCCCACCCAACGCAATTGCTCATCTGCCGAGGGCGACAGCTGCCCGCTGCGGGACTGATAGAGGTTGGGCGACCACTCGGCGACCCAGCCCTGGGTCTGCCACTGACGTACGGCCTCGGTGAAGCGCCGGTCGCGTGCGGTGAAATACTGAGTACCGAGATCCAGATGGCCGGCGTCGCTGCGCTTGCTGGCCATCCGTCCGCCCAGGCCGCGGCTCTTGTCGAACAGCTGTACGGGTTGTCCGGCCGCATGCAGGGCCTGCGCGGCGGAGAGCCCTGCAATGCCGGTGCCGACGATGGCAATGGGAGCTTTGCTCATGCTTACCTCTTTCGATAGCGCCGCCAGTCTCCGCTGCGCGACAACTGCGCTGGTTCGTTCGGTCCTGGTGCCGTTTCGAGAGCAAAACGGCAACGCTATTGCGTTCCCTATCCTCGAACAGACCGTTGTTTTTGCATAGGGGTTCGGGTCGATAGAAGACACATGACACGTATATTTTTATCCGGGCTGACGGGCGGTGACGAGGAGGGTGCTCCCCGGTCTGGCGGACGCAGCTTCATCGAGATGAAACTGCGTCAGGCTGAGCCGGGCAATACTTCACTTCGACCATGCGGTGGTGTGTATCGTCCTAATAAAACTGCTGATTGGCTTTCGCTGTTCTTACGACGCAGCTTCGCGATGGCGAGCTGCACCTTTCTCTGTCGGTCGGGGTTGCCGATCCACTGCGTTCTTTTAATACCTGGCGCGTCAATGCGTTAGCGCCTGCATGGCCCGCATGGATGGTTGTAAGTTGGGAATAAGCCGGTACAATGGCGCCGCTCGCCGCCAGGCGGGTTTTGTTATGGTGGGCCCTGCCGGTCCCCCCGCAACGATCAGCCGTGAACCCGGTCAGGCCCGGAAGGGAGCAGCCGCAGCGGTGACATTGTGTGCCGGGGTGTGGCTGGTAGGGTTCACCTCCATAACGTCTATCTATCCCCATCGTTTCATTGCCCTGGTGTCATCGGCTCCGGCGATCGCTTGTGTCTGCCGTTTGCGCCCGTTCGGCCACCAAGCCTGTATTCTGATCCCTCAGGACTGCACTTAAGCACGTGGTCCGGGCGTTTCTTGCAAAGGAGTAGTGGGTTTGTCGGTCAGAGCCAGCTGGGACATCTTCTGCGTTGTCGTCGACAACTATGGCGACATCGGCGTGACCTGGCGTCTGGCGCGGCAGTTGGTCGCCGAGCATGGCCAGCGGGTACGGCTCTGGGTTGACGATCTGAACACCTTCGCCCGGCTCTGTCCGGGTACCAGTGCCACGGTCAGTCAGCAATGGCATGACGGCGTCGACGTGCGGCACTGGTCAGCCGACTGGCCGGGTGCCGAGCCGGCTGACGTGGTGATCGAGGCCTTCGCCTGCCAGCTGCCCGCGGCCTATATCGAGGCGATGGCCCGCAGTGAGCGTCGTATTCTCTGGCTAAACCTGGAATACCTCAGCGCAGAAGATTGGGTGGTGGGTTGCCATGCGCTGCCGTCGATGCAGCCCGATGGCCTGCAAAAGTATTTTTTCTTTCCAGGTTTCGAGCAAGGCACCGGTGGCTTGATTCGCGAAGGCGATCTGCTGGCACGGCGGGAGGCGTTCCAGAAAAGTCCAACGCTGCGTGAAGCCTTTCTGCAGAACTTCGAGCTGGCCGTACAGCCTGGCGCGCGGTTGATATCGCTGTTCGCTTACGAAAACCAGGCCGTTGCGCAGTGGCTCGATGCGCTGGCTGTCGATACGCGTCCGACGCAGTTGCTGGTGCCGGAGGGGCGGGTTCTCGGTGACGTGGCGCGCTGGTTGGGGGTGGAACAGCTACAGGCTGGCGACCGTCATGCCCGGGGAGCGCTGCAGATCGCAGTGCTGCCGTTCATGACGCAAAACCAGTACGACATGCTTCTGTGGTGCTGTGACTTCAACGCCGTACGCGGCGAGGAGTCCTTCATTCGCGCGCAATGGGCGGGGCGCCCGCTGGTCTGGCATATCTACCCCCAAGAGGAAGATGCGCACTGGGACAAGCTCAACGCCTTTCTGGACCTATATATCCACGATCTTTCACCGCAGGCTACGGCTGCATTGCGTGAGTTCTGGCGAGCCTGGAACGATGGCGTTGGTAGTGGCCTCGCTTGGGCCGGCCTGCTGGCGCACGAGACGGAGCTAAGGGCGCATGCGGATAGATGGACCCACAAGCAGGTAGCCAATGGCGATCTGGCCGGAAAGCTGGTGTTTTTTTACACAGATTGGCTATGATACGCGGCCTGTTTTTTGTCTCTAATTCCATTCGGATATTCGTATGAAAACCGCACAAGAGTTCCGTGCCGGCCAAGTGGCCGTTATCAACGGCGCACCCTGGGTCATCCAGAAAGCCGAGTTCAACAAGTCCGGTCGTAACAGTGCCGTCGTGAAGATGAAGCTGAAGAACCTGCTCAACGGTTCTGCTACTGAGACTGTGTACAAGGCAGATGACAAGCTGGAGCCGGTAATTCTCGAGCGCAAGGAAGTGACCTATTCCTACTTCGCCGACCCGCTCTACGTTTTCATGGACGAAGAGTTCAATCAGTACGAAATCGAAAAAGACGATCTCGAAGGCGTGATGACCTTCATCGAAGACGGCATGACCGACGTCTGCGAAGCCGTTTTCTACAACGACAAGGTGATCTCGGTTGAACTGCCGACCACCATCGTTCGTGAAATCGTCTACACCGAGCCGTCCGTACGCGGCGACACCTCCGGCAAGGTCATGAAGACCGCCCGCCTGAAGAACGGTGCCGAGCTGCAAGTGTCCGCCTTCTGCGAAATCGGTGACTCGATCGAGATCGACACCCGTACCGGCGAGTACAAGTCCCGTATCAAGGCCTGATACAGCCTACGCGGACAAGCCCGGCCTGACGCCGGGCGACTCGATGACGAACCCCGCCTTGTGCGGGGTTTTGTTTTTCTGGGATCTGGTAATTGCCGCGGGGCGCGCCTCAGGCGAAAGCACTGCGGATGCGCTTTGGCTTTTCTTGTGGCCAGCCCTCGGGGCGAAGCTTTTGCTTTTGAGCCGGCCGTGGCCCGCTTTCGCCGCGGGTCGCGGCTCCCACAAAAGGTGGCTCGGTGCGCGCCGTGGCTTTCTGTAGGAGCCCCGCCCTCGGGGCGAAGCTTTTGCTTTTG
>NZ_JYHV01000026.1 GCF_000952685.1 Stutzerimonas stutzeri | reverse complement strand
TCCTCACCCGTTATGGACACTTTGCCATGGCGCTTTTGAATGCGGAGGTGGAGGCGAATCAATCGATAGGGTTAACCCTCGCTCCGCCGTCTTTCCGTTGAAGCTTCTCGGTATGTAAGCATTCGCTTACAAGATGTGTAAGCAATGCCCGAAAAAGCATCCAAGACGATCGCCTTTGAGAAAATCTAAACAGCTATGTGTATGATTTATAAAGAATTTTATAACTAGTAAAATAAAGACCCAATTGCCATCATGCATTTTTCCGAGTTGCTGTTGTCGTCCAAAGCCTTAATATCGCACCCGTACTTAAGGACAAGTACAGCCGGCAAGGATGTCGGTCTGGAACAGCCGCTGGATGCGGTTTCATCAGGACGATGAGTAGGAAAAAAGGGAAGTAGGGAAGGAGGCGGGCGGGGCTTAAACCCCGCCCCTTTTTTTTGCCTACGATTTGGCGGTGCCGGTTTGCCGAACGACTGGTCTCTTGAGAGGCCTAACGTGGGTGACACAACTCAGAGGAATTCACCATGAACGGCAACGACCCGAACGAACCTACCCAGCCCGGGCAAGACCAGGAAGACCAGATCAAACGCCGCCCAGACGAGGCTGATGAAGATCACCTGGACGAAGCACTGGAAGAAACCTTTCCAGCAAGCGATCCCATCTCCCCATAGGCTAGAACCGCCAGGGATTGCCCTTTCAGTTTCTCTCCTCAGCCAGTCGCTGAATTAGCGCGGGGAGCACCTGTTCGCGCAGCAGTGGGGCGAGATGTTCCTGTTGCTGTGCCTGCAGTTCAAGCCAGTCCAGTGCCTCGATCTCGGCCTGAACCCGTACCTTGTCTACCAGCCGACCGACGAAGACATCGGCCTGCACCCAGTGATCCGGCTCGTTGGCTGCACGCGCCTGGAAGTGGCCCAGCGACCGCAGCTGCGACGCTTCTATTGCTAGATCCAACTCCTCTCGAAGCTCACGTTTGAGTGCCTGCAACGGAATCTCCCCAGGTTCGATCTTGCCGCCAGGCAACATGAATAGGCGAGTGCCGCGTTTGCGTACGACCAGTACTCGACCGCTGTCATCGAGCAGACAGGCCGTAGCAATTTTCAGAACAGTGGAGGTCATGCGATCTCTCTCGTTATCGTGCCATAGGGCCATGAGCGTCTTGTTTCGGTTGTAGCGATGTAGGCGGGAGGCTAATGCCTCGGGCAGTGTCGTGGCTTCGCTGAAGCCCAGATGTTGATAAAACGCCATTAGCTTGGGTTCACAGAACAGCCAGACAGGGCCTCCGCACTCGGCCAAGACCCGGGTCACTAAGCGTTTCGCCAGACCTTGGTCGCGCCGGCTGGGCGCGACCAGTAACCCAGTCAGCCAGTGGCCGTCATCCACGGGACTCAGGCACAGCCCTGCGACAATATCCGGATGCCCCGCAACCCAACAGCGGGCGCGGGCTGGCACCCGCATGTGGGTGCCGTGGGCTCGGTAGAACTTATTGAGCAACGGGTGGCAGGCAATTGAAAGCCGACGCAGCTGGAGTTCGGACATGAGTGCTCCCTGACGACGCTGCGCATGGTAACCGATGCTTGCCGTAGGGGGGGCTGCCAGCGCTCTACGGCTGGCTGAGGGGGCGTTCGTTCCGTTCATCCGAAGTATGCAATTTTTCGCCGTTGCGCAGGTTCTTAAGCGAACAGCCCTCCAACAAGGACATAACAATATGTTGGATCTAGCGATAGTGGCGGCCTTCATTCTCTATGGTCTGGGTTCTGGCTTGCGCGCACGGGGCAAGGCGTCCCAAAGCCTCGACGAATATTTCCTTGCGGGTCGAACGATTAAAGGCTGGAAGGCGGGATTTTCCATGGCCGCGACCCAGTTCGCGGCCGATACGCCTCTGCTGGTAACCGGCCTGGTTGCTACCGCCGGCGTCTTTGCCCTTTGGCGCCTTTGGATCTACGGCCTCGCATTCCTGCTAATGGCATTCGTGTTTGCGGTGTGCTGGCGACGTGCCGGCGTATTGACCGATGCCGAGCTGACCCGCGTGCGATATAGCGGCAAGGGCGTCACGCCGCTGCGCCTGCTCAAGGCGATCTACTACGGTACGGTAATCAACTGCGTGGTGCTGGCGATGGTATTGGTAGCAGCCATCCGCATCGCCGAGGTATTTCTGCCTTGGCATCTTTGGCTGCCGGCAGGGCTCTACGAGCCCATTGTGAGTTTCGTTTCCAGTGCCGGGATTCAGCTTGGCGAGAGCATCACCGGACTGAGCCCGGCGATGATGAGCGCCAATAACCTGATATCTATTCTCCTGATTCTCTCGTTCACCGCCATGTATTCGATTACCGGTGGATTGCGGGCCGTGGTCCAGACGGATGTGATGCAGTTCAGCTTGGCCATGATAGGCACGTTGCTATATGCCTGGTTCGTCGTTGATGCTGCTGGTGGCCTAGGTGGGCTGACGGATCGCATTGTCGAGCTTTATGGCGCCGATCAGGCCAGCAAGATGTTGTCCTTCGCACCGCCCGCCGATGCAGGCGAGGCACTAATGCCGTTTTTGGTGATTGTCGGACTGCAATGGTTTTTTCAGATGAATTCCGACGGCACCGGCTATCTCGCGCAGCGAAGCATGGCGTGTCCGACTGACCGCGATGCGCGCATTGCCGGCCTGGTGTTCACCTGGTTGCAGATTTTTCTGCGCAGCCTGTTCTGGATGGCTATTGCGATCGGCCTGTTGGTGCTCTATCCGTTCACGCCGGGAGAAATGGCCGGCGACGGTTTCACCGCAGGGCGTGAAGCGCTTTTCGTGCAGGGTATCGAAGACCTGCTGCCGCCGGGTGTGCGCGGCTTGATGTTGGTTGGCCTGCTGGCTGCACTGGCCTCCACCGTCGATACGCATCTCAACTGGGGCGCCTCCTACTGGAGCAACGACGTTTATGGCGGTGTGTTTGCACCACATGTGCTGAAACGCAAGCCACGGGACCGCGAATTGGTGATCGTGGCGCGGTTGTCCAACGTGCTGATTCTGATCATCGCGATGATTATCATGGCGAATCTGGGCTCGATCCAGACTGCCTGGTTCATTTCGCTATTGTTCGGGGCGGGTATGGGGTCGGTATTGGTGCTGCGATGGCTCTGGGAGCGTATCAATCTCTATTCGGAACTGACCGCAATGGGCGTTTCGCTGATCACTGCGCCTTTGCTGCTTTACTATCTGGGTACTGATCCGGAGCGCGAGTGGGTGCGCCTCGGCATCATGGCGCTGGTCACCACGACCGCAGCCATCCTGGTCACCTTCGTCACGCCTGCGACTGACGATGCAACGCTCAAGCGCTTCTATCGCCGGGTGCGCCCGTTTGGTTTCTGGCAGCACGCGGCAATGCTCAACGGCGTAGCCGCAACGGTGTCGGTCAAGGCGCTTGGTACGCGGCTATCAGCCGTTGCGATCACGGCAATTTCGCTATTCTCCTTATTGGTCGGTGTGGGTCGCTTGATGTTTCCTTCACCGGAGAGCAGTGCTTTGCTCGGCTGGGTATGTGTGGCGCTAGGCCTGTTGCTGATACCGGTATGGCTGCGTATTGCCATGGGGCGACAGTTCGACAGCGATCCGGAAGATGAACCATTGCCAGACGATTCGACGCAAGGTATTAGCGCTCGGGTTGACTGATATTGCCGTATGGTTTGCGTTATTAATCGTTTCGTTAGTTTCTGATTTGCTGTTTCGTTTGATGTGTGGAAGAGCACTTGGAACGGTCAGGTCGGTGTGGTTTTATAACTAGCGAAACGGATAATCTAAAATAAATATCGTTAATAATCAATAAATTGATAGACATACCTAAAATAAAGTGAACAGTTCATACATGCCCATGTCACTAACTATGCGCATCGCGCAATTGCGTATTCCGCCATAGCTAGAACAAGAGGTGTTGTCATGAACCGACTTTTCAAAACTTCCCTCCTGGTAGCCGCCATGTTTCCAGCGCTCGCCGTTGCCGCTCCGGTGGCAGGTGATCGCGAAGTTACCTTAAGCGGCGCGGGCAGTAGTGATAAGGACTTCGACGATACAGTGTTCTCCGTACAGGGTAGTTGGGGTACTTATCTGGATGAGGCTTCCATGTGGGGCATCCGGCAAACCGTAAATGCACGAGACTCAGAGGGAGAAAGTGTCCAGTTCGACGGCTCGACCCGTGTGTTTTACGACTATCACTTTGGCAGTGGCAAGACTCGTCCGTTTATCGGTGTGAGTGCCGGCGGCATCTACGGCGAAGAGGTTGACGAGACGTTCATGGGCGGGCCAGAGCTTGGCATCAAGTATTGGGTGCAGGATAAGACCTTCGTCACCGCAATGGCTGAATATCAATTCCTGTTCAAAAGTGGGAGCGATGCGCGCGATCGTTACGATGATGGCGCGTTCTTCTACAGCGTTGGTATTGGTTATAACTACTGAGGCCGACGAGTGCGATGCCCCTGTGGCATCGCACTCAGCCGTTCCATTACCTGCCTGGCGAGCGGTTTGATCAGTTCTCCGTCAGCATCTTCAAAAAGTTTTGCAAGGCCAATCCAGGTTCATCATCTTCCGAGGTGATCATTCGGATACCCCATTGGCTGAGAATTTCTTCCTGCACCGGATTGGGCTTGTGCGAGAAAACATATGAGATCGGTCGGACTCCAACAGTCTCATGCTCATTCCACATTTTCGATAGTTTGTAGAACAACAATCGGATATTGGTATCGGAGAGGCTGTAGCCGATAAACAGAACGGCTTTACTCAAGGTGTCGGCGCGTAATTTGATATCGAGTGGTGTTTCGAACTGCAACCGTTCGTAATAGCTTGTCTCATCCAGCACGATCGAGTCGTCATCATCGAAGTCGCCGTGAAACTTTACGATTTGCCGGACGCCGTCGCGGGCCTTTACCAAGTCACTTGCATTGGCGATCTTGATGTAACCGACGCCATGCGCATCGTGGGCGTTCTCGAGCCAGCGGTCGTAATTGGTTGTGTATATGGCCGGAAATCGGCCCTGAACGATCAGGCGGTGAATCTCAGAGTTGCGAATCTCGATGTTCTTATGCCATTCACGGTCCATCCAGCTGCGCAGCGGGCCGATGTTGCCTTTCTTGATCCGATAATATTCGGCGAGCGAGAGGAAGTTTCCATAGGTATCGAAAACGTCCGGGTCGTAATCAAGCTGTTGAGCGATTTCGTCTATCAGCTTTCGCCATGGCGGCAGCCCGATATTCGCTGATACGCCGGAACCTACGAAAAGGATCAGACGGTTATTCCGATACGCCTCCAACAGCTTCTGCATCGACTACCTCTCAGATCCCACGCAAATGAGTGATAAAGGCTTCCAATGCCTGCTTGCGCATGGACAAGTCGTTATGCACGCCACCCAATTCGGCGAAGGTGCAGGAATAGCCGTCCGGAACGAACACGTTGTCCCACTCGAAGCCTTCTTCTCCCGCCGGCTCACGGGAAATCCTGCCAGCGACCTCGCCCTTGAAAAAGTGCCGCTTGCGGCCGTCGCAGTAGCCGATCAGGGTGCGTGCCACCGCTGAGGGATCCTCCAGATTACCGATCAGTTCAGAGAAGCGCACCGCATGCAAACGGTTCCAGAACGTTTGGGTCAGCCCACCGGGAAAACCATTCAGGCTATTGATGAACAGACCGGAATGCTCTACGAAAACCGGCTTGCCTATCAGCTTGAAGGCTTGCAGCAGCTTATCGCTGACCAGCAGGTTCAGATCCTCGGTCTGCGTTTCAACGATGCGTACCGGAAAGTTGATGATCTCGACGCCGTTCTGCCTAAGAAACTCTCCTGTCTCGCGAATTTTCTGCTCGTTGACCGAAGCAAAGCGGATCTTCATGTCAGTTACCTGGCTGCGTTATGCGGAATTCCGGATGCCGCAGGACGTGCGTCTTGCCCCACACAGGTATGACGCAGCGATATGCCCAGGGTTCGGCCTTCAGCCCATCGGGTCGCTTGGGTATAGGCGGTGACTACTACGGATGCACTGGGCAACCTCGCCGCCCGGCTTGGAGAATGCGCTCTGCCGGCACTCGTAACTGCACCAGCAGATAGTCGGCAAAGTCCGCTGAATAGCCCTGCCTGGCAATGGCCTGGGCCATGCATTCGAGCCAGGCATCACGCTCGATTTCGCCTACCGTCCAACGCGTATGGAATTGCGGGATGCTGATGCTGCCGAATTTCTCCGCGTAACGGCGCGGCCCTCCCAGCCAGCCGCTGAGAAACGCCGCCAGCCGTTCGCGTGAATTGCTCAGGTCCTGCGGGTACAGGCGACGCACGCAATTGGCTGCTTCGGTTTCGTCCATGATTCGATAGAAATCGGCAACCAGCCTCTCGATGCCGGCCTCGCCGCCAGCGGCCTGGAATGAGGCGTCACCGACGCCAAACGGAACGATTGTATTCATAAGCTGACCTTGAAATGGAGGCTTTACCGCCGGGGATTGATCCAGAGCAATGGATGCGATTCCAGCAGTCAGATCCTGTTGGGTGTTGGTCTATGCTGTTTTCATTACTTGATGGAGGCCCACTATGCGCAACATTCTTCTAGCTTACGACGGTTCGGACAACGCCAAACGAGCACTGCAGTACATCATCGATTTCGCCACCGATGCGCCTAAGTCGCTCCAGGTGCATGTCTTGAATGTGCAGCAGGAGCCGGTGCTCTATGGTGAGTTCGTCACGGCGGATACGGTTGAAGAGCTGAACAAGAGTTTTCTCGACAAGTCGCGCCGTACTCTGACAGAAGCCGCTGCGGCGTTGCAGACGGCCGGGATCGCGCATCAGACCCACGCGATTCTGGGCAACGTGGCCGAGCAGGTGAACGATGCGGTGGAGCGGTTCGGATGCGACACCGTGGTGATGGGTACACGCGGCCTGGGCAGTTTTACCGGCATGCTGATGGGTTCGGTTGCCAACCGCGTGGTTCATGAGGTCTCGGTGCCGGTACTGCTGGTGAAGTGACCGGCGTTGAGATGCCGGATTGGGATCAGTCCGGTTTTTTCTTGAGCAGATCGCCCAGATTGGCGAAGGCCTTGAAGGTTTCCTTCGGACCCAGGTCGCTGCCCGGCCTGGCTTCGGCGTGATACTGATTGTCCGTATAGCGTGAGTGCTCGTTGTCGTGGCAATACAGGCAGAGCAGTTCCCAGTTCGAGCCATCTTCTGGGTTGTTGTCGTGGTTATGGTCCTTGTGGTGGACCGTCAACTCGCTCAGCCGCTTGCCGGAGAACTCCCTGGCACAGCGACCGCAGACCCAGGGGTACATCTTCAGTGCCTTTTCGCGATAGCCCTGTTCGCGTTGGGCGTAGGGCGTGTTCGGTTTGTTCGTGCTCATCGTTCGCTTCGTCCTGATTTGTTCCGCACCGGATCGCCTGTCACCCCGCTAGACCGACGTAGACATTCTGTACGTCATCATGGGCGTCGATAGCGTTGAGAAAGGCTTCGACTTCCTCAAGCTGAGCGTCGGTCAAGGTCGTGACCGGGTTCTTCGGACGATAGCCGAGCTGCGCCGATTGCACATTGAAGCCGTGTTTGGGCAGGGCGCGGCAGACCACATCCATATCGGCGACATCGCTGATGAACAGCGTGGCACCGTCTTCGGCCGCTTCGAAATCCTGCGCGCCGGCTTCGATGGCGGCCAGCTCCGGATCGGCGTCCGCGGAGGCCGGTGCCGCTTCGATCATGCCGCAATGATCGAAGTCCCAGGCCACCGAGCCGGACGCGCCGAGCTGACCCTTGCGAAACAGCACGCGGATCTCGGCCACGGTGCGGTTGACGTTGTCGGTCAGGCACTCAACGATTAGCGGCACCTGATGTGGGGCGAAACCTTCATAGGTGGTGCGTTCGTAGTGGACGCTTTCGCCGAGCAGCCCTGCGCCTTTCTTGATCGCACGTTCCAGCGTTTCGCGCGGCATCGAGGCCTTCTTTGCCTGCTCGACCACCAGACGCAGGCGAGGATTCATGTCCGGGTCGGCGCCACTGCGCGCGGCAATCATGATTTCCTTCGACAGCTTGCCGAAGGTGCGACCCTTCGCGTTAGCTGCTGCTTCCTTATGTTTCGCTTTCCACTGTGCGCCCATGGTTACTCTCGTGATGTGTACGGATTGATGGTTTCGCCGTCAGGTATCAATTCTAGCCCTTGCAGGGCATGCAGGCACGGCCTGCGCGCAGTCTTCAAACGCCGTGGCATTCGGTTACCGGGGGCCACCGGATGGTGCCGACTGTATGGTCAATTTGCGCGCTTGCTGTATGTGTGCACGCGCATCGTGCTAAGGCTTTAATGAGGTCTTTGCCTGCGGAGAAGCTTGCCATGTCGCCCAAGGACCTGCTGCTGGCCCTGGTCGTGATCATCGTCTGGGGCATGAACTTCGTGGTGATCAAGATCGGCCTGGACGATATCCCGCCGATGTTGCTCGGGGCGCTGCGTTTCATGCTCGCAGCGTTTCCCGCCATTCTGTTCATCAAGCGACCGCAGATGCCGCTGCGCTGGTTGCTCGCCTACGGCGCGACCATATCGCTGGGGCAGTTCGCCTTCTTGTTCTCGGCCATGAAGGTCGGCATGCCGGCTGGGCTGGCTTCGCTGGTGCTGCAATCGCAAGCGTTCTTCACGCTGTTCTTCGCGGCATTGTTTCTAGGCGAGCGGCTGCGCGCCACCAACCTGATCGGACTGCTGATCGCCGCAGGCGGCCTGGTGTTGATCGGTATGCAAGGCGACCGCAGCATGACCCTGGCGGGGTTCGTGCTGACCATCTGTGCGGCGTCGATGTGGGCGCTGGGCAACATCGTCACGCGCAAGGTCGGCAAGGTGAATCTGGTGGGGCTGGTGGTGTGGGGCAGCCTCATTCCCCCGATTCCGTTTTTCTTCCTGTCCTGGCTGCTGGAAGGTCCACAGGTGATAGAAAGCGCGCTGCGCGGGTTCGGGTTGAGCTCCATGCTGGTGCTGATTTACCTGGCCTTCGGCGCGACTATTCTTGGCTATAGCTTGTGGAGCCGGTTGCTGTCGCGATACCCGGCCAACACCGTGGCGCCGTTCTCGCTGCTGGTGCCGGTCGTCGGGCTGACCTCGGCGGCGCTGTTGCTGGACGAGCATCTGGGCCTGTTGCAGGCCATCGGCGCGTTACTGGTGATGCTGGGCCTGATGATCAACGTGGGCGGGGGCTGGCTGGCAGGCCGTCTGCGCACTGCATTCGGTGGCTCGCCGGCCTGACAGTAAAATGCCCCGCACCGGGAGCCGGGCGGGGCATTTTGGGGTCGATCAGCGGGCCGCGTGACTGCCTAGCAGAGGTGTCGCGCCGTTAGCTTTCTCTCGCTTGGCCAAACGCTTTTCCTGTGCGGTCTTCAGCGGCTTCTTTTTCGCATTCTTCTTTGTGTCCATACCTTTGCTCATGGTGTCGCCTCGCGGATAGATGGCTGGGTTGCGCGTCCCTGCATCGGTCTGCTCTGTGGTCTTTACACCTCGAAGAAATATGGAGAGGGGATCGAGACTACGCCTGATTGGTGGGGCTGGATAGACACTTTCTGTGCCGCGACCAGCCCCCTGCAGAGCAGGTGTCATCAGACCTTGAACCGACTTATCAACGTCTGAAGTTCGTTGCCCAGATGAGCCAGTTCGGCGGTGGAAGTGGCGGTTTCCTGGGCCGCTTCGGCGGACCGGTCGGCCACGTCGCGCACGCTGAGTACGCTGCGGTTGATCTCTTCGGCAACCGAGCTCTGCTGTTCGGCCGCCGTGGCGATCTGCAGGTTCATCGCCTGGATGACCGATACCGTCTCGGTGATTGACTGCAGCTCGTGGCCGACTTCCCTGGCCAGCGCGACGGTTTCCACGGCAAGGCGACTGCTGCTGTCCATCATGCCGGAAGCGTTACGTGCCCCTTTCTGCAACTTGCCGATGAGTTCTTCGATTTGCGCAGTCGACTGCTGCGTGCGTTGCGCCAGGCTGCGAACTTCGTCTGCGACCACGGCAAAGCCTCGGCCGGCCTCACCGGCGCGCGCGGCCTCAATGGCGGCATTGAGTGCCAGCAAGTTGGTTTGCTCGGCGATACCGTTGATGACGGTCAGCACGGTACTGATGCCATCGGTCTCCTGATTCAGTCGGGTCATCGCCGCGGCCGATAAATTGACCTCGTTGGATAGATGGTCGATCTGCGACAGCGCACGTTGCACCACGGCATTTCCCTTGGTTGCTTGCTCGTCCGCGCGCTTGGCTGCCCCTGATGCTTCTTCGGCATTGCGTGCCACTTCCTGCACCGTGGCGGTCATTTCATGCATGGCCGTGGCGACCTGATCGGTTTCCTGCCGCTGGCTGTTTACGCCCGCGCTGGTCTGCTCGGTCACGGTCGACAGTTGTTCGGAGGCGGTCGCCAGCTGCGTGGTGATGCCACCGATATGGCCGATCAACTGCTGCAGATTACGGCGTGTCTTGCTCATGGCCTCGAGCAGTCGGCCAAATTCGTCGTTACGATTCTCGATCTCCTGCCCGGTCATGTCGCCGGAGCCGATGCGCTCGGCGAGACGTACGGCCTGATCGAGTGGTCGAGTGATCTGGCGAACCATCAGCGCACTGATCAGCACACCGAACACAATAGCGAGCACGGTAATGGCCATCACTTGGAGCTTTTTCATGCGCGCATCTTCTGCGCGCATCTGCGTCTGGTTAGAGATGATCCCCTGAGCATGATCGTAAAGCGTGGCGAAAATCGCCTCCATGTCCTGGCGCGCCTGCTGCTGTCGAGCAACGATCGGCGGTAGTTTTTTAACCAGTTCGACATATTCGTTGGCGCTCGCTTTGAGCGTTTTCAGACTTTCGGCTTGAGGACCGATCAGCTCGTCCTCCAGCGGTGCGATGGCAGCGTTAAGCGCTTTGAATTGCTCGTTCAGTGTCTGTAGCGCCGATTCGGACTCCTCCATCAGATAGCCTCGGACGGTGAAGCGCAGCAGGCGGTTCTGTTTCGACAATTCGGTGGTGAGCAGCGCGATGTTCGCGATATCGCCGCTCGGGTGCAGGACCGGGTTGCCGTGCACCCCGTTCCAACGACGTTCCAGATCGGCGATCAGCTTGTCGGTGGTGTTGCCGGTGTCGACCCAATTGGCCCGGGTCTGTTTCTTCAGATCACGCAACGCCGCCAGCTTGGAGAAGGCCTCTTGGTAACGGACTGCTTCGTTGGCAATGCTTTCCAAGTACCGCCGATCTTGCGGTTCGGAAAAGTCGGCTCTTTTCTGCTCGACCAGCTGGGTGATCTTCGCTACCGCGTCGGCTGCGCGAGTGGCATAGATGGCATCGCCGCGTTCTTCGAAGCGCACCTGGGCATAGCGAATTTCATTGGCTTCGTTGAGCAGGCTTTCAGCGGTTTGCGCTTTGTCGCTACGTGAAATCAGTGCGTCCATGCTGAATACGCCGATGGTGGCGACGCAGATGGTCAGCAGCAGAACCGCGGCGAAGCCTAGAGCCAGCTTGGTGCTGACCTTGAGATTCTTCATTGTTATTTTTCCTCAGGCGGGCAGGTTGCCAATGGCAAAGTCATATTATGACATCGGCTATTTTTACCTAAACTTAAACATGTTGTCAGACAACATTTTCGCCAGTATCGGCTGTGCCCTGTTCTGTCGCTGCGGGAGCTGCTACTGCCGGTACGCTCCGCCGGACGGCTGTGTTGACCTCTGATCGCTTGGTAAAGCTGACGGGCCGCGCTAGGCTCGCGGTTCCCACCTAAAGAACGAGCCTAGCCATGCCGGAGCCGGTGAATTTCAAGCACAAGATCTCCCGCCAGCGGCCCTACGGTCGGGTGGAATCGGGTCTGAAGGCGTCCGATGGCGATCTGTCGTTGGTGATCGATCAGCTTGAAAGCGACCGCGGACGCATCATCAACTCCGCTGCGGTGCGCAGGCTGCAACAAAAAACCCAGGTCTTTCCGCTGGAACGCAATGCGGCGGTGCGCAGCCGACTGACGCACTCGTTGGAAGTCCAGCAGACGGGACGTTTCATCGTCCGCACGCTGTACAAACAGCTCGGCAGCAAGGCTGGCGAGTATGGTCTCGATGGGCTCGAGGGGGCGCTGGAAAGCCTGGTGGAGATGGCTTGCCTGATGCACGATATCGGCAATCCACCCTTTGGGCACTTCGGTGAATTCGCTATCAGCGAATGGTTTGGCGGCAAGCTGGAAGGGCTGTTCGATGTAGCCGTCCCGGCGGAGCGGGGCGATGCAGCGCTACGCGCCCGGATGCTCGCCGACCTCAAGCAGTTCGAAGGCAACGCCCAGGCAATTCGACTCGTGGTCAGCCTGTTGCGGTTGAACCTCACCTATACCCAGACGGCCGGTTTGCTCAAATATGTCCGAGCGGCCTATGCGCCCAAGCCGGGGAAGGGCACGCCTGGCGCCTACCTGCACAAGAAGCCAGGCTTCTATCTATCCGAGGAACCGTTCATAAGGGATCTGCGAGCTTCGCTGGAACTGCAATCAGGCGGCCGTCATCCGATTGCGTACATCATGGAGGCGGCAGACGACATCGCCTATTGCCTGGCGGACATCGAGGACTCTGTGGAGAAGGGTATTTTCACTATCGAACAGCTGTCGCAACTGCTGTTGGCCAAGTTCGTCGAGCACGGTTCGCCAGACGAGCCGATCGCGACAACCGGGCGCAGTTTCCGCAGCATGGTCACCTACGCTCAGTCGCGTGCCGAGAAAGAGCCGATCAACAAGGTCGGCGAGTTTTTCATCTGGCTGCGAGTGAACATGGTCCATCCGCTCGTGCAGCATGCGGCTCAGCAGTTCATCGAGCATATCGAGGAGGTGTATCACGGCACTTTGGACCGTGCCCTGCTCGAAGACGCCAGCCTGGCCAACGCCATCGTGCAAACCTTCAAGGACGTGGCGATGGAGCGGGTCTTTTGCCATCGAGAGGTGGAGACCCTGCAGCTCCAGGGCTATCGAATCCTTCAAGGGTTGCTGGATACCTATGCACCATTGCTGCGCGTGGCCCCGGCAACCTTCCAGGCCCTGACCGAAAGCGGATGCCGCAGCGAGCCGCACCTGCAAATGCTCGCGCGGCGCTTGCCCAGTCAGCTGATCAAGGCTTATCACGAGGCGCTAAACGCGCATCCCACAGGTTCGCCGGATCAGCCGTTGTGGGAGTTCTATTATCGTTGCCGCATGCTGCAGGATTTCGTCAGCGGCATGACCGATCAACTCGCGCAGGACGAATTTCGCACCCTCTCCGCGCTCTAGTCCCACTTGCGCTGCGCAGTAAGCGCGCCTTCCTCTTGGATTTCTGCACTCGCACGCGACGCTGCTATGACCGGCCTGCGCCATATCGGCTCACAGAAGGCGTTTCGCTGGTACGGGGCTTGCAGTTGTTTGGTGCGCCTTTACTCATCGTCGCACCCAAATGGCGCGCGGTAAGGCGCAGCTTCAATGAGCGATTCTCATAAATCGTTGAATCAATAGAAAAAGATGCCCGAATTCAATGAGCCCTAGAGATCGCTTAACGGAGATGGTGGCGAGTTGCTAATCAGCTTGTGACGCATCATGGTGCGTGCGGCTGGGAAGGCTTGCTGTTTTGGTGCGTTTCACTCGGCAGGAATGCAGTTAATGGAAAACCCGAGTAGTGCGGTGGAGGTGCTGGTTCACGGCGCCAATACTCTTTTTATCCTCATGGGCGCCGTCATGGTGCTAGCCATGCACGCCGGCTTTGCCTTTCTCGAAGTCGGCACCGTGCGCCTGAAGAATCAGGTCAATGCCCTATCGAAAATCATTGCCGATTTTGCCGTGTCGACCCTGGCGTACTTCTTCATCGGTTATTGGATCGCCTATGGCGTGACCTTCATGGAGCCGGCCGACCAATTAGTCGTCGATAATGGCTATTCGCTGGTGAAGTTCTTCTTTCTTCTGACCTTTGCCGCCGCGATACCGGCGATCATTTCGGGCGGCATCGCCGAACGGGCTCGGTTCGGGCCGCAGCTGTGCGCGACGCTGCTGATCGTTGCGTTCATTTATCCGTTCTTCGAGGGGCTGATGTGGAACGGCAACTTCGGTCTGCAAAGCTGGCTGGAAGCACGTTTCGGCGCGCCGTTTCACGATTTCGCCGGCTCGGTGGTGGTGCATGGCATGGGCGGCTGGTTGGCGCTCGGCGCGGTCACTCTGCTAGGCCGGCGCAACGGCCGCTATCGCGATGGTCGACTGGTAGCCTTTGCGCCGTCCAATATTCCGTTCCTGGCGTTGGGCTCGTGGATTCTCATCGTCGGCTGGTTCGGCTTCAACGTAATGAGCGCGCAGACGCTCGAAGGCGTCAGCGGGTTGGTAGCGATCAATTCACTGATGGCGATGGTCGGTGGGACTGCGGCGGCGTGGGTCATCGGTCGCAACGATCCAGGCTTCCTGCATAACGGTCCTCTGGCCGGGCTGGTGGCGGTCTGTGCCGGGTCCGACGTGATGCACCCGGTCGGGGCGCTGATCACTGGGGTGGTCGCTGGGGTCTTGTTCGTATGGACCTTCACCGCAGCGCAGAACAAGTGGAAGATCGACGATGTGCTCGGCGTTTGGCCGTTGCACGGTTTGTGTGGTGTCTGGGGCGGGCTGGCCTGTGGTGTCTTCGGTCGACAGGCGTTGGGCGGGCTGGGCGGTGTCAGTATGGCCAGTCAATTACTGGGCTCGGCGTTGGGCGTGCTGGTTGCATTGGCTGGAGGGTTCCTCGTGTACGGCCTCCTCAGGGCGATCGTTGGGATACGCCTGAGCCAGGAAGAGGAGTACAACGGCGCAGATCTGTCCATTCACCGGATCGGCGCGCTGAGTCACGACTAACACCGCTGATCGAACGCCATGCAGCTGGCGCCGAGATGAGTCACCCTGACGCTCACGCATACCCAAGGGGCTTTCGGCGCTCTGGTTTCCTCGAACGAGCCGATTTGACTCAGCCTTTCGGGGTATCTGCCACCCCATAAGCTCGCATGAACAAGGCAACGCAGTCCCGTACGTGCTTATCCGCTTCGGCGGTATCGGGCAGCTCCGCGTAGCCAATCAGCAGACGGAAATGCGCGGCGCCCTTGATCAACGAGCAGAAGTGCTCGGCGGCGCGCATGGGGTCGTCCGTGTTCAACATGCCGCGCTGGTTGGCCTGGGTCAATAGCTGCTCCAGATCCCACAGCAAGCGCTGCGGCCCGGCATCGAAGAACATCCGTGACAGAGCGGAATTCTGCGGCGCCATGGCGACCATGAGACGGTGCAGGCCAATGGATTCAGGGCTGTTGACCAACTCATGGAAGGCACGACCGATATCCAGCAGCACCTGCCTGATCGAACAACCTTCATCGAGCATGAACAGCTTGCGCGGCAAGCGCGTCTCGCAGGTGGTCTTCACCGCTTCGCCGAACAACGCCTCCTTGTCCTTGAAGTGGCTGTACAGGGTGAGCTTGGAGACGCCCGCTTCTGCGGCGATAGCGTCCATGCTGCTGCCCTCGTAGCCGTTACTGAGAAACAGCACCTGAGCGGCGGCGAGGATGGCTTCGCGTTTGGCGAGATCCTTCGGGCGGCCCGGGCCAGAGGGTACGGATGGGTTTTCTGTCATATCGGCTTTTTAATACTAGACTGGTGAGTTCGGTATTTTTACTATACCGGCCAGTATAAGTATTAAAACCCGCCTTGCGACAGAGAGAGATTCAACGTGTTCCGACATGCCTTGCCTTTCCTCGGTGTCATTGGTTTCGCCTTGCTGGCCGGATGCGGCAACGGCGAGCCCGAGCCGCTCTCGGCAAGACCGGTGATGGTGATTCAGCCGCAACCGGCCAGCGAAGCGTTCGAGAGCTATCCGGGCGAAGTGCACGCACGTTATGAGCCTGAACTGGCATTCCGAATCTCCGGCAAGGTGACCGAACGCATGGTCGAGGCGGGCGAGCGAGTACGCAAGGACCAGCCTCTGGCCAAGCTCGATCCGCAGGACGTACGGCTGCAACTCGAGGGAATCCGTGCTCAGGTCGCGGCTGCGGAAGCCAACTTGCGGGTCGCGCGAGCCGAACGTGAGCGCTACAAGACGCTGATGGATCGGCAACTGGTCAGCCGTTCGCAATTCGACTCCTCCGAAAATGCCTATCGCTCGGCGCTGGCGCGCCTGCAGCAGGCCCGGGCCGAGTTCGATGTGGCGAACAATCAGGTCGACTACGCCATTCTGCGAGCCACTCACGAGGGCGTGATCGCGCAACGCCGGATCGAGGTCGGCCAAGTGGTTGCTGCCGGCCAGACGGCATTCGTGCTGGCCGCCGATGGCGAGCGCGAAGTGGCGATTAACCTGCCGGAGCAGGCTCTGGATCGTTATTCGGTCGGCCAGGCGGTTTCGGTGGAGATCTGGTCGCATCCGGGCAAGCACTACCCGGGCCGTATTCGCGAACTGTCACCGGCTGCCGACCAGCAGTCGCGTACCTACTCCGCACGTGTCGCGTTCGCGGATGCCGATGTACCCGCCGAGCTTGGTCAAAGCGCTCTGGTGTCAATCCATAGCAACGGCGAGGTGCCTCTTGCCGTGCCGCTTTCGGCTGTCACCGCCGAGCAGGGCAAGGCCTATGTCTGGCGAGTCAAGGATGACGCTACGCTGGAGCGGGTCACGGTGCAGACCGGTGCCTTCAGCGAAACGTCGGTGCCGATCCTCGGAGGCTTGCAAGCCGACGACTGGGTCGTGTTGGCCGGCGTGCAGATGCTCCACGAGAATCAGCCGGTGAGGGCGGTCGATCGAGACAACCGGCCGATCACACTGGCGGCTCAGGAGTGACGGGGATGCGCTTCAATCTTTCCGCTTGGGCGCTGGGCAATCGCCAGATCGTCATCTATCTGATGCTGTTGCTGGCAGTCGTAGGGGCGCTGTCGTACAGCAAACTCGGCCAGAGCGAAGATCCACCGTTCACTTTCAAGGCGATGGTCATCCAGACTCAGTGGCCCGGTGCGACCGCTGAGGAAGTTTCCCGCCAGGTCACTGAACGCATCGAGAAGAAACTGATGGAGACCGGCGAGTACGAGCGCATCGTCTCCTTCTCGCGGCCGGGCGAGTCCAACGTGACTTTCATGGCGCGTGATTCGCTGCGTTCCGAGCAGATCCCCGATCTCTGGTACCAGATCCGCAAGAAGGTTGGCGACATCCGCCATACGTTGCCGGCCGGCGTGCAGGGGCCGTTCTTCAATGACGAATTCGGCACCACCTTCGGCAACATCTACGCGCTGACCGGCAAAGGCTTCGACTATGCGGTGCTCAAGGATTATGCCGATCGCATCCAGCTGCAGCTGCAACGTGTGAAGAACGTCGGCAAGGTCGAGTTGATCGGCCTGCAAGACGAGAAAATCTGGATCGAACTGTCGAACGTCAAGCTGGCCACTCTCGGCCTTCCGCTGGAAGCGGTCAGGCAGGCACTGGAGGCCCAAAACACCGTCATGTCCGCCGGCTTCGTCGAAACCCCCAGCGATCGCGTTCAACTGCGCGTCACCGGTAACTTCGAGACGGTCAAGGAGATTCGAGACTTCCCTATCAGAGTCGCCGGTAGCACCTTCCGCATTGGTGACGTCGCGGACGTCTACCGCGGCTTCAACGATCCGCCGGCACCGCGCATGCGTTTCATGGCTGAGCCGGCGATTGGCCTCGCCGTCTCGATGAAACCCGGTGGCGACATTCTCATGTTGGGCGAGGCGCTGGAGGGCGAGTTTGCCCGGCTGCAGCAGGAACTGCCGGCCGGCATGGAGCTACGCAAGGTTTCCGACCAGCCAGCTGCCGTGAAGACCAGTGTCGGTGAGTTCGTGCGGGTGCTGATCGAGGCGCTGGCGATCGTGTTGCTGGTGAGTTTCTTTTCGCTCGGTGTACGCACAGGCCTGGTGGTCGCGCTGTCGATACCGCTGGTTCTGGCGATGACCTTCGCCGCCATGCAGTACCTCGACATCGGTCTGCACAAGATTTCCCTGGGCGCGCTGGTTCTGGCGCTCGGGTTGCTGGTGGATGATGCGATCATCGCGGTCGAGATGATGGCCATCAAGATGGAACAGGGCTTCGATCGGCTCAAGGCGGCAAGTTACGCCTGGACCAGCACAGCCTTTCCGATGTTGACCGGTACCTTGATCACCGCGGCTGGCTTTCTGCCGATTGCCACGGCTCAATCGAGCACGGGTGAGTACACCCGCTCGATCTTCCAGGTGGTGACCATCGCTTTGGTGGCGTCCTGGATAGCGGCGGTGGTATTCGTCCCGCTATTGGGCGCGAAGCTGTTGCCGGATCTGGCCAAGCGCTATGCGGAGAAGCACGGTGGTGGCGAGGGCGGGCACGACCCCTATTCGACACCGGTCTATCAGCGGGTGCGGCGGGTCATCCGATTCTGCGTACAGCGACGCAAAACGGTGATCGTGCTGACCCTGCTGCTCTTCGTCGGTGCGATCGGCCTGTTCCGCGTGGTTCCGCAACAGTTCTTCCCTGCGTCGGGTCGTTTGGAGCTGATGGTCGACCTCAAGTTGACCGAAGGTGCTTCGCTCAAGGCCACCGAAGCCGAAGTGCACCGTCTCGAAGACATGCTCAAGGACCGCGCAGGGATCGATAATTACGTCGCCTATGTCGGCAATGGCTCGCCGCGTTTTTACCTGCCGCTCGATCAGCAATTACCTGCTACCAGCTTTGCCCAGATCGTGGTACTGGCGAAAAGCATCGAGGATCGCGAGGCCCTTCGCAGCTGGCTGATCGAGCGGTTGCGTGAGGATTTCCCAACCTTGCGCGGTCGCATCAGTCGTCTGGAAAACGGCCCTCCGGTAGGTTACCCGGTGCAGTTCCGAGTGACGGGCGAGCACATCGATGTGGTGCGCAAACTGGCGCGCCAGGTCGCGGCCAAGGTGCGTGAGAACCCCTACGTCGCGAACGTGCATTTGGACTGGCAGGAGCCGAGCAAGGTGGTCTGGCTGAATGTCGATCAGGACCGCGCGCGCGCCCTCGGGGTGAGTACGGTCGAGTTGTCCAATTTCCTCAAGCGCACCTTCACTGGCGCCACTGCCGGCCAGTTCCGTGAGGACAATGAGCTGATCGAGATCCAGCTGCGCGGTACCGCGCGTGAACGTGAGACGCTCTCGATGCTACCGAGTCTGGCGATTCCCACTGACAGCGGGCGCAGCGTGCCGTTGTCGCAGGTCGCCACCTTGGAGTACGGCTTCGAAGAAGGCGTGATCTGGCACCGCAATCGCCTGCCGACGGTGACGGTGCGTGCCGATATTTACGGCGATCAGCAGCCGGCCTCGCTGGTGCAGCAGATCGAGCCGACGCTGAGCGAGATTCGCGACGCGCTGCCCAGCGGCTATCTGCTCGAGGTTGGCGGTACCGTAGAAGACTCCAGCCGCGGCCAGGCTTCGGTGAATGCCGGCATGCCACTATTCGTGATTGTCGTGATCAGCCTGCTGATGCTTCAGCTCAAGAGCTTCTCGCGTTCGGCCATGGTGTTCCTGACCGCGCCGCTGGGGCTGATCGGTGTGACCCTGTTCCTGCTGCTGTTCGGCAAGCCGTTCGGTTTCGTCGCCATGCTCGGCACCATCGCGCTGTCCGGAATGATCATGCGTAACTCGGTGATTCTGGTGGATCAGATCGAGCAGGATATCGGTGCCGGACAGGATCGTTTCAATGCCATTATCGACGCCACCGTACGCCGCTTCCGCCCTATCGTGCTGACTGCGCTGGCCTCGGTATTGGCAATGATTCCGCTGTCACGCAGCGTATTCTTCGGGCCGATGGCGGTGGCCATCATGGGTGGCTTGATTGTTGCGACTGCATTGACCCTGCTGTTCCTGCCAGCGCTTTACGCCGCTTGGTTCCGCGTCAAGGAAGAGCCTCAGGGGTAAGGTAGCCCCTGCCTTAGATGCCAGCGGCCTGCAACAACTGCTCGGCCGCCGCTCTGGCCACCAGCGCCTGATCGCGTGGCCCCTCGATGTGCGCCATGCTCAGCGCACCTTCGATCAGAAATTGCAGTTGCCGTGCGAGTTGCTCCGGCTGCGGCGCGTCGAGCGCCTCCAGCAGACCGCGCAAGTGCATCTGAAACTCTGCCTTGTAAGCGGCCGAGCGCTGGTGAATCGGGTGTTCGCGGTCGTGATATTCGGCCGCGGCATTGATGAACAGACAGCCGCAGAATGCGCTCGGGCTGTGAATCATATTGTTCAACCCTTCGAACACCCCGAGCAGTGCCTTGCGGGGTGGCAGCCTGTCGCGCGCTTCGCGCAGGCGCTCGAACATTGGCTGCTGGCGCGCGTCGAGCACCGCCAGGATCAGCTCTTCCTTCGACTTGAAGTGCTTGTACAGCGTCATCTTGGCCACCCCCGACTCACTGAGAATCCGGTCGATTCCCGTGGCGTGGTAGCCCTCTGTGTAGAACAGCCGCTCGGCGGTGCTGAGCAGTAGGTCGCGCTTGTTCGTTGCCATGCAGGTCTCCTCGGGTGGCCATTATGCGGGAGTGGTTCAGCGCTCTCCAAATTGCCGATCCATGTGACACTTTGCGCTTGCAGTGTACAGACAGGTCTGTCTATTATCCAGTCGTGCTTTTCCAGCCTTCAGCCCAAAGGAGCGACACGATGAAACTCTACGATCTGACCCTGTCCGGTAACTGCTACAAGGCGCGCCTGTTTCTCAGCCTGATCGGCCAGCCGGTCGAGCTGGTGCCGGTGAATCTGCTTGCGGGCGAGCACAAGCAGGCTCCATTTCTCGCCCTCAATCCGCGCGGGCAGGTGCCGGTTCTGGAAGACGGCGATGACCGAGTGGTTGATTCACAGGCGATCCTCGTCTACCTGGCGCGCCGTTACGCCGACGAGGCCTGGTATTCACAGGACGCGCTGATCCAGGCGCGCATCGTGGGCTGGCTGAGTTTCGCGGCGAACGAGATGCATCATGGTCCGGCCACTGCTCGGGTAGGGCGGCTGTTTCGTCGGCCGATCGACGAAACGCTGACCGCCGCCCGTGCACTCGCCGCTATGCAGATCGTCGAACAGCAGCTCACCGAGCATGCCTGGTTGGCCGAAACCGCTGCGCCGACCATCGCCGATATCGCAGTGTATCCCTATGCCGCGCTGGCGGGTGAGGGCGGCATCGATCTCGTCCCGTATCCGGCAATACGTACCTGGTGTTCGCGCATTCGTGAGCTGCCGGGGTACATCGGCATGCCCGGTCTGGAATAGGGGATACCGCTATGAGCAGTCCCTTCCACGTCGGCGAGCAATCCGTTCAGACCCGCGCCGGCGTTCGCGAAAAAGCCGAGCAGATAGGCAGCCGGATGATCCGCTCGTTCATGCCGGACCAGCATCGGGAATTTTTCGCGCAGCTGCCGGCTGTGCTGGTGGCGGCAGTGGACAGCGATGGGCAGCCTCATGCATCGGTGCTCTGGGGCGCGGCCGGGTTCGCCTGGTCGCCGCATCCCGCCTTGCTTTGTGTCGGTGCCCGGCCGCAAATCGACGATCCGATCGCATCCTTGCTGCAGCCGCGTGCCGCGGTGGGGTTGCTCGGACTCGAGTGGCCGACACGCCGGCGCAACCGGATGAACGGGCGAATCGTCGAGAGCGACGAGCGGGGCTTCAGCGTTGCGGTCGCGCAATCGTTCGGCAATTGCCCGAAATACATACAGGCGCGTGATTGGCAGTCGACCCCACGTCTGCCGGGGTTAATGCTCGAAGGTCTCGGCCTGGATGAACAATGGCTGGGCCTGGTGCAGGCGGCGGACACCCTGTTCATCGCCACTCAGAGTTCGGATTCTCGGGGCGGTGGAGTAGATATCTCGCATCGTGGCGGCCCGACCGGTTTCGTCGAGATCGGCCAGGACGGTCGGCTCTGGATGCCGGACTACAGCGGCAATCGGCTGTTCAACACGCTTGGCAATTTGCAGCGCGAGCCGCGCTGTGGACTGCTGTTGATCGATTTCAGCAGCGGCGATCTGTTGCATGTACAGGCTCGTGCCGAGCTGATCTGGCCTGAACAATACCCAGCGTTGGGTATCAAGGCACCGCCTGGCGCGGAGCGCATGCTGGCATTGACGCCGGGGCGCTGGACGCTGAGGCGTTCGCGCCTGCCGCTGGCATTCACTGCACCCCAACGCTCACCCTTTCTTCCCGATGCAGGAGCGTGAGCCATGTGCCTGAGAATGGTTGGCTTGTCGTTGATATTGCTGTCTGGAATCGTGAACGCCGCGGAGCTGCGCTTTAGCCTGGTGCGTACCGCGCAGACCACGACCAGTAGCGAATACGCCTGGCGGGACGGCGGCTGGGTAGAACCACCGCCGGTCAACCACATTGCCGTGTTGATTGAGCACCGGGGTAGTCGATTGCTGTTCGGCACTGGGCTGGGTCGGCAGATCGACCAGCAATTGGACAGCGAAATACCCTGGCGGGAAAAGCGCTACAGTGCAGTACAGCCGGTGCGCGAGCAGCTCGATCGTGATCATCTGGTGGTTGACCGGGTCGTGCTGGGCTGTGCTCGTTGGGAGTACGCCTCGGGGTTGGCTGATTTCGCTGATCTGCCGGTGCTGGCGAGCTCCGAAAGCATTCATTACGCCCGTAACGCGACGCCACCTGCGGTCCTTCCGACGCAATTTGCCCATGGCGTCAGGTGGCAGCCGCTGCACTTCGATCAGCGGCCGTTCTATGGGTTCGAGGAAAGCCTGGACCTGTTTGGCGACGAACGGCTGGTGCTGGTGAAACTGCCTGGACATGGCGCCCTGGGGTTGTTTCTTACTCTGGATGATGGACGGCGTTTCTTCTTCCGCGGGGACGCAGCGCTTGCTGAAAGCGACCCGAAGCCACTGCCTGCCGAGGTTGCGCAAATGCAGGACGTCCAACGGCAGGAGCAGCTCGGATTTTATCCGCGCTGGATACAATGAATGGGCGTCGCCGGCCGTGCTGATTTCGCCTTCAGGCCGTGGGTTTGAGCCTCTCCGTTCGTCTGCTTGAGCACGCCGAACGAAGCGCCGCCAGCTAAGCTTAAGCCTGTGATTTCTCTAGGAAGCCAGGCCGAAAAGATGGGCGCAGTATGGCGGACCGATACGTCCCGGACGGGTGGCAGCAAACGCGCGTCATCCACCAGCAAACCGGGTAGAACACCTTCGCACGGAAGCCGTTTGGCGCGCCGCATGAGTCTGTTGCTGGGCGTTTCATTACTGGCCGGCGGTGGCTATGCCGCCTGGCATGAGATGCATACCTCGAAGCTGCAGGCGCTCTGGTTGAGCCGCTACGCGGAAAATCTGGACTATCGGGTCGAGCCCGGTGCGAGTACCAATATTCACTTTCCGGACGCAGGCCCATTCGACAGACGGTTGGGCTATTCGGCTTTGCCTGTATTCATCGAAAGATTGAGCGAGCGTGGGTTCGATATCCAACAGCAGGTGCGCTTCTCTCCCGCTTTGCAGCGTTACGCCAGCAATGGCTTTTTTGTGCCTTATCCGGAGAAATCCCAGGCCGGATTGACCATTGACGATTGCCGCGGCGAACCGCTGTATGCCAATAGCTACCCGCACCAGTATTACGAATCTTTCGAAGACGTGCCGCCAGTCATCGCGATGAGCCTGTTGTTCATCGAGGACCGCGGCTTGCTCAATGAGGGGCGGCCACGCGCCAATCCTGCTGTGGATTGGCCGCGTTTCACCATGGCCGCGGTGAGTCAGGTCGAGAAGAAGCTTGGCTTGTCGGTCCAGGCGGCTGGCGGCAGTACCCTGGCGACTCAGGTGGAAAAGTACCGCCATTCACCTGAAGGCCGTACCGGTGACGCCGAGGAAAAGATTCGGCAGATGATCTCCGCTAGCGTACGCACCTATCGCGAAGGCCAGCAGACCATGGCGACGAGGAAGCGCATCGTCCGCGATTATCTGAACAGCGTGCCACTCTCCGCGGCCTACGGGCACGGCGAAGTTCACGGTATCGCTGACGGTTTGCGCCTCTGGTATGGCGCGGACTTCGCCGAGGTCAACCGTCTGCTCGATTCGCGCCGTAACGCCGATTCCAGCTACGAAGCCCAAGGACTGGCGCTGCGCCAGGTGCTTTCGTTGTTGATTGCCCAGCGGCGGCCGTCCTATTACCTGGGGGCGGGACGCGATGACCTGGCCGAGCTTACCGACAGCCATATCCGTCTCTTGGCCAATGGTGGCGTGATCGGTACACGGTTGCGCAACGCGGCGTTGCAGCAGAAGGTCGTGTTCCGCGACCTTCGAGTCGAACCGGGTATTCGTGAGGTGCCGCAAAGCAAAGGCATCACGGCGGCGCGCATGCGCCTGAGCAGCCTGCTCGGCGTGTCGCTGTACCAGTTGGATCGTCTGGACCTGGCCGCGACCACGCCGTTGCATGGTGAATTACAGACACAGGTCAGTGAGTACCTGCATCGCTTGGCGCAGCCGGAGTTCGCCGGTGAAGTCGGCCTGTTCGGCGAGCGCATGCTGTCGCCGGAGCGAACCGCTGACGTGCGTTACAGCTTTACCCTGTTCGAGCGAGGCGAGCAGGGGTTTCGTGTGCGCGTGCAGACCGACAACACCAACCAGCCCTTCGATATCAACGAGGGCAGCAAGCTGGAGTTGGGTTCGACAGCCAAGTTGCGGGTGCTGACGACCTATCTCGAAGTCATCGCCGAGCTGCATGACCGCTACGCGCAGAGCAAGGTCAGCGAACTGCGCCAGGCCGAGGCGGTCGATCCGCTGACGCGTTGGGCGCTCGGCTATCTGATCCAGCACGAGGATCGGAACCTGCCCGCGATGCTCGATGCGGCGCTGGAACGACGCTATTCGGCGAGTCCGGCCGAGCGCTTCTTTACCGGCGCCGGGATGCACCATTTCAACAACTTCCGTCATGAGGACGACGGCCGCCTGCCGACCATGCGCGAGGCGCTGCAGGAATCGATCAACTTGCCGTTCGTGCGCCTGATGCGGGATCTGGTCAGCTACAGCACCTATCAGACGTCCAACGGGGCCGAGTTGTTGAAAAGCGACGACAACCCGGAGCGGCGCGAGTATCTGAGGCGCTTTGCCGATCGCGAGGGCTCGGTGTTCTTGCAGCGCTTCTGGAAGAAATACCGCGGCAAGACCGCCGATGAGCGCATCGAAGCGCTTCTCGACGGCATGCGACCCACGCCGCCGCGTCTTGCCGCCGTGCATCGCTATCTGATGCCGGACGCCGACCGCTCGACGTTCGACCGCTTCCTCAAGAAGAACCTGCCGAACGTCGAGGTCAGCGACAAGTCGCTCGACTCGCTGTACACCCGTTACGGCCCGGGGGCCTACAGCCTGCCGGATCAGGGCTATATCGCCCGCGTGCATCCGCTGGATCTGTGGCTGCTGGGCTATCTGATCAAGCATCCCGACGCAGACATTTCGGAGGTGATTGCCGCCAGTACCGCCGAGCGCCAGGAAGTCTACGGTTGGCTGTTCCGCAGTCGTCACAAGAGTGCTCGTGACAGCCGTATCCGGATCATGCTGGAAGTGGAAGCCTTCACCGATATCCATCGCCGTTGGCAGCGCCTGGGTTATCCCTTCGATCATCTGGTGCCCTCGCTGGCCACTGCGTTGGGCAGCTCCGGTGATCGTCCGGCGGCACTGGCGGAACTGATGGGCATCATCGTCAACGATGGCGTACGGCTGCCCAGCGTGCGCATCGACAGCCTGCATTTCGCCAGCGACACGCCGTACGAGACCCGTTTCGGAATTAAGCCGGACGCAGGCGCTCGGGTGCTGCACAGCGAAGTGGCGGCGGCCTTGCGCGAGGCGTTGGCCAGCGTGGTCGAAGGCGGGACGGCGCGGCGTTTGCGTGGCAGTTTCGTGCAGGCTGATGGCGAGCCGTTGCGGGTCGGCGGTAAGACCGGAACGGGCGATAACCGCATTCAGACGGTCGGTTCCGGTGGGCGGCTGATCAGTTCGCTGGCGTTGAATCGCACGGCTACCTTCGTCTTCTTCCTTGGCCCGAATCACTTCGGCACCTTGACCGCCTATGTTCCCGGACGTGGTGCAGACAGCTTCCGCTTCACCTCTGCGCTACCGGTGCAGGTACTCAAAGGCATGGCGCCGATTCTTCAGCCGTACCTGCAGGTAGGGGCGCAGACGCAGTGTCAGCCGCCCGCCGGGCCGATCCAGCCCACGTTGACGGCCGGGATGGTATCGCGGCGCTGATTCATCGCTAGCTCTCGCGCAGTGTCAAGGATTGCCGGGCGCACCCCGCTCGGCGAGACTTGCCTGACAGCGCGTCCGGTGGCGGATGTCGCGCAGGGATGAGGGCCGAGCATGAAACTGCCGATTTACCAGGTCGATGCATTCACCGATGAGCTGTTCAAAGGCAACTCCGCGGCAGTGGTGCCGCTGGAACAATGGTTGAGCGATGCGCAAATGCAGTCGATCGCCGTCGAGAATAATCTGTCGGAGACCGCCTTTCTGGTTCGTGAGCCGGACGGTGCGTTTCGCATTCGCTGGTTCTCACCCCTTACCGAAATCGATTTCTGCGGCCACGCGACCCTGGCCAGCGCCTTCGTGCTGCTCGGCCAAGGTATGGCAAAGGCGCCGCTGACCTTTCGTGCCGCTGCGGTGGGCGATGTCAGCGTTGCGCAGTTGGATGATGGCCGGCTGGAAATGAACTTCCCTAACCGCGAACCTGAGCGCGTCGATAGCCCACCGGCTGCCTTGGTCGAGGGGCTGGGCGTACCGCCGTACGCGGTCTTGCGAAACGGACAGGCCTGGTTCGCGGTATATGAGGATGAGGACCAGGTGCGTCAATTGACACCCAATCTCGCCCCGCTCAAGTCACTCGCGCCGTTGGATGTGGTGATCACCGCGCCAGGGCGTGAGCAAGATTTCGTCTCCCGGTACTTCTGGCCGGCCAACGGTGGCGATGAAGATCCGGTCACGGGCTCGATCCATGCCGGCCTCGCACCCTATTGGGCCGGGCGGCTGGGCAAATCGTCGCTGGTCGCGTTGCAAGCCTCGCGTCGCAGTGGCCTGCTGTACTGCCGGATCGAAGGGGAGCGGGTATTCGTGGCCGGGCGAGCGGTGCAGTACCTGCAAGGCACGATTGAAATCTAGCATTAAGGTATTTGCCGTCGAGGCATTCTCAGAACGACTTGATCATTCGTCCTAGCAATTCCATGGCCTTCTCGCTGCGTGCATCCCAGGGATGGCCATGGTTCAGTCGTGCGCAGTTCCTGAAGCGCTGTGTGGCTGAGAAGATCGGCCCGGGAGCCAGACTGATGCCCTGGGCGAGCGCGAGCTGCAGCAGTTGCAGTGAGTCGACCTGCTCGGGAAATTCGAACCACAGAAAATAACCACCGCTGGGCCGGGTAACGCGTGTGCTGGCGGGAAAGTGTCGTGCGGCGGAGGCGAGCATCTCCCCCTGTTGGCGCTCCAGGGCATGGCGCAACTTGCGCAGATGCCGGTCATAGCCGCCGTGCTGCAAGTAGTCGGCAATGGCCGCTTGCGCCGGTACCGAGGGCGAGAGGGTGGTCATCAGTTTCAGCCGGCTGATTTGCTCTGCGTATCGGCCGCCTGCCACCCAGCCGATCCGGTAGCCCGGCGCCAGGCTCTTGGAAAACGAGCCGCAATGCATCACCAATCCTTCATGGTCGTGGCTTTTCACCGGTTTCGGCGGCTCGCGGGTGAAATACAGCTCGGCGTAGACATCGTCCTCGATCAACGGCACCTGATGATGCTGCAGCAGCTGATAGAGGCGCTGCTTTTTCTCCGTGCCCATGCTCGCGCCGAGCGGATTTTGCAGGCTACTCATGAACCAGCAGGCCTTGATCGGCAGATTGGTCAGGCTGCTTTCCAGCGCGTCCAGATCGATGCCGTCGCGAGGATGCACCGGAATTTCCACGGCTTTGAGCTTGAGCCGCTCCAGTACCTGCAAGGTGGCATAAAAGGCCGGCGCCTCAATGGCGACCAGATCGCCGGGGCCGGTGACGACCTGCAGGCAGAGGTTCAGTGCCTCCATGGCCCCGGTGGTGATCACCAGTTCGTCCATCGGCAGCATCACCCCGCTGACCATGTAGCGCAGGGCGATCTGCCGACGCAGATCGGAATTGCCGCTGGTCATTTCCGCCACCACCTCGCGAGCCGGCATCTCGCGTACGGTCTGCGCCATGGAGCGCGCCAGACGTTGCAGTGGGAACAGCTCGGGGCTGGGAAAGGCCGAACCGAAGGGCACGGTGTCGGGGTCGCGAAGCGAGGCCAGTACGGAGAACACTAGCTCGCTGACGCCGACCTCCGTGGCTTCGCTCTGACGCGGGCTGATTTCGGGTTCGTGCAGCGGGCGCTTGATGTGCTCGCGAACGAAATAGCCGGAGCGTGCCCGGGCCTGGATCAGGCCGCGATCCTCGAGCAGATAGTAAGCCTGGAATACGGTCGAAGGGCTGATACCGCAGGTACGGCTGGCATGACGCACCGAGGGCACCTTTTCCCCTGGCGTCAGCACCCCGGTCCGGATCAGCTCGGCGATTTCGTCGGCGAATTTCTCGTAGCGCTTCATCTTGTCCTGACTCACCCGTGGCGATGCTGGCTGACGATGTGGCCGAGTATCGCAGCTTGGGCCGTGTGGAACTGTCATGGCCGTTCTACGGAACCCTGGGCGCGATGAAGGTGCTCGGCGCCGTTACCCGGCTTGCTGGCTCGCTGGCGTCGCTAACGGCGAAGTGCAGCTCACGGTGTGTGCTTTCTTCATTGTCGACCAGCGCCACGCTGACCGGCAGATCAACGATCTCCCCAGGTGCCAGGCTGACCTCGCGCGGGCCATGCAGCTCAAAAGGGCCTTCGCCGAGGGTGATCAGGTAGTCACGGCGTTGTTGGGTCTTGTTGATAACTTTGAGGCTGTACATGTTCTCAATCTGGCCTTGCATGTTTTCCCGATACAACGTGCGGTCCTTGGTCACGTCCAGCGAGAGCATTGGCCGCGCATCCAATGCCCAGACGAACGTTCCAACCATCAGCACCAAGGCGACGGCATAGCCGACCAGGCGCGGTCGTAGCAAGTGAGTTTTGCCACCTTCCAGGGCACGTTCGGAGGTATAGCGGACCAGGCCTCGAGCGTAGCCCATCTTGTCCATCACGCTGTCGCAGGCGTCGATGCAAGCGCCACAGCTGATGCAGTCGAGTTGCAGGCCGTCGCGGATGTCGATGCCGGTGGGGCAGACCTGCACGCACAAGGTGCAGTCGATGCAGTCGCCGAGGCCTTTGGCACGCGGGTCGCTGTCCTTGCGCCGCGCGCCGCGATGCTCACCGCGTGCGGCATCGTAGGACACCACCAGCGTGTCAGCGTCGAACATCACGCTCTGGAAACGCGAATAAGGGCACATGTGCAGGCACACTTTCTCGCGCAGCCAACCGGCATTGATATAGGTGGCGGCAGTGAAGAAGAACAACCAGAAGCCGGTGGTCGCGCTCAGTTGCAGGCTGAACAGGCCGCCCACCAGCTCGCGTACCGGAGTGAAGTAGCCGATGAAAGCAATTGCCGTGGCCAGACTCACCGCCAGCCAGACCGCGTGCTTGGTGCTGCGCCGCAAGAGCTTGCTGAGCGACCAGGGCGCGGCATCCAGTTTGATGCGCTGGCTGCGATCACCCTCGGTGATTTTCTCGGCCCACATGAACACCCAGGTCCAGATGCTCTGTGGGCAGGCGTAGCCACACCAGACGCGGCCGGCCAGCACGGTGATGAAGAACAGGCCGAATGCCGCGATGATCAGCAAGCCTGACAGCAGGATGAAATCCTGTGGCCAGAAGGTGGCTCCGAAGATATGAAACTGTTGTTTGCCCAGATCCCAGAGCACTGCCTGGCGTCCATCCCAGGTTAGCCATTGGGTGCCGAAATAGAGCAGAAACAGCAGTCCGCTGCCGACCAGGCGCAGATTGCGGAACAGGCCGCTGAAGCTGCGGGTGTGGATCGGGCCGCCCGCTTGTGCAGGCGTCAGGCGTATGGGCTTGCGCGGATCAACGGAGTCGATGATCGCGGCGGGGATTCGTTCGGTCATTGTGTCGCCCCTATCAGGCTAATCAGGCGGCGCTGATGATCGGACGCACACCGGGTGCATAACAGGCTCAGGTCGGACGGAAAAATACGGATCAGATGATGACTCGATTCGAAGAATCACAGGCTTCGCGCGCCCTGTGTCGAGCGGAGAACCCCCGCCACGAAGGGCGCAGGGACGCCGAAAACGCCGGTGAGTAAAAAGAATGAGCGGAGCCTGCGACCTCAGGTCACAGTGCGCACTGTGCCGCTGATCCGACTTTTTCAGACCGATCTGCACCTGTTTCGTCGAGGCGCAGCCGGGTGATAGTCCAAACGGCGTTGCGAAAGCGTGCCGTGAGCCGCCGTTCCCGGCATCATCCCCGTTCCCTTCTGTTGTTCATCGAGGACCCCAATGATTCTCAAAGGCCTGACCTGGCTGGTCGTACTGCAGCTGCTTGGCAGCGTCATCCACCTTTCGTTGTTGCCGGCGCTGCCCGGCCCGATCATCGGCATGGTGCTGCTGTTTGGCGTACTGCTTCTGAGACGGGGTATTCCGGAACCCTTGGAGAAAACCGCCGCGCTGTTGCTGCAGTACCTGCCATTACTGCTTATCGTGCCGGCGGCGGGAATCATGACCAGCAGCGATGCTCTGCTTGCCGACCTGCCCGCCATCGCGGCCGGGCTGGTTCTGTCGCTCGCGGTGACCGTGCCGTTCTGCGGCTGGCTGATGCAGGTGCTGATCAGGCGTATGGATAGCCGTCAGGAGGATCAGGCATGAGCGATGTCGACTGGCGCGGCGTCTGGGTAATGACGCTGGAGCACCCCCTGTTTTCCGTGGGGCTGACCCTCATCGCGTTCCAACTGGCGCTTGCGCTTTACCGGCGCAGTGGTTGGCTGGTGCTGCAGCCGGTCATGGTCGGCATGCTGCTGGTGGTCGGCACGCTCTATCTGTGCGGAATCGACTATGCGAGCTACCGGGCCGATGCCTCGATGATTGCCGTGCTGGTCGGCCCTGCGACTGTGGCGCTGGCGGTGCCGTTGTACCGGCATATACGGCGTATCCAGCAATTGTTCTGGCCGATCCTTATCACTTTGGTCAGCGGTGGAGTACTGGGCGTGGTCCTGACACTGATGATCGCCGGGGCGTTGGGAGCGGACTTCTCCGTACTGATGAGTTTGTCGCCCAAGGCCGCAACCATGCCGATCGCCATGCTGGTGGCCGAGCAGATTGGCGGCCTGGCTTCGCTAGCCGCGGTATTCGTGATGCTCACCGGTGTGATCGGAACGGCGCTGGCGCCGCTGCTGCTGGGCTGGGCCGGCGTCGATCACCCGGCGGCCCGTGGGTTGAGTTACGGCATCAATGCCCACGCCATTGGCACGGCGCGGGCGCTGGAAGAGGGTGATGAGTGCGGGGCATTCGCCGCGTTGGGGATGAGCCTGCTGGGTATTCTTATCGCGCTGTTTCTGCCGCTGGCGCTCGGCTGAGCCTGCTGGCACCTCGGGCCCGTAACTCGATCGGTACCGCAGGTCTGTTGCAATGCTCCGTTGCGAACGCGCCGCCTGCGCCTAGGCTTAAGATTTTTCCTGCAGGAGCGGTCCGATGTTCGAGCACTTCCAGCGCGGCGAATGCGACGTTAACGGTGTGACGATCAACTATCGCAAGGGCGGCTCAGGTCCGCCGTTGCTGCTGCTGCACGGTTACCCGCAAACCCATGTTATTTGGCACGAGATCGCTGACGAGCTGGCTGCGCGATTCACCGTGGTGGCTGCCGACCTGCGAGGCTATGGCGACAGCAGCAAGCCCGACGGCGGCGAATATCACATTGCCTACAGCAAGCGCGAGATGGCCCGCGACCAAGTCGAGCTGATGGGCAAGCTGGGTTTCGAGCGCTTCGACATTCTGGCTCATGACCGCGGTGCGAGGGTCAGCCACCGTCTGGCGATGGACCATCCACAAGCGGTTCGGCGACTGATCCTGCTCGACATCGCACCGACCCTGGCGATGTACAGTCAGACCGACGAAACCTTTGCTCGGGCTTACTGGCACTGGTTCTTTCTGATTCGTCCAGCACCGTTGCCGGAAACGTTGCTCGAGGCTGATCCCGAACTGATCCTGCGCAGCGCCGTGGCCACCCGTGCCGACCATGTCCATCCATTCAGCGACGCGGCCTACGCCGAATATCTGCGCTGCATGAAGCTGCCCGGCACCATTCACGCCTTTTGCGAAGACTATCGGGCCAGCGCTGGCATCGATCTCGAGCATGACCGCGAGGACCGCGCCGCCGGCCGAATGATCCAGGCACCGTTGCTGGTGCTCTGGGGTTCGAGGGGCGTCATCCAGCGCTGTTTCGATCCGCTGAAGGAGTGGCGGGCAGTGGCGGTGGATGTAGAGGGCAGGGCGTTGCCGGCCGGTCATTACCTTCCAGAAGAAGTGCCTGAGTTGCTGCTGGAGGACGTGCTGGGGTTTCTTGCCTGACGTCCCGCGGCGGTTATATCCGATTTATCGATTGATTCGTGCGGAATAATCTACCCAAGCACGCAGCAATCCAATGGAAGATCGGCTTGTTTACTGGCGCGTCATGTCGCCCCGGGTCGATGTGCGTCTGTGCCGCGACACTTTCCATCGGACAGGTTGCCGAATACCGGGGCGCGGCTGGCAGGCGTGTCTGGAAGACGACCCAGTCATGCTGAGCGTCCGGTAAGACGCAAAGAACCGGAACACCAACCAGGAAGAGGAAATACAGATGGCGAAGATTCTTGTGCTCTATCACTCGATGTACGGCCACATCGAAACCATGGCCAACGCCGTCGCCGAAGGCGCACGCCGCGTCGAGGGTGTCGAGGTGACCATCAAGCGCGTGCCGGAGACCATGCCGGCGGACGCCTTCAAGAACGCCGGCGGCAAGGTCGATCAGGCCGCGCCGGTCGCCAGCCCGGCCGAACTGCCCGATTACGATGCCATCATCTTCGGCACGCCAACCCGCTTCGGCAACATGTCCGGGCAGATGCGCAACTTCCTCGACCAGACCGGGGGCCTCTGGGCCAAGGGCGCGCTGCATGGCAAGGTGGCCAGCGTATTCACCTCCACCGGGACCGGTGGCGGGCAGGAGATGACCATCACCTCGACCTGGACCACGCTGGCGCACCACGGGATGATCATCGTGCCGACAGGCTACGGCATCGGCGAGTTCTTCGACATTTCCGCAGTCAACGGCGGCACGCCTTACGGGGCTTCGACCATCGCCGGCGGCGACGGCTCGCGTCAGCCGTCCCAGAAGGAGCTGACCATCGCCCGTTATCAGGGCGAGCTGGTCGCTCAGACCGCGGTCAAGCTGAAAGGCTGATCGCACGGCGCGGCGCCGGGCGATTCGGGACCGCCTGGCGCCGCTTCGATTTGTGGCGATTCATTCTGCGTTCAGCAGCAATCCATACATCAGTTCATCGACATAGCGGTCGTCACAGGCGCGTTTGTATGCCGCCCGCTGGACGCCTTCGAGAACGAATCCAATGCGTTCATAAAAGGCGATGGCGCGCGGATTGTCGGCTTCCACGGTGAGCTCTACGCGAGTGATGCCGGCTTTGCGCAGGTGGGCGAGGGCATCGCCCATCATCGCGCCGGCGATGCCGCTGCCCTGTGCTTCCGGTGCCACCGCCAGGGTTCCCAGATAAGCGACGTGCGCCGCGCGGCCAACGTGCCGTTGTGCTTTGTAGAACCCCTGCACCTGGCCATTCGCCTCGTAGACATAGAAACAGCCACTTTCGAACAATGGCTCGAAAACTTTGCCGAAAGCCTCCCGAGGCATCGGGTCGAAGCCCAGAAACGGCACCACCGCTTCGTGCATGTAGATGTCATAGACCCGATCGAAATCGGTGGGGATTGCCAGTCGTCGCATCGTCGATATTCCTTGCGCTAGGGTAGCGGCGCGAACAGTGCTTCGATATCACTCGGCTCCAACTGCCAGTCACCACGATAGCCGGCATCCAGCACTCCGGCTGCCAGGTCGGCCTTGTGTTGCTGCAACTGCTGGATCTTTTCTTCCACCGTGGCGCGCGCAATCAGCTTGTAGACGAACACAGGCTTGTCCTGGCCGATACGATGGGCGCGGTCGGTGGCCTGGTTTTCCGCCGCGGGATTCCACCAGGGATCGTAATGGATCACGGTGTCGGCGGCGGTCAGGTTCAGCCCTGTGCCGCCGGCCTTGAGGCTGATCAGAAACAGGGGTACTTCGCCGCTCTGGAAGCGCCGCACCGGCGCGCGCCGGTCTTTGGTGTCGCCGGTGATCTGAACGTAGTCGATGGCGCGGCTGCGGAGCTCTTCTTCGATCAGCGCGAGCATCGAGGTGAACTGTGAAAACAGCAGGATGCGGCGTCCCTCTGCCAACAGCTCGGTGAGCATTTCCATCAGGCTGTCGAGTTTGCCCGAACTGCTTCCGCGGGTCGGCTTGGCGGCGTCGCTCTTGACCAGACGCAGATCGCAGCAAACCTGGCGCAGCTTGAGCAACGCATCGAGAATGACGATCTGGCTGCGTGCCAACCCTTTGCGGTCGATCTCGTCGCGAACCTTGCTGTCCATCGCCAACCGTACGGTTTCATAGAGGTCGCGCTGGGCTGCGTTCAGTTCTACCCAATGCAGGATTTCATTCTTGGTAGGCAGCTCCCGCGCCACCTGTTCCTTGCGCCGTCGCAACAGGAATGGCTTGATCCGTGTCGTGAGGTGCTGCAGCCGATCGGTGTCGCCGTTTTTTTCGATAGGGTTGCGGTAATCGCGGTTGAATCGCTTTGCATCGCCCAGCCAGCCGGGCATGAGGAAGTGGAACAGCGACCATAACTCGCCCAGGTGGTTTTCCAGAGGCGTGCCGGTGAGACAAAGGCGCTGCCGGGCATTCAGGCGTCCGGCAGCCTGGGCGGCTTTGCTGCTGGCGTTCTTGATGTTCTGCGCTTCATCGAGCACCAAGATGTGCAAGGGCAGTTCGACGAGTCGGTCGATATCCCTGGGCAGCAGCGCATAGGTAGTGAACAAAACGTCGTATTCGGCCAGGTGTTCGTAATGCTGCTGGCGTGACGAACCGTGCAGTGTGACCACTTTCAGGGCAGGGGCGAAGCGAGCTGCCTCGTCTTGCCAGTTGGGGATGAGGCTGGTGGGCATGACCACCAGGCAGGGCCGATCGAGGCGGCCTGCCTCTTTTTCCAAAAGAAGATGAGCCAGGGTTTGCAGTGTCTTGCCCAGTCCCATGTCGTCGCCGAGGATGCCGCCGACCTCGAGGCTGCGTAGCGTCTGCATCCAGCGCAGACCCTCCAGCTGATAGGGCCGCAACTGCGCATTCAGACCGGTCGGAGCGCTGACCGCTTGCTGGCGATAGTCGCGCAGACGTTGGGCGAACTCGCGCATCAGCTCGCCGCCATGCCAGTGCGGGGAGAGCGCATCCAGTTGCGCCAGTCGTGCCGCATCGGCGCGTCCCAGACGAAGCGTGTCGGCGCTTGGCTGGTCGTCGCGAAGGTACAGTTCGGCGAGGGTGGCCATGATGGTTTTCAGACGGCCAAATGGCAGCAGCACTTGCAAGGGGCGGTCATCGTCCCCGCGGCGCTTGTCTAGCTGTACGCGAAGGGTTTCGTCGTCGGCGCGCCGAGCCAAGGCCTGCTGGGACAGCAGCGCCGGGTTTCTGCGGATCAGGCCGAGCAGGACCGGCAACAGGCTGATGCGTTCGCCTTCCACGATAATGCCGAGTTCCAGATCGAACCAGCTGTGCTCCGGCGGCTCGTCGACTTCGACGTACCAGGCGTCTACAGGCGTCAGGTCATACGCGAAGCCGGGTTGCATGACGATCCGCCAGCCCTGTTCGCGCAGCTGCGGCAACTGTTGCTGGACGAAATGCAGCCAGGCGGTTTCGCTGGGCAGGTCGTACATCTCCGCCGAATCCTTCGGCAAGGCCAGGCTTTGTCGCAACGACGGACGAAAGCCCAGCTGCTTCAATTGCTGGCGTAGCGCCTGTTCCGCGGCGGGTTGGCGAGCCATGCTGAGCACCCGTTCGCCTTCGGTCTGACGGATGCGCTGCTCGGCTTTGGCGTTGCCGTGCACGCTGGTTTTACCGTAGACGAAACTGAGCCCCGCGCGGTGCTGATGCTCATTCACCATGCGCCCGCTGCTCGGCTGGTAATTGACCGCATGATGGCTGCCCAGGGCGAGCTGGGCGATGGGCATAACATCGTCAATCCGCTGTTCTTGCGCTTTGGCAGGCGCTGGAAGCTGCGGGGCGATTTCATTGAGCGACAGGCTGAACAAGGCGGCCTTGGCTGACGGAACCGAGGGGGCGGCGAGTAGATGACGGGCCAAGGCCGGCGTCAATCCATGATCGATCAGACCGACTTCGTTTCGCCGTTCGTCGAGGTAGTACAGCGGATCGACGGTGGAGAGTAGTTCCTCTGCGGGGTCGTTCATGTCCAGCGTTGGCTGGAAGGATCCATCGGATTGCTGCGTCCAGTTGAAGCGCGCCTGGCGAGACAGGCCAAACTGCAGCGGTGGACGGGCCCAGTCGAGATACGCACGGCCAGTTTCCAGAATCAGGCGCAGAGCCTCGCCGCCGTTTTCGCCGCTGAGCGTGAATCCGTGGCTGGCACCGCGGCCCAATGCCAGGAGCGCCGCGATATGCAAATCCAGAGGCTGCATGAAGCGTGGTTGGCGAAAGCTGGCTTCGCGTACGCCGTAATAGGGCTGCCTTTCGCCGAAGGAACCATCCTTTCGCAGTCGTACTTTGTAGACCTCGATGTGAACGCCCGGCGTGACCCGGTAGTGCAGACACCATTGCTCGCCAGCGGTCTGGGGCTCGCCCAGCGCCCGCGGAAGTTGGGATAACCAGTGTTCCACGGTGCCTGGAAGCTGGTCAGGTGGCTCTTCGGCTGCGGGCGATGTTGTGTGGTCGGCCTGATGCTCAAGATAGAGGATGAGCGCCGCCGCATGCTTGCAATTGAGGCCTACCGGACAACTGCAGATGCAGCTGAGCCCGCCGTTGCCCGAAAGCTGCAGTGATTGCCGATATTGATTGTCGCCTGCGCCACGGCAGGTGCCTTCGGCGAATCGTGCATCCTCGCGCAGCAGGCTGACGCGCCGTTCGTGGGCATATTGCATCCCGCGGGCGAGCGCGTTTTCAGAAAATGCCAGCCGCCAGGTCGGCGGCAGATGGGCCAGAAAACTACCGGACATCAATCAGCGCGCCGCCTAGGGTTAATTGCACGTGAACTGCATCCTCACCCGTTCGCCGCCAGTCGCTCGAGCAAGGCTTCAAGCGTGTTGAAGCGCTCTTCGGGCCGCTCCATCGGCACCTGGAATTTGAACATGGTGGCGCCTTCGAACTTGTAGCGGTTGGGTTGGCTCTGGATCAGCTTGATCAGCACCATCGGATCGACGCTGGTATCCGCGGCGAACTCGATACGCCCGCCCTGCGGCCCTGCGTCGATCTTGGTGATGCCGAGGCTGGCGGCCTGGAGCTTGAGCAGCGTCAGCCTGACCAGATGCTTGGCCGGTTCGGGCAGCAGGCCGAAGCGATCAATCATTTCGACCTGCAGCTCGCGTAGTCCGTTCTCGTCGGTGGCGTTGGCGATGCGTTTGTAGAGGATCAGGCGCGCGTGGACGTCCGGCAGATAATCCTCGGGGATCAGCGCCGGTACGCGCAGATTGATTTCCGGGCCACCTCCCAGCGGTTGGTCGAGGTTGGGCTGTTCGCCTTTCTGGATCGACTTGACTGCCCGTTCGAGCATTTCCATATAAAGCGTGAATCCGACGGCCTGGATCTGTCCGCTCTGGCCGTCGCCGAGCAGCTCGCCGGCCCCGCGGATTTCCAGGTCGTGGGTGGCGAGGACGAAGCCTGCGCCGAGATCCTGTGCGTTGGCGATGGCTTCCAGGCGCTTTTCCGCGTCGGGGGTCATGGCCTTGCGTGGTGGCGTCAGCAGATAGGCGTAGGCCTGGTGGTGGCTGCGTCCGACGCGTCCGCGCAGCTGATGCAGCTGGGCCAGGCCGAACTTGTCGGCGCGTTCGATGATGATGGTGTTGGCGCTGGGCACGTCGATACCGGTTTCGATGATGGTCGAGGCGATCAGCACGTTGAAGCGTTTGTGATAGAAATCGCCCATCACCTGTTCGAGCTCGCGCTCGCGCATCTGTCCATGGCCCACGCCGATACGCGCTTCCGGTACCAGCTCGGCGAGGTCGGCGGCGCATTTCTCGATGGTCTTCACGTCGTTGTGCAGGTAGTAGACCTGGCCGCCACGCAGCAGCTCGCGTAGCAGTGCTTCCTTGATGACCGAGTTCTGTTGCTCCATGACGAAGGTGCGTACCGACAGGCGGCGCGCTGGCGGCGTGGCGATGATCGAAAGGTCGCGCATGCCGGCCACCGCCATGTTCAAGGTGCGCGGAATTGGAGTGGCGGTGAGCGTGAGGATGTCCACTTCGCTGCGCAGGGCCTTGAGCTGTTCTTTCTGGCGCACGCCGAAACGGTGTTCTTCGTCGATGATGACGAGACCCAGATTGGTGAACTTCACGTCGTCCTGCAGCAGTTTGTGGGTGCCGATGAGAATGTCGACCTTGCCTTCGGCCAGCTCTTGCACCGCGCCTTGGATTTCCTTGGCGGACTTGAAACGGCTCATCACCTCGACGCGCACCGGCCAATCGGCGAAGCGGTCGCGAAAGCTGTTGTAGTGCTGCTGGGCGAGTAGGGTGGTGGGCACCAGGACGGCCACCTGACGACCGCTGTGCACCGCAATGAAAGCGGCGCGCATGGCCACTTCGGTCTTGCCGAAGCCGACGTCGCCGCAGATTAGGCGGTCCATGGGCTTGGGCGCCAGCATATCGCTGCGCACGGCCTCGATGGCGGCTTGTTGGTCCGGTGTTTCCTCGAAAGGGAAACCAGCGCTGAATGTTTCGTAATCGAGTTGCGGGTCTTCGAAGGCGTACCCCTCGCGGGCGGCGCGGCGGGCGTAGATATCGAGCAGCTCGGCGGCGACATCGCGAACCTGCTCGGCGGCCTTGCGCTTGGCCTTCTGCCAGGTTTCCGAGCCCAGGCGATGCAACGGCGCCAGCGCATCGTCGCTGCCGGTGTAGCGCGCGATCAGATGCAGGCTGGATACCGGCACGTAGAGCTTGGCTTCCTCGGCGTACTGCAGCATCAAGAACTCGGCGGCCTGACCTTCGATTTCCAGCGTGACCAGTCCCTGATAGCGGCCGACACCATGGTCGATATGGACCACCGGCGCGCCTTCACGCAGCTCGGTAAGGTTCTTGATGACGTTCTCGCCGGCGTCACGACCTTTTTCGCGGCGGCGCCGTTGCATGATCCGTTGGCCGAACAGCGGGCTCTCCGCGATCAGTGCCAGCGATGGGTCTTCTAGCAACAGTCCGTCGTCCAGCGGGGCGATGGCGATCGCCAGCCGCTCTCGGCTTTCAACGAACTCCGGCCAGCCAGAGACTTCCTGCGGGCGTAGTTTCAACCGTGCCAGCAGTTCCAGCAGGACCTCGCGGCGCCCAGCCGATTCAGCGGTGAACAACACACGGCCAGGAAATTCGTCGAGGAAGCGGCGCAGCGCCCCCAGCGGCTCGCTGGCCTTGGCGTCTATCGCCAATTCAGGAAAGCGGCTGGCCGGGAAACGCTCGCGTCCGATACCGGTCTCGACATCGTCCTGACTGGCCACTACTCGTGGCCAGGATTTCAGATGGGCGAAGCAGTCTTCGACCGGCATGAACAGCTCGGCGGGCGGCAGCAGAGGCCGCTCGGGATCGACGCGGCGTTCCTCGTAGCGATTGCGTACGTCCTTCCAGAAATGCTCGGCGGCTTGCTCGATTCCGGGCAGCGAGAAGACCTGAGTGTCCTCTGGGAGGTAGTCGAACAACGTCGAGGTTTCGTCGAAGAACAGCGGCAGGTAGTACTCGATGCCCGCTGGTGTGATCCCGGTGGACAGGTCCTGATAGACCGGGCAGCGGCGGAAATCGACATCGAAGCGTTCACGAAACCGCGCGCGGAAACCGGTGACCGACTCCTTTTTCAACGGAAACTCGCGCGCTGGCAGCAGGCGGATCGACTCGACCTTGTCGATCGAGCGCTGATTTTCCGGATCGAAGGTGCGCAACGTTTCGATCTCGTCGTCGAACAGGTCGATGCGATAGGGCAGCGTGCTGCCCATAGGAAACAGATCGATCAGCGCACCACGCACGGCAAACTCGCCATGCTCGTAAACGGTATCGACGCAGCGGTAGCCGGCTGCTTCCAGGCGCATGCGCATCTGTTCGACGTCGAGCTTCTGGCCGACGTCCAGCACCAGGCTGGAGCCAAGCAGAAAGCGCTTTGGGGCGAGCCTGTGTAGCGCGGTAGTGATGGGGACTACCAGCACGCCGTGGGTCAGCTCGGGAAGCTGATAGAGCGCTGCGATGCGCTGGGAAATGATGTCCTGGTGCGGCGAAAAGACGTCATAGGGCAGTGTTTCCCAGTCGGGAAAATGCAGCACCGGTAGCGTCGGGGCGAAGAACGCGAGTTCTTCCTGCAAGCGTTCGGCGCTTTGGCTGTCGGCAGTGAGGAGAAGGGTGAAACGCTCTGCGTTGCTGGCTGCTTCGGCAATGGCCAGGCTCAGCGCGGCTCCGGGAAGGTTGCCCCAGGTTTGCTTGCCGCTGGCGGCAGGCATGGGCGGAAGGCGCAATACGGACACGAGTGGGCGTGGCTCCGGTCAAAAAATGGACCGCGCGGATTGTAACTATCTGCGCGGGACGCTGTCAGTGTTTCCGCTGCACAGATTGCCGGCGCTAGGGTGCGCCGGCATAATGTAGCCCCTTTTCTCAGCCCCTACATGTTGGAAGGAACTGCCCGTGACTCAGAAGCCCGACCAGTGTCTTGGTGAATGGATTGATCGAGAAGCCCTCGCCGAAGCGATGATTCCGCTGATTGGTCAGCTGTATCGTAACAACAACGTGGTGACTTCCATCTATGGCCGTGGCCTGATCAATCGCTCGGTCATCGCGCTGCTCAAGGCGCATCGATTCGCACGTCACCGTCAGGCTGACGAAGCCGAACTCTGCGTGCATGAGACGCACCAGATCCTTACCACTATGAGCGACATGAATCTGGGTGCCGCTTCGGTCGACCTGGGCAAAGTCGTTGCCAAGTACAAGGCCGAAGGCAATGGCCGAACCCTCGATCAGTTCGTGCGTGACGAACTGGCCGAAGTGGCTGGCAAGCGCAATACCTCGGGCGTACACAAAGGCACGGACGTCGTGCTTTATGGTTTCGGTCGTATCGGCCGCCTGCTGGCGCGCATCCTCATCGAGAAGACCGGCGGTGGCGACGGCCTGCGCCTGCGGGCGATCGTCGTACGCAAGGGCGCCGAGAACGACCTGGTCAAGCGCGCCAGTCTGCTGCGTCGTGATTCGGTACATGGTCCGTTCGACGGCACCATCCACATCGATGCGGAAAACAACACCATCACAGCTAACGGCAACCTGATTCAGGTGATCTACTCGAACGACCCGTCCTCGGTGGATTACACCCAGTACGGCATCGAGAACGCGCTGCTGGTCGACAACACCGGCAAGTGGCGTGATGCCGAAGGCCTCAGCCAGCATCTCAAGTGCCCTGGTGTTGCGCGCGTCGTTCTGACCGCGCCTGGCAAGGGCGAGCTGAAGAACATCGTGCATGGCATTAACCATGGCGATATCACCGCTGATGACAAGATCGTATCGGCAGCCTCCTGTACCACCAACGCCATCGTGCCAGTGCTCAAGGCGGTTAACGATCAGTACGGCATCGTCAATGGTCATGTGGAGACCGTGCACTCCTACACCAACGACCAGAACCTGATCGATAACTTCCACAAGGGCAGTCGTCGCGGTCGTAGCGCTGCGCTGAACATGGTCATCACCGAGACCGGGGCCGCCACTGCCGCTGCCAAGGCGTTGCCGGTGCTCAAAGGCAAGCTGACGGGCAACGCCATCCGGGTGCCGACGCCTAACGTTTCCATGGCCATTCTCAATCTGAACCTGGAAAAGGCCACGACCCGCGAAGAGATCAACGAATACCTGCGCCAGATGGCCATGCATTCGGATCTGCAAAAGCAGATCGACTTCGTCAATTCGCAGGAAGTGGTTTCGACGGACTTCGTCGGTTCGCGTCATGCAGGCGTGGTGGATGCCGAAGCGACCATCTGCAGCGACAACCGTGTCGTTCTGTATGTGTGGTACGACAACGAGTTCGGCTATAGCTGCCAGGTAGTCCGCGTGATGGAAGATATGGCTGGCGTGAACCCGCCAGCCTTCCCGCGCTAACGCATCGGGTGCAAAGAAACGGGAGCTTCGGCTCCCGTTTTTCATTTCGTCGGGAAATATGCGGAGTTGTTCGGCCCGGAATGGGCAGCGTCAATAGTTGGTTACGGCGAATCGCTTGTCTCTAGTCAAAAAATTGAAAGACCCTGGGTGGTCAGTCACGGCTTGCGACCTCTATAATCGGGCGGATTTCTACCTGGGCCCGCGGCATAGCGTCGCGCTGATAACTTATCAGCGCGCGCCGTGCAATTCGACTTTAGTGAAGTCGCGGCGCTCGTAAAAAAAGCCTTTTAAATCAGTGGTTAGCGAACCGATGATCAATATAAAACGTGGGCTTGATTTGCCCATTGCAGGTGCGCCGGCGCAGCGTATCGAGGCTGGAAGGCCCGTGCGAAGCGTTGCCGTCGTAGGGTTTGATTACCCTGGCATGAAGCCGACCATGGAGGTCCAGGTCGGTGATCGGGTCAAGTTGGGGCAAGTCTTGTTCTCCGACAAGAAGACACCAGGGGTGGTTTTCACCGCGCCGGGTGCTGGCACCGTCAGCGCCATCCACCGCGGCGAAAAGCGCGTCCTTCAGTCGGTGGTCGTTGATCTCGACGGAGCGGAAGAGGTGATGTTCAGCCAGTACGCGTCCGCTGAACTCGAAGGGCTAAGCGATGCCCAGGTTCGCGAGAATCTGCAGCAATCAGGTCTTTGGACCGCGCTGCGTACGCGCCCTTACAGCAAAGTTCCGGCCATCGATGCGGTACCCAGCTCCATTTTCGTCACAGCGATGGATACCCATCCGCTGGCGGCGGACCCTACCATCATCATCGCTGAGCGTGCCGCTGACTTCGAAGCGGGCCTGAAGGTGCTCGGCAATCTAGGCAAGCTGTTCCTGTGCAAAGCCGAGGGCGCCTCGCTACCAGGCGAGCAGCTCGCCAAGGTGAAAATCGAGAGTTTCGCCGGACCTCATCCGGCGGGTTTGGCCGGTACGCACATCCATTTTCTCGATCCGGTCAGCGCCAGCAAAAGTGTCTGGACCATCGGCTACCAGGACGTGATCGCCGTTGGCGCGCTGTTCACCAGTGGCCGTCTGTCGGTCGAGCGCGTGGTGTCACTTGCCGGTCCCGTGGTGGAAAATCCGCGTCTGGTACGTACTCGTCTAGGCGCCAGCCTCGACGAGCTGACGGCCGGTGAGCTGCAGCCGGGCGCCAATCGCGTCGTTTCCGGTTCGGTATTGGGTGGTCGTACGGCGCATGGCGCCTTCGCCTACCTGGGCCGGTATCACCAGCAGGTTTCCTGCCTGCGTGAGGGCAAAGAGCGCGAGATGTTGCATTACCTGCGTGCCGGTAGCGACAAGCACTCGATCCTCAATATCTACATCTCCAAGCTGATGGGCGGTAAGAAGTTCGCCTTTTCTACATCCACCAATGGCAGTCCCCGCGCCATGGTGCCAGTCGGTAACTACGAGGAGGTCATGCCGCTTGACGTGTTGCCAACTCAACTGCTGCGTTCCTTGATCGTTGGCGACACCGAAGTTGCGCAGAAGCTTGGCTGCCTCGAGCTGGATGAAGAGGATCTGGCGCTGTGCACCTACGTCTGTGCCGGCAAATACGAATACGGCCCGATCCTGCGGGACAACCTGACTCGCATTGAGAAGGAGGGGTAAGGAATGGGCATTCGCGAATTCCTCGACAAGATCGAGCACAATTTCGAGAAGGGCGGCAAGTACGAGAAGTGGTATGCACTCTACGAAGCCGCAGACACCTTCCTTTATCGTCCCGGTAGCGTAACCAAGACCACCGCTCACGTGCGTGACGGTATCGACCTCAAGCGGATGATGATCACGGTCTGGCTGTGCACTTTCCCGGCGATGTTTTTCGGCATGTGGAATACCGGCTACCAGGCCAACCTGATCTACGCACAGAGCCCGGATCTGCTTGCTTCGCAAGAAGGTTGGCGACTGGCGTTGGTCAGCGCGCTGGCCGGCTTCGATCCGAACAGCCTGTGGGATAACTTCATCCAGGGCGCGGCCTACTTCATCCCTGTCTACGCGGTGACCTTCATCGTGGGCGGTTTCTGGGAAGTATTGTTCGCCTCGATCCGCAAGCACGAGGTCAACGAAGGATTCTTCGTCACATCGGTGCTGTTTGCCCTGATTCTGCCGCCCAGCATTCCGCTGTGGCAGGTCGCGCTGGGTATCAGCTTCGGTATTGTGATCGGCAAGGAAATCTTCGGCGGTACCGGCAAGAACTTCCTCAACCCTGCGCTCACCGGTCGTGCCTTCCTGTTCTTCGCCTACCCGGCCCAGATGTCCGGTGATGCCGTATGGACAGCAGTGGATGGATTCTCCAGCGCAACGGCGCTCAGCCTGAGCTTTGCCGGCGGTATGGAGAATGTGATCGGCAGCGGTATCACTTGGATGGATGCCTTCATCGGTACCATTCACGGCTCGATCGGCGAAACCAGTACGCTGGCCATCTTCATTGGTGGAGCTGTGCTGTTGATGACCAAGATCGCATCCTGGCGGATCGTCAGCGGCGTGATGGTGGGCATGATTGCACTGAGCTATCTGTTCAACCTGATCGGCTCGGACAGCAATCCGATGTTCGCCATGCCTTGGTACTGGCACATGGTGGTGGGCGGTTTCGCCTTCGGCCTGATTTTCATGGCGACCGACCCGGTTTCTGCGTCGATGACCAATACGGGCAAATGGGTCTTCGGCATTCTTATTGGACTGATGGTGGTCTTGATCCGGGTGGTGAACCCGGCATTTCCGGAGGGCATGATGCTGGCGATTCTGTTCGCCAACCTGTGCGCACCGTTGATTGACCACTTTGTCGTTCAGGCCAACATCAAGCGGAGGCTGGCACGTAATGTCTAGTCAAAAAGAATCCACCGTTCGCACACTGGTCGTGGCCTTGTTGGTCTGCCTGGTCTGCTCGGTGTTCGTTGCGGGTGCGGCCGTGGCGCTTCGCCCGACGCAGCTGGAAAATCGTCAGCTGGATAAGCAGCGTAGCATCCTGGCGATTGCCGGTCTGGGTGAGCCAGGCATGTCTGGCAACCAGGTGAAGGCCCTCTACAAGGAGCGTATCGTCGCGAAGCTGGTCAACCTGGAAACAGGCGAGTACAGCGATGAGTTCGATCCGAACACTTTCGATCCGCTGGTTGCAGCCAAGGACCCGGAGCTTTCGCAAGCGCTCTCGGGTGATGAGGATATCGCTTCGATCAAGCGTCGCGAGCGCTACAGCGTCGTTTACACCGTCGAGGAGAATGGCGAGGTCGCTACGCTGATCATGCCGGTCCGTGGCTACGGGCTGTGGTCGACGCTGTACGGCTTCATCGCCGTCAAGGGCGATCTCAACACCGTCGAAGGGCTGGGCTTCTATCAGCATGGCGAGACTCCCGGTCTCGGCGGCGAGGTGGACAATCCCAAATGGCGTGGCCTGTGGCAGGGCAAAGAGCTGTTCAGCGAGAACGGCAAGCTGGCCATCCAGGTGGTCAAAGGCGGCGTCGATCCGCAAAGTCCGCGAGCCGACCATCAGGTCGACGCGCTGGCTGGCGCGACCCTGACCAGCAACGGGGTGAACAACCTGCTGCACTTCTGGCTGGGCGAGAACGGATTCGGTCCATTTATCGCTAACCTGCGCGCTGGGGAGGCTTGACCATGTCGCAACCTACTATCAAAGAAGTCCTGTTCAATCCGGTCTTTAATAACAACCCCATCGGCTTACAGATTCTTGGAATCTGTTCGGCGCTGGCAGTCACCTCCAACCTTAAGACCGCGCTGGTCATGTCCGTTGCGCTGACGCTGGTGGTGGCGTTTTCCAATCTGTTCATCTCGATGATTCGCAGCCAGATTCCAGGCTCGATCCGCATGATCGTGCAGATGGTGATCATCGCCTCACTGGTGATTCTGGTTGATCAGGTGCTCAAGGCCTACGCCTTTTCCCTGTCCAAACAGCTATCGGTATTCGTCGGTCTGATCATCACCAACTGCATCGTGATGGGACGCGCCGAAGCATTCGCCATGCAGAACCCGCCCATGCTGTCGTTCTTCGATGGCCTAGGCAACGGGCTCGGCTACAGCGCCATGTTGATTGCCCTCGGCATCATTCGCGAGCTGTTCGGTGCTGGCAAGCTGATGGGCTACACCATTCTTCCGGTCGTCAACGACGGTGGCTGGTACCTGCCCAACGGCATGATGCTACTTCCGCCTTCGGCGTTTTTCCTGATCGGCCTGTTCATCTGGGGTATCCGCGCCTGGAAGAAAGAGCAGGTCGAGAAGCCGTCCTTTAAGATGGCGCCGCAAGTCTCGAACAAGGAGGCTTACTAATGGAGCATTACCTCAGCCTGTTCGTCCGCGCTGTGTTCATCGAAAACATGGCGCTGGCGTTCTTCCTCGGCATGTGTACCTTCATCGCGATCTCGAAGAAGGTGGAAACGGCGATCGGTTTGGGTATCGCGGTCATCGTGGTCCAGACCATCACCGTTCCGGCCAACAATCTGATCTACACCTACCTGCTCAAGGCGGGTGCGCTGTCCTGGGCCGGTTTGCCTGAGGTCGATCTGAGCTTCCTTGGGCTGCTCAGCTACATCGGCGTGATCGCAGCCATCGTTCAGATTCTCGAGATGACCCTCGATAAGTACGTGCCCAGCCTCTACAACGCGCTGGGTGTGTTCTTGCCGCTGATCACCGTGAACTGCGCCATCATGGGCGGCACGCTGTTCATGGTCGAACGTGATTACAACCTGGCGGAAAGTACTGTCTATGGCGTCGGCTCGGGTCTGTCCTGGGCGCTGGCCATCGCGTTGCTGGCCGGTATTCGCGAGAAGCTCAAATACAGCGATGTGCCGGATGGTCTGCAGGGCCTGGGTATCACCTTCATCACCATCGGACTGATGTCGCTGGGCTTCATGTCTTTCTCTGGCGTACAGCTGTAAGGACGGGATGAACTGATGAGTTACGAAATTTTCCTCGCCATCGGTATGTTTACCGCCATCGTGCTTGCGCTGGTGGTAATCATCCTCGCGGCGCGCGCCAAGCTGGTTTCCAGTGGCGATGTGAGCATCGAGATCAACGGCGAACGCACCATTACCGTCCCTGCGGGCGGCAAGCTGCTGCAAACCCTGGCTGCTAACAACATCTTTCTTTCGTCCGCTTGCGGCGGTGGCGGTACCTGCGCGCAGTGCAAGTGCATCGTCGAGAGCGGCGGCGGCGAGATGCTGCCCACTGAAGAGTCGCATTTCACCCGTCGTGAAGCGGGCGAAGGCTGGCGCCTGTCCTGCCAGACTCCGGTCAAGGCGGACATGAAGATCGAAGTGCCAGAAGAAGTGTTCGGTGTGAAAAAGTGGGAATGCACCGTGCTGTCCAACCCGAACGTGGCGACCTTTATCAAGGAGCTGACCCTGAAGCTGCCGGAAGGCGAAAACGTCGACTTCCGTGCCGGTGGTTACGTGCAGCTGGAATGTCCGCCGCATGAGGTTCGGTACAAGGACTTCGATATTCAGGAGGAATATCGCGGTGACTGGGACAAGTTCAACCAGTGGAAATATGTGTCGAAGGTTGATGAAACCGTGATTCGTGCCTATTCCATGGCGAACTACCCGGAAGAGGTCGGTCTGGTTAAGTTCAACATCCGTATTGCGTCGCCGCCACCAGGCAAAGACGATCTGCCACCAGGCAAGATGTCTTCCTGGGTGTTCAGCTTGAAGCCGGGAGACAAGGTTACCGTTTACGGTCCGTTCGGTGAGTTCTTCGCCAAGGATACCGACGCCGAGATGGTCTTCATCGGTGGTGGCGCGGGCATGGCTCCGATGCGTTCGCACATTTTCGACCAGCTCAAGCGCCTGAAGTCCAAGCGCAAGATGAGCTTCTGGTACGGCGCACGTTCCATGCGTGAAGCGTTCTATGTCGAAGAGTATGACCAGCTGCAGGCCGAGAATGACAACTTCGAGTGGCATCTGGCATTGTCCGATCCGCAGCCTGAAGACAACTGGAATGGCCCGACCGGCTTCATTCACAACGTGTTGTACGAGAACTATCTGAAGGACCACCCGGCGCCTGAGGATTGCGAGTTCTACATGTGCGGCCCGCCAATGATGAACGCCTCGGTGATCAAGATGCTTACCGATCTGGGCGTCGAACCGGAGAACATTCTGCTCGACGACTTCGGCGGCTAGCATGGCCCATGCGTTCTTTCGGCCCGTCATCGTTGCCGCCCTGGCGGCGGCCCTGACGGGCTGTCTGTTTCAGGACAAGGTGGAAAGCTTCGGTGGCCCGACCATGGGCAGCACCTACACGGTCAAGTACGTGGCGGGGCGCGAGGCAGCCGACAAGGGGCAGCTACAGCGCGAGACCGAGTCGATACTCGCCGAGATCGACAGGCAACTGTCGACCTACCGGGCCGATTCGGATATCGAAATGTTCAATGCTTTGCCTGCAGGCGAATGCACGAACATGCCCGACGGCGTGCGCGAGCTGATCCTGGCGGGGCAGCAGCTTTCAGACGAAAGCGACGGTGCGCTGGATCTGACCATCGAACCGCTACTTAACCTCTGGGGATTTGGTCCGCAGGGGCGAGGCGAGCGGGTGCCGTCTGCTGAAGAAATTGCCACGGCTCGGCAAAATGTCGGCCAGCATTATGTCCGGGTAGAGGGCGAGCAGCTTTGCAAGGACAGGGCTGTCCAAGTCGACTTCAACAGTATTGCCGCCGGCTACGCGGTTGATCAGGTCGCGGCAGCGCTCGAGGCATCAGGCGTCAACAGTTATCTGGTAGAGATCACCGGGGAGCTCAAGGCGCGGGGCCGCAAGCCGGATGGGTCGCCCTGGCGCGTCGCTATCGAAGCGCCACGGGATAACGAGCGGGTTGCGCAACGAATCATCGAACTGGATGGCTTTGCCGTTTCTACCTCCGGTGATTACCGCAACTATTTCGAGCGTGACGGCAAACGTTATTCACACACGCTCGATCCGCAAACCGGCGCCCCTATCGTTCACCATCTGGCGGCTGTGACGGTGGTCGATCCCTCGACATTAAGGGCTGACGGATTGTCTACTGTGCTCATGGTAATGGGTCCCGAGCGGGGAATGGCGTATGCGACAGAGCGAAATATCGCAGCGTTTTTCGTCATCCGCGAAGGACAGGAATTCATAAGCAGAAGCACCGGGGCCTTCGATGAGTTATTCGGTGCGGGAGCAGAGTAATGACTTGGTTAATCGTTTTTCTCGTCATGCTGTTGGTCGTGTTCGGCATGTCCATCGGCGTGATCATGGGGCGTAAGCCCATCGCCGGTTCCTGCGGGGGCATCGCCAATCTTGGCATCGAAAAAGAGTGCTCGATCTGCGGCGGTAGCCGCGAGAAGTGCGAAGAAGTAACTGCGCAGGCGAGCCAGGGTGAAAAAGCAGATCTCGCGTACGACGCGACCAAACGCTGACCCCGGCTGTGGCGTGGTCGGCTGCGTTGGCCGCCGACCCGAGTCTTGCATGCTGCAGCGCCGATGCCGCTTGGATTTATCGGCGTAAGGTCCAGGGCGGTACGCCAGCGATGGCGATTCGCCCAGACCAACCGAATTTGTTAACGGCGGCAGGGCTGCCTGCTGCGTGTTCAGGGGTGAATATGGCTGTCTACAATTACGATGTGGTGGTATTGGGCTCGGGCCCTGCCGGCGAAGGCGCTGCAATGAACGCGGTCAAGGCTGGACGTAAGGTAGCCGTGGTCGATAGCAGGCCGCATGTCGGCGGCAACTCCACTCATCTGGGTACCATCCCGTCCAAAGCGCTGCGCCATTCGGTGCGCCAGATCATGCAGTACAACACCAACCCGTTGTTCCGCCAGATCGGTGAGCCGCGCTGGTTTTCGTTTCCCGATGTACTGAAGAGCGCCGAAAGCGTAATCGCCAAGCAGGTCACCTCGCGTACCGGCTATTACGCTCGCAACCGTATCGACATTTTCTTCGGCACTGCGAGTTTTGCCGACGAGCAGACCGTCGAAGTGGTCAGTGCCAACGGCATGGTTGAAACGCTGGTGGCCAATCAATTCATCATTGCGACCGGCTCGCGCCCTTATCGCCCTGCCGACGTCGATTTCTCGCATCCTCGCATATATGACAGCGATACCATTCTGACCCTGAGCCATACGCCACGCCGCTTGATCATCTACGGAGCCGGGGTGATCGGTTCGGAGTACGCGTCGATTTTCAGCGGTCTCGGCGTGCTGGTCGACCTGATCGACAACCGAGATCAGTTGCTCAGCTTCCTCGATGACGAGATCTCCGATGCGCTCAGCTATCACCTGCGCAACAACAACGTATTGATTCGTCATAAAGAAGAGTACGAGCGTGTCGAAGGAGTCGACAACGGCGTCATCCTGCATCTGAAATCGGGCAAGAAGATCAAGGCGGACGCCTTTCTCTGGTGTAACGGGCGGACCGGTAACACCGACAAGCTCGCCCTGGAAAACATCGGTCTCAAGGTCAATAGCCGCGGGCAGATCAAGGTGGACGAGCATTACCGTACCGATGTCGGCAATATCTACGCAGCGGGCGATGTGATTGGTTGGCCATCGCTGGCCAGTGCGGCCTATGACCAAGGCCGTTCGGCTGCCGGGAGCATCGTCGAAAACGACAGCTGGCGCTTCGTCGACGATGTGCCGACCGGTATCTACACGATTCCGGAGATCAGTTCGATCGGCAAGAACGAGCGCGAACTCACGGAGGCGAAGGTTCCCTACGAAGTGGGCAAGGCGTTCTTCAAGGGAATGGCACGGGCGCAGATTTCAGCCGAGCCAGTAGGTATGCTGAAAATCCTTTTCCATCGAGAAACGCTGGCGGTGCTCGGCGTGCATTGCTTCGGCTATCAGGCATCGGAAATCGTGCACATCGGTCAGGCGATCATGAACCAGCCGGGTGAGGCGAATACGCTCAAGTATTTCATCAATACCACCTTCAACTACCCAACCATGGCCGAAGCCTATCGCGTCGCTGCGTTTGACGGGCTAAACCGGCTTTTTTGAGCGGCTCCGACCGGTGGCCTGAGCCGGTTGGAGAAGATACCCGGAACTGGCGCTGGCCGAATCGGGAAAGCTTTTGAGGGCAGGAACGAGGACCGCCGGGCATGGCGGTCCTCTTCAGTTCATGTGTTGCGCAGCGTGGTGACGGCGAGGCCAGGGTAATCGGTGATTAGGCTGTCGACGCCGAAATCCGCGAGCCGACGCATCAGCGCCGGTTCGTTCACTGTCCATACCGAAACGTGCAGCCCTTGCTGGCGGGCTTTGGCTATCCGCTCGGGCGTGCACAACGTCCACTTAAGCGCCAGCAGCTCGCAGCCGTATTGCTTGGCCACTTTCAAGGGGTCGAGCCAGGCGTATTCGGCGACCAGTCCGCACGATATTTCCGGGGTCAGGCGCTTCAGGGCCCGCAACACTTCCCGTGATCCGGATGTGACGGTGATCCGATCAAGCAGGCCATAACGCTCGGCCAGCTCTTTGATTGCGAGCACCGAGCGCGCGGCGCGAACCCTCGATGCGCTTTTGACTTCCAGTTGCCAGTGCTCGAAATCGCATTTCTCGAACAATTCCGACAAGCGCGGGATAGGGCAGGGTTGTTTCCAGCCTGGTCCGCCACTGCGCGCGTCGTAACGAATCAGGTCTTCAGCGTCGTGCTCGACGACCTTGCCGCGTCGTCCCGTGGTGCGTTTGAGTGTCGGGTCATGGATGACCATCAATTCGCCGTCTTTGGACAAATGAAGATCCAGCTCGCAGCGGCGCACGCCATGGGCGAGGCATCGCTGGAAGCCGACCAAGGTGTTTTCCGGAGCTTCACCTTTTGCGCCACGATGGCCATAGATCAATGTCACGGTTGTTTATCTCGCTGTGCTGGAGTGAGACGTTGGTGTTGCAAAACACTGTCGATCACCCGGTTATCTTCGAAGTAAACCGAAAACTCACGATAATCCCAGCGCGTGATAGGCGGTTGACCAACAGCAGGATGCTCTTCATCGGCAAGACCGAAGCGCTCAAGTACCTGGTTCTTGGCGTCGCCGCGATTGGGCAAAGGCTGTTGGGTTTGACCTTGTTGGCCGATTGGAATGCGGATGACGTCGGCCTGTGCCGGGATGCAGAGAGCAAATGTCAGAAGCGGGATAAGCAATCGATGCATGTTCAGGTTCCTTGCAGACTTTCACGAGCCAGGCGTCGTTCCGTCGCCTGTTTCTGCAGGATATGCCGCGCGAGCAGTTGCCGTTGTGCATCAGTCAACGCTTCGAAGGACGTGCCGATTGCAAAGCGCCCGTCGTCGAGGGCCTGGCAGCTCGCGACGCGGGCGCGTAACAACATGCCCAGACATTGCGGCATCAACACCAGCTTGAGCGTCCAGAGCGTGTCTTCGCCGAGCGGCTGGTCATTGACGAAACTGATGCCGCCTTCCGAGAGCACAACCTCGCGTGCTGCCCCCAGGTCTTTTATCAGGTCCTGTGCCAATGCTTGGCCCAAGAGGTCGATGCGCTTGTTCTGCACCTTCAGATAGTTGGCTAGCGTGCGATTCCCCTCTGCGATCTGGCGCAGCAGGTACTGTGCTTCGAAATCGAGCTGGTGCAGTTCACCAAGCAAGTCGAACAGCCGCACCGAGCCGCTACCGGAGACTGTTTCGGCGTGTTCCGGCGGCAGGATTTCCAGTGCGATCATGTCCTCGATACGATAGTATTCGCGGCGATCTTCGGTGTCTTCTGTGGGCATGTCGATCCCCGGGCTGCAGTGATGGCTTGAGTGTATCAGGCCGCCTGGCAACGTCATTCAGCTTGTTATTTCCTGCCAGCGAAAGCGAACTCATCGATTTATGTTCAGACCGCTGTCCGTGTATATCGGGGCGCGCTACACACGCGCCAGACGTCGCAGCCTCTTCGTCTCCTTCATATCCTTCACATCCATGATCGGGCTCGCGCTCGGCGTGCTGGTGATGATCGTCGTGTTGTCGGTGATGAACGGTTTCGACCAAGAAATGCGCAGTCGCGTGCTGGGCATGGTCCCGCACGCCACGATCGAAAGCGCGACGCCGATCAACGACTGGCAAGCCTTGGGGCAGCGGCTCGCGCAGCATCCGCAGGTCGCAGCGGTAGCGCCGTTCATTCAGATGCAGGGCTTGCTGACCCACCGCGGCCAGGTTACCAAGACTCTCGTCAATGCCGTGGATCCAGTGGTCGAACCGGACGTATCCATCGTTGGCCAGTTCTTTCGAGAGGGCACGCTAGAAGATCTGGTGCCTGGAGAGTTCGGCATCGTTATTGGTGACAAGGCGGCCGAAAAACTCGGTGTTGGTGTCGGCGACAAGATCACCTTCGTCGCCCCTGAAGTGACGGTCACCCCAGCGGGTGTTTTCCCGCGCATGAAGCGCTTCACGGTACGCGGCATCTTCCATGTAGGCGCGGGTGAGATCGACGGTTACGTGGCGATGGCTAATATTTCCGACCTCGCACGGCTGCATCGCTGGAAGCCCGATCAGGTCCAAGGGCTGCGTTTGCGTTTCGTCGATTTGTTCGAGGCTCCGCGTATTGCATGGGAATTGGCGGGCCAGTTGGGTGACGACTTCTATTCGCGCGATTGGACCCGCACCCATGGCAATCTCTATCAGGCGATCCGTATGGAAAAGGCCATGATCGGGCTGCTGCTGCTGCTGATCGTCGCGGTGGCCGCCTTCAATATCATTTCCACACTGGTCATGGTCGTGACCGACAAGCGCGGAGACATCGCCATCCTGCGTACCCTTGGCGCGACGCCCCGGCAGATCATGGCGATTTTCATGGTTCAGGGCACGGTCATCGGCGTCGTCGGTACTCTGGTAGGCGCCTTGCTCGGTATTTTCGCAGCACTGAACGTTAGCGGTTGGATCGCTGCGCTGGAGCGCCTGATCGGACACAAGTTTCTCAGCGCTGATGTGTACTTCATCGATTATCTCCCGTCTCGACTGTTGGCCGCCGACGTGATCCAAGTCTGCGTCGCAGCGCTCGTCCTGAGTTTTTTTGCCACCCTATACCCGGCGTGGCGTGCCGCCCGTACCCAACCGGCCGAGGCGCTACGATATGAGTGAGCTGGTTATGAATGAAAGGTCATCCAACGATCGTGCGGTATTGAGTTGCCGTAACCTGGGAAAACGCTACGAGCAGGGCCCGGAGTCGGTCAGTGTGCTGTCCGGCCTGCAACTGGAGTTGTTTCCGGGGCAGAGGGTTGCCATCGTCGGCAGTTCGGGCTCGGGTAAAAGTACGCTGCTGAACCTACTTGGTGGTCTTGATACACCGAGCGAAGGAAGCGTCTGGCTGGCCGGCGAGGAGCTTTCAGCCCTTAGCGAAAAGGATCGTGGGCTGTTGCGTAATCGCGCGCTGGGCTTCGTCTACCAGTTTCACCACTTGTTGCCCGAATTCACCGCTCTAGAGAACGTCTGCATGCCATTGCTGATCGGCAAGGCGCCGATCGTCGATGCACGGGCACGTGCGACGGAACTGTTGCAGCGTGTGGGGCTCGGCCACCGGTTGGCGCACAAGCCGTCAGAGCTGTCCGGGGGCGAACGTCAACGCGTGGCGATTGCTCGTGCATTGGCCAACCGCCCGGCGCTGGTCCTGCTCGATGAGCCTACCGGTAACCTCGATCACCATACCGCCCAAGGTATTCAGGATCTGATGCTGGAGTTGAGCAGCTCGTTGCGCACTGCGTTTCTCGTCGTTACTCACGATCCGCAACTCGCCGGGCAAATGGACCACATTCTGCGCCTGGAAGACGGCCGGTTGGTGGCCGGGTAATGTTCAGGCCGCTCAGCATCTTCATTGGCAGTCGCTATACGCGGGCCAAGCGTCGCAACCATTTCATCTCCTTCATTTCCTTGACCTCCATGATCGGACTTTCGTTGGGCGTGCTGGCGATGATCATGGTGCTTTCCGTCATGAACGGATTTCAGCGGGAGATGAGCAACCGCATTCTGGGAATGGTTCCGCACGTCGTGATCGCCGGTGACGGACATCCTGTGGATGACTGGCAATCGCTGGCCGGGCAGCTCCGGTCGCATCCCGAAGTGCTCGGCGCCGCGCCAATCACTCAGCTGGAGGGCATGCTTTCATTCAAGGGCTCGATGCAGCCGATCGAGATTAAGGGCATCGATCCGCAGACCGAAGGTAAGGTATCGATACTTGGTTCGAAGATGGTCGCCGGCAGGCTCGACGATCTCAAACCGGGCGAGTCCGGCGTAATTCTCGGACTGATGACCGCGCGGCGATTCGGTTTGAAACTGGGCGACAAGCTCACCCTCATCGTCCCTGAGCTCAGTGACGCGCCTGGCGGCATCACGCCTCGCATGCAGCGATTGAATGTCGTCGGGGTATTCAAGGTGGGCGCCGAACTGGACGGCAGCCTGGCCATGATTCATCGGACCGATGCGGCGCGGATTCTTCGCTGGCAACCGGACCAGGTCGAAGGTGTCAGGCTCAGACTGGCAGATCTGTATCGCGCTCCGGAGGTTGGGCACGACCTCGTTGCCAGGCTTGGTGCCGGTTACCGCAGCGAGGATTGGTCGCTCACACAGGGCAGTCTGTTCAGCGCCATGAAGATGGAAAAGACCATGATCGGGCTGCTGCTTCTGCTGATCGTGGCGGTTGCCGCTTTCAACATTATCGCCACCTTGATCATGGTGGTGGCCGATAAGCGTGCCGATATCGCGATTTTGCGTACCCTGGGGGCGACGCCTCGTCAGATCATGACGATTTTCATGGTGCAGGGCAGCATCATTGGCCTGACCGGCACGCTGATAGGTACCGTCCTAGGTGTGTTGGGCGCGCTCAACGTCAGTACGCTGGTGGGATGGTTGGAGCGGGTGTCGGGGCAACACATCTTCAGCTCCGACGTCTACTTCATCAACACCTTGCCATCAGAGCTGCGTCTGGAGGATGTGCTGTTGGTGACGCTAGCCGCATTGATCCTGAGCTTCTTGGCGACACTCTATCCCGCTTGGCGTGCAGCGCAGACTCAGCCCGCAGAAGCGCTGCGCTATGAGTAGGTGTGCGTGTCAGCGGCGGTCCAGTTGGCGCTTGCGCCAACTGCGGCTGACCCACCAGCGCCAATAGGCCTGAGTCGCAATGTAACCGAGCACGGCCAAGACGAGGCCGACCACCAGAGAGCCTAGATACAAGGGCTCCCAGTGACTGCTGAGCATCTTCTGCACCCATGCGAGGGTCAGCTCCATTGGCATCGGCGAAACCGGGGTATCCATCAGCCAGGCGCCGACCTTGTAGTTGCAATAAAAAACCGGAGGCATGGTCAATGGGTTGGTCAGCCAGACCAGCCCTACGGCTATTGGCAGGTTGGCCCTGGCTGGAACCGCACATAGCGCGGCGGCCAACATCTGCATGGGCATCGGAATCATGGCCCAGAACAGGCCAATGGCTATCGCTCTGGAAACCGAATGCCGGTTGAGGTGGAGCAGGTTTGGATCGTGAGTCAGGGTGCCGAGAAATCGCAAAGATTTGTGGGTCTTTATGCGATCGGGGTGCGGCATGTAGCGTTTGAAAAAACGACGCGGCATGAAGATTCTCTGGCGGGCTGAAGCGCGCCCGATTATGCCTGAAACGAGACCCGGCGCTGAGATGAGTTTGTGACATGGATTCTACACTGTGGCGGCCGACAGGATGTCGGTGATGCCACAGTGACTCGGTAGCCGTCTTCTACGGATGTGCTGATCGCTGGAAGGGAATCCAGGAGATGTTTCATGCGTACAGCCTTGCTGGCACTGGCGGCAGGCCTTTTATTGCTGCGCTTTCTACCGCAATTGCCACCTTTTGGGTCGCTGCCGTTCATGTTCGTGACGGGACTGGTCTTGTTGCCGTTTCGTTGGCGAGCGCTTGGCTGTTTTCTTTGCGGTCTCGCATGGGCCTGCCTGAGTGCTCACTGGGCGTTAAGCGACCGCCTCCCGACCGAACTCGACGGTCGTACCTTCTGGCTTGAAGGGCAGGTGACTGGACTGCCGGATGTTCGTGACGGTGTGGTGCGCTTCGAACTGGTTGATGTCTCATCCCGACATGCCGGCTTACCCTCGCGGATGCGCCTGGCCTGGTACGGTGGACCGATGATCCAGGCGGGAGAGCGATGGAGGCTCGCCGCCAAGCTCAAAAGGCCACGTGGCCTGGTCAATCCCCATCCATTCGATTACGAGGCCTGGCTTCTTGCACGTCGGATCGGTGCCAGCGGCACGATCAAAGCAGGCGAGCGGGTGGCGTTTTCAGAGGGGAACCTGGCGTGGCGCGATCGGTTGCGCCAACGCTTGATGGCGGTTGACGCCCAAGGACGCTCGGGTGCAATTGCAGCGCTGGTGGTTGGCGATGACAGTGGTTTGTCCAAGTCAGACTGGCGCATCCTGCAGGGCACCGGAACCGTGCATTTGATGGTGATCTCGGGACAGCATGTGGGGATGCTGGCCGGTCTGCTCTATAGCCTGGTTGCGCTATTGGCGCGTTGGGGCATCTGGCCGCGGCGGATCGACTGGCTGCCTTGTGCCTGCGGTCTGGCGCTGTTCGGAGCACTCGCATACGGTTGGTTGGCGGGCTTCGAAGTCCCGGTTCAGCGGGCTTCGGTGATGGTCGCGCTGGTGCTGTTGTGGCGCTTGCGGTTTCGACATCTCGGTGTCTGGTTACCGCTGCTCGTCGCGCTCGATGGCGTCTTGCTAATCGATCCATTGGTTAGTTTGCAATCGGGATTCTGGTTGTCTTTCCTGGCCGTGGCGCTGCTCGCATTGGTCTTCCGTGGCCGACTGGGCAGCTGGGACTGGTGGCGGGCGTTGAGCCGTGCCCAGTGGTGCATGGCGCTCGGCCTGTTGCCGGCATTGCTTGCGCTGGGCTTGCCGGTGAGCCTGAGCAGTCCAGTCGCCAATCTTTTTGCGGTGCCACTGGTCAGCATGCTGATCGTGCCGCTGTCTCTGATGGGGGTTTCGCTGCTGTGGTTGGCGGGCGTTGGTGAGTCGTTGCTGTGGTTGGCGGGTGGCCTGTTGGCGTTCCTTTTCGATACGCTGCAATGGCTTGCCGGTTGGCAGGCTGCATGGCTACCGGCATCGTTGCCGATATGGGCCTGGGTGCTGGTCGCGCTGGGGACGCTGCTATTTTTGTTGCCGGCCGGGGTGCCATTTCGAGCGTTGGGACTGTTGCTTCTCGCGCCGTTGCTATTTCCGCCAGTAAACAAACCCGCAGCGGGACAGGCGGAAATTTGGGTGCTTGATGTCGGTCAGGGGCTGGCCGTGCTGGTGCGCACCCGGGATCATGCACTTCTATATGACGCGGGACCGCGCTATGGCGACTTCGATATTGGCGAGCGGGTGGTGTTTCCGTCGTTGAGAACGCTGGGATTGACCGATCTCGACCTGATGCTCCTCAGTCACGCTGACAGCGATCATGCCGGTGGCGCCATGGCTATCAAGAGGCTGATGCCGTTGGCGCGAGTGCTCAGCGGTGAGCCGGAAAGACTGCCTGCTTCGCTGGGTGCCGAGGCGTGCCGCTCTGGAGAGCACTGGGAATGGGAGCAGGTCCGCTTTACGCTTTGGCGATGGTCACAAGCCCAGGATGGAAACCAGTCGTCGTGCGTGCTGCTGGTCGAAGCCGGCGGTGAACGCCTGCTATTGACCGGAGATATCGATACGCTGGCCGAACAGGCGCTGCTGGCGAGCAAACTGCCGCTGGGCGTGCGGTGGTTGCTGGTGCCGCATCACGGTAGTCGCAGCTCATCTTCAACCGCATTTATCCAGGCAGCCGGTGCCGAAGGCGCGCTTGTCTCGCGCAGCCTGCACAACGCCTTCGGCCATCCGCATCCGGATGTCGTGCAACGTTTGCGGGCATCGGGCGCCCGGATTTTCGATACGGCTGAACTGGGTGCTCTGCAGATCCGTCTCGGCCGTTTCGAGCCCATTCGAGGATTGCGCGCCGAACGGCGATTCTGGCGGGAAAAATGAGAACCGTGGCCGTCGGCGGTCCGTCGGCCCTATGCTAGAGTGGCGCCACTTTTTCGAGGGGGATTCATCTCGTGTGGGAGCTGGTTAAAGCGGGCGGCTGGATAATGCTGCCAATCATTCTATGTTCCGTCGCCGCGGCTGGCATCATCATCGAAAGACTATGGACGCTACGACCCAGTCGCGTGACTCCGTCGCACCTCCTCGGTCAGGTGTGGAAGTGGATCAAGGACAAGAAGCTCAGCAACCAGAAACTTAAAGAGCTGCGCGCGGATTCGCCACTCGGCGAGATCCTAGCTGCGGGCCTGGCCAATTCCAAACATGGCCGGGAGATCATGAAGGAGTGTATCGAGGAGGCTGCGGCGCGTGTCGTCCATGACCTCGAGCGCTACCTCAATGCGTTGGGTACCATTGCCGGCATCGCGCCATTGCTCGGCCTGCTAGGCACCGTGCTCGGAATGATCGAGATCTTCAGTGCCTTCATGGGATCAGGCATGGCCAATGCACCCTTGCTCGCTGCGGGTATCTCCAAGGCATTGATCACCACGGCGGCTGGCCTGATGGTCGGTATCCCGGCCTTGTTTTTTCACCGTTTCCTGCTGCGCCGCGTCGAAGAACTGGTGGTTGGAATGGAACAGGAGGCGATCAAGCTGGTCGAGGTCGTACAGGGCGACCGCGACGTCGATCTGGGTGAGGGCAAGGCGTGAAGTTTCGACGTAAGGCGCGAGAAAACGTCGACATCGGCTTGGCTCCGCTGATCGATGTGGTGTTCATCTTGTTGCTGTTCTTTGTGGTGACCACGACCTTTACCCGCGAAACACAGCTTAAGGTGGATTTGCCTGAAGCGGCCAGTGGTACGCCGCCCCAGGATGCCGAGAAAAAGCAGCTGGAAGTGGTCATCGATGTCGATGGCAGCTTTACCCTGAACGGCAAGACGTTGATCAAGCATGACCTGAGTACGTTAATGGCAGCTCTCAGCAAGGAGTCTGGCGGTGACACCAGCCTGCCGATGATCATCAGCGCCGATGGCAAGACCCCGCATCAGGCTGTCATCACAGCCATGGATGCAGCCGGAAAGCTGGGTTTTGCGCAGCTTCGTATCACCACCGTCGAGGCCCAGCCGGAGCCCTGATGTCCTTTGCCGACCGTCTGCAGCGAGCCTGGTACGAAGGGCACCCGGCCCTGGCGTTGCTCGCGCCACTGGAGGCGCTCTACCGGCGTGTGGTCGTCGCCAAGCGAAAGAAGTTCATCAGCGGTGCGACAGATCGTTACCGCGCTCCGGTGCCTGTGGTGGTGGTGGGTAATATCACCGTTGGCGGAACCGGCAAGACTCCACTGATTCTATGGCTCATCGAACATTGCCGTCGCCGCGGCCTGAAGGTGGGGGTGGTCAGCCGTGGCTACGGCGCCACACCACCGTCGTATCCCTGGCGAGTGATGCCCAACCACTCGGCGGCCGAAGCGGGTGACGAGCCGCTTTTAATCGCGCAGCGAACCGGCGTTCCGGTCATGATCGATCCGGATCGATCACGCGCCGTTCGCGGACTGCTCGAGTGCGAGCCACTCGATCTCATTCTTTCCGACGACGGCTTGCAGCACTACCGGCTGGCTCGCGACCTTGAACTGGTACTCATCGATGCTGCGCGTGGCCTGGGCAATCTTCGCTGTCTTCCTGCCGGCCCGCTGCGTGAACCGCTCGAACGGCTGGAGTCGGTCGACGCGGTGCTTTTCAATGGAGCACTGACCGACAGTCCGTCCGGTTTCGGCTTCGCCTTGCGGCCATCCCGATTGATCGAGCTGGCAAGCAATCAGGCTTGGTCGCTTGATCATTTCCCTCCAGGCCAGCAGCTGCACGCGGTCGCCGGGATCGGTAATCCACAGCGTTTCTTCAGTACGCTCGAGGCGCTACACTGGCGACCGATTCCGCATCCCTTCGCCGACCACGCCCGTTATAGCCTGGAGCAGCTGAGTTTCAGCCCCGAGCTACCCTTGGTGATGACGGAGAAGGATGCGGTCAAATGCCGGGCATTCGCGCCGCCGGGCTGGTGTTATCTGCAGGTGCAGGCCGAGCCATCGGCGGCGTTCGTGACCTGGTTCGATACACAGCTGGGCCGATTGCTACCTGAACACCCCTAAGCCGCTCGATCTGCCAGGTGCGGTCGGCTGCATCCAAGGACTGCGCATGGATACCAAACTGCTCGATATTCTCGCCTGCCCGCTCTGCAAGGGCCCGCTGAAGCTCACCGACGACAAGTCCGAACTGATCTGCAAAGCCGACGGCATGGCGTTTCCGGTGCGAGACGGGATTCCGGTGATGCTGGAAAGCGAAGCCCGCACCTTGGAAGTGGACGAGCGCCTAGACAAATGAGCAGCCCTTACACGGTCGTGATCCCGGCGCGTTATGCGTCCACCCGTCTGCCTGGCAAGCCGCTGCAAGACATCGCAGGCAAGCCGATGATTCGTCACGTCTGGGAGCAAGCTTGCAAGAGCGGTGCGCAGCGAGTGGTGGTGGCTACCGATGACAAGCGGATTCTCGAGGCTTGCCAAGACTTCGGGGCGGAGGTGTTGCTGACACGTATCGATCACAATTCGGGCACAGATCGCCTCGCCGAAGTGGCGAATAAGCTGGGCCTCGAGACTGATGCGATCGTCGTCAATGTGCAGGGCGATGAGCCGTTGATTCCTCCTGCGGTAATCGATCAGGTCGCGCGCAACCTCGACGCACATCCGGAAGCGGCCATCGCCACGCTTGCCGAGCCGATGAGCGACGCGCAGTCGTTGTTCAATCCCAACGTAGTGAAGGTACTTAGCGATATCAATGGTTTGGCGTTGACCTTCAGTCGTGCGCCGTTGCCATGGGCGCGGGATGACTTCGCCCGTGACCGGGACGCGTTTCCGGCTGAGGTTCCCTATCGTCGACATATCGGCATCTATGCCTACAGGGCCGGATTCCTGGCCGACTTCGTCGCCTGGGGGCCTTGCTGGTTGGAAAACACTGAGTGCCTCGAGCAGTTGCGCGCGCTTTGGCATGGCAAACGCATTCACGTCGCCGATGCGATCGAGGCGCCTCCGGCTGGCGTCGACACCGCAGAAGATCTCGAGCGTGTCCGCAAGCAGCTCGGAGCCTGAGCATGAACGTCCTATTCGTCTGCATGGGCAACATCTGCCGATCGCCCACGGCTGAGGCGGTGTTTCGCAAGCACGTGCAGGACGTTCGGCTGGAAGGTCGCATTTCCATCGATTCTGCTGGAACCGGTGGTTGGCACGTCGGTAAAGGGCCGGACCCGCGGTCCTGCCAGGCGGCCGCCAGGCGAGGCTATGACCTCAGCACGCTACGAGCGAGACAGGTGGCGGTCGAGGACTTCCAGCGCTTCGATCTGATCCTGGCAATGGATCACGAGAATCTGGAGCGACTGCAGGCGCTACGGCCCTCGAACTCGCGCGGTGAGCTGGGCCTGTTCCTGCGCCGATACAACCTGGGCGAAGATGCTGTGCCTGATCCGTATTTTGGTGGCCAGGACGGTTTCGAGCAGGTGCTTGACCTGATCGAAAGGGCATCCGTCGCCCTGCTTAACGAGGTCAGGGAGCGTCTGTGACCCTTATCATCGAACAGAACCGCTCGCTCAAGGCCTTCAATACGATGGCTGTCGAGGCGAGCGCGGCACGCTTTACCGAGGCTCATAACGACCAGGAGGTAGTCGAGGCGCTCGCCGAGGCTCGCCGTCTTGGTGCCCCGCTGTGGGTTCTCGGTGGTGGCAGCAACCTGGTGCTTACTGCGGATGTGGATGCGCTGGTGCTGCGCATGGCCAGTCGGGGCGTGCGGGTGCTCAATGACGACGGTGAGCAGGTGGTGATCGAGGCGGCGGCGGGGGAGTCATGGCATCCTTTCGTGCTGCACAGCCTGGAGCTCGGTTTGTCCGGCCTGGAAAACCTCAGCCTGATCCCCGGTACCGTCGGCGCTGCACCGATTCAGAACGTTGGTGCATATGGCGTCGAAATCAAAGACGTGTTCGCTGGGCTGACCGCGCTGGACCGTGAAACTGGAGGTCTCGTTGAATTCGATCTGCAAGCGTGCCAGTTCGGCTACCGTGACAGCTTGTTCAAGCGCGAGGCCAGGCGCTACGTCATTCTGCGGGTGCGCTTTTTGCTGCAGCGAACGGCAAATCTGAAGCTTGAATACGGGCCTCTTCGCCAATGGTTGCAACAGCACGATATCCGCCATCCGACGCCAATGGATGTAAGTCGTGCGGTCTGTGCCATTCGCAGCGAGAAGCTGCCCGACCCTCGAGTTCTAGGCAATGCAGGCAGTTTCTTCAAGAATCCTTTGGTCCCTCAGTCGATCGCAGCTGCATTGCGGGCGCGATACCCCGATCTGGTGGCGTTTGCGCAAGGCGATGAGCAGGTCAAGCTTGCCGCCGGCTGGTTGATCGAGCGAGCGGGCTGGAAAGGCTATCGGGACGGTGACGCGGGTGTGCATCGGTTGCAGGCATTGGTGCTCGTCAATTATGGTCAGGCCACCGGTCGGCAGATTCTGGATCTGGCTCGGCGCATCCAGGCGGATATTGCCGAACGCTTTGGCGTGCAGCTGGAAATAGAGCCCAACGTCATCTGATACGGAGTTCGTTCGGCCGCTCTACTCGTTGGTATGGCGGGCGGCTTGCGTCTGATCGCTTTCGGTTGTGCCGTGTCGAGGATTACCGGCGTATCCATTTCCTGTAGGTCCCAGTGACGGGCACATGGACACAAAAAAGGGATGCCGAAGCATCCCTTTTTTTACTGCTGTGCCTGTCAGTTCTGGCGCTTATCGGCGTCATCCTGCTCGGTGGCTTCGTCGGCCACCTCAGGGGCAGCTTCCGTGGTGGGCTTGATCGGTTCCTCGAGCAGAACAGCTTCTGTGACGGCCTGTTCGGCTTCTGGTTCGGCCGTTTGTGGCTGCGCCGGCGCCGGTTCGATGGCCTGCTCTTCCTTGCTGCTGGCTGAATCGGCGACCGGTTGTTCGGCCGATGCAATATTAACCGCCTCGCTGACAACGATTTCAGGGCTTGCCAGTTCCGCTGGTGTCTGTGCTTCGGCTGAAGCTTTCGCTTCGGCGGCCTTCGCTTCGGCTTCGGCTGCTTCCTTGGCCTGGCGCTCCTGCTCGAGGCGGCGACGACGTACTTCGCGCGGGTCGTTGGGTGCGCGGCCGGTCGCTGTCAGAACTGGAGCTACCGGTTCGACGGGCGCTGCCGCTGGCTGTTCGGCAACCGGTTCGACCGGTGCTTGCGCGACCTCAGGCTCGATTGCCGAAAGTTCTGGTTGGCCAGCTTCTGGCTGCGGGGCAGCGGCTGGTGCGGCTTCTGCGATAGTCGGTGTCGTGGTGTCGCCTGTTGGCGCTGCGTTGACTTCTTCTGCGGGCTTCGCCGTTTCGGTCGTGCTAGCCGTTTCGGCATTGGCTGACGCTGGCGTTTCCGACGTCGCCTCGGCCTGGATCGCCGCTGGTGCTGTGTCGGTGTCGGCCGTGTTCGCCGCTAGGGCGGCTGCCGTCGCGGCAATGGCAACCTGTTCGGATTTCACCGGTGCATTGCTTTCACTGACTTCGGCAACGTTGTTCTCGGACTCTTCGCCAATCTCGTTGCCGTTGGCATCACGCTGACGATCACGGCGGTTGCTGCGACGACGCTGACCGCGGGAACGACGACGCGGACGATCTCCGCCTTCGGTCGACTCTTGTTCATCCTGCGTGGCTTCTGCGGTGTCATTTTGCTGCAGTTCGTCCGTGCTCGCGGCTTGCTCTGCGCGAGGCTTACGCTCTTCGCGAGGCGGGCGCGGTTTACGCTCGGTGATTTCCTCACTGGCAGCCCCCACTGGAGCGGTCTGGACTGGCTCATCCAGCGGTGCACGCAATTCGCGCTTGCGCTCTTCGCGGGGTTGGCGATCCTCGCGTGGCGTGCGTTCGCGACGCGGCTGTGGCTGCGCCGGGCTGTCGTTGGCCTCGATCGGCTCGCGAGGTTCACGGGCTTCGCGTGGCTTACGCTCCTCGCGTGGAGGACGAGGCTGGCGCTCTTCGCGGGGCTGACGCTCTTCACGTGGGGCGCGCTCTTCGCGCGGAGCACGTTCCTCGCGCGGCTTGCGTTCTTCGTCGCGATTGCTGCGTGAATCACGGCGACGGTTCTGCTGGCGGCCACTGCGACGCTCGTCGTTGCGCTGCGGACGGCTGCTGGTGGCGGGCTTCTGCTTGACTTCAGCGGCCGGGGCTTCCTGCTTGCCGGCAAAGAGACCGACCAGCGATTTGACCAGCCCTTTGAACAGGCTCGGCTCCTGGGCGGCAGGCGCGGCGGCTTCTACTGGCGTGGCGGCCGGCGCCGGTGCGGGCGCCGTCCGTGGAGGGGCGGTTTTCACTGCCGCTTCCTGACGAACCAGGGTGCGTGTCGAGCTGACCGGTTGGGCTTCTTCGACCTCGGTCGGGCTCATCTCGTAGCTGGCCTGGCCCGCAATGATTTCCGGGCTGTCATCGCGAAGACGCTGCACTTCGAAGTGCGGCGTTTCCAGATGATCGTCCGGCAGGATGAAGATTCGCGCGCGGGTGCGCAGTTCGATCTTGGTGATGGCGTTGCGCTTCTCGTTGAGCAGGAATGCGGCGACCTGGAAGGGGACGCGGGCGCGAACCTCTGCCGTGCGATCTTTTAGCGCCTCTTCCTCGATCAGGCGAAGGATCGCCAGCGACAGCGACTCGACGTCACGAATGATGCCTTGGCCGTTACAGCGAGGGCAGACGATGCCACTGGTCTCGCCGAGCGACGGACGCAGGCGCTGACGAGACATTTCCAGCAGGCCGAAGCGCGAGATACGTCCAACCTGGATACGGGCGCGATCGGCCTCGAGCGCTTCGCGAACCTTCTCTTCCACGGCGCGCTGGTTCTTCGCCGGGGTCATGTCGATGAAGTCGATGACAATCAGGCCCCCGATATCGCGCAGACGCAGCTGGCGAGCGATTTCCTCAGCGGCTTCCAAGTTGGTCTGCAGCGCGGTTTCCTCGATATCGCCGCCCTTGGTGGCGCGCGCCGAGTTGATGTCGATGGACACCAGAGCTTCGGTCGGGTCGATGACGATGGATCCGCCGGACGGCAGCTTTACTTCGCGCTGGAAGGCGGTTTCGATCTGGCTTTCGATCTGGAAACGGTTGAACAGCGGCACGCTGTCTTCGTACAGCTTGATCTTGCTGGCGTACTGCGGCATGACTTGCTGGATGAAGGACAGGGCTTCGTCCTGGGCTTCGACGCTATCGATCAGAACTTCGCCGATATCCTGGCGCAGATAGTCGCGGATGGCGCGGATGATAACGTTGGATTCCTGATAGATCAGGAAAGGGGCGGGGCGATCCTGGGAAGCTTCCTTGACCGCGCTCCAGAGCTGCAGCAGGTAGTCCAGATCCCATTGCATTTCTTCACTGGAACGGCCGAGCCCGGCGGTGCGGACGATCAAACCCATGTCGGCAGGGACATCGAGGCCATTCAGCGCTTCACGGAGTTCGTTGCGCTCCTCGCCTTCGATGCGGCGAGAGATGCCGCCGGCGCGTGGGTTATTCGGCATCAGAACAAGGTAGCGGCCGGCTAGACTAATGAAAGTCGTCAGGGCTGCGCCCTTGTTGCCACGCTCTTCTTTTTCGACCTGGACAATAACTTCCTGGCCTTCGCTCAGGACTTCTTTGATGTTGACGCGGCCGTCGGGGGCCTTCTTGAAGTACTCGCGGGAGATCTCTTTGAGGGGAAGAAAGCCGTGGCGGTCGGCGCCAAAATCCACGAAAGCGGCTTCGAGGCTGGGCTCGACGCGCGTGATCTTGCCTTTGTAGATGTTGGCTTTCTTCTGTTCACGGGCACCGGATTCGATATCGAGATCGAACAGGCGCTGGCCGTCGACCAGTGCGACACGCAACTCCTCGGGTTGAGTTGCGTTAATTAGCATTCTTTTCATGTAGTACCGTCGGTTTCCAGGGCAGCGGAAACGGCGTTCGGCACACACGACTCTCGCGGTCGGTGTCAGGTGAGTCAGGAATGGTTGTAAGGCACTCCAGTGTCCAGCGATGTAAGGCCAGTTGGGCCGGCGTCGCGACGACGTCTCCTGCTTGCTGTCGGAACAGAAGCAATGGTTCGGGAGGAGGAATCAGCAATCGGTAGCGGACGGAATGAAGCGTCTATGAAAGCCTTTGCTACGCAATCCGATGGCTGTACATCTCCACCCAACACTCATACTTTGAAAATCGGGTGCCGCTCGCAGAATCCGGGCGGGTTATCGATTATCGCGCTTCCCCGTCGGGGTTACGCATCATGTCTTCAAGGCTTGTTTCGGGGCTTCACCGCTACTTGAGGGAAGCTCCGTCGGACGGCCTCACGTCCTCGAACATTTGCTGGGTCAGGAATGGCGGTTTCGCTGGCATTCATTGACCTGGCCACTTTTGGCGGCGTTCGGGACTATAACAGCAATGTTTAAGTGCTTCAAATCCATGAAAATTGATATCATCCGGCGATGACCAATACCCCCTCTCAGACCTCCGGCGTGCAAATGCTCGAGGTCGTGCCGGAGCTTGCCGGCCAACGCATCGACAACTTTCTTCGTACTCAGCTCAAGGGCGTACCCAAGACGCTGATATACCGCATTTTGCGCAAAGGCGAAGTACGCGTGAATAAAGGGCGAATAAAGCCTGAATACAAGCTGCGGGCCGGCGATATAGTCCGGGTGCCGCCGCTTCGATTACCCGAGCGGGACGAGGCGGTCCCGGTGGCGCAAGGGCTTCTCGAGCGACTGGAAGCGGCCATCGTTTATGAAGACAAGGCGCTTATTGTGCTGAACAAGCCTGCCGGCATTGCTGTGCACGGCGGCAGTGGGCTCAGCTTTGGCGTCATCGAGGCGCTGCGTCAACTGCGTCCCGATGCGAAGGAGTTGGAGCTGGTGCATCGCCTGGATCGAGATACGTCCGGGCTGCTGATGGTCGCGAAGAAGCGCAGCATGCTACGTCACCTGCATCAGGAGTTGCGTGGCGATGGTGTCGATAAGCGTTACATGGCGCTGGTGCGGGGGCGCTGGGAGACCGGCAGAAAGCAGGTGAACGCGCCGCTCATGAAGAATACGCTGCGCTCGGGCGAGCGGATGGTCGAGGTCACTGAAGAGGGCAAAGATGCGCTGACGCTCTTCCGCGTGCTACGTCGTTTCGGCGATTTTGCCACGCTGGTCGAGGCCAAGCCGGTAACAGGGCGTACCCACCAGATTCGTGTCCATGCGCTTCACGCGGGGCACGGAATTGCGGGCGACAACAAGTATGGCGACGAAGAGTTTTCGAAGGTCATTCGTGATCTGGGCGGCAAGCGATTGTTTCTTCATGCCTATGCGTTGAAAGTGCCCTTGCCTGACGGTGGCGAACTGAGTCTGGAAGCGCCTGTCGACGACGTTTGGGCGCGGACGCTGGAGAGGCTTGGTGAGTAGATACGAGCTCCTGATCTTCGATTGGGACGGCACCCTGATGGACTCGATCGGGCGTATTGTCGAATCCATCTCTGTCGCCGCAGCCCGTTGCGGCCTACCGCCCCTCGATGAGGCGGCTATCAAGGGGATCATCGGGCTGGGTTTGCCCGAAGCCATTGCGGTGCTGTATCCACATGTCACGGATGCGCGGACGGCTGAGGCGTTTCGTCGTGCCTATGCCGACCATTACCTCATGCTGGAGGCCGAACCATCGAAGCTTTACCCCGGAGTTGCGCTGGCGCTGCAGCAGTTTCGCGACCAGGGGCATCTGCTCGCCGTGGCGACCGGAAAAGGAAGGCGCGGGCTGGATAGGGTGTTGGACGGGCAGGGTTGGAGCGATTTCTTCGATGTGACCCGTTGTGCGGATGAAACCGCGAGCAAACCTGATCCATTAATGATTCATGAGATTTTGGCACAGTGCCGGGTCAGCCCCGAGCGGGCCTTGATGGTTGGGGACTCGGTATTCGATCTCGAGATGGCCCGGCGAGCTGGGGTAGATAGTGTTGCGGTGTCCTACGGTGCGCAGCCGATCGAGGTGCTGCGCGCATGTTCGCCGCTCATGGCCATTAATTGTTTTTCGGAGCTTGGCGATTGGCTGCGCTCCGCAAGTACAGCAGAGGTAGTTGCGAATGTCGGATGAATGGAAAGCACCTGTGAGCGAGCAGCAGGAAGATCGCAGAAGTTGGAAGTTGCTGGAAAAGACCTTGCTCGCCGGTGTCCAGGAGCAGCGGCGGGCTAGGCGGTGGGGGATATTCTTCAAGCTATTGACCTTCGTCTATCTCTTCGGAGCGCTGCTGATGTTCTCGCCTTTGTTGGAGATCGGCGACAGCAGGAGCGCGAGCGGCAGCCACACGGCGGTCATCAACGTTCGCGGCATGATCGCCGACGAAGAGTCAGCGAGTGCGGACAATGTCGTCGGGGCGCTACGCGCGGCCTTCGAAGATCCCAAAACCAAGGGCGTCGTTCTACGAATCAATAGCCCGGGCGGCAGTCCCGTACAGTCGGGTTACATTTACGACGAGATTCGGCGTTTGCGTGGCGAGCACCCCGACATCAAAGTCTATGCGGTGATCGCCGATCTGGGTGCCTCGGGCGCTTACTATATTGCCAGTGCCGCAGACGAGATCTATGCCGACAAGTCGAGCCTGGTCGGTTCAATTGGAGTGACGGCGGCGACTTTCGGGTTTGTCGAAACGATGGACAAACTGGGGGTCGAGCGCCGGGTTTACACATCGGGCGAACATAAGGCGTTTCTCGACCCATTCCAGCCGGAGAAGCCGGAGGAAACCAAATTTTGGCGCGACGTGCTCGGCACCACTCATCGCCAGTTCATAGACAGCGTCAAGCAAGGACGTGGTGATCGGCTGCAGGTCGCCGATCATCCTGAGCTGTTTTCCGGGCTCATTTGGTCCGGCGAGCAGGCGCTTGAGCTCGGACTCATTGATGGTCTGGGTAATACCAGCTACGTGGCGCGCGAAGTGATTGGCGAAGAGGAATTGGTGGATTTCACCGTGAAGGATTCCGCGCTGGATCGCTTCACCAAGAAGCTTGGTGCAAGCGTCGGTGCCCAGTTGGCGCTGTGGATGGGATTCCAAGGGCCGCAGCTGCGCTAGTTCTCCTAGGTTGAGGGGTCAGGGAACTTTGACTCCGACGTTATTCAGCATGTCGACCAGTCGGATCAGTGGCAATCCGATCAGGCTGGTGACATCCGATCCTTCCGTGGCGCGGAACAGGCTGATACCCAAACCTTCGGCCTTGAAGCTGCCTGCACAATCGTAGGGCTGCTCGGCGTGCAGATAACGTTCGATCTGGTGGTCATCGAGGTCTCGGAAATGGACGATGAAGCTGACGCAATCGATCTGGGTGCTTGCGGTTCGACTGTCCAGTAGGGCCAATGCAGTCAGGAAAAGTACGCTTTTGCCACTGCAGGCTTGTAGCTGCTGCTTCGCTCGCTCGAATGTTCGGGGTTTGCCCAGGATGCTCTTCTCTAACACAGCGACCTGATCCGAGCCGATGATCAGGTGGTCCTGATGGGTCGGCGCCAGTGCTTGCGCCTTTTCGTAAGCCAGCCGACGCACCAGTTGCTCCGGCAGCTCTTCAGGATGCGCGGTCTCATCTATTTCCGGGGCGCTGCAATCGAAGGTCAGCTGCAATCGCGAGAGCAGTTCGCGTCGATAGGGAGAGCTGGATGCGAGAAGCAGGCGGCGCATTTTCCTTCCTTTTATATAGAGGTCCGATCGTCGGTCGGCGGACCTCAATTGTGCGGCTGAATTCCTTTGACAGTCGAGAGGCGCATCCCTAGAATGCCGCGCTTATGTTGAAAGGACCAATACCTCCGCACGTAGATCCGCGCAAGCTTGCTGACCGAGCAGCTAACCTGAAGGGTGAGCTGCAATTGTCTGGGCTGAAGCGGCTCGTCGATCCTCTTGAGGATGACAAGGGTGTGGTGCGCGCCAGTTTTGATTTTGGGCGCGACGAGCAGCGCACTGTGGTCATTCACAGTGAGCTTGATGTTGAGGTCACCATGATTTGCCAGCGTTGTCTGGAGCCGGTTGTTCTACCTATTCACAGCGAGTGCGATTATGCCGTGGTGAATGAAGGTTCGAGCAGCCAGCACCTGCCTAAGGGCTATGACGTGCTGGAAGTGGGAGAGGATCCTCTGGATCTGCTGGCGCTGGTTGAAGAGGAGCTTCTGCTCGCTCTTCCGATTGTTCCACTCCATGACCAAGAAGTTTGCCAGCCGCCGGCTGGGCCTGATGAGCCCGAGCCGAGTGAGGACGAGGTATCGCGGTCCAACCCGTTCAGCGTACTGGCTCAGTTAAAGCGTGACCCAAACGTTTAGGAGTTGATCCCAATGGCTGTTCAGCAGAACAAAAAATCCCGTTCCGCCCGTGACATGCGTCGCTCGCACGACGCGCTCGAGCCGAACGCCCTGTCCGTGGAAAAGAGCACCGGTGAAGTTCACCTGCGCCACCATGTTTCCCCGGAAGGTTTCTACCGTGGTCGTAAAGTGATCGACAAGGGCGCTGACGAGTAAGTCTTGTCTGCTCCGATCATAGCGATCGATGCAATGGGTGGGGACTTCGGTCCCCACTGCATTGTTCCGGCCAGTCTCCACTGTCTGGCTGAAGTCCCCTCGCTGCACCTGGCCTTGGTTGGCCCATCCTCCATTCTTGAAGAGATCATCGCTCGACGTCCGGGTGTGGATCGCGCGCGTCTGACGATTGTCGATGCCGACGAAGTGATCGGCATGGACGAGCGTCCGACGCAGGCATTGCGCAGCAAGCCACGCTCGTCCATGCGCGTTGCGCTGGAATTGGTGCGCGACGGTCAGGCTCAAGCGTGTGTCAGCGCTGGGAATACTGGCGCGTTGATGGCGCTCGCCCGTCATGTATTGAAGACATTGCCCGGGGTCGACCGACCCGCCATGATGACCGCGATTCCTACGATTGAGGGCGCCTGTCTATTGCTTGATCTCGGTGCAAATGTGGACTGTACTGCCGAGCAGCTCTATCAATTCGCAGTGATGGGATCGGTTGCTGCGCAGAGCCTTGGTATCGAGCAGCCACGCGTTTCGTTGCTTAATGTTGGCACCGAAGAGATCAAGGGAAACCAGCAGGTCAAAGCGGCAGCTGCGCTGCTGCAGCAGGCGGGCGACATCAATTATCGGGGCTTCGTCGAGGGTGACGGACTGTTTCGCGGTGAAACTGACGTAGCGGTGTGTGATGGCTTCGTTGGCAATATCTTGCTCAAGTCCAGCGAGGGGCTGGCGCATCTGGTTGCCTTGCGCGTCGAAGCGCTTTTTCGCCGTTCACTGATTTCTCGTCTGGTAGGGGCGCTGGCTCTGCCGCTGTTGCGTCAGTTGCGGGCCGATCTGCGCCCGGCGCAGTACAACGGTGCCAGCTTTCTAGGGCTTCAGGGCATCGTCGTGAAAAGTCATGGTAGCGCCGGTGCTGAGGGCTTCCGGTCGGCTATCCTGCGCGCAACCCAGGACGTGGAGCACAATCTGCCGGAGCGATTGCACAGTCGGCTCGAGCATTTGCTCGTGACCAATCGGTCGGTAAAAGGCGCTGCTGATGTGACCACGTCCAACGGCTCGCCATCCAACTGACAATCCGGTGCGTCCCCGTGGCGTATTCTTCTGACGAACAACCACAAGAGAGCCGTTTCATGTCCGCATCACTTGCATTCGTCTTCCCAGGGCAGGGCTCCCAGTCCCTCGGCATGCTTGCCGAGCACGGGGCCCAGCAATCCCTGGTCATCGATACCTTCGCTGAAGCTTCGTCCGTGCTGGGGTACGACCTCTGGGCGCTTTCCCAGCAAGGTCCAGAGGCGCAGTTGAACCAGACCGATAAGACTCAGCCGGCGATCCTGACTGCTTCGATTGCGCTGTGGCGCCTGTGGCTGGCTGAAGGCGGAACGACCCCAGCGTTCGTCGCAGGCCATAGCCTGGGCGAATATTCTGCTTTGGTCGCTGCAGGCAGCCTGCCATTCGTTGATGCGGTGAAGCTGGTCGAGCTGCGTGGCCAGCTCATGCAGCAAGCCGTTCCTGCTGGTTCCGGCGGTATGGCAGCGATCCTCGGGCTGGATGACGCCGATGTGCTGGCGGCCTGTAGCGAAGCGGCGCAGGGCGAGGTGGTCAGTGCCGTCAATTTCAATGCGCCTGGTCAGGTGGTAATTGCTGGCAGCGCTGCGGCCGTTGAGCGTGCTATCGAGATTTGTAAGGCCAAGGGCGCAAAGCGCGCCATGCCGCTGCCGGTCAGCGTGCCGTCGCATTGTGCCCTGATGCGCCCTGCAGCGGAGCGTTTCGCCGATTCCGTCACTGCGGCCGCCTGGCAGGCGCCTCAGATTCCGTTGGTCCAGAATGTCAGCGCGGCGATCGTATCCGATCTCGATACGCTCAAGCATGATCTTCTAGCTCAACTCTACAGCCCGGTTCGCTGGGTCGAGACCATTGTTGCGTTGAACGCGCAGGGCGTGACCGACCTGGTCGAATGTGGCCCGGGCAAGGTACTGTCCGGTCTCAACAAGCGCTGCGTCAAGGGCATCAATACCTACAATCTAGAAACGCCAGAAGCTTTCGCTGCCACTCGTAGCGCACTGGTCTGAACAAGGAGATATTTATGAGTCTGCAAGGCAAGGTCGCCCTGGTGACAGGTGCCAGCCGCGGTATCGGTCAGGCCATCGCGCTGGAGCTCGGTCGCCAGGGCGCCATCGTGATTGGCACGGCGACTTCTTCGTCGGGCGCCGAGCGCATCGCCGAAACGCTCAAGGAAAACGGCATCGAAGGTGCTGGATTGGTGCTGGATGTTACCAGCGATGAGTCCGTCGCGACTACGCTGGAGCATATTCAGCAGCACCTCGGCCAGCCGGCTATTCTCGTGAATAACGCGGGCATCACGCGCGATAACCTGATGCTGCGGATGAAAGACGATGAATGGCATGATGTGATCAATACCAATCTCAGCAGCCTGTACCGTCTGACCAAAGGTGTCCTGCGTGGCATGACCAAGGCGCGCTGGGGGCGAATTATCAGCATCGGTTCCGTGGTAGGTGCCATGGGCAACGCTGGGCAGGTAAACTACGCCGCAGCCAAAGCCGGACTTGAAGGTTTCAGCCGAGCACTGGCCCGTGAGGTCGGTTCGCGCGGTATCACGGTCAATGCCGTGGCGCCGGGCTTCATTGATACTGACATGACGCGAGAGCTTCCCGAAGCTCAGCGTGACGCATTGCTAGGGCAGATCCCATTGGGGCGTCTTGGGCAAGCGGAAGAGATTGCTAAGGTCGTCGCCTTCCTAGCTTCTGACGGCGCCGCCTATGTCACCGGTGCTACGGTACCGGTGAATGGCGGTATGTACATGAGCTAATGTGACGCCCAATGCATGTATGCAGTCATAACGGCTGGTTAGTTCGTTATAAAACTGCGGTTTGTTTATAGACAGATGGTTGAAAGCCGGCTCATGCTTGCCCGCTTTCAGCTTGAAATGCGGAAAACGCTTTCTATACACTACCGCGCAGACCAGCTGCCTGATTTTTCCATAGGAGTGAAAACAAGGTATGAGCACCATCGAAGAACGCGTCAAGAAAATCGTTGCCGAGCAACTTGGCGTCAAAGAAGAGGAAGTTACCAACAGCGCTTCCTTCGTCGAAGACCTGGGTGCCGACTCCCTTGACACCGTTGAGCTGGTGATGGCTCTGGAAGAGGAATTCGAGACTGAAATCCCGGACGAGCAGGCCGAGAAAATCACCACTGTTCAAGAAGCTATCGATTACATCAACGCGCACGCGCAGTAAGTTGTAATCCTGCTTCGAACCAGTAAGCCGCACTGCCTTGAACGGGCAGTGCGGCTTTTGTTTGAGTTAGTTGTATTCAGCTGGTCGTGCCCCTGCGCGCGAGTCTGATGGCTGGTTCTTGCTCGTTGGCGTGCTGGCGGAGCAGAGCAGGTCGAATAAACGTAAGGAGAATTGCTGTGTCGCGTAGACGCGTCGTAGTCACCGGGATGGGCATGCTATCGCCGCTGGGTAACGATGTGCCAAGCAGCTGGCAGGGGATTCTCGCCGGCCGCAGTGGCATCGGCCTGATAGAACATATGGATCTTTCCGCCTACTCCACGCGCTTTGGCGGATCGGTCAAGAATTTCGACGTCGAGCAATATCTGCCAGCGAAAGAAGCTCGCAAACTCGATCTTTTCATCCAATACGGTTTAGCGGCCAGTTTTCAAGCGGTGCGCGATTCCGGGCTGGAAATCACCGACGCTAATCGCGAACGCATCGGTGTCGCGATGGGGTCGGGTATTGGCGGCCTGACCAATATCGAAAACAGCTGCAAGGCATTGATCGAACAAGGACCACGGCGTATTTCGCCTTTTTTTGTGCCGGGTTCGATCATCAACATGGTGTCCGGCTTTCTATCGATCCACCTGGGACTGCAAGGTCCGAACTATGCCATCGCTACGGCATGCACCACAGGAACGCATTGCATCGGCATGGCGGCGCGCAATATCGCCTATGGCGAGGCGGACGTGATGGTCGCGGGTGGTTCGGAAATGGCAGCCAGTGGTCTCGGCATCGGCGGATTCGCTGCTGCTCGAGCATTGTCCACCCGCAATGACGATCCGGCTGCAGCTAGCCGTCCGTGGGACAAGGGCCGGGACGGCTTTGTTTTGTCGGACGGCGCTGGCGCGCTGGTTCTGGAAGAGCTGGAGCACGCCAAAGCGCGTGGCGCGAAAATTTATGCCGAACTGATCGGTTTCGGTATGAGCGCCGATGCCTTTCACATGACCTCGCCGCCGGATGATGGTGCGGGTGCGGCTCGCTGCATTCGCAGCGCAATTGTGGACGCCAAGCTCGATGCGGCACAGGTGGACTATATCAATGCGCACGGCACCTCCACGCCTGCCGGCGACAAGGCGGAGGCCGCTGCGATAAAGACAGTGTTCGGCAGTCACGCCTACGAGCTGTCGGTCAGCTCGACTAAATCGATGGTTGGCCACTTGCTGGGTGCCGCCGGCGCTGTCGAGGCGATATTCAGCGTGCTTGCCATTCGCGATCAGGTGGCTCCGCCAACGATCAACCTCGATGAGCCCGATGAAGGATGCGATCTGGACTTCGTGCCGCACGAAGCTAAACCCAGGACAATTGATGTCGCCGTTTCCAATTCCTTTGGTTTTGGCGGCACCAACGGCTCACTGGTTTTCCGTCGGTTCGTCGAGTGACATTGAGTTGGGTGGACGGACGGCCCGCTGAAGGGCTGCCCGTTCATGATCGGGGGCTTGCGTACGGCGATGGTCTGTTCGAGACCATCAAGGTAGTCAGCGGTTCGCCGCAGCTTCTCGATCGTCATCTGGATCGTCTCGGTCTTGGATGCCAACGTTTCGCTATTCCAGCTGATCTGACAGCTCTTCGCGCACAAATTACCGCCTTCAGCGCGGCGCTTGGTACTGGCGTAGCCAAGCTGATTCTGACCCGTGGTGACGGAAAGCGCGGCTACGGCCCACCGGCTACCTGCCAGCCGCGCACGGTACTGCTGGGCTCGCCACTGCCAGATCATCCCGTCGGGCACCGCGAGCGAGGGGTGCGCTTGTATGCCTGTGCGACTCGCCTCGCTGAGCAGCCAGCTTTGGCCGGGCTGAAACATCTCAATCGGCTGGAACAGGTGTTGGCGCGTGCCGAATGGCAGGATTCCACCTTCGCGGAGGGCTTGATGCGTGATACGTCCGGACGCGTGGTGGAGGCTGTGTTCAGTAACCTCTTCATCGTGGAGTCCGGTGTACTGTTGACGCCATCACTTCACCGTTGTGGTGTGGCTGGTGTGATGCGTGAGGAAATCCTTGAGCGAGCGCGACAGTCGGGGATTCAGAGCAAGATAGATGACGTATCGCTCGGACAGCTGGTCGGTGCGGATGAGGTTTTCGTTTGCAACAGCCTTTATGGCATCTGGCCTGTTCGGCAATTGGGAGCCAGCGTATGGCCGGTGGGTCCGCTCACACGTAAACTTCAATGTCTGGTAGCTGATCTGTCGAGTAATTCGTGATTCGAAAACTGTGTTTTGCGCTCTTGGGCGCCGTGCTGGTCGCCGCGCTGACGCTCGGACTGATTGCCTGGAAACTCTACGCCGCGCTGGATCAGCCTTTGCAACTTGATGAGGCGCAGACGCTGGAAGTCGAATCTGGCGATACGCCCAGTGGCTTGTTTCAGCGCTTGGAGGGAGAAGGCAAGCTGAACGACTCGTTTTGGTTGCGACTGTACTGGCGCCTGAATCTTTCTGGGCAGACATTGCACAGCGGCGAATATCAGCTGCGTCCGGAAATGACCGTCCGCGACATGATAGGGCTATGGCAGCGGGGTGAGGTTGTTCAACACACCCTGACCATTGTCGAGGGGTGGAATTTTCGCCAGGTACGCGCCGCGCTGGAAATGTTGCCTACGATTCAGCAGACGCTGGGCGGTCTGTCGGACGCCGAGATAATGGGGCGACTCGGCCAGGCGGGTTTGCATCCGGAAGGGCGTTTCTTTCCCGACACCTACCGCTTTACCCGCGGCGTTACCGACCTCGAATTGCTTCAAAGGGCCTATTCACGTCTGGAAGCCGTTCTCGCCGAGGAATGGGAGCAGCGCAGTGAAGGCTTGCCTTATCAGGACGCATACCAGGCGCTGATCATGGCATCGATCATCGAAAAGGAAACCGGAGTGCCTTCGGAGCGCGGCGAAATCGCCGGTGTCTTCGTGCGCCGTCTGGAACGGGGTATGCTGCTACAGACTGACCCCACGGTCATCTACGGTATGGGCGAGCGGTATCGCGGACGGATCACCCGCAACGATCTGCGCAGGCCGACTCCCTATAACACCTACACCAACAGCGGGCTGCCGCCGACGCCGATCGCCATGGTCGGTCGCGAGGCCATTCATGCCGCGTTGCATCCGGCCGAAGGAAAAAGCCTTTACTTCGTCGCGCGTGGCGACGGCAGCCATGTGTTCAGCGATTCGCTGGACGAGCACAATCGTGCGGTGCGTGAGTACCAGCTCAAGCGCCGCGCCGACTATCGTTCCAGTCCGCCGCCCCGGCAAGCTCCGGTGCCGATCGAGAATATCCAGTGACAGGACTCTTTATTACCTTGGAAGGGCCTGAAGGCGCGGGCAAAAGCACCAATCGTGAGTACCTCGCGCAGCGCCTTCGTGATCACGGCCTTGACGTCGTGCTGACCCGCGAGCCCGGTGGAACGCCGCTGGCCGAACGGATTCGCGAGCTGTTGTTGACGCCTGCGGATGAACCCATGGGCAGCGATACGGAACTGTTGTTGATGTTCGCGGCGCGTGCGCAGCACCTTGCCGAGGTGATCCGTCCGGCGCTGAAACGGGGCGCCGTGGTGCTTTGCGACCGTTTCACCGATGCCACCTATGCCTATCAAGGCGGAGGCCGCGGCCTGTCCTTTCAGCGCATCGAGCAGCTTGAGACCTTCGTACAGGGCGATATGCGTCCGGACCTGACCCTGATTTTCGATCTGCCTGTGGAGATCGGTTTAAGCCGCGCCGCTGCGCGAGGGCGTCTTGATCGGTTCGAGCAGGAGGGGCTGGGCTTCTTCGAGGCCGTGCGCAGCGCTTATCTCGATCGCGCACGCCAGGTTCCACAGCGCTATCGGGTAATCGATGCGGGCCAATCTCTGCCAATGGTGCAGCGAGCGCTGGACGCGCTCTTGCCCGAGCTGTTGGAGCGTGCCCTTGGCTGACGGCATTCTTCCCTGGCAGGCCAGCCTGTGGCAGCTGCTGGCGGGTCGTCAACAGCATGCCCATGCCTATCTCTTGCATGGTCCAGCGGGTATTGGCAAGCGTGCACTGGCCGAACAGTTGATGGCGTTCCTGCTGTGTCAGCAGCCGGCTCCGAGCGGAGCTTGCGGACGCTGCAAGGCTTGCATGCTACTGGCGGCACACACCCATCCCGATCATTACATTCTGGAGCCGGAGGAGGTCGACAAGGCCATCCGTGTCGACCAGGTTCGCCAACTGGTCGGGTTTGTCAGTCAGACCGCGCAGCTCGGGGGGCGCAAGGTGGTTCTGCTCGAACCTGCCGAGGCGATGAACCTGAATGCCGCCAATGCGCTTCTCAAGAGTCTCGAAGAGCCTGCGGGCAATACCGTGCTGCTGTTGATCAGTCATCAACCCAGCCGGCTGCTGCCCACGATCAAAAGTCGCTGTGTACAGCAACGTTGTCCGTTGCCTGGTCGTCAGCAAAGTCTGGATTGGCTTTCCGGCAAGCTTCCGGATCTCTTGGCAGTTCAGCGTGAAGAATTGCTGACATTGGCAGCGAACTCTCCGCTCGCAGCGCTTAAGCTTCACGATATCGGCGTCTTGGAGATGCGCGTGCAGGTGATAGAAGGGGTGAAAAAGCTGCTCAAGCGGCAGCAATCCCCCAGTCAGCTGGCCGAGGCCTGGAATCCGCTGTCGCTGATTTTGCTGTTCGACTGGTTCTGTGAGTGGGCGCATCTGATTCTGCGTTTTCAGATGACCGGCGATGAAGCGGGGCTTGGCTCTGCCGATATGCAGAAGGTCATTCAATACCTGGCGCAGAAGACGCCGTCGACCAGGCTGCTGGTGATGCAGGACTGGTTGCTGGCCCACCGGCAAAAAGTATTGGGCAAAGCCAACCTTAACCGTGTCTTGCTTCTCGAAGCGCTCTTGGTGCAGTGGGCAAGTTTGCCCGAGCCAAGCTAGAATCCATCGGAACTGTTGTTAGGAATACCGCATGAGCCTGCCTGCAAACCTTGGTCCGCGTAACGGCATTCTGTCCCTGACCATCAAGGATAAGTCGGTGCTCTATGCGGCATACATGCCGTTCATCAAGCATGGTGGCTTGTTCATTCCTACTAACAAGAGCTACAAGCTCGGTGATGAAGTCTTCATGCTGCTGAGCCTGATGGACGAGCCTGAAAAGATCCCCGTCGCCGGCAAGGTCGTATGGATTACCCCCAAGGGCGCACAGGGAAACCGGGCCGCTGGCGTCGGCGTCCAGTTCAACGAGGGCGATTCGACTGCCCGCAACAAGATTGAAACCTATCTGGCCGGGGCGATGAAGTCCGATCGGCCAACACACACCATGTAAGCCGCAGTTGCGAAGATCGCTTGGCGGCTTTTTGCCTCTAGCGACGCCCACCTGCATCTGGTCGGTCTGCGACCTCTCGGTTGCTTTGCTCTACAATGGCGCGTTTTCTGTTTGGGTAATTCGCCATGTTGGTTGACTCGCATTGCCACCTCGATCGCCTTGATCTTGCCGTGCACGGCGGTTCTCTTGATGCCGCGCTGAATGCTGCGCGTCAGCGTGGTGTCGGGCATTTTCTTTGTATTGGTGTTAGCGTCGAGAATACCGCGGCGGTCAAGGCGCTTGCGCAACGCTATGACGATGTCGACTGTTCGGTAGGCGTGCATCCGTTGGATCTCGAGCCCGGTGCCGAACCTGCACTGGACTGGCTGCTGCAAGAGCTGGATGGGCCAGGCGTGGTGGCGATTGGCGAAACCGGCCTCGACTATCATTACGAGCCCGAAGCCGCCGAGTTGCAGCAGCAGTCCTTCCGCCTGCACCTGGAGGCCGCCCAAGTCTGCGGCAAACCGGTAATCGTTCACACGCGGGCGGCCCGTGCCGACACGCTGGCGCTGCTTCGCGAAGCGGCACTGCCACAAGCCGGCGTATTGCATTGCTTCACCGAAGATTGGGACATGGCCAAGGCGGCGCTGGATCTGGGCTTCTACATCTCGCTCTCCGGAATCGTGACCTTCCGCAATGCCGATGCGTTGCGAGACGTGGCCCGCCGCGTGCCGACGGATCGCTTGCTGGTCGAGACCGATTCGCCCTACCTGGCGCCGATCCCCTATCGGGGCAAACCGAACCTACCGCAGTACGTGCGCGAGGTCGCCGAGTTTCTGGCACAGTTACGTGGTGTCGATTTCGACGTCTTCGCCGAGCAGACCACGGATAACTTCAAGCGACTCTTCCCGTTGACCCGGGTCAAGGGCTGAGCGAGGTTGCCGCTCGAAGGCGCGTGCCCTTCAAGCCTCGTCGTCCAATGGCGTGTACAATCCGCGCCGCTTCGGTCCGCATGCCTGAACCCCGGCATGCGGATACGAGGGTTCAACTCGGCTCCGTATCACTGTCATGAGCCGGACCGCTTCCTCGTCACAGACCTATCAAGGTGACGCCATGTCCAGCGAGACGCTGCGTACCGGGCCGCTTCAGCGCGGCCTGCAAAATCGCCATATCCAGCTGATCGCGCTCGGAGGCGCCATCGGCACGGGGCTTTTCCTCGGTTCGGCCGGCGTGCTCCGCAGTGCGGGGCCGTCGATGATTCTGGGCTACGCCATTGGCGGGCTGATCGCTTTCCTGATCATGCGTCAGCTTGGCGAGATGATCGTCGAGGAGCCGGTCGCGGGTTCCTTCAGCCATTTCGCCCACAAATACTGGACGCCTTATGCCGGTTTTCTTTCCGGCTGGAATTATTGGGTGCTCTACGTGCTCGTAGGAATGGCCGAACTGACGGCAGTCGGCAAATACGTGCAGTTCTGGTGGCCCGAGGTGCCGACCTGGGCCACCGCGTCGGCCTTTTTCGTGCTGATCAATCTCATCAATCTGGTGAACGTGAAAACGTTCGGCGAGACCGAGTTCTGGTTCGCGATCATCAAGGTTGGCGCCATTGTCGGCATGATCGCGCTGGGTCTGTATTTGCTGCTGAGCGGGGAGGGCGGTAAGCAGGCCAGCTTCAGCAACCTGTGGAGCCATGGTGGATTCTTCCCCAACGGCGTAAGCGGGATGGTCATGGCGCTGGCAATCATCATGTTTTCCTTCGGTGGGCTGGAGTTGGTGGGGATTACCGCCGCTGAAGCATCGGATCCGAAGACCGTCATCCCAAAGGCTATCAACCAAGTCGTCTACCGCATCCTGATCTTCTATATCGGCGCGCTGAGCGTCCTGCTGGCGCTGTACCCCTGGGACACGTTGCTGGAAACCCTGGGATCTGCCGGCGATCCTTACAGCGGTAGTCCTTTCGTGCAGATCTTCTCGTTGATCGGTAGCGACACTGCGGCACATATTCTCAACTTCGTGGTGCTGACCGCGGCCCTCTCGGTCTACAACAGCGGTGTCTATTGCAACAGCCGGATGCTCTACGGTCTGGCTGAGCAGGGCGATGCACCCAGGGTGCTAATGATGGTGAACCGTCGTGGGGTCCCGGTTCTGGCAATCGCGCTCTCTGCTCTCGTGACGATGCTCTGCGTGCTGGTGAACTACCTGTTACCCCAGACGGCCCTTGAGTTGCTCATGTCACTCGTGGTCGCGGCGCTGCTGATCAATTGGGCGATGATCAGCCTCGCACACTTGAAGTTTCGCAGAGCAATGACAGCGCAGCGTATCGATCCCTCGTTCAAGGCTTTCTGGTGCCCTTTCAGCAACTACCTGTGCTTGGCTTTCGTGGCACTGATTGCGGCGATCATGCTCTCGATGCCGGGGCTACGTACCTCGATCATTGCCATCCCGATCTGGGTCCTGTTCATCTGGGTGTGCTTCCGGCTTCGGCTTTCCAGTCGGCGCGCCGCGCCTGGCTGATTGCTAAAGCATGTTGCTATCGCCAGCCAAAAAAAACCCGGCGTCGCGAGGAGCCGGGCCAAGACCATTAGGAGTTTGAGGTCACGTTCCTCGCTCCCTCAGCTGGCCGAGCATTGGGGGGATTGCGCGGCCAGTGCCTGAAGTATTGGCCCGGATCGGCAACTTTGCCGGGCGATTCATGCGCTTTTTAAAACGGATTTGGAATAGTTACGCGCACCTTGATCGCTCACTTTGCAAGCAGGCCGCGAACCACCGTCAATGTCTGCTCGATGACATCAGGGCGCGTGTAGAAATGGGGCGAGAGCCGTATACCACCACCACGAAGGGCACAGACGATCTGCTCGGCCTTGAGCTGCTGGAACAGCGCTGCGTTTTCCCAGCCATTGGCTCTGAAGGTCATGATGCCGGCCTGCCGAAACGGGTCGGTTGGGCTCAATAACTCGATGCCGGGCATGGCCGCCAGCTCATGTTGCAGGTGATCGATGCGTTCGGCTAGCGCTCGGCTCACCTCGCTCATGCCAATCTCTTCGAGCAACGAAAGGCTGGCATCCAACGCCATGGCACCGAGCATATTCGGGCTGCCACACTCGAAGCGGCGGGCACTGCGGGCTGGCTGCCAGTCGCTGCGGTCGTAGTCGCCTGCATGTTCGAGCATATGCCAGCCGTATTCGTGGAGCTTCAGTCTGGCGCGCAGATCGCTGCGGCAGTAAAAGACGCCGAGGCCCTCCGGTCCCAATAGCCATTTATGCCCATCGGCCATCGCGAAGGCGCACCGGTATTGCTGGACGTCGAAAGCGAGTGCGCCGAGCTGTTGGATCGCATCGATGCACAACAACACACCGCGCTGCTCGCAGCCTTCGCCTAGGCGGGGCAGATCGAGCCGTAGGCCGCTGGCGTACTGTACGGCGCTGATTGCCATGAGGCGTACCTTGGGTCCGCAGGCAGCCAGGAGCGCGGCTTCCGGATCGTCGCCCTTGAGGCTGACTTGTATCACTTCCACGCCCTGAGGTTGCAAAGCCTCCCAGACGACCCGGTTGGACGGAAACTCTTCGTCACTGATGACGATCTGGTCGCCGGCGCCCCAGTCCAGGCCAAAGGCTACGAATGACAGCGCTTCCGACGTGTTCTTGACCAGCGCGATATCGGCCGATGTCGGTGCGTTGAGCATCCTGGCCAAGCGATCACGTAATTGGCTTTCGACTGCCAGCCATTGGGGATAGTCCCGCGCGCCGAGCGCCATGTTCTGTTGTGCAAAGGCGGTCACGGCTTCAGTTGCCCGTCGAGGCCAGGGTGCGACAGCGGCGTGATTCAGGTATCGCAAACCTTCGATCTGAGGGAATTCGTCATTCAACGTACTCATAAGAGATGTTCCGTGCATTTTCTGACTAGATGGGCATAATCATCTGCTTCGATTTCAAGCCGCAGCCTCTTATGCAAAATGAACCCCGGAAGGTCCGCGAATTTCGCCGTCGCGAGCAAGAGATTCTTGATACAGCGCTCCAGCTGTTCCTTGATCAAGGAGAAGACAGTGTCACCGTCGAGATGATCGCCGACAGGGTGGGCATCGGCAAAGGCACCATTTACAAGCATTTCAAATCCAAGGCCGAAATCTATCTGCGGCTCATGCTCGACTACGAGCGGGACCTGAATGAGCTGCTGCATTCACCGAGCCTTGATCAGGACAAGGAGGCGCTGTCTCGCGCCTATTTCGAATTCCGCATGCGTGACCCCCAGCGCTATCGGTTGTTCGATCGCCTCGAAGAGAAGGTCGTCAAGGGCAATCAGGTCCCGGACATGGTCGAGGAACTCCACCGGATTCGCGCTTCCAACTTCGATCATCTGACCCAATTGATCAAGGGGCGCATTTCCGAAGGCAAGCTTGAGGACGTGCCTCCCTATTTCCACTATTGCGCGGCCTGGGCGTTGGTGCACGGCGCAGTAGCGCTTTATCACTCGCCGTTCTGGAGCAACGTACTAGAAGATCAGGAAGGTTTCTTTCAGTTCTTGATGGACATTGGCGTTCGCATGGGTAACAAGCGCAAGCGCGACTAGTTCGAATCGCCGGAGACGGGTGGCGGCTTGCGGAACGGGAATCCAACCAGTAAGCCGTGTCGTTGGCCGATCCTTCGCGCAGTCGAGTGCCGTTGTGGCAGGAAGACGAGCACGCGCTACAGCCGTTTTGCGCGGAGCTGGCTTGTTTGCTGCATTGCTTTGCTATTCGCCGGTTTTCCGTCATTGGCAGGAGCAAAGATGAAAGTATTCAGCCTTATCGTGGCCGTGCTGGTTTTGGGCGGGTGCATGCAGGTCAGTGACATGGCCGAGGGCACTCGCAACCAGCTGCGAGACGTCGGGTTTCTCGATCACAGCGAGACCGTGAGGTCCGCATCATGGCGGCTGCAGCCCGATTCGTTCATCTACATCGCCCAAGGCCACTTCGTCCCGCCCGGCAATGCGTATCCGCGGCCGAACGTGGTAGCTGAGGAGGCGTTCAAGGGGTTTGTCGAATACTTTCCGCTGGTTCGTCGCGCTCCAGAGCCTGCAGGATTGGAAGAGGCATTGAACCAGGCAGCGGCTGTTGGTGCCCATTACTTGCTGTACACGCGATTTGCCGCCGCCGATGACCGCATCGGCAGTTTCGACGAGCTCGATGATCAGCGCGCGCTCGATCGACTTGGGGTCGATACCAGCGTGGTCCAGCTGATGCTGATCGAAACCGGGAATCGGTATCTGGTCGATACGGCGCGAATTCGCAGCCGCGGAGGGCTGCTTAATATCTATGATGCGACACCGCAGGTCTTGTTAGGGCCGCCGTTGCGCGATTATGCCCGACGCCTGACGGGCCTCAGCCGTTAAGGAGCGCACATGAGCGATGCTGGAAAAGCCGCGAATCTGCTGGGGCAGATTCCAAAGACTGAGAACAAGGGCCTGCCACCGGTTCATTTGTGGAACCCGCCCTTCTGCGGCGATCTGGATATGCGAATCGCCCGCGACGGTAGCTGGTTCTACATGGGTACGCCGATCGGAAGACCTGCCATGGTGAGGCTGTTTTCCACGGTCATTCGACGAGACGGCGACGACTACTTTCTAGTGACACCGGTAGAGAAGGTAGGCATCACCGTTGATGACGCACCTTTCGTGGCGGTCGAGTTGGAGGTCGAGGGCAGCGGCGAAGCTCAGGTGCTTCGCTTCGTCACCAATGTCGGCGACGAAACCGAAGCGGGTGCAGAGCATCCGATGCGGGTCGAGCTCGATCCTACCAGCCAGGAGCCGGCCCCCTACGTGCATGTGCGTGCCAATCTCGAAGCGCTGATTCACCGCAATGTCTTCTATCAGTTGGTCGAGTTGGCGGTCCCGCGCGAGATCGATGGCACCAGCTGGCTGGGCGTCTGGAGCCATGGCCAGTTCTTTCCGATTGGTCGCCCCGAATAGTCGGCGTAAGGGGCAGATTTCCGAGAATTTCGCTTCTGTGCGCCCAGTAATTGCCGACGGATCAGCTGTCTGGCGGCGGAGCGGGTAGCACCTGAATGCCACGGTGCAAACCAACATTCAGTCCGTGCGCCAGAGAATCTCCGCTTCGCCACGCTCGCTGACGCTGATCCAGCGATCGGCATTTTCGACTGACTCTTCTTCCTGCCAGCCACCTGGTGCGCAGCGGATTTCCACGCTCAACGCCTGATAAGCGGCGCGTGCGCAGGCGACGTCGTCGTTCCACGGGGTCGCATCGCTTTCCAATAGCAAGCTGTGCCATTTACCGACCGCCTTCGGAAACCAGGTCACCGGGATATCGCCGGCCTTGCACTTGAACGCCTTGCCCTTGGTTTGCCAGGGAGAGCAGGGTCCAACAGCCCGGTTCAGCCATTCAGTCACGGCGTCCTGGCTGGCGTCCCTGAGGTAGATCTCGATGTCCGGTTGACGCATGGATGATGGCCTTGTCGGTGGTGGTTGCAGCCTATTGAGAAATGAACCGGCGTGGCTTGGCTGGCCTCGTAGGATTGGTCGGCTACGGCTCTCTTACGTGCGCGATGCTACCGGTCACGCTGAATCCAGTCGTAGCGTATCGCAACCCGAACCTTGAGCGGTGTGTCGATCACTGCGGCACGGCGCTCGGCGCTGGCGCGCCAGCCGTGCGGTGTCATCGCCAGCAAGTCGGCGCGGGCTTCGGCGCTATCCAGTCGCAACTCGTAGCCGAGGGTTTCACTATGGGCCAGATGCATGCCGCCGGGGATCAGCGACAGGTGCTTCTCGTCATCGTACTCGCGTACTTCGTCATACAGCAGCCCGCGCAGTTCCCAAAGATGTTCACGGGTCGGCCCCATGCGCAGCAACCCGCCGCCGGGCGCTAGCAGGCGCTCAGCTTCGCTCCAATCCAGCGGGCTGAACACGCTGGCGAGCAGGCCGCAGCTGGCGTCAGCCAGCGGCACCCGGGCCATGCTCGCGACCAGCCATTCCAACTGCGGTGCGCGTTTGCACGCCCGCTTGACCGCCTCGCGGGAAATGTCCAATGCATAACCTTCGGCATCCGGCAGGGCTTGGGCGATCTGAGCGGTGTAGTAGCCCTCGCCGCATCCGATGTCCAGCCAGCGCGACGGTGAGCGTTCGGCCGCCAGCTGCGCCAGACGAGCCGCCAGCGGCGCGTAGTGGCCGCCGTCGAGAAAGCGTCGACGCGCTTCTACCATGGCCTGGTTGTCACCCGGGTCGCGGCTGTTCTTGTGTTGCACCGGCAGCAGGTTCAGGTATCCCTGGCGGGCGCGATCGAAACGGTGATTCGCCGGGCAGGCGACACCATTGTCGACCGTGGCGAGCGCGCCCTGGCAGACCGGACAGATCAGCATGCGAGCAGGTTGACCAGGGTCTGGTAGTAGATTTCGGTCAGCAGGTCGAGATCGCTGGCGAGGATGTGTTCGTCGACCTGGTGGATGGTCGCGTTGACCGGGCCGAGTTCCACGACCTGGGTGCCGAGCGTGGCGATGAAACGGCCATCGGACGTGCCACCGCTGGTCGATGGCGTGGTCTCGCGGCCAGTGACCTGGCGGATGGCCGCGGCCACGCCATCGAGCAGCTCGCCAGGCTCGGTGAGGAAAGGCAGGCCGGACAGCGCCCAGTCGACCTTCCAGTCCAGGCCATGCTTGTCGAGAATCGCGGCGGTACGTCGCTGCAGTCCCTCAACGGTGGACTCGGTGGAGAAGCGGAAATTGAACACCGCTTCCAGGGTGCCGGGAATGACATTGGTAGCGCCGGTGCCTGAATTCAGATTGGAGATCTGGAAGCTGGTCGGTGGGAAGAAGGCGTTGCCGTCGTCCCAGTGCTCGGCAGCCAGTTCGGCCAATGCTGGCGCGGCGAGATGAATCGGATTCTTCGCCAGGTGGGGATAGGCCACGTGGCCTTGCTGACCGCGCACCGTCAGGGTGCCGCCGAGCGAGCCACGGCGCCCGTTCTTCACCACGTCGCCGACCAGGTTGGTGCTCGAAGGCTCGCCAACAATGCACCAGTCCAGTCGCTGAGCACGCTCACGCAGGCGCTCGACCACGGCCTTGGTGCCGTGATGGGCCGGACCTTCTTCGTCGCTGGTGACGAGGAAGGCGATCTGCCCCTTGTGGTTGGGATAGTCCGCGGTAAAGCGTTCTACTGCGACGATCATCGAAGCCAGGCTGCCCTTCATGTCCGCCGCACCGCGCCCGTGGAGCATGCCTTTCGCGTCGATGCGGGCGGCGAATGGCGGGTTCTGCCAGGCGTGCAATGGGCCGGTGGGCACCACGTCGGTGTGGCCGGCAAAGCACAGCACCGGGCCTTCCTGACCGCGGATCGCCCAGAAATTTTCCACGTCCTCGATGTGCATCGACTCGATCGCGAAGCCGCAGGCCGCGAGACGTTCGCTCATCAGCTGCTGGCAGCCCTCGTCCAGCGGAGTCACCGAAGGCCGGTTGATCAGCTCGCAGGCGAGTTCGAGGGTGGGCGAGAGGGCGGCGGTGGTCATCACGGCTCCGAGGCAGGCGGGAAAAAGAGCGCCATATTAAAGCAAAACCTGGGTTCTGCCGTGCTGTGCGTAGTGCCTTCGGCGGAGCCGACAGGAAAAGGTGTTCTGCCTGTCGCTTGGTGCCGGGCCTGAGGCAGCGTGATGCACGGCCCTGTGTCAGCCGGAGCGAAGGAACATATAATCGCCCGAGTCTTTTTCGGGGTATCGACATGTCCATTGACGATCAGCGTTTCGGCGGTATCGCCCGTCTTTACGGCTCCCTAGGCCTCGGGCGGTTGGCGGCAGCGCATGTCGCCGTGGTCGGGATCGGCGGGGTCGGGTCGTGGGCGGCCGAGGCGTTGGCGCGCAGTGGCGTCGGCGAAATCAGCCTGTTTGATCTGGATGATGTCTGCCTCACCAATACCAACCGGCAGGTTCATGCATTGGACGGTGCGGTCGGCAAGCCCAAGGTCGACGAGATGGCGGCGCGAATCAAGGCGATCAATCCGGGCTGCGTGGTGCACTCCGTTGCAGACTTCGTCACCCGAGAGACCATGGCCGAATACATCACCGAGCAGATGGATTGCGTCATCGATTGCATCGACAGCGTGCCGGCCAAAGCCGCGCTGATCGCCTGGTGCAAGCGGCGCAAGATCCAGATCATCGCCACAGGCGGTGCCGGTGGCCAGGTTGACCCTACGCAAATTCAGGTTGCCGACCTGAACAAGACCTTCAACGATCCACTCGCGGCGAAGGTGCGCTCGCTACTGCGGCGCGAATATAACTTCTCACGCACGCCGGGGCGCACCTACAGCGTGCCCTGCGTGTTTTCCACCGAGCAGCTGCGCTATCCGAAACCGGATGGCGGCGTCTGCCAGAGCAAGAGTTTCGTTGGTGAAGGGGTCAAACTCGACTGCGCTGGTGGCTTTGGTGCGGCGATGATGGTTACTGCCAGTTTCGGCATGGTGGCGGCGGCGCGTGCCGTCGACAAGCTGGTCGCCGGCGCCAGGCGGCCGTCGGAGCGAACACGAGGCTGATGACTGGGGTCAGTCACGCTGGTGTGCTATTGGCGCGCCGAGTGTGATCAGCCGCTCGAGGCCAACTCGCGCATTCGCTGCAGCACGGCGTTCATTCCATTGGCGCGCGACGGCGACAATTGCCGCGATAGTCCGAGCTGCCCGAACCAGTCGGCGATATCCAGCCGCTGCAGTTCGCTCGCGCGCAGACCGTTCGCGCGCAGCAGCAGGACCGCGAGCAAGCCTCGCAGCAGGCGGGCTTCACTGGTGCCGCGGAAGTGCCAGTGATCGCCGCGCGGCTCGCCGAGCAGCCAAAGCTTGCTGTCGCAACCGGTTACGAGATTATCGTCGGTGCGCTCGGTGTCGCTGAGCGGTTCGAGGCGATCACCCCATTGCATCAGCAGGCGCGCACGCTGTTCCCAGCCCGCTGCCTGCTGGAAGCTCTGCAGCGCTCCTGTGGCGGCAATGGACAGCTCGCTCATTGCAGGATTTCCATGGCACGGTCCAGGGCGCCGAAGAAGCGCTCGATGTCGGCGCCGTCGTTATACAGCCCGAGCGATACACGAATGGCGCCATCAACCCCGAGCGCCTTCATCAGCGGCTGGGCACAGTGGGTTCCGCTGCGTATGGCGATGCCTTGCTCGGTCAGGAGGTGGGCCAGATCGCCGTGATGCACGCCGTTCACGGTGAAACTGGCGAGCGCCAGCCGAGGTTCGCCCAGCAGCCGCACGCCTTCGCGCACCGCGAGCCCGGCCAGTAGCTTCGTGTGCAGGGCCTGCTCATGGCCGGTCACCGCCGTTGCGTCCAGTTTGGAAAGGTAGTCCAGGGTCGCACCGAGGCCAATGACCGCCCCAATGGGTGGCGTACCGGCCTCGAAGCCTAGCGGTGCGGCGTGGAACTCGGCATGCTGAAAATCAGCGACGCGGACCATCTCGCCACCGAATTGCCAGTGCCGGAGCTTGAGCAATGACTCGCCTCGCCCATAGAGCGCGCCGACGCCTTCGGGTCCGTAAAGCTTATGGCTGGACAGCACGTAGAAGTCGCAAGCCAGCGCTTGCATGTCATGCCGTCCATGCACGACGCCTTGCGCGCCATCGACGATTGTCAACGCCCCCTGAGCCTTCGCCAAGGGCAACAATTCGGCAAGTGGTTGCAAGGCGCCGAGCACGTTTGACAGCTGGCTGACGGCAAGCAAACGGGTCCGCGGGCCGATGAGGCTGGCGGCCCGCTCCAGATCGATCACGCCGCGATCGTCCAGCGGCAACACCCGTAGCTTGGCATTGCGCCGCTTCGCCAGCTGCTGCCAGGGCAGCAGATTGGCGTGATGCTCTAGCGCGCTGACCACGATCTCGTCATCCGTGTCGATCAGCGGTTCCAGGCCATAGGCAAGCAAGTTCAGCGCTTCGGTGGCGCCTCGGGTGAAAACGATTTCGGTCGGGCTGGCCGCATTAAGCCATCGTGCCACCTTGATTCGTGCGTCCTCAAAGGCGCGCGTCGCGCGCTCTGCCGGCTGATGCTGGGCGCGGTGCACATTGGCGGTGCCGCAGGTGTAATAACCCGTCAGCGCGTCGATCAACGCTTGGGGTTTTTGCGCCGTGGCGGCGCTGTCGAGATAAGTCTGGCCCTGGGCTTCGAGAATCGCCAGGGCCGGAAAGTCGGAGCGCCAGGGGGACAAGAGCATAGCGTTAGGCCTGAAGCTGGAGGCTGGAAGCCAAAGCGGTGCGCTGTTGCGTTCAGCTTCCGGCTCTGGCCACCAGCCAAGCGGTCAGTTGTGCGCGTGCAGCGCTTCGTTCAGCTCGATCGCCGATTTGTGAGTCTTGCATTCCACCGCGCCGTTCTGAGAATTGCGGCGGAACAGCAGGTCTGTCTGGCCGGCAAGTTCGCGTGCCTTGACCACCTTGACCAGCGCGCCCTGTTCGTCGAGCAGGTTTACCTTGGTCCCGGCGGTGATATACAGGCCTGCTTCGACAGTGTTGCGGTCGCCGAGCGGAATACCGATGCCGGCGTTGGCGCCGATCAGGCAGCCTTCTCCCACGGAAATGACGATATTGCCGCCACCCGACAGCGTGCCCATGGTCGAGCAGCCGCCGCCCAGGTCCGAGCCCTTGCCTACGAACACGCCCGCTGAGACGCGCCCCTCGATCATGCCTGGGCCTTCGGTGCCGGCGTTGAAGTTGACGAAACCTTCATGCATCACCGTGGTGCCTTCGCCCACATAGGCGCCAAGCCGGATGCGTGCGCTATCGGCGATACGCACGCCGGCCGGCACCACGTAGTCGGTCATCTTGGGGAATTTGTCGACGGAAACGACTTCCAGCAGATAGCCCTTCAGACGCGCTTCCAGCTGACGCTCGGCCAACTCGGCCAGATCCACCGCTCCCTGATTGGTCCAGGCGACGTTGGGCAGCAGCGGGAAGATCCCAGTCAGGTTCACGCCGTGCGGCTTGACCAGGCGATGGGAGAGCAGGTGCAACTTCAGGTAGGCCTCGGGTGTGGACGTCGGTGCAGTGTCGTCGGCGAGCAGCGTGACCACCAATGGGCGCTGACTTTCGGCCAAACGGGTCAGCAGGGCGTGCTGTGCGGTGTCGAGCGGCTTGATCGCATCGGCCAGTTGCGCGGCCTGGGTCGTGCTGATGGCAATCGCCTGGTTGCCGCCTTCATAGCCGAGCAGCGGCGCAATGATGGCAACCAGTTCACCGGCCGGGCGCAGCAGCGGCTGCGCGTAGAAGACTTCCAGCCAGCTGCCCTGACGATTCTGGGTGCCGACGCCGAAGGCCAGGCTGAATAGGGTGTTGCTCATAGGGAAAATCCTTCTTATCAATCGCGGCTCGTCGTGGCGAGCGGTATCAGTTCTTGGCTGCCAGCGCGGCAGCGTAAATGTCCGGCTTGAAGCCGATTAGCGTCTTGTCGCCCAGGTCGAGCACCGGGCGTTTGATCATCGACGGCTGGGCCAGCATCAGCTCGATGGCCTTGGCCTGATCGAGGTCGGCCTTCTGCGTGTCGTCCAGCTTGCGGAAGGTGGTGCCTGCACGGTTGAGTACGATTTGCCAGCCGTGTTCATCGCACCAGGCTTCCAGATGGGCGCGGTCGATCCCGGCGCTCTTGTAGTCATGGAAGTCATAGCTTAGCCCTTGCTGGTCGAGCCAGGTGCGGGCTTTTTTCATGGTGTCGCAGGCTTTGATGCCGTACAGACAGAGTCCTTTGCGTTTCTCGGGCATGACAGCTCCGCGTTCTCCGGCCAAACTGGGCCGCGGATTATGCCACGATGAGGCAAAGCCTGCCGCCCGTTGGGGCACTGCCTGGCAGGGTGCGTTGTCGCTCAGGAGGGCCTTAGCCCGTGGCGCTATCGGCTTGGCTGAGCAATCGTTCGATTGCCTGAGTATCGGTAGGGCGCACCACTCGAGCCAATTCCTCTCCCTGGCGCATCAAAATCAGGGTCGGCCAAAGCTTGACCCGGAAGGAGCGGCCCAGCGGGCGGCCCGGTCCATCCTCGATTTTCAAGTGGCGAATGTCGCGCTCGGCCATGGCTTGGGCGAGCAGAGGCTGCGCCGTACGGCAATGACCGCACCAGCCTGTACCGAACTCGAGCAGAGTGAGACCGTCGAGCGCATCGACCTCGTCGCGGGAAGGGGCGTTGGACATGTAGGTTTCGCTCATTGGCATAGAGGGCTCCCGGTCGTCTGTTTATAGGTGGAGTCGCGGCAGTGCCATGGGTTCAGTGAGTGGGTCACGAAGAAGACGTTCGACCTTTTTCTCCCTCTACGTTGTCCATTGATCACAGTCGCAACGATGAGGTCATGTATGGCACGCAAGCATTTCGAAAACCATGAAGCCATCTCGTCCGCCGTTCCTGCCGATGACGGATTCGAGGCAGTGATAGCCGTGAAACGGCGGGGGACGGAAGAAAACGCCCAGGTATTCAAGGTGGCTAACGGGCGGCGGTATGACCTTGCCTCCGAGGCCGAGACTGCAGCCGAAGCTGCACTGACCAAGGTCACGGAGGTCAGCGACGAAGGTGAACTGATCTGGGAAGAGAACGCAATCTGAAGGAGGATGCCATGAACGAACCCGAAAAACCGGATGTGGACGAGCGTGACAAAAGCGACGAGCCCGTCACTGCGGACATTCCAGAGCACATGAAACCGGAAAATCTGGAAAAACTGCGCGATTACGGCAAGGACAAGATCCCGCCGGGGGTGGCCTGAATCGGTAAGCCGGACGTCGCAACGTCCGGCTTCCAGATCACGACTTGGCGATGAAGGCGCGGATGCGCTCGGCAGCCTCGACGCAATCGGCGAGCGGCGCCACCAGCGCCATGCGTACCCGGCCCGTGCCCGGGCTGAATCCATCCACTTCACGTGACAGATAGGAGCCCGGAACTACGGTCACGTGTTCGCTGGCAAAGAGTTCGCGCGTGAACTGCTGGTCATCGCCAGGCGTCTTAGGCCACAGGTAGAAGCCGCCATCGGGACGCTGCACCTCCATCACGGAGGTGAGGATGTCCAGCACCGCATCGAACTTCTCGCGATACAGCTGACGATTGGCCTGCACATGAGCTTCGTCGTTCCAGGCGGCGATGCTGGCCAGCTGTGTTTGCACCGGCATGGCGCAGCCGTGATAAGTGCGGTAGAGCAGGAACGCCTTGAGGATATCCGCGTCGCCAGCGACGAAACCTGAGCGCAGGCCGGGCAGATTGGAGCGCTTGGACAAGCTGTGGAAGACCACGCAGCGTTTGAAGTCCTCGCGTCCCAGGGCGGCGCAGGCGGTCAACAGCCCTGCCGGCGGGTGTTCTTCGTCGAAGTACAGCTCGCTGTAGCATTCGTCCGCAGCAATAACGAAGTCATATTCGTCGGCCAGAGCGATCAGCCGCTTGAGCGTCTCGAGTGGCACCAGCGCGCCGGTGGGGTTGCCCGGCGAGCAAAGGAAGAGGATCTGAGTGCGTCGCCAAGTTTCTGCCGAGACCGCATCGAAATCAGGGTTGAAACCGTTTTCGGCGGTGCAGGGCAGGTAATGCGGCGCGGCGCCGGCCAGAAGCGTTGCGCCTTCATAGATCTGGTAGAACGGATTGGGGCTGATCACCAGCGCATCGGCGCTGCGCTTGACCACGGCCTGGGTGAAGGCGAAGAGCGCTTCGCGAGTACCGTTGACCGGCAGCACGTGGCGCGCCGGGTCGATGCTCCCCGCCGTAACGCCGAAGCGACGCTCGCACCAACGGGCGATCGACTCACGCAGTGCGGCAATCCCAAGGGTGGACGGGTATACCGCGAGTTGGTCCAGATTGGTCGCCAGTGCCTGGGCCACGAAATCGGGCGAAGGATGTTTCGGCTCGCCGATCGACAACGCAATCGGGCGCTTGTCGGCCGGCGGTTGCGCGCCGGCGAGTAACACGCGAAGTTTCTCGAACGGGTAGGGCTGTAGCAGGGACAGGTCGTCATTCATGGTCGGAGTCTTCGAAGCGTAGGGAAGCGCGGCGATGGGCGCTTCGATAGGTTCATTCGTTGCGGGCGCCACCGTAATAGGCGCAGCCACGCAGTGTCTGGTTGTCGAGGCGCAGCTCGGCGGTCAGATGGCTGACGGCACCGGTGGCACCATCGACGCAGCGTTGCGGGGCGACCCAGAGATCGATGCGTTGGCTGTTGGCTTCGCTGCTGAAATTGGTTTGCCCGCCGGGCAACTGCTCTTCTAGATAGGGCACCGCCAACGGCGCCTGGCCGAGCCGCTCGAGCAACAGGCCTTTGGTCGTGATTCGAACGCTCCAGCCCGGTTCGTGACCGCCGGCGCGCAGTGCCAGCTGGTTGAATCCGCTCGCGTCGCAGCCGGGTCCTTCGCTCTGAAGGCGGTAAACCTGGGTCAGCTGCATTTGGCTGCTGCCATCGGCGCGCGAGATCAGCCTGCCACGCACATCGGCGAACAGCGGTCGGCCGCTGTCGGAGAGCAATGCCTGGGCATCGTCAGACAATCCGGTCGTGCCGGTATCGAGCAGCTCGACTTGTCGCTGACCCTGACAGCTACGCAATAGCAGCATCCCTTCGTTGCGCGTGACTTCGCCCTGCAGCCGTTCGACCGCTTGCCGAGATGGCTCGTCGCGCCAGGAAAACGCTTGGCAGCCAGCGAAAATCGGCAGCAGAAGGAGCAGCAGGGAGCGGGGGTAGGTCATGACGGACTCGGCGTAGCAGCGGACGGTAAGGCGCCAGCAGGCTGGCGCGGTGGGGATCAGTTACCCTTCACGGCTTTGCCGTCGACGGTGCCTTCGTCGAGCATGATCTGGTATTCCTTGCCGTCCTTTTCGATCTGGTGCAGGCGGACCAGCAGGTAATCCCAATCGGTGGCGAACCAGAGAATGGTCTGGCGTTTGCTCTGCGTCGGATCGCGCACGCGTTCCACTTTGATTGCGTCGACCTGGCCGGCTTTGGTGCTGACCTTCTCCTCGCCGAGTACGCGGAAGTCATAGGTTTCGATTTCATCGCCGTCGACCACCTGGTAACTCATGCTCTTTTCGCCCGCCGCCACGGCGTGTTGAAGCGCGATCTGGTAGGTGGACTTGTCCAGCAGGCCGCGGTTGAGCGGCAGCTTGACCGGGTCGCCGCGATCTTCGCCGACAACCTGTTTGGCGGCCCAATCGAAATCATGCTTGATGGTCTTGCCCTTGCCGAGCCCGCTGCGCTTCAGGCGATACTTCTGCGGCAAGAAGCTTTCGCCCTCGACCTTGAACGTGCTGCGTTCATTGAAACTGGCTACCAGCATGGAAGCCTCGAAATCCAGTTCCCAGATGTCACCCTCGCGCTTTTCCAAGCTGCGCTGGGCGGTGCCGCTGACAGGAACTTGCTTCCAGTCTGCGGTATAGCTGGCGGAGAAGGGCTTGAGCTCCAGGGCCTGAACTGGCAAAGCCAGTACGGCAAGAGCAAGCAGCAAGACGCGACGCATAAGATCTCCTAGATTCGTAACAGATGGCCGGTAGTCGGCAGTGGGGCGCCATCCAGCATCGCGCCTTGCTCGGTAAGGCGCAAGCGGCCTTCGGCAAACCAGCGAACGGCCAGTGGGTAGATGATGTGCTCCGCCGCATGCACCCGATCGGTCAACTGGCCGATGCTTTCGCCGTCTTCGATGGTGAGTGTGGCCTGTACGGCAACCGGCCCGCCATCGAGCTCTTCGGTGACGAAATGCACGCTGCAGCCGTGCTCGCGATCGCCGGCTTCGAGTGCGCGGCGATGGGTATCCAGCCCCTTGTACTTCGGCAGTAGGGACGGATGAATGTTAAGCAGCCGGCCCTGGTAGTGACGGACGAAGCCAGGGGTGAGAATGCGCATGAAACCGGCCAACACCACGAGCTGTGGCTTGTGCCCATCGATGACGTGCATCAGAGCCGCATCGAAGGCTTCGCGGTCGGCAAAGTCCTTGTGCTGCACCACGTGGGTGACAATACCGACAGCTTGTGCACGCTGGAGGCCGAACGCTTCGGCGCGATTCGAAACAACCGCACGGATGCGCACCGGATTGTTTTCGCCCAGGCTATCGATCAGAGCCTGCAAGTTGCTGCCAGACCCTGAAATCAGCACCACGACGTCGCAGGGTGCGCTCATCAATGACTTTTCAGGTTGTTCAGTACGACGCGGTCTGCGGCTTCGTCAGCCGATGCGATCCGGCCGATCACCCAAGGGCTTTCGCCAGCGCTGCGCAAGTTGTCGAGAACGGTCTCGACCTGCTCCTGAGCGACGCAGATGACCATGCCGACTCCGCAATTCAGCACGCGGTGCATTTCATGCTCCTCGACGTTGCCTTGCTGTTGCAGCCAGTCGAAAACCGCAGGACGTTGCCAGCTGCCGACGTCGATAACGGCCTGGCTGCCTTCGGGTAGCACGCGCGGAATGTTGTCCAGCAGGCCGCCGCCGGTGATGTGCGCCATGGCCTTGACCGCACCGGTGTCCTTGATCAGCTTGAGCAATGGCTTGACGTAGATGCGGGTCGGCGCCATCAGCAGCTCGGTGAGCGGCTTGCCATCGAGTTGGGTGTTCTCGATGTCGGCTCCGGCTACTTCGATGATCTTGCGGATCAGCGAATAGCCATTGGAATGCGGGCCCGAAGAAGGCAGTGCAATCAGAGCATCGCCGGCAGTCACTGTCGAGCCGTCGATAATTTCGCTTTTCTCTACTACGCCGACGCAGAAACCGGCTAGGTCGTAGTCTTCGCCTTCATACATGCCGGGCATTTCGGCCGTCTCGCCACCTACCAGCGAACAGCCGGCCAGCTCGCAGCCGGCGCCGATACCGGTAACCACGGTGGCGGCGATGTCGACGTTGAGTTTGCCGGTAGCGTAGTAATCGAGGAAGAACAATGGTTCGGCACCACAAACCACCAGATCGTTGACGCACATGGCCACCAGGTCCTGGCCAATGCTGTCGTGCTGGTTCAGGTTCAGGGCCAGGCGCAGCTTGGTACCCACACCATCTGTACCGGACACCAGCACCGGCTGCTTGTAGCCAGCGGGTATTTCGCAGAGCGCGCCGAAGCCGCCCAGGCCGCCCATGACTTCAGGACGCGCGGTGCGCTTGGCCACACCCTTGATGCGTTCGACCAGCGCCTCGCCTGCATCGATGTCGACACCGGCGTCCTTGTAGCTGATGGAGGGTTGCTTGCTCATAATCCGGACCTGTGAGGAGAGTGCGGGGCGACCGGTGGGACGAGACGATTGTCTCAACGTGGCGAAGGTGCCGGACCGGTCTGCGGAAAGCGCGCGATTTTATCAGGCTTGCCGCAGAGCGGCCATCCCGGACGCAGTTGCGTCGGGCAAGTTCGCACAAACTGCCTGGTTTTTTTAGCCGCATGCGCAACAGCCAAGTGCGGCGGTTGCCCCGATTCAGGCGCCTGTTTAAGGTATAACGCTTGATTCATCGTGGCCGGTCGTCATCGCGACCGACCGGCTCCCCACGACTGGCCAGCCAGCGAGTATTTCCATGCGCCTCATTCCCCGCTTTTTTTTCGCCCTCTGCGGTGTGGCCGCATCCGCCCACGCCATGGCTGCGCCCCTCAGCGATCTTTACAAGGTGCGTGAACCGGTTGCCAGCCAGCAGCCGGCGGAACGTGAAGAGGCGCTGCGCAAGGCATTCGATACCTTGGTCTTGCGCCTCACGGGTAAGGCCGAGGCGGACCAGGCCGCCGTTGCGCAGTTACGCAAAGATCCGCAACAGCTCGTCAGCCGATATGCCTATGAAGACAATGCGGTCGTGGTGAACTTCGACCCGACCACTACCGAGCGTGCGCTGCGGTCCGCCGGGTTGTCGTTGTGGGGGGCTGACCGCCCCAGCATTCTCACCTGGTGGCTGGGAACGTCGCCAGAAGGCTCGCAGCTCGTCGGCGATGCGCAGGAAGGTTCGTCCGAACTGCGCGTGGCCGCCCAGCATCGCGGCTTGCCGTTACGTCTGCCACTGGCCGATCTGAGTGAGCAGCTCGCAGCCACCACCGAGGCCGTCTCGGCGAAAGAACCACAGGCGCTTCGCGAAGCCTCGGAACGCTACGATGCCGATGGGCTGCTGGCGGTGGTGGCGAAACAGTCCGGTGAAGCCTGGGAAGCCAACTGGCGGCTCTGGCTCGGTGACCAGCAGACGCAAGGCAAGGCGAGCGGTGACAGCCAGGCTGCAGTGGCCGATGAGGTGATGCTGGCAGTCAGCACGTTCCTGGCGCCGCAGTATCGGGTGGCGCCAGGGGAGACGTCGGAGATCACGCTCGAGGTGCTGGGCGCCGATGTCGATCGGTTTGCCGAGCTGGATCGCCTGCTCGAACCTTTCGGTGCGCGCTTGCAGCGAGTCGAAAGCGACCGGTTGGTGTATCGCCTCAACGCCAGCCCGGAGCAATTGCGGGCGCAGTTGGCATTGGCGCGGCTGCATGAGGTCCCTGCCGATGAAGCCGCTGCGCCGCCGCTTGGCACCGACGTGCCGGCTGGCGAGGTCGGCGCACAGCCGATCGACGCCGAAGCACCGCTCGAGGAGCCGGTTCAGCCTGCTGCCGAGCAAATCCCACCGGCAGAGCAGGGCGAGGTGCTGCGCTACCGCTGGTAGCGGTATGGGCGGGCCGACATGCCCGATACAAACGGAGCGGGCGCTGCAATTGGCGGCGCCCGCCGGCTACGAACCTCCTCTTTCGCCTGCAGTGGCCGTGCGGCCTCGAATCAACCGGAGCAAGGCGTCTTGACCATGACGATCACTCATACCAACCGCTGGCTATGGCTGGCGGCGTTATTACTGCTTGGCTGGCTGATCTATCAGCTTTCACCCATTCTTTCGCCGTTTCTAGTCGGCATTCTGCTGGCCTACCTGGGTGATCCGCTGGTCGATCGGCTGGAGCGCTGGAAACTGTCCCGCACCTGGGGCGTGATACTGGTGTTCGCGTTGTTCAGTCTGCTGTGTCTGGTGCTACTGCTGGTACTGGTGCCGATGCTGGGTAAGCAGTTGATGCATCTTTATCAATTGGCACCGTTGGGACTCGACTGGTTGCAGATGACGGCACTGCCCTGGATGCAGATGCAGTTCGGCCTCGATGAGGACTTTTGGCGCTTCGACCAGATCAAGAGCGCTTTTTCCGCCAATATCGGCAGCACCAAAGATGTGGTAGCGGTCATTCTGAGTCAGGCCACGGCCTCCAGTATCGCCTTGCTGGCCTGGTTGGCGAACCTGCTGTTGGTACCTGTGGTGTGCTTCTATCTGTTGCGCGACTGGGATTTGATCATGGCCAAGCTTCGGTCGTTACTGCCGCGGCGGCGCGAAGAAACCGTCATGGTGCTAATGCGCGAATGCCACGAGGTGATCGGTGCCTTTCTGCGAGGTCAATTGCTGGTGATGCTGGCGCTTGCCGTGGTCTATTCCGCCGGACTCATGCTGGTCGGCGTAGAGCTGGGGTTGTTGATCGGCGTGCTGGCTGGTCTCGCCAGCATCGTGCCGTACATGGGATTCGTGGTCGGTATCGGTGCGGCCCTGATCGCCGTACTGTTCCAGTTCGGTCTCGAGCCCTATCCATTGCTGGGCGTCGCGGCGGTGTTCACGGTCGGGCAGATGCTCGAAGGCATGTTGCTGACGCCGTTATTGGTTGGGGATCGGATCGGTTTGCATCCGGTAGCGGTGATCTTCGCGGTGCTGGCTGGCGGGCAGCTGTTCGGGTTCACCGGTGTGCTGTTGGCGTTGCCTGTGGCTGCGGTGATCATGGTTCTGCTGCGTCACGTGCATGATCTCTATAAACTCTCGGACCTTTACGCCGAGCCGCCGGTCGAGCCGCCCCGCCAACCATGAAACCCATTCAACTGCCCTTGGGCATCCGTCTTCGTGACGATGCCACCTTCGCCAACTTCTACCCGGGCGCCAATGCCGCTGCGCTGGGCTACGTCGAACGGGTCTGTTCGCCGGAAACCGGCTGGTCCGACGAGTTGGTCTACCTCTGGGGCAGTACTGGGGTCGGGCGCAGCCATCTGTTGCAGGCCGCCTGCCTGCGCGTCGAGCAGCGAGGCGAGTTGGCCGTGTATCTGCCGCTTGCCGATGTGGCTGAGTATGGCCCGGCGCTGCTGGATAATCTGGAACAGAGCGAGTTGGTCTGCCTGGATGATCTGGATGCCGTGGCGGGCGATCCGGTGTGGGAGGAAGCTCTGTTTCATCTGTTCAATCGACTACGCGACAGTGGCCGCCGTTTGCTGCTTGCCGCAGATGCCTCTCCGCGAGAAATCGCCGTGCAGCTGGCGGATCTCAAGTCCCGCTTGAGCCTTTCACTGGTATTTCAACTGCAGGAACTGTCGGACGAGGACAAGCTGCGCGCCCTGCAGCTTCGTGCCTCGCGCCGCGGTTTGAATCTGCCGGATGACGTCGGTCGCTTTATCCTCACCCGCGGTGCGCGCAGCATGAGCGCGTTGTTCGAATTACTCGATCGGCTGGACCAGGCCTCGCTGCAGGCGCAGCGCAAGCTGACCATTCCGTTTCTCAAGCAGACGCTCGGCTGGTAAGGGCAGGATGCAGCTGCTTCGTTCGTTCTAGCCGCTGGCGCGGCCGAACGTCGGGCGGGTGCGCTGAAACCTTCTCCGAGAAGTGCGAAGGCCTGGGTAGGGTGGGCTTCGGTCCAGCGAATACCGAACTGGCCACTCCCTCGCACACGACGCCTTCAGCGCCGTTCTCTCATGGCACTGTTGCTGTGCCGCGGGCCCGCCTCAGCTTTCGCCCGAGGCTTTGCGCTCGTACTGATAAGCCCAGCGGGTATAGAGCAGCGCACTGACGAAAAGCGTCAGGCTGATGATTGCTTCCAACCAACCATATATCGCTCGGGCGGGGTTGATGGCGGCGAGTACGCCCTGAATGAAGTAGAGATTGACGATGAAGCAGGTCCAGGCATGAGCGCGTGGACTACCCGAGATCATGCCTGGGGCGACCAGAAGCAGCGGAATCAGCTGGATGCCGACCACGACCCAAGTGCGCGCACCGTGCAGGTCGGCGAAAACCAGATTCCAGATGGTCAGCAGGACAGCGAGGCCGATGAAGCTGGCCAGGCTTATTGCTCGGCTGAGTTTTACCCGGGGCGTCAGCCATTCCAGGGAGGGGAGTGGTTTAGGCGTTCTAGCCACGGTCATTCTCCAGACGCTTGGCGGTTTGCGCGAGGCGCTGGCCCAGGGCTCGACAGAGGTGGATTTCATGCTCATCCAGCAGACGCTTGCCGTCTGCGCCAGCATGGTGGCTGGGACCGTAGGGGGTGCCGCCGCCGCGGGTCTCGAGCAGGGCGTTTTCGCTGTAGGGCAGGCCGAGCACCAGCATGCCGTGGTGCAGTAGGGGCAGCAGCATGGATAACAAGGTCGACTCCTGGCCGCCGTGCAGGCTCGAGGTCGAGGTGAAAACGCCGGCGGGTTTGCCCACCAGTTCCCCCGTCAACCAGAGCCCGCTGGTGCCGTCGAGAAAGTATTTCAGCGGGGCGGCCATGTTGCCGAAGCGGGTCGGGCTGCCAAGAGCCAATCCGGAACAGTTCTTCAAGTCGTCGAGTGTGGCGTAGACCGCCCCTTGCGCCGGGATCGTCGGTGCCACTGCCTCGCATTCGGTGGATATCGCCGGTACGGTGCGCAACCGCGCCTCGAGGCCACCTTGCTCCACTCCGCGAGCAATCTGTCGCGCCATTTCGGCCGTCGCGCCGTGGCGGCTGTAGTACAGCACCAAGATGTACGGCGCGCTCACGGCAGGATCTCCAGCACTTTCTCCGGTGGCCGGCCGATCACTGCGACATCGCCGGCAACCAGAATCGGCCGCTCGATCAGTCTTGGATGCGCGACCATCGCATCGATGATCTGGGCGTCGGTGAGCGCTGGATCCGTCAGGTTGAGCGCCTTGTATTCCTCTTCACCGCTACGCAGCAGCTGTCGGGGTGCGATGCCCAGACGAGCTAGAATCTGCTTGAGTTCTGTGGCCGAAGGAGGTGTTTCCAGATAGCGGATGACGGTCGGGGTCAGGCCGCGCTGTTCGAGTAGTTCCAGCGCGCCGCGTGATTTCGAGCAGCGTGGATTGTGATAAAGGGTCAGTTCGGTCATTTGTAATTGCTTCGCGCCAGTGTAGGCAGCCATTGTAACCTTCAATATGGCGAGGCCTGAAACGCCAGTCGCAGGTAACTGTCTGCGAAGATGGACTTTCGGTTGTCATAAGCCTGTGAACAAGCGCGTCCGAAAATCGCGATTGGCACCAAGGGGATGGAATGCAGCAACGAGTCAAGGATTTCGTAGAGTTCGGCCGTTTCCTGGTGCAGCGCTTCCTGGCGGATCGCGGCCCACACAGTGCCGCCGCGTTGACCTACACCACGCTATTTGCGGTGGTGCCGATGATGACGGTGACCTTCGCCATGCTGTCTGCCATTCCAGCGTTCCAGGGGGTTGGCGAGCAAATCCAGATGTACATTTTCAGCAACTTCATACCCTCCACGGGCGCAACCATCCAGGAATATCTGGTTGCCTTCACGGATCAAGCAAGGCAGCTCACCTGGTTTGGTGTCGGTTTTCTGATGGCGACGGCACTGATGATGCTCCTGACCATCGAAAAAGCGTTCAACGTGATTTGGCGGGTGCGTCAGCCACGCCGTGGCATCTCGAGCTTTCTTCTGTACTGGGCGATTCTGAGCCTCGGCCCGCTGTTGCTGGGTGCGGGGTTCGCCATGAGCACCTACATCACCTCGCTGTCATTGATCTCCGGCCCGCACGCACTGATCGGTGCACGCACCGTGCTCAAAGCGATGCCACTGGTGCTCAGCATTGCTGCGTTCACCTTGATCTATGCCGCCGTGCCGAATACCCGGGTGCCGCTACGGCACGCCATTGTCGGAGGTAGCTTCACGGCGGTTTTATTCGAGGCGGCCAAGCAGATGTTCGGTTTGTATGTCAGCTATTTCCCCAGCTATCAGCTGATCTACGGAGCCTTCGCCGCGGTGCCGCTGTTCCTGCTCTGGGTTTATCTTTCCTGGATGATCGTGCTGTTCGGTGCGGAGCTGGTATGCGGGATGTCTTCGTCCCAGCAATGGCGGCGTCGCTCGGTCCCGCGCCTGCTGGTCATGCTCGGTTTGCTGCGGGTGCTTTACGAAAGCCAACTGGCTGGACGTGAGGTGCGGCTGCGCGACGCCCATCGAAATGGCTGGCAACTGCCAGAGGACGAGTGGGACGAGATCCTTGAGTTCTTCGAGCGCGAGCAACTCGTCTGCCGGACCGGGTCATCCGGATGGGTGCTATGTCGCGATCTCAACCATTACAGCTTCGATCAATTGTTGCGTTGTAATCCCTGGCCGCTCTCGGGCAGACACGCGTTGCCGGAGCATCTGGACGAGCTATGGTATCCGACGCTGCGGCAGTCGCTGGAGCTGCTGGAGAAGGAGCAGGCCAGCCTGTTCGGTGGTAGTGTCGCGGACTGGCTGCAAGCGCGACGGATATGAACGAGCCGGTGCTCGGCATCGCAAAGGAGCGAAGATGATCAAACGATCCATTGGGCTAGTCAGTGTGCTCATCAGCCTGACGCTGGCTGGCTGCTCAGAAGACTGGGGGCCCGACCAACACGGTGCCGCTGTCACGTCGCAGCAACTCGAAGGCCAGTGGTTGTTGATCAACTATTGGGCCGAATGGTGCGGCCCATGCCGTACCGAGGTTCCCGAGCTGAACGCGCTGGACCAATCGAGAGACGACATCACCGTGCTCGGGGTCAATTTCGACGGGCTTCAGGGGGACGAATTGATCGCTGCGGCTGGCGCGCTGGGCATAGGTTTCAGAGTGCTCAGCGTGGACCCTGCCGAGCGACTGGACTTGCCTCGCAGTACGGTACTTCCGGTGACCTACATCGTCGACGGCTCTGGAACGGTCCGCGAAAGTCTGGTTGGCGAGCAGACTGCCGAAGGGCTCCAGACTCACCTGAAGCGGCTGGAGCGATAGGTCTAAAGCTTTCAAACAAGGTAGTGCGCTATTTTTTGCTGCAGGCGCCTATCAAGGCTTCACGTACCAGAAGTCTTGCCAGAAGCCGATGACCTTCGCCGGGTAATGCTGTTTGCCGAGGCTGCCGTTGTAGCGAGCCAGAGCGCGATTGATATCACCGTTTTCCTTTTTCAGGTAATAGCTGAGGATCGTGCAGCCGTAGCGCAGATTGGTGGCGTTGTCGGTGAGATTGTCCTGTGGGCGCCCTAGTTCGGCTTTCCAGAATGGCATCACTTGCATCATCCCTTGCGCGCCCACGCTGGAAATGGCGAATCGGTCGAACCGGCTTTCGGCATGGATCAGCGCCAGTACCATGTCAGGTCTCAGCCCCGCCTTGCTAGCTTCCTGATGCACCAGCCGCAAAAGCGTCAGCCGTTCTTGCGGATCGGGGACGTAGCGTTTGAGACGGGTCGACATGTCCAGCAGCCAGACTTCCGCGTCAAACCGATCCTCAAAGCTCTCGGCCTCCAATACGGTGCGCTGCATCAGCTCGCGCAGCTCCGGCTCGGGTGCTTGGCGAACAGCTGCAGAGATCGGCCAGGCAGCCATCAACATCAGCAGCCATAGGCTGGGTAGGGCTTTCACTGGGGAGCGGTCTCAGTCGTCTTCGCCCGGATCGCTGGCCTGGCGACCAGCGTCTTGCATCAGGCTACGGAGAAACTCCTGCTGCAGATCCGGATCGTTGTGGGTCAGTTCGATCAGGCTCTGCTCGAGTTCGCTGGCTTCCTCCTCGAGCCCCAGCTCCGAGAGTCGTTTGACGCGATGGACCCACTGGTTGACGTCGTCGCCTTCGAGATCGTCGAAAATGAGGTCGTGGGCCTCGAGCAGCTTGCCACGCAGGTTGCGACTGACCAGCAACATCGCGTCGGCGCGGGTCGCATCCTGTGGATCTTCGACCTGCAATTGGAGTTTACCGACCTGGCTAATGTCTTGGTCGGTGAATGGGCCATCCAGCAGATTCAACCGCAGTATGCCGTTGCGGTCGGTACTCAGCTCATGGGTCTCGGGGCCTGCAACGACCAATACCGGACGCTCGGCCCAAGGCAGGCTGGAGTACTCAAGCCGAGCATCGCCGCGTTGCTCGTCGAGGCTGGCGAGGTTCTGCTGTGAGCGACCATTGGATTCGACATTGATGAAAGGGTTAAGGCCCGCAAAGCCGTAGCTGATCCAGTCACGAGTAACGCTTTCCGGTAAGTTACCGAGCATGACCACGTTGAGCACATTGGCCCCTATTCCGGCGACCACCGCAACGCTACCCAGTGGGATTTCGTACAGCTCTCGCCATGCCTGGTACGGCGTATAGCGGTCATAGCGGCGGGTTACCTCGAAATCGGTGACCTCGAAGGTCTTCTGGTCGAGCACGCGAACACGCCGCTGTGGCAATTCCAGTAACGGGGCACCCACTTCTATGCGCAGGCTGTGGTCAAGCAGCTTGCGTTCGGTACGGGCTTCGTGTTCGCTGCGTTGGGGCAGATGGTTGGCGCAGCCACCCACAAAAAGCGCCATGCAAAGCATGGCGCAGGTTGAAGCACTTCGGTTGAGCATGATTTCCGTCAGCGACTGGCGCGCGAATTGATGAACTCGAGGATGTCAGCGGCCGGCACAGCCTGGCTTTCAGCATCACGACGATGCTTGTATTCCAGCGTGCCGTCAGCAAGTCCGCGATCGCCCACGACGATGCGATGCGGGATGCCCACCAACTCCATATCGGCGAATTTGACGCCGGGACTGGTCTTTTTGTCACGATCATCGAGCAGCACATCGTAGCCGGCAGCGGTGAGTTCCGCGTAGAGCTTATCGGTCGCTTCGCGAACGGCCTGGTTCTCGTACTTCATCGGTACCAGTGCGATCTGGAACGGTGCTAGCGCATCCGGCCAGAGAATGCCGCGGTCGTCGTAGTTCTGCTCGATTGCGGCGGCAACGACGCGCGAAACACCGATGCCGTAGCAGCCCATAGTCAAAACCACCGGCTTGCCGTTTTCGCCCATGACGCTGCAGTTCATCGCCTCGCTGTACTTGGTGCCGAGCTGGAAGATATGGCCAACCTCGATGCCGCGCTTGATGACCAGCGTACCCTTGCCGTCGGGGCTCGGGTCTCCAGCGACCACGTTGCGCAGATCGGCCACTTCAGGCAATGGCAGGTCGCGCTCCCAGTTGACGCCGAAATAGTGCTTATCTTCCTGGTTCGCGCCAGCTGCGAAGTCGCTCATAAGCGCGACCGAACGATCGACGATGCAGGTGATAGGCAGATTCAACGGGCCCAGCGAGCCAGGGCCGGCGCCCATGGTGGCACGGATCTCCGCTTCCGTTGCGAACACCAGGGGGCTTTCTACCTCAGCCAGGTTCGCCGCCTTGATCTCGTTCAGCTCGTGGTCGCCGCGAACGATCAACGCGACCAGTTGGCCTTTCTCGGCACCCCGCACGACCAGTGTCTTGATGGTCTTTTCGATGGGCAGCTGGAACTGCTCGACCAGTGCGGCAATTGTCTTGCAGTTAGGCGTATCCACCAAGCGCAGCTCTTCGGTGGCGGCGCCGCGCCCGGCTTCGCGCGGGATGGCCTCGGCCTTTTCAATGTTGGCGGCATAATCTGAGCTGTCGCTGAACGCGATATCGTCTTCGCCGGACTCGGCCAGCACATGGAATTCATGCGAACCGGTGCCGCCGATCGAGCCGGTATCGGCCTGTACGGCGCGGAAATTCAGCCCCAGGCGGGTGAAAACGTTGCAGTACGCCTGGTGCATACGGTCATAGGTTTCCTGCAGCGACTGCTGATCCGCATGAAAGGAGTAGGCGTCCTTCATGAGGAATTCACGCCCGCGCATCAGGCCGAAGCGCGGACGGATCTCGTCGCGGAACTTGGTCTGAATCTGATAGAAATTCATTGGCAGCTGCTTGTAGCTGTTCAGCTCGTTGCGTGCCAGATCCGTGATCACCTCTTCATGCGTCGGACCGACGCAGAACTCACGATCATGACGATCCTTCACGCGCAGCAGTTCAGGGCCGTACTGCACCCAGCGGCCCGACTCCTGCCAGAGCTCGGCAGGTTGGATCGCGGGCATCAGCACTTCCAGCGCGCCGGCCTTGTTCATTTCGTCCCGGACGATTGCCTCGGCCTTGCGCAGTGCACGCAGCCCCATCGGCATCCAGGTATAGAGACCGGAAGCCAGCTTGCGAATCATTCCGGCACGCAGCATCAGCTGGTGGCTGATGACCACAGCGTCGGAAGGGGTTTCTTTGAGGGTCGAGAGCAGGAACTGACTGGTGCGCATGTGGGCCGTTGTGTCCTTGCAGAGCGATGAATATGGCTCGGCATTGTACGGCGGCGCCACGGTGGCGTACAGAATCGATCGGCTGGCTGGGCTGCTATGACGAAGAAGCCCGGCGAGTGCCGGGCTTCCTGTGTTGCACGAGCTACAACTGGTGGGCCTGTATTACAGGATGCTCAGCGGGTACTCGACGATCAGACGGGTATCGCTCAGGTCGTTATCCAGGCCATTGGTGGCGTTATAGAACGCCTGGCGTACGCGCAGGGAAAGATCCTTGGCAGGGCCTTCTTGGAAGACATACTTGGCTTCCATATCCCATTCGCGTTCTTCGGCGTCGGAGTTGCCAGCGCCCATGTCGATGTTACTGCCGCTCACGTAGCGGGTCATGAAGCTAAGACCAGAAACACCGTAGGCAGCCATGTCTAGGTCATAACGGACCTGCCAGGACTGCTCGTCTTCATAGTAGAAGTCGGAGTATTGGACTGAGTTGCCTAGCCAAACGGTGCCGCCACCGTCTACGCCATAGACATAGCCATTGGTATTGTAGCCGCCATGCGACTTTTGATACGCGACTGTGAACTTATGAGCGCCAATGCCGTAAGTAGAAGCAAGGCTCCAGATGGTGTTGTCTTCGTCGCTACCAGTACCGGTGAACTCCGAATCGTATTCGGTCTGGTAGATGTTGAAGTCAAAAGCCAGCGATTGGTCTGCGCCAAGGCCCATGTTGTAATTGGCGTTGCCGTAGAACTTCTCGAAAGCGTCCTTTACGTCCGAGTAGTACAGCGAGGTGCTGAGGCTGTCGCTGAACGCGTAGGTGCCGCCGACGAGGTTGATCTCTTTTAGTCCTACGGAGTCATGGTCTGCTTCAGATTTGGCGCTCAGTGCAGTAAAGCGACCGACGTTCAACTCGAGCCCATCGATCTCGCTGCTGGTGATGAGGCCACCGCGCGCGGTTTCCGGCAGCAGGCGGGCGTCATCGGTTGAAAAGACCGGCAGGGCCACGAACTGAGTGCCGTACTTCAGTACGGTGTCTGAAACGCGGAATTTGACTGCTGCGCCGGCTGAGGAATAGTCGTCCTGCGGCTTGCCTTCGCTGTCCCGTGGGAATATGTCCGGCCAAGCACGACCTTCGCCACTGTCAAGCTTGACGCCCAGCAGGCCAATTGCATCGACGCCGACGCCGACGGTGCCTTGAGTGAAGCCGGATTCGAAGGTGCCGATGAAGCCGTGGCCCCACGCTTCGCGATAGCTCTGGCCATTGGCGGCAGGGGTACCACCGAAGCCGTTGTCGCGAGCATCACGGTTCATATACAGGTTACGATTCAGGATTGTCAGACTGCTGCCTTCCACAAAGCCTTCCGACTCGGACTGGCTGGACGCCAATGCCATTTGCGACGTACCGGCCGCAACGGCCATTGCGATTACGCTCCACTTCATCACTTTCATCGTGATTGCTCCTTTGGTTTCAAATTGGTGCTTGCTTTCCTGCGTGCGCCGGAAAGAGGCATCTTTATTTTCGGTATACAAGCTCAATTTCAGTCCTTGTTTCCTAGCTGGTCGAAACCTGCAGCAAGCCCTGGAATTTTGTTTCCGAGAATTACTGTGTAGCTGGGGAAACTAGCGCCAGCAAGCTTAACCCAGCTATTTGTGTTTTTCTCCCCCCTCGTTTAGTGCTTTTTTTACTTCAAAGCAATAACCGTGCACAAAAATGCAAAGCTGATGTTCACCGCGATTCTTGCTGCCCATAGCGGCTGGCTCGCTCTAAATCTGGGCTTCGGTGTGTTGGCCGTGCTCAGGCTTGGTGCGCCTCGGCTTGCTGTTGCTAGCGGGGCGTTGGGGTATTCTTTAAACCGGTGTTATGCGCAGCATCGTGGTTGCGCTGATTTTCGATATGAGCAGGAGTGCCGTTATGTTCGTTCTCGATTCACGGCTGGAGCAGGACACGTTAAATCTGGGCGATTTTCCGTTATGCCGCTTGCTGTTGATGAATGACGCAAATTACCCCTGGTTCATTCTCGTACCGCGTCGCGAAGAGGTCAGTGAGCTGTTTCAGCTGGATCCGGCGGATCAGCAGGCGCTGTGGCGAGAGGTAACGGCCTTGGCCGAGACACTGAAAGACACCTTTGGCGCGGACAAGATGAACGTCGCGACGCTGGGTAATATGGTTAATCAGCTGCACATGCACGTGATCGCCAGGCGTCGGGGTGACGTTGCCTGGCCAGCGCCTGTCTGGGGACATCATCCGGCGAGCCCGTATAGTGACGCGCAGGTTGACGCTATCAGGCAGAAGCTGAAATTAGTGCTCACTGACAATTTCCGTTTTGCGGAGTGACTTTATGGAGCTGGAGCAACGCATCACCGATCTCGAGGCGCGCCTTGCGTTTCAGGACGATACGATTCAGACCTTGAACGATGTGCTGATTGCGCAGCAGCGTACGGTCGAGCGACTGCAGGCGCAGTTGGGCATGCTGGCCAGGCGGCAGGAAGAGATACAGAGCAGAATGGGTGGCGACGAGGATGAGGCGCCTCCGCCGCACTATTAGCAAGGTTGCGGCGGAAGCTAAAGCGCCAGATTGATAAGGATCTGACGCGGCGGGTTATTCGCCTGACTGGGTCGCGACCACGTCTTCGGCTTGGAGACCTTTGTCGCGCATCATGATGGCGAATTCGACGCGCTGGCCCTCAACCAGTACGCGATGGCCTTCGCCTCGAATCGCCCGGAAGTGGACGAAGACATCGTCGCCACTGTCTCTTGAAATAAAGCCAAAACCTTTCGAGGTGTTGAACCATTTGACCGTGCCTGTCTCGCGACCGGGGGCGGGCGACGCGGCGCGCTTGGGCTGACCTTTAGTGGCCTTTGGGGCTGGGATGTGGCCGGTTGCGCGCACGTCTGCTTGCGCGGTGGCCAGTTGTAGCAGTACGGCAACAAAGGTCAGCATGAGGCTGACAAGCATGGCTGGCTGGCCTGCAATGGCAGAGACGGGAACCAGCAATATTGCAGCCTGAATCACGACTGCGGCGATCAGCAGTACCGCTGCGGCCAGAAGAACGGGGCGGCGACGCCCGCTTATGTTCAGCTGTGCAGATGAGGCGAACTGTACGTTCAGCAGACCCAGGAACAGCAGACACAATGCGTCGGGCTGCAGCAGGGGCGATATTGCGCCGGTGAGGCTGGGTATGAATGACAGCGCCAGAGCCGCAACGCCCACTAACACATGGATAATTTTAAGCATTCGAATAACTCACAGTTAAATGGCACGACAGAAAGCAGCAGGCGTTGGGCAAATAGAAACTGAGCGTGGGGCAGTGATCGCTCGTATTTGATGGTGCCCGCCTGCGGCGCGCGTATTTAACAGTAAAGGAGGGCGCCACTCAAATGGCTTGCGGTGAGGGGAATATGACGGGTGGCGCGGGTTGGGTTGCTGGAAGGGGCGCTTGGTTGGTTTGCCTCGGATAGCTGCCTTCGCGACTATCCGAGGTGCAGGTAGTTCGCCGTCTCGTATCAAGCAGCCAGTAAGCTGCGCAGCATCCAGGCGGTTTTCTCGTGGATCTGCATGCGTTGAGTCAGAAGATCTGCGGTGGGTTCATCGCTGACCTTTTCCAGCAGCGGAAAAATGCCGCGCGCAGTACGCACGACCGCCTCCTGTCCTTCAACCAGTAGTTTGATCATCTCTTCAGCAGTTGGAATACCGTCCTGCTCTTTGATCGACGACAACTTTGCATAAGCCGCATAGGTGCCTGGAGCCGGGAAGCCCAAGGCGCGGATGCGTTCGGCAATGTCATCCACGGCGACGGCCAGTTCGGTGTATTGAGTCTCGAACATGGTATGCAGGGTGTTGAACATCGGTCCCGTCACATTCCAATGGAAGTTGTGCGTCTTCAGATAAAGCGTGTAGGTGTCGGCCAGCAGCCGGGACAAACCGTCCGCGATAGCTGCGCGGTCCTGCTCGGCAATACCAATATTGATTTCCATGGTCTTTCTCCCGTTTGATGAGTGGGTTGCAGTTATGCCAGAAAATGAATGCCTGCGGCGAGTGGCGCTACGTCGCGAGTAGCAGGCTGTTGGTTTGAAGCTATCGGGTGCGGTTGGTTTCAACTTCCGTCGATGATCGCTTCCATTGGGCAAGACTATCGGCGCCGGCTGCGTCGAAGCGATTATGTAGATATAATCCCGCGCTTGTGTCGGGCGGCTTGTTTGCCGTAAAGGGTAGAGCCGCGCTCTGTGCCGGTTGCTCTGCCTTTCAATGCCGACGAGCAACATCCAGGCGCAGCGCCACGATGACGCCGTCTGTCCAGTCGCGAATCGAGCGATCCAACGAATTTCCAAGATACGAGAAGCGAACCTCACCATGATGCGCAGCCACTATTGCGGCCAGTTGAACGAAAGCCTGGACGGCCAGGAAATCACTCTTTGCGGCTGGGTTCACCGCCGTCGCGACCACGGCGGGGTCATCTTCCTCGATGTGCGAGATCGTGAGGGGCTGGCACAGGTGGTGTTCGATCCCGATCGTGCCGAGACCTTCGCTACAGCAGACAAGGTGCGCAGCGAGTACGTCATCAAGATCACCGGCAAGGTGCGCCTGCGTCCGGCCGGTGCGGTCAACCCGAACATGGCATCGGGAGCGATCGAAGTGTTGGGGTATGAGTTGGAAGTGCTCAACGAAGCGGAAACCCCACCGTTCCCCCTCAACGAATACAGCGACGTCGGCGAGGAAACCCGCCTGCGCTACCGTTTCATCGACCTGCGCCGCCCGGAAATGGCTGAAAAGCTCAAGCTGCGCTCGAGCATCACCACCAGTATCCGCCGCTACCTGGACGAGAACGGCTTTCTAGATGTCGAGACGCCTATCCTCGGCCGCCCGACGCCTGAGGGCGCGCGTGACTATCTTGTGCCCAGCCGCACTCATCCTGGGACCTTCTTCTCGTTGCCTCAATCGCCGCAGCTGTTCAAGCAGTTGCTGATGGTCGCCGGCTTCGATCGTTACTACCAGATCGCCAAGTGTTTCCGCGATGAAGACCTGCGTGCCGACCGCCAGCCGGAATTCACTCAGATCGATATCGAGACCAGCTTCCTCGAAGAGTCCGACATCATCGGCATCACCGAAGGCATGGTTCGCAAGCTGTTCAAGGAGGTGCTGGGCGTTGAGTTCGGCGAGTTCCCGCACATGCCGTTCGAAGAAGCCATGCGCCGTTACGGCTCCGACAAACCGGATCTGCGCATTCCGTTGGAGCTGGTCGACGTCGCCGATCAGTTGCAGCAGGTCGAGTTCAAGGTATTCAGCGGTCCGGCCAATGATCCCAAGTGCCGTGTTGCTGCGCTACGCGTACCGGGCGGTGCGAGCATGCCGCGCAAGCAGATCGACGACTATACCAAGTTCGTTGGCATCTACGGCGCCAAGGGTCTGGCCTACATCAAGGTTAACGAGCGCGCCAAAGGCGTCGAGGGACTGCAGTCTCCGATCGTCAAGAACATTCCGGAGGACAAGCTCAACGTCATCCTCGATCGCGTCGGTGCGGTCGATGGGGATATCGTGTTCTTTGGCGCTGATAAGGCCAAGATCGTCTCCGAAGCGTTGGGCGCATTGCGAATCAAGCTGGGTCACGACCTGAAGCTGTTGACCTGTGAGTGGGCGCCTATGTGGGTGGTCGATTTCCCGATGTTCGAGGAGAACGATGACGGGTCGCTTTCCGCGCTGCACCATCCGTTCACCGCGCCTAAGTGCACGCCGCAAGAGCTCGAGGCCAATCCCGCCGGCGCGCTGTCGAGGGCTTATGACATGGTGCTCAACGGTACTGAGCTGGGCGGCGGTTCGATTCGTATCCATCGCAAGGAAATGCAGCAGACCGTATTCCGCATCTTGGGGATCGACGAGGCCGAGCAGGACGAGAAATTCGGCTTCCTGCTCGACGCTCTCAAGTATGGAGCGCCGCCGCACGGCGGCCTGGCGTTCGGTCTCGATCGCCTGGTGATGTTGATGACCGGCGCGCAGTCGATTCGCGAAGTCATCGCTTTCCCGAAAACCCAGAGTGCTGCGGACGTGATGACCCAGGCACCTGGGGCGGTTGATGCCAAGGCGTTGCGCGAGTTGCACATTCGCCTGCGTGAGCAGCCGAAAGCCGAGTGACGGCGGCGCCGGAGCCCAGGGAAACCTGGGCTCTTGGTTTCAGCAAGATGAAAGTTGATCAGAAAGGGAGGCAGTTATGGCTGGTCATTCCAAATGGGCCAACATCAAGCACCGGAAAGGGCGTCAGGACGCCAAGCGCGGCAAGATTTTCACCAAGCTCATTCGTGAGCTGACCGTTGCGGCGAAGAGTGGAGGGATTCCTGCGGACAACCCGCGCCTGCGCCTTGCGGTGGACAAGGCGTTGGTCGCCAATATGACCCGCGACACCATCGATCGCGCGATTGCCCGTGGTGCCGGTACCAACGAAGCCGACAACATGGCGGAGCTGACCTATGAAGGCTATGCGCCCAGCGGTGTCGCGATCATCGTCGAGGCCATGACCGACAATCGTAACCGTACCGCGGCGGAAGTCCGTCATGCATTCAGCAAGCACGGCGGCAATCTAGGTACCGACGGCTCGGTCGCCTACATGTTCGATCGAAAAGGTCAGATCAGCTTTGCCGCGGGCGTAGACGAAGATGCGCTGATGGAAGCCGCGCTGGAAGCCGGTGCCGACGATGTGGAAATGGGTGAGGACGGCTCCGCCCTAGTGTCGACCGGTTTCGCCGATTTCCATGCAGTCAACGAAGCGCTGAGCGCCGCAGGCTTCAAGGCTGAGGAGGCGGATATCGCAATGATTCCTTCGATCGCCGCGCCGCTGAGCGACCTGGACACGGCCCAGAAGGTCTTGCGTCTGATCGATGCGTTGGAAGATCTGGACGACGTGCAGAACGTCTACCACAACGCTGAAATTCCAGATGAGATCATGGAACAGCTGGACTGATCCGCTGGCAGCAACGCAGCCGGAAGCGACTTCGGAGCTTCCGGCTTTTTGTTGGGCTTTTTGCCGGTTTGGCCATGGCTATTCGTTATGTCGCTGGTCGCGGCACATGGAGCTCCTTATACTGGTGGCTGGATAAATAGACAGTAATGGCGATGGCATGACGCTTATCCTGGGGATCGACCCTGGCTCACGAATCACCGGCTACGGCGTCGTACGCGATACCGGTCGCAACTGCGAATATGTGGCATCAGGCTGTATCCGCACCGGTAGCGGTGAGTTATCGGCCCGGCTGCAGGCGGTATTTACCGGCGTCAGCGAGGTGATCCGCTTGCACGGCCCGGTCACCATGGGTATCGAACAGGTGTTCATGGCCCGCAACGCGGATTCCGCGCTCAAGCTGGGGCAGGCACGTGGCGCCGCAATCGTGGCTGCCGCGGAACAGGGACTGGAGATCGCCGAATACACTGCCACTCAGGTCAAACAGGCCATTGCCGGGACGGGTGGGGCCGACAAGCAGCAGGTACAGATGATGGTCATGCATCTACTGAAACTGGTGCAGAAGCCGCAGATCGATGCGTCCGACGCGCTGGCGATCGCCTTGTGTCACGCCCATCATCGGCAGAGCCTGATTCCACATGGCCTGAGCGGCGCCAAGCGTCGAAGCGGGCGCCTGCGGCTGTAATGCCCATGCCTGGCGCGCTAGGGGCTGACAAAAAAAGAACAACCGGTCTGCTTGCGTACTATCGGCCGAAAGAGGATGTATCACAGTGATTGGACGTTTGCGCGGGACCCTGGCTGAAAAACAGCCGCCTCACCTGATATTGGACGTGAACGGCGTTGGCTACGAGGTCGAGGTGCCGATGACCACGCTTTATCGTCTGCCTGCAATAGGCGAGACGGTGACGTTGCACATCCATCTGGTAGTGCGTGAGGACGCGCACCTGTTATACGGATTCGCCGAGAAGCGCGATCGCGAGCTGTTCCGAGAATTGATTCGCCTCAACGGCGTGGGTCCCAAGTTGGCGTTGGCGCTGATGTCCGGGCTTGAGGTGGACGAGCTTGTGCGCTGTGTCCAGGCACAGGATACCTCCGTGCTGGTGAAGATTCCCGGCGTTGGCAAGAAGACAGCCGAACGTTTACTGGTTGAACTCAAGGATCGCTTCAAGGCGTGGGAAACCATGCCGTCCATCGCTACCTTGGTGGTGGAACCTCGTGGAGTTGTGGCAGTCTCAAGCGCCGAGAATGATGCTGTGAGTGCCTTGATTTCCCTGGGCTTCAAACCTCAGGAGGCCAGTCGTGCAGTATCTGCCGTACAGGAAGACGATTTGAGCAGTGAAGACCTGATCCGCCGTGCACTCAAGGGAATGGTCTAGTGATCGAAGCTGATCGTCTGATTACCGCTACCGGCCGTGACCGCGAAGAGCAGTTCGATCGCGCCATCCGCCCGCTGAGTCTGGCTGACTACATCGGGCAGCCGGTCGTGCGCGAACAGATGGATCTGTTCATCCGTGCCGCCAGGGCGCGCAAGGAGGCCTTGGATCACACGCTCATTTTCGGCCCGCCAGGGCTCGGCAAAACCACCCTGGCCAATATCATTGCCCAAGAGATGGGTGTATCGATAAAGAGCACATCAGGGCCGGTTCTCGAGCGTCCGGGCGATCTCGCTGCGTTGCTGACCAACCTGGAGGAAGGCGACGTCCTCTTCGTCGACGAGATTCATCGACTGTCACCTATCGTGGAGGAAGTACTCTATCCGGCGATGGAGGATTTTCAACTCGACATCATGATCGGAGAGGGGCCGGCGGCGCGTTCGATCAAGCTCGACCTGCCGCCGTTCACCTTGGTTGGTGCGACCACGCGTGCCGGTATGCTTACCAATCCGCTGCGCGACCGCTTCGGAATCGTACAGCGTCTCGAGTTCTACTCCACGGCCGATCTGGCAACGATCGTCACACGTTCCGCGGGCATCCTCGGCTTGCCTATCGAAGCCGCCGGCGCGCTAGAGATAGCCCGTCGCGCCCGCGGTACGCCGCGTATCGGCAACCGGCTTCTGCGCAGAGTTCGCGACTTCGCTGAAGTTCGTGGCAATGGCGAGATTACCCAGGGGACTGCAGATCTCGCCTTGAACATGCTCGATGTCGACGAGCGTGGTCTGGATCATCAAGACCGGCGACTGCTGCTGACCCTGATCGAGAAGTTCGATGGTGGCCCCGTCGGCATCGACAGCCTTGCGGCGGCGATTAGCGAAGAGCGTCATACCATCGAAGATGTTCTCGAGCCCTACCTGATTCAGCAGGGCTACATCATGCGCACACCGCGAGGGCGAGTGGTCACTCGTCACGCCTATCTGCATTTCGGTCTGAACCTGCCGAAACGCCTGGGCGATTCGCCAGTAGGCGACCTTTTCGACAATGACACAGCGTGACAAAAATATTGTTGTTTCACCCAATTGGCATTTGCAGGGCCTGGCACTAGTATGCGCGCGGAATCACATGCTCAACCGTTCTCTCACCGGTGTCGCGTCTACTACGAAGACACCGATGCGGGCGGCATCGTTTACTACGTCAATTACCTCAAGTTCATGGAGCGGGCCCGTACCGAGCGGTTGCGCAGCCTGGGTTTCGCCCAGTCGCAGCTGGTGGGTGAAGACCTGCTGTTCGTCGTGCATTCCAGCGAAGCGCGTTACCACGCGCCAGCGAGGCTTGACGATGAATTGCTGGTGTCCGCCGAAGTGGTAGAGACCAAGCGTGCAAGCCTGCGTTTCAAACAGCAGGTGCGGCGAGCGAAGGATGATCTGCTGCTCTGCGAAGGGCAGTTCGTGGTGGCCTGTGTGCGCACCGAGAGTTTGAAACCCCGCCCCATTCCCGAAGCGCTGCGTGCAGCTTTCGTCGGGTCGGGTCTACCCCCAGCAGGAGAGTAAGCGTGGAAGCCAACGTCGATCATATGTCCATGTGGAGCCTGATCAGCAACGCCAGCTTTGTGGTTCAGCTGGTCATGCTGATCCTGGTGGGCGCCTCGGTGACTTCATGGATCATCATCTTTCAGCGCGGCAATATGCTGCGGGCCGCCAAACGTTCGCTGGACACCTTCGAGGAACGTTTCTGGTCGGGAATCGATCTTTCCAAGCTGTATCGTCAGGCGGGCAGCAACCCGGACCCGGATTCCGGCGTCGAGCAGATCTTTCGGGCCGGCTTCAAGGAATTTTCCCGTCTGCGCCAGCAGCAGGGCGTGGATCCAGATGCAGTGATGGATGGTGTGAACCGCGCGATGCGCGTCGCCATTTCCCGTGAGGAAGAGAAGCTGGATCAGAGTTTGCCGTTCCTCGCCACTGTCGGCTCCACCAGTCCCTATATCGGCCTGTTTGGTACCGTTTGGGGCATCATGAACTCTTTCCGCGGCCTGGCGCAGGTTCAGCAGGCGACCCTGGCCACCGTGGCGCCAGGTATCGCCGAGGCGCTGATCGCCACTGCCATCGGTCTGTTCGCAGCGATTCCAGCGGTCATCGCCTACAACCGCTTCTCGGCGCGTGGCGAAATGCTCATTGGCCGCTATTACACCTTCGCCGATGAGTTCCAGGCGATCCTTCATCGCAAAGTCCACACCACAGAAGATTGAGGCCCACAGGCCATGGCAAGAATTCGCAACAGACGCAAACCTGTCGCCGAGATGAACGTGGTGCCCTACATCGATGTGATGCTGGTGCTACTGGTGATCTTCATGGTGACCGCGCCGATGCTCAATCAGGGCGTGAAGGTGGACCTGCCCAAGGTCAGCAGCGAAGTCCTGCCTCAGGATAACGATGCGCGCGTGTTGACCATTTCGATCAAGGCGGATAAGAGCTACTACTGGAATATCGGTAGCGAGGTGGACACCGAAACCGCGCAGGACAAGGCCTTGACGCTCGACGAGATGACCAAGGCGGTCACTGCGATCATGAACCAGAACCGCAGCCAGGGTAAGCAGGTGCAAGTCTTCGTGCGCGGCGATAAGGCAGTGGATTACGGGTCGGTTATGTCGGCCATGGGTGGACTGCAGGAAGCCGGTGTGGGTAACGTCGGCCTGATCACCGAGGCGCCTTGATGCAACAGTCGGAACGTTCGCGCTCTGAGAGCCTCTACTGGCCCACCATTCTGGCGGTGGGCTTGCACGTCATCATCTTTGGCATGCTGTTCGTCAGCTTCGCCATGACGCCCGAGTTACCACCGTCCAAGCCGATCGTTCAGGCCACCCTGTATCAACTCAAATCCCAAAGCCAGGCGAAAACCCAGACCAACCAGAAGATTGCCGGCGAGGCGCAGAAAACCGCTGCCAAGCAGTACGAAACCGAGCAGATGGAGCAGCGCAAGGTCGAGCAGCAAAAGCAGGCTGCAGCTAAAGCTGCGGAACAAAAAAAGGCCGAGGAGGCTCGAAAGGCCGAGGTAGCGAAGGCCGACGCCGCCAAGAAGGCTGCTGAAGCTCAGAAGGCCGAAGAGGCTAAAAAGGCCGAGCAGAAGAAACAGGCGGATATTGCCAAGAAAAAGGCAGCCGACGAGGCGGAGAAGAAAAAAGCCGCTGAAGAATCGAAGAAGGCTGCGGAAGACGCGAAGAAGAAGGCAGCTGCCGAGGCCGCGAAAAAGAAAGCGGCGGAAGACGCGAAGAAAAAAGCGGCAGCCGAAGCTGCAAAGAAAAAAGCGGCGGAAGAGGCGAAGAAAAAAGCTGCCGCCGAGGCCGCCCGCAAGGCGGCTGAAGATAAGAAAGCGCAAGCGCTGGCCGAGCTGCTGTCCGAAGATACGGAGCGGCAACAGGCCATGGCGGATACGCAGGGCGATCAGGTGGCCGGCAACTTCGATGATCTGATTCGTATGCGTGCTGCAGAGGGTTGGACACGGCCGCCATCGGCACGAAACAACATGTCGGTTACGCTACGGGTCAACATGCTGCCGGATGGCACCATTACCGGCGTGACGGTTTCGCGTTCGAGCGGTGATTCGCCCTTCGATAATTCCGCGGTCGCAGCAGTAAAGAATATTGGTCGGCTGACCGAGATGCAGGGGCTTTCTGCTCAGGAGTTTCAGCCGTATCGCTCGTTCATGATGACATTTACGCCTGAGGATCTAGCGTTGTGATCAATTACCTTCGAGGTTTTGTCGTTCTTCTTTTATTTGTGCTGGGCAGTGCCGTGGCGCAGGAAAAGAATATTGTGGTTACCAGTGGTACCGATCGCGCGATTCCGATCGCGGTCGTACCGTTTGGCTGGCAAGGCGGTACTGTACTGCCTGAAGACATGGCCGAAATCATCGGCAACGACATGCGCAATACCGGCGTCTTCCAGCCGATCCCGAAGCAGAACATGATCAGCTTGCCAACTCGCGGCAGTGAGATCATTTTTCGTGACTGGAAGGCGCTGGGTGCTCAGTACGTCGTGGTTGGCAATATCGAGCCCTCCGCCGGCAAGCTGCAGATACGCTACGAGGTGTTCAACGTCACCACTGAGCAGCAGGTCATGACGGGCACCGTGGGTGGGGCGCAGGACCAACTGCGCGACATGGCGCACTACGCTGCTGATCAGGCCTTTGAAAAGCTCACAGGCATCAAGGGTGCATTTTCGACACGGCTTCTTTACGTCACCGTTGAACGCCTTGGGGGGGCAAACACGCGCTACACGTTGCAGCGTTCCGACTACGATGGCGCGCGCGCGGTGACCTTGCTGCAATCTCGAGAGCCGATTCTGTCACCACGCTATTCGCCGGATGGCCGCCGTATTGCCTACGTTTCGTTCGAGCAGAAACGCCCCCGCATCTTCATGCAGCACATCGATACCGGTCGTCGTGAGCAGGTCACCAATTTCGAAGGGCTCAACGGTGCGCCGGCATTCTCACCGGATGGCAATCGTCTGGCATTCGTGCTATCGAAAGATGGCAACCCGGAGATTTATGTGATGGACCTCGGGTCGCGCCAGCTGCAGCGGCTCACCAATCACTATGCGATCGATACGGAGCCTTTCTGGGGCGCTGACGGTCGGACTATTTACTTCACCTCGGATCGTGCCGGCAAACCTCAGATCTACAAGCAAAGTCTGGGTAGCAACAATGCCGAACGGGTTACCTTCGTGGGCAACTACAATGCCAATCCGAAACTCTCCGCAGACGAGAAGACCTTGGTCATGATTCATCGTCAGGAGGGCTATACCAACTTCAAGGTAGCGGCGCAGGACCTGCAGCGCGGCAATTTGCGGCTGCTCTCTGACACGAGTTTAGATGAGTCGCCTACTGTTGCGCCTAATGGCACCATGCTAATCTACGCGACCCGCCAGCAGGGCCGGGGAGTCTTGATGCTCGCATCCATTAATGGTCGAGTTAGGCTCCCGCTTCCTACTGCTCAAGGCGAAGTCCGTGAGCCATCGTGGTCCCCTTACCTGAACTGATGCGGTATCAACGCTTTACCTAACCAAAAACACACACCTGGGGTTGTTACACATGGAAATGCTGAAATTCGGTAAGTTCGCTGCGCTGGCTCTGGCTATGGCCGTAGCTGTTGGTTGTTCGTCCAAGGGTGGCGATGACTCTGGCGAAGGTTCCTCCGCCATTGATCCGAACGCTGGCTATGGCGCTGACAGCGGTGCCGTCGACGGCAGCATGAGCGGCGAAGAAGCCGCTCTGCGCGCCATCACTACCTTCTACTTCGAATACGACAGTTCTGACCTGAAGCCGGAGGCCATGCGCGCTCTGGACGTTCATGCCAAGGATCTGAAGTCCGCGGGCAACCGTGTAGTGCTGGAAGGCCACACCGACGAGCGTGGTACTCGCGAGTACAACATGGCTCTGGGTGAGCGTCGTTCCAAAGCTGTTCAGCGCTACCTGGTTCTGCAGGGCGTGTCTCCTGCTCAGCTGGAACTGGTCTCCTACGGCGAAGAGCGTCCGGTTGCCATGGGCAACGACGAGCAGTCCTGGGCCCAGAACCGTCGCGTTGAACTGCGTAAGTAATAAGCCATGCTCAAGCACCGTTACGCGCTGACGCTTATTGCACTTGGTCTGCCGCTGTTCGCGGCAGCTCAGGTCCCGGTGGTGGAATACGACTCGCAAACCCAAGGTGGTGCGCCTGAGTCGGGTTACTCCTCCGGGGCGGATACGGGCGGTGCCTATGTCGGGGGCGGAGCGTCTGCTCCGTCCTCGGCGCAGGGTATGCTCTTCGTTCAGCTGCAGCAGATGCAGGAAGAGATCGCGCAGCTGCGCGGTATGCTGGAAGTGCAGCAGAACGAGATCCAGCGCTTGAAGCAAGAAGGGCTGGAGCGTTATCAGGATTTGGACAGTCGCTTGTCGAGCGCCTCATCAGGTGGATCGGCTAGCCAGAATTCTTCAACCGCCGATGCAACGAATGTCGGCGAGTCTGTACGGGTGCCAGCAGGCGCTCCAATGCAAGGCGCGGCGAGTAGTCAGTCGGCTGATCCTGAAAAGGAGAAGCTGTACTACGACGCCGCATTTGATCTGATCAAGGCAAAGGATTTCGAGAAGGCCAGCCAGGCTTTTTCCGCCTTCCTGCGCAAGTATCCCAGCAGTCCATACGCCGGTAATGCGCAGTATTGGCTGGGCGAGGTGAACCTCGCCAAGGGCGATCTGCAGGCAGCCGGCCAGGCTTTTGCCAAGGTCAGTCAGGCGTATCCGCAGCACAATAAGGTGCCGGATTCGCTGTACAAGCTGGCTGACGTCGAGATACGTCTGGGCAACCGGGACAAGGCCAACGGCATTCTGCGTCAGGTCATTGCTGATTATCCGAATAGCTCGGCAGCGCAGTTGGCTCAGCGTCAGCTGAATCGATAAGCCCGATGCCGGTCGCGGCTGTTGAACAAAACCCGCCCCTTGGCGGGTTTTTTCGTTAGAATCGCCGCCCCTTTCCCGCAACGGAGGCGGATGGCCTGTTTAGCCGTCACGCCCGTGGCTGATAATGCAAGATACCCTGCGAATTACCGAGATCTTTTACTCGTTGCAGGGGGAAACGCGTACCAGTGGATTGCCCACTGTATTCGTCCGCCTGACCGGCTGCCCCCTGCGCTGTCAATACTGCGACACAGCCTACGCGTTCAGCGGCGGTCAGGTCATGCCGCTCGAGGCGATTCTTAAGCGGGTCGCTTCCTTTAAACCTCGCTACGTCTGCGTCACTGGCGGTGAGCCCCTGGCTCAACCCAATTGCCTTCCTCTGTTGCGCAGCCTCTGTGATGCCGGCTACGAGGTGTCCCTGGAGACCAGTGGCGCGCTGGATATTTCCGGTACAGACGAACGGGTGAGTCGAGTCGTTGACCTTAAAACGCCGGGCTCCGCCGAAATGGGGCGAAACCTGTACGAGAATATCGGTCAGCTAACAGGCAATGACCAAGTGAAGTTCGTGATCTGCTCGCGCGAGGATTACGACTGGGCTGTGTCCAAACTCATCGAATACAGGCTGGACGCCCGTGTGGGCGAAGTGCTGTTTTCGCCCAGTCACGGTCAAGTCGATGCTCGCTCGCTGGCCGACTGGATCGTCAGTGACAACCTCCCGGTGCGACTGCAGCTTCAGCTGCATAAGATCCTTTGGGCCGACGCACCCGGTCATTGATCCGTTGGGAGCGCCCTTCGTTTTTTCATGGTGCGCCGTTGTTTTCGATAGGTAGGTGTAATGACTGACAAGAAAGCCGTGATTCTTCTCTCTGGCGGGCTCGATTCTGCAACCGTAGTTGCGATGGCCAAGGTACAAGGACACACCTGCTACACCATGAGCTTCGATTATGGTCAACGCCATCGCGCCGAGTTGCAGGCTGCAGAGCGCGTCGCTCGACAGTTGGGCGTGATCGAGCATAAGGTCATCGGCATGAATCTCGATGGTATTGGCGGCTCGGCGCTTACCGATGCCAGCATCGCGGTGCCGGAAGAGACGGGCGAGGGAATCCCTGTCACCTATGTGCCTGCCCGCAATACCGTATTTCTTTCGCTGGCGCTGGGGTGGGCAGAGGTGCTGGGTGCTCGGGACATTTTTATTGGGGTCAATGCAGTCGACTACTCTGGTTACCCCGACTGCCGGCCTGAATTCGTGGAAGCGTTCGAACGCATGGCCAACCTCGCCACGAAGGCTGGGGTAGAAGGGCAAGGCTTTGCCATTCGCGCGCCTTTGCAGAACCTGAGCAAGGCGGAGATCGTTCGTGCCGGTGTCCGGCTGGGGGTCGATTACGCCATGACCGTTTCCTGCTATCAGGCCGACGACGAGGGGCGCGCCTGCGGCAAGTGTGACAGTTGCCGCTTGCGCGCGGCGGGCTTCCAAGAAGCTGGCGTCACGGATCCGACTCGCTATTTCTAAAATTCTTTTCCTAAAAAAGTTGATTTAATCAATCAAATCAGTATCATGCGCCCCGCATTGGGTCGTTAGCTCAGTTGGTAGAGCAGTTGGCTTTTAACCAATTGGTCGTAGGTTCGAATC
>NZ_JYHV01000041.1 GCF_000952685.1 Stutzerimonas stutzeri | reverse complement strand
ACCGACGCCGTTGAGCGTAGTGCTGGCCCCGTTTCCTACCGCATCGCGCAGCGTGCCACCGTTGGTATCGAGCGTGCCGCCCACGGATATGCCGTTGCTATCCAGCTGGCCGCTCTGCACCGTGTAGCGGAACACCAGTGCGCTGGTGCCCGAACCGGAGAGATAACTGGCGTAGACGGTGCCGCCGGTATCCAGGGTAATGGCCAGACGCGGCGTACCGCCGCTGGCATCGACTAAAACCGCCTCACTGTAGTTGATGATGAAGTCCAGGTTCTGCCCGGCTACGTAAGTGCCGTTGGCCGGAACGGATACACTGCCAACCGACGGCACGTCGCGGTCAACGCTGTAAGCCTCGCCAGCCAAACCGCCGCCGATTGCGTTATCGGCAGTGTCAACGATCCCGGTACCGCTGTTATTGAGGTCGAGCCCAATGCTGCCGGTACCGCTCACGCCACTGACCAGCACGGCATATGTCCGGCCATCAATCTGTGTAACGGAGGTGATGCTGCCGCCGGCCGAGCCGCCAAGCACCAAGCTGAAGTCAGAGGCATCCACACCGGAGACATCTTCATCGAAGGTCACTTTGAAATTGAGTGAGCCCGCATTGCTTGGATTGGCGTCGATGCGCACGATACCGCTGGCGATCGGCGCCGTGGTATCCACCAACACACCGCTGGTTGCGCCTACCGAATTCAAGGTGAGATCGA
>NZ_JYHV01000003.1 GCF_000952685.1 Stutzerimonas stutzeri | reverse complement strand
TCGCCCAGCAGGGCGAAACCACTGCCTCAGCCAACCCGGCCAACGGCTGTAACCACACGAACCCAGAGCCTAAAAGCTTGGCGGCTAAGGCCGCTCCCACGAAAAGCGAAGGTGCTCCCATGCTAACCCCCGACACCGCCGTCAACATCATCTCCAACGCCATCCACGTCATCGTCCTGGTGGTCTGCGTGCTGGTGGTGCCGAGCCTGCTCGGCGGCCTGCTGATCAGCATTTTCCAGGCGGCCACCCAGATCAACGAACAAATGCTGAGCTTCCTGCCACGCCTGCTGATCACCCTCGGCATGCTGGTGTTCGCCGGCCACTGGATTCTGCGCACCTTCAGCGATCTATTCATCGAAACCTTCACCCAAGCCGGGCGGCTGGTCGGTTAGCCGTGGGCAACGAACCCATCATGCAGGTCGGTCAATACCTGCAATCGTTGCTGGGCTACTGGTGGCCGTTCTGCCGGATCATGGCCGTGTTCAGCCTGGCGCCGATGTTCAGCCACAAGTCTCTCAGCGTGCGGGTTCGCGTGCTGCTGGCGATTGCCCTGACCGTGGTGCTCACCGCCGCGCTTCCAGCCACGGCGCCCATCGACCCGCTATCCATGAAGGGCATTCTCACCGCTTTGGAGCAGATCGCCATGGGCCTGCTGCTGGGCGTGGCGCTGATGCTGGTGTTCACCGTGTTCACCCTGATCGGCGATATCGTCTCGACCCAGCTGGGTCTGTCCATGGCGGTGTTCAACGACCCCATGAACGGAGTGTCGTCGGCGTCGATCATCTATCAGCTGTATTTCATCCTGCTGGCGCTGCTGTTCTTCGCCACTGACGGCCACCTGGTGATCGTCACCATCATCTACCAGAGCTTCATTTTCTGGCCGGTCGGCAGCGGCATTCACTTCGACGGCCTGCAGACCATCGCCCTATCGCTGAGCTGGGTGATTTCCGCCGCGTTGCTGATCGCCCTGCCGATCGTCTTCTGCATGACCCTGGTTCAGTTCTGCTTCGGCCTGCTCAACCGCATCTCGCCGGCGATGAACCTGTTTTCCCTGGGCTTTCCCATGGCGATCATCGCCGGATTGGTATTGATCTTCCTAACGCTCCCCAACCTGTCGGAAGCCTACCTGCACCTGACCCGCGAGCTGCTGGGCAACATCGGCGAGATTCTGCGGAGCGGCCGCAATGTCTGAGCAGAACAGCAGCCAGGAAAAAACCGAAGAGGCCTCCGAGCAGAAACTCAAGAAGAGTCGCGACGATGGCCAAGTCACCCGCTCCAAGGACGTCGCTACCACCGTCTCGCTGCTGGCCACGTTGCTGGTACTCAAATTCAGCTTCGGCTTCTTTTTCGATGGCCTGCAGCAGACGTTCAGCTACTCGTACATCGACTTTCACAAGAGCGAAATCACCGTCGATGATCTGCAGCTGATCCTCACCCACAACCTGCTGGTGTTCATCAGCGTGTTGCTGCCGCTGCTGATCACGCCGATTCTGGTCATCGCCTTCGCCCTGGTGCCGGGTGGCTGGGTCTTCGCCTCAAAAAACTTCGCACCCAAATTCAGCAAGCTCAACCCCATTACCGGCCTGGGACGGATGGTGGGTGCGCAGAACTGGACCGAGCTGCTCAAGTCGCTGCTCAAGATCACCGCGCTGCTGGGCATCGCCGCCGGCCAGCTGTACTACGCCGCGCCCAAGCTGATCGCCCTGCAGCGCAGCGACATCACCAATGCCATCAGCAGTGCCTTTTCGCTGACCTTCGATCTGGCGATTTCGCTGCTGCTGGTGTTCGTGCTGTTCTCGTTCATCGATATCCCGCTGCAGCGCTTCTTCTTTCTGAAAAAGATGCGCATGACCAAGCAGGAGCGCAAGGAAGAGCACAAGAACCAGGAAGGCCGGCCGGAAGTGAAGGCGCGGATCAAGCAGCTGCAGCGCCAGCTGGCCCAACGGCAGATCAGCCGGGTGATCAAGGATGCCGATGTGGTGATCGTCAACCCGACCCACTACGCCGTGGCGCTCAAGTACGACCCGAAGAAGGCCGAAACACCCTTCGTCATCGCGCGCGGTGTGGATGAAACCGCGCTGTACATCCGCAAGCTGGCGCAGGCCAACGGGCTGGAAGTGGTCGAGCTGCCGCCGCTGGCGCGGGCCATCTACTTCAGTACCCAGGTCAACCAGCAGATTCCGGCGCCGCTCTACACCGCGGTCGCCCATGTGCTGACCTACATTCTCCAGCTCAAGGCCTGGAAACAGGGCCGGCGGAGCAAGCCGAAGCTGGCCAGCGACATCCACATTCCCGAAGAACTGTTCAACCGAGCCCGAGCATGAGCCTGATTCAGAAACTGACGCCGACCTTCAGCAGCGGAAGGATTGGGATCCCGCTGATCATCCTGTCGATTCTGGCGATGATCATTCTGCCGCTGCCGCCGCAGCTGCTGGACGTGCTGTTCACCTTCAACATCGCCATGTCGATTCTGGTGTTGCTGGTCAGCGTGTCGTCGAAAAGTCCGCTGGATTTCTCACTGTTCCCGACGGTAATCCTGATCACCACGCTAATGCGCCTGACGCTCAACGTCGCCTCCACACGGGTGGTGCTGCTCGAAGGTCATACTGGCACGGGCGCCGCGGGCAAGGTGATCGAAGCCTTCGGTGAGGTGGTGATCGGCGGCAACTTCATCGTCGGCCTGGTGGTGTTCATCATCCTGATGATCATCAACTTCATCGTGATCACCAAGGGCGGTGAGCGGATCTCGGAAGTAACCGCGCGCTTCACCCTGGACGCCCTGCCCGGCAAGCAGATGGCCATCGACGCTGACCTCAACGCGGGCCTGGTGAACAACGAAGAAGCCAAGGCACGGCGCCAGGAAGTGGCCAAGGAAGCCGACTTCTACGGCGCGATGGACGGCGCCTCGAAGTTCGTTCGCGGCGACGCCATCGCCGGCATCCTGATCCTCTTGATCAACCTCTTCGGCGGCTTTGCCATCGGCGTGTTCGTCCACGACCTGGCAGCCGGCGAAGCCTTCAAGCAGTACGCCCTGCTCACCATCGGTGACGGCCTGGTCGCGCAGATTCCGGCGCTGCTGCTGTCCACCGCGGCGGCGATCATCGTCACGCGGATCAACGAATCCAGCGACATCACCAGCCAGGTTCAGCGCCAGCTGCTGGCCAACCCGGCTTCGCTGTACACCGTGGCTGGCATCCTCTTCGTGCTCGGCCTGGTACCGGGCATGCCGCACCTGGCATTCATCGGCTTCGCCGCGCTGATTGGCTTCATCGGCTGGCGGGTATCACTGCATGAGCCACCGGCCGCTGGCGCCGATCTCAAGGAAATCCAGGCCATCGGGCAGGCGATGGACAAGGAAAAGGCCCAATCGCTAGCCTGGGAAGACATCCCGCTGGTCGAGCGGCTGTCCATTTCGCTGGGCTACAAGCTGGTCGGGCTGGTCAACGAAGCCTCCGGGGCGCCATTGCCGGCGCGGGTGCGCGGTGTGCGCCAAACCCTGTCCGAGCATCTAGGCTTTCTGCTGCCGGAAGTGCAGATCCGTGACAGCTTGCGGCTCAAAGCCTCGCAATACGACATCTACATCAACGGCGAGAAGATCGACGGCGCCGAGTTGCATGCCGACCGCCTGATGGCGATCCCCTCGCCGGAACTGTACGGCGAGATCGACGGCATCCTCGGCACCGACCCGGCCTACCGCATGCAGGTGGTGTGGATTCAGCCATCGGACAAATCACGCGCGCTGAATCTCGGCTATCAGGTGATCGACTGCGCCAGCGTGGTCGCCACGCACCTGAACAAGGTGGTGCGCGAGCATCTGCCGGACCTGTTCAAGCATGACGATGTCGAGCACCTCATGCAGCGCCTGACCCTACAGGCACCGAAGCTCGCTGAAAGCCTCAAGGCGGCACTGACCTATACCCAGCAGATGCGCGTCTACCGCCAGTTGTTGCAGGAAGAGGTGCCACTGCGCGACATCGAGACCATCGCCAGTACCCTGCTCGAATGCAGCGAAACCACCAAGGACCCAGTGCTGCTGGCTGCCGACGTGCGCTACGCGCTGCGCCGCAGCATCGTTTCGATGATCGCCGGTGATCGCCGCGAACTGGCGGTGTTCGTGCTGGAAAACGCGCTGGAAAACACGCTGCTCAATGCCCTGGCCATCGCCCAGCAGGCCGGCCAGGTGAGCCTGGACAACATTCCGGTGGAGCCGAGCCTGCTCAACCAGCTGCAGAACAGCATGCCGGTGGTGAAGGAGAAGCTGCGCAAGGATGGCCACCCGCCGATCCTCACCGTGATGCCGCAGCTGCGTCCACTGCTTTCGCGCTACGCACGGGTCTTCAGCCCGGGCCTGCACGTGCTGTCGCAGAACGAGATACCCGATCGCGTCGGGGTGAACATTCTCGGCACGCTCGGTTGAGCCACTCGCCCGATCGCGTCGGGCGCGACCGAGCGATGACCGGCGTGATTAGAGCGTATTGGCCAGAAACATCAACGACCGCCCGTGCGCCAGCGCGGCGGCGGTCTGGTTGTACATCGGCCGTTCCCAACAGTTGAAACCATGATCGACACCGGCATAGGTTTCGATCTGCGCCGATTTGCCAGCCATCGCCTGACGCACCGCGGCTACCGCATCGGCAGAGATGTAATGGTCCTTCTCAGCGAAGTGGAACAGCGTCGGGCAACGGATCTTCTCGGCCTGGGCCAGCCGGTTTTCAATACCGCCGGGGTAATAGCAGATCGCGGCGTCGACCCCGGCATTCGCGGCACAGAGAAACGACAGCAAGCCGCCCATGCAGTAGCCGATCGACGCCACTTCGCCGCTGCATTCGTCGCACTGACGCAGCGTTTCGACGCTGCGCCGCAGGTCGTCGATGGCCAAGTCGAAATCGAGTTGCTTCATCAGCTCGAACGCACGCTTCCAGTCCTGCTCGGTGTAGCCCAACTGGATGCCTGGTTGACTGCGCCAGAACAGGTCCGGCGCCAGCACCACGTAGCCATCGCGGGCGTACTGGTCGGCCACGGCCTGGATATGAGCGTTGACGCCGAAGATTTCTTGAATCAGCAGCAGGCCAGGCCCGGCGCCGGTAGGGGGAAGGGACAGGTAGCCCTTGAAGGTTCCGTCCTGAGCGGGAATATCGATCCATTGTGAAGCCATGTTCGTCTCCTCTCGCGTGCGGTGGGTTGAAGACCACGGTTACCGGCCACAGCAAAGAGGCCGCCGCAAGGAGTTGCGACAGAAGCTGCCAATCAGAGTTCGTTACGATCCGGCATTGAGCAGGCCGCTCGTCAGCGCCGCCGGGGCAGCAGCTGGGCGACCATCTGCACGAATGGCGGACAGGGCCGGTCGAGGGCAAAGCCCATTTCGAACGAATCGCGACGCGAGTCCTTGCGCACCCACTGGCAGATCACCACCACCTCGACCTCGCGCAAACGCTCGCCGTGATCCGGTACGTGCAGGCACATCTCGTAGCAGCCACCGATGGACAGCGGCTGTCTGGCGACCAACCGAAGGCCGGCGATGGACAGATCGCCGACATAGCCCATGGGCTCGCCGCTGAGACGGTTGGTCACCTGGATACGGCTGAGATGGCGGAAGGTAAGGCGGCTATGTTGTCGCATGGCGAGGCTCTGCAGTCCTTTGTTCGACCGCAGCCCGTGACCGAGAGCGTCGTCCCGGCCGCAGCGGCGGTGTGCTTAAAGGCAGCAGGCGACCCGAACGCGCCGGAAATTAAGGCGCGCTGGAAATATTTCCCGGCCGGCCGAGCGACCCCGCGCCGCGCAAGACGGCTAGCGCTCGGGGTTATGCGGCTTGCGACGCTTCAATGCGTCCTCTTCGCTGACCTCGTCCGCCATGCTCGGCGGGACGTTGTAGGCACCGCCCGGCACATCGTCGCGATCGCCGCCGGCCACTTCGCCGTTGCGCGGACTGCGCGCCTGATCACCGCGCTTTTCGTTACGGTCTTCGAGAGGATCGGGATTTTCCTTGCCGCGTTCGGATGGGTTCATGGGACCTCCGTCTGATTGATCGTCGGACACGCTCGGTGCCTCCGTAATTAGGAAGACGATCGGCACCGGAAGTTGCACCGTGACCGCCCGGCAGGACGACCGGCCATTCGGCAGACTTGCTGAACTTATCCCGCTGGGCAGCGGCCAAAAAACCATCTGGGGTCTTCCCCAACTGCCGCCGTGTGAAGCTATGCAATTGACTCGAAGCCTGCCCGTAGACGCTATCCCTGTTGCCCCCGAAACGGCGACGCCGTCCAAGACGCTTTATTTCGCCCTGCTCGACGCGCCCGACAACGACAGCGTCCGTGCCAACGCCGCGCAATACCTCAACGCCCAGCTGGATGCCGCGGCCTCCCTGCCCTGCGACTTGCCACCAGACCCGGCGGGGCTGGGCGAATGGCTGGAGAGCCATACGGCAAAAATCGGCGGCCAGTACCAGACTTATCTTGACGATCGTCGCGCCGGTGCACCGCGCCGGTACTTCTCCAGCAAGGCCCATGCGCTACATTTTCTGCAGGGCGTGGCACCGACCAAACTGGTCGACGGCGCCTGGCTCTACGGCCTGCTGCAGCGCTGGGACGATGCGCGATTCACGGCGCTGATCCAGACCTATCTCGAGGAGCTCGGCGAAGGGCTGCCGGAAAAGAACCATGTCGTGCTCTATCGCAAGCTGCTCGCCAGCCAGGGCTGCGACGATTGGCAGAACCTCGGCGACGACAACTTCGTCCAGGGCGCGATTCAACTGGCGCTGGCCGAGCACGCCGAACAGTTTCTGCCCGAAGTGATCGGCTTCAATCTGGGCTACGAGCAGCTGCCGCTGCATCTGCTGATCAGTTCCTACGAGCTCACCGAACTGGGCATCGACCCCTACTATTTCACCCTGCACGTGACGGTCGACAACGCCGACAACGGGCATGCGAAGAAGGCCATTCAGGGTCTGCTGGCCGCCTGGCCGCAGGTTGGCGACAGTCAGGAATTCTATCGCCGGGTCGTCAACGGCTATCGCCTCAACGACCTGGGCGCCAGCACGCTCTCGGTGATCGGCGGATTCGATCCCGAACAGGAGGTGCGGCGCGTGCTGGAAAAGAAGGCCGGCGTCGGACAGTTCGTGCATTCGGATTACTGCCGCTTCGATGGCTACACGGTGAACCAGTGGCTGGCCGAGCCGGAGCGGATTCCGCAGTTCCTCGACACCCTGCAGCGTCGCGGTTGGATCAAGCGCCACGAAGATCCGCAGAACAGCCGCTTCTGGCAGATGATCACCGGCGAACAGGCGCCGATGTTCGGCGTATTCAGCGCCCATGAACAGCAATTGCTCCATGACTGGATCGCCGGCGACTGGCTGGCGGAGCAGACTCCGACCCAAGGCAAACCGCATCCGTCACTGGCACAGCGCCAGGGTCAGTTCGGCGGCCGTCGGCGCGTCACCAGCGAGCGGCCGGCCAAGCCTGCGCTGGTGCACGATCAACGGCAGGCGGTCAGCGACTTCGATCAGGAGGCTCAGTTGCTGGAACAGCAAGTGGCGCAGCTGCCAACGCGCGAGGCGCGCATGCGCCATCTGCTGCCCTTGCTGGCCCCCTCCCGCCACCACAGTGCTGCCGGGCTGCTGGCCACCCGACTTTTCACCGGACTTTTCAACTGAAGGCGAAACCTCGCCAGGGAATCACATGATCTTGGAAAACGCACGGGACCGCGCGCTGCTGCACCTGGCTCAGGCGCTGCGTGAGCGCGGCTATCATTTCATCACCCCTACCCCGCTGACCCACGAGCGGGTCAATCAACGCATCGAGAATGCCCTGGCCAAGGACCTGACCGGGGTGTTCGGCTGGACCCGGCCGTTCCAGCACGAGCTGCTGCCACCGGCGCTGTTCAGCCTGATGGACCAGGCCGGCGTGCTAGAACCCTGCGGCTCGCGCTGGCGCAGCCGGGTGCGCCTGTCGAGTCTCGACGGTCAGCTGTTCGTGCATTCGGCGCACCCCACCGATGCGCCGGACGCGGTGTTTTTTGGACCGGACACCTACCGTTTCGCCAACGCCATCCTGGCGCACCTGAACAACCACAAAGGCAGCATCAGCCGCGCGGTGGACATCGGTTGCGGCTCTGGCGCCGGTGCCATTCTCACCGCGCTGGCGCGGCCGCAGGCCGAGGTGGTGGCGGTGGACATCAACCCCGAAGCTTTGCGCCTGACCCAGGTCAACGCGACGCTGGCCGGGGCTGACAACCTGACGGCTCGGCATAGCGACCTGCTCAGCGACGTCGAAGGCGAGTTCGATCTGATCCTGGCCAACCCGCCTTATCTGGTCGACCCGAAAGAACGGGCCTATCGTCACGGTGGCGGTCCGTTGGGCGCGGGCCTGTCACTGGCGATTTTCGATAGTGCCCTGGAGCGCCTCGCGCCCCGCGGTACTTTGCTGCTCTATACCGGCGTGGCGATGCCGGGCAGCCAGGACCCCTTCCTCAACGAAATCCGCCAACGTCTGGAAGGGCGCGGGTTGCAGTGGAACTACCGGGAAGTCGACCCGGATGTGTTCGGTGAAGAGCTGCTCGATGGCGCCTATACCGAGTGCGAGCGGATCGCCGCGGTCGTGCTGGAAGTGACTCGGCCGGCTGATTGAGCCGGCGTGCGGCGCCTTGCCAGTCACCGAGTGGAAAAATGCTTCGCGATTCCACGCTATGCCGGCAACAGAACCAGACACGCTGACAAGGTCAGCAGCGAGCCCAACGTGGAATACAGCACCACGCGCGAGACCCGCGAGGCCTCGCGGCCATAGAACTCGGCGAGCATGTAGGGCCCGGTACCGGTGGGCAGCGCGCTCAGCAGCAGCGCCGAGTAGGCCCAAAGCGTCGGCAGTTGGAAAACCTGGAACGCCAGATACCAAGTGATCAGCGGTTGTACCACCAGTTTCAATGCCACCAGCGGCCAGACGCCCGCGACCTTGCCGCCGGGCTGCGGTTGGGCGAGAAACAGTCCCAGCGACACCAGCGCGCACGGCGCCGCCGCCGCACCGAGCAATTTCAGCAGTGTCGCCAGGGGCACCGGCAGATCCATTCCGCTCGCAGCCCATGCGCCTCCGAGCAACGGCGCCACCACCAAGGGGTTGCGCAATAGCGCGCCGCTAACCTTGCCCAGCGTGCGGCTGAAACCCTGGCCGGCATGCAACCCGGTTTCCACGCAGGCCAGTGCGATAGCGAACAACACGCAGACGACGATGATCGACGCCACCATCGCCGGCTGCAGCGCTTCGTCGCCCAGCACCAGCATGCACAGCGGAATGCCGATATAGCCGGTATTGGCATAGGAAGCGCCCAACGCATCGAGACTGGCGTCGGCCAAGGGTTGTTTCTGCAACAACCGATAGCCAAGCGTGAAGCCGAACACGCCAAGACAGCCCACCGAGAACGCCGTGATAAAGCCCGGCTGCCAGAGCTGCTCCCAAGTTGAATTGGCGACCACGCTGAACAGCAGAGCGGGGAGCCCTAGCCAGACCACGAAACGGTTGAGCTCGGAGGCGCCCGTCGGACCCATGCGACCGGTGCGGCGGCACAGGTATCCCAGGAAAATCAGGGCGAAGACAGGAAGGACGACGTTGACGACGGCGGACATGGATTCTCATCGGGTGACGACCGCCAGGGGTAGCGGTACGGGGGCGGGCTGCAGACCTTAGCAAAAAATTGCTTATCGCATTGTTCGGGGCGAGTTGCTTTTTCAGTGCTAAAAACTAAGCAAAAACGCCTGCGTCTGCACATTGCGCTTTGTGGGAGCGGTCTTGACCGCGAAGCTTTTGGACTTTGACTTCCGAGCCCAGGGCCCGATGGCGGAGCTGGCTGGGGCACTGGTTTCGCCCTGCTGGGCGAAACCAGGCCATCAAGCGACTCGGACACAGGCCCGCAACACCCGTCGACCAGCAGCAGCGCTTCGCGCCCTGCCCCCCTAATGCACCATCGTCGAGGGCCTATACCCATTCGGCTCCGCCCGCGCCGCGGCAAACTCCGCCTCGACGCGCCCACGCATGGCGTCCGGCGACTGGGGAAAACCGCTGCGGTCGCTGTAATCCCATTCGACAACGGGCTCACTTTCGCTGGCCAAACCACGCGCGCAGGACACATCCAGCGCGGTGATGCCGGCCACAGCACCGGCGGCGATGGCTGCGTTGACCTGCTCGGTGCCGTTCTCGATGCTCAAGCCCAGACCGACTAGATCCAGCGCATCACCGCCGATGCGGCCGTAGATCCAGGGCTTGGGATCGTCGGCGAGCAGCAGGCCGACGCCGTTGGCGATTTCTCTCGCACCACAGGCACGGATCAGCCCCTCGTTGCCGGGCACGCCGAGAAAGCGTGCCAGCTTGCCGGGCATCAGCACTTCGGCCAGACCCAGCCCGATACTGAACCAGCCGAGGCCACGGGCCAGCGTGCGGGCGGAATGGTTGGTATGGGTGACACGATGTGGAACGCTCATGAATCAGTCCCTCCTCGGGGCTTGGAGAAGCAGCCGACCACGTCCCGCTAGCGAGACGCGAGGCCCGGCCCTTAGGGTTTGAGAACCACTTTGATACAGCCGTCATGCTTGTCGCGGAAGGTCTTGTACATCTCTGGCCCCTGCTCGAGGCTGACGCTGTGGGTGATAACGAAGCTCGGGTCGATCTGGCCCTCCTGGATGCGCCTGAGCAGGTCGTCGGTCCAGCGGTTGACGTGGGTCTGGCCCATGCGGAAGGTCAGACCCTTGTTCATCGCGGCACCGAACGGGATCTTGTCGATCAGCCCGCCGTAGACGCCGGGAATCGAGATGATCCCGGCCGGGCGGCAGACGTAGATCATTTCCCGCAGCACGTGCGGCCGGTCGCTCTCGAGCATCAGCGCCTGCTTGGCGCGGTCGTACATCGAATCGATCGAACGCGCCGCGTGCGCCTCCATGCCCACCGAGTCGATGCACTTCTCCGGGCCCTTGCCGCGGGTCAGCTCTTTGAGCCGCTCGAGCACGCTTTCTTCGTCGAAGTTGATGGTGATAGCGCCACCGGCGCGAGCCATGGACAGCCGCTCGGGCACGTTGTCGATGCAGATGACCTGCTCGGCGCCCATCATGACCGCGCTGCGGATGGCGAACTGGCCGACCGGGCCGGCGCCCCAGACGGCTACGGTGTCGGTGGGCTGAATGTCACATTGGGCGGCCGCCTGCCAGCCGGTGGGCAGGATGTCACCAAGGAACAGCACCTGCTCGTCAGTCATCCCGTCGGGAATCACCACCGGGCCGACGTCAGCGTAGGGCACTCGCACGTATTCGGCCTGGCCGCCCGCGTAACCGCCGGTGAGATGGGTATAGCCGTAGAGCCCGGCGGTGGTGTGACCGAAGACCTTGTCGGCCACATCCTTGTTGCGGTTGGTGCGCTCACAGACGGAAAAATTGCCGCGCCGGCACTGGTCGCATTCACCGCAGACGATGGTGAAGGGCACCACCACGCGGTCGCCGACCTTGAGCTTCTTGTTCGCCGAGCCAACCTCCATCACCTCGCCCATGAACTCGTGGCCCATGATGTCGCCGTGCTGCATGCCGGGCATGAAGCCGTCGTACAGATGCAGGTCTGAGCCGCAGATGGCGCAGGAACTGACCTTGATGATGGCGTCGCGCGGATCCTCGATGGCGGGGTCCGGGACGTGGTTGTCGCAGCGAATGTCGTGCTTGCCATGCCAGCGAAGAGCTCTCATGGAAAAATCTCCTGGTTCGGTGTTCGGAAACGCCGCCGTGGTGGTTCTTCCTGATCGATCGCCGCTTGGGCGGCAGCTGCTCCTGTCCCGATTGCTGCCATGCGGCAGGCTACGGCGCGCGTGCTATCAGATTTTTAGTAAGCGCGGCTGCGGCAGAGTTGCCGGAATATGGCCGTGACGGCGTAGTCACCGACGGACTGTCGTCACGCGACGCTTCGCACGCTTGTGCTCGGCGCGCGAAAGGGTCGGCTCGACGGGGTGCGTAGGCGGCGCGAGCCGCTGTAGCGGCTGCAGCCGTGTGGATCAGTTTTTGCCGGGCCGGATGGAAGCGTAGCCGTTGCGATAGCTCGAATATTGCGGCACCCAGCCCAACGCGCGGGCACGAGCATTGCTGCAACGCTTGCTACCGGCGCGACGCGTCATCGCCTGCTCGGCCCAATGGGTGACCCCGAGTCGCTCGCGCAGCCAGTCGATGACTTCGTGCAGCGGCGCCGGATCATCATCGACCCCAAGATAGCAATCTTCCAGGTCGCCGCCGTTCAGATCGGTCTGCAGCAGGCAGGCCAGCAGCGCCGCGGCGTCGTCACGGTGCACGCGGTTGCTGTACTGCGGTGGCTCGCGGTCGACCCGCAGCCCGGCACGGACCTGATTCTGCATCCAGGGACGAGCGGGATCGTAAAGCCCGGCCATGCGCACTCGGGTCGCCGGAATGCCACAATCCAGTGCCAGCCGCTCGGCTTCGAGCATGACCTGGCCGGTATAACCGGCGGGCTCGGTGGGAGAGGTTTCATCGATCCATTCACCGCTGCTCTGGGCATAGACGCCGGTGCTGGAGACAAAGAACAGCCGTTTGGGTCGCTGGCCGCGCTGCTGCAGCCAGCCGAGCACATTACGCAAGCCGTCGACATAGGCGGCCCGGTATCCCGCCTCGTCATGCTGGCTGGCCGATGCGGCGTACACCAGATAGTCCAGCGTACCGTTGGGCCAGCTGCGCGGTACCGCGCTGGCCGACAGATCGCCCTTGACCGGCAGGATCGGCACCGGCAGGCCGGCTGCCTGGCGGCGCAGGCCATAGACCGTCCAGCCCGCTCGGCTCAGCTGCAATCCGAGGCGGATACCGACATCGCCGCAGCCGGCGATCATTACAGAAGGACGAATAGCCATGGCGGTTGCTCCGTAACCGTTGCGGACCACTTGATCGGCCCGCCTTGCAGAAGTGTACCGCTGCCACATGAAATTTGCCGCTGATCAGCCAACGATGAACGGGTCGGGCATAGTTGGTTCGAACCCGAGCAAAGGCTATGCTAGCCAGCACTCTGATGGAAACTCGCTATGACACTGACCGAACTGCGCTACATCGTCACGCTTGCCCAGGAACAGCATTTTGGCCGCGCCGCCGAACGGTGCCATGTCAGCCAGCCCACGCTTTCGGTGGGGGTCAAGAAGCTCGAGGACGAGCTCGGCGTGCTGATCTTCGAGCGGACCAAGAGCGCGGTGCGGCTGACCCCGGTCGGTGAAGGCATCGTCACTCAGGCGCAGAAGGTACTCGAGCAGGCACAGAGCATCCGCGAGCTGGCCCAGGCCGGCAAGAATCAGCTGGCGGCGCCGCTCAAGGTCGGCGCTATCTACACCGTCGGTCCTTACATGTTCCCGCATCTGATCCCGCAGCTGCATCGCGTGGCGCCGGACATGCCGCTGTACATCGAAGAAAACTTCACCCACATCCTGCGCGACAAGCTGCGCACTGGCGAGCTGGACGCGATCATCATCGCGTTGCCATTCCAGGAAGCCGACGTGCTGACGCTGCCGCTGTATGACGAGCCCTTCTACGTGCTGATGCCGGCCAACCACCCATGGTCGAAGAAGGAAACCATCGACGCCGAGATGCTCAACGACAAGAGTCTGCTGCTACTCGGCGAAGGCCACTGCTTCCGCGATCAGGTGCTCGAAGCCTGCCCGACCGCCCGCAAGGGCGAGGCGCCGAGCCATACCACCGTGGAGTCCTCGTCGCTGGAAACCATCCGTCACATGGTCGCCTCCGGCCTCGGCGTGTCGATCCTGCCGTTGTCGGCGGTCGACAGCCATCACTACTCCCCCGGCGTGCTGGACATCCGTCCGATGACAGCGCCGGTGCCGTTCCGTACCGTGGCGATTGCCTGGCGCGCCAGCTTCCCGCGGCCGAAGGCCATCGAGGTACTGGCCGACTCCATTCGCCTGTGCTCGGTCGCCAAGCCGCCGGCCGCGAACGCCTGACCCATGAGCGAGCTCGCGGCCGTCCCGGTCACCGCACTCAAGGGCGTCGGCGCGGCATTGGCCGAAAAGCTCGCCAAGGTCGGTCTGGAAACCTTGCAGGATCTGCTGTTCCACCTGCCGCTGCGTTACCAGGACCGCACCCGTATCGTCCCGATCGGTGCGTTGCGGCCCGGCCAGGATGCGGTGGTCGAAGGCACGGTCACCGGTGCCGATGTAGTCATGGGTCGGCGGCGCAGCCTGCTGGTGCGCCTGCATGACGGCAGCGGCAGCCTCAGCCTGCGCTTCTATCATTTCAGCCAGGCTCAGAAGGAAGGTTTCAAACGCGGCACCCAGCTGCGCTGTTACGGCGAAGCCCGTCCCGGCGCCTCGGGCCTGGAAATCTATCACCCGGAATATCGCGCGCTCAGCGACAGCGAAGCGGTCGCTGTGGAGCAGACGCTTACACCCATCTATCCGACCACCGAGGGCCTGACCCAGCAGCGTCTCCGTCAGCTCACGCAGCAAGCACTGGCGCGGCTCGGCCCGCACAGCCTGCCCGACTGGCTGCCAGACGAACTCGCGCGTGACTATCGGCTGGCGCCCCTGGACGAAGCCATCCGCTACCTGCACCGGCCGCCGCCGGACGCCGATCTCGAAGAACTCGCCGAGGGCCGTCACTGGGCCCAGCATCGCCTGGCCTTCGAAGAACTGCTGACCCATCAGCTTTCGATGCAGCGTCTGCGTGAAAGCAGCCGCGCCCAGCACGCACCGCCACTGCCAGTGGCGCTTGAGCTGCCTAAGCGTTACCTGCGAAACCTCGGTTTCCAGCCCACCGGCGCCCAACAACGCGTGGGTGCCGAAATCGCCTATGACCTCGCCCAGGACGAACCGATGCTGCGCCTGGTACAGGGCGATGTCGGCGCCGGCAAGACGGTAGTCGCCGCATTGGCTGCCCTACAGGCACTGGAGGCCGGCTATCAGGTGGCGCTGATGGCGCCGACCGAGATTCTCGCCGAGCAGCATTTCATCACCTTTTGCAAATGGCTCGAACCACTGGGAATCGAGGTCGCCTGGCTGGCCGGCAAGCTCAAGGGCAAGGCGCGCACCGCGGCGCTGGATCGCATTGCCACGGGCTGCCCGATGGTGGTCGGCACCCACGCGCTGTTCCAGGACGAAGTGCAGTTCAAGCGTCTCGCCCTGGTGATCATCGACGAACAGCACCGCTTCGGCGTGCAACAGCGGCTGGCGCTGCGGCGCAAGGGCGTCGACGGCCGGCTCTGCCCGCACCAGCTGATCATGACGGCCACGCCGATCCCGCGGACGCTGGCGATGAGCGCCTACGCCGATCTGGACACCTCGATCCTCGACGAATTGCCGCCCGGTCGCACCCCGGTGAACACCGTGCTGGTGGCCGATAGCCGCCGCCTGGAAGTCATCGAGCGCGTGCGCTCGGCTTGCAACGAAGGCCGTCAGGCCTACTGGGTCTGCACCCTGATCGAGGAGTCCGAAGAGTTGACCTGCCAGGCCGCGGAAACCACCTTCGAAGATCTCTCGGCAGCGCTCGGCGGGCTCAACGTCGGGCTGATCCACGGCCGCATGAAGCCGGCCGAGAAAGCCGCGGTGATGGCTGAATTCAAGGAAGGGCGGCTGCAGCTGCTGGTGGCGACCACGGTGATCGAGGTGGGTGTCGACGTGCCCAACGCCAGCCTGATGATCATCGAGAACCCCGAACGCCTCGGGCTCGCGCAGCTACATCAGCTGCGCGGCCGGGTCGGTCGTGGTAGTGCCGCCAGCCATTGCGTACTGCTCTATCACCCGCCACTTTCGCAGATCGGTCGCGAACGGCTGGGAATCATGCGTGAAACCTGCGATGGCTTCATCATCGCGGAAAAGGATCTGGAACTGCGCGGCCCCGGGGAAATGCTCGGCACGCGGCAGACCGGTCTGCTGCAGTTCAAGGTCGCCGATCTGATGCGCGATGCCGATCTGCTGCCCGCCGTACGCGACGCAGCCCAAGCCTTACTGGCACACTGGCCCCAGCATGTCAGTCCTTTGCTGGAGCGCTGGCTGCGCCATGGCCAGCAATATGGCCAGGTCTGACGCTCGTCGGTAAATCCAAACCGCACTAATCATGAGGCTATACTGCGCCGCATGGGAATAAGACGGATCACTTGCTCATGAACTCGGCTGTCGACACAACAAAAGAAATCACGCTCGCGCCAATGATTGTCCAGCTGTTGGACAAGCTGGCACTGCCTTATCGCATCTGCGAGGACCACTCGGATCTGGACCCCGCCCGTCGCGTACAGGCGGTTCTGGTCGACGACGCCATCGGTGCGCTGTTGGTACTGTACCCCCGCGATCATCTACTCGATCTGCCCTCCCTGGTTGAATTGACCGGACGTCAGCTGGTGGCCGTCAAGCCCGATCGACTCATGCGCATGCTGGCCAAGCACGACCTGAAGGTACTGCCCGGCCTGCCGCCGCTGACCAGTTCGCCATGCCTATATGAAGAACGGCTGCTACAGCAACCGGAGCTGCTGGTCGAATCCGGCCAGCCGGGTCTGCTCCTGGCCCTGTCCAGCAATGACTTCAAGACGCTGCTCAGCAAGGCCAGCGCTGGCCGGTTCGCGGCGCCGCTGAGCCAGATCAAGCCCAACCTCGACCGTCCCGAAGAGGACCGCGCCGAAATTAGCCAAGCCGTGCAGAGCTTTACCGCACGACGGATTCAGAAGCGTCTGGAAGAAACCATCGAGATTCCACCGTTGGCACAGACGGCGCAGAAAATCATTAAGTTGCGCGTCGACCCGGACGCCACGGTGGATGACATCACCGGTGTGGTCGAGACCGATCCGGCGCTGGCCGCGCAGGTGGTCAGCTGGGCCGCTTCGCCGTACTACGCGGCCCCGGGCAAGATTCGCTCGGTGGAGGATGCCATCGTGCGGGTGCTCGGTTTCGATCTGGTGATCAACCTGGCGCTGGGTCTGGCGCTGGGTAAAACCCTGAGTCTGCCCAATGATCAACCGCAACAGGCAACGCCGTACTGGCAGCAGTCGATCTACACCGCGGCGGTGATCGAGGGCTTGAATCGGGCCATTCCACGCACCCAGCGCCCGGAGGCGGGGATCAGCTACCTGGCCGGTCTGCTACATAATTTTGGCTATCTGGTGCTCGCACACGTCTTTCCACCTCACTTCTCGCTGATCTGCCGGCACCTGGAGGTCAATCCGCATCTCAGCCACAGCGTGATCGAGCAGCACTTGCTGGGCATCACTCGCGAACAGATCGGCGCCTGGCTGATGCGCTACTGGGGCATGCCGGACGAGCTCTCCACGGCGTTGCGCTTCCAGCATGACCCCAACTATCAGGGCGAGCATGCCAGTCACGCCAATCTGGTCTGCCTCGCGGTACATCTGCTGCGCAATCGTGGCATCGGCTCCGGCCCTTACAGCGAAATCCCGCAGACACTGTTCGATCACCTCGGACTGAGCCGCGAGAAAGCCAACGACGTGGTAAACAAGGTGCTCGAGGCCGAAGCCGCGTTACGTGCCTTGGCGACGCAGGTCCAGTCGCCACACTGAAGGCTGGGCGGTGCCTACGGAACCGACCGAGCCCGCCCAAGCACTGCACGACAATCTAGCCGCCCGCGCGGAAACTCACCCGCGCATCCACCAACCCCTCGCCGACCTGACTGATGCTGACCTCGGCGAGGCTCGCACCCGCCGCCTGCAACTCATCGAACCAGCGCAACAAGGTGCCATAGGACGCTCCGGGCAAGGTCACCTGCAAGCTGCCGTCATTGCCGATATCGAAGCTTTCGAGGGTCAGACCGCTTTGCTGCGCGCTCTGCGTCACTAACCCCTGCAACTGTTCAGGTGCCAGCGAAACCGGTTTGCTGCGAGACATCTGCCGGGCCAGTTCGGTGTTCTGTTCCAGGTAGGCGTGCAACTCGCGTGTCTGCTGAAAGTACGCCTGGGCGTCACGCACGCGCTGCTGCGCCGGTTGCCAGAGCAGCAGATAGAACAGCACCACCGCCAGGAATGCCCCGAGCAGGGTCAGCGACAGGCGCTCGCGGGGCTGCAGTCGCTGCCAGCGTATCCACAGCGGGGATTCGGCCAGGCGCACGCGCATCTGTTGTTTCAGGTTCATCCTCGGCCTCCAATCACCACTCGCGCGCTGACGGCGTCGCCGTCACGGCTGGCCGAGCCCAGCTGCACGCTTTCGCCGGTCTCGCCCAGGCGCTGACGCAGCTGTTCCAGCGCCGCGAAGTCGCTGGCGCGAACCTGCAGGGCGAGGTCGCCGCGGGCCTGGTTGTAGTCCAGCTGACTGATCGTCACCGGAAAGCCTTCGGCCATCGCCTGCGCCACTTCGTCCAGCAATCGCATGAAGCCCGTTGAGGTACCAGCGCTCTGGCCGATGTGTTCGTCGAACTGCGCACGCAGGTTGACGATGCGCCGGTCCTCCGGAAACAGCTCGCTGTACAGCGCGCGGCTGGCTTCGGCGTAACGCTCCGCCTGCCGTTCCAATGTCCAGGCCTGGACCAGATTGAAGATCAGTTGCACCGCCAGCACCAACGCGAGCACCAGCAGCACTGGCTTCCACTGCCCCAGCCCGCTGCCGGCGGCCTGCACGGCGAAGTCACCCTGAGCCAGGTTCAGCGCGCCAGCGCGTCCCGATGCAAGGAAGCGATAGGGATCGTCCAATTGCTGGTAATCATCGAGCGATTCGGGCGGCTCGTTGAAGGTGCCATGGCCATGACGAGGTATCGGACACTGTGCGACCAAGTGCGGCCACTGACTGCTATCGAAGGCGAGCCGAGCTTCCGGAACGCCTCCCAGCAGCGCGCGCCCATCGATGAACAGCAGCTGGGTGCCGTCACGGGGCAGAAGGTCGGCATCGACGTGAATGGCAACGACTGTCAGCCCCAGCGCCTGCAAATCCTCCAGCCAATCGGCCAGCAGCTGTCGACGGATCGCGATGACCCGCCGCCGGCCGTCTTCCAGCGCATCGCCGTGGGTCAGATGCAGATCATCGACGTTCTCGGCCAGCAGCTCTTCGACGGCATAGGCCAGAGCCTGGTTGATCCAGCGCGCCTTACGCGTCGGCAGGTTGACTGCGAAGGCGCTGCAGACCTCGGCCGGCAGCACCAGCGTCACCGCGACCGGTGCCTGCTCGGCACAGCTGGCCAACGGCATCCAGCCACCTTCGCCCTCGCCCGGCAGCCAGTAGACTTGAGCGTCCGCGTCAAGCCGGGGGCCGCAATCGGCAGGCAGAAACAGGCAGTCCATCGGCTATCGTTCTCCATTGTTAGTTGGACGGAGCAGCCGTGGCGGTTGCCCCAGATTTCGCTGGAGGACACGGATTTCGCCGTCGTCCTCACGTCGCAGCCGGCTCACCAATGCCAACCGGCGGTCAGCCAGACGCACCTCGCTGGTGGCCTGAAAGAACTGGCTCGTCACCGCGACGCTGGTGCTTTCCAATTTGACACCGCCAAGCGCCGGTTGCGCCATGAAGCTCGCGACATCGCGAAAGCCACCGGCTTGACGCGCCTGCACCAGCGCTTCGGCGGCGCTCGGGCTGAGGCTGTCGGCAAGACTCGACAGCACCATGGCGCTGGCCGTGTTGACGTTCAACGGGGTATCCGCCGGCAGTGCGCTGACATAGGGCGCCAAGCGCTGGAAGTCCTCATCGCGCATGTCGAGCAGCAAGCGCAGCTCGGAGATATCTTCGAGACGCCGTCCCGCGGTGCGGTAGGGCGGATCGAGCAGCAGATAGGCATTGTCTTCGGCGCCCAACTCGCCACTGGGCTGCTGATCGCTGTCCAGCCAATCGAGCAGGCGCTCGGCGTAGGGTTCGCTGATCTGCAGGCGCAGCAGCAGCCGACGGAACTGCGCCAGCGCCGCGGCATTGGGCTGCTGTTCGCGCACCAGACTGTTGAGATTGAAGCGCCCCGTCAGATCTTCGATGCGGACCTGAACCTGACCCTGGCCTTCGTCGAGGTCGTAGGCCGGCTGCGGCAACGCCCAAGGCTCGAGCAGATGATCGATGGCGGGTCGTTCGGTGCCGTTGCCCGATGTCTGCGAATCGCGGCGCAGGATCGACCGCGCCAAGGCTTCTCCGCCAAGGGCGTAATGCCAGGCCTGGCGCGCCTGCGCCTGGTTGGCGGTGCCACGGATCGACAGCTGCTGGCGAGCGATCATGCCGGCGCAGACCACGGTGACGATGGCCACCACCAACAGCACGGTGATCAAGGCGACGCCGCGCTGGGTCTTCATTGCAGCTCATCCTCGGCTTCCGGTTCGGGCACTCCTTGGGAGTCCGGCTGAATGAACTGAGGCGCTGGCGCCGGGCCATCGGGCAGGCGCAGCAAGCGGGTAATGGTGCCGTAGCGCTGATGATCGAAGGACACCTCGACGGCCACTGGCAAGCGCCGGGCCTGCTCCTCCGGGTCACCACGACCGAACTCGAACGGCGGCCATTCATCGTGCCAGGCGCCTTCCGCGTCCAGATAACGCAGGCGCAGCTCGGTCACATCATCGAGCACTCGCTGCACCCGTGGCGCGCTATCCAGATCGCGGTCGAGCACGATCCAGTAGAGCCGTTCCAGGCTGTCACCGGCGAGGTGCCAGCGCACCCGCTGCAGATTGGATCGACGCATCCCGGTGGGGTTACGCCAGCCGCTACGGGTCAACTCCAGGGAAGCGCCGCCTTCGGAGCTCGACAGCTGACCGACGAAGGCGTTCTGCTCATCGCCGTAACCGTCGCGCACGGGACGCGGCACGGCCTGAACCAGATCCTGCTCGAGCCGCCACATCGCCCGACCGAGCTCACGCAGTTCGGTTTCCTGGGCGCGCACCACCTCGTCGCTGCGCAATACGGCTTCGAGCATGCGGTAGGTCGCCAGGCCCAGCAGCGCGAACAGGGCGATGGCGATCAGCAATTCCAGCAAGGTAAAACCCGCCACGCTTAGGCGCCTCCGCGCTCGGCTGGTCATGGCTCGGCCCCGACGAAACCGGTCAGGCTGGTGACGGCGCGCTGTTCGATCGACGCCGAATTGCTGCGGCGTGGCTCAGCGGCCGCCACCCAGACGCGGATGCGCAAAAGGCCTGGCGTTCCGCTGGTTTCCACCTCACTGAGCACCTGCCATTGGCGGCCGCCGAATTCCAATTGTTGGTCCTCGCGACCGATGCTCGGCGCCGGCTGTTGCAGTTGCAGCTCGGTGAGACGGTTGTCGGCTATCCAGCCAGCCAGCGTCAGCGCCTCCAGCCGCCCGGCATTGTTCACGCTGCGTCCGGCGGCGGTCAGCACCACCGCGGCGACGATGGCGAAGATCGCCAGCGCCACCATTACTTCCAGCAAGGTGAAGCCGCGCGAGCGCAGCAGTGTGCGACTCATCGGCGCGCGTCCTGCGGTTCGGCACGCGGCATACGAAAGCCATCGCTGGAGACGACCCAGCCGGTGCCGTCCGGTCGCTGATCGGAAAAGGTCAGGGTAAAGGGCGAAAGCTCGCCGCTGGACAGGATCAACAGTTGCGGCTGCACGCGAGGCGCACGGCGGCGCTCGCGGTCACCCTCCTTGGACAGGCCGATAGGGTCGTCCTCGTGCTTGACCGGTGCCACCAGCTTCAGGGGTGCGCCATCGAGCTCCAGCTCCAGCCGTATCCACTCCGGGGCCTTGTGCGCCTTGTCATCTCCGGCATCACGCCAACGTGCTTCAGCCTCGTCGTAATGCATGACCCGGTAGCCGTCATGGCTGATCAACAGGCCGTACTCACGGCTGTCGAGCACGGCCTCGTCGGCCATCAGACCGATCAGCGTCGCCAGTCGCTGCGCTTCGTCGCGGACCTCACGGGAAGAGCCGGTGTTGCCGATCGACAGCACCGCCAAGCCCACCAGACTGCCGAGGATGACGATCACCACCAGCAGCTCGATCAGCGTAAAGCCGCCGCTCCGGCGCGCCCGGCGCATCGATCAGAGATCCCAGCTACCGATGTCCGCGTTCAGCTCAGAACCGCCCTGTTTGCCATCGGCGCCGTAGGAATACAGATCGAATTGGCCATGGGTGCCCGGCGACAGGTATTGGTATTCATTGCCCCAAGGGTCCTTGGGCACGCGCTTGAGGTAGCCGTCGCGATTCCAATTCTTCGGCTGTGGATTGCCACCGGGCTTTTCCACCAGCGCGTCCAGCCCTTGCTGGGTGCTGGGATAGGAATAGTTATCCAGCTTGTACATGTCGAGGGCGGCGCTGATCGCCTTGATATCGCCTTTGGCCACGGTCACCTTGGCCTGGTCCGGGCGATTCATCACCTGCGGCACCACCAGTGCGGCGAGAATCCCGAGGATCACCACCACCACCATGATTTCAATGAGGGTGAAGCCCCTCTGTCTGCGGTCGTTCAACGTCATGCTCACTAGCCCACCAGTTGATTGAGAGAAAGAATCGGCAGCAGGATCGCCAGAACGATCACCAATACCACAGCCCCCATGAACACCAGCATGAAGGGCTCGAAAAGACCGACCAGCAACGAGATTTGCGCGGCCAGGTCGTTTTCCTGATTGCGCGCGGTGCGCGCGAGCATCTGATCGAGCTCGCCGGATTTCTCGCCGCTGGCGATCATGTGCAGCATCATCGGCGGGAACTCGCCGGTGGCATCCAGCGCGCGGGTCAGGCTGCCACCTTCACGCACCCGCTGCGCCGCCTCGATGACCTTGTCACGGATGCGCAGGTTGGCGATCACCGCCGCGGCGATGCCCAGCGCGTCCACCAGCGGTACGCCGCTGCGGGTGAGAATCGCCAGGGTCGAGGCGAAGCGCGCCGTATTGGTCGCCCGCGCCAGACGCCCCACCAATGGAATGCGCAAGATGAAAGCATGCCAGCGCCGCTTGATCTTTTCGTCACGCAGCGCCTGCCGCATCGCCAGGCCTCCCGCAACGATTCCGATGAGCATCAGCCAACCCCAGCGTTGCACCACTTCGCTCACGGCGATCAGCCCGGTCGTCAACGCCGGCAGCTGCTGTCCGGTATTGACGAAGACCTTCACCACGTCCGGCACCACATAGCCCAGCAGCAGCACCACGATGGCCAGCGAAGCCACCAGCAGAATCACCGGATACAGCAGCGCCAGCTGGATCTTCTGTCGCGACTGCTGGCGCTGGTCGGTGTAGTCGGCCAGCTGATCGAGCACCAGACCCAGATGTCCAGCATGCTCGCCCGCTGCAACAGTGGCTCGGTACAGCTCGGGAAAGGCCGAAGGATATTCGCGCAGCGAGCCCGCCAGACTGTGACCCTCCATTACTCGGGCGCGCACCGCCAGCAGCATCGATTTGATCTTCTGCGAGGTCGACTGCGCCGCCGTGGCGCGCAGGGCCTCCTCGATGGGCAGCGCGGCTTGGACCAGCGTGGCGAGCTGGCGGGTCACCAACGCCAGATCACGAGCCGAAAGCCCACGCCCAAAGCCGAAGCCACCGCCAGTGGTGTCTTCCTTGGCCTTGGCCTGTTTGACCTCCAACGGCGACCACTGCTTCTCGCGCAACAGCTGCCGAGCCTGCCGCGCGCTGTCCGCCTCGATCAGGCCCTTCTGCTCGCGGCCGCGCGGGTCGAGTGCGACATATTCGAACGCCGCCATCAGCCACGGCCTCCGCCGAGTCTGCAGGCCTGCATGGCCCTAACGGTCCCTGTAGCGGTACAGCTCATCCGTTACTCCTCTCGCGTGACGCGCAGCACTTCTTCGATGGTGGTCACGCCTTCGCGCACCTTGCGCAAGCCGTCCTCGCGAATACTTGGGCCCAGTCGGCGGGCGTGGCGGAGCATGTCCTGCTCGGGTGCGCGGGTGTGGATCATGCTGCGCAGGGCGTCGTCGAACATCACCAGTTCGTAGATGCCGGTCCGCCCACGGTAGCCCAGCTGCCGGCAGACGTCGCAACCCTCAGCGTGATAGAGCGTCGGCGCCTCGCTCGGATCGAGGCCGAACAGTGCACATTCGGCCTCGTCGGCGACGTAGGCGCGTTTGCAGTCATTACACAGCACGCGCACGAGGCGTTGGGCCAGCACGCCGAGCAGCGACGAGGAAATCAGGAAGGGTTCCACGCCCATGTCCACCAGGCGTGTCACCGCACCGATGGCGCTGTTGGTGTGCAGCGTCGACAGTACCAGGTGGCCGGTCAGCGACGCCTGCACAGCCATGTCAGCGGTCTCCTGGTCGCGGATCTCACCGACCATCACCACATCCGGATCCTGGCGCAAAATCGCGCGCAACCCGCGGGCGAAGGTCATGTCGACCTTGGTGTTGACCTGGGTCTGGCCGATGCCTTCGAGGTTGTATTCGATCGGGTCCTCGACGGTGAGGATGTTGCGCGAGCGGTCGTTGAGCGTGACCAGGCTGGCGTAAAGCGTGGTGGTCTTGCCCGAGCCGGTCGGGCCGGTGACGAGAATGATGCCGTGCGGCTTCTGCACGGCCTGCTCCATCACTTTACGGTCGCGATCGCTCATGCCCAGATGGCGCAACGTGAGGCGCCCTGCCTGCTTGTCGAGCAGACGTAATACCACCCGTTCACCATTGGCCGAAGGCAACGTCGAGACACGGATATCGACTTCGCGGCCTCCGACCCGCAGGGAAATCCGGCCGTCCTGAGGGATGCGCTTCTCGGCGATATCCAGCCGCGCCATGACCTTGATCCGTGAGACCAGCAGCGCCGCCAACTCGCGCTTGGGTTGCACCACTTCGCGAAGAATGCCGTCGATGCGGAAGCGGATCACCAGACGCTTCTCGAAGGTCTCGACATGGATGTCCGAGGCGTTTTCCTTGATCGCTTCGCCGAGAATGGCGTTGATCAGGCGGATGATCGGCGCATCGTCCTCCTGCTCCAGCAAGTCTTCGGTTTCCTGGATCTGATCGGCCAGGCTGTGCAGGTCCATCTCGTCACCCAGGCCCTCGACCATCAGCATCGCCGCCGAGGAGTCGTGCTGGTAGGCCGCGCTCAAGGCCTGCTCGAATTCATCCTGCGCCAACCACTGCATGGCCAGCGGGCCACCCGCGATGCGCTGCGCTTCCTGCAAGGCGGTCAACGGGGCGCCTTCACGTGCACACAGGCGCAAGCCTTCGGGGCGATCCAGCAAGATCACACCATGGCGCCGGGCGAAGGCAAATGGCAGGCGCCGCTGGACCGGCTCCTCCAGCAGCGCGGTCATCTCGTTCACGTCCAGTTCGGCCATGCAGTATCGATCCTCGGAAAAAGCTATGAGCAGGTCGCGCTGAAGCCAGCGCGACCAACCGCTTTGGACTACAAGGAATGCATGACATTGCAAACCTCTGACAGTTTTTCATCAGCGCATTACAGGCCCCTCGGCAAACCGGCACCAAGGTCGAATATAGCCAAGGCTGCGGGCGAATACCGCATCTATGGGCGGTCATTCATGATTGCGCCGTGCATATTCGCCATGGAACCTTATACGAAGGTCGAATCCAATACGGACGCTGCCTGCAGCGGTACAAAGCAACCTAACGGTCACGTCGTGAACGAAGCGGCGCATTGGCGTTCCGATTAAAACAGTTGTTTGATTTTTGCGGCGATTGCAGAATGCCGCGCCGCAACAGGCCCGACCAGCAGTGCAGGGGCCCGTTAGCCGATCCACACCCGGCCGCCACCCGTAGTGGCCGGGCGAAAAGTACCACCCGCGGTGCGAACAGCCGGATGACCGGACAGCCCGCAGGTAACGATCAAGCAGGAGAACAAGAACAATGCACATTGGTGTTCCTCTCGAAACCAGGCCCGGTGAGACGCGCGTCGCCGCGACACCGGAAACCATCAAGAAGCTGATCGGGCAAGGGCATCGGGTGACGGTGCAGAGCGGGGCTGGCGTACAGGCCAGCATCCCGGACAGTGCCTTCGAGGCGGCAGGCGCTACCATCGCCGATGCCGCTGCGGCGTTCGCAGCAGAGATCCTGCTGAAGGTGAACGCACCGAGCGAAACCGAACTGGCGCAGATGCAGCCGAGTACGGTTCTGGTCGGCATGCTCAATCCCTTCGACAATGAAAACATCGCGCGCATGGCCGCACGCGGCATCACCGCCTTCGCTCTGGAAGCGGCGCCGCGCACCTCGCGTGCACAGAGCCTCGACGTGCTTTCGTCGCAGGCCAACATCGCCGGTTACAAGGCCGTAATGGTCGCCGCCAACCAGTATCCGCGCTTCATGCCGATGCTGATGACCGCTGCTGGTACGGTGAAGGCCGCACGGGTGTTGATCCTTGGCGCCGGTGTGGCCGGTCTGCAGGCCATCGCCACGGCCAAGCGCCTGGGCGCGGTGATCGAAGCCTCGGACGTACGCCCGGCGGTGAAAGAGCAGATCGAATCGCTCGGCGCCAAGTTCGTCGACGTGCCGTTCGAGACCGACGAAGAGCGCGAATGCGCCGAAGGCGTTGGCGGCTATGCCCGTCCAATGCCCGCGTCCTGGATGACACGTCAGGCTCAAGCCGTGCACGAGCGTGCCAAGCAGGCCGACATCATTATCACCACCGCGCTGATCCCGGGCCGCAAGGCGCCGACGCTGTTGCAGGAAGAAACCGTGCAGCAGATGAAGCCCGGCTCGGTGGTAATCGACCTCGCCGCTTCTCAGGGCGGCAACTGTCCATTGACCGAAGCCGATCAGGTGGTGGTCAAGCACGGCGTGACCCTGGTTGGCTACACCAACCTGGCGACCCTCGTGCCGGCGGATGCATCGGCGCTATACGCACGCAACCTGCTGGACTTCCTCAAGCTGGTGATCGATGGCGAAGCCAAGTTCCAGCTCAATCTTGAAGACGACATCGTCGCCGCGTGCCTGATGTGCCGCGACGGCCAGGTCGTGCGCACCAACGGTTAAGGGAGCCCTAAAGAATGGACCTGATATCTGATGGCATCTACAACCTGATCATCTTCGTGCTGGCGATTTACGTCGGCTACCACGTGGTCTGGAACGTCACCCCCGCGCTGCATACCCCGCTGATGGCGGTCACCAACGCCATTTCGGCGATTGTCATCGTTGGCGCCATGCTCGCCGCCGCCCTGACCGTCACGCCGATGGGCAAGCTGATGGGCACCCTGGCGGTGACCCTGGCCGCGGTCAACGTCTTCGGTGGCTTCCTGGTCACCCGTCGCATGCTGGAAATGTTCAAGAAGAAGGAGCGCGCTGGCGCTAAGGCGGAGTCCAAGCCATGAGCATGAACCTGATCACCCTGCTCTACCTCATCGCCTCGGTGAGCTTCATCCAGGCCTTGAAAGGCCTGTCGCACCCGACCACCTCACGCCGCGGCAACCTGTTCGGCATGATCGGCATGGGCATCGCCGTGGTCACCACGGTGTTCCTGGTGTTCAAACTCGGCGCGCAGCTGGTCGAAAGCGCCAGCCCCTGGAGCGGTCTGGGCTTTATCGTCCTCGGCCTGCTGATCGGCGGCAGCATCGGTACACTGATGGCCAAGCGCGTCGAGATGACCAAGATGCCCGAGCTGGTTGCCTTCATGCACAGCATGATCGGTCTGGCCGCGGTATTCATCGCCATCGCTGCGGTGCTCGAACCGCAATCGCTGGGTATCGTCCAGGCCATCGGCTATCCGATCCCGGCCGGTAACCGCCTGGAGCTGTTCCTCGGCGCAGCCATCGGCGCCATCACCTTCTCCGGTTCGGTGATCGCCTTCGGCAAGCTGTCGGGCAAGTACAAATTCCGGCTGTTCCAAGGCGCGCCGGTGGTGTTCCCCAACCAGCACAAGATCAACCTCGCCGTGGGCGTGGCGATTCTGGTACTGGGTCTGATCTACACCTTCAGCGGCAACTTCACCGCGTTCATGATCCTGGTGGCGCTGGCCTTCGTGATCGGCGTGCTGATCATCATCCCCATCGGCGGCGCCGACATGCCAGTGGTGGTCTCGATGCTCAACAGCTACTCGGGCTGGGCGGCGGCCGGTATCGGCTTCTCGCTGAACAACTCGATGCTGATCATCGCCGGCTCCCTGGTGGGTTCGAGCGGCGCGATCCTCTCGTACATCATGTGCAAGGCGATGAACCGTTCGTTCTTCAACGTCATCCTCGGTGGCTTCGGCGCCGATGCCGATGCCGGCCCGGCCAAGGGCAGCCAGGAACAGCGTCCGGTCAAATCCGGTTCCAGCGATGACGCCGCCTTCCTGCTGTCGAACGCCGACACCGTGATCATCGTTCCTGGCTACGGCCTGGCGGTGGCTCGCGCGCAGCATGCACTGATGGAGCTGGCCGAGAAGCTGACCCATATGGGCGTGACCGTGAAGTACGCGATCCACCCGGTTGCCGGCCGTATGCCCGGCCACATGAACGTGCTGCTGGCCGAGGCCGAAGTGCCGTACGAGCAGGTCTTCGAGATGGAAGACATCAACTCCGAGTTCGGCCAGGCCGACGTGGTGCTGGTGCTCGGCGCCAACGACGTGGTCAACCCGGCGGCGAAGAACGATCCGAAGTCGCCCATCGCCGGGATGCCGATCCTCGAGGCCTACAAGGCCAAGACGGTCATCGTTAACAAGCGCTCCATGGCCAGCGGTTATGCGGGCCTCGACAACGAACTGTTCTACATGGACAAGACCATGATGGTCTTCGGCGATGCCAAGAAGGTCGTCGAGGACATGGTCAAGGCCGTGGAATAAGCGACACCGCTACACCAAAGCCCCTCCCGGCCCGGCCGCGAGGGGCTTTTTCTTGCCCGATCAGCCGCCGAATACCCGCGCCAGGTGCGCTTCGTAACGCTGGATGTCGGCCTCGATCGAGGGTCGCTTCATGACATCCACACAGAGGAAGGTCGGCAGGCCTGTCATGCCGAGAAATTCGTTGGCCTTGTGGAAGGGGAAGTAGACGGCATCCACCCCCTTGCCTTCGAAGAAGTCCGTCGGATCGTCGAAGGCCTGCTGCGGCGCGTTCCAGGTCGCCGAAATCATGTACTGCTTGCCCTGCAACAGCCCGCCGCTGCCGTACTTCTGCGAGGCATCGGAACGCGTGCGCCCGTCGTTGGCGTAGAGGCTGCCGTGGCCCTCGGTGAATACCTCGTCGAGGTATTGCTTCACCGTCCAGGGCGCGCCCATCCACCAGCCGGGCATCTGATAGATGATCACGTCCGCCCAGAGAAACTTGGCGACTTCTTCGGCCAGGTCGTAACCCGCGTCTATTTGGGTTTGCTTGACGTCGAAGCCGGCACGGTCGAGAAACCGCAAGGCGGTTTCGTGAAGCGTGGTGTTGTAGCGACCATCGGAATGGGCGAACTGTTTGGCACCGTTGAGGAGCAGGATTTTTTTCATGGAAGGCGTATCCAGCAAATGAGAATGGCGGGCAGCCTAACGACCGCCCGCGCGGCAAAACAGAGCGCTGCAAGCAAAAGCGTGTTGACTGAAAGTCACGAATCAGCGACCCGTTAATGCCTTAGGCTGTTTACACCCATCAGCGGAGCAAGCCCCATGAGCGAACGTTGCGCCTTTATCCTTCACGCCTACACCCGACCGGAAAAATCGGCCGAATTCGAAGCGCTGTTCAACCGCTACGTTGCCGCAAGCCGGGCCGAGGACGGCTGCGTCGAGTACCACATGCTGCGCGACGCGCAGGACCCGACCCTGTTCATTTTCTTCGAGGTCTGGCAGTCACCTGAGCATCTGGCGGCGCACAATGCGCTGCCGCATATGCGCAACTTCCGTGAGCAGCGTATGGATTTCCTTAGCCGCGATTTCGAGGTTCGTCCGATCGAAATGCTCAGCGCCTCGTCCGCCCAGCGCTGAGTCGGGCCAAACAGTTTCGTCGGCGAAACAGCGGTACAGTTGATCACCCCTGACAACTGAACCGGCACAATTCACAGTCCCTGTGACTGTTACGTAACAGCGCAGCACGCGACCCTATCTACCCATACCCCACCCCCGCGAATCGGCGGGAAGGAGAAGGCAGATGGAACGCGTACTGCCCCGCACGCTCAGGCTCGGTACTGGCTCGCTATCGCTGCGTCGACTGGTTGAATTGCTGCACCTGTGGCATCGACGGGCCCGCACCCGACGTCAGCTGGCCGCGCTGGATGAGCACCAGTTGTCGGACATCGGCATCAGCCGCAGTGAGCGCATGGCCGAGCTGGAAAAACCATTTTGGCGCTGACATCGCACTTCCCAGGCAAGATCCTGCAACCTAAGCTGAACGGCACCACCCGTCGGCGGTCCAAGCCGCTATCGGCGGGAAGCCGCGTCTAGCCTGGAGAAGTCTATGAACAAGTATCTATTGTCTGTCGCCGCCGTTGCTTGCCTGGTTGCGGGAACCGCCTCGGCCGGAAGTATCACGGGGACGGTCGATGCCATCGGTGCCTCGTTGGTCAATAGCGTCGAAGGCACCTCCGACTTCACCTCAAACCTGGGTGACGACAAGCTGGTGCTCGACGCCCGCGACGATGCGGCCCGCTTCGTTGCCAGCGATGGCAAAGCGCGTGGAGCCCAGCTCGAGGCCGCGCTGGGCCATATCCGCAGCCAGGCGCCAGGCCTGAGTGCCAGCGATCTGGAACTGGCCAACGCTATCCTGGCGCTCTGACCCACCCCATTAAACCCGGGCCGCAGCGCTGGCCGTCAGGCTGGCGTTTCGCTAGCCTATGCGGCTGTTTTTCGGCACCGGGATCAACATGCGTTCGTTCTATCTTGTATTGGCCAGCTGCGCCTTCTGCGGGACTGCGCAGGCATTCGACAGCACTATCGCTGGCACCGTCGCCTTCAGCTACGTTGCCAGCCAGGTAACCAGCGCCCCATTCGATAACAAGCTGATCCTCGACTCGCGCGATGACGCGGCCCGCTTCGTCGCCAGCCAGGGTGAGGTCCGCGGCGCGCGGCTGGAAGCGGCATTGCGTTGGCTCCACCGGCAACAGCCGCAGCTGGCAGCAAGCGATCTGGAACTGGCCGAAGCAATCCTCATCCAATAGCCACCCGCTTTCACGAGAACCTACATGAAATTGAAGCTGTTCGCCGCGCCCCTCGCACTGACCCTACTCGCCAGTGGCGTCCAGGCCCAAACGCTGGTCGCCACCAGCAACATCGTGATCAATGCGCTGGACCGCAGCATCAACTTCACCTCGGATGTCACCAGCCGCATCAGCGATATGAAAGTCGTCAGCGAAGCCCGTGACGAAGCCGCCGGCTTCGTCGCCAGTGCAGGTGAAATTCGTGGTGCACGCCTGGAAGCTGCTTTCGGTGGGCTGCGCAGTGCATTTCCGGAAGCCCGGCAAGCCAGCGATCAGGCCCTGGCTGAACTCATTCTCTCGCAGTGAAACCAGTTCGCGCCTGGCTGGCCTATGTTGCGCTCATGGCGCTAGCCAACCTGTGTCACGCCGATCTGCACCTGACCCTCGACGACAACGAGCTGCAGCCGGCCGAACGCGCAGCCAGCCAGCAATTACTCGACGAAGCCACGGCGGCGCTGCCGCCGAGGTTGGTCGAACGGCTTGATCGTGAGGTGCGTGTGCGTTGGCACGACGGTCTGACGCACCAGGTATATGGCAGCGCGGGAGGCGATCTGCTACTGCTCAACCGACGCCTGCTGCCCTCCCTGACCGATGGTTCCGCCGCCACACAACGTACCGACCGCCCCCACGGCACCGTTCGCAGAGAACTGTTGGCGACACTGATTCACGAAGTCGGGCACCTCTATGATCGTGCTCGGCTCTGGTCGTCCGAACGCCATGCGCAATTAGCCTTCTGCAGCCAACGCGCCGCCAGCCTCGGCCTGGTCGGGTTGCCGGACCGCTGCCGCGGGCAAACCGAACGCCGCTTCACCCTCAGCGATGATCCACGTCTGCTCGACCTCGCCGGCTGGCCCCAGCGTGTCGGCCAGCACGGCGAGCGCGAGCGGAAAAACGCCCAAATAGCGCGCAGCCCCGATGCTTACGAGCTGACCAACCCGCTTGAATTCGTCGCGGTGAACCTGGAGTACTTCCTGCTCGACCCCAGCTACGCCTGCCGACGGCCTTCCCTGCATCGCTATTTTCGCGAGCATTTCGGCTGGCAGCCGACCGATGTGCAGGCCTGCGACGGCGGCCTGCCGATTCTCAACGCCGGACATGATTTCGCGCGAGCTCCCTTGATCAAGCTCAATCCGGAGCGGGTCTACGCGGTCGACTACCTGTTCGCCGAGGCCAATGACGCCTGGGTAAGCCGTTGGGGCCACAGCATGCTGCGCCTGGTCATCTGCGCCCCCGGTCGTCCGCGCGGGCCGGCTTGCCGACTGGATCTGGATCATCACCTGGTGCTGTCCTTCCGCGCCTTTGTCGGCGACGTGCAGCTGTCCAGCTGGGATGGCCTGACGGGTGTCTATCCGTCACGCCTGTTCGTTCTTCCGCTGGGTCAGGTGATCGAGGAATACACCAAGGTCGAGCTACGCAGCCTCGCCTCGATCCCGCTCAAACTGGAGCGCGATGAGATCGACAGGCTGGTCGAACGCAGCGCCGAGATGCACTGGAGCTACGACGGCGATTATTACTTCCTGTCCAACAACTGCGCGGTGGAAACCCTCAAGCTGCTGCGCAGCGGCACCGCACGGCCGGAACTCACCGCGCTGGACAGCATCCTGCCCAGCGGGCTGTTGGAAATCCTGATCAATCGCGGCCTGGCCGACGCCAGCGTGCTCGACGATCCGTACGAAGCGCTGCGCCTGGGCTATCGCTTCGACTCCTACCGCGATCGCTACCAGGCGATGTTCGCCGTGCTTCGCGAACGTCTCGGACTGCCGCAAGAAGATGTCGAGCAATGGCTGGCGCTCCGTGCCGAGCAGCGTCGCCCATGGATCGCGAAGGCCGATCTGCGCGCCAGCGCGGCACTGCTGCTGGTCGAACAGGCGGCGCTGCGACAGCACCTGCTCCTGGCGCAGGAGGAACTCAAGAAGCGCTACCTGGGCGGCCGCGAGCAGGGTGATACAAGCCTCGCCAAGGCCGATGAAACCCTGCAAGGCATCCTCGCCAACAGCGGCTATCTGAGCCAACCGGCACAACTGCTCGACGGCGGTTACGGGCTGCCGCAGGCCAGCGAGTGGCAGCGACTGGAGCAGGAAAGCAGCCAGCGCCAGGCGCAGCTCATGCAACTCACCGAGACGCTGAACGAAGAAGTCCGCTTGTTGTTGGGCGAAGAACGTCGCATGGAGCTGGAGAACGTGGAGGCCAACCTGGTGCAGATCGGCGACCACTTGCGGCGCCTGCACAAAGCCGGTGGCGGCTTGCAACTGCCCTGACAGGATCGGCATACGCCTTCAAACCCTGTATGCATCCAGGCGACTCAACCTGTCCACGCGACTTTTCTCGGGACGAAAAAAAACCTCGAACTTCGTTGGGGGAGGGGGAAGTTCGAGGTCCAAATCCGGACCGCTAGGGCGAGGTCCAGAGATCTGCCAACACTTAACACAACAAGGAGCATCGAAGGGCTTTCACACCCTTCGTAGCCTCAGACCGGCTGTTTGCTTCCGAAGTTCAACCAGGACTGAAGAAAATATTCCGACTACCGGTCAGCCGCTCTAGTACGTCATACCCAGGCCCCATTGGTGCGCGAGTTGTTCAATGCGCCTCGTCCCAGTTGTTGCCCACACCTGCCTCGACCAATAACGGCACGTCCAGCTCGGCGGCCTGACTCATCAGCGGACAAATCTGCGCGCGCACCTGCTCGACCAAGTCCTCGCGCACTTCGAGCACCAGTTCATCGTGTACCTGCAAGATGACGCGCGCATCCAGCCCACTCTCCTGCAGCCAGCTGTCGACGCTGATCATGGCGCGCTTGATGATGTCGGCGGCCGTGCCCTGCATCGGCGCATTGATCGCGGTGCGCTCGGCGCCCTTGCGCATGGCGCCGTTCTTCGAATTGATCTCCGGCAGATACAGCCGACGGCCGAACAGGGTCTCGACATAGCCTTGCTCGGCCGCCTGGGCGCGGGTGCGCTCCATGTAAGCGAGCACGCCGGGATAGCGCGCAAAGTAGCGGTCGATATAGGCCTGCGCCTCGCCGCGGGCGACGTCGATCTGTTTGGCCAGGCCGAAGGCGCTCATGCCGTAGATCAGGCCGAAATTGATCGCCTTGGCACTGCGCCGCTGATCGTTGGTCACCTGTTCCAGCTCGACGCCGAAGACTTCTGCGGCGGTGGCGCGGTGCACGTCCAGGTCGTTCTGGAAGGCATACAACAAGCCGGCATCCTGGGCCAGATGGGCCATGATACGCAGCTCGATCTGCGAATAGTCGGCCGCCAGCAGCTTGTAGCCGGGCGCAGCGATGAAGGCCTGGCGGATGCGCCGGCCCTCGGCGGTGCGGATCGGGATGTTCTGCAGGTTCGGGTCCGATGAGGACAGCCGCCCGGTTGCCGCCACCGCCTGGTGATAGCTGGTGTGGATGCGGCCGGTGCGCGGGTTGATCTGCTGCGGCAGCTTGTCGGTGTAGGTGCCCTTGAGCTTGCTCAAGGAGCGGTGCTGCATGATGACCTTGGGCAGCGGATAGTCCCGCTCGGCCAGCTCGGCCAGCACACTTTCAGCGGTCGACGGCTGACCGCCGGCCGTTTTCGACAGCACCGGGCAGCCGAGCTTTTCATAAAGGATCGCGCAGAGCTGTTTGGGAGAACCGAGATTGAATTCCTCCCCGGCGATCTCGAAGGCTTCGCGCTCGAGCTGTACCAGGCGTTCGCCCAGCTCGACGCTTTGCTGGCCGAGCAACTGCGCGTCGACCAGCGCACCGTTACGCTCGATGCGCGCCAGCACCGGCACCAGCGGCATCTCGATCTCGTTGAGTACCTTGAGTAGCGACGGTGTGGCTTCCAGCTTGCCGAGCAGGTTCTGATGCAAGCGCAGAGTGACGTCGGCATCCTCGGCGGCATAGGGGCCCGCCTGCTCGATGGCGATCTGATCGAAGGTCAGCTGCTTGGCGCCCTTGCCGGCAATGTCCTCGAAACGGATGGTGCCGCGACCCAAATACTTCAGTGCCAGGCTGTCCATGTCGTGGCGCGTGGCCGTGGCATCGAGCACGTAGGATTCGAGCATGGTGTCGAAACACATGCCGCGCATCTCCACGCCGTAATGCATCAGTACATTCATGTCGTACTTGCCGTGCTGGCAAATCTTCAACTTGTGCGGATCTTCCAGCAGCGGCTTGAGCGCGGCGAGCACCGCATCGCGGTCGAGTTGCTGCGGTACGCCCATGTAGCTGTGGCAAAGCGGCACGTAGGCGGCCTCACCCGCCTCGATTGCGAAGGAGAGGCCGACCAGTTGCGCCCTCTGCGCATCGAGGCTGGTGGTTTCGGTGTCGAAGGCGAAGCACTCGGCGGCCTGCAGACGCGCCAGCCAGCCGTCGAATTCGACCTGATCGAGCACGGTGCTGTAGCGGGCCTCGGCCTGGATCGAACAATCCTCCGGCTGCTCCTCGCAGTTCTCGCCGGCGACCTTGGCCTCGCGCAGCAACTCATCGAGCCAGTTCTTGAATTCCAGCTCACGGTACAGCGCGATCAGCGCCTCGCGATGCGGCTCGCCCGGCATCAGATCGGCGACTTGTACGTCCAGCGGTACGTCGATCTTGATCGTCGCCAGTTCGTAGGACATGAACGCCGCGTCGCGATGCTCTGCGAGCTTGGCAGCCAAGGATTTGGCGCCGCGGATCGGCAGGTCGCAGACCTTGTCGAGGTTCGCGTACAAGCCGTTCAGACCACCCTCTATGCCATTAAGCAGCCCGCAAGCCGTCTTCTCGCCAACGCCGGGCACGCCCGGGATGTTGTCGACCTTGTCGCCCATCAGCGCGAGGAAATCGATGATCAGCTCCGGGCCGACGCCGAACTTGGTCCTCACACCCTCGATGTCATAGACGCTGCCGGTCATGGTATTGACCAGGGTGACGTGCGGGCAGACCAGCTGCGCCATGTCCTTGTCGCCGGTGGAGATGATCACGTCGCGTCCCAGCGCCGCACATTGGCGCGCCAGTGTTCCAATCACGTCGTCGGCCTCGACGCCGTCGACGCACAACAGCGGCATGCCCAGCGCACGCACGCTGGCATGCAGCGGCTCGACCTGACTGCGCAGGTCATCCGGCATCGGCGGGCGATGGGACTTGTATTCGGCGAACAGGGTGTCACGGAAGGTCGGCCCCTTGGCATCGAAGACCACCGCGAACGGGCTGTTCGGATACTGCCGGCGCAGCGCCAGCAACATGTTCAGCACGCCCTTCACCGCACCGGTGGGCTTGCCGGTGGATGTGGTCAACGGAGGCAGGGCGTGAAAGGCGCGATAGAGGTAGGACGAACCGTCCACCAGAACGAGGGGCGCTTGGCTCATGAGCAGGATCAACCTTTTCGGCGGGACCGCAGCTAGAATGCATCGGACCACTTGACGACAAAGGGCAAGGTTATCATGCGCGCGATCAAACCTCTGATGCTGGCCAGCCTGTTGGCGTTCATGCCGCTGACCGGCTTCGCCCAGGAGCCCGTCGAGGGCGAGCCCGATGTGACCATTCGCCAGGAAGGTGAGCGGACCGTCGAGGAATATCGGGTCAACGGCTTCCTCTATGCTGTGAAGATCATCCCCAAGACCGGCAAGCCGTACTTCTTGGTACGCGCCGATGGCGACAGCAATTTCATCCGCGCCGACAAGCCGGATATGCTGATCCCCGCTTGGGAAATATTCAGCTGGTAACGCTGCAAAGACGTTTAACGGAAGGCCATTCATGTCGGTATTCACTCCGCTGCAACGCGAAGAGCTGGAAGTCTTTCTGGCGCCTTATCAACTCGGGCGCCTGCGCGACTTCGAGGGCATCGCCGCGGGCAGCGAGAACAGCAATTTCTTCGTTAGCCTGGAACAGGGTGAATATGTCCTGACCCTGGTCGAACGCGGCCCAACCCAGGATTTGCCGTTCTTCATCGAACTACTCGACGTGCTGCATCGGGCACGCCTGCCGGTGCCTTACGCATTGCGCACGGCACGCGGCGAAGCCCTGCGCAGCCTGGCGGAGAAGCCGGCGATGCTGCAGCCGCGGCTGCCGGGCAAGCATGTCACCGCGCCCAACGCGCACCACTGCGCCGAAGTCGGTCGGCTGCTGGCGCGACTGCATTTGGCCACCCGCGAGCAGATCATCGAACGTCGCAGCGACCGCGGCCTGGACTGGATGCAAGCAGAGGGCCCCAGCCTCGCCATGACCCTGCCCGAGGAGCAACTGCCGCTGCTGCGCGACGGTCTGGCGGAAATCGCCGAGCTGAAACCGAAGATCCTCACCCTGCCCCGCGCCAACCTGCACGCCGACTTGTTCCGCGACAACGTACTGTTCGAGGGCAACCACCTGAGCGGCGTGATCGACTTCTACAATGCTTGCGCCGGCCCGATGCTCTATGACATCGCCATCACGGTGAACGACTGGTGCTCCCATCCCAACGGTGAACTCGACGAGGAGCGCAGCCTGGCGCTGTTGGCCGCCTACTCCAGCCTGCGCCGGTTCACCCCGGCCGAAGCCGAGTTATGGAAACCGATGCTGCGCGTGGCCTGCGTGCGCTTTTGGCTTTCGCGTCTGATCGCCGCACAGAACTTCGCCGGGCAGCCCGTGTTGATCAAGGATCCTGACGAATTTCGCCATCTGCTCGCTGCCCGCCAGCAGTGCCACAGCGTATTGCCGTTCGCACTCTAGAGGGTTCCGCCGGGCAGAGCGCCGCGCGACGCCCGAGTACGGTACAGTTCAAGCATCCCGCTCGAGCGAAGACGAACGACGCCGTTTGCGGTCGTAGTCTTCGGCAGCGGCGCTCGCCATGCAGGGGCAAGGAACATTTCCATATCCCTGACGTCAAGAAGTCCCCATGCTCGTCGACGCGGCCGAAGTAACATGACCGGCTTTCGCCCCAGCCTGCGGATGCAGACTTTCGATCAACACTGGCGTCGCGCTGTCGAACCAGAATAACTACGCGCTCCGGGCCCAACCCGGACACGTCACATCCTGATGCGCCTGACCTGCCTGGCTCGGTGGCATTGTTTTCAGGGAACAGAACGAATGACCTCACGCTACGTAATCAATGCCTCGGTAAGCCCCAAAGGCAGTCTGGAAACGCTGTCGCAACGGGAAGTCCAACAACTGAGCGAAGCCAGTTCCGGCACCACCTACGCCCTGTTCCGCCAGTGCGCCCTGGCCATCCTCAACACCGGCGCGCGTATCGATAACGCCAAAACTATCCTCGAGGCCTATGACGACTTCGAAGTGCGCATCCACCAGCAGGATCGCGGCGTCCGCCTGGAACTGCTCAACGCGCCCGCCGATGCCTTCGTCGATGGCGAGATGATCGCCAGTACCCGCGAAATGCTCTTCAGTGCGCTGCGCGACATCGTGTACACGGAAAGCGAGCTCGGCAGCCAACGTATCGACCTGAGCAGCTCCCAGGGCATCACCGATTACGTTTTTCACCTGCTACGCAACGCCCGCACGTTGCGCCCGGGCGTCGAGCCGAACATGGTGGTGTGTTGGGGCGGGCACTCGATCAGCACCGAGGAATACAAGTACAGCAAGCGTGTCGGCCATGAGCTGGGGCTGCGCAATCTGAACGTCTGCACCGGCTGCGGCCCGGGGGTCATGAAAGGCCCGATGAAGGGCGCGACCATTGCCCATGCCAAACAACGCATTCTGGCTGGCCGATACCTGGGGCTGACCGAACCGGGCATCATCGCCGCCGAGGCGCCGAACCCGATCGTCAATGAGCTGGTGATCCTGCCGGACATCGAAAAGCGTCTGGAAGCCTTCGTCCGTGTCGGGCACGGCATCATCATCTTTCCCGGCGGCGTCGGCACGGCGGAAGAATTCCTCTATCTGCTGGGCATTCTGTTGCACCCGGACAACCGTGAGGTGCCCTTCCCGGTCATCCTCACCGGCCCGGAAAGCGCGGCGCCCTATCTGCAACAGTTGCGTGATTTCGTCGGTGCGACCCTCGGAGAGGAGGCCCAGCGCCACTATCAGATCGTCATCGACGACCCCGCCGAAGTGGCTCGTCAGATGGTCGAGGGGTTGAAAACAGTCAAACAGTTCCGCCGCGAACGCAACGATGCATTCCACTTCAACTGGCTGCTGAAGATCGAGGAAGGCTTCCAACGTCCCTTCGACCCGACCCATGAAAACATGGCCAGCCTGCAGCTGACCCGAGACGTACCACCGCATGAACTGGCAGCGAACCTGCGCCGGGCGTTTTCCGGAATCGTCGCAGGAAACGTCAAAGACAATGGCATCCGCCGCATCGAGCAGTTCGGCCGCTATGAGATCCATGGCGATCCGGCGATCATGAAACCACTGGATGAGCTGTTACAGGCCTTCGTCCTGCAACACCGGATGAAGTTGCCCGGTGGCCGCCCATACGAGCCGTGCTACCGGGTAGTGACCTGAACTGGGCGGGCCGGTGGACGGTTCGCGCCGTCAGCCGGCTGGCAGCGGCTCAGTAACCGTTCAGCCGCACTTCGAATTGCCGCAGTTCAGACAGGTGGCGCAGCCATCCATCTGCACCACGGCCTGGGTGTTGCATTTGTTGCACAGCTGCGCACCCGCCGGGAAGCCTTCCCCCGGCTCTACGGCCACCGCGCCCTGGCTGGCTTCGTAAGCCGCGCGCTTCTCGGCCAAGTACTTGAGCTGGGTTTCGTCCAGCGCGTGGCCTTCGAGCATGCCGATGGCAATCAGGTGACGCTCCAGTACGCCGCCGATCTCGGCGACGATCGACGGCATGTAGACACCGCCCTTCTTCAGGTAGCCACCGCGCGGGTCGAACACGGCTTTCAGCTCCTCGACCAGGAAAGTGCAGTCACCGCCCTTGCGGAACACCGCGGACATGATCCGTGTGAGCGCGACGATCCACTGGAAATGGTCCATGTTCTTCGAATTGATGAAAATCTCGAACGGCCGGCGCTGCTCATGGGGCGTGCCGGCGTTGAGCACGACGTCGTTCACGGTGACGTAGAGCGCATGCTCGAACAGCGGCGATTTGATCTTGTAGGTCATGCCAACCAGCGTTTCCGGGCGTTGCAGACTTTCGTCCATTTCCACCACGGTGGCCTTGCTGGGCGTGCCGGTACTGCTGTCTGGCGTTGCAACGGGGCGCTCGAGGGTTTCGTCGACAACCTTGAAGCCCTTGATGCGCTGGGTGATCTTGACGGTCATTGCGAATTCTCCATCCGGGCGGCGCGCGCCGTCCGACTATCAATGGCTCAGTACTTACCGTAATAGCCTTCTTTCAAGGCATCGAACAGGTTGGCCGCGGTGTTCACTTCGCCGTCGTACTCGACTTCCTCGTTGCCCTTGAGCTCGACCACGCTGCCATCTTCGAGCACGAAGCGGTACAGGGTCTTCTCCAGATCGGCCTCCTTGACCAGCACCCCCTGAAAAGCGGCCGGATTGAAGCGAAAGGTGGTGCAGCCCTTGAGCCCCTGACGCCAGGCATAGCGGTAGATGTCCTTGAACGCCTCGAAGGGGTAGTCGGTGGGTACGTTGGCGGTCTTGGAAATCGACGAGTCGACCCATTTCTGCGCTGCGGCCTGAATATCGACGTGCTGCGTCGGGGTGACGTCGTCGGCGGTGATGAAGTAGTCGGGCAGCTGCTGCGCCGGATCACCGGAGCCTGGCTGCGCCTTGGGATTGATCAGCGTGCGGTAGGCCAGCAGCTCGTAGCTGAACACCTCGATCTTTTCCTTGGCCTTGCGACCGGCGCGGATCAGGTTGCGTGAATAGTGGTGGGCGAAGCTCGGCTCGATACCGTTGGAGGCGTTGTTGGCCAAGCTCAGGCTGATGGTACCGGTGGGCGCGATGGAACTGTGATGGGTGAAGCGCGCGCCCTGCTCGGCCAGTGCCTCGATCAGCTCGGGCGCGTATTCGGCGATCTTCTGCATGTAGCGCGAGTACCGCGCATGCAGGACGCGGCCCGGTACCTGGTCACCGACCTTGAAGCCGTCCTTTTTCATTTCCGGGCGCTTGCGCAGCATCTCGGCGGTCACGTCGAAGGTCTCAGTCAACAGCGGCGCCGGGCCCTTCTCTTTCGACAGTTCCAGCGCCTGTTCCCAACCAACCAACGCCATTTCACGCGCGACTTCTTCGGTGAACACGCAAGCTTCCGGACTGCCGTAGCGCAACTTGAGCAGGGTCAGGGCCGAGCCGAGGCCGAGGAAGCCCATACCATGACGACGCTTGCTTTCGATCTCATGGCGCTGCTGTTCCAGCGGCAGGCCATTGATCTCCACCACGTTGTCCAGCATGCGGGTGAACAGGCGCACCACTTCGCGGTACTTGTCCCAGTCGAAGCGTGCATCGATGCCGAACGGATCGATGACGAAATGAGTCAGGTTGATCGAGCCCAGCAGGCAGGAGCCATAGGGCGGCAGCGGTTGCTCGCCGCAGGGGTTGGTGGCGCGGATCGCTTCGCACCACCAGTTGTTGTTCAGCTGGTTGACCCGGTCGATGAGAATGAAGCCCGGCTCGGCGTAGTCGTAGGTGGACACCATGATCATGTCCCACAGGTGCCGCGCCTTGACCCGCCCGTAGATCTTGCAGGCCACCAGACCATCATCGCGCACGACGTAGCCGTCGTGGCTCGGCCACTCGCGCCAGACCACCTGCTCTGAGTCTTCGAGGTCCAGCTCGGCCTTTTCCTTGAGGTGCAGCGGGAAGATCAGCGGCCAGTCGGCATCGCTGTCTACCGCCTGCATGAACTCATCGGTGATCAGCAGACTCAGGTTGAACTGGCGCAGCCGACCGTCCTCACGCTTGGCGCGGATGAATTCGCGCACGTCCGGATGGCCGACATCGAAGGTACCCATCTGCGCGCCGCGCCGACCGCCGGCGGAGCTGACGGTGAAGCACATCTTGTCGAAGATATCCATGAACGACAACGGTCCGCTGGTATGTGCACCGGCCCCGGAAACGAATGAGCCGCGCGGGCGCAGCGTGCTGAACTCGTAGCCGATGCCGCAACCGGCCTTGAGCGTCAGTCCGGCCTCGTGAACCTTGCCGAGGATGTCGTCCATCGAATCGCTGATGGTGCCGGAGACGGTGCAGTTGATGGTCGAGGTGGCGGGTTTGTAGTCCTGCGCGCCAGCGTTGGAAATGATCCGTCCGGCGGGAATCGCGCCGTTGCGCAGCGCCCAAAGGAAGCGCTCGTACCAGTGTTCACGCTGCTCGGCCGGCTCAACGTCGGCCAACGCCCGCGCCACCCGCTGCCATGTGGCATCGACGCTGTCGTCGACCGGGCTGCCATCCTTGCGGGTCAGGCGGTACTTCTGCGCCCAGATATCTTCGGAGGCCGCCTGCAAGGCGATGCTGGAAGTGGTCTTGCTTTGTGCCGCGATGGGCCCGTCCGTCTTCGCCATGCGCTACGCATCCTCGTGTCGATGATGAAAAACCGAAGCAAGAAGCTTATGCCAGGTAGCGGGAAAGAACACCTGATCCCAGTCAACTCCATCGACGTGCGGAAGCTGCGCGGCGATGGCGGACTCGCCTCAACGCAGCCAAGCGCATCGGCGTCACATCGAGGCGCTAGAGCGATTCCACGCATTCGGCGAGCGAAGTTCCGAGGTTTTCGATCAACCTCGCATAGCCGTCAGCATTAGCATCGATACCATGGCCCATGGCATCCAGCTCGGCCACTTTTGCCGGCAGACCGCGGACCAGGGCGCTAGCCAGACGCGGACGGGCCGGTGGTTCGTGGAACACGCAGCTGGGGCCTGCCTGTTCGAGACGCTGGCGCATCTCCGCCACGTGACGCGCTCCGGGCTGGGCCTCGCCACCGGCGCTGAACACACCGGTGTGCTCGAGGCCGTAAGCCGCCTCGAAATAGTCGTAAGCCTCGTGGAATACAAAGAAGGGTTTATTGCCGATGCTGCTCAGCCGCGCCTGCAGACGCTTGTCGAGCTCACCCAGACGCTGCCTGAACGCCTCGAGATTCGCCTGATAGCGCGGCGCATTGGCCGGATCGACAGCCGCCAGGTCGCCAGCCATTCGCACGGCGATGACCTCGGCGTTGGCCGGCAGCAGCCAGAGGTGGGCATCGAGACTGCCCGGACGGTGCGCGTGATCATGCTCGTGGTGATCCGCCGTTGCAGGTTCGTCGTGGCTCTCGTGCGCGTCCTGCGACTCGTGCGCATGCTCATCGTGGTCGTCGTGACCCGCATGCTCGTCATGGCCGTGGGAGGCGTCATGCGCGTCGCCGAAATGACGCAGCGTCAGGCCCGGCAACGACTGGACGGCTAAGCTCGAGCCTTTGCGCCCTTTCAGCACCGGCTCCAGAAAGCCCTCCATGTCCGGGCCGATCCAGTAGAGCAGATCGGCACTGCGAACATGCCGTACGTCGGAAGGTCGCAGGGCATAGTGATGGGCCGAAGCGCCCGGTGGTAGCAAAACCGCCGGCTTGCCGACACCGTCCTGAACGGCAGCGGCGATCAGCTGCAGGGGCTTGATGCTGGTCAGCACCTCGATCTCGGCATGGGCTTGGGCGCTGCTGAAAAGGCTGGCGGTCACTAGAAGCGGTATCGAAAAAAGACGAAACACGGGCAACACTCGATTGAACTGAATGGGTAACATAATAACGTCTCTAAGCCACCTCGTCTCCGCTCATGCCCAAGTCCCCGCTGGCCTGCACGCCCCATGACCATGACCACTGCGTCAGCAGTGCCCTGGCCGAAGCCGACCTCCTCTGCGAGCGCTCCGGTGTGCGCCTGACCGCCCTGCGCAAGCGTGTACTGGAGCTGGTCTGGCAAAGCCACAAGCCGCTCGGTGCCTACGACATCCTTGCCGAACTGACGGCCCAGGATGGCCGCCGCGCGGCGCCGCCCACGGTTTATCGAGCATTGGATTTCCTGCTGGAGAACGGCCTGGTGCACCGCATCGCCTCGCTCAATGCGTTCATCGGATGCAACCACCCCGAGCACCCGCATCAGGGCCAGTTCCTGATCTGCCGCAACTGCCATACGGCCATCGAGCTGGAACAGCCGAGCATCAGCGAGGCCATCGATCAGTCCGCGCGCAGCGTGGGTTTCCAGGTCGAAGGCCAGACGGTGGAAGTAGTCGGCCTCTGTGCGCCGTGCCGGAGCACTGCATGAACGAGGCGCTGATCCGCCTGGATGATATCCATGTGCAGTTCGCCAAGCAGACTGTCTTGGAAGGCGCTGAACTACGGGTGCACCGTGGCGAGATCGTCACGCTGATCGGCCCTAACGGGGCCGGCAAGACCACGCTGGTACGCGCCGTGCTCGGCTTGCTGAAACCGGACAGCGGCGCGGTCTGGCGCAAGCCGAAACTGCGCGTCGGTTATATGCCACAGAAGCTGCACGTCGACCCGACCCTGCCGCTCTCTGTGCTGCGTTTTCTGCGTCTGGTGCCGGGTGTGGATCGCGCAGCGGCCTTGGCCGCGCTGAAGGAAGTCGGCGCCGAGCAGGTGATCGACAGTCCGCTGCAGTCCGTTTCCGGCGGTGAGATGCAACGGGTGCTGCTGGCGCGCGCACTGCTGCGCGAGCCGGAGCTGTTGGTGCTGGACGAGCCGGTGCAGGGCGTCGATGTCGCCGGCCAGGCCGAGCTTTACCGGCTGATCGGCCGGCTGCGCGAGCGTTACGGCTGCGGCGTTCTGATGGTTTCCCATGACCTGCATCTGGTGATGAGCGCGACGGATCAGGTGGTTTGCCTGAATCGTCATGTGTGCTGCTCGGGCCATCCAGAGCAGGTCAGCACCGACCCGGCCTTCGTCGAACTGTTCGGCCAGGACGCGCGCAGCCTCGCGGTCTATCACCACCAACACGACCACAGCCATGACCTGCACGGCAGCGTGGTCACTGGCAAACCCCATATTCACGGCCCGAATTGCAAGCACTGATCACCAATGCCTGACTTCCTTCTCAACGCACTACTCGCCGGCCTCGCGCTGGCGCTGGTGGCCGGCCCGCTCGGCTCCTTCGTGGTCTGGCGGCGCATGGCCTATTTCGGCGATACGCTCTCGCATTCCGCGCTGCTCGGCGTGGCGCTGGGGTTGATGCTGGAGGTCAACCTGACCCTGGCGGTCATCGTCTGCTGCGTGCTCCTGGCGGTTCTGCTGGTCACCCTGCAGCAGCGTCAGCCGCTGGCGTCGGACACGCTGCTGGGCATCCTCGCGCACAGCACCCTATCCCTCGGGCTCGTATCGCTGAGCTTCATGCAGGACGTGCGCATCGACCTGATGGGCTATCTGTTCGGCGACCTGCTGGCGGTTGGCCCAACGGATCTGGCCTGGATCGCCGGCGGCAGCGCGTTGGTGCTGCTGGCGCTGATCCCGTTGTGGCGACCATTGCTGGCGGTGACCGTGCATGAAGAACTGGCAAAAGTGGAAGGGCTGCCGGTAGCCGCCATACGGATGGCGCTGATGCTGCTGATAGCCATGGTGATCGCCGTGGCGATGAAGATCGTCGGCGTGCTGTTGATCACTTCGCTGTTGATCATTCCGGCCGCGGCGGCCCAGCGCCACGCCCGCACCCCGGAGCAGATGGCCCTGGGCGCGAGTCTGATCGGCCTGCTCGCGGTCTGCATGGGTCTGTCGCTGTCATGGTACGAGGACACTCCGGCCGGACCGTCGATCGTGGTGTCGGCGGCGGCGCTGTTCCTGCTGAGCTTCGCCTGGCGGCGCCGCCCGGGTTAGTCCATCTAATCGAGGGCGACCGCACAGTCCTCAACGGTTCCCGCCACACGACACTGACCACCGCTTACGGCACAGACATGAACCCCACCGCCTCCCTGCGCTATCTGCAAGGCTATCCGGACGCCTTGCAACAACAGGTCCGTCAGTTGATCGCCGAAGATCGGCTGGGGGATTACCTCGAAAGACGCTACCCGCAGCGCCATCAGGTGCAAAGCGACAAGGCGCTGTATGGCTACGTCCAGCAATTGCGGCAAACCCATCTGAAAAGCGCACCGGGTATCGACAAGATGCTCTATGACAATCGCCTGGACCTGACGCACCGCGCCCTCGGCCTGCATACCGCGGTATCGCGGGTTCAGGGCGGCAAACTCAAGGCGAAGAAGGAGATCCGTGTTGCCGCGTTGTTCAAGGAAGCGGCACCGGAGTTCCTACAGATGATCGTCGTCCATGAGCTGGCGCACCTGCGCGAAAGCGACCACAACCGAGCTTTCTACAAGCTCTGCGAACACATGATGCCCGGCTACGCACAGACCGAATTCGATCTGCGCTGTTACCTGCATTGGCGTGAGCTTTCCTAGCCGGACGCCTTCGCCCGTTGACCTGAACGACAGGCATAAGGAAGCCCGGCACTCGTCGCTACACGAGTGCCGGGCCGTTCTGTCGAATGACGCTTACGCCGGCACTTGCTCTGCCAGCGGCTCGCGCGCCCAGATCCGATGTTGCGCCAAGGCTTGGGCGAACGCGCTGAACACAGTGCCGACATCTCCATCGTCACCACTCACCAGACCAGCGTCTTCCGGCAGATTCAGCGCCGCCAGCAACTGCCGGGCATCGCCCAGTACCGCGATCGGCTTGAGGTGCTTGTAGGCTTCGAGCAGGTAATGCTTGGCCACGCCGGACTTGGCCATGGCCTGCACGCTCTGCGCACCGCCGGGAATAAACACCGCATCGAAGGCGATCGAGGGCATGCCATCCATCGCCGCGTCGGGCGTGAGCATCTTTCCATCGGCGGTCTTCACCGGCGCGGGTGACGGGCCGATCAGCTTGGCCAGCGCGCCCTCGTCCGCCAGCTTCTTCTTGAACGCCTCGATAGCCTTGCCGTCCACGCCGTTGGCGATGAGGATGGCCACCTTGCGCGACTTGATGTTGCCCGACAGGTGATTGGTCAGGCTCAGCGCCGGCGAGCTGGCCGGTGTCGGCTGCTTGAGGCTCACGGTTGGCGCAGACGGCGGCGTCACGCCGATGTTCTCGGCAACCCGGCGCGCCAGCTCAAGATCGATGTTGGCAAGAATCTCATTGACCTGGCGCTCGCGAATGAACACCCGCTCGACCTTGCCCAGCTCGAAACTGTAGGCCCCGATGATGTGCTCCTTCTCCGGCGCACTCATGCTGTTCCAGAACAACGTGGCCTGGGAGAAGTGATCACCGAAAGACGGACTGCGCACGCGCACCTTGTGCCCTTCCATGCGCTCGGGGTAGCTCTCGAATCCGCCGCCGCTGGCCGCCGGCGGCGTTTCCTTCGGCCAGCCGCTGTCGATGGAGTTGGGCTCGTAGTTGGCGCGGCCCTTATTGATGGTCTGCCGATGGAAAGCATCGCGCTGGTTGTTGTGCACCGGCGCAATCGAACGGTTGATCGGGATCTCGTGGAAGTTCGGCCCGCCGAGGCGCAGCAGCTGGGTGTCGGTGTAGGAAAACAGCCGGCCCTGCAGCAGCGGATCATTGGTGAAGTCGATGCCGGGCACGATGTGGCCGATATGAAACGCCGCCTGCTCGGTCTCGGCAAAGAAGTTGTCCGGGTTGCGGTTGAGGGTCATCTTGCCGAGCTTTTGCACCGGCACCAGCTCCTCGGGAATGATCTTAGTCGGATCGAGCAGGTCGAAATCGAATTTGTGCTCGTCGGCCTCTTCAACCACCTGCACGCCCAGCTCCCATTCGAAGTAGTCGCCCATCTCGATGGATTCCCACATGTCGCGGCGGTTGAAGTCCGGATCCTTGCCGGCCAGCTTCAGGGTTTCGTCCCAGATCAGCGAGTAAGCGCCGGCCACCGGCTTCCAGTGGAACTTGACGAAGCGACTGGTGCCCTCGGCATTGATCAGACGGAAAGTGTGCACGCCAAACCCTTCCATCGCCCGATAGCTGCGTGGGATGGCACGGTCGGACATGGTCCACAGCACCATATGCGCCGATTCGGGCGTCAGCGAGACGAAATCCCAAAAGTTGTCGTGGGCCGACTGGCCCTGCGGAATCTCGTTGTGCGGCTCGGGTTTGACCGCATGCACGAAGTCGGGAAACTTGATCGCGTCCTGGATGAAGAACACCGGCATGTTGTTGCCGACCAGATCGAAGTTGCCTTCATCGGTGTAGAACTTAGTGGCAAAACCACGCACATCGCGCACGGTGTCGGCCGACCCGCGCGAGCCCTGCACGGTAGAGAAACGCACGAACACCGGTGTCTCTTTCCCCTTGCCGGCGAGGAAGGAGGCCTTGGTCAGCGCGCTGTGGTCGTCGTAGCTGACGAATACGCCATGCGCCGCGGCCCCGCGAGCATGGACGATTCGCTCGGGAATGCGCTCGTGATCGAAGTGCGTCAGCTTCTCGCGCATGATGAAGTCTTCGAGCAGCGATGGACCTCGCTCCCCTGCCCTCAGGGTGTTCTGATTGTCGGCGATCTTCACGCCCTGATTGGTTGTCAGCGCTTCGCCGGTGGCGCCGCTGCGGGATGCGCCAAGGTCGTCGAGCTTGGCGTTGTGATTCTGGCGATCGACGGTATCGCTACCGGCCAGTTCGCTGTGCTTTGGATCTTTCTTGTCCGTCATCATGGGCCTCGGTAGAGCGATAGGGACTAATCCGCGAAGGAACCTGGCCATGCTGATGGTGGCCTGATACCTGCTCCGATTCACGGCGTACCGGTTAGTGACCCACTTGACCCGCTCAAGGTTGCGTCATGCGGCGTTTCGATGTGCTTATCGGGGTGCTGGCGGGTCTCAATGTCTGCAGGTTCGCTACGCCGAAGCACCGCAAACGCGTAGAATGCACGCCTTTCGCCGACTATCCCGGCACTGACGACCGCACCCACAAGGTTCGCCCGTGATCGAATTTCACCAAGTCCATAAAACTTACCGGAGCACCAACGGCCGCGGCGCCAGCCGCGAGATCCCTGCGCTCAAGCCGACCCAGTTGGAAATCGGTGCCGGGGAAGTGTTCGGCCTGATCGGCCATTCCGGCGCCGGCAAGAGCACCCTGTTGCGCCTGATCAATCGCCTGGAAGAGCCCTCCGGCGGCCGCATCCTGGTCAGTGGGGAAGACGTCACCGCACTGGATGCCGACGGCCTGCGACGCTTCCGCCAGCGCGTCGGCATGATCTTCCAGCACTTCAACCTGCTGATGTCCAAGACGGTGGCCGACAACGTCGCCATGCCGCTGCGCCTGGCCGGCATTCGCTCGCGCAGCGAGATCGACGCCCGCGTCGCCGCCCTGCTCGACCGCGTCGGCCTGAAAGACCATGCGCGCAAATATCCGGCCCAGCTCTCCGGCGGGCAGAAGCAGCGCGTCGGTATCGCCCGCGCGCTGGCCACCGAGCCGGACATCCTGCTCTGCGACGAGGCCACCAGCGCGCTGGATCCGCAGACCACCGCCTCGGTGCTGCAGCTGTTGGCGGAGATCAACCGCGAGCTGAAGCTGACCATTGTGCTGATCACGCATGAGATGGACGTGATCCGCCGTGTCTGTGACCGCGTCGCGGTGATGGATGGCGGCGAAATCGTCGAGCAGGGGCCGGTCACCGAGGTATTCCTGCACCCCCGACACCCCACCACCCAGCGTTTCGTGCTGGAAGACGAGGCGGTCGACGAAGGTGAGCAACGAGACGATTTCGCTCACGTACCCGGCCGTATCCTGCGCCTGACGTTCCAAGGCGATGCGACCTACAAGCCGTTGCTAGGCACCGTCGCGCGGGAAACCGGGGTCGACTTCAGCATCCTTTCGGGGCGCATCGACCGCATCAAGGACACGCCCTATGGCCAGCTGACCCTGGCCCTGGTCGGCGGCGACATGGCTGCCGCGCTGGATCGCCTGGATGCCGCAGACGTGCATGTGGAGGTATTGCGCTGATGGATGCTCTACTGGCAAACGTCGACTGGTATGAGATCTGGCTGGCCACGCTGGACACCCTGCTGATGCTCGGCGGCTCGCTGCTCTTCACCATTCTGCTGGGCCTGCCGCTGGGCGTGTTGCTGTTCCTCGCCGGCCCGCGGCAACTGTTCGAGAACGGTCCGCTGTATGCCTTCCTCTCGTTCGTGGTCAACGTGCTGCGCTCGCTGCCGTTCATCATTCTGCTGATCGTTATGATCCCCTTCACGGTGCTGATCACCGGTACGTCGCTGGGTGTCGCTGGCGCGATCCCGCCGCTGGTGGTGGGCGCAGCGCCGTTCTTCGCACGGTTGGTGGAGACGGCCCTGCGCGAAGTCGATCGCGGCATCATCGAGGCGACACAGGCGATGGGCGCCACCACCCGGCAAATCATCTTCAGCGCATTGCTGCCCGAGGCTCGTCCCGGCATCATCGCCGCCATTACCGTGACGGCCATTACCCTGGTCTCCTACACCGCGATGGCCGGCGTGGTCGGCGCCGGCGGGCTCGGCGATTTGGCCATCCGCTTCGGCTATCAGCGCTTCCAGACCGACGTCATGGTGGTCACCGTAGTGCTGCTATTGGTGCTGGTGCAGGTGCTGCAGAGCGTTGGCGACAAGCTGGTCACGCATTTTTCCCGTAAGTAAATAGTTGCCCTAGATAACCTATGTTCAACCACAGATGCCGGCGCCCCGCGCGCCGCATCGAAAAGGAGTCTTCCATGAAAAAACTGCTTGCCGCCTTTGCCGCTGTCGCGGCCTTCTCCGCCCAGGCTGCCGACGAGCTGAACGTTGCCGCAACCGCCGTCCCGCACGCGGAGATCCTCGAATTCGTCAAACCCCAGCTGGCCGAGCAGGGCGTCGATCTGAAAGTGAAGGTATTCACTGACTACGTGCAGCCGAACATCCAGGTGGCCGAGAAACGTCTGGACGCCAACTTCTTTCAGCACCAGCCGTATCTCGATGAATTCAACAAGGGCAAGGGCACCGAGCTGGTCAGCGTCGCTGGCGTACACATCGAACCCTTCGGCGCCTATTCGAGCAAGCTAAAGTCCCTCGACGAGCTGCCCAGTGGCGCGACCGTGGTGATTCCCAACGACGCCACCAACGGCGGCCGTGCGTTGCTGCTGCTGGCCAAGGCCGGCGTGATCATCCTGCAGGAAGGTGCCGGCATTACCGCCACGCCAAAGGACATCGCCGAGAACCCGAAGAACATCAAGATTCGCGAACTGGAAGCCGCGACCCTGCCGCGCGTGCTGACCCAGGTCGACCTGGCGCTGATCAACACCAACTACGCGCTGGAAGCCAAGCTGAACCCCACCGAAGACGCCCTGTTCATCGAAGGCAGCGACTCGCCCTACGTGAACATCCTGGTCGCCCGTCCGGACAACAAGGACAGCGCCGCCATGCAGAAGCTGGCCCAGGCCCTGCACAGCGACGAGGTCAAGCAGTTCATCAACGAGAAGTACCAGGGTGCCGTAGTTCCAGCGTTCTGATCGCCTGTGAGCTAGCCCAACGAACCCCGCCCTGTGCGGGGTTTTTTATGCGCGGCCCACCGCACAAAAAAGCAGCCAGGGCATAGCGAGCAACCTTTAAGTGAATTGATTCATGTCGCGGACCGCCTGCTGTTGAGCCGACCGGCCCAGTGCGTCAGTCTTCAGCGGCGAACTACCTCCATGGACGGAACCAACATGCACACGCAAGCGACCCAGATTTACCTCGCCATCAAGGGGATCAAACAGCCCTACCTCTTCGACATCCAGCTGACCCAACTCTAGGGAGTTAAACAGGATGCGAAATATCCTCGCTCAACGGTTCAGCGTTTGCTTGCTCGCGACAGCACTGAGCGCCTGCAGCTCTATGGCCACGCTCACTGGTGACAGTTTTACCTTTGAAGGCCAGCTACCGGCCAACTTCTCCATGCGAGCCCAAGCGCATTACGGCGTCGCCAACGACTGTAAGGGTCGCAGCCAGGCACGCTCATTCGAGAGCGGCTTTCGGAGCACATCTCAGCAGTATCGCTTCAGCATTCCCGTCAGCTACCGCGACGGCCTCTGCGAAATGCGTTTGGCCCGTGTTGGGCTGTACATCCATGGTCGCTACGGCGACAAGGAATGGCAACGCACCTATGACAATGGCGGACTGGTGCTGGTCGATACACTGCCGCAAGGCGCGCCTGCTTTTGATAGCGATGGCCACCTGAGCA
>NZ_JYHV01000030.1 GCF_000952685.1 Stutzerimonas stutzeri | reverse complement strand
ACCTATCTGGAAAAGGTCACCCAGCCGTTCGAGATCGTCGCGTCCCTCGGTGACGGCGAGAAGTCCCAGGAAATGCTCGAGCTGCTGGAAGAGATCACCAGCCTGAGCGACAAGATCACCCTGCGTACTGACGGCGATGACGTGCGTCGCCCCTCGTTCGCGCTCAACCGTATCGGCGGCAATATCAGCCTGCGCTTCGCTGGCATCCCGATGGGACATGAATTCACCTCCTTGGTCCTCGCCCTGCTGCAAGTCGGCGGTCATCCGTCCAAGACTGCGCCGGAGATCATCGAACAGATCAAGAACCTCGACGGCGAGTACCGTTTCGAAACCTACTTCTCGCTGTCCTGCCAGAACTGCCCGGACGTGGTCCAGGCGCTGAACCTGATGGCGGTGCTCAACCCCAACATCCATCATGTCGCCATTGATGGTGCACTGTTCCAGGAAGAGGTCACGGTGCGCCAGGTCATGTCCGTGCCGAGCATCTATCTCAACGGTGAGCTGTTCGGCCAGGGGCGCATGGGTGAGGAAGAAATCCTCGCCAAGCTCGACACCGGCGCTTCGGCGCGTGATGCCGAGAAGCTCAGCGCCAAGGAACCGTTTGACGTACTCGTCGTTGGTGGTGGACCAGCCGGTGCCGCAGCGGCCATATATGCCGCGCGCAAGGGCATCCGTACCGGTGTCGCGGCCGAGCGTTTCGGTGGTCAGGTGCTCGATACCATGGCCATCGAGAACTTCATCTCGGTGAACGAGACCGAAGGCCCGAAACTGGCCCGTGCGCTGGAAAACCATGTGCGCGAATACGACGTCGACATCATGAACCTGCAGCGCGCAGCCCAGCTGATCCCGGCCTCGAACCAAGGCGGCCTGCATGAGATCAAACTGGAGAATGGCGGCTCGCTGAAGGCCAAGACCCTGATCCTGGCCACCGGTGCGCGGTGGCGCGAGATGAACGTGCCCGGTGAACAGGAATACCGTGGGCGCGGTGTCGCCTACTGTCCGCACTGCGACGGCCCGCTGTTCAAGGGCAAGCGCGTGGCGGTGATCGGTGGCGGCAACTCGGGTGTCGAAGCGGCCATCGACCTGGCCGGCATCGTCGCTCAGGTGACCCTGCTCGAGTTCGACAGCCAACTGCGCGCCGATGCCGTGCTGCAGAAGAAGCTCTACAGCCTGCCGAACGTCAGCGTGATCACCAGCGCGCTGACCAGCGAAGTCACCGGCGACGGCCAGAAGGTCAACGGGTTGATCTACAAGGACCGCAACTCCAGCGAGTTTCATGAGCTGGAGCTGGAAGGCATCTTCGTACAGATCGGCCTGTTGCCCAACTCCGACTGGCTGAAAGGCACCGTGGAGCTGACTTCACGTGGCGAGATCATCGTCGATGCGCGTGGCGAGACCTCCTTGCCGGGCATCTTTGCCGCCGGCGACGTCACCACCGTGCCGTACAAGCAGATCGTCATCGCCGTCGGCGAAGGCGCCAAGGCCTCGCTGAGTGCCTTCGACCACCTGATCCGCAGCTCCGTCGACGACTGAGCACAGCGCTAACGAAAAAGGGGAAGCAGACGTCCGTCTACTTCCCCTTTTTTATTTTTGCGGACTGGAGGCCGGTCGCGGCTGGCTGGGCTGCAGGATAGATAGCGTAAAACAGGGGTCTACTCGATACACCGGATCCGCTTTGGTCGGGTGGAAACGAGCGAAGGAAGCGGCGATCGGTCGCTTCGTCGCGCATGTACCTGTAGTCCATGGAGCGAATCCACCTATGAAGAGTGCGGATACCCCGCAAGACACTCGAGGGGCTGTCGTAACCCTGACCAATCGACCCAACGAACCCGAGCACGAAAAGGTCGTGCACGAGCAGCTCGCCAAGCGCCTGGCAGCGCTGCAAGGGCTTGCCTTTCTCGGTGAGTACGACGCAGAGGCCAGCTATCCGTGTCCGCTCTATTTCGTGCCTTCTTCCACTGTGGTCGGTACGGATCTGGCGCGCAAACTGGGACTGGAGGGCGAGCGGGATCTGTTTGGTGGTGTCGTACCGCATGCCTTTATCGAGACCAAGGCGATCACCCATCCTCTGGTACGCCCGGATGCCGACTCCCCCCTTGGCTGGTCGCGAGAGTTCTCCCGTCGTGTCACGGGCGGCGTTTTGCCCGGCTACAGTGTGTTTTCCCTGCACGATGCGCGTGAGGCTGGGCGGCGTCTGCTGAACGAAGGGGCGTTGAGAATCAAGCCAGTACGGGCCACCGGTGGCCGAGGACAGGAACGGGTGAGCACTGTTCAGGCACTCGATCACGCCCTGGAAAACGTGGATGAAGCCGAATTGGCCCAATTCGGGCTGGTTCTTGAGGCGAATCTGGAGCACGTGACCACGTTCAGCGTGGGGCAGATACGCGTTGCGGGACGAATTCTGAGCTATTACGGGACCCAGCGCCTGACTCCCGACAACGCGGGTGACACCGTGTATGGCGGCTCGGATCTGCTGGTCGTCGATGGCGACTTCGATACGTTATTGGACTTGGATCTGCCGGAAAGGACTCGTCTTGCCATCTCTCAGGCTCAGGTCTATGACGCGGCCGCGTCGGATTGCTTTCGTAACTTCTATGCCTCTCGACGCAACTACGATATCGCCCAGGGCATCGATGACCGAGGGCGGGCCTGTTCCGGTGTGCTGGAGCAGTCCTGGCGAATCGGCGGTGCCAGCAGTGCGGAGGTCGCGGCGCTGGAGGCATTCGCGCAGGGCCGGGGCGGCAAGGTCGTTCATGCCTCATCGGTCGAGCTGTACGGCGAATCGACCGTGCCTGAAGGTGCGACCGTGCTGTTTCGTGGTGACGACGCCGAAGTCGGATTCATAACCAAATACGCATTGGTGGAGGACTATGGCAACCCAGAGTGAATGCGTGGATATCCTTGTGGATGACGAACACATTGCCGGCACTTTCCTGTCGCCGCCGACAAAATTACCGGGCGTGCTTTTCGTGCATGGCTGGGGCGGCAGTCAGGAACGCGATTTGACACGCGCGCGCGGTATCGCTGGGCTAGGCTGCATATGCCTGTCGTTCGATTTGCGGGGGCATGCCCTGACCTTGGCTCAACAGCAGACCGTTACGCGCGAGCAGAATCTGCGCGACCTGCTGGCGGCTTACGATTTGCTGGCGCAGCACCCGAACATCGATCCTGCCGCGATCGCTGTGGTGGGTACCAGTTATGGCGGCTACCTGGCCGCCTTGCTCACATCCTTGCGGCCGGTCAGGTGGCTGGCGATGCGTGTGCCGGCCCTATACGGTGATGATGACTGGGCCATGCCCAAGCGACAGCTGGATCGCGATACGCTCAATCAGCTGCGTGGCCGCCGGGTTGCTCCAGAGGAAAATCGGGCACTGGCCGCTTGCGCCGAGTTTCGCGGCGATGTGCTGATTGTCGAGTCGGAACACGATCATCTGGTTCCGCACAGCACGATCATGAGTTATCGCGCGGCCTTTCAGCAGACGCACTCGCTGACGCACCGCATCATTCTCGGTGCCGATCATGCTCTGGCCAATGAGAGCTGCCAAAAGGCCTACACGGATATTTTGGTCAACTGGGCCACCGAGATGGTCGTCGGTTCGCGTATCGATCAACAGCACGGCGCCGCCGCCGCGAGATCATATTAGGCCGCGTTGATGTTTCGCTGCGACTCGCAGCCGGTAACAGGCCCTAGCTCGGTGGGGTTGGCGGCTCGATAGGTCCGACAAAGCGGCTCCAGCGCCGGTCGAGCACCTGCTGCTTGAGCACTTCTATGACATCGACCAGCAGTTCTTCCAGGGCGAGATCCGTGTTCTCGTCCTGGTAAACCCAGGCCTCGAAACATTCGTCAGCCAGGTTGCGGGCCAAACGTTGAAACTGAGCGCCCTGCAGACCGTCGACCGCGCCTTGTAGCAACCGTGCGGCGATGTCGGTGAGGGCTTCGTCCAGCGTCTCGGCGACTCGGTCACCCAACGGTAGGCGGCGCAGGCGGCTCACCTCGGGATTATTTGCCAGCGCCTGGTGGATCAGGCCGCCGACGTAGCCTTCGATGGCGCCACGGTTGTCTCGATAGCCGCTCTCCAACATGCTGTGCAGGCGTCGCGACAGGTCATCGAGCAGCCGCTCTTTGCGCGGCTTCACCACTTCCTCCAGCAGCCTTCGGGATAGGTCGTCGCTGGCGCCTATTTCTTGTTGCATGCGGCTGAACAGCCGGACCATGACGCGATCGGACAGCTCTTCGAGCAGAAGTGAATAGTAGCGATAGACCAGGCCGAAAATCGCCCATTGGCGGACATCGATCAGGCCCAGGCGTTGCAGTCGAAGTAGCAGGCTGCCGACTCGCAGCACGCGTAGCCAGCGGAAACCGCTCAGCGGGATACAGCCGAGCACGTCGTACCAGTGGGCGAAGGGGTAGTAGTACCAGCGTGCGTACCGTCGTTCGAACAACGCAACGGTCCAACCGAGGAGCACGTCGAGAACGAATATGGCGACGAAACCGAGATCGATCAGTTGGAAGTTGCGGTGAATCAACGCGTCGTAACGCTGATGCAGCGTAGGCAACCATTCGGCGAATGCCTGATTGAGCGGTGCTACGGTGAACAGGCTGTCGAACAGGATCAACCCGAGGTTGATGCATACCAGCAGAACGATGAATGCTTCCCAGGCTGCGTGCAGCCCGTTACGGAAGCGTTCGTGTCGGTCTGCGCTTTGCTCAGGCATCGGCGTTGGCGGGTGCGCTGGCGGCATGCCAGAGGATTTCGGCGCAGCCTTGGCGACGCGCGATCAGCCGAGCAACGACGAAGAACAGGTCCGAGAGGCGATTGAGATAGGCCAGGCCGACTGGGCGCAGCGGCTCGAGAGCGTTGAGCTGCTGACAGCGCCGTTCGCTCGTTCGCGCCATGCTGCGGCACAGGTGAGCGAGCGCGATCAATCGTGTGCCACCCGGCATGATGAAATCCTCGAGCGGCCCGAGTTCGACGTTCCAGTGATCGATTGCGGCCTCGAGGCGAGCCACCTCTGCGTCGTTCAACGCTTGATAATCCGGCATCGCCAACTCACCGCCCAGGTCGAACAGGCGGTGCTGACAGGGGCTCAGGACTTCGATCAGTTCAGCCAGATCCGGCCAGCGTGCCTGGGCTTCGGCCAGTTCGGCGAGCAGCAGGCCCAACTGGCTATTGAGTGTATCGATCTCACCCATGGCTTCGATTCGCGGATGATTCTTGGGGACCCGGCGACCATCGGCCAGGCCGGTTTCCCCGGCATCGCCGGTACGGGTGTAGATCTTGGAGAGTCGGTTGCCCATCGGTAAGTCCCAGGTTCAGCTTCAGTTGGTATCTGAGGGCGATGTCAGTGGCAGGCGCAGGGTGAAAACGGTGCCCTGATCCGGCCTGCTCTGCACTTCCATCTGACCCTTGTGATTGTTGGTGATGATGAAATACGAAACGGAAAGACCCAGCCCGGTTCCCTGGCCCACCTCTTTGGTGGTGAAAAAAGGCTCGAAGATTCGTTTGCGAATATGCTCGGGAATGCCGACACCGTTGTCTTCCACCTGGATCTCGGCCCACGGCGGATTCAGGCGTGTGCGCAGCGTGATCTGCCCGCGGCGTCGGTCTGGTTTCTGATGGATGGCTTGCGCGGCGTTTTTCAGCAGGTTCAGTAACACCTGTTCGAGTTCGTTGCCAATGCAGGGCACACGGTCTACTTGCGGATCGAAATCGCGAATGATCTCGATGGAACGGAAATCGAAGCCGTCCAGCAGCGCGAAGTCACCGCCCGCGATCTCCAGCGCCTGATCGATCAGCACGGTCAGCTGGCAATCGGCCAGCTGCCGGTTGCTCAGGCGACTGAAGCTCAGCATATGGCTGACGATCTTGGCTGCCCGGGAGCCTGCCTGCTGTATCCCGTCGAGCAGTTGCGGGATTTCCCGCCGCTGCAGGTACTGATTCACCGCCTCCAGCAGTACGCCGGTTTCGGCGGCAGCCTCACGATTGCGTTCCAGATCTGGCGACAGGCGTCGGCGAATGTTTTGCGCGTTATGCAGAATGGCGCCCAGGGGATTGTTGATTTCATGCGCCATGCCTGCGGCGAGGCCGCCCACCGACAGCATCTTTTCCGATTGCACCATGATTTCCTCCATGTTGATGCGCTCGGTGATGTCGTCGATACGAATTACCACCCCGCGACCACCGCCGCCCATCAATGGATAAAACGTCAGCGCGTAGTGGCGGGGCTCGTCGTTGAACATCCAGGTGACTCGCTCGATCTTTTCCACCTGGTGACGTTCGGAAGTTCGGCGGATCTGGGTCAGGAAGGGTTTCAGCGGCTCGAAGGCGATGAATACCGGCTGATTCAGTGCGTCATCGATAGAGGTACCGGAAAGCGCGCTGGCCTGCTGATTCCACTGGGTCACATAAAGTTGTTCGTCCAGTGCAATGAGCACCGAGGGCATCGAATCGATGATGCTGTTCAGGTAGTTCTGAAAGCCGGTGAGCTTTTTCTCGATCTTGCTGCGAACCTGAACTTCCAGCTCTAGCTTGCGGTTGGAATGACGGGTTTCCTCCGCTAGGCCCTGGGCGTGGTCGAATGCGTCCTGGGCATCGTCGCGGGCACGCTTGAGCTGCTGTTCGCGTGCTTCCATGCGCGACAGCATCGTATTGAAGGCGTCGGCCAGATGGCCAATTTCATCCTGGTTTTTCGCCGTCGCCCGCAGGGAATAGTTTTCTTCGCGCGTGACCTGGCGGGATAGCGCCTCGAGGTCGCGGATCGGACGGGTAATCGCCTGGCGGATCTGCCGGGCCACCAACGCCCAGAGCAGCAGACTGGCCAGCAGAATGACGAGACTGGCAGTCAGGGTGCCGGTATAGAAGGCTCCGGGCAGTTCGCTGCTGGCAATGATCAGCAGATAACCCGGAGGCCCTGCGGTTTGCGGCAGCTCCACCAGCAGGTTGGCCCGCATCTCGGTCTTTTGCCAGGTCGGCAGTTCGCTGATCTGCTGCGGCAGGTCGAGCGGATCGCCGCGATACAACTGTGCCAGGCGCCGACCAGCGCTGTCGTAGACCACTGCTGCACGTAGCGGGGCGTAGTCGTTCAGCTTCTGCAGTAACTCGTCGGCAGCTGTTGCGGATTCCAGCGCGCGATCGCTCAATTCGGGTGTCGCGAGCAGCGCGCCAAGCGTGTGCATCGCCTGAGGCGCGACGCTCTGGCGGGAAATCCAATAGGCCGCACTGATGAACGCCAGGTTGGACACCAGCAGCACTGCGGCAAGCAGTACGAGCAGGGCGACCAGCAACTTGCGGCCGACCGGGAGATTTTCAAGGCGCTGGCGCAGGGTCATGGTAAGGACAGCTGAAGGGTGTTTCAGCAGGGTAGCGGTGCCTCAGTCCGCGGGCAATCCGTGATGACGTAGGAAGGTCTGGAGCCGCTCGAGCAACGTGCACAGCTCTGGCGTCTTCAAACCGTGCTGCTGCGCGGTGTGGCAGGCGTGACCGAGCAAGAAGCTGACTTCGGTCCGGCGTCCGCTTCGTACGTCCTGCTGCATCGATGAGAAGTTGTTGGCTGTCGCTTCTATGACGCGCAGCACGTCGTCTTCGAGCCCATCGGCGGCGTCAGGCTGGTTGCACGTCCGAAGCAATTCACCGAGCTCGGTGCAGAGTCCATGCAGCGGTATGCGGTGGGTCAGCAACTCGCCGTTGCGACAATCATGCAGCACGGTCAGCGGGTTGATCGCGCAGTTGATCGCCAGTTTGCGCCATAGCTTGCCCAGAATATCGTCGGCCCAGGCATAGGGGATGCCGGCGGCGTCCAGATCGGCCAGCCATGACGGAGGGGAGCAAGGGTCAGGTTCGCCCAGCCAGTTCTGGCCGTGGCCGGCATAGACGATGCGGAAATCAGCCTGTCGATAAGCCCCTTCGGTGCTGGAGACGAATACGCAGCGGCTTTCCGGCCAGCGCTCGGCAATGGCTTGCTGGCTTCCCAGGCCATTCTGTAGCAGGAGGATCTCCGCGCCCTTGATCAGTCGCGGCGCCACTGCGGCGATGGCGGCTTCGGCATCGTAGGCCTTGCAGGCGACCAGCAGTCGGCCTATCGGTGCGCTCGCATCAGGCAGTTCCGCCGGCACGGGATAGACATGCAGACTCTCATCTTCGATCAGACCCAAGCCACCCGCGGCTTGGTAGTCGGCGAGTCGTTCCGGCGAGCGCAGGATAATCCGCAGTGGTATGCCAGCGCGAAACAGGCGCGTTGCCCAGAGCCCCCCGAGGCTGCCGGCACCAAGCACATGCCAGGAGCTGCTCATCAGGCAGGCTGCGTATAACGCAGGGGCACGATACGTCCCGTGGCGTATGCGTTGGGTAACAGGGCCTCGGCGCGCGAGGTGATCGTCTGGGGCTCGGCGGGCAGCGTGCTCGCATCAAGGCTGACCAGACCGATGCCGGCCCTGATGGAAATAAAGCCCTCGCTGGTCTTGAACGCCTTGAGGTTAAGACCATCGTGCAATCGTTTGAAACTGCTCGGTGAGCAGCCGCGCAGATCGTCGACCAGAGTGAGCAGGCCGAAATGTCCCTCATCCAGGCAGCTGAGCACATCCAGTGGGCGTACCAATTGCTGTAAGCGCCTGGCCACACCTCGAAGCAGCTCCTGATGAAAATGCTCGCCGTAGCGTTCCCGTTGGCTATGAATCTCCGGCAGGCCGATTACCAGATAACACAGCGCGCCGCCGCGGCTTTCGATCTGGCGCAGGCTGTCGCCGAGCCGCTGATGAAGGTAGCGGGCATTCCCAAGGCCGGTAACTGGATCGATCAGGTTGCGCTGTTCCAGCCTGGCGATATTTTCGGTCAGCAAACGGTTTTCCCGTATCAGGCGTTGCAGCGAGCCACAGAGGCGATCGGCGGCGTATACCCGAGGTACCAGTTGATCGTTCATAGCCGATTTGCCGATGAAATCATCCACACCGTGATCGAAGGCCTTGCTCAGCACGTCCTGACCGTCGCGCCCGGTCAGCAGGATGATGTAGGTGTAATGATCGGACATTTCATCCTGCTGACGTACCTGTGCGGTCAGCTCCAGCCCGTCCATTTCTGGCATCAGCCAGTCGGCTAGCAGAACGTTCGCAGGGCGCTGCTCGATCAATTCCAGTGCAGCGCTGGCGCTATTGGCGAAGCGAACGTCTTCGTAACCGGCCTTGGACAGGACACGACCGATCATCACGCTGGAGAATTTGGCGTCGTCCACCACCAGGATGCTGAGTTGAGGGTTGGGCATGCATGGGCTCGGAGAAAGGGGAAGTGCCGTAACACCGGTAGCGGGGCCATTGGCCTGAACAGTTATAATGATGGCCCATTTGAACCGTCAAGCTAAGCGCGCTGGGTCACACCCTTGCGCCGTTCTTAAAGGAGGAAGCCCATGCCCTCGTTCGACGTGGTGTCCGAATTGGACAAGCACGAAGTTACCAACGCCATCGACAATGCCCTCAAAGAGCTGGACCGGCGTTACGATTTGCGCGGTAAAGGCACTTTTGAGCTGAAGGACCTGACGGTCCACTTGACCGCAGATGCCGATTTCCAGCTGGAACAGATGCTTGAAATTTTGAAGCTGAGCCTGGTCAAGCGCAAGATCGACATCCAATGCCTGGAATTCAAAGATCCCTACCCATCGGGCAAATCGGTCAAGCAGGAAGTCGTGCTGCGCGAAGGCATCGACAAAGAGCTGGCCAAGAAAATCGTTGCCCATATCAAGGACGCCAAACTCAAGGTGCAGGCGGCGATCCTGGGCGAGCAGGTTCGGGTGACTGGCAAGAAGCGCGATGATCTGCAGGAAGCCATTGCTTTACTGCGGGCCAAGGATTTCGGTATGCCGTTACAGTTCAATAACTTCCGCGATTGATCCGCTGGGCGCGCAGGCGCGCCCTTTTCACTGCCGAGCGGCCTGTCGGCCGACTCGCTCCGCACCCCAAGGAGACTTTTACTGATGGATTTCAGTGTCGATTATCTGGTTGATCTATCCGAGGCATGGTTGCCGATCGTTCTGCAGTACGGCGCCCAGGTGCTACTGGCGTTGGCAACCTTCCTGGTTGGCTGGTGGCTGATCAACAAGCTCGTCAGCAAAATCGGCGGTTTGCTGCAGCGCCGTCAAGTGGATCCTTCGCTGCACGGTTTCATCGAAAGCCTGTCGAGCGTCATCCTGAAGGTGCTGTTGCTGGTCAGCGTGGCGTCGATGATCGGGGTGGAAACGACATCGTTCATCGCTGTGATCGGTGCTGCCGGTCTGGCCATTGGCCTGGCGTTGCAGGGCAGTCTGGCCAATTTTGCCGGCGGCGTCTTGATCCTGCTGTTCCGACCGATTCGCGTTGGCGAGTGGATCGAGGCACAGGGTGTTGCCGGTACCGTGCATGCGATTCAGATTTTCCACACGGTGCTCAAGTCTGCCGATAACAAGACCATCGTCGTGCCCAACGGAAGCTTGTCCAACGGGCATATCACCAACTATTCGCGCGAGCCGCGTCGTCGCGCCGACATCAACGTTGGCATCGACTACGGTGCGGATATCAAGTTGGCGCGCCAGATTCTGCTGGAAATCGCGCAGGATGAGCGGGTACTACGTGATCCCGAGCCGGTGGTCTTCGTGACAGGACTGGGCGATAGTTCGGTCAATCTGTCGTTGCGGGTTTGGGTGGCGACCGGTGATTTCTGGCCGGTGACCTTCGATTTCACCGAGCGGTTGAAAGAGCGCTTCGACGAGGCGGGCATCGGCATTCCGTTTCCCCAGCGTGTGGTGCATCTGGTTCAGAGCTGAGGTTCAGCATGGAAAAGGAAAGCCGGCGATTGCCGGCTTTTTTTAGCTCCGCTCAGTGCTGGCCAACGGATCGGCCGGCTCCGGTTGCCTGCGGCTGCGTGACCACTGCCAGGCGATCAGTACCAGGGTCGGTACACCGAGCAGTGCGGTGGCCAGGAAGAAATCGCTGTAACCGAGATGTTCGACCATGACACCGGAGTAGCCGCCCAGTAGCCGCGGCAGCAGCAGCATCAACGAGCTCAGCAGCGCGTACTGTGTGGCGGAGAATTTCAGGTTGGTGAGGCTCGACAAGTAGGCAACGAAGGCGGTGGAAGCCAGGCCTCCGCTGAAATTGTCGCAGGAAATGGTGACGATCAGCATGTTCAGATTGGCGCCCATTTCCACCAACAGCATGAACAAGAGATTGGTCGCGGCGGATGCAAGGCCGCCGATGAACAGGATCGGCAAGATGCTGAAGCGCACGATCAAGAGGCCACCGAAAGCAGCGCCGAGCAGGGTCATGATCAGCCCGAACAGCTTGCTGACACTTGCAATCTGGTCCTTGCTGAAACCCTGGTCGATGTAGAAGACATTGGCCATGACGCCCATCACGGTGTCGGACATCCGGTACGTGGCGATTAGCCCCAGCAGCAGCAGCGCCTGCCAGCGATAGCGCAGGATGAAATCGGTGATGGGTGTCAGGACCGGTCCCATCAGTATCCGTCCGGGGCCGGAGAGACAACCCCAGCAGATCAACAGATACATGGTGCCACGCGGCCAGTAACCGCCCCAGTAGGACTGGAACATGCCGGTGGTCGACACCATCAGGATGATCAGCACGATCACCGAGACCGCCTGGTGGACGAAATCGAACCGTGCCGGACGCTGGCGCTGGCCGGCCTGGTGCAGCATCTGGCGAACCGGCACCAGCAGCGCGCGCCCCCAGGGCGACAGCGAACCGATGATGAACAAGAGATACAAGATCGCCCGTGGCCAGGCCTGTGCGATCAGCGCGTTGATCATCGCCGGCAGGGATACCAGCAGCACCAGCAGCAAGCCGACACCCGCCAACTGATGATTGAAACTGTACTTCGAGGGCTCGTTGGGAAGCGGCGCGGCACCCTCTGGCTCAGGGATCAGCAGGCTAGTGACCAGACCCGGCAGAATCAGCAGCGCAAAGGCAACGTAGGTGGTAGCCCATGCGCTCTGGCTGTATTCGACATTGGTGGAGCCCAGCCATTCGGCAAGAAACAGCGCGCCGGCGCTCGCCAACAGCATGGCGATCCGGTAGCCCGTCATATAGCTAGCCGCCAGCGTGGCCTGCAGTTTGTCCTCGGCAATCTCCAAGCGATAGGCGTCGATGGCGATGTCCTGGGTCGCCGAGGCGAAGGCCACCGCGACGGCGAGTGCAATCAGCATGGTCAAGTTGTATTGCGGGTTGCACAGCGCCATGCCAACCAAACCAATGGCAATCACCGACTGCGACAGCACCAACCAGGAACGGCGCCGGCCCAGCGCGCCTATCCACGGCAGACGCCATTGGTCGAGCATTGGCGACCAGACCCATTTAAAGGCATAAGCCAGGCTGATCCAGCTGGCGAAGCCAATCGTTTCGCGCGAGACGCCCGCTTCGCGGAGCCATACCGAAAGTGTGGAAAACACCAGAATAGCGGGTAGGCCTGCGGCGAAGCCGAGCACCAGCAGCGTCAGCGAGGCGGGGCTGGCATAGGCGGCGAGGGCGGCACGCCAGGTTTCACGGGACATATGACAAGACGGTTATAAACATGAAGCGCGCACTCTACCCGCTGTGCTCCGCCGAATGCCAGCCATGTCGACGTATGTCCACGCGGTCATTGACGATGGTTATCCCCTCGGCACGCAGGCGCATGCGCTGCTCATGTCCGGCGGCGCTTCCCGCGGGTAGGCTGAGTCGTCCGCCGGCTGCGATTACCCTATGCCAAGGTAGGCGGGTGCCCTCGGGCAATTGCGACATCAGCCGACCAACCCAACGCGCCGCGCGACCCAGCCCGGCCATGCTGGCCAGTTCGCCATAGCTCACCACTTTGCCCTCAGGGATTTGCGCCATGACCAGATAAACAGCCGCGCGGCGCGATTCGGCGTCGGCCGCAGGCGGTAGCAGAGGGGGTTGTTCGATCATGGAATGTCCTGTGCGTATGGGGCTTGGAGCTCTCTTGGCTGAACTCGGTTGCTATTCGGCGGTCAGTGCTTGCTGTGATTCAACGCATAAGGATAATGCCAGCCTTTCTATCCCCATCTGTCCAGAAATTCAGCCTTCTATGTTTTCCAGAACCTTGCTTTGCGTATCACTTTCGCTCTTCTCCTTGCCATCGCTCGCCGATACCGTCTGGCTTAAGAATGGCGATCGCCTGACCGGCAAGATCAGCGTGCTCGATGGTGGAAAATTGCTGATCGAAACCGACTATGGCGGCTCGATTCCGGTGAAATGGAGCCAGGTCGCGACACTGGAAAGCAACCAGCAACTGCTGGTCAAACAGGACGATGTGACCGGGGAACTAGCCAAGTCGCTCCAGGCCGCCGACGATGGCAAGGTCACACTTAGCAACGGCGGGGTACCGCGTACGGTCCCGCTTTCCAGCATCACCCAGATCATTCATCCGAAACCGCTGATCCAGGATCTGACCTGGAAGGGCAACATCGATGTGGCGATGGATTACAAGCGCGCCGAAACCGATACCGACGACTACGACGTCTCCTTCGATACTTCCGCACGCCATGGCCTCTGGCGGCACAACGCGACGGCCAATTACAACCGCGAATATCGCGACGGCGTTACTGCGACGGACAATTGGGACGCCGAATATGCGCTCGATCGATTCCTCGATGAGCACTGGTTCTGGCAGGGGCGTCTGGAGTACAAGCGCGACAAGGTGGAAGACGTCCGTCGCCAGCGCACACTGGGTACCGGCCCGGGTTATCAATTCTGGGATAACGATCTGGGCGCCTTCTCCCTGGCCTCGCTGATCAACCGCAGTGATTATGAATTCGCCGATGGTGGCACGGAAAATTTCTACTCGCTGGCAATGAAGTGGAAGTACAACCGTTATCTGGTGGGTAAGACGTTTGAGCTGTTCAGCAACGGGGAGATTGGCAAACCGCTGGAAAACGTCGCCGATTACGAACTCGATGCAGAGGTGGGATTGCGTTACAAGGTCACCGACTGGGCCTCGTTGAACATGAAAGCCGAAAAGGACATCGTCAGCGGTGCTGAAAGCGACATGGATGAAACGCGTTACAGCATCGGCTTTGGGGTGGGCTGGTAAATCAGCTGCAAGAAGAGCGACGAGCGCTTCGACTTGCAGCTTGGCCTGGTGTCGCCGCGTTACATCCGCAAGCCGCCGTCCAGCTCAAGAATGCGTCCGGTGTAATAGTCGTTCTCGAAGATGTAGGCGACCGAATGAGCGATCTCCATCGGTTTGCCGAGTCGCTTGAGCGGAATACCGGCAGTCATCTTTTCGAGTGCTTCGGGCTTCATACTGGCGACCATCTCAGTCTCGATGAATCCGGGTGCGACGCCAGCCACCCGTATGCCATAGCGCGCCAGTTCCTTGGCCCAGACAACCGTATCCGCTGCAACGCCAGCCTTGGCGGCCGAATAGTTCGCCTGGCCCATGTTGCCGGCGCGTGAGATCGAAGAGATGTTGACGATCGCACCTTGGCGCTTCAGTTCGATCATTTTCGCGGCCACTTCGCGGGTGCAGAGGAACACGCCGGTCAGGTTGACGTCGATTACCGCCTGCCACTGTGCCAGGCTCATCTTCGACAGTTCGCCATCCTTGAGTTTGATGGTCAGGGCGTCGCGCAGGATGCCGGCATTGTTGACCAAGCCATCCAGTCCGCCGAAATCTTCGCTGACTTGGGCAACCATATGGCTGACCTGTTCTTCGTTGGCGACGTTGCATAGATAGGCCCGCGCATCGCCGCCGGCGCTCTTGCACGCTGCCACGGCCTCATCCAGACGCTCCTGGTTGAGGTCCACCAGCGCAAGGCGGGCGCCCTTGCCGGCGAGGTATTCACCCATCGCACGTCCCAGCCCCTGACCGCCGCCCGTGATGATGATGATCTTGTCTTTTAACTGCATGGACCATTCCTTCTTGATGAGGATGCCGGTAAACGACGCCCGCCGACGAAACCGTTATGCTGGTGGCCCGTTGAATCAGATAAGCCTTCGAGGAACACCGTGAGCGCTGAAGCCGCCAAGCATGCCCGACAACTCCTGCTCAAGGAATACCGCGGCGTGCTCTCGACGCACTCCAAGAGCATGCCCGGATTTCCTTTCGGCTCCGCAGTCCCCTACTGCCTGAGCGAGCAAGGCTGGCCGCTGATCCTGATCAGTCGAATCGCTCAGCACACCAAGAACCTCCAGGCTGACCCGCGCTGCTCGTTGTTGATCGCCGAGCGCGGTGTAGAAGATGTGCAGGCCAACGGTCGTCTTACCGTACTGGCGGAGGCTAGGGTGCTCACCGGGGCACAGGCCGTAGACGCTGCGGCGCAGCGCTACTACCGCTATTTCCCGGAGTCGCGTGACTACCATCGCGCGCATGATTTCGACTTCTGGGTGCTGCAACCGGTGCGCTGGCGCTACATCGGGGGCTTCGGCGCGATTCACTGGTTGGACGACGTGGCGCAGGCCAATCCATTTGCGCAGACGGACGGTGGCGAGGGCGAGATGCTCGATCACATGAACAGCGACCATGCCGCGGCGATAGCCCATTACGTCGTACGGGCAGGCCTGCCATCAGCGCCTGAAGCCAGCATGGTCGGTATCGACAGCGAAGGCTTTCACCTGCGCATCGGTCAGGCCATACACTGGCTGGCATTTCCAGATCCGTGCCACAACGCGGGCGCGGTGCGGCAGGCGTTAGTCGCGATGGCGCGGCGCTGATTCAGCCTGGCGTAAGCGCAGGGGTGAATAATCCGGTTACAGCCTGTTCTCTCGATGGGTTGAATTCGGTTCAGGCTGCCGTCATCTACACGAAATCGGAAGCCGTTCTTCCGTCAAGGACTATCGATGCGTATTTTCTTACTGCTGTTTCTTCTGTTTCCGCTGGCTGAGTTGGCGTTGTTGATCAAGGTCGGCAGCTCGATTGGCGTATTGCCGACCATACTGTTGCTGATTATCAGCGGCATGGCCGGCATCCTGCTTTTGCGTCTGGCAGGCTTTGCCACCGCCTGGCGTGCACGTGAGCGGTTGGCTCGTGGCGAGCTGCCGGAGCAGGAGATGCTTCAGGGACTGATGATGGCCGTCGCTGGCGGCTTGTTGTTCCTGCCGGGCTTTCTCAGCGACATCGTCGCGCTGCTGGTGCTGTTTCCGCCGTCGCGCAAGCTGTTTCTCCGTTTCGTCGGCCGTCGTGTCGAGGCTCAGGCCCAACGCCGTCGTGCTTTTGCCGATGATCTGCGTCAGCAACAGGAGCGTCACGCCGGACCCCAGCGACCGAATGTGATCGAGGGCGAGTGGGAGCGTCGCGACAAGTGATGCTGACCGTTCGAGAAAAGGCATGCACAGGCATGCCTTTTTCATTTCTCAATTCAAAAAAAATCAGCCATGCGCCCTTGAAATCATTTTTCCGCGCCCGCATGTAGCGGTCACCGCAAGGTCGCTGTCGTGTTCGACAGTCCGTCTTCTGCGGCTCGCATTGCGGGCCGCAACCGGCACCGCCGGATTTGCCCAACCCGCCGATGAGTATGCATCGGCATGGAAACCACTGTACTAGGAGAGATCGACAATGAAGCTTCGTCCTCTGCATGACCGCGTCGTGATTCGCCGCAGCGAAGAAGAAACCAAAACCGCAGGCGGTATCGTTCTGCCGGGCTCCGCTGCCGAGAAGCCGAACCGTGGCGAAGTCGTCGCCGTCGGCACTGGCCGCGTTCTGGACAACGGCGAAGTACGCGCCCTGGCCGTCAAGGTCGGTGACAAGGTCGTCTTCGGCCCTTACTCCGGCAGCAACACCGTCAAGGTCGACGGTGAAGACCTGCTGGTGATGAGCGAGAACGAGATTCTCGCCGTCGTCGAAGCCTGATCAGCGCTCGCTTTAAGCGAACTGCGTTCCATCAACAGAATTTGAGGAAGAATCAACATGGCTGCTAAAGAAGTTAAGTTCGGCGACTCCGCTCGCAAGAAAATGTTGGTAGGCGTTAACGTCCTGGCTGACGCGGTGAAAGCGACCCTCGGCCCGAAAGGCCGTAACGTCGTCATCGAGAAAAGCTTCGGCGCTCCGACCATCACCAAGGATGGCGTTTCCGTTGCCAAGGAAATCGAGCTGAAGGACCGTTTCGAGAACATGGGTGCGCAGCTGGTCAAGGACGTTGCTTCCCGTGCCAACGATGACGCGGGCGACGGCACCACCACTGCCACCGTTCTGGCTCAGTCGATCGTCAACGAAGGCCTGAAGGCCGTCGCTGCTGGCATGAACCCGATGGATCTGAAGCGCGGCATCGACAAGGCGACCATCGCCATCGTCGCTGAGCTGAAGAATCAGTCCAAGCCATGTGCCGATTTCAAGGCCATCGCTCAGGTCGGCACCATTTCCGCCAACTCCGACAGCTCCATCGGCGCCATCATCGCCGAAGCCATGGAAAAAGTTGGTAAAGAAGGCGTGATCACCGTTGAAGAAGGCTCGGGCCTGGAAAACGAACTGTCCGTCGTGGAAGGCATGCAGTTCGACCGTGGTTACCTGTCCCCTTACTTCATCAACAAGCCGGACACCATGGTGGCCGAGCTCGACAGCCCGATGCTGCTGCTGGTCGACAAGAAGATCTCCAACATCCGCGAACTGCTGCCGGTGCTGGAAGGTGTTGCCAAGGCCGGTCGTCCGCTGCTGATCGTTGCTGAAGACGTTGAAGGCGAAGCCCTGGCTACCCTCGTCGTCAACAACATGCGTGGCATCGTCAAGGTTGCTGCCGTCAAGGCGCCTGGCTTCGGCGATCGTCGTAAGGCCATGCTGCAGGATATCGCCATCCTGACTGGCGGTACCGTGATTTCCGAAGAAGTCGGCCTGAGCCTGGAAACCGCTACCCTGGAGCACCTGGGTAACGCCAAGCGCGTCGTGCTGAACAAGGAAAACACCACCATCATCGACGGTGCTGGTCAGCAGGGCGACATCGAAGCCCGCGTTGCGCAGATTCGCAAGCAGGTCGAAGACACCACTTCCGACTACGACAAAGAGAAGCTGCAAGAGCGTCTGGCCAAGCTGGCTGGCGGTGTTGCCGTAATCAAGGTTGGCGCCGGTACCGAAGTCGAGATGAAAGAGAAGAAGGCCCGCGTTGAAGACGCCCTGCATGCTACTCGTGCAGCCGTCGAAGAAGGCGTGGTTCCCGGCGGTGGCGTTGCCCTGGTGCGCGCTCTGCAGGCCATCTCCGAGCTCAAGGGCGACAACGAAGACCAGAACGTCGGTATCACCTTGCTGCGCCGCGCCGTTGAAGCGCCGCTGCGTCAGATCGTATCCAACGCCGGTGGCGAGCCGAGCGTTGTGGTCGACAAAGTCAAGCAGGGTTCGGGCAACTACGGCTTCAACGCTGCGACTGACGAGTACGGCGACATGATCGAGATGGGTATTCTCGACCCGGCCAAGGTTACCCGCTCTGCTCTGCAGGCCGCGGCTTCCATCGCCAGCCTGATGATCACCACCGAAGCGATGATCGCTGAAGTGGTTGAAGACAAGGCTGCTGGCGGCGGCATGCCGGACATGGGCGGCATGGGCGGTATGGGTGGCATGGGCGGCATGATGTAAGCCAGCCGGTCCCGCTACATGAAGAGCCCCGCCTAGTGCGGGGCTTTTTTATGCGTGGTTTTCCGCGCAGAAGGTTCTAGCGGTTACTGCCTGTGAGCGTCCTGTCTCGCCAATTGATACGGCGTTAGCGGAGCGCTCTGCTCAAAAATTGACCATTTATCATTTTCTTCAACGCACAGCTCGATTGTGGACTATGGTGAGCATTCGAATCACCTAATAACAAAGGCTTGCGCGATGAAGCTTGAATTTGCACGAGGATTGTTTCTAGCCGGCTCACTGGGTGTCGCCTCCCTGTGTGCCGCCGCATGGAGCGAACCGGACGCCAGGGTAGTGGCGCGTAGCGAAGTCAGTGATCACTGCCCGATTCCGCGCATGGCCCAAACCTCGATTTGGGAAGCGCGTCCCGATAAGGATCTATTGTTATTCATGTACGGCATGTCGCAAAGCTTGGTGGGCCGAGGCTAGCCGCGCCTGATACAAGCCATCCGCCCGGCGCGAGCGGATGGGATATCCGATTTGCCTCAGGCTGCTGTTTGAGCTGCCGTCGTGGCGCGCTCGGGGCTTGCCAGCATCGTATAAACGGCAGGCAGGACGAACAGCGTGAACACCGTGCCGACCGTCATGCCGGTTGCGATTACCATTCCGATATCGAAGCGACTGACCGCGCCCGCACCGCTGGCTAGAATCAATGGCACCATGCCGAATACCGTCGCCGCCGTCGTCATCAATACCGGGCGCAAGCGGATCGCCGCCGCTTCTTCCACGGCCTCGCGACGGCTCAATCCGCGTTCCTGGCGCAGCTGGTTGGCGAACTCGACGATCATGATGCCGTGCTTGCTGATCAGACCGATCAGCGTCACCAGCCCGACCTGGGTGTAGATGTTCATACTCGACAGGCCCAGGAACAATGGCACCAGCGCGCCACAGATGGACAGCGGTACGGTGACAAGAATCACCAGCGGATCGCGGAAGCTCTCGAACTGCGCCGCCAGCACCAGGAAGATGACAGCCAGGGCGAGGGCGAAGGTCGTGTACAGGGCGGTACCTTCCTGGATGTACTGGCGCGATGCGCCGGCATAGTCGAACGTGAAGCCCTGTGGTGCTTCTTCTTGAGCGATGCTGCGCAGCGTGTCGATGGCTTCGCCCATGCTGACGATCGGGAAGCCCTGAATCGTCGCCGCGTTGAGTTGTTGGAACTGTGCCAACTGGGTCGGCCGTGCGCGGTCATGAACCGTGATCAGGGTGGACAGCGGTAACATCTCGTCCCGGTCGTTTTTCACGTAGTAATTGCTCAACCAGCCCGGGTTATCCCTATAGGCCTGTTCGACCTGGGCGATCACCTTGTAGCTGCGGCCCTCGATGGTGAAACGATTGATCTCGCTTTCGCCGAGCAGGGTGGCCAGGGTCATGCCGAGGTCTTCCATCGTCACGCCCATCTGTGCAGCTTTTTCACGGTCGATATCGACGACGATCTCTGGCTTGTCGAACGCCAGATCGATATCGAGAAAAGCGAACTTGCCGGACGCCTCGGCTTTTTCCTTGATACGCTCGGCGACCTGCAGCAGGGATTCGTAGTCGTTAGCCGTGTTGATCACGAATTGGAACGGCAGCCCCTCGCCGGTGCCGGGCAGGGAGGGCAGGTTGAAGCCGAAGACTTGCAGCCCGGGGATCTGATCGATCTTTGCCTGGACCAGCGGAAGTACTTCCATCTGGGTTCGTTCCCGTTCGTCCCAAGGCGTCATCAGGAACCCGCCAATGCCGCTCTGCACGCCGTTGAAGCCGTTGATCTGGAACCAGGAGTAGTACTCTGGGAACGACTTGAAAATCTCCAGGAACTGATCGGTATAGGTGTTCAGGTAATTGAGGTTGGCCGTTTGCGGCGAGCTGGCCATCATGAAGATGATGCCCTGGTCTTCCTCAGGTGCCAGTTCGCTTTCGGTGAACTTGAGCAGTACCGGAATCAGCCCGAGCACGATCAGGGCGAAAACCAGCACCACCGGACGCGTGTTCAGCGTGCCATGCAGCGCGCGCTGGTAGCGCACTTTCAATCGATCGAAGACCAGATCCAGGCGGTGTGCCAGGCCCGTCGGGTTTTCTTCATGACGTAGCAAGCGCGAGCACATCATCGGCGACAGCGTCAGTGCGACCACGCCGGATATCAACACTGCACCGGCCAATGTCAGCGCGAATTCTTGGAATAGCGCACCGGTCAGACCCTGCAGAAAGCCGATCGGCGCGTAGACGGCCGCCAGGGTAATGGTCATCGTGACCACTGGCATGGCGATCTCACGTGCTCCATCAATGGCCGCCTGGAACGGCGTTTTGCCTTCCTCGATGTGCCGATGGATGTTTTCCACCACTACGATCGCATCGTCCACTACCAGCCCGATTGCCAGCACCATGGCCAGCAGCGTCAGCAGATTGATCGAGTAGCCCATGGCTTGCATGAAGAACATTACGCCGATCATTGAAAGCGGAATGGTGACCACCGGAATCAGCACCGAGCGCAGCGATCCCAGAAACAGGAACACCACAACGATCACGATGACCACTGCTTCGGCGAGCGTTTTCACTACTTCGTCAATGGAGGCCTGGATGAAGCGTGTCGCATCATAGGCGATGGTGACTTTCAAGCTTGGCGGCAGTTGCGATTCGATCTCCGGCATGATCGCGCGCACTTCCCTGATGACGTCCAGCGGGTTTGCGCTGGGGGTCCCCTTGACACCGATGTAGACCGAGGGAATGCCATCGAAAGAGCTGATTGCGTTGTAACTTTCGGCGCCCATCTCCACCCGCGCCACGTCGCCGAGCAGCACGCGGCTATCGCCCTGGGTCTTCAACGGTATGGCGGCGAAGGCCTCAGGCGTTTTCAGTTCCGTGTCAGCGTTGATACTGGTGACGACGTATTGCCCCTTCACCTCACCGGCGGCAGCTAGAAAGTTGTACTTGCGCACCGCCTCGTTCACATCGCTTGCGGAGAGGCCGTAGGCGGCGAGTTTCACCGGATCCAGCCAGAGGCGCATGGCGAACACCTGATTGCCAAGGATCTCCGCCTCAGCCATCCCGGGCAGGGTAGCCAACTTCGGCTGGATGACCCGAGACAGGTAATCGGTGATCTGCGGATTGGTCAGCTGTTCGCTATAGAAGCTGATGTACATGAGCGCCGTGGAATCGGCGGCCTGCTTGTTCAGAACCGGGTCCTCGGCATCTTGCGGCAACTGGTTCTTCACCGAGTTGGCCTGGCTCAACAGCTCGGTGTAGAGCCGGTCGGTATCGGCTCCGATCCGCGCGTAAACCGAGATGACCGAGAGGTTCTGCTGGCTCACCGAAGTCATGTAATCCACGCCTTCGGCGCTGGCCAGACTCTGTTGCAGGGGCTGGGTGATATAGCCCTGGATGGTTTCGGCGTTGGCCCCGGGGTAGGCGGTGGTCACCGTGATCAGCGCGCTCTCCATCTGCGGATATTGGCGAATCACCAGGCTGTTGAACGCCTGAAAGCCGAGCAGCACGATCAACAGGCTGATCACGCTGGCCAGCACCGGACGGCGAATGAATGGATCGGTAAAAGCCATGACGATCTATGTCCCTGTAGTCGACGCCTCAGTGAGCGTCGGACCCGCTGTTTGGCTTGAGTTCGAGCGTGCGCTTCTTGGCGATCGCGACGTGGGCACCGGTATCCAGTTTGAGCTGGCCGGCGACAACCACCTGCTCACCAGCCTCGAGCCCTTCGAGGATCACCACACGGCCGTCGCGACGCTCCCCGGTCTCGACAAAGCGCCGTTCCACCACCAGATAGGGTTCGCTGCGCTCGGGCGCTTCGGTGCCTTCCTCGGGCTCGGGCGCCTGACCTTCCTTCACCACCAACACCGAGTTGCCATATAGCGTGTAGGTGATCGCGGTTTCCGGCACGACGACTTGGGGTTCTTCGCTGGGCAATAGCACCTGCAGATCGGCGAACATGCCGGGCAGCAGACGCTCGCCGGGGTTGGCCAACTCCGCGCGGACCTGCACGTTGCGGGTGGTGGTTTCCACCTTGGGATTCAGAGCGACGATCTTGCCCTCGAAACGCTCACCGGGAAACGCGGCGACCTGAACCCGCACGGATTGGCCGATGGCAAGCAAGGGAACCTGCTGTTCGGCCAGGTAGAAGTCGACGAATAGAGTCGACAGATCCTGCAGCGTGGCGATCGGTGTGCCGGCAGCAACGAAGTCACCGACATCCACCTGACGGATCCCGATCGTTCCAGAGAAGGGCGCAAGAATGCGTTTTTTCGCCAGGCTGGCCTTCAACTGTGCAACGGTGGCCGCTGCCTTCTGCGACTCGGCATTCAGCCGGTCGAACTCGCTGCGTGAGATGGCCTGGCGATCAATCAAACTGCGTGCGCGCTGAAATTCCACTTTCGCTAGATGCAGGTCGGCTTCGGCGGCAGCCAGGCTTGCCTGCTCGATTTCACTGTCGAGCAGAACGATCGGTTGGCCCTTGCTCACCTTTTCACCTGAGCGGAACTGTACGTCACTGATGGTGCCGGCAATCTCTACCGACAGATCAATGCCCTGAGATGCGGTGAGTGTACCGATCGCCGGGATCCGGCTCTGCCAGGGCTGACGGCTGGACTCGACGGCCTCGACATCGATTGGCGGCTTCGGTGCATTGAATTGCTGGATTTGCGAGTAGATCGAATTGAACTTCAGGGCAGCGAGGATCAGTACGACGACGATCACCGCGCCAAGCATGAGCAGCATGCGGCGCAACATTTTCCATATTCCTTGGAGAGATGAGCCGGCTGACTACTGCCAATTAATGAGGCAGCCGTTCGAGTACACACAAGTGACCGATTGCCGGCCTGACCGGGGTATCGATCTAAGGTAGTTCCGGCAATGCGCCGGGAAACAGCGAAAGTAGCCTCGAATAAGACGCGTGTAAAGGGATAGGTAGTGAAGTCCGCAGCACGCTGTAACAAGGTGTGGAATTGGCGAGGTAGAGCCCCTGAAGGACAAGGGCGAGAATCATGCAACGACCCCTGCCTAAGAAGCCGTTGCGTCGATTGCGAGCTGCGTCAGCCCGCGAGGCGGTGCGTCACTTCGCTGAGCTGGGCCGATAGGCTGTGCAGGTTCTGGCTGGCCTTTTCGGTGCGCTCGACATTGTCCTGGTTGGTCGTGGCGATGGCCGTTATCTCGGTCAGGTTCCGCGAAATGTCCTCCGCCACGGAGGTTTGTTCCTCGGCGGCGGTGGCGATCTGTCGGTTCATGTCGCGGATCGCTTCGACTTCACGAGTGATGCGCTGGAGCATCGAACCGGCTTCCGTCACCTGTTCGACGCCTTCGTCGCTGCGGTTCTGACCGCTTTCGATCGCACGCACCGCGTCCACTGCACCGGTTTGCACCGTGTCGATAATCTGATGAATTTCGGCAGTCGAATCAGCGGTGCGTCTGGCCAGCGTGCGCACCTCATCGGCAACCACGGCGAACCCGCGGCCAGCATCGCCAGCACGGGCGGCCTCGATGGCTGCGTTCAGGGCTAGCAGGTTGGTTTGATCCGCGATGCCTCGAATGACGTCCAGTACCTTGCCAATGCGCCCGCTGTCGGCCTCGAGGCGTCGGATGACGTCGGCGGTGTTAACGATCTCGCCGCGCATGTGGGCGATTGTCTGGATGGTCGAACGCATCATGTTCTCGCCCTGCTGCGCCGAATGATCGGCTGCATCCGCTGCGTGTGCGGCCACGGCTGCGTGGCGTGCAACCTCCTGCGCGGTAGCCGACATTTCGTGCATGGCGGTGGCCACCTGGTCCGTGCGCGAGAATTGCTCGCGTGTGCCTTGGCCCATCAGCGTGGCGATGGCGTTCAACTCGCCACTTGCATTATCCAGGTCCGAGGTGCTGCGTTGCAGGCGGGTAAAGGTATCGGCGAGGAAGTCGCGGAGCACGTTCGCCGCGACGGCCAGACGCCCTAGTTCGTCGGTACGGGACGCATCGACGCGCTCGCCGAAGTTACCCTGGCTGAGCTTGGCGATATGGTCGATCAGATGGCGAATAGGGGCGATCAGGTTGCGATTGACCAGCCACAGGCTGAGCAGACTGATCAGCGCACCAGCGGCAAGCATGATCAGCGAGCCGGTGATGATCGCTCGTTCGGCGTCACGGCTGATTTCTTCCGAGCTGCGCTGCGCAGCGTCACGCAGATGAGCGACCAGTTCGCTGAGCTGTTCACTGGTGGCGCGGTCGATACCTTTGACCGCGGCGTCACCAGCGATTGGGTCGGCGTCCGCGGCCAGGAACGCTTCGCGGCCGCTGCGATAGGCTGCGCCCAGCTTTCGATGTTCATCGCGCAATCCCTGGATCTGGCTCGCCAGCGTTTGGTCATGCTGGCTCGCCTGCATGAGTGTATCGAGCAGCGTTTGGACCTTGCGTTCCTGTTCTTCGAAGCTCTGCCAGTACTTGCTCAGGTGCTCGGGTGACTTGCCGCGCAGCAGCACGTTCTTCCATTCCTGGACTTGGATCTTGAATTCAAGGTTGGCTTCATTGATAAGGCGCGAGGTTTCGATCGGACCTTTGAGCAACCTTTGGAAGGCAGAAATATCCTCGGAGAGGAACGAAAAGCTGGCCAGAGCGATGACCAAGGTCATCAACAAGCTGCCGCCAATCAGCGCCAGCAGCTGAGCACGCAGGGAGTTTTTCAGGAGCATCGTGAGCGTCTCGCATCGTATGGAAAGCACTTGCGACGAGCGCAAGGGGCGTCGGGCGGCTATCGGAATAACCGCTCGGGTCGGCCAATCTTTCGGCGCGCCGCTTCGATACTTGAATGCTTTCAGACCAGGCGCAGGTGGTTATCCCATAACCCCGCGGGCAGTTGCAGCGCGGTGCTGACGAAGCGCTTTGCGCTGCAGTCGACCAACCGGCAACGGCCTTGCCCGGAGCTCACCACGAATCCTTGCGCGACGGCCGCGACCCCGGCGCAATCCGGCAGGTGGATTTCCTCGCGCAGTGCGGCGCTGTCCAGGTCCCAGAAGAACACCTTGTTGCCGCGCGGTGCCGTTACGGCCAGCAGACGCAGGTCGTCGTGAATTGCCAGACTGGCGGTGTATTGGTTCATCGTCTGGCGCTGCGCTTCTCCCAGCGGGAAGGCCTGGAAGGCTTGGCCGGGGCGTTTGATCGCCAGCAGTGGGACCGAATCCATGGGGTCGCCTTCGTACTGCTGCCCGGAAACCACCGTGCCATCGGCCGCAACCGCCAGATGGCGCACACTGTTCATCTGCTCAGGCAGTTGCTCCTTGCTGATCAGCGTGCCATCGCGACGCAGCAGTACCAGGCTCGGTTCCATCGCTTCGAGGTTCATCATCTTGCGACTGTCGGCTTCGGTGCGTATGCCGCCGTTGGCGATTACCAGCGTCTCGCCGTCCGGCATCCAGAGCAACTGATGCGGGCCTATGCCATGGGTCGTATGCTCGCCGGTGCGAACCAGCCGGCGTTCTTCTACACGATAAATGCCGAGCACGCCGCGGCCGGCGTCGGTCGTGTCGTTCTCAGTGGTATAGAACCAATCGCCGCTGGAATGGAACACACCGTGGCCGTAGAAATGTCGATCGGAAGGCGAGGCCAGCACCTGCAGCAGCGTCCCGTCACGGCTGTCGATCAGATAGCTCTCACGGCTGGGCCGGCGCCCGACGAATACCGCCAGAGGCAGGTGCGGGTGGGCGTAGACGTCATGGCAGCGCTCGTTGACCGGGGTGACGAACGCTCGAGTGCCGTCGAGCCGATAGCCGACTGCATAGTGGCGGCCGTCGGCATCGTCGCGCGCGGAGAGCAGCAGCGGTTGCTCGGTGTACCGTGTGAGTGTCCAACCGCCGACAGCGGAGGCTGCAACCAGGGCGCTGCCCAGACCGAGGAAGGCGCGGCGTCTCATGGTCAGTCTCCGTCGTGGGCGTTGAAGCCGATCTGTACGCCCAGCGCTCGGGCCAGTTCGTTCTGGTGCAGGCGATGCAGGGCGTCGATGTCCTGGTACAACTCGTTCAGTCGCTCGCGTCCGGCGTCGTCGGCAACCAGCTCGCTGAACGGCAGCATGATGTCGGCCAGCTGCTTACGGGTTGTGGCGTAGGCGACGTCTATACGCTTAATCAGATCCGCTTGTTCGGCTGGGACCAGATGCTTAAGGCCATTATCGTCGCCGCCTTGCCATAGTCGTTGCGCGCCGGCGAGGGCCGCATCGATACTTCCGAGCGTGGCATCGCTGCGCCAGGCCTCGGCCTGGAAAGGTTGTGGGAAGCCCTTGCTCTGACGGCCCAGCGGCGCGCCCAACTTCTTCTTCAAGCCATCCAGCGCCGTGACCTGCACGCGCAGCAGATCGGCGATCGCTTCCTGCGATTCGCTGTAGCGCTCGTTGGGAAACTCGCTTAGTTGAGCGGCCATGCCGTTTTCGCCTTCCCACTCCTGGAGGGTGTCGGCGGCGAGTTGCTGCTGGTGCTCGCCAATCGCTTCCAGCAATCGGCAGTAACGCGTTTTGGTCTGGCTGTCGTTCAGGTCGACCGCCTTGTCGTAGAGCACGTATTCGTATGCAGAAAGGCCCTGCAGGACGACACTGCCGTTCTCCAGGTCGGCCTGCGTCAGCTCGGGTTTGTTTTTCAGCAGGGCGGTGATCTGCCGCCCAACCAGGTTCTTCTTGTCGGGCCAGAACTGCACCTGCCAGGCGCGGTTACCTTCGCCCATTGGCCCGATCAGCATCGGTTGCAGACCTGCCCAGGCGAACTGGGCCTTCAGGAAGGCTTCGCGCGCATTCTCCAATTCCTCGTTACCGGCGCAGAAGGCGATGCTACTGGCGGCCATGCGCCGGTTGGTTTCGGCCCACTGGGTGTAGCTAGGAAGCAAAACGTCCGCGGCCAGGGTTTTGCTGGTCTCGGCAAATGGATCGGATGGCGCGCAGGCACTGAGCAGCAGGCCCAGTGCGGTGGCGGTGAACCCTGAAAGATAACGGTTGGCGTACATGTTGCTCCTCGGCAAGGCCGGACAGCTCTGGCTGGTCCGACGCTAGAGTGATTCGAGAAAAGCCAGCAGGGCGCTGCGCTCGTCTTCGTCGAAGTCGAGCACCGACTGCTTGGCCTGTTCTGCTTCGCCGCCGTGCCAGAGTACGGCTTCGAGCAGATTGCGGGCGCGTCCGTCATGTAGGAACTGGGTGTGCCCGCTAATCGTTTCGGTCAGACCGATGCCCCACAGCGGCGGCGTTCGCCATTCGCTGCCGCCGGCTTCGAACTCGGGACGGTGGTCGGCAAGCCCTTCGCCCATGTCATGCAGCAGCAGATCGGTGTAGGGGCGGATCGTTTGGTTCGCTAGCTCGGGCTCGGCGGCATCGCCGGTGGTGAACTGCGGAACATGGCAACTCTGGCAACCGGCTCGGTGGAACAGCGTCTTGCCTGCCAGTACCTGGGGATCGTCGACGTTGCGCCGCGCTGGTACGCCGAGATTGCGAGTGTAGAACAAGACCAATCCGAGAATGTGATCGCTGACTTCGAGCTCGCCGCCATCGGGCATCGCCAGACAGTCCAGCTGCCTATCGGTGCAGCTGCTGCCCGTGAAGAGACTGGTCGTCAGGCCCATGTCATTGAAGAAAGCGTCGGCGTTCTGCTGATTCAGGTTCGGTTGTCCGGCCTTCCAGCCGAAGCGGCCCATCACCGTCTTGCGCGTGACCTGGTCGAAGACCCGGTTGGGCCGACCGGAGATACCATCGCCATCGCGGTCGTCCGGATCGGCGTGGGCCAGCAGCGCGGACTCGGGAATGGCTTCCAGCAATCCGAGACCGATCATGGCCGGTGCCACACGGACGGAGAATTGAGTGTGGGGATGCATCGGGCCGTAACCCAGCTCGACGATTTCCAGCTGTGGGATTCTCAGCTCGACCTCGAAACCGTCGGAGAAACGTTCATACCGGGTGCCATAGCTCAGCCGGACCTTGCCTTCGGGCGCCACACCGGGGATTGCCATGTCCTGCAGCTGACCACCATAGGTGGGTTCTGGTGCGATGCCCCGTTGCGCGACGACTTCGGTGTGTTCAGCGCTGGCAGGAATCGACAGCCGTACCAGCATCGACACGGCATTGCCGCGCTCGGTTTCTGCCGGGCGGCCGCGGCCATCCTTGATATGGCAGTTCTGGCAGGCGTTGGTGTTCATCAACGGGCCGAGCCCGTCGCGAGCGGTGGTTGATGACGGGGCGATTACCCAGGGATTGCGGAAAAAGCTGTTGCCGACGCTGAAATCCAGGCGGCGTAGCGGGCTCAGATTGGCCGAGGGCAGCGAAAAAGCGTTCTGATCGAACTTCATCACCGTGGCGCTACCCGCGGAAAGAGCCTCCCCAGGCTCTGCTTGTGTAAAACGCGGTGTCTGCTCTTCGCAACCGATCAGGCCAAAGGCCAGCAGCAATGCGACGGCAGCACGAAAAAGCGGGTGCATCGGTGATACCAGGGTCGTGACAGGGCAGCAATCTTAGCAGGCTAATAGAGTCTGAATAAGAGCAATTTGCATTTGCCGATTTCTCGTGTGGCCAAACGAACGCTGGTCGCGTTCGCGGGAAGCAGGGAAGAGGGCGACAGCGCGCCGCCCTCTATTTTCACGAGCGCCGGATCAGAACTGATGATCAGCCGTGTCCGGGTTGAGGTCGCTGATGCCCAGTGCGGCAGCGGCTTTCTCGATGGATGCGGTCTGTTGCACCAGCGCAGCGATCGCGGCCCGTACCTTTTCCTGGCCTTCTTTATTGTCGGGCGCGATCAGTTGATCGAAGGCTTCGCCGCCTTCGGCGCTGGTGACCAGCACTTGCAGTTTGGCTTCAGTGGTTTCCAGATCGGACTTCAGCGTAGTGTCGGTCTGCGGATCGACGCCTTCGACCAGCGATGCCAGGCTCGCACCGTTGAGTGTGGTGCCGTCCACGCGCTTATATTCACCGAGGTAGACGTTACGGATGCCCTTGGCGTTATAAAAGTGCGAGTTATGCGTGTTGTCGCTGAAGCAATCGTGCTCGTCTTCCGGCGAGTTGGCTTCCAGCGCGACCTTCATGCGTTCGCCGGCCAGCTCGCCGAGCGACAGGCTGCCCATGCCGAAGAACATCTTGCGCAGACCATTTTCCGCGGACTCGCTTTCCAGACTGGCGCGGTAGTTGTCAGCGACGCCGGCTCGCCACTCGCCGACCATCTCTTCGAGATCGCTGACTACCAGTTGGGTTACGGCTTTGAGGTAGGCGCGGCGGCGATCGCAGTTACCACCGGTGCAGCCGTCACCCTCGATGAAATCGCTGACGGGGCGTTGACCCGCGCCGGCCTCGGTGCCATTCAGATCTTGGCCCCAGAGCAGAAATTCGATGGCGTGGTAGCCCGTAGCGACGTTGGCTTCGGCCCCGGCCAGTTCGTTCAGGCTGGCAAGCTTCTCGCCAGTGATTTCGCTGACGTCGATCTTGTCTTCACCAACTTGCAGTTCCTTGTTGGCGATGATGTTGGCGGTAGCGCCCGGATTGCCAAGGGCGTGTTGATAGTCGCCTTGGACGTAGTCGATCATGCCTTCGTCCAGCGGCCACGCGTTGAGCTGGCCTTCCCACTCATCCACTACCGGATTGCCGAAGCGGAACACTTCGCTCTGCATGTACGGCACGCGGGCCGCCAGCCAGGCGTCCTTGGCAGCCTGCAGGGTTTCCTCGGTCGGATTGGCGAGCAGGGCGTTTACCGCATCCTGCAATTTCACGGCAGTGCTATGTGCATCGCTGAAGACGGCATGCGCGATATCTGCGTAATGCTTGACTACTGCCTGCGCAGCCTCGTCGTTCAGGGTCTCTTTTGCTGGTGCGCTCGTGGCCGGTTCACTTTGAGTGGCCTGCGGAGCGGCAGGCTGTTCGGCGGGCGCCTTGTCTTCGCCGCAACCAGCGAGTGAAATAGCGACAGCCAACAGGCTGGCGGTGGCCCAGACGGGGGTGCGTAGCATGGCGGGTTCCTTTGCTTGCAGAGGGTATTTGCGAATGTCGATAGCGAGTACCAGACGATCCGATGCGGGTCATAATGCGAAAGATTTGCATTTTGTGCAAAGGAATTGCGTGGAACAGATCGCGCTTCGCTGAATGCGGTGCCGTTAGAATGCCATCCCGATAGTTGGATTCTGGAGAAGCCCGATGAGCCTGAGCGCTGTGGTTGCATTGGTTGTGCTGTTTCTTGTCGCTGCCTATGCGGTGGTTCTCTACAACGGTCTGGTGCGCCTCAAGCACGGCGTCAGCAAGGCCTGGTCTAACATCGACGTACTGCTTCGCCAGCGCCACGAGGAACTGCCGAAACTGGTCGAGACCTGCAAGCAATACATGCAGCACGAGCGCATTACCTTGGAGCAGGTCGTCACTGCGCGCAATGCCGTGGCCAATGCGCGCGAACAGGGTGATGTCGGTGCCTTAGGACAGGCTGAAACCGGACTGCGCGCCGGTCTGGGGCGGCTGTTCGCACTGGCCGAGAATTATCCCGAGCTGCGTGCCAGCGAGAGCTTTCGGCATCTGCAGCAGCGCATCAGTGGATTGGAGAGCGGCATCGCCGATCGCCGAGAGCTGTATAACGAATCGGTCAACCTGAACAACGTACGCATCGAGCAGTTTCCCGATGTGTTGCTGGCGCGCGCCTTCGGCTTCCGAGAGGCCGAATTGCTGCAGTTCAGCGAGGCGGAGAAGGCCGATGTCGACCTCAAACCCCTGTTCGGCTGAGCGGGGTCGGGCCGATGCTGTTCATTGGTGTGGCGATCGGCATGTGCCTGATGGGTGGCTGGCTATGGATCAGTCGCTGGTCGAAGCTGCGCCATCTGCTGGACACACCTACCTCGAAGATTCGCTCGGCAGCGCAGGGCTACGTCGAACTTACCGGGGTGCTGCGAGACTTGCCTGACGTGCCGTCCTTGCAGGCGCCACTAACGGCCAAACCCTGTCTCTGGTGGCGCTACCGTATCGAGGAATATCGCGCCAGTGGCAAGCGCAGCAGTTGGCGGATCGTCGAGCAGGGCAGCAGCGAGAGCCTGTTGCGTTTGTGCGATACGACCGGGGACTGCTTGATTGATCCGCGCGGCGCCGAAGTGCTGCCGGCACGACGCGATAGATGGACTGGTGATCGGCGTCATCCCTGGGGACTGCCGATTCGCGGTGTGCTCGATTGGCTGACCGGTAGCCGCCAATATCGCTACACCGAGGAGCGACTCCACGCCGATGAGCCGCTTTATGCGATCGGCGATTTCCGCACCGAAGGCGGCGGCCGGCAAGGGCTCGACCTTCATACCGCCCAAGGGCAAGTAGTGCGGGAATGGAAAGAAAACTATGCCGGGCTGCTGCAGCGCTTCGACAACAATCGTGACGGCCAACTCGATCAGGCTGAGTGGGGCCGTGTGCGTCTCGCGGCGGGCCTCGAAGCAGAACGACGTCATCGTCTTGCCAGCACGCAGCGGGCTCAGCACCGCCTCGTGCGCCCCAATGAGCCTTTGCCGTTCGTGTTATCGAGCCACGGTGAGGAGGTTCTCGCGCGGCGCTATCGCTGGCATGCCGCGGGCGGCGCTGCGTTATGCCTTTTGGGTGCGGTGATGCTGGCGTCCCGGTTGGGCGGATGAGCCGTTGAAGCGCAACGGATGCCCCCAGGCCTGGAGAAAGACGTCTTACGCGTCTTTCTTCCTGACAGTCGGATCGATCGATGCATCGTCTTGCTTTGCAGGCTGCGGGGTCTTGTCGTGTATCGTCGGGCCTAGCTTCTCCTGATACATGGCCTCGTCGGCATGCTTGAGCAACGAGGCTTCATCGGCGCCGTCCTCCGGGAAATAGGCCACGCCGATACTTGGTTGAGCCACCAGGCTCAGGCCCGCAAGCTCCACAGGTGCTTGCATGGCGCTCCGGATGTTGTCGACGACCACCATCGCATCGGCTCTTGATGGGCTGTTCTCCAGCAGTACGACGAACTCGTCGCCGCCCATCCGCGCAACCGTATCCACTTCCCGGGTGTGCTGCGCTAGCCGCCTGGCGAAGGCTTGCAAAAGTAGATCGCCGACGCTGTGACCGTGATGGTCGTTGACCTGCTTGAACCGGTTCAGATCCAGATAAAGCAGCGAAAACGGCTGACCGTTGCGACGTGCACGTGCCAGTGCGGTTTTCAGCCGGTCGAACAGGAAGGCGCGATTGGGTAAACCGGTGAGCTCATCGTATTGAGCCATCCTCTCCAGGCGGGCATGCAGCTGTTTACGTTCGATGGCCGTGGCGACCTGATTGGCGACGAATTGCAACAGCTCCCGGTCCTGCTCGCGATACGTCGCGTTCTGCGCCGCATCGCTGAGCAAGAGGGCGCCGAGACTGCCCTGGCGCGTCGATAACGGCGCAGCCAGCCAGCAGAACCGGTTCGTGTCGGCGGCCGTCTTGAGATTGCTACAAACCTGGTCATTCTGGGCGGTCAGCAGCAGGGCCTGTCCGGTACGTGTTACCTCCGTGCAGAGCGCCGCGGCCGACTCGAAAGGGAGCTGCGTCGGATCGCCATTGGTTTTGTGATAAGGAAAAATCGGCGAGCCTATGCCCAATGTGTTCAAGGCTACGAAAAAATTGGGTGCCGGGATGAGACTTCCGATGATCAGATGAATCTGCTCGAACAGGGCGGCGAGATCGGCGGTGTTGTGGGCCGCCTCGGATATGGCGTACACCGCCGCTTGCAGCGATTCGAAATGCTTGCGCTGGGTAATGTCACGCGCAACGCCGACGCGCAGCTGGTCGTCCTCGGACCAGCGGGCCGACCACATGATATCCACCCGCTGACCATCCTTGCGGATGTAGCGATTCTCGAAATGCAGGCTGAGCTGGCCTGACATCACTTGCTTGGCCGCTTCCAGAGTGCGCTCACGGTCTTCGGGGGCCACCATGTCTATCATCGCGCGACCGATCATTTCGTCCTGCGTATACCCGAAGATGCGTTCGCACGCAGCGCTGACGTAGACGAAGTGCCCAGTGGCATCAACGACGCAGACGGCGTCGAGCATAAGATCAAGAACGGTAGCCAGGGAGGGGGGATTCTCTGTCGTCATCGCGCGTACTGCTAATCTGCCGACCACGATGGAGCGGGTCAGTCGGGTCTGAGTGTAGCGGAGGCGATCCACAGCTGCTCACAAGTTTGATGGCTATAGGCTATCAATCGTTGCCCGTCCGATATCAGCTTCGTTTGTCGGCGATCCAAATGGTGTGGCGGGTGCCACGGTTACCGTGGGCAAACACTTGGACCTCCTCGGCCTTGAACCCCGACTGGGCCAGGCGCTGAGAAAACGCGCGGTCGGCGCTGGCCGACCATACGGCGAGCACGCCCTTGGAGCGCAGTGCCCGGGCGCAGGTTTCGAGTCCGGCTGATGAATACAGCCAGCTGTTGCCCTTGCGGGTCAGCCCTTCAGGTCCGTTGTCCACATCGAGCATGATCGCGTCGAAGCCCTGCGGCTCGTCCCGTAGGATGGCGGCGACATCGCCCAAGCGTATGCGGGTTCGTGGGTCGTTGATCGGCATGCCAGACTTTTCGCCCAGAGGGCCGCGATTCCATTCGATCACTCCGGGTACCAGTTCAGCGACATGAACCTCGGCGTCGTTGCCTAGATGCTTGAGCGCCGATGCCAGGGTAAAGCCCATGCCCAGCCCGCCGATCAGCACGCGAGGTTGGGTGCGCTGGGCGATTCTTTTGCAGGGAATCTCCGCCAAGGCATCTTCGGAACCGTGCATGCGGGTGTTCATCAGTTGATTGCCGTTGCCGCCCTGGATCTTGATGACAAAATCATCACCGTAGCTAAACAGGCAAAGTGCACCAAGGTCGTCAGGGATGTCTGCGGTGTCGATCAATTCAAAACGCTTCATGCGCGTCGCTCATGGGTAGGCAGAAGAGGAGAGGGCCGTGCTACGAGCACGGCGGACAGATGGCGTTACAGCGGTTCCGAGTTGAACCTGTGTTCGAAACGCAGGGATTGGCGCAACAGTATGGCCAGCTCGGATGCCGGCAGCGGCTTGCTGTAGTAATAACCCTGGCCTTCGTTGCAGCCTTCGTCGATGAGGTAGCGTTCCTGCTCGGCGGTTTCCACACCTTCGGCGATCACCAGCATGCCGAGGCTCTTACCCAACTGAATGATGGCCCGGACGATGGTCGTGTCGCCTTGGTCGGCGGACATGTCGCGGACGAAACTCTTGTCTATCTTGATCTTGTCCAGCGGCAGGCTTTTCAGGTAGCTGAGCGAGGAATAGCCAGTGCCGAAGTCGTCGATCGCAATCAGCGCACCGGAGCGGCGCAGGCTATGCAGATTGCGGGTGGCGGCGGCGATGTCTTCCATCAATCCCGTTTCGGTAACCTCGAGCTCCAGCGTCTCGGGCGGCAGCTGGTGGGTCTCGAGCAGCTTGCTGATCATGTCCGGCAGTTCGGCATGGTGCAATTGCACCGTGGATAGATTGACCGCCATACGCAGGTCGCTGAAACCCTGCTGATGCCATTCGCTCAATTGCCGACAGGCCTGATCCAGCACCCATTCGCCAATGCCGATGATGCTACCGTTCTGTTCGGCGAGGGGAATGAAAATGTCCGGCGGAATCATCTTGCCGCTCGGGTGTGACCAGCGCAGCAATGCCTCGACCCCGGTGATGCGTTTCAGGCGATAGTCGATCTGCGGCTGGTAGACCAGGTGGAACTCGCCGCGCTGAAGGGCTTCTGCCAGGTCGTTCTGTAATTCCCGGCGCGCTCGCATCTGGCTATCGATGCTCGCGACATAAAACTGGTAGCGGTTGCGCGAGCGGTTCTTGGCCAGAGTCATGGTCTGCTCGGCTTTCTGCAGGAGCTTTTCCGTACTGTCGCCGTCTTCGGGATACAGGGTGATCCCGATGGTCGCGCGTAACCGTATGTTCTGCTGATCGAGGATGACGGGGCGTTCCAGATCATCAAGTATTTTTTGCGCCAGCTCCGCCGCTTCGTAGGGTTGCTCGAAGCCGAACAGTACCAGGACGAACTGATCGCCACCCAGGCGTGCGAGAGCACCGACACGCCCGCTCAAGCTGCGTAGACGTTCGGCCAGCGCGACCAGCATGCGGTCCCCGTGCTGATAGCTGAACTGCTCGTTCACACCCTTGAAGTCGTCCAGTCCGAGGCAGAGTACGGCTACGCGGCGCTGCAACCGCGCGGCCTCGCCAAGGATATTGTCGAGCTGCTGTTGCAGTTGTTGGCGATTGGGCAGGCCGGTCAGCGAGTCATACTGGGTCATGCGTTGCAGGCTGCTTTCTGCCGCGTGGCGCAACTGCATGTTGTGTTCGATGGCGGCGAGCAGGCCATTGGCGGTCTCGACCCAAAGCCCTAGCTCATTACGCTCGTGCCCCTTCGGCATCGGCAGCGAGCGTTCGCCCGGGCGGTTCGGGTTGATATGCGACAGGTGCTCGATGAGCTTGGTCAGCGGTCGTGTCAGCAGCCATTCATAGATCAGATAGAGCAGTAGGCCCAAGACCAGTGCCCGAAGAATACCTACGACAAAAATCACTCCCGAGTTGCTGACGAAATCCTCGCCATAAGGGGCAGTATCGAGCGTGATGCGTAGATCGCCATAGTACTCGTTGTAGGGCGGGCGGCCGATCAGTGGGATGGTGAACTCCTGGTCTCGGCCGAGTATCGGATCGGTCAGCCAGCGTGAAGGCGATGACATGAGCGGGCGGGATTTGTAAGCCAGAGGCTTTTCTCCCGGATGGCCGATTGACGCCTCGTGAATCGACTCGTGCTGGAACAGTCCCTCCATGACCTGCGCACCCATTTCCCGGTCCAGGCTGTAGATCGCCTGGGTGGAGGGGTCGCGCGTCATGCGTAGGATTCGCTGCGCCTCCGTATTGATCAGATGGCGGGTCTTGTAAGCATCGAAGACGATTTGCGCGCAGCTCAATACCAGCCCAACGGCAAGCGCTGACAGCAGAACGATACGGAGCAGTTTCCTCGACAGGCTGTTGCGCAATGCGGTCAAAAGGATTTCCTTGTTCCAAGCCGGTGCCCAGCGCAAGTATTAGTCGTCATAGATGAAGCGTCAAAGGTAGGAAGTGCTTATAAGGCAGAACGTTATCAGAACGGCCGGCGTCCTGCAGAACCTTCCGTCGACCGTGCCGTTGCGACCATTTGCAGGTCTAGAACCATGATGCTAGACACTCTGAACGCTAAAAAGCGACTTCAGCTGACGGTGGCTGCTTCCTTTACCTCGCAGCCTTTGATGACCATACGAATGATCGTTTCGGCGGCGGCTTCATAGTCCGCATCGTCGAGCTTCGCCTTGCCTGTCACGGTGGTGATCTGCCAGTCGAAATCGGCGTAGGTCTGGGTTGCTGCCCAGATGCTGAACATCAGATGATTGGGGTCGACCGCAGCCATCAAACCCTGATCGATCCAGCCCTGAATGCAGGCGACGTTGTGGCTGGCCTGGGCGTTCAATTGTGCGGCCCGCTCGGCCGGGAGATGCGGTGCGCCATGCATGATCTCGCTGGCGAACACCTTGGAGGCGCAGGCATGCTCACGTGAAATGCGGATCTTGGTGCGAATGTAGGCGCGCAGTACGTCGGCCGGTTCGCCGGGCTGATTGAACGGAGCGGACGCCTGCAGCAGAGGCTCGACGATGCTGTCGAGCACCTCTCGATAGAGGTTTTCCTTGCTTTTGAAATAGTAGTAAACGTTGGGCTTGGGTAGCCCGGCGCGGTTGGCGATGTCACTGGTTTTACTGGCGGCGAAGCCCTTTTCGGCAAACTCTTCGCTGGCAGCGCGCAGGATCAGTTCTTTGTTGCGCTCGCGGATACTGGACATAAGACCTGTTCGATTCACAACCACCAGCCTGGTGGCCTGCCGCGGCATGCTAGCACTGGCTTCCGAATGGCCTCAAGTCGCTGCGCTGGCGGGATTTTATGTGAACAAATTCCATGATGTTTTGTATACATATATAAAAGGCTTCTGATACTGTCGTGCCATCAGTTCGACTCGTCATGTCCTGCGTTTAATCGATTACAGGACAGCTGCCGGCTGCCGAGCGGGTCGTCCAACACAACAAGGAGCTCCCATGAAAACGATTCTTGCGATCGCCTTGCTGGCGCTGTCGGCACCCGTGCTCGCCGAGCAGACTTATGTAGTCGGTGTCGAGCAGGCGGCTTTCATGCCGCACTATGACGGCGATGCGCACGGCAATTATCGGGGCTTCGCTCGCGAGCTTCTGGACAGCTTTGCCGCGCACAGCGGAGTGCGACTGGTCTACAAGGTTCTACCGGTCGAGGAATTACTACCCGCGCTGCTCGCCGGTCGCATCGATGCCAAGTATCCGGATAACCCCAACTGGTCCGCAGCCGCCAAGCGCGGCTACCGGCTGCATTACAGCCAGGCAGTGGTCAAGTATATCGATGGGGTGATGGTGGCCCCTCGACGCGCAGGGCTTGGGGTCGACGAGCTCAAGCGCCTGGCGGTGGTCGACGGTTGGACACCCTGGGGCTACGAAGATCGGGTCGCGGCCGGGCAGATCCTCCTGGTCAGCAGCCCGGATCTGCCGCGCATGGTGCGCCAGGCCCTGCTCAAGGACAGCGACGGCGCCTACTACAATGTGGTGGTCGCGGCGCACTACCTGAACAATGTGCGTGCGAAGCCGGGCGCTCTGGTATTCGAACCCGCGCTACCGCATACCCGCAGCACCTTCAATCTCTCCACGCTCGATCATCCTGAACTGGTCGAGCGCTTCGACCGCTACCTCGCTGATCAGTCGTCTGCCGTCGCCGCGCTCAAGACACGGCATCAGGTCGAGGCGAACCTGTCTTCGGAATACATCGGCATGGAGCAATGGAAAGTCGATTTTCTCGAGCGGCAGAAGCTCAAGCACGCGAGCGGTGATTGATAGAGGTTCGTCGGCAGCCGTAGGCAGGTCGCGCGTATGCATTAGCCTGTGGTTGCTGGGGCTACGCAAGGTTGGCGAGCCATCACGCCATGAGGCGCGATAGCGAACGGGATAGCGATGTCGACCGCCAGGAGCGGTGCTTCCGGCCAATCAACGCCGCCGCCGAACGGTTATCAAGTTTGTCATGGCCGTACCGATAGACGAATGACGCCATGCATAAATGGCGTATACGAAAAGACGAATAAATGTATACGTAGTTCCCGCCAGAGGTCGTCACATGTCTTTCATGAAACGCAGTATCCAGTGGCAGTTGATTGTCAGCATGGGGGCTGCGTTACTCACCAGCCTCCTGATCGTCATCCTGATTTATTCATCCGCACTGAATGGTTTGGCCGAACGCTATCTGGTTGGTCAGGCCCTGCCTGCCAACATCACCGCGATTCGCAACGATATCGAGCGCACGTTGATGGCGCCGATAACCGCCACCGCCGGGATCGCGGGTAACAGCCTGGTGCAGGAGTGGCTTCGCGATGGCGAGAGCCCGGATCAGGCGGCGGCGATGGGGCGCTACCTGCAGGGCGTGAAAACCCAGGAGCAAGCGTTGACGGCCTCCATCGCGGTGCTGGAAAGCGGCAACTATTATTCCGAGACCGGTCTTTCACGCACCTTGCAACGCAGTGCGCCGGGCGATGGCTGGTTCTACAGCCTGCTCGACAGCGACATAAACCGCCGCTTCGAGATCGACATCGACAAGACCTCGCGGCTACCCACGCTGTTCATCAACCAGCGCATCACGGCCGGCGGCAAGACCCTGGGCGTTGCCGGGCTGGGCTACAGCCTGAAAAGCATGTCCGAGCTGATCAGCAACTTTCGCTTCGGTGAGCGAGGCGAGGTGTACCTGATCGATGCGAGCGGACGGGTCAAGGTTCATCCCCGTACCGAGCATAACGATCGCACCGAACTGAAGGCGCTGACCGGAGATGATGCGGCGCGTCGACTGCTGGCGGGCGAGCAAACGACGGTGAGATTCGAGCATGAGGGCGAAGCTTTTCTGGCACTGGCGCAACCGCTGGACAGCCTGAACTGGATCCTGGTCAGCACGGTGCCGGAAGCCGAAATCTTCGCTGAAGCACGACGCACCTTGTGGACCATCAGCCTGATCGCGGCCTGTATCGCGTTGTTCTTCCTGGGGCTCGTGGTGTTGCTGGCCCGTGGGCTGGTTCGACCGATCCGCCAGGTGACCTCGGCGCTGGTGGAAATCGGCGGTGGCGGCGGCGACCTGACTCGCCGCCTCGACGAGAGCCGGGCTGACGAGCTGGGTGATCTGGCGCGCGGCTTCAATCGCTTCATCGGCAGCCTGCGGGGCCTCATCGGTGACATACTGAATACCAGCCAACAGTTGCGCGTTGCGGTCGGGCAGGTGGCGGAAGTGGTCGATAACACCGCCACCCGCGCCGGGCGCCAGCACGAGATGACGGATATGGTGGCAACCGCGGTGCATGAGATGGGCTTGACGGTCCAGGAGATCGCCCGCAACGCCAGCAGCGCCGCGCAGGCCTCCAAGGACGCGCGTGACGAAGCGGTGCAGGCGGGCCAGGTGGTGGGGGACTCCATCGCACACATCGAGAAAATGTCCGGAGAGATCGGTCACGCCGCCGAATCGGTGACCGACCTCGCGCAGCAGGTCGCGTCTATCGACAAGGTGCTCGCGGTGATCCGCAGCATTTCCGAACAGACCAATCTGCTCGCCCTCAATGCCGCCATCGAGGCCGCACGTGCCGGAGAGATGGGCCGGGGCTTCGCGGTGGTCGCCGATGAGGTGAGAACCCTGGCTAGCCGTACCCAGGCGTCGACCGACGAGATCCAGCAGATGATTCTGGGGCTCAAGAGCGGCGCGGAGACCGCGGTCAATTCGATGCACGCAGGACAGGCTGCCACTGGTACCGGTGTTCAAGCCAGCCAGCGTACCGGCCAGTCGCTGAATGCCATCACGGAGCAGGTCGAAGCGATCAGCGGCATGAATGCTCAGGTCGCCGCGGCGACCGAAGAGCAGAGCAGCGTCACCGAAGAAATCACCCACAACGTCCAGGGCATCGCCGATCTCGCCCAGGCGACCGCCAGCGACGTGCGGGGCTGCCGCGAGGACTGTCAGGCACTGAGCCGCCTGGCGGACGATCTGAGCCGGCAGATGGGCAGCTTCAAGTTGTGATGAAGGGCGCGGGTAAACGAGGCGATTGATCTCAAGGGCAGGTGCAAGATCCGCCGGGAGCGAGGCGGGCTCACCTGTTCTGGAGCGAGCGAGGCTAGTCACCATCAGATGGTTGTATCGGGGCTTCCGGATTCGATGGCGGACCGATCTCTGCTCAGGTTTGCCGAGTACGGGACCGTCCAAGGCGACCCACGCATGAAACGTCGTCCGAAGAAGGAATGAGACAGAGACAAAAAAGGCAGCCCCAGGGCTGCCTTTCGTTCGTCTGCACTCGGTCAGAAGTGCGCTTTGACCAGCAGGCTGGCGGTGTTCTGATTCGTCGAGCCGACGAAGTTGCGGCTGACGAAACCGCCGTCCTCGATACCGTATTTGTCGGACCAGTAGTCGTACTCGATGCCCACGTAAAGCTTGCCCGCCTCACCGTCCAGCGCTTTGCCGAGGTCGTACTTGATCTGTGGGTTGATGTGCAGGTTCTTCGAGACGAAGTCGCCGCGGCGCTCGGAGCCGGCATCGTTGACCACCCAATCGATGAAGCCATCGAAGAGGATGTCGGACTTGCCGACCGGGAAGGTCATGGCCCAGGTCGGTGTCACCTGCCATTGGCCGCCAGGCTTGCCGGTGGTGCCATCGGGCTTGCGGTAGTAGACATTGATGGCCAGGCGATCGAAGCCGGGTACGTCGAGATCCACGGCGGGGCCGAGCAGATAGTTTTGGTTCGGCACGCCATTGGTGCTTTCACCGCGCTCGTAGGTGGCCGCGAGCAACACATCCTTGATCGGGCCGAAACTCATGTCCTGGCCGCTGACTTTGCTCAGCGACAGGCGCGGGCTGAACTCGCCGTAGTAGGTATGGCCGTCGTTGCCGGACAGGCCGTTGTACCACTTGCTATCGACGAACAAAAACATGTCGCCCCAGCTCCAGCCGCTGGCGTGTTCGAAGGTCACGGTCTGTTGAATCTCGCCCGCATCGACCTTGAAATTCTTGCCATATAGATAGGTAAGGCTGTTGTTCTGCCAATGCAGCATGCCGTCGGCGAAGGCCGGTGCGGCGAGCATGCTGCCGGCCAGCGCCAGCGAAAGGGGAGAGAGTCTGAAGTTCATGTGTATACCCTTTGGTTTTGTTGTTGTGATGGATGCGGGTGTTGCGCCTGGCGCCGCAGCGGCCAGGCGCGAGGCGGGTCAGCCGGTTGGGGTGAGGTGCTCTCTGGTGTCGTCGCTGGTCGCCTTCGAGGCAGGCTCGGCGTAGTTCGGGATGTTGACTGCCAGGGTGTTGGTACCCACCGAATCCTCGATCAGATTGTCGGGGTCGTAGTCGTCCAGCTCACCTGGTTCGCGTGGCAGGAAGAAGTTGAGCAGGATCGCGCTGAAGGCACCGATGGTGATCGGTGAGCCGAAGATGTTCTTCAGTACCTCGGGCAGGTTGGTCAGCACTTCCGGCACGGCCGCGACCCCCAGGCCCAGGCCCAGCGAGATGGCCACGATCAGCATGTTGCGGCGGTTCAGCCCCGCTTCGGCGAGGATCTTGATACCGGCGATGGCGACGGTGCCGAACATGATCAGCGTGGCGCCACCGAGTACCGGTTTGGGCATCAGTTGCAGAACACCGCCGACCACGGGAAACAGCGCCAAGAGAATCAGAATGCCAGCGATGTACAACCCTACGTGGCGGCTGGCCACGCCGGTCAGTTGGATCACGCCGTTGTTCTGGCTGAAGGTCGTCATCGGCAGGCTGTTGAAGGTGGCGGCCAGCAGCGAGCTGCAGCCGTCGCCGAGAATGCCGCCCTTGATCCGCTTCATGTACAGCGGACCCTTCACCGGCTGGCGCGAGATCATCGAGTTGGCGGTCAGATCGCCTGCGGTTTCCAGCGGGGTGATCAGGAAGATCACCGCAATCGGAATGAACGCCATCCAGTCGAAGGCGAAGCCGAACTTGAACGGCTGCGGCACACTGATTGCCGGGAGGGTGGCGAGGCTGGAAAAATCCACCATGCCCATCATCCAGGCCGCAAAGTAGCCGACCATCAGTGCGACGATCACCGCTGACAATCGCAGCAGCGGAATCCCGAAGCGGTTGAGCACGATGATGGTACCCAGCACCAGACCCGCCAATGCGAGGTTGGGCAGCGCACCGGGGTTCTCGACCCCGTAGCCGCCGGCGATATCGGTCATCGAAACCTTGATCAACGACAGACCCATCAGACAGATGATGGTGCCGGTGACCACCGGTGTGATGATCCTGCGCAGTCGATCGATGCAGCGGCTGACGGCAATCTCGACGAAAGCGGCGCAGAAGCTGACGCCGAACAGGGTGGAAAGGATTTCTTCCGGACTGCCACCGCGCCCCTTGACGATAAAGCCCGCCGCCAGGATCACGCTGAGAAAGCCGAAACTGGTGCCCTGCAGGCAGAGCATGCCGGCGCCGATAGGGCCGACCCGTTTGGCCTGGATGAAAGTGCCGAGACCTGAGACGAACAAGGCCATGCTGACCAGATAGGGCACGTAGTCGCCCAGGCCAAGCACGCTGCCGATGATCAGGGTAGGGGTAATGACACCGACGAAGCTGGCCAGCACATGCTGTATCGCGGCAAAGGTAGCGGGGAGCGGACCCGGGCGATCCTCGAGCTGATAGATCAGGTCCTGGTTGGGAGCGTCACCGCTCCTGGATTCGGTTGCGGTCATGGTCAAGCCTGCCATTAGTTATTGTTCGGTCATGGGCTTCGGGGCTGCACGGACCCCCATACGCTGATCGTCGGAAAAGCTGTTCGATCGGTCAGGATGTGCCCGACTATAGCAACCTGTGAACACACCTTTAAACAATTAATTTAAAAATTGTGCACAATTCAGATGGCCGCAATCGGCAGGTGAATGATGGGTGATGGGCGATGCTGATAGCGGATGTAGGGCGAGGCAGCCGGCTCAGCGCTTGGCCAGCAACTCCAGGGCCACGTTTTCGGCGAGCCCTGCACCGGCTTCGGTCATGGTGAGGTAGGTGCGGTCGGCGCCGGCTTCCTCGATCTGTTGGGCGATGTCTTCGTACATCGCATGGGAGACGATCAATCCGTCGAAGCCTTTGCTACGCAGCTTGCGGGTAGAAATGATCTTGGCCTCCGCATCGTTCATCGCCAGGATCACCGCCTCCACCTTGTTCATTTCCAGACACGCCCAGAACATCTGGTCTTCGGCATCGGCGAATAGAACATGGCGGCCACTTTCGCTGCTTTTTTCGATGGTAACCGGGTCGGAATCGAGGCTGATCAGGCGCCAGCCCTTTTCGCGCAGATGATCGTAGGCGGCGCGGCCGGTGCGGCCCATGCCCATGATCAGTATTTGTGCGTCACCCAGTGATACCGGTTGCTCGTCGGGGTGCCGGGTGTTGCGTTCGAATGGAATCAGGCGCTTGGCCAGCCGATCGTAGAGCGGGTGGGAGATGCGATTGAGCTGAGCGGAAATGACGAACGACAGCGCCACGGTGATGGCCAGCGGTGTCAGCCACTGGGGCAACACCACGCTGGCGACGATCAAGCCGAACTCACTGTAGTTGGTCAGGCTCGAGGCGCTGAGAAAGGCGCTGCGCGCGCGCAGGCGAAAGAGCAGGAAAAGAAAGAAGAACAGCGCACCCTTGAGTGGCAACAGCACAGCCAGCGCCGCTGCGAAGAGCATGGCGCTCGTATCCGGCAGCCCGCCGATGCCAATCTGCAGAAAAAAACCGACAAGGAAGACTTCCTTGATCGCCCACAACGAGTTCGACAGTTCGGTGGCACGCTTGTGCTTGGCCAGCATGGCGCCGAAGGCCAACGCGCCCAGCTCCGAGCTGAGCCCGACATGCTCGAATCCGAGCCCGCCGACTACAAGCGCCAGGGTGAGGCCCAGCAATACCATCAGCTCCTCGTGACCGCTGTAGTCGAGCAGGCGGAACAGCAACGGACGCAACAGCGGGATGCCGAACACCAGTAATGCCCAGGCCGACGGAACCTTGCCGCTGGCGATGCTCATCACCACCAGGGCGATCAGGTCCTGGATGATTAGTACGCCGATCGCGACCCGGCCATGGAAGGCGCGCAGCTCGCGCTTGCCCTCCAGCACCTTGGCGGCCAATACCGTGCTGGAGAACGACAGCGCGATAGCCAGCAGCAGGCTCTCGCGCCAGCCCGTATCGAGAAACAGCACAATGGCAGGCATGACCAGGAGACTGGAAATGGCGAAATGCAGCAGGCCGCCGCCGATGACCTCGCGACGCAGCAGGTTGCTCAGCTTGAGCTTGAGGCCGACGGTGAACAGCAGCAGCAACACCCCTAGATGGGCGAGGTGGGCAAGAATTTCGCTGTCCTGCGGGCCGACACCGAAATGGTCGCCGAAGCCCGCCAGGGTGAAGCCGGCCCCCAGGTAACCGATCAGCGGCGGCAGGCCCACAGAGCGTGCGGCGAGACCCAGGACGAAGGCGAACGCAATCCAGCTGGCTTCAATCATCTCTAGGTGCTCGGGGCGGGCGGGACTGCATTTTAGCGAGGGCGAACGGCTTGTCGAGGTCCCGCCTGCTGTATACGACGAAACCCGCGCGCGGGCGGGTTTCGTTGCGAGGTGTCGCGGATGACCGGCAAATCCTCGCCGGCTTCAGCGCGACCTGTTTAGCACGCTCAATGCTGAACCGCGCCGGTCAGCGCGTTGCGCTCCGGTCCGCCGAGCACGTTGAACAGGAGGTTCAAGGTCACCGCGCTGAGTGTTGCTACCGCAATCCCGCTATGGGTGATCGGCTCCATCCAGTGCGGCAGGTGCGCAAAGAACTCCGGACGCACCACCGGCACCATGCCCAGACCAATGCTCACCGCGACCAACAGCTGGTTGCGCCGGTCACCGATGTCGGCTTCCTGCAGAATCTTGATGCCGGTGGCGGCGACCATGCCGAACATGGCGATGCCGGCGCCGCCCAGCACGGCGGCAGGAATCGAGGCGACCATGAACGCCGCTTTCGGCAGCAGGCTCAGACTGATCAGGAACAGTCCTGCAATCGCGGTGACATAGCGGCTGCGCACGCCGGTCATCTGCACCAGCCCAATGTTCTGCGCGAACGAGGAGTGGGTGAAGGTGTTCATGAAGCCGGCCAGAAAGGTAGCGCCCGCGTCACACAGCAGGCCACGGCGCAGCTGCTTCGGATCGACATCCTGGCCGGTGATCTTGCCCAAAGCGAGAAACATGCCGGCGGATTCGACGAAGATGATCACCACCACCAGGCACATGGACAGAATCGGTGCGAGCAGGAACTGCGGTGTGCCAAAGTGATTGGGAGTGACGACCTGGAACGCCGGTGCCGTATTGATGCCGGACAGGTCGACCATGCCCAGGCTGCCCGCCAGTACATAACCCAGGGCCATGCCGATCAGCACCGAGACATTGACCCAGAAACCACGCATGAACTGGTTGATCAGCAGAATCACCGCCAGTACCGCTGCTGCCACGCCGAGGTAGGGCAGGGCGCCGAACTGGCCGGTGCCGCTGCCGCCGCCCGCCCAGTTCACCGCGACCGGGAACAGCGACAGGCCGATCGCAGTGATCACCGTGCCGGTCACCAACGGTGGAAACAGCCGCACGATCTTGCACACGAAGGGCGCGATCAACAGGCCGAAGAAACCTGCAGCGATGGTCGCGCCGAAAATCCCGGGCATGCCGACGCCGGGCATGCCTGCCATCACCACCATGCTGCTGACCGCGGCGAAGCTGGCGCCCATCATCACCGGCATGCGGATGCCCACCGGCCCGATGCCCATCGACTGCACGACCGTGGCGATACCTGCCACCAGTAAATCGGCGTTAATCAGGAAGGCGATTTCCTCACGAGACAGCCCGGCTGCCTGGCCCACGATCAGTGGGACGGCTACCGCGCCGCCATACATCAGCAGCACGTGCTGGAAACTCACCAACAGCATCTGCAGCAAAGGCAGTCGCTTCTCCGCTGGGGCGGTTTCCCGCTCGGTCACTTCGTTCATGCAAACACCTCGGACGCTTTTGTTATTGGATGGTCGCGGTGACCCCGCTGAACGTGCGGGGCCGGATATAGGGTGCACGGGGCCGTCGTCAGACCCGCTGATGGTTATCGGACTGTACGTAATC
>NZ_JYHV01000001.1 GCF_000952685.1 Stutzerimonas stutzeri | reverse complement strand
CAGTGGGAGGCGCGACCCGCGGCGAATGCAGGCCGCAGGCCTGCCAAGGCCCAAAAAGCTTCGCCCCGAGGGCGGGCCTCCCACAAGAGCCAAAAAGCCAAAAAGCCAAAGAGCTCAAGAGCTCAAAGAGCCAGAGCCAAATCCCTGCACGAAGCCGCTCCAGTGGGAGGCGCGACCCGCGGCGAATGCAGGCCGCAGGCCTGCCAAGGCCCAAAAGCTTCGTCCCGAGGGCGGGCCTCCCACAAAAGCAAAAAAGCCAAAAAAGCCAAAGAGCTCAAGAGCTCAAAGAGCCAGAAGCCAAGCCCAAGCCCAAAGCCTTGACTGAACCGCTCCAGTAGCAGGCGCACGCTGCGACGAACGCCGCTGAACCCCATCGAACCATCCCGATCGAACCACCAGTCATGCGCACTTCGGCGCGTCACGCTTGTTTGCGGAAGACTGAATGAATTTTCTCGAATGGATGGCCGTCCTCGGCGTCCTGTTGCTGATCCTCGCGCTGGCATCGGCGTATCTGCGCTGGCTGCCGGTTACCACCTCATTGATCTATCTCGGCTTCGGGCTGCTGATCGGGCAACTCGGCATCGGTTTGTGGGAGATGGATTTTCTGCTGATCGCCAACTGGATGGAGCACCTCACCGAGGTCGTGGTGCTGGTCTCGCTGTTCGTCAGTGGACTGAAATTACGTATGCCGCTGGGCCACCCGGCGTGGCGGAGCACCTATATCCTGGCCGGACCGGTGATGCTCGCCTGCATTGCCGGTGTCGCGCTGGTCTGTCACTACCTGATGGGGCTGAGCTGGGGGCTGGCGGTGCTGACCGGTGCGATCCTGGCACCCACCGATCCGGTGCTGGCCAGCCTGGTGCAGGTCAACAACTCCCGCGACAGCGACCACGTGCGCTATGGCCTATCCGGCGAGGCCGGCTTCAACGACGGCACGGCGTTCCCCTTCGTGGTCTTCGGCCTGCTGCTGATCGAGCAAGAGACGCTGGCGCCGGGCTGGGTCGGCGAATGGGCATTGCATCGGCTGGTCTGGGCCGTTCCGGCCGGGCTGCTGTTCGGCTACATGCTGGGCAAGCTGATCGGCAAGCTGGCGATCTACCTGCGCACCCGCTACGTCGATACCTCAATGTCGCCCAACGACTCGCTGGCGCTGGCGCTGATCGCCCTCGCCTATGTCGGCGCCGAGCTGATAGGGGCTTGGGGGTTTCTCGCGGTGTTCGCCGCCGGGCTTGGCCTGCGGCGCGCCGAAGTCTCGGTGGCCAAACGATCCGAAACACCATCCGAAGAGCTGATCGCGCATGCGCTGCCGCATATGGTCGAAGGCGGTATGACGCCCCGAGAGCTGCCGTTGGAGAGCGATCGCATCGCCGAACCCAAGGTGGCGGCCGGAGTGATGATGGGCGATATCCTGACCTTTGGCGGGCAACTGGAGCGCAGCCTGGAAGTGCTGCTGGTGACCATGCTCGGCGTGCTGGTGTCGGTGCACTGGGATTGGCGCGCGGTACCTCTGGCGCTGGCGCTGTTCGTGCTGATACGGCCGTTGAGCGTGTGGTTGCTGATGCCGCGTCGTTACCTGGATCGCACCCAGCTGATGACCGTCGGCTGGTTCGGCATTCGTGGCATCGGCAGTCTCTATTACCTGAGCTACGCGGTGACCCATGGCCTGCTGCCGGACGAGGCCGACCAGGTCATTCGACTGGTGATCCCGGTAGTGGCGCTGAGCATCCTGATCCACGGGCTCAGCACCCAGCCCCTGTTGCGCCGTTACGAGCGCAATCGGAAGCAGACACCCAGCGGTGCCTGACGACACTCGTCAGGCGACACCGGGCAGGCGACTGCAGCCGCTGCCGGTGATCTGAACGATCAGCTGTCGGCGAGGCGGAAGCCTATCTTCATGGTGACCTGATAGTGGCCGACCTTGCCGTTCTCGACATGGCCGCGGATTTCGCCGACTTCGAACCATTCGACATTGCGCAGCGTCTTGCTGGCCTCGGCGATGCCGTTCTGAATTGCGTCGTCCACGCTGGTGCGTGAGGAACCGACGATCTCAATCTTCTTGTAGGTGTGGTGATCCGACATTAGATAATTCCCCTTTGCAAACTGAGGAGCCTCCGCTCGGTATGACGCGTCCTGTCTATCTGAGGCCCGCACAGCGACATGGAAGTTCAGCGAGACGGCCGCGTTTTGCCGAATCGGGTGTCACGAAGCGTTTCGTAGGGTGGATAACGCGAAGCTTATCCGCCATTCACCACCTCGCCGCAATGGTCGAGACAGCGGAGTTATCCAGGCGCCACGTGGAAAATGCTTCGCAGTTTTCCACCCTACGTCGCCCCGCATACCGCAACGATCGGGTGGTGGGCTGAAGCGGAGCCACCCAGCGCGCCCTACTCGGGGGCACGTCACTGGGCCAGGGCACGGTGAACGGCCTGCTATGACTCGATGCGTCGATAGCGGTAGTGCTGCGGTTTGAACACCTGGTTGAAATAGCGGCCCATCGAATCGGCCTCGAGCAGGGCCTGCACCACCTCGGCCGGCACCTGTTCGTAGCGGTAGACCGAGCCATTATGGAACTCTACTTCCAGTAGCTGCTCGTCCGGGTCATAGCCCAGCGAGCGCAGGCTGCGTGAGGTCACCGCGACCCTTTTCATCGGGCCGGGTCGGGCTGCGGCTTGAAGCCTTCGGCCTGCATGCGCCACAGCGCGTCGAACTCACCGCCGCGCCTGCGCAGCTCATGCGGCGCGCCGTCCTCGACGATGCATCCATCGCGCAGCACGATGATCCGGTCGAAGCTCGACAAGGTCGACAGCCGGTGCGCCACCGCCACCACGGTGCGGTTGTGCACCAGATCGTTGAGTGCAACCTGGATTTCGGCTTCGGACTGGGTATCGAGCGCCGACGTGGCCTCGTCGAGGATCAGGATCGGCGCGTTCTTGAGAAACGCCCGGGCGATGCCGAGACGCTGACGCTGGCCGCCGGAGAGCATCACGCCACGCTCGCCTACCAGTGTGTCGTAGCCTTGCGGCAGTTCGCGGATGAAGGCGTCGCAGAAGGCGCTGCGCGCCGCCTCGACCACTTCCTCGTCGGTCGCAGTGGGGCGACCATAACGAATGTTTTCACGGATGCTGCGGTTGAACAGCGCGGTTTCCTGCGGCACCACTGCGATGCGCTCGCGCAGGCTGTCCTGGCTGACGCTGCGGATGTCCTGCCCGTCGATCAGGATACGTCCTTCCTGCACGTCGTCCAGGCGCTGGATCAGGCTGATCAGGGTCGACTTGCCGGCCCCGGAAGAACCCACCACCCCGACCTTCTGCCCGGCAGGAATATGCAGATCGAGATGGCGGAACACGCTGCCGCGGTCCGGATATCCGAAGCTGACATCCTTGAAGGTGATATCGCCCTCGGCGAGCAACAGCTGCGCGTCGCTGTCGGTCAGGCCGTGCGGCTGGACGATGATGCGCAGGGTGTCGTCGATGGCGCCGATCTGCTGCGTGGTGTCCACCAGTGCCAGGGCCAGGTCGCGCGAGCCATGCAGGATGCGGAACGTCAGCGCGCTGACCAGCACCACGTCGCCGGCGGTCACCGAGCCGGCGATCCACAGATTGATCGCCCAGACCAACATGCCGCCGGCCATCACTGACAGACAGATGTCATGCATCACCCGCGCCTTCTCCAGGTACATCCAGCTGCGGCGTTGGGCACGTGCTTCGTAACCGATTTCCTGGGCCAGCCGTTCGGCCTCGCGGTCACGGGCGGAGAAAGCCTTGATGGTCCAGACATTGGAGACCGCATCCACCAGCTCGCCGCCGACCCGGGCCGATTGTGCGGCGAAGCGCTGGTGCTTGGTGCGGCCACGGATGCCGAAACCGGTAATCAGCGCGGCGACGATAGCGACGAATAGGATCAGCGCCACCGCCATGCGCACATCGACGGTCAACAGCACCACCACCGCACCGAGAAAATCAACGATGGGCGGCACGATCTTCCATGCCAATCCCCCGTAGATGGCGCCAGCCGCTTGACCCACCGCGGAAATGCGATTGCCCAGCGAACCGGCGAAGTGCTCGGTGAAGTAGCGCATCGGATGGCCGGTCAGGTGCTTGAACAGGTCGACGCGCAGGTCAACCACGCTGGCCACCACGGTGCGGCAACCGAGCCAGCCGCCGAGACGCCAGAAGACGTTTTCAATGACGATCAGGCCGATGAACAACCCCAGTGGGAACCAGACGTTGGCGGCGCCCCGGTCCGAGCTGCCCTGGGCCATGGAATCCACCAGCAACTTCATGCCGTACTGCACCGCCACAGCGCAGGAGGCGGCACCGACAATCAGCGCCAGCAGGCCGCCAAAGTGCCAGGGTCGAGCACAGATGTAGTGCCAGAGAAAGGCTACCGGCCGGCTCGGTAGCGGCACCGCCTGCGGTTTCGCCTTGGGAGCCTGGGCCGGGGCGTTCATGACAGGGCTTCGGCCAGCGGCAAGTTGCTGTTGAACTGGCTGAACCGCAGTTGCTGCAGACGCAGCTCGTCGGCAAGGCCATCGTGCACGCGGCGGTTGCCGTTCTCATCGGGAAAGCCCAGCAGGCCGGTCGGGCAGTGGCGCTCGTCGGTCCAGCCGGGGTAATCCAGCACCGGATACAGGCAGATCCCTTCGATCGGCACCCCACGCTGCATGGCCAGTCCGGCCTGCTCGCTGACGTAGCGTAGCCAGTCGCCGCGCACGTCGCCTTCGGCGCCGGTTTCGGCGATCAGCAGAGGACGCTTATAGCGCTGCCAGATCTCATTGAGGATGCCTTTGAAGGGCCGATAGTCCGGATTATCCCGTTCGATGGTGCGCCCATCGCCGTGGTACCACTGGTTGTCGCAGTAGTAGTTGACGCCCAGCACGTCGAGGTATTCCGGGGCGCCGCCCAGGCCGGGCCAGGCCTCGCCGCAGAGCATGTCCCAGGCTTCGAATTGCGACTGCCGGTAGCGTTCGGCGTCGCGCTGCGGTCCGGGCCGGTCGTTGGGCGAAACCACATGGATGGCCGGGTCGACCTGGACGAAGCGCGCCCGCGGCTCGACCTCGCGGATCGCCTGCATCGCAGCGATGGTGGCGCGCACCAGCTGATGCTTGAGCTCGAAACCGCGCTCGCGGGCCATCGGGTTGAAATACGCCTGATCGCCACCGGCCCAGGCCCAGAACGAGATTTCGTTGAGCGGGGCATAGAACGGCACGGCATCGGTTTCATCCTTGATCAGCTGCGCTGCCGCCGCCGCGTAGCGGGCAAAGCGCTCGACGAACTGCGGGCGCCAGATGTCGATGTCGTCCGGCCAACCGTAGTGGCACAGGTCCCAGATCACCTGGGTGCCCTGGCGCTGGGCCGCCTGCAGCATCGGCAAAAAACTCGACCAGTCATATTGGCCCGGCGTGCGTTCGATCAGGTGCCAGCGCAACCCGTCGCGCACACTGTGCAGCCCATGTCGATGCAACACGGCGTAATCGTGCGCGGCCCAGCGATCATGGCCGGTGGCAGCGAGCAGATCGAGCCGCCGACCGTCGCTGCGGCGATGGTTGGAACATTCGAAACCACCCATGAAGAAACTTTTGAACAACGTCGGCTGATGCATCTTCGGCCTCGTCTCAGGGGGCTTGTTCAGCCAGTGACTGGCTGTGTTCGGCGTTTTCAGCGCGCTCGGGACCACGCTCGGCTTCCTCGATACGCTTGTACAGCGCCAGCGCCTGCCCAACCACCTGATCCATGTTGTAGTACTTGTAGGTCCCCAGCCGGCCGACGAAGGTCACGCCCGGCGTCTCGTCGGCGAGCTTCTGGTAGCGTTTGTACAGTTCGGCATTTTCCGGACGCGGGATCGGGTAGTAGGGATCACCCTCGGCCGAGGGGTACTCGTAGGTGATGCTGGTCTTCGGGTGCACTTGGCCGGTTAGGTGTTTGTATTCGCTGATGCGCGTATAGGGCACGTCTTCGCTCGGGTAGTTGACCGTACCGACCGCCTGGAACCGCTCCTGATCTAGCTGCTTATGCTCGAACTTCAGCGACCGGTAGGGCAACTTGCCAAAACGGTAGTCGAAGTATTCATCGATGGGGCCGCAGAAAATCAGGTGGTCGTGCTGCACCTCGTCGCAGATCTCCCGGTAGTCGGTATTGATCATCACCTTGATGTTCGGATGCGCGAGCATCTTCTCGAACATCTTGGTGTAGCCGTACTTGGGCATCTGCTGGAAGGTGTCGGTGAAATAGCGGTCATCGGTGTTGGTGCGCGTGGGGATGCGCGAGGTGACCGACTTGTCCAGCTGCGACGGGTCCAGCCCCCACTGCTTGCGGGTATAGCCGCGGAAGAACTTCTGGTACAGCTCACGGCCGATGCCGTTGATCACCACGTCTTCGCTGGTCTGGATGTCTTCGACCGGCTCAGCACGGCCGGCGAGAAAGTCCGCTGCTTCCTGCTCGGTGGTCATGTTCAACCCGTAGAGCTTGTTCAGCGTGGTCATGTTGATCGGGATCGGTACTTCCTGACCGTCCACCTGCGCCAGCACACGGTGCTCGTAGGGGCGCCACTCGGTGAATCGTGACAGGTAATCGACGATGCGCTGAGCGTTGGTGTGGAAGATGTGAGGGCCGTAGCGGTGGATCAGCACGCCGGCTTCGTCGTAATGGTCATAGGCGTTGCCGCCAATGTGCGGGCGTCGGTCGACCACCAGCACACGCTTGTTCAGCCCGGCCGCCAGGCGCTCGGCCAGCACGCTGCCGGCGAAACCGGCGCCGACGATGAGGTAGTCGAAGCCGCGCCGGTGACCGCCAGGGTGGTCGCTGGCGCCACCGCCTGCGTGCTCGGGGTTGCTGTCTCGCAGGCTTACATCGCGCATTGCATCTTCTCCTTCATCAGAGCCCAGGTGTGGTCCCAGGACATGTCGCCGAGAATCTCGTCAGCGGTTTTCAACAAACGGTCGCGGTCCTGGCTATCGGCCAGGGCTTTGTCCACCGCTTCGATAAATGCCTCGGGACTATCGGCAATGTGAACGATCTCGGTATCGCCGTAGGTGCGCACCACGTCCTTGATCGGCGTGGACACCACCGGGCAGCCACCAGCGAGGTATTCCGGAGTCTTGGTCGGGCTGATGAAGCGCGTCGATTCGTTCATCGCGAAGGGCATGATCGCCACGTCCCAGCCGGACAGGTACCTGGGCAACTCGTCGTACGTCTTGCCGCCCAGGTAGTGGATGTTGTCGCGCTGCGGCAGGTCGGTCGGGTCGATCTTGACCACCGGGCCGACTAGCACGAACTGCCAATCGGGGCGCTTCTCGGCGACCTCGGCCACCAGTTCGATATCGAAACGCTCGTCGATCACGCCGTAGAAGCCGAGGCGCGGATGCGGAATCTCGGCCTGGTCGTCGGGGTCGGCCTGGGTTCGCCGCGCCTCGGCGAAGTGCGCCACGTCGACGCTACTGGGAAAGGCGAAGGCATTGTCGTGCAGCTCGCGCTTGGCTTCCCAGATGCTGTAACCGCCGGTGAAGACCAGATCGGCACGCTCGAGCAATTCCCGCTCGCGCTGCACCAGTTCCGGCGGCGCGCCACGAAACGCCGACAGCTCGTCCATGCAATCGTAGACGGTGAGTTTGGGCTTCAAATGGCTGGCATAGCCCAACGCCATCGGCGTGTAGTACCAGAGCATCAGTTCGTTGACGCCGAGCTTGCCCAGGTAGCCATCGAGCAAGTCGCGCTGCACGCGTAGCGCCACTTCACCCTCGCAGCCTTGCGGCAAGCGGGGAATGAGCACCTGTACGCCATTTTCCTCGGGACGCACTTCCAACCATGGCTGGGCGTCCTCGGTGGGGATCGGTTCTTCGAAGAACAAAACGTTGAAATCTCGCGCGAACCGCGACATCAGATGCTGTGGACGCTGGTAGACGAAGCTCCAGCGCAGATGCGAAAGACACAGCAGGGTCGGAACCAGCTCATCGAAAACGACTTCGGGCGGCGTCTGCTGCTTGTCGGGGGATTTTCCAATCTCGTATTGGTAAGGGCCGGCCCAGCTCATGGCTACCTCTTGCTGATGGCGAAGTCCTCCAGAGTCCCTTCTGCCGCATCGCGTAGGCCCGCGCAGCCTGCGCAGGCAACAGGAAAGGGGCTCGCTGCGGCGTGAACGATTTGTGCAACGCCAAGCGCAACCCGCCGGCTATGGACGACATAGGGCAAGTCAAGGTTCCCCATGCCGCCGCTGGGAGGTCGGTCATCGGCTGACCGTCGGGGTTTTGGAACTTGGTCGCGCTTCCCCCCGTCCCTATCACAGGACGCCTGATTTGCCCCGGTATCGGCGCTATGTGCTTCAGCCGTGAGAAGCACCGCCCGTTTCGCCGAACCCAACCCTGGAGATGCATGCAGCGGCCGCGCTCATACGGCCAGCCGCGCATCCTCCGTGCGCGTCGAATAATTTTCGGTATGCGAGGTAGACACATGATTCTGGTAACGGGAGGAGCTGGTTACATCGGGTCTCATACAGTGCTGGAGCTGCTCCTGGCGGGCCACGAGGTGCTGGTTCTGGACAACCTTTGCAACAGTTCCAAGGTCGCTCTGGAGCGGGTCGAAGCCCTCGCCGGTCGCCAGGTCCAGTTCATCAAGGGCGACGTGCGCAATCGCTCGCTGCTCAATGCCCTGTTCGCTTCCTATCCGGTGAGCGCGGTGCTGCACTTCGCCGGGCTCAAGGCCGTGGGCGAAAGCGTGCGCGAACCACTGCGCTATTACGAGACCAATGTCAGCGGCAGCATCGCGCTGTGCCAGGCCATGGCCGAAGCCGGCATTTTCAAGCTGGTATTCAGCTCGTCGGCGACCGTTTATGGCGACTCCCCGCGGATGCCGATCACCGAAGACTGCCCGACCGGCTTGCCGACCAATCCCTACGGCCAGTCCAAACTGATGGCCGAGAACGTGCTCAAGGGGCTCGCCGAGTCCGATCCGCGCTGGTCGATCGCCCTGCTGCGCTACTTCAACCCCATCGGTGCGCATGAGTCCGGGCTGATCGGTGAAGACCCCGACGGCATTCCCAACAATCTGCTGCCCTACATGCTCCAAGTGGCAGTCGGTAGGCGAAAGCAACTGAACGTCTACGGCGCCGACTATCCGACCCCGGACGGTACCGGCGTGCGTGACTACATCCATGTGGTCGATCTGGCCAAAGGGCACTTGAAGGCGCTGGATCGCCTGAACCTGGTGCACGGCGTGTGCGTCTGGAACCTCGGTACCGGTCGTGGCTACTCGGTACGACAGATGATCACCGCATTCGAGGAGGTCATCGGCCGGCCGCTGCCGCATATGTTCAGGGCGCGCCGTCCGGGCGACATCGCCCAATGCTGGTCGGACCCGACCAAGGCCCGTGAGGAACTCGGCTGGCAGGCGGAAAAGGACCTGCTGACCATGCTCACCGACGCCTGGCGCTGGCAGAGCCGCAACCCGCAGGGCTATGCGGCGGAAAAAACCCCCGCAAAAGACGGCGAAGCAGCGCAAACCGCGCTGGCCAGCTGAGCGGGTTGGCCGGCAGCCGCCAACGCTTTACGGCGTGGTGCAGGTCAGTTCGCGACGGATCTTCGATACGTCCAGCCGGCGATTCTGCTGAACCACGCCGGTGAGCTGCGGATCACGCACCGCCAGTCGCAACAACGCCTCGCGGATCTTCGCGCTGGTGGCGCAGGGATTCAGCGAGGCATACAGCGCCGCTGCGCCGGTCACATGGGGCGTCGCCATGGACGTCCCGCTCATGTAGGCGTAACCCGCGGTACCGGTCGCGGTCGGCACCGTCGATAGAATATCGACGCCGGGTGCGGCGATATGCACGCTGTTGGCGCCGAAGTTGGAGAAATATGCGCGCTGCCCGGTTTGATCGATGGCAGCCACCACGATCACGTTCGGCAGCTTGTAGCTGGCCGGGTAGCTGGGCGTGGTGTCGAGGTTGAGCCCGTTGTTGCCCGCCGCGACGACGAACAGGATGTTGGCGTTTCCGGCCGCACGGATCGCATCGTATAGCGCCTGCGAATACCCGCCGCCGCCCCACGAATTGTTGGTGGCGACCAGATTGATCTTCTTCGCGAGCTTCAGCTGTGTCAGGTAATTGATCGCCTTCACCGCATCTGCCGTGGTGCCGCCATTGGCGCCAAGAAACTTCGCGGTGATGTATTTGGCCGTTGGGCAGACACCGAACACGCCGGCGCCGTTGTTCGCCACCGCCGCGAGGGTTCCCGCCACGTGGGTGCCGTGATCGTCGGCGGGCCCGTCAAATATGCTGGCGTTGTTGGCGGCAAAATCCCAGCCGAGAATATCGTCGACCAGGCCATTGCCGTCGTTGTCGAGCCGGTCAGCGCGACTGCCCTCGCCCGGGTTGATCCATACGTTGGGGCGCAGGTCGCCATGGGTCGCCATCACGCCTTCATCGACGATGCCGACATACACCTTTTTGGAGCACAACGCCCCAGCGTTCCAGGCCGCCAACGCACCGCTGCCGTAGGGATGGGCCGGCGAGGTGGTCGCGCCCTGCAACCCCCAGAGCATGCCGAGCCCTGGATCGTTGGGGTTGGCAACCTGGGTATGGTAGACCCAGTTGGGTTCGACGAAATCCACCGAAGGATCCGCCGAGAGCCGGGCGATGAGTGCAGCGTCGACCTTCTTGCCCTTGCCCAGCTTCGCGTGGACCAGATCCCCTTTGGCGTCCTTGCGGGCCATCTTGTCGAGCAGCTTCTGCGCGGCCTTGGCGCCTTGCTTGGTCAGCACGGCGCTCTTGGCCACGTCCGACACGCCGGACTTGAATTGCACCAGCAGCTCGCCCTGGACGAAAGGCCTGCCCGCCTTGAGCGACGCCGCCGCTGTGGAGTCGGGTTTTGCCGCGACCTGCTCCGCCCCGGTAGCCAGCAGCGCACACAAAAAAATGCCGACACGCCGTTTCATGACCATCACTGTTCTCCTTGAACGACTGCAGATAGCCCGCGCCAGATCGCCAGGCATTCCCCGAACGGGTATTGGCGAATGTATCGGCAAGGTCAGTAGCGTTTTAGCGACGCCGGACGAACGACGCGCCGTTGGTCGGCAAGCAGTACGGCGGGCCGAGTTACCGCCATCAGGCTCATCGGTGAGCGGGAGCCCATCCAGCCCCTGGCATCACAGGGTGGGCCTGGTTGCGTTCCGCTTCAGCCCACCGCAAACAACGCGAACGGATTGCCCGTGGTCTGGCACGTCAATCCAGTTGCTGCCGCAGCCATTCCGCCAGCATTTGCGCGCGGCGATCCGGGCGCCGGGACGGCACCCAGAGCGACAGCATGGCGGGAGTCTCGATGAAGCCCCAGGGCGCCCGCAAACGCCCCTGACGCAGGTCATCGACGACCAGCTGTTGCGGAGCTATGGCGACGCCAAGACCGGCCAACGCCGCTTCCAGCAGAAAATACAGATGCTCGAAGCCCTGTCCCATCTGCAGCCGGGCCGGGTCCAGGCCATTACCAATGGCCCAGGTCGGCCAAGCTTGTGGACGCGAAGCGGTGTACAGCAATGGCTCGCCAAGCAACTCATGCGGGCGCGCCTGACTCAGGGTGGCGAAACGCGGATGGTGTGGGCTCAGCACCGGTCCGATGCGTTCGACGGCCAGTTCGTGGACCTGCATGTCTGCCGGCCAGGGCGGCTCGGCGAACCAGAGCGTGGCATCCAGCCCAGCACGCCGCGGGTCCAGCTCGCCCTCGCTGGCCGACAGCTGCAGATGCAGGCCCGGAAGATCACGGTTCAGGCGATCCAGACGCGGAATGAACCAGCGCGCCAGCAGGCTGCCGGGGCAACCAAGGACGAACGGCTGTTCGGTTGCCCCGCGCCGCAGTTCGGAACAGGTGCCGCGCAGGCGCTCGAAGGCATCGGAGGCGGCATCGCGCAGACGCACACCGGCATCGGTTAGCTTGACCCCTCGGCCGTCCTTGTCGAACAGGCTGACCCCTAGCTCCTCTTCGAGCACACGAATCTGCCGGCTGATGGCACCATGCGTCACGTGCAGCTCCTCCCCGGCGCGGCTGACGCTTTGCAGACGGGCGGCGGCCTCGAAGGCGCGCAAGGCATTGAGCGGTGGCAGGTCGCGGCTCATGGGAGAGGTGATTTTTCCTGACGAGTCAGGCGCATCTAATCACGTTCCAGTCGAACCGCCAACCGGCGCATGGCTACTGGCGCTGGATGCGGTGCTCGCCGCCGCTGGTCTCGACCGTTGGATCGTCTCCGCGCCAGGTGACCTGCTGGCCAATACCGTTGACCTCCAGATGCACCGGCCCATGCAGATCGAGCGTGAGTATATTGCTGCCGCCATATAGCACGACCGAGGCCGGTTGCTCGCCGTCGCCTTGCACCTGAGCCGTAATCCGGTGATCGGCACCACTCACGTCCAGGCTCCCGACCCGCTCGGCTTCGATCTGATTTTCCCCGCCTGTCACCTCCAAGTTGGCGACATTGCCGACGGTCACCACCTGATCCGATCCGTGCACCTCGACTCTGCCGCAATCACCACTCAGACGAAAGCGATTGGCATTGCCGGTGATGGCCACATCCTGCCCCTTGCACCTCACGTCACGTGAGTTGCCGATGCCATCGAGTGCCAGTGTCTCGGCCTGAGCCGTCGTCGCCAGCGCCGCGCATAGCGCACCCATCGCCATTAGTTTTTGCATTCGAACGTCTTCCTGTAAGACGGAGCCCCTGCCGCTGCGCTTGGGACCGATACGTCGGCGCCGAGTTCTGCGCCGCTGACAACAGCGTGCGGCATCACCGCCACCGCCTGGATTATTGGTGAGTTTTATTGACAGGTTACGACGATCTAATCGCTTTTCCCTGAACGGGTGGGAGATACAATGGGCGCCATCAACCACTCGCCCTGCCAGCCAAGCGCTGTCGACAAGGAGCACGCCATGACCTCATTGCGCAACGGCCCTGACGCCAAGGGCCTGTTCGGCCACTTCGGCGGTCAGTACGTCGCCGAAACCCTGATGCCGCTCATCCACGAGCTGGCCGCCGAATACGAAAAAGCCAAGCAGGATCCCGAGTTCGCCAAGGAACTCGCCTACTTCCAGCGTGACTATGTCGGCCGGCCTTCCCCGTTGTATTTCGCCGAACGCCTAACCGAGTTTTGCGGCGGCGCGAAGATCTACCTCAAGCGCGAAGAGCTCAACCACACCGGCGCGCATAAGATCAACAACTGCATCGGCCAGATCCTGCTGGCCAAGCGCATGGGCAAACAGCGCATCATCGCCGAGACCGGCGCAGGCATGCACGGCGTGGCCACCGCCACCGTCGCCGCGCGCTTCGGCATGCAGTGCGTGATCTACATGGGCACCACCGACATCGACCGCCAGCAGGCCAACGTCTTCCGCATGAAGCTCTTGGGCGCCGAGGTGATTCCGGTCACTGCCGGCACCGGCACCCTGAAAGACGCGATGAACGAAGCCCTGCGCGACTGGGTGACCAACGTCCACAACACCTTCTACCTGATCGGCACCGTGGCCGGCCCGCATCCCTATCCGGCCATGGTCCGCGATTTCCAGGCCGTGATCGGCAAGGAAACCCGCGACCAGATGGCGGCCCAGGAAGGTCGCCTGCCCGACTCGCTGGTCGCCTGCATCGGCGGCGGCTCAAACGCCATGGGCCTGTTCCATCCCTTCCTCGATGACCAGAGCGTGGCCATCATCGGCGTCGAAGCGGCCGGCCACGGCATCGAGACCGGCCAGCATGCGGCCAGCCTAAACGGCGGTGTACCCGGCGTGCTGCACGGCAATCGCACCTTTCTGCTGCAGAACGAGGACGGCCAGATCATCGACGCCCACTCGATCTCAGCCGGCCTCGACTACCCCGGCATCGGCCCCGAGCACGCCTGGCTGCACGACATCGGCCGTGTTGAGTACACCTCCATCACCGACAAGGAAGCGCTCGCCGCCTTCCACAAGTGCTGCCGCCTGGAAGGCATTATCCCGGCCCTGGAAAGCGCACACGCGCTGGCCGAAGTCTTCAAGCGCGCCCCCGGCCTGCCGAAGGATCACCTGATGGTGGTCAACCTCTCCGGCCGCGGCGACAAGGACATGCAGACCGTCATGCACCACTACGACGAACAGGAAGAACACATATGAGCCGCCTGCAGACGCGCTTCGCCCAGCTGAAACAGGAAAACCGCGCCGCGCTGGTGACCTTCATCACCGCCGGTGATCCGGACTACGCCACCTCGCTGGAAATTCTCAAGGGCCTGCCCGCCGCTGGCGCCGATGTAATCGAGCTCGGCATGCCCTTCACCGACCCGATGGCCGACGGCCCGGCGATCCAACTGGCCAACATCCGTGCGCTCGCGGCCAAGCAGGACCTGGCGAAAACCCTGCAGATGGTTCGCGAGTTCCGGCAGGACAACCAGGACACGCCGCTAGTGCTGATGGGCTACTTCAATCCCATCCACAAGATGGGTGTCGAGCGCTTTCTCGCCGAAGCGGTGGAAGCCGGCGTTGACGGCCTGATCGTCGTCGACCTGCCGCCGGAACATAACGAAGACCTCTGCGACCCGGCCCAGGCCGCAGGCATCGACTTCATCCGCCTGACCACCCCGACCACCGACGACAAGCGCTTGCCCACCGTGCTCAACGGCAGCTCGGGCTTCGTCTACTACGTCTCGGTGGCTGGCGTGACCGGCGCCGGTTCGGCCACGCTGGAACACGTCGAAGAAGCGGTGGCACGCCTGAAGCGCCACACCGATCTGCCGGTGGCCGTCGGCTTTGGTATCCGCACCCCGGAACAGGCAGCCGCCATCGCCCGATTGAGTGAAGGCGTGGTGGTGGGCTCGGCATTGATCGACCGGATCGCCAGCGCCGAAACGTCCGAGCAAGCCGTCGAGGGCGTGCTGGGCTTGTGTCGCGATATCAGTGCCGGAGTACGCGGCGCACGCGACTGACGTCCAGTCAGTCGCACCGGGGCCGTTGCCTCGTTTATCTGGGCAGCGGCTTTTTTATCTCGCCTTAATAGCCAACGGTGAAGCGTTGGCGAATGTGCGCCGGGTGCTCGATCTCATCGACCAACGCCACGGCGTAGTCTTCGAAGGAGATGCGACTGCCGTGTTCGTTGCTGAGCAGCGCGTCTTTGCCCAGGCGGAATTGACCTGTCCGCTCGCCGGGAACGAACTCGGCCGAGGGTGACAGAAGGGTCCACTCCAGTTCCGTTTCCTGCTTGAGTTGCTCAAGGAAGGCCGCGCCGCGGGAGGCTTCTGCTTTGTAGGCTTCGGGAAAATCAGGCAAGTCGATGACGCGCTGACCCGGCGCGGCTTCCAGGCTGCCGGCGCCGCCTACGACCAGATAGCGTTTGACGCCAGAGGCGCGTACCGCCTCGATCAGGGTATGCGGCTCGGACGAGGTGAAGTTGACCGCACTGACGACGGCATCGTGGCCGCGCAAGGTCGACGCCAGGCCTTGCAGATCCTGGGCGTCGCCCTTGACGGCCGTGACACCGACACGTGCAGCGATGCGTTCTGGGTTGCGTGCAATGGCGGTGACCCTATGGCCACGGTCAGAGAGCTCTTTGAGGATGCGCGAGCCAGCTGAGCCGGAGGCGCCGATCAATGCGATATGAGACATGCGAGACCCTATGTTCTATTTAGTGGACTAGGTATGTGTTGTAGACCTTTGGAGAGGCCGATGCTACGGTGCGCCGCCTTGACCCACAAGAAGTTAGGTTGGTGTTACCTGGTCACTCGCCGCTGACCTGGCTGGACCTAGGAGATCCTGTATGCCGCAAGCTGTTGGCGTTAACGCCGCTTTCGATCACCCTTGTCCGATCCGCGACGTGCTTGATCGCATCGGTGATCAATGGAGTTTTCTGGTGCTCGACGCGCTGTCCGAGCGCACGCTGCGCTTCAATGAGCTCAGCCGAGAAATCGGCGATATCTCCAAGCAGATGCTTTCGCGGACGCTCAAGCGGCTGGAGATGGATGGATTCGTACAACGAACCCTTTACGCCGAGGTACCGCCTCGCGTGGAGTACCGTCTGACTGATCTGGGGCGGGGGTTCCTGGTGCCGATGCAGGCACTGGTGCAATGGGCCGATGCCAATCACGAACGGATCTGCCAATCACGGCGCACGTATCGCTCAGCCGAAGCGGCAGCCGATTGACATTGCGCGCTTCGTGGCGGCTCGGACGGATGGCTGCTAGTCGAAACCTGGCGGCCGCACACGCCGCTCTACCAAGCACGCACATTCGAACCCATCATTGAGCATCGATGACCACTATCAATCCGCTCGATTTCGACCGTGCAAAACTAACGCGTAGCATGCCCTGCACATCCCCAGTAGCCACTCGAGGAGATTGCCATGCCTGATACCCCTTACGTACCGCCGAAAGTCTGGACCCATGACACGCCGTCGGGCGGCAAGTTCGCCAATATCAACGCCCCTACCGCTGGCGCGCGCGAGGAAAAGGCGCTGCCGGTCGGCAAGCATCCGTTGCAGCTCTACTCGCTTGCCACGCCCAACGGCGTGAAGGTCAGCGTCATGCTCGAAGAGCTGCTCGCGCTCGGCCACAGCGGTGCCGAATACGACGCCTGGCTGATCAACATCGGTGAAGGCGACCAGTTCGGCAGCGGCTTCGTCGAGATCAACCCGAACTCGAAGATTCCGGCCCTGGCCGACCATAGCGTCGAAGGCGAACCGCTACGGGTATTCGAATCCGGCTCGATCCTGCACTATCTGGCGGAGAAGTTCGGCGCCTTCCTGCCGACCGAAACCCGCGCGCGCACCGAAACGCTCAACTGGCTGTTCTGGCAGATGGGCTCGGCGCCCTTCCTCGGCGGCGGCTTCGGGCATTTTTATGCCTACGCCCCGGAGAAGTACGAATACCCGATCAACCGCTACGCGATGGAGGTCAAGCGCCAGCTCGATGTGCTGGATCGCCAACTGGCCGAAAACCGCTACATAGCCGGCGACACTTACACCATCGCCGATATGGCGATCTGGCCCTGGTACGGCGGGCTGGTGCGCGGCGAGCAGTACGACGCAGGCGAATTCCTCTCGGTGCAGGATTACAAGCACGTGCAGCGCTGGGCTGCCGAGATTGCCGAACGGCCCGCCGTGATTCGCGGGCGCAAGGTCAACCGCAGCTGGGGCGACGAGTCGGAGCAGGCTCCCGAACGCCATAGCGCCGCCGATCTCGACTGACCTGCACGCCCCGGTGGGCCGAGGCGAACACTGCTCGGCCCGCTTCACCGTCGCCCTCTCGACACGCATGATCGCGACCCACGTGATTCATGGCGCCCCCCGTGCGATTCAATTCCCTAACGCCCGTCGCACGGCGAGCCGAGCAACTATCCGACCGCCGATCTGAACTATGGCGGTGCGCCCCGACCCAATGTTCATGAGCGCCACCCTTGCAGCGGGGGCAGCCATCGTCATGGCTGCCCGTACTGGAACCTGTCGTCAGCCGTGTAAGCACAGCGCTCGTCATACCCAGTTGTTCAACACAACGCGAGGTGGACCATGAAACACACACTGGTAGCAGCGTTCGCAACGCTGACCGATGCAAACCGCACCCGTGGCGACCTGATGGCCCGGGGCATCGCTCAGGAACAGATACATTCGGTCGGGGCCGACAGCGCAGAGATCCATGCCTACGACGCGCCTTACTCCACCACGGACGGCAACGTGGATCGTGCGCATCACGAGTCAAAGGTCGCGCATTTCTTCAAGTCCCTGTTTGGCAACGAGCCGCACGAGGCGCACCGTCACCACGCCACCGCCTACCCGGAAGCCGTGCGCCGGGGCGCCCTGGTGATCGCGGTGGACGTATACGACGACGATCAGTTGGTCAGGGCACGCGACGCTCTGGAATACAACGGCGCCATCGACATCAATGATCGCAGCGCCGGCCCAACTGACTCAGGCGCGATGCAGGGTTATGCCGGGCCTACCAGCCCCTATGCCGGCGCGACCGGTGGCGACAGCCATCTCGACAAGCATTTCACCGGGTCGACCACCTCGAACGCGACTGCGACCGCTAATACTCACGCCGATGACGATCGGCTCAGCCACGCGGCCGGTGCGGGACCGACCGACGAAGCGCTGCCAACCGACCGTACGGCGACAGTCGACACGGGCCGCTACGATGTCGGCAGCAGCGCCAAACGAGCCGGAACGGATTATCCAGACACCTTGGCCACTAACCCGGTGACCGGCGGCGGAAATACCGTGCAGGGCTCCACAGCTTCCGGGACCGGCAGTAATCGCATCTGCGTGATCCAGCGGCCCAGCTGATTGCTCGATACGGTGAATGACAGGCCGCGCTGCGGCCTGTCATGAACGTATGGCTCGAATGGGCGCTCCACAGGTCAATCATCTCTCTCCGCAGGGAGGGCCGGGCGGCGTTCCGCTTCAGCCCGCCACGCGGAGTCAATGCCGGCGAAGCCGTACCGACACTCATTGCCTGCACGCTCTAACCCAGCGCACGTCGCAGCCCCGCCCTGCCCAGGGTCAATGCCAGACCATCCTCGGCGAGCCCGAGGGCGGCGTTGATCAGCGGCCGCGGCTGGTAAGGCTTGCGCAGGCTCAGCCCGATCTTCGACGAAACCAGCGCCGCCGACGCACCGATCAGTGCCGGTAGCATCACCGGCTCACGTCGAATGCTCGCCAATGCTGCGGCCGTCACGCCACCCGACAGTGCACGGAACATCATCGACGGAACGATGGTGCGATCCGGCGCAAAGGGCATCTTGTCACCCAGCAGCTCAGCCGCCGCCATCGGTAACAGAACCTGCTGTGCAGGGTGCGAGGCCAGCATACGCGCCGGCTCGCCGGCATCTTCGATCCCGTCACGCGCGGCCAGCGCACGGCTGGTCATCGTCGGCGCCAGCGTGCTGCGCATGCCCGTGACCAGACCAAGCGCCAACGCGCCCCAAAACAGATTGCTGGATATCGTCATCGTCAAGCCTCCCGGTGGTTATCTATACCGACCGGGTGCGGGACCGAGGCGTTCAGCCGAGAGGATGGACTGTGGTCCGACAACTGGGCTCGCGAGCGCCACCGCGCCGTTGTGGAACTTGGAATTGTCGTAGATGCAAAAAAGGCGGCTCGAAGCCGCCTTTTTCATGCTCGTTGAATCACTGGCCGAGCAGGCCGGCACCCTGTACCGAGCCGAAGGCAAAGCCGATGAACTCCTGGACGCTCATCTCGCGGCCATTGAAGGTCACCCGATCATTGGCGTAGTGCAGGGAGCTGATCAGGCGCTCGCCTTCCAGGCGGGACCAGCCCGAATCGATCGCCATGCTGCTGAACAGGTCGGTGCTGGCGTCGGCTTCCTGCTTCAGCGCCACAGGGTCCAGCTGCCCTTCCTCCTGCCGACGCTGTGCGACGAGGCTGACCACATCGCGCACCAGGCCTTTGTCGATACCGGCGTCGGCCTTGAGCGATGCCAGCATGCTGGAGATCATCGCGTCGGGAGTGAACGCCTCTGCGCTCGGCTCACGCAGATCCACCACTATGGACAGGCGGGCCGCGCCGTGAGCGGTTTCGAAGCCGAACTCCTCGAGGGCCAGCGTGGGGTTGTGCTCGAGCAGCTGCAGCGCCAACGCCTGCAATTCCTGCTGCTGGGAATCGGTGATGTTGGCGATCGACTCCTCCGGCGTGGGGCCGCTATCGAGTATTTCTTTGTAGCGATCGACCAGCGCCTTGAGCTTGCTGCCCTCGAGGTTACGCAGGCCGAAAACCAGAGCCAGGTTGCGGAAGGTCTGCCCTTGCGCGTCCACCTGACCGACACGGTAGCCGGCCGAAAGGTCGAGGCCGCGCTCGCCCTCGGCCAGTACGGCGTCGAACGACGCGTCCTGGATGATCACGGCAGGCTCGTCACCGGCCTGGATCTCCATGCGCTTGAGGGTGATAGCCGACGGCCCCAGGGCGAAGCCATTGGCATCCTCCTTGTTGTCGACGCTCAGGCTGATACCGCGCACATTCATGTGTATCGGCTTATCGGCGGCGCTGTGTTGCAGGTCGACGTCGATTTCCGGCAGCTCGCCGTTCATGCGTACGGCAGCGGCGTTCTTCGCCGCTTCGAAATTGATCGTGGCGGACGAGACGCGAACCGCGCCGTCTTCATCTTCGAAATTGAATGCGGCCGAACGCAGATCGCCGTATTGGCGACCGTCGTAGCCGATAGTGGTGTCGCCCACCAGCGGGCTTTCGCCTGAAGCGGCATCGAACAGCTTTTCGGTCAGCGGTGTCCGCACGAGCTCGGCGTGGCTCTGGGCGGCAACCGGCATCAGTTGCCCGCGTGCCAAACGCGACAGAGGGAATGGACCGTGCTCGAGCTGATCTTGCAGCAACACCAAGTAGTGCTTGGTGTTGCCTTCGTCATCAGGCACTTCGATGTCGATCTGATAGCGCGCCGAGCTGGACAGCAGACCGCGCTCGAAGCTGACCAGCTCCAGGCTGACGTCGGCACCAGCGCCGACTCCCATCTGGCGAAGCTTGACGTTGGCCTGGTCGACGGCATCGCGAGCAAGCGATTCGACCTGGGTGCCGGTGTAGAGGGTGGCGGCTCCGATGAGGGCCAGGGGTACGGCAACAGCGAGTGCGAGTTTTTTCATGAAAGCATCCTGTGCGGCGGCTGGGCAGACATCCTGTCAGCCGATAGTTGGCGAGCGGCGGCACTCTATCAGTGGGGCTGCTCGGGCTCCAGCGCGCCATGCAACGAGATGGGAAGGGTGAGAACCTGCCAGCAAACCGCGTCGCGTCGTCACCAGTGGTAGAGCCCATAGACGATCACGCCAAAGCCGAAGCCCATCTGCGCCAACAATAGCGCTCGGATGGCAAAGGTGTAGCTGATGACCGGGTTCTGTCCCAGCGCATCGTTGGCAAACAGCCGGTAGCTGGGCGGAAACTCGGACTCGATCTCCCGAAGCGCCGTGATGGTCAGCTGCAACAGCTGGCGGCTACGCGCATCGACGAGCCAGAACACCATGGCCAGCAACACGGTGAAGGCCCCCAGCAACACCAGCAAACCTGGCGAGAAGCCGCGCTCCAAGGCGGCCAGCACACCACCGTCGGCAAAGATCGCCAGCACCACGAAGAAGTTGAACCCACGCAGGCGCTGCTCGGCATTGAGCTTGAAATGCGCCCAAACAAACCCTCGACTGTCCACGCGATTCCCCTTATCGAAAGGCCACTACATTTTGAACAAAGCTTGCTAAGAGCCTCCTGCTGGCGTCATATGCGAGCGTCACCGGAACAGATAATCCCGCCGTACTACGCCTGGGTGAAATAGGTAAGCGGCCGGCCGGCTGCACTAGTTCGGCTGCCTACTCTCGCCGAGGCCAGTTCCATAACTAGCACCCTAGCTCGCTCCTGCCGATCCCGATATCGCGAACATAACTTAGAGACAGTCGAGACAGTCGCGAAACGCTTGAGCATCCACTCCTGCAAGCTTGGATGCGGTGGATTCGGGATGCATTGAAAGGAAACGCGCAACGACTTGGTAACCCAGCGAATACCCTAACCATCGGGGAAGGCGGCCGTCGCCGAAGAACCATGCGGCGTGATCATAGTTCCGACTATCCCAGTCACTTTCAACTCTGGACACGTAGGGTCGGATCTCGGAAAGACTCAGACGCTCCCATGGCTCAGGTGCGCCGCCACAAACTTCCCGAGCGAAAAACCCGGCCAACCCCTCCGAAACAAGCGCTTGACCCAATGTGAATCCATAACCCGGCCCATCCCAGCGGGCCACGTGATGAAGTTCATGCGCGAACATTCGCTCGAGAGACGCCTCGCTATTAGCCCGAAATACGGCACTACCGGGGTCGACGGATACAAAGATTAGGCCTGGCTCGGGCGCATAGCCCAGGTGCCCTTTTTCAGGAATAACCTGCGCGCTTGCCTTTACAACGACATCGATGGGACGCAATGCCAATAGCGCGTTCGCCTTGATGTATGTCTCCGTCAGGCTGGCATGAATCCAATCACGAACATCCGTGAGCGCTTCGCGAGCGTCGAGAAAATGAATATTCAAATTGCCCATCCGCGCAACATGGCGCGTCTCCCCTTCTGCATAGGCTTTGGAAAAGACTCGCACAAAGCAGTAGCGAACAGCGAACAGCGAACAGCGAAGAATCGGTTTCGCTCATACGAAAGTCTGTCCCTTATGCGTGCCGTTGCTGGCAGCGCTACTTGAATCACTGGCCCAGTAGAGCGCTAACTTCAGCAATCGCCTGCTGCTCACGGCTAGCCCAGTCTCCAGCAATTTCTACGAACGGCTGCCGATGCTGCTGGAGCCAGCTGCGGCAGGCGTCATGAAAGATCCATCGCTGGGCGGCGTCCGGTTGGCAACGCTGGCCGTCCGCGTGCCACTCGGCGCCTTCGGGCGAAAGCAGGAGATGCTGGTTGTAGCGGCGCGCCAATAGTTCGGCTTCCAGCCACGCCGGGCAGCTGCCGAACAGCGTCTGGCTCCAGACCATGTTGCTCAGCAGGTGCGTATCGAGGACTAGCAGGCAGGGCCGCTGGATGCGCGCCGCGTCTTCCCAGGCCAGTTGGCCGCGGGCGATGGCCGGGATGTCAGCCAGGCAGGTGTCGCGCTGTTCGGAGTCGATGAAATGCCGGACGTACTCGCCCACCACCACCCCGCCGAAGCGCTGCTGCAGTCGCGCGGCGAGCCAGCTTTTGCCGGTCGATTCGGCTCCGGTGAGTACCAGCACCTTCATTGGCCCGCTCCCCTCGGCTGCCTGGCGTTTTCCCTGTTCATCCGTGAAGTCTTTCCCTCCGCCGTTACCCGTCCGTTCAATCCACGCCCACGAAGCCACCGGTCTGATGCTGCCATAGGCGCGCATAGAGGCCGCCGCGCTCGATCAGCTCGGTGTGGGTGCCGGTCTCGATTACCTGGCCCTTGTCGATCACCACCAGCCGATCCATGCGCGCGATGGTCGACAACCGGTGCGCGATGGCGATCACCGTCTTGCCTTCCATCAGGGTGTCCAGGCTCTCCTGAATCGCCGCTTCGACTTCCGAATCCAGCGCCGAGGTGGCTTCATCGAGCACCAAGATCGGTGCATCTTTCAGCAGCACCCGGGCGATGGCGATGCGCTGGCGTTGCCCACCGGAGAGTTTGACGCCCCGCTCACCGACCATGGCGTCGAAGCCCAGACCGCCCTGGCTGTCGTCCAGCGTGCCGATGAAGGCATCCGCCCGGGCCTTGCGGGCAGCGGCCCAGAGCTGATCGTCGCTGGCTTCGGGCTTGCCGTAGCGCAGGTTGTCGCGGATCGAGCGGTGCAGCAGCGAGGTGTCCTGGGTGACCACGCCGATGTTGGCGCGCAAGCTTTCCTGACCGACCTCGGCGACGTTCTGGCCGTCGATGAGGATCCGCCCGCTTTCCAGGTCATAGAGGCGCAGCAGCAGGTTGACCAATGTGGACTTGCCCGCGCCGGACGGCCCGACCAGGCCGATCTTCTCGCCGGGACGGATATCGATGCTCAGCCCGCTGATCACCCCGCCGCGCTTGCCGTAGTGGAAATGCACATCGTCGAAGCGCACACCGCCCTGCTCCACCTGCAGCGGTTGGGCGTCTTCACGGTCGAGCACATCACGGGGTCGAACGATGCTCTTCATACCGTCCTGCACGGTGCCGACGTTTTCGAAGATGCCGTTGACCACCCACATGATCCATTCGGCCATGTTGTTGATGCGGATCACCAGGCCCAGCGCCAGGGCGATGGCACCGGTGCTGATTAGCGCCTCGCTCCAGAGCCACAGCGCCAGCGCGCCGGTGCCGACGATCAACAGGCCATTCATGCAGGTAATCGCGAAATCCAGGCTGGTGATGATGCGCGACTGTAGACGGAATTTGCCGAGCAGCTCCTGCATGGCCTCGCGGGCGTAGCTTTCTTCCTCCCGGGAGTGGGCGAATAGCTTGAGCGTGGCGACGTTGCTGTAGCCATCCACCACCCGTCCCATCACCTTGGAGCGCGCAGCGGACGCCGCCGCCGAACGCGCGCGGATACGCGGCACGAAGTACCAGAGTGCGGCGCTGTAGCCGACGATCCACAGCAGCAAGGGCACGATCAAACGCAGATCGGCGGCGGCGAACAGGTACAGCGCGCTGCCGGCATAGACCACCACGTGCCACAGCGCGTCGATCACCTGCATGGCCGAATCACGCAGCGACGGGCCGGTCTGCATCACGCGCTGGGCGATGCGCCCGGCAAAATCGTTCTGGAAGAAATTCAGGCTCTGCTTGAGCACATAACGATGATTCTGCCAGCGGATCAGGTTGGTCAGCCCAGGGTTGATCGCCTGATGAGTGAGCAGGTTGTGCAGGCCGAACACCAGGGGGCGGATGATCAGCGCCACGGCCGCCATCCACAGCAGCTCGTTACGATGCTCGGCAAAGAATGTCCGCGCATCGCTGGTCGCCTGGGCCATGTCGATCAACTGCCCGAGAAAGCTGAACAGCGCCACTTCGATCACCGCCGCCGCGAAGCCAATCACCAACACCGCGATCATCAGCGGCCACACCTGCTTCAGGTAGTGGGCATAGAACCGCAGCATGCCGCTGGGTGGTGCTACATCGGGGCTTGGCTTGAAAACATCGATCAGGTTTTCGAAACGGCTGAACAACATGGGGCACGGTCTGCTCTGGCGAGTGGGCGGGCGTATTGCGTGTTGCGGTCGGCAGATGGAATAGCGCAGCAAGGGGCGGTAGTTGTGTTTCGGTGGTGCCCATATGCTCTGGCGCGTGGGTTACAGCCGGAGGTTGGCAGTATGGGAGGCACGTGGCGCCTTAACAATGACAGCGGGACCACTGGCCTGTTCGGCCAAGCAATGTCGACGGCAGTCGGTATTACGGCCACCCAGCGCCACCCGGCCTGCCAATTCGGCGCCGCGGGCCTCATTGCACCGCGAACTTCGACTGCCGCCACTCATGCAGGCCCATCACCGCCAGCACAGTGAATAACCCGTACAACCCCGCAGTGAACCAGTATTCCTGAAACACGAAGAACGCCACAAAGAGCACGTCCACTGCGATCCACAGCACCCAGCACTGCCACCGCTTGAGTGCCATCCACAGCTGCGCCAGCAGGCTGAACGCCGTCAACGCAGCGTCCGGCCAGGCACAAGCCGCTTCGGTAGCCATGGTCATCAACAAACCCAGCCCGACACTGCCGAGCGCCGCCACGGCAAGGCCCACACCCATCTCCATCGCCGTCGAGCCCACCACGGGCCGGCCACCGCCCTGCCCGCCGCCCCACGTCCACTGCCACCAGCCATACAACTGCATGGCGGCAAATACTCCGTTGAGCAACACCTGCGAATACAACCGCGCTTCGAAGAAGAACCAGGCATACAGCAGTACCATCACCAATCCGATGGGCCAGCACAGCGGGTTCTGACGCACGGTGAGCCAGACGGCGAGCACGCCGAGGGTGGAGGCGATCAGTTCGAGGGTAGTCATGGGCTGATGAAAGAAAACGGGGTGCGCATGATACGGCAAGCGGTGGCCACTGATGCGGTACCGGGCCAGATACAAACGAGGCGGAGACTTCCGCGTGTTTTCCGATCTGCTACGCGAACCCCTGCCACCTGGCACGCCCGCCATCACCCTGCCGAAACGCTGACATGAACAAAGCCATTCTCGCTGTATGCAGCCTTCTCGCCGCGCTCGCCCTGCTCTTTGGCTGGAGCCTGAGCGATGCGCTGAGCGCGCCGCCGTCGGTTTCGCAAGTCAGCCCGCAAGGTGGCCATTTGATCGAAAGCGTGCCGGTACAGGGCCTGCTGGCCCCTGGCGGAGGGCTGTCATATTTGCGCATCGTCGACCGTACGGATCGGTCGAAGGTATTTCGCAGCCCACTCTTTACCACGCGCTCAGTGGACATGCGGGCAAGCGAGGACAGCCAAAGCCTGGGCGTGACCTGGATCGCCTTCGACAAGCGCACCCAGGGCTTCACCCTGAGCATCCCTCAATGGCGCCCGGCCTGGCGCAACATCCTCTTCAGCAATACGCCCTACGAGGTCGTGCCGAACGGCTGAGCCACAAGAGAGGGAAGTTAAATTGAATGCAACAGGGTTGTATTCCATGCCGCGCGCCATGTCACATAGCCATGTCTGCTTGCAATACCCAACCCGATGGGCCAGCACAGGCGGTTCTGCCGCACGGTAAGCCAAACGGCGAGAACGCCAAGGTACAGATGCACGGCCGACCGGCTTCAAGCCATTCGCGGTCTCAATCGTCATGTGATAAGTACCCCGGACCAAATCATTAGTTCTGGCGAGCCCAAGCGCTACCGGAAACCCCGAACTGGAATCGATGATGGCCGAGGACACTGTGAACAACCCCGGTACCACTGGGCTCATCCTCTCGGGTGGCGGCGCGCGAGCGGCCTATCAGGTGGGCGTGCTGTCGGCGATTGCCGATCTGCTACCCGAGTCCTCAGACAACCCGTTCCCGGTGATCGTCGGCACCTCGGCGGGCTCGATCAATGCCGTCAGCCTGGCATGCGGCGCCCTGCATTTTCGCGAGGCAGTGGGGCGGCTGAGCTCCGTGTGGCGCAGTTTTCATACCGATCAGGTGTACCGCAGTGACTGGCCGGGTGTGTTGCACCAGGCCAGCCGTTTTCTCGGCCGCAGCGTGCTGGGTATCGGCAAGCAAGTGCCGGTTGCGCTGCTCGACAGTTCGCCGCTGGCCAAGCTGCTTGAGCGCGAGCTGGATTTTTCCGGTATCGCCGCGGCTATGCGACATCGGCAACTGCGCGCGATAGCGGTGACAGCATTCGGCTACGAGTCGGCCGAGGCGGTGACCTTCTATCAGGGACATGCTGCGATCGACCCATGGCTGCGCCATCGTCGGGTGGGTGTGCCGACCCGCCTGGCAATACCCCATCTGCTGGCCAGCACGGCCATCCCGCTGATCTTCGAGCCGGTGAAAATCAACCGTGAGTATTTTGGCGATGGCGCGGTACGCCAGACCGCACCGATCAGCCCCGCCCTGCACCTGGGCGCAACGCGTGTGCTGGTGGTCGGGGTCAGTGGCAACCCGGTGGGAGCTCAGGCCAAAACAGCGCCGATACCCAGGCCTGCCGGCACCATGCCAAGCCTGGCGCAGATCTCAGGGCACATGCTCAACAGCACGTTCATCGACAACGTCGAGACTGATATCGAGCTGCTGGAGCGCCTCAACCTACTGGGACGACTGGTGCCTATCGAACAGCGCAAGCGCGCCTATGGCCTGACGCCCGTCGAGGTGCTGGTAATTTCTCCCAGCCAACCGCTGGACAAGATCGCCGCTCGCCATCGGCGAGAGATGCCCGCGGCTCTGAGGCTATTCCTGCGTGGTTCGGGCGGCACGCGCGAAGGCGGCGGCGGGCTGTTGAGTTACTTGTTGTTCGAGCCCGGCTACTGCAGCGAGCTGATTGAACTGGGTTACCGGGATGCCATGGGCAAGAAATCCGAGCTCAAGGCCTTTCTAAAGCTCGATGTTTAGCGCACTTCCTAGCCCGCTGCTTCGCTAAGCACTCGCAGTTCTATTAACGACGAGTGGTGGCGCTACCTAATTTGACAAAATCCAGGCTATTTCATAGTTTTACATACACGCAAACGTTTGCGTATCCAAAATAATGACAATAACCGTGGAGTTTTCCCATGTTCGGTCTCTGTCCTGCCCGTCTCTGCGCCGCCATTGCTCTCGGTGCCGCCGCCCTAGTCAGTCTCTCCAGTGCTCAAGCTGCCGAAGGTGAAATGCCTCAGGTGGCACTGGTCATGAAATCCCTCGCCAATGAGTTCTTCCGCACCATGGAAGACGGCGCCAAGGCCTATCAGAAAGAGAACCCGGACCAGTTCACCCTGATCGCCAACGGCATCAAGGACGAGACCGATACTTCTGCGCAGATCCGCATCGTCGAGCAGATGATCGTCGCCAAGGTCGATGCGCTGGTCATCGCGCCAGCCGACTCCAAAGCCCTGGTGTCCGTGATCAAGAAGGCCAGCGATGCCGGGATCAAGGTCGTCAATATCGATAACCGTCTCGATCCGGACGTGGTGAAAAGCAAGGGCCTGAATGTGCCCTTCGTCGGCCCGGACAATCGCAAAGGCGCGCGTCTGGTCGGTGAATATCTGGCCAAGAACAAGCTGAAAGCGGGCGATGAGGTCGGCATTATCGAAGGTGTGTCGACCACTACCAATGCTCAGCAACGCACCGCAGGCTTCAAGGATGCGATGGAAGCCGCCGGCATGAAGGTCGTCAGCGTGCAGTCGGGCAACTGGGAAATCGATCGCGGCAACGCCGTGGCCTCCGCCATGCTGAACGAGTACCCGAACCTCAAGGCGTTGCTGGCTGGTAACGACAGCATGGCGCTCGGCGCGGTATCGGCGGTGCGCGCGGCCGGCAAGCAAGGCCAGGTACAGGTGGTCGGCTATGACAACATCAACGCCATCAAGCCCATGCTCGAGGACGGTCGTGTACTCGCCACCGCCGATCAGTTCGCCGCGCAGCAAGCCGTGTTCGGTATCGAAGCGGCGCTCAAGCTGGTCAAGGGCGAATCCACCGATGCCAAAGACGGCGTCATCGAAACCCCTGTCGAACTCGTGACCAAGCCGTGAGCCAAGCGGTAGCCGGTGGCGAGACCGTTCTCGCCGCCAGCAGCATCGGCAAGACCTATGCTCAGCCGGTGCTAGGCGGAATCGACCTGCAATTGCGCGCCGGCGAGGTGCTGGCACTGACCGGTGAGAACGGCGCCGGAAAGAGCACGCTGTCGAAGATCCTCTGCGGGCTGGAGCAGCCCACCACCGGCTCGCTGAGCTTTCTCGGCCAACCCTATGCCCCGGCGAGCCGTCGCGAAGCCGAGCGTCTTGGCGTACGCATGGTGCTGCAGGAGCTCAACCTGCTGCCGACACTGACCGTGGCGGAAAACCTGTTTCTCGACAATCTGCCCAGCCGTGGCGGCTGGATCGCCCGTGGTCGTTTGCGTGAGATGGCGCGCCAGGCCATGGCGCAGGTCGGGCTGGAGTCGGTGGATCCGGATACGCCGGTCGCGGCCCTGGGAGTCGGTCATCAGCAGATGGTCGAAATCGCCCGCAATCTGATCGGCGATTGCCGTGTGCTGGTGCTCGACGAGCCCACGGCCATGCTGACCGCCCGCGAGGTGGACCTGCTGTTCGCGCAGATCCAGCGGCTGCGCGAAGCCGGCGTCGCCATTATGTACATCTCTCATCGCCTGGAAGAACTGGCAAAAGTGGCGCAGCGCGTCGCCGTGCTGCGTGACGGTCAACTGGTGGCGGTGGAAGCCATCGACCGCTACAGCAGCGACGAGCTCGTCACCCTGATGGTCGGCCGCGATGTCGGCGAAGCCATCGACCTGGGCGAACGCCCGATCGGCGCGCCCTTGTTGCAAGTCGATAATCTCACCCGCCGCGGCAAGGTGGAGGATGTGTCGCTCACTGTGCGCGCCGGGGAAATCTACGGCATCTCCGGGCTGATCGGCGCGGGTCGCACCGAGTTGCTTCGCCTGATCTATGGTGCCGATCGCGCCGACAGCGGGCAGGTCTCGCTCGGTAACCCGCCCGTGCCGGTCCAGGTGCGCTCCCCCGCCGAAGCTGTACGCCACGGCATCGCGCTGATCACCGAAGACCGCAAGGGCGAAGGCCTGCTGCTGAGCCAGCCCATCGCCGCCAACCTGGCACTGGGCAACATGCCGGCCGTCTCACGCAACGGGCTGATGCGGCCAGCCGCGGAACGGGCCCTTGCCCAGCGGCAGATAGATTCCATGCGTATTCGCTGCAACGGCCCCCATCAGGCCGTGGTCGAGCTGTCCGGCGGTAATCAGCAGAAGGTCGTCATTGGCCGCTGGCTGGAGCGCGATTGCCGCGTGCTGCTGTTCGACGAGCCCACCCGTGGCATCGACGTCGGCGCCAAGTTTGAGATTTACCGCCTGCTCGGCGACCTGGCGCGCCAGGGCAAAGCGCTGGTGGTGGTGTCCAGCGACCTGCGCGAACTGATGCTGATCTGCGACCGTATCGGCGTGTTGTCCGCCGGCCGCCTCATTGAAACCTTTGACCGCGACGACTGGAGTCAGGACCGTCTGCTGGCTGCCGCATTCGCAGGCTACCGCAGCCGCGAAGCCATGCTCGGCGATGTCGCGCCCCCGTTACAGGAGCTTTCCCAATGACCGCTTCGTCCGCCACGCCTGCCGCCAAGCGCAGCGGCACGCACCAGGGCCTGGGCACTTACCTGGGCCTCGCTGGCGCGCTGTTGGCGATGATCGTGCTGTTCTCGTCCTTGAGCAGTCACTTCCTGTCCTACGCCACCTTCACCACCCTGGCCAACCAGATCCCCGATCTGATGGTGCTGTCGGTGGGCATGACCCTGATCCTGATCATTGGCGGCATCGACCTGTCGGTGGGTTCGGTACTTGCTCTGGCGGCGGCTGTGGTCAGCGTGGCGATGCTTGGCTTTGGCTGGGGCATCGTGCCGTCGGCGCTGCTCGGCATGGCCTGCGCCGCATTGGCCGGCACCGTGACCGGCACTATCACTGTCGCTTGGGGCATCCCCTCCTTCATCGTCTCCCTCGGTGTGTTGGAGATGGCGCGCGGCCTCGCCTACCAGCTTACCGACTCACGCACCGCCTACATCGGCGACGCCTATGCCTGGCTGTCGACGCCATTCGCGGCGGGTATTTCCCCCGCGTTCATCATCGCGCTGCTGGTGATCGTCGCGGCGCACCTGCTGCTGACCCGCAGCGTGTTCGGCCGCTACCTGGTGGCCATCGGCACCAACGAAGAGGCCGTGCGCCTGGCGGGCATCAACCCTAAGCCGTACAAGGTCTCAGTGTTCGCGCTGATGGGCCTGCTTGCTGGCCTGGCCGCACTCTTCCAGATCTCCCGCCTGGAAGCGGCCGATCCGAATGCCGGCTCCGGCCTGGAGCTGCAGGTGATCGCTGCCGTGGTGATCGGCGGCACCAGCCTGATGGGCGGGCGCGGTTCGGTGATCAGCACCTTTTTCGGCGTGTTGATCATTTCCGTACTGGCGGCCGGGCTGGCGCAGATTGGCGCCACTGAACCGACCAAACGCATCATCACCGGTGCGGTGATCGTGGTGGCGGTGATCCTCGATACCTACCGCAGCCATCGCGCCAAGCGCAGGGGCTGAAGGTTCATGGCCACCATCAAGGACGTCGCCGCGCGCGCCGGCATTTCCTACACCACCGTTTCCCACGTGGTGAACGGCACACGGCCGGTAAGCGACCCGGTGCGGGAAAAGGTCGAAGCCGCCATATCCGAGCTGGGCTATGTGCCCAGCGGCGTGGCGCGCTCGTTACGCGCACGCGCAACCGGCACCCTTGGGTTGCTCGTGCCGAACGCCAGCAACCCCTATTTCGCCGAACTGGCACGGGGCATCGAGGACCATGCCGAGCGCAACGGCTACAGCGTGATCCTGTGCAACTCCGATGACGATATCGACAAGCAGCTACGCTACCTGCGGGTGCTGGTGGAGCGTCGTATCGACGGTCTGATCGTCGCCACCGTGGCCAGCGACACGGCGTTCGCTCAGGCGCTCGCCGGTTTGAAAGTGCCGCTGATGCTGGTCGACCGCTCCCTCGATGGCGTCACGGCTGACCGCGTGCAGGTCGACCATGAACGCGGCGGCTTTCTCGCCACGCAGCACCTGCTCGAGCTGGGCCATCGCCGTATCGCCTGCATCGGGGGGCCGGCCAGCACGCAAGTCGTGCAGCTACGTGCGGCGGGGTATCGCCGCGCCCTGGCAGGCGCCCGCGTGGAACCGCTTCCCGTAGTGGACTGCGCCTTCACCAGCCCCGCGGGATATTCCGCTGCCCTGGCCCTGCTTGCGGGTAAAGCGCCGCCGACCGCGATCTTCGCCGGCAACGACATGATCGCCTTGGGTGTGCTGCGTGCCGCGGCGGAACGAGGCGTTCGCGTGCCGGAGCAGCTATCGGTGGTGGGTTTCGACGATATCGAAGTCAGCCGCTACCTGTATCCGGCCCTGACCACGGTCGGCCAATCCATCGGCCAGCTTGGTGAAACGGCGGCCGCGCGCCTGCTCGCGCGCATCCGCGAGCCCGAGCTGAGCGCCGCACATCAACTCGTCGAACCCACCCTGGTGCTGCGTGAATCCAGCGCGGCACCAGCGGCTTGAACGGCGCCACCGGTTGAAGAGCCATGAGCCGTCTGCGTATCGCCGCGAAAGAGGAACAACAGCAATGCAAGCAAAGGTAGTTGTGGTGGGCAGCCTGAACATGGACCTGATCGTTCGGACCCCTCGCCTTCCCGTCGGTGGCGAAACCCTCGCCGGCCACGGTTTCGCCACGGCGCCCGGCGGCAAGGGCGCCAACCAGGCTGTCGCCGCCGCGCGCCTGGGCGCCGATGTCGCGATGATCGGTTGTGTTGGCGATGACGCCTACGGCGCTGATCTGCGCGCGGGCTTGATGGCCGAAGGCATCGATTGCAGCGCGGTCATGAGTGCGCCCGGCGTCCCCACCGGCATTGCCACGATTCTGGTGGACGATGCCGGCCAGAACGCCATCATCATCGCCGCGGGCGGTAACGGGGAATTGACGCCGGAGCGTCTGGCCGCTCACGATGCATTGCTGCAGGCAGCCGATATCGTCATCGCGCAGCTGGAAGTGCCGCTGCCGACCGTCGAGACCACGCTGTACCGGGCCCATGAACTGGGCCGCACGGTCATCCTCAACCCGGCGCCGGCCACCGGCCCCCTGCCCGCTCACTGGTACGGCCTGGTGGATTACCTGATCCCCAATGAAAGCGAGGCCGCGTTGCTCACGGAAATTAAGGTCGACTCGCCGCAAAGCGCGCTGCTCGCAGCACACAAGCTGTTGAGGCGTGGCGCAAGACGCGTACTGATCACCCTTGGCAGTCAAGGCGTGCTCTACGCCGATGCCACACGTCATCTTCATCTGCCCGTCGACCCGGTTGTGGCAATCGACACCACCGCGGCCGGCGATACCTTCGTCGGTGGCTTCGCCGCGGCCCTGGCGGCCGGACAGCCACTGGAAGCGGCCATCGGCCTCGGTCAGCGAGCGGCTGCGCTGGCCGTCACCCGTCCGGGTGCGCAACCCTCCATCCCCTACCGCCATGAGCTGCCCACATGAAGAAGACACCCCTGCTCAACGCCGCCCTCTCCGCCGCCATCGCCCGACTCGGGCATGGCGACATCATCGTCATCGGCGACGCAGGCATGCCGGTTCCGCCCGGCACACCCTGCATCGACCTGGCGCTGACCGCCGGCGTGCCGGATTTCGCCACCACCTTGCAGGTCGTGCTCAGCGAAATGCAGGTGCAGGGTCATCTACTGGCCCGCGAAACCCTGGAGGTCGCGCCTTCGGGGCTCGGCGCCATCGAGGCGCTGTACGCCGCCGGCGAACTGGGCGAGCGCCAGCTGGTCAGCCATGACGAACTCAAGGCCGCATGCGCCAAGGCTCGTGTGCAGATACGCACCGGAGAATGCCGGCCCTACAGCAATATCGGCCTAATCGCAGGCGTGACGTTCTGAAGATCTATCGGTGCCACGTCAGAATCGCCCAACGCTCACACCCCATCTGGTCGGGCTTTGATAAAAGACGTGTGCCGGGCAAAACAAGTCGGCCGCTTCAAGCGGTGGTGTGCCCGGCTAGTTACACGAGCCTGGCCCCCTACTCCCCGGCGGCGACCGCAATCCAGCCACGAAATGAAAACGCGGCATAAAACAGCGCGACATCACTGAACCCCGTCTCACGGAGCAGTGCTTCATCCTCCTCCGGCGCGAGCAACGGCAGCCGCTCGTTCATCGCCTTACCCGTAGCTTCCGCTTTTGCCCAATCGATGCCGCTGTGGTCGCCGAAAGCGACCGAGCGTGTCATCCAGCGCTCAGGGTCTGGATCGGGCGCCGAGTGATGAGCGATCACAAGGTGCGCGCCCACTTTCAGGCGACGACGGATTTCCCGCAGCGTGTGCAACCGCTCGCTTCGGTCGAGGAAATGCAGCGTGAGAAGGCAAGTGGCGCCATCGAAAGGGCCAGCCGGTGCCTGATCAACAGTGCCCTCCAAGAGCTCGACGCGATGCGCAAACGGCAGGACGGCCTGGCGCGCAAGGTCCAGCATGGCAGACGCTGGATCGACGCCTGTGAAGCGCCAGCCGGGCCGAGCCTCGGCCATGGCCTTCGTTTCCAACCCGCCGCCCGCCCCGATAACGAGAATGTGCGTCTCGTTTGGCGCGTGCTCGGATAACAGCAAGGTCGTCATGCGATGGAGATCGGTCAGTCCAGGCACCTTACGCGGCGTGTCCTGCGCATAGGTCGCGACTGCAGCCTTATTTGCAAAGGGCGATCGGTTGTCCTGGCTCATGGCCGTTTACCGAAACTTAACTTCGAGCATATCTGGTCATGCATAGTGCTTCCTTGAGCGTATAACGGCTTGTTGGCTAACGTGCTGAGGCTGCCCAGTTCGCGGCGTATAATTCAAGACTGCCTTATTTTTAGTATCTTTTGAAGTTACTTTAACAGACGTTTTAGCAAATATCGCTCTGGTCGGTGCCGCCGCGCACAGGAGCAGGCAGACACTGACCGCATGGAAAGATCGGAAAACGGAACAGGTGCGCTCGTGAAGCGAGCCATTGCCAGAAATAGCCCTGCCCCCTTTCCGTTTCGCTTGTCAGCTTCCAGGGCGTCGCGCCCATCCCTGACGTATTTTGAGCACTTACCAGCTTCGCCTCTGCGGTAAATAGACAGTACTCTGCGATACCCCTATACATAAGTCGGATTAACAAAAGTGTTCCGTAACAAACAAACGACTAGCAGCTTTCTCTTTCATTACCCTCCTTGGTCCCCAAATAACGCAGCGTGAGGCGCAGCATGTCGAAGTGCTGTATGCCATCCTCAAAAAGAGGCTCGGGATAGTGTTTGATAAAAAAATCGTGGTCAACGCGTGTCACCCGGAAGCCGTGCCGCTGATAGAACGCGAGCTGATAGCCAAACGTGCCGGTGCCCACCTCTAGCTGCCGCGCGCCGCGTGCGCGGTAGAACTCGATGACCCATTTCAAGAGCGCTGCGCCATGACCCGCCCGCTGATGGTCGGGGTGAATGGCGATGCTCATCAACTCGTACGTCTCGTTGATAAGCGGCTGCACGACGCAGGCCCCAACCACGCATTCGCCCGCCAGCACAACGAAGCACTTCGACAGTGAAAGATAAGAACGTATTTTGTCTTCAGAGGGGTCTGCCAACAGCAACAACTGCATGGGAGCCTTTGATGCCGGGATTTCTTTAATCAGTAGCGACATACTGCTATCAGCCGTCTAACCATGCCGTTATGTGTGTACTGCGGTTTGGTGAGTGAACATCAACGCTCCTGCGATAAATGAGAAAGGGGGACAGATCTATTTAGCGCACAGAAAGATGTGCGAAATAAATAAATCTGCCCCTTTTCTTATCAAAGGGCGGGCTTTAGCCCGTCCCAGTGAGCGAAGCGAACGGTTTGAACCCTAGTTAGATTAAACATTGCCGCCATCGTTAATTTTAAGCGCTTTTGCGATAGCTTCTCTGAGCGCTGTTATTTCTTCGATGTGTTGTTTTGGCGATACTGGGCTTTGGTTAAATTTTGCTAGCTTTAAGTGCTCGCCCCTACGTCCACTTAGGTGCAAAGACCTACTTGCGTAACTTTCGACTTGTGTATAAATTCTTGAAAGAATTGAAAGATCGATATCCTGCTGACGCCGAAACGCGTACGCTTTTCGGTAAACATATCTTAAAGTTTTTCGTCGTGCGTCTACCAAGGCTGCTACTGGCCTCGCCAACATAAAATCGTTAAAGATTAATACCACAGCGACTGCAACTGCGGCTCCAGCTAATTTCAATATAACTGTAAATAATGCTGCTGAATAAAATGCTTGCAGCAGCCACTGCCGGGAATCTACAGGGAACTCGATGATTTCTTCAGCCATGCGAATTAACTAACGTTTGGTTAAGGGGCAGGCTTTAGCCCGTCCCAGTGAGCGAAGCGAACGATTTGAACCATTTGTTAGGCGGTTGATGAAGAGATTTTTATTCATAGGCCTCTTCGGTCGTACCAAATGCATATTCATGGAATTGAGGGCCGTTAGGCTCAATAACAAATGATGGCTGTTCAGCATCGTCTGTGAAAGCGACAAATGGCCTGTAACTGCCACCCTTGTACTCGATCTCGCCTTGGTCAAAGAGCATTGATAAGTCGAAGCTAAATTCACCGCAGATTGATTTGGCGATTTCGTTGGGTACGTTGTGCTTCTTTAGCGTGTCTCGCAATATGGCGATCCACTGTCTTTGGAAATCACCACAAAGAGATTCAAGTTTCTCGTACGCTGCGTCGTCCATGTACTTTTCCTTTGTGTGCCTAACGTTTGGTTAAGGGGCTGCGGAACGCAGTCCCGAACGAGCGAAGCGAGTGACTTGAACCAGTTGTTAGGCGCACCTAGGTTCCCTCGCGTGCGTCAGACCATAGATTGTAAAAATCAAAATCTACAGCCAAGTGAAATTGTGCGAGACCGTAAACAATATCTTGCTCAAATGTGAGGCCAGGGTATCCGTCATGGAAAAATCCAACGAGTTGCATGCAGCCTGAATGCTCTTTAGATACCGCTGAGAATGCGGCTGCGTTGCTTTGTAGCTGAGAGAGTACGTCATGGATATGTGCCTCGATAGGCTCTGACTCAGCAAGCCTTGACCTCAGAGACCAGTGGCTAAATTTACGCTCGAACTTACGAATAGGGTGAACATCACCCTTGCGCCATGCCTCACTTGGCTGAGTGCTCACAGCGGTCGTGATCTCGTCAGGATCAAATTGACCATGTAGTGAGAAATATGCGTACTGTCGGTTGGGTTCTGACATGGTGTGCCTAACATTTGGTTAAGGGGCGAGCTTTAGCCCGCCCCAGTGAACGAAGTGATCGGCTTGAACCGGTTGTTAGGCCAGGTTGTCATTATGAACCATAGGGTTCCGTATGGCCTTTATCGTCTTGAAGTGCCGGATCGCTACTCGAAAAAGCAAACGGACAACGCTCCCTGTTGAATAAACTAAAATAGCGGCTCCGATGACTACCGAGCCAGAAATTATTCCTTCTTCAACATGATTTAGCTCGTTATTCAGATATGCGAATAAAACAGCCCATAATGTAAACCAGATAACCAGCCAAGCGGCGATGAATATCTTCCTCCACGGTGCTAGGAGTGGATACGCCACTAATACAAGCGCTATGAACCAAGCTATGCCGCTCTCCATCTATTTCCGCCTAACTATAATTAGACACCAGTTGGTGTATAAGACGCCGGACGGGCGTGCTGTATAATATCCCACCATCGCCAGGCTGAGCTGCTCTAACACAAGTGCTGCGGCGTTATCGGCGCCCGTTCGGCGTGTTATCTCCCATTCAGCTCACCAGTTGATTGCACGAGATTCTGCGTACATCAGAGTTGCGAAACACCGCAAGCGTTGCTCCTGCGGTGCGGGCGTTTGCACCTGACCGCGAAGGATTACGGAGCAACCTTCAGCATGATCTTGCCGATGTGCTTGCTGCTTTCCATCAGCCGGTGCGCTTCGGCGGCTTGTTCGAGGGGGAAGGTGGCGTGGATCACGGGGTGGCAATGGCCTTGGTCCAGTAGCGGCCAGACCTTGTCGTGCAGCGCTTTGGCGATGGCTGCCTTTTCTTCACGGCTGCGTGGGCGCAGGGTCGAGCCGGTGAAGGTGAGGCGTTTACGCATGATCGGCGAAGTGTCGAGTTCGACGCGGCTGCCTTTGAGAAAGGCGATTTGCACCAGGCGGCCTTCCACGGCGAGGGATTTGATATTGCGAGGAATGTAGTCGCCGCCGACCATGTCGAGGATGACGTTGACGCCGTCGCCATCGGTGGCCTGCTTCAGCACGTCGACGAAATCTTCTTCGTGGTAGTTGATCACCCGATCCGCGCCGGCGCGGCGGCAGGCGCCGGCCTTTTCGCTGCTGCCGACGGTGGTGTAAACGGTGGCACCGAACTGTTTGGCCAGTTGAATTGCTGTCAGGCCGATGCCGCTGGAGCCACCATGCACCAGGAAGGATTCACCGGGCTGCAGGGCACCGCGCTCGAACACGTTGCTCCAGACGGTGAAGTAGGTTTCCGGTAGCGCGGCCGCTTCCAGCAGTGACAGCCCGGCGGGCACCGGCAGGCAATGTTCGGCCGGGGCTACGCAATATTCAGCGTAACCACCTCCCGGTGTCAGCGCGCAGACCTGATCGCCCAGTTTCCAGCCGTTCACTTCGTTGCCGAGCGCGACGATTTCCCCTGAGACTTCCAGGCCGAGCAGGGGCGACGCATCCGGCGGAGGCGGGTAGCTGCCGGAGCGCTGGAATACGTCCGGCCGGTTGATCCCGGCGTAAGCCACCCGTATCAGCACATCGTGCGGGCCAGGCTCGGGGACCGCTCCTTCGGCCAGCCTCAGGCATTCGGCGTCGCCGCCTGGACGATGCTCTACATGACGCATGGTTTGTTCACTCATGGATTGCCATTCCTTTCAAAGACCAGATAGCGCATTCGCCTTAACGAAGGCAGCTCGTCGGACACGGTAGTGCCCAGCAGCCACAGCGCCAACCCCCAGGTGGGGTCGGCGTGGCCTCAGGGGTTTCGGTGAGATGACGGCCGGCCTGCGCGGATGCGGTCAAGATAACGGCAGACCGGCGTCTACTTCGATGGGTGATTTCATTCCTCCGTCCGTTTCGGCATCGGGATGGCGACGCTGCTTTCCACGCTGCCGGCCAACGGGTCGCCTTCCTTGTAGAAGGGTTCGATCTCGTCACGGGCCCGCATCCAGTATTCGACATCCTGTCCCTCGGGGCGGCCAGCGGCCTCCCAGAGCTGATAGGCCCGTTCGCGTATGCGTTGCTCGTCGCTCATGTCTGTCACCTCTCTGATTGAACCGGCTCCAGCCGGATATGCAGGGCCGTCTTGGACGGAGCTCCTGTTCAGGAGAGGCGGCCGGTTCGAGGTTGGTTCCAGCTTTTCCTGTCGTGGCCGACGAATCGACCTGCGCTGGCAGCTAACGAGAATGGAAGCTGCTTGCCGCTGGTGAAAGCAGACGAGCCGCAAGACCTAGGCCACCTCGATGGGTATATTTCAGCCTTGGCTCTCAGGATGGCCTTGTTCGATGAGCACGACCCGCACCGACCGCGACTGGCTTGCCCGCGCCACTCCATCGATGAAGATGGAGCGCATCGAGGCCTATTTTCGCGGGCACGGCTATACGCCCCATCGACACGACACCTACGCCATCGGCCATACACTTGCGGGCGTGCAGAGCTTCCATTATCGGCAGTCGAAACGGCATAGCCTGCCGGGCGGCACCATCGTGCTGCATCCAGACGAGATCCACGATGGCGAGGCGGGCACCCGGGCCGGATTCCATTACCGAATGCTGTACATCGAGCCGTCGTTGATCCAGAAGGTGCTGGGAGGCGAGCCGTTGCCTTTCATCGCTGGCGGGCTGTCACGGGATCCTCGGCTGTTTTCAGCCACCCGACGCTTGCTGTACAGCCTGGACAACGCCCTAGATCCACTGGAAGAAGATGATGCGATCTATGACCTGGCCCAGGCACTCAGGCTCGCCGCCGGCACGCATCGCGGCCGTCGTGCGATCGATTATCCCGCGGCGGAGCGGGCACGCACGTTCATCCATGACGCCCTGGAGAAGGCCATCACGCTGGATGATCTGGAGCGGGCAAGCGGTCGCGATCGCTGGAGCCTGTCGCGGGACTTCCGTGCGCTGTATGGCACCAGCCCGTATCGCTACGTCACCCAGCGGCGCCTGGCAGCGGTGCGCACTCGGCTGCTGGCCGGCCAATCGCTGAGCGACGCGGCGCTGACCAGCGGGTTTTTCGATCAAAGCCACATGACCCGTCTGTACACCCAAACCTTCGGCATCTCGCCTGCACGCTGGCTGAAGATGCTTGCGAGCCGGTAGCGGCCGCAGACGGAACTTGCACGATCATGCAAGACGGGCGTCGGAGGCAACACTAACGTAGTCGCCTACTCCGCAACGAGAGCGAGCCACGCCATGACATCCCAAGCGACACCCACCCGCTATACCTCCATCAATTTCGCCGAAAAATACGCGCTGTTCCACGAGCAGTGGGCGCCGAAAGTCGTGGCCGAGATGAACGACTACCAGTTCAAAATCGTCCGGCTCGAAGGCGAGTTCGTCTGGCACAGCCACGCCGACACCGATGAGACCTTCATCGTGTTGGAGGGCGAACTGGTCATTCATTTTCGCGACGGTGAGGTAACCGTGGCGGCGGGCGAGATGTATGTGGTGAAGAAGGGCGTGGAGCACAAACCCAGCGCCGCGCGGGAGACCAAGCTGTTGCTGATCGAGCCGCGGGACGTATTGAACACCGGCGATGAAATCAACGAGCGGACCGCCGTGAACGACGTCTGGATCTGATCACTTTGCACCGGCCGCGACGCGAAGCATTTGCGCCGCGACCGTTCACCATTACAGCACCGGGGACGCAGCACTCACCACACGCAGGGCTAGCCCCTCATAAGGGTCGAGGTTGAAGGTCATCTCGCCGTTCTCGGTCAAATCGCCTTCGACGCTTTCGTGAATGATGTCGACCACCGGACCGGGCGCGATGCCAGGCAGCGTGATCGTCTCGCTGACGGTCTCGGCGCTGAAGTTCAGCGCTGTGATCTGCACGCCCTTGCCGGCGGGCAGCTCGTGCACCATGACCAGCAGCCCCGGAGCCTGGACGTCGGGAATCAGGATCTGCTTGCTCGCGGCAATGTCGTAGGCGCGGCGGACACTGAGGATGTGCTTGAGCTGGCAGGCGAAGGAGCCCGGAGTCTTCAATTGTTCCACCAGGCTGCCATAGAGCGAGCGCGCCTTGGGCAGCCCCTCGCTGGACGTCTCGGCTTCGGGTGCGATATCGGCCAGGTCGTAGCCGCCGCGGTGCAACCAGCGGGTATCGCCGTCGCCCATCAGGTGCTCGACCTGTTCGGCCTTCAGGGGCAGGGCGCCGACCAGGTCCCAGCCGGAGAGGGCGAACACACCGGGCTGCATGGCGTTGAACATCACCAGCAGGATGTGCAGGCGCTGAATCTGTTCGATGTCGGCCGGCTTGATGGCGTCCAGGTCACGAATGCCAAGCGCTGCGGTGATCACGCTGACCGTGGTGCAGGACACGCCGTTGGTGACGAATTTGAGGTTGTAGGGCGCGTGCTCTCCGGTCAGCCGCTCATACATTTCCTCGCGGATGTGCTCGCGAAGAATGCCGCCGGACAGGGTCTGGCCGTGATAGTGGTAATGGTCGTAGGCGTGCAGCGTCCAGAAGTGCACCAGCTCCAGGGTCAGCTCGTCGTGGTTCTGCATGGCGTGGATCAGTGATGCCGGGTCGATACCGAACGCGTGCACCTCGCGCAGCATCAGCCGCAGGAACTCGGTGTCGCCGGTGAGCAGGGCGTGCTGATAGGCGGGGCGGGTAATGAAGTCATAGGACAGGTCGGCGCCGCCGTGGGACATCGAGGCGATATCGTCGATGGTCAGGTTCAGCTCCTGGAAGCTGAAACCGCCGGCCTTGCGGATGGTGCTGGCGATCAGTTGATTACCGGTCACCGACAGCGGATGCCCCTCGGACCAGGCGGTGCCCTCGGCGCGGCGCTCGACACCGAGGAAGCCGTTGGCATCCAGACGCAGCACGCGCGCGCCGGAGATGTCGATGGCATGCAGGGCATCGCCGATGATCAGTTGCTGGGCGGCGAAGGTCGGGTCCAGCCAGTTCAGCGAAGGCTGGCCTTCCTTGAAATAGTGCAGATAGACCCAGCGCCGACGCTTGCCATCGACGCCGGTGACCACGCCGGTGGCGCTCCAGTCGGTGTCCTTGATGCCGGGTTCGAAGAAGATCACCCGCTGCAGCTGACCGACGATGTAGTGCTTGTCCTTGAGCTGGTCGACCACGATCGGCGAGAGGTTGACCGAGTCGCGCCCCTTGGGCACGTCGGGCAGCAGGGGCCAGTCCTCCTCGTTGATCTCGACCATGTGGTAGAGGCCCGGATAGTCGCCGTAGGCCATCTCGGCGAGTCGGAAGTCCGCGCCCTTGCCGGTATGCGCGGGCACGATGTCGTCGATGACGATGGCGTTGTGCGCGGCGGCCATGCGGCTGAGCTGCAGCATCTCGGCCTCGGTGCCGAGGTTGGGGTCGATGTCGAAGCTGATGCGGTCGAAGTTGCCATCGATCGTCGGCGTGAACTCGCGCCCACGCAGGCCGCCGGAGCGCTTCATCGGGCCATTGTGAATGCCCTGCACACCGAGTTCGGACAGCGCGCTCCAGAGGCGGTCGTCACCCAACGCTTGCAGCACCGAGCCGCCCTCGGGAGTGATGATCGCGGCGGGGTAGGCGGTGAACCACACAGAGGAAATCGCGCTCGCGTCGCGCGGCCGCGCCTGGGCGTAGGGACGCTGCCAGAGCCGCGCCTGGCCAGCATAGAGGCGGGCCCGCTGACGGGCTGCGTGGAGCATGGATTGGCTTTCCAGCCATTCGATGTAGGCGTTGTCTGGTGTGCTCATAACGACGTTGGGTTCCCGGTGCGCTGAAGGGGAAGGGTAGTCGTTTGAGTCGAACGCACCGGCATCGTTGCATCGATCGGCGTATCGATGTCTGGAGGTGCCGTAGCAGGGCGGCTTACATCTCTCTCACCCTTGCGAATCGTGGTGCGTAGGGTGGATGTCGCTCTTTACATCCACCGTGACGGTGCTCGGTGGATCGGTGGGGCGTGATCCACCCCACGCCGCTTCGACCATCCCAGCCGGCAGCAGCGTGGTGTCGGGGCGATAGAAGCGGGCGGCTCGCCTTACAGCAGGCTCCGCGAATGAAGTCGCAGGCACCGAGGCCCCATCGTCCTGCGGTGCTTCAGCGCGCGCCGGCGACCACCGTAGCCGAATTGTCCGGCTGAGGGGTCAGCTGCCGCTTGGCCATTCTCTGCTGCTTGTAAGCCAGTGCGGCGGGCGCCACCGGGGTGGTCTTGCCGGTCTCCAGCCATTTCTTCAGACGGCTGGCATCGGCCATATGGGTGTACTTGCCGAACGAATCCAACACAACGAAGGCCACGTCGCGACGGTTCATCACGGTACGCATCACCAGGCAGTGGCCCGCGGCATTGGTGAAGCCGGTCTTGGTCACGTGAATGTTCCAGTCGGGCTTGCGTACCAGCGCGTTGGTGTTGCGAAAACCCAGCGTGTAGTTGGGCTTGCGAAAGGCGACGGTCTTTTCCGAGGTGGTGCTGAACTGCTCTATCAGCGGATAGGCCTGGCTGGCCTTGAGCAGCTTGACCAGATCGTTGGCGCTGGACACGTTCTGCTCGGACAGGCCGGTGGGCTCGACGTAACGCGTATGACTCATTCCCAGCGCCCGGGCCTTGGCGTTCATGGCCTGAATGAAAGCGTTGTAGCCACCTGGATAATGGTGCGCCAGGCTCGCCGCGGCGCGGTTTTCCGACGACATCAGCGTCAACAGAAGCATCTCGCGCCGGCTGATTTCGCTGCCGATGCGCACCCGTGAATACACGCCCTGCATTTCCCGCGCATCGCGAATGGTGATGGGCAGGCGCTCGTCGAGCGGCGGCTTGGCGTCGAGCGCGACCATCGCGGTCATCAGCTTGGTGACCGAGGCAATCGGCACCACCAGGTTGGGGTTGCTCGAATAGAGCACCTCGTTGCTCTTCAGATCGATCAACAGCGCGCTGCCGGACGCCAGCTCCTGCTGGGTGGTCGCCTTGGAAGCAGCGATAACGGAAGGAGTCAGGATGACGCTGCTGCATGCGAGCAGCAGACCGAGAATGGATTGGCGAAATTTCAAGATGAACACCGATGAATTGGCAGTGAAAAAAGACGCGCCCGAAGCCGACGAACGCGACGCGCATTATAGGTAAACCCAGGCCACGCATAAGGCCCCTGCAGCGTTATATTTCGGCTCGTTCAGGGCCGTTTCGACCCGTTCCGTACAAGCCGTTTCGCTCGTTGCCCAGATTGGCGCCCGGGTATCCGACTGTGCTGAGCGGGCCCAGGGCGCTGCGTTCTGAGTGTAGAAGAACATCGACTGCTGCGCTTTCCACACCCTCCGAGCCGATACAGCGAAGCCGCAACACGAAACCACCGTGGAGGCCTCTCCCCGGCTATCGGCAGCGATGCGCGCCGAATCAATCAGCCCGACGGACGGGAACCCGTACGCCTGCTGCTGGTCCGCTGCCTGTCAGGATCTTTGCCGTAACCATGGGGTCCAACGAGCACATTCAAAAGGGGAGAACCGATATGTCCCGTTTCAGCCGCAAGCCCACCACCCGCGACGAAATCGAAAGCGAAATCCACGACTTGATGACCGCGCTCGATGAGCTCAAGCACGACGCGGCGCGCGGCTCACGACATCGCTTCGACTCCCTGCGCGCACGCGCCGAATCGCTATGGCACGACGCCGACTGGGACGCGCACTGCCGCGACCTGTCCAAGCGGGGGCGTGATGCCGGTCGCATGGCCAAGGAATGCGTACGCGAACACCCGCTGAGCACCGTTGCATTGGCCGCCGGCGCGGTCGCGCTGATCGGTTATCTGGTCACCCGGCGCTGACCGGCTCGTCCCGCCATGCTCAACGCCGAGACGCCCAGGCTCAAGTTCGCACTGTACGGGGCGCACTCAAGTCTGGGCAATGCCTTGCTGTGTGAATTACTGAGCCGGCAGCACGAGGCCGTGGCGCTGGTGGACGATCTGAATTCGATGACCGTCCGCCCAGGGCTGCGTGCCAAGACCGGCGATCTATTCGATGCCGTCAGCGTATCGCAGAGTGTCGCCGGCATGGACGCGGTGGTCTGCCTGTACGACAGCCAGTCGGTGCCCACCGCCTCCGGTACCGCAGCGGCAAAGCAGCCGCACGATCTATATCAGGCGGTCGATGCCTTGTTGTCCGGGCTACCGAAGGTCGGCGTCGAACGGCTGCTGCTGGTGGTCGACTTCAGCGCCCATGGCGGAGAGCCGGAGGTGGCGGCGGCGCTGCAGCGGATCGCGGAGCACCCACTGAAGTGGACCCTGGTGGATGCTGAAAGCAGCGGCGAGGACCTGTCGATCGAGGATTTCAGCGTCCTCGACGGGCTGGAAACCGATGACCGCCGCGTGCAGCTTCGGCGCATGGCCGCCGGCATGGTCGACGAGCTGGAAACGCCACAGCATTTGCATCAGCAGATCCACTTCCGCCTTTGAGCGGCACTCAGCCGGCGAGTTGCTGACGCAATTGCGTCAACACCGGAACTGCATCCGGACGTACCCCGCGCCACAACTCGAAAGCCGCCGCGGCCTGTTCAACCAGCATGCCCAAACCATCCCGGGTCTGCGCGCCAAGGTCAGCGGCCCATTGGCAGAAGGGCGTCGGCTTCGCGCCATACATCATGTCGTAGCAGAAGGTCGTGCCCGAGCGGATCAGGCTGTCGGCCAGCGGCGGCAATTCGCCGCCGAGACTGGCCGAGGTGCCGTTGATGATCACATCGAACGGACTTTGCAATTGCTCGAACGCGCTCGCGCTCACAGGGCCCAGCTCGCCGAACTCATCGGCCAACTGCTCGGCCTTGCCCAGCGTGCGGTTGGCAATGACCAGCGTTGTCGGCCGCTGTGTCAGTAACGGCTCGAGCACACCGCGTACCGCGCCGCCCGCACCCAACAGCAAGACGCGCTTGTCTTGCAGCACCACGCCGGCGTTATCCAGCAGATCGCGCACCAGACCAATGCCGTCGGTGTTGTCGCCCAGCAGGGGGCCGTCTTCGAGCTTCATCAGGGTGTTCACCGCGCCGGCGCGCCGTGCGCGTTCGGTCAGCTGATCGGCCAGGCGAAAGGCCTCTTCCTTGAACGGCACGGTGACATTGGCGCCCAGCCCGTGGGCGAAGAATTCACGGGCGAAGCCGGAGAAATCATCCAGCGGGGCCAGCAATGGCTCGTAGCTCAGCGCCTGGCCGGTCTGCTCGGCGAACAGGCGGTGGATCTGCGGTGATTTGCTGTGGCCGATGGGGTTGCCGAAAACGCCGTAGCGGTCCATGAAAGCTCCTGAATGTCGTAGCAAGTGCAGCAATGGCGAGCCGTGCTCAGGGCTGCTCGCCCAGCCAGTCGCGATCCTGCAGGAAATAATCGGTCAGTCGCGCTTCCGGCGTGCCGGGCTCCGGCTGCTTGTCGTAGCCCCAACGCACCAACGGCGGCAGCGACATCAGGATCGATTCGGTACGCCCGCCAGACTGCAGGCCGAACAAGGTGCCGCGATCGTAGACCAGGTTGTATTCCACGTAGCGGCCGCGGCGCAGCTCCTGGAATGCCCGTTCGCGCTCGCCGTAGGCCATGGCCTTGCGTTTCTGGACGATGGGCAGATAGGCCTCGATGTAGGCATCGCCAACCGCACGCATGAAGGCGAAGCTGGTGTCGAAATCCCACTCGTTGAGGTCATCGAAGAACAACCCGCCAACGCCACGCGGTTCGTTACGGTGCTTGATGTGAAAGTAGCGGTCGCACCATTCCTTGTAGCGCGGGTACACATCCGCGCCGAAGGGCGCACAGGCATCGCGGGCCACGCGGTGCCAGTGGATGCAGTCTTCCTCGTTGCCGTAATAGGGCGTCAGGTCGAAACCGCCACCGAACCACCACACCGGCTCTTCGCCTTCCTTTTCGGCAATGAAGAACCGCACGTTGGCATGCGAGGTTGGCACATAGGGGTTTTCCGGGTGTATCACCAGCGACACGCCGAGCGCCTCGAAGCCACGGCCGGCCAGTTCAGGGCGGTGCGCGCTGGCCGAAGGGGGCAGACCACTGCCGTGAACATGCGAGAAGTTCACGCCGCCCTTCTCGATCAGCGCACCGTTCTCGATCACCCGAGTTCGGCCACCGCCGCCGGCCGGGCGGGTCCAGGCGTCTTCAACGAAGCGGGCACCGCCGTCTTCGGCTTCGAAGGCGGCGCAGATACGGTCCTGCAGGTCGAGCAAATAGGCTTTGACGGCTTCGGTACGCTCGTTCACGAAATTCACCTTGGCAAATAACCGCACAGGTCCGGCGTTATTGGCTGGCCGGGCCGTGCTTCAGCAAAAGGGCCGGCAAGCATATCACCCAGCCGATTGACGGACGCGTCCGGGAAGCGTTGGATAGGCTCCTTTGCATTTGCCCAGGAGTCGATATGTCGCAGCGCATCCAGTTCAGCCAGCACGGTGGTCCCGAGGTTCTCGAACAAGTAGACGTGCCCGTCACAGCGCCGGGGGCCGGCGAAGTTCGGGTGCGTAACCATGCGATCGGGCTGAACTTCATCGATACCTATTTCCGCAGCGGCCTCTATGTACCGCCGAGCCTGCCGTCCGGCCTGGGTGCCGAAGGTGCGGGTGAAGTCGAGGCCGTTGGCGAGGGCGTCAGCGGATTTCAGGTCGGCGATCGCGTCGCCTATGGCACCGGCCCATTGGGCGCCTATGGCCAGCATCACACCTTGCCGGCGCGGCACCTGGTGAAACTGCCGGACGCCATCAGCTACGAGCAGGCCGCCGCCGTAATGCTCAAGGGCCTGACCACGCAGTATCTGCTGCGCCAGACTCACGCGTTGCAGGCCGGCGAAACCGTGCTGTTCCATGCCGCAGCCGGTGGTGTCGGTTCGATCGCCTGCCAGTGGGCCAAGGCCATCGGCGCGAAACTGATCGGTGTCGTCGGCTCGGCGGACAAGGCCGAACGGGCCAAGGCGCTGGGTGCCTGGGCGACCATCGACCGCACCCGCGAGGACGTTGTCCAGCGCGTGCTGGAACTCACCGAGGGTAAGAAATGCCCGGTGGTCTACGACTCGGTGGGCAAAAGCAGCTGGGAGATCTCGCTGGATTGCGTCGCACCGCGCGGCCTGCTGGTCAGCTTCGGCAATGCCTCAGGCGCCGTCACTGGGGTGAACCTCGGAGTGCTGGCGCAGAAGGGCTCGCTGTATGTCACCCGACCGACGCTCGCCGGCTACGCGGACACCGCCGAGCGCCTGCAGGCGATGGCGAGCGAACTGTTCGAGATGATTGCCAGCGGCAAGATCAAGGTCGAGATCGACCAGCGCTACCCGCTTGACGAGGCGGCCGAGGCACAGCGCGTACTGGCAGCGGGCCAGACCACAGGATCGACCATTCTGCTGCCCTGAGGTTGGCCGTCCGGCTGTCTTCAGGACGGCCGAATGACCTCGCCGTTGCGCACATCGCGAATGGTGCTGGGGTTGCGCCGCCCACCCAGGTAGCCGCCGAGCACCGCGTCGAGCTGGTCGGAGAAATACTGCTCGACGCGCAAGCGCGATCGCGCTGCGGGGCGGCCGGCGGGGTTCGCCGAGGTGGATACCAGCGGCCCGGTCAGCGCGCACAGTCGGGCAACCAACGGATGATCGCTGACGCGCAGGGCCACGCTGTCGTGCTTGCCGGTAATCCAATCCGGCAACCGCTGGCGATGTGGTACCAGCCAGGTATTCGGCCCAGGCCAGGTGCCGGCCAGACGATCCAGCCAGCGCTCGGGCAGGTCCTCCAGGAGGAAGTCGAACTGCTCGACGCAGTCGGCCACCAGGATCAATCCCTTCTCCACCGGCCGCTCCTTCAGAGCCAGTAACCTATGCACCGCATCGCTGTCCCAGGGATCGCAACCCAGCCCCCAGACCGCTTCGGTCGGATAGGCGATGACGCCGCCCTGTCTGACCACCCGAGCCGCCTGCTGCACACGCCAGTTTCCGATCATTAGCACCCCCGCTGAGACTGATCGGCGCAGTGTACCCAAGCACATGCGACTGCACAGCCGCGCTCAACCGGTTCGCGCGACCCAGAGCCCATTTTCACAGGCGACCAACCCTTCGATTTCCAACTCGGTCAGTTCCGCCAGTACCTGAGCCAAGGGCTGCGCCACCGCCCCGGCGAGGGACTCACTGGTCATCGAGCCGGCAATCAGTTGATCGAGCAAGGCATGTGCCGGCCGCTCTGGTTGCGGCTCGTCGGCTGCAGTCGTCTGTTGCCAGCCCCGGAGGGCCTGAAGAATATCGTCGACGCTTTCAACCAGTGCCGCGCCCTGACGGATCAGCTGGTGGCAGCCACGAGCGCCGGGATGATGAATCGAACCGGGGATGGCGTAGACCTCGCGGCCTTGCTCGGCTGCCAGGCGCGCGGTGATCAGCGAGCCACTCGAAGGGCTGGCCTCGACCACCAGCACGCCGAGCGAGAGCCCGCTGATGATGCGGTTGCGACGGGGAAAGTTGGAGGCGTGCGGTGCGCAGTCCAGCGGCAGTTCGGACACCAGAGCGCCGCCGCTCTCAATGATGCGCCCGGCGAGACCGACATGCCGGCGCGGATAGAGCTGTTGCAGACCGGTACCCAACACGGCGATCGTTCGGCCGCCTACGTCCAGCGCGCCCTGGTGCGCGGCGCCATCGATGCCGAGGGCCAGGCCACTGGTGATTACAAAGCCGCCGCCCGCGAGGCTGCGGGCAAAGGCAGTGGCATTGTCCAGGCCCGGGCGCGAGGCTCGACGGCTGCCGACCATGGCCAGCTGTGGTTGCTCCAGCAGGGTGGAATCGCCGTGAACGAACAACAGCGGCGGCGCATCCGGCAGCTCCGCCAGCAATGCCGGGTAGCCAGGGTCGTCCCACATCAGTAACTGATGGTCTGGCTGCTCCAGCCAGGCCATTGCCTGGGCGGCCCGTTCGCGTATCGCAGGACTGCGTCGGGGTTCAGCGCAGCTCGCCGGCAGCCCCAGCGCACGCCAGGCGGTCGCCGGTGCACTGAGCGCAGAGGTGGCATCGGGGAAGGCGCTGAGCAGTTTATGCAGACGCCGCGGGCCGAGCTCCGGCAGCAGATGCAGGCGCAGGCGGGCTTCCAGTTCGGCAGGGGAAATCGCAGGCATGGGTGAGCATTCCTTGTCTCGTCGCACCGCATCCATGCGGTGGTGTCGGCTGTAAAAAAAACCCCGCATTCAGGCTGCGTGAAAACGTAGCGAGCGAAGGTTAAGCAAGAACTAGGCGTCCCCACAAAAACAGGCGAGGAAGCGGACTGGGCTCGCACTCGAGTTTACGAGCTGTAAATGAGCATTCCGACTGGGCTCGCATCCGAGCCTGTTTTTAACGCGGCATAACCGAGCGCAGTAGTTTTCACACAGCCTGATCAGCGGGGCTCGGGAATCAAGGATTGCGGACCTTATCCATCACCGACAGCGAGCGCGTGGCCTGGAGGACCAGGCCATAGCTGAGCTTTTCATAGGTGCGGAAGACCATCAGCAACCCCGAACGCTCATCGGGAATCTTGACGTTTTCACCGGTCACCCGGTCGCGCACGGTTTCACCGGTCTTGTACACCGCCAGCACATTGCCGACGCTCAACCCGTCGCGGGCGCCCTTGTTCAGGGTCACCACATCGAACTGGCCGATCTGGGTCACGCCGCGCGGCACGTCGAGGATCACGCCTTTGATCTCGCCTTCCGGTTCGCTCGGCATGAACGTCGAGTTCACCGCGCGCTCCTCGCTGGGGAACATGCGGTCGCCGAGACGGGCTTCCTGGGTGACGCGCGTGAGCATCATGGTGGCGATGTCACCTTCCATGTCGAGCAGCTCGGCGGTGCCTACGTCATCGGCGTTGATGCCGAGGAATTCCTCGGTCTCGGGGTCTACATAGGTCTTGCCCTGACGAAAGATACCGTAAACCTTGATGTCATCTTGGAAGTTGCCGCGCCCGTAGACGCGATCGCCTGCACCACTGATGACTCGCTCGGCATTGCCGGCGACGATATAGGGTGCAGCCTCGAATTCGGCGGCGTTATTGACGATGCGGTTGCTCAGCAGAAAGCTGTTGATCGCTTCCAGCGGGATGGTGCTGATGGCTTCGGCTATGGGTGTGGTGCGGACGGTTGGTGACAGTTTGATGGTGCCGCGCGATGCTCCGCGATTGAGCACGACACGCGGCTGGCCGTCGATGTAGACCAGACTGAGGCTGTCGCCGGGATAGATCAGGTGCGGGTTTTCCACTTGGGGGTTGGCGTGCCAGAGCTCCGGCCATTTCCAGGGTTCGCGAAGGAAGCGACCGGAAATATCCCAGAGCGTGTCGCCTTTCACTACGGTGTACTGCTCCGGATGGTCATCCTTGAGCTGCACAGCGGCCTGTGCCATGCCGCCAACCGCCACCAGCAGCAGGGCGAGTAGTGATTTCCTCATGTGGTGAATCCCTTTATGATGTGCCTTCACGTAAAGCGCCCTAGCGCCGCAGAAACCCTTGTGGAAAGCGGCGTTAAGCCGTTTACAAGCTGCTCGGCATCTTAGCAGCGGCTTTTGACTTTATTCCATAAGTGCATCACAAACGCATATGGCAATCCTGAACATCCTAGAATTTCCCGATCCCCGGCTGCGCACCATAGCCAAACCGGTGGACGTGGTCGACGATGGCATCCGCCAGCTGATCGACGACATGTTCGAGACCATGTACGACGCCCCCGGCATCGGCCTGGCCGCGACACAGGTCAATGTCCACAAGCGTGTGGTGGTGATGGATCTGTCCGAGGACAAGTCCGAGCCGCGAGTTTTCATCAACCCCGAGTTCGAGTTCCTGACCGACGAGATGGAGCAGTACCAGGAAGGTTGCCTGTCGGTGCCCGGTTTCTACGAGAACGTCGACCGCCCGCAGAAGGTCAAGATCAAGGCATTGGATCGCGACGGCCAACCCTACGAGCTAATCGCCGAAGGCCTGCTTGCGGTGTGCATCCAGCACGAATGCGATCACCTCAACGGCAAACTCTTCGTCGATTACCTCTCCACTCTCAAGCGCGACCGGATCAAGAAGAAGCTGGAAAAGCTTCACCGTCAGCAGGCTTGATCACCGACCCGAAGGCTTGCAGCAGCAAGCCTTTTTTATTTATTGACGAGTCCTTCCATGCGCATCGTTTTCGCCGGAACGCCGGAATTCGCCGCTCAGCATCTGCAAGCCCTGCTCGATGCCAATCGCCAGGTAGTGGCGGTCTACACGCAGCCGGATCGGCCGGCCGGACGCGGGCATAAGCTGATGCCCAGCCCGGTCAAGCAGCTCGCTCTACAGCACGGGATTGCCATCCATCAACCGCAGACCCTGCGCGACCCCGCGGCCCAGGCCGAACTGGCTGAACTGAACGCCGACCTCATGGTGGTGGTGGCCTACGGATTAATCCTGCCGCAAGCCGTGCTCGATCTGCCGCGCCTGGGCTGCATCAACAGTCACGCCTCGCTGCTGCCACGCTGGCGCGGCGCCGCGCCGATCCAGCGCGCGGTCGAAGCTGGTGATGCCGAATCCGGAGTGACCGTGATGCAGATGGAAGCCGGGCTGGATACCGGGCCCATGCTGCTGAAAGTCCGCACGCCGATCGCCGCCGACGATACCGGCGGAACCCTGCATGACCGGCTCGCCATGCTGGGTTCGGAGGCGGTGGTCAAGGCCGTCGCCGCCCTCGAAGCCGGCACGCTCCGCGGCGAGGAGCAAGACGACAGCCAGGCCACCTACGCACACAAGCTGAACAAGGACGAGGCGCGCCTCGACTGGAGCCGCCCGGCTGTCGAGCTGGAGCGCCTGATACGGGCGTTTCACCCCTGGCCGATCTGCCATAGCCGGCTGGACGAGGCCGCTGTGAAGATTCACGCCGCTCGCCTGGCTTCAGCACAGGGCGCGCCCGGCCAAATCCTCGATGCCGGCAAGGACGGCCTGCAAGTCGCTTGCGGTGAGGGCTCGCTGCTGCTCACCCGACTACAACTGCCCAACGGCAAGCCGCTCAACTTCAGCGATCTGTACAACAGCCGACGTGAGCAGTTCACGCCTGGCAAGGTGTTCGTCTGATGTCGATGAATCCGCGTCTGGCCGCCGCGCGCGCGCTCAGCGCCGTGCTGTCCGGCAAGGCCTCGCTGAACAGCAGCCTGCCCGAGGTGCTGAGCAAGGTCGACGCCCGTGATCGTGGTCTGACCCAGGAATTGGCGTTCGGTGCTGCTCGCTGGCAACCGCGCCTGGCTGGCCTTGCCGAGCGCCTGCTGCAAAAGCCATTCAAGGCCGCCGATCGCGACGTCGAAGCCCTGCTGCTGGTCGGTCTCTACCAGTTGTTCTATACCCGCATCCCGCCGCACGCAGCCATCGGCGAAACCGTCGGCTGCGTGGAAAAGCTGAGAAAGCCGTGGGCCAAGGGCCTGCTCAACGCGGTGCTGCGCAATGCCCAGCGCGATGGCGAAGCCTTGCTCGCCGAACTGGAACACGACCCGGTGATTCGCTTCGCCCATCCGCGCTGGCTACAGAAATCGCTGAAGGCGCACTGGCCCGAGCACTGGCAGGCCATCTGCACCGCGAACAACGTTCATCCGCCGATGATGCTGCGGGTCAACCATCGTCAGACCCAGCGCGACGCCTACCTTGGCGAGCTGCAGAGCGCCGGCCTCGAAGCCTTTTCCTGCGCCCACAGTGAAGACGGCATCCGCCTGGCCGCGGCCTGCGACGTCAACCAATTGCCGGGCTTCGCCGAAGGGCGGGTCAGTGTGCAGGACGAAGCCGCGCAGCTCGCGGCCGGGCTGCTCGATCTCGCCCCGGGGCAGCGCGTGCTGGACGCCTGCTGCGCGCCCGGAGGCAAGACCTGTCACATCCTCGAGCGCGAGCCGGCGCTGGCCGAGGTCATCGCGTTGGATCTTGAGCCTAAGCGCCTTCAGCGCGTTCAGGAAAACCTCAGCCGCCTGCAATTGCAGGCCAAACTGGTCGCGGCCGATGCCCGCGCGACCGAGGTTTGGTGGGACGGCCAACCGTTCCAGCGCATCCTGCTCGATGCCCCCTGCTCGGCGACTGGGGTCATCCGCCGCCATCCGGACATCAAGTTGGCCCGCCAGGCCGACGACATCGCGCCATTGGCGATCCTGCAGGGCGAGATGCTCGACGCGCTGTGGCCGACGCTGGCAATCGGTGGCGTGCTGTTGTACGCCACCTGCTCGGTGCTGCCGACCGAGAACCGCGAGGTGATCGAGGCCTTCCTGGCGCGCATGCCTGGCGCCCGTGAGCTGGATTTGCCGAGCGGTTTCGGTGTCGAACAGTCCCATGGGCGTCAGTTGCTGCCGCAGGAAAACGGCCACGACGGCTTCTACTACGCCAAACTGATAAAAATCGCGGCCCAACCCAATGGCCATAATTCGTAAATGAGCCAGGCAGCATGCTTCGGCCAATCATGGATGCGGCGGCCTGCCGCCTTTCAGGAGTGATCGCGTGAAGATCATTATTCTCGGTGCAGGGCAGGTGGGCGGCACGCTCGCCGAAAATCTCGCCAGCGAAGCCAACGACATCACCGTGGTCGACACCGATGCCGATCGTCTGCGCGATCTTGGCGACCGCCTGGACATTCGCACCGTGGTCGGCCGCGGCTCGTTTCCCACCGTGCTGCGCCAGGCGGGTGCGGACGATGCCGACATGCTGGTGGCGGTGACCAACAGCGACGAAACCAACATGGTCGCCTGTCAGGTGGCCTACACCCTGTTCCACACCCCGACGAAGATTGCGCGGGTACGCGAGTCGGCGTACCTGACCCGCTCAGGTCTGTTCAGCAACGAGGCGATTCCGGTCGACGTGCTGATCAGCCCGGAGCAGGTGGTGACCAACTACATCAAGCGTCTGATCGAGCATCCCGGCTCGCTGCAGGTGATCGACTTTGCCGAAGGCAAGGCGCAATTGGTGGCGGTGCGCGCTTACTACGGCGGACCGCTGGTAGGCCAGGAATTGCGCCAACTACGCAAGCACATGCCCAATGTCGACACCCGCGTGGCGGCGATCTTCCGCCGCAACCAAGCGATCATGCCGCAGGGCGATACGGTGATCGAGGCCGACGACGAGGTGTTCTTCATCGCCGCCCGTGGGCATATTCGCGCCGTGATGAGCGAGATGCGCCGCCTCGATGATTCCTATCGGCGGATCGTCATTGCCGGCGGCGGGCATATCGGCGAGCGACTGGCCGAAGCCATCGAAAGTCGCTACCAGGTGAAGATCATCGAGATGAACCCGGCGCGCTGCCGCTACCTTTCGGACACCCTCGACAGCACCATCATTCTTCAGGGCAGCGCCTCGGATCGCGATCTACTGGTGGAAGAGAACATCAATGACGCCGATGTCTTCCTCGCGCTGACCAACGACGACGAAGCCAACATCATGTCGTCGTTGCTGGCCAAGCGTCTCGGCGCGCGCAAGGTGATGTGCATCATCAACAATCCAGCCTATGTCGATCTGGTCCAGGGCGGCGAGATCGACATCGCCATCAGCCCGCAGTTGGCCACCATCGGCACCTTGCTGACCCACGTGCGTCGCGGCGATATCGTCAGCGCCCACTCGCTGCGTCGAGGCGCGGCGGAGGCCATCGAAGTGATCGCCCACGGCGATTCGCGCTCGAGCAAGGTGGTCGGCCGCGCCATCGGCAAGATCGGTCTGCCGCCAGGCACCAGCATCGGCGCGGTGATTCGCGACGAGGAGGTGCTGATCGCCCACGACAACACCGTCATCGAATCCGGCGATCATGTGATCCTGTTCCTCGTCGACAAGAAGCATATCCGCGATGTAGAACGGCTGTTCCAGGCCGGCCTGACCTTCTTCTGAATTCAGAGCACCTCGGCAGCCACCGCGTCCACCGCACTTTTGGCGATCTCGACGACCTGATCCGCTTCCGCCTGGGTCAATACCAGGGGCGGGGCGAAGCCGAGGATGTCGCCCTGCGGCATGGCGCGGGCAATCATACCGCGCTCCAGGCAAGCGGCCGAGACCCGCGGGCCGACCTTCAGTGCCGCATCGAACGGCGTACGGCCCTTGCGGTCAGCCACGAACTCGAGCGCCGCGAGCATGCCGATGCCGCGCACCTCGCCGACCAGTGGATGGCGCTCGAAGGTCTGGCGCAGCTGAGCATTGAGATAGGCACCCACTTCAGCGGCATTGCCGGGAATGTTCTCCTTTTCCAGGATGTCCAGATTCGCCAGCGCCGCGGCGGCACAGATCGGGTGCCCAGAGTAGGTCCAGCCGTGCCCCATGGCGCCGTCACGGGTCGAGGCTTCGTCTATCGCATCCCATACTTTTTCGCCGACGATCACCGCCGATAACGGTGCGTAGGCACTGGTCAGGCCTTTGGCCGTGGTGATCAGGTCCGGCTTCATGCCGAACAGCTGGCTGCCCATTGGCGTACCCAGACGGCCGAAGGCACAGACCACCTCGTCGGCGATCAAGAGGATGTCGTATTTCGCCAGCACCGCCTGGATCGCCTCCCAGTAACCCTTGGGTGGGACGATGATGCCGCCAGTGCCCATCACCGGTTCGCCGATGAAGGCAGCGACCGTGTCAGGCCCTTCGCGCTCGATCAGTTGCTCCAGGTCATCTACGCAATGGCGCACGAAGGCCGCTTCGTCCATGCCGGCCGGGGCTTTGTAGAAGTGCGGGCAGGCGGCGTGCTTGATGTCCGCGTGTGGCAGATCGAAGTGCTGATGGAAACTGGCCAGGCCGGTCAGGCTGCCGGTCATGATTCCCGAGCCGTGATAGCCGCGCTGACGGGAGATGATCTTTTTCTTCTGCGGGCGGCCGAGCACGTTGTTGTAATAGCGCACCAGCTTGATCTGGGTCTCGTTGGCATCCGAGCCGGAGAGGCCGTAATAGACCTTCTTCATACCCTCGGGCGCCCAGTCGATGATGCGCCGCGACAGTTCGATGATGGCCTCGGTCGAGTGGCCGACGTAGGTGTGGTAGTAGGCCAGTTCCTTGGCTTGCTGGTAGATGGCCTCGGCCACCTCGGTGCGGCCATAACCGATGTTCACGCAGTACAGCCCGGCGAAAGCGTCGATCAGCTCGCGGCCTTCGTGGTCACGGATACGGATGCCCGAGGCGCCGGTAACAATGCGCCCTTGGAGCGCCCCGCTGGCATGGTCGTGGGCATGGGTGGACGGGTGCATGAAGTGGGCACGATCCTGGGCGAAGAGGGTGTCGTAGTCATGGCTCATGGGCTTCTCCTTTTGCGGTGATGGATGGGGCTCGGATTCCGCTTCCCTCATCCTGACCCACCCTTAAGGGCGGAAATGGCTCGGCTTGTCTGGCAGGCTGTTTTCGGTCCGCCAGTTTGGTGTTGGCTCTTCGGCTAGTGGCCAGGTTCTGTGGGAGGCGCGACCCGCGGCGAGCGGCGCCAACCCGGAGTCCGAAAAGCTTCGGCCCGGGGTCGGGCCTCCCACGAAAAAAGCAATGCATGGCGCCCCCCTTGTGGGAGGCGCGACCTCGCGCCGAATGGCGCCAACCCGGCGCCCGAAAAGCTTCGGCCCGGGGCCGGGCCTCCCACGAAAAAAACAATGCACGGCGCACCTTTGTGGGAGGCGCAACCTCGCGCCGAATGGCGCCAACTCAGAGTCCGAAAAGCTTCGCCCCCGATGCCGGGAGCTCCCGCGCAAGCGACCCGAGCATTGCGCCAACTCAGTGCCACAGCTTCGCCCGACCCACCAGGCCATCAGTAACGCTGACCTTGATGGTGGATGCAGACGTACTTGGTCTCGACGAAGGGCTCGAAGCCCTCGCTGCCGCCCTCACGGCCGAGGCCGGAGGCTTTCATGCCACCGAACGGGATCGGGTGGCCGGTGAATTTGGTGCCGTTGACCGCGACCATCGCGTGATCAAGCCGACGGATGAGTGGGTGAACGAGGTCCAGCCGATTCGAGCAGATGTAGGCCGCCAGCCCGTATTCAGTGTCGTTGGCCATGCCGACCGCCTCATCCAGGCTGTCGAACGGCAACACACCGGCGATCGGAGCGAAATTTTCTTCGCGGTAGATCCGCATGTCGGTGGTGACATCAGCCAGCAGCGTCGGCTGCCAGAACCAGCCGCCGAGCGCGTGGGGCTCGCCGCCGGCCAGCAACCGAGCGCCTTTGTCGAGCGCGTCGGCGACCCGCGCGGCGGTGGCGTCGAAGGCCGCCTGGTGCATCAACGGGCCGATCTGACTGCGCTCATCCGCGCCAGGGCCAACGCGCAACTCACGCACGGCGCGGGCAAAGCGCATCAGGAACGCTTCATAAACGGGTCGCTGGACGAGGATGCGGTTGGCTGCGCAACAGTCCTGACCGGATGTTTGGAACTTGGCGTCCAGCGCCACCTGCACGGCGTGCTCGAGATCGGCATCTTCGCAGACGATCAGGGGCGCATTACCGCCCAGTTCCAGAGCCACTTTTTTCACCCCGGGGGCGGCAGCCTCCAGTATCAAGCGACCGACCCGGGTCGAGCCGGTGAAGCTCACTGAACGCACACGCGGGTCCCGTACCAGGGTTTCCATGACCGTTTGCGGTTCGCCCAGTACCACATTGAACACGCCAGCCGGCAGGCCCGCCTCTTCGGCGAGCTGAGCCAGGGCGAAGGCCGAGTAGGGCGTTTCATGCGCTGGCTTGACCACCACCGTACAGCCGGCCGCGAGCGCCGCAGCGGCCTTGCGGGTGATCATCGCGCTGGGGAAATTCCATGGCGTGAGCAGGGCGCAGACGCCGACCGGCTCCCTCAGAGTGCTCAACTCGGCATCGACGATATGGCTCGGGATGGTCCGCCCATAGAGCCGCCGGGCTTCCTCGGCGAACCAGGGAATGAAACTGGCGGCGTAGCGAATCTCGCCTCGCGCCTCGGCCAGCGGCTTGCCTTGTTCCTCGCAGAGGATCGCCGCCAGGTCCTCCTGGTGTTGCAGGATCAGCGCGGCCCAGCGCTGCATAAGGGCCGCCCGCTCATCCAGGCTTCGCAGGCGCCAGGACGCAAAGGCCCGTTCGGCGGCATCCACCGCGGCGACGATCTGCTCGCACTCAAGCATCGGTACATGACCGATCTCGGCCTGGCTGGCCGGGTTGTGCACGGCGATGCTGGCGCCGCTGGGGTTGTGCACCCATTGCCCGTCCACGTAGCAAAGCGATTTCAGCAGCAGGGGGTGTTTGAGCGACATGGCAGTGTCTCCGGGCCGATGGGCATGGGAGACATGCTAGGGAAGGGCGGCTTGGGAGTTTTTCTGTAGCGGCTCGATTGGCGGGTGGATTTTTCTGTTTGGCGATGGGCAAACAAGAAAAGCCTGGAGGCTGGAGGCCTGCGGTGGAAAAGGCTTCGCCGTTTTCCACCCTACGGGTAGGAGCCAAAGCGCTTTTTGCGCTTTGGCCGAGGCGGCCGTTTATGCGGTAGCGGTCTTCTGCTGCGGCAGCATGCGCACGATGGCATTGAGCAACACGCCGTAAAGCGGCACGAACAGCGCCAGGCTGACGGCCAGCTTGATCACATAGTCGACGCTGGCGATCTCTACCCAGTTGGCCGCCATGAACGGATCGTCGCTGTGCCAGAAGGCAATGGAGAAGAACACAAAGGTGTCCAGCAGATTGCCGAATATGGTCGAGGCACTGGGCGCTACCCACCACTGGCGCAGTCCCCGCAGCCGGTCGAATACCTGAATGTCGAGAATCTGACCGAAGACGTAGGCGAGAAAGCTGGCAATGGCGATGCGGAACACGAACAGGTTGAACTCGCCGAGCGCCGCGAAACCACTGAACGCCCCCTGGTGGAACAACACCGAGACCACGTAGGACGCCACCAGCGCCGGGACCATGACCCGCGCTATCACCTGCCGCGCCGGGCCCTTGCCGAGCAGGCGCACGGTCAAGTCGGTGGCCAGGAAGATGAACGGGAAGCTGAACGCGCCCCAGGTGGTATGCCAGCCGAACAGGGTGATCGGCAACTGCACCAGGTAGTTACTGGCGATGATGATGAGGATGTGGAAGGCGATCAGACCGGCGAGGGTGACCCGGCGGACCGACGAAGGGATCTGCAGCATGGTATGTCCTTTTTGAACGTGATGGGGTGAGGGAACCCATTTGCCGAGCCAACAGGGCCGAGGCGGCGCGCATTCTAGGGGCAAACCGACCCTGCGGTACAGACGCGCTGGTCAGAACGCCTCGCTGTTCGGCGCCGAGCGCTCATCATCGAGCCCTGCCGGCGGGCCTCCTTCGTCGCGCTTTACGCTCTTGGTAACGATATAGGTGTAGTAGCGCTCGATGCCCAGATCCTCCAGCAGTAACTGGTCGATGAAGCGCTGGTAGTGGTCGACATCGCGGGCGCGGATCATCGCGATGTAGTCGATACCGCCGCCGGTGGCGTAGCAGAAGGCGACCTCCGGAGCCTCGGCCAGGCGCTGCTCGAAGCGACGCATGTCCTGTGCGGTGTGCCGCGCCAGGCTGATCTCCACCAGCACCTGCTGCGTCCGGAACAGTGCGCCCCAGTCGATCAGCGCACGATAGCCGCGCACCAACCCGGCGGCCTCGAGTTTGCGTACCCGCTCCCAGGCCGGGGTCACCGACAGGTTGATGGCCTCGGCCAGCGCCGACTTGGTGATGCGGCCATCCCCGGACAGGATGCGCAGGATCTTCAGGTCATAGCGGTCGAGCTTGTGCATGAACTCTCCTTCTCGATGCCCTGGCCGTTAGCGCTGCAGTTGACGTTCGCCCTCCGGCAAAAAGGCGAATGAGGATGGCCGCCACAGCGGCGGGCGAAGGGCCGCTGCACAGCGCCCTCACCCTACCACCTCGGCGATCACCGCCAACGTATCGCCGCTTTGCACTCGTCCCGGAAAGTGTCGGGCGCTGATCAGGCCGCTGCGCCGTGCTCGGTACTCCACCGGCGCGGCACCGGTACGGCGCACATCGTGCACCCGCGCCACCAGCTCGCCTTGCTGCACGGTTTCGCCCAGATCCTTACACAGCTCGAGCAGCCCGTCGCTCTCGCTGCACAGGTAGCAATCGCCGTCCGGCATATCCAGCATCACCGACTCGGCCGGCTCGAACTCGCCGTCGAGCAGTTCGAAATGGATCAACAGGTTTCGCACGCCACGTTCGGCGATGGCCAGACTCCAGGCGCTGATGGAGCCGCCACCGCCGAGCTCGGTGGTGACGAAAACCTTGCCCTGCGCCTCGGCCGCGGTGTCGTACATGCCCAGCGCATCCTGCTCCAGCATGCGCATGCAGTAGGGCGCCGCGAAAGCGCGCATGCCGGCCTCGCAGCGCGCCTGCTGGGCCTTGTCCGGCAGCACGTGACAGGCGGCGAAGGGCAGGAAGTCGAGGGTTTTACCACCGGAATGGATATCCAGCACGAGATCCGCCAGCGGTAGCAGGCTGCGCTGGAAGTAATCAGCGATCTTCTGCGTCACGCTGCCATCCGGGCGGCCGGGAAAACTGCGGTTCAGATTGCCCTGGTCAATCGGCGAGGTACGAGTACCGGCCCATACCGCTGGCGCATTCATGAACGGCACGATGATCACCCGCCCTTGCACGCGCGCCGGGTCGAGGCTTGCGGCCAGCTTGCTTAGCGCCAGCGGGCCTTCGTACTCGTCGCCGTGGTTGCCACCGGTGAACAGCGCGGTGGGCCCCACGCCGTTCTTCACCACACTGATCGGGATCATCACCGCGCCCCAGGCCGAGTCGTCGCGCGAGTAGGGCAGGCGCAGATAGCCGTGCTGCACGCCGTCACGCTCGAAGTCGACGGTGGGGCTGATGGGATTGCGCAGCAGCGTTTCGCTCATGGCTCAGTCCTTGACGTAAAGCTTGCGGGGCAAGTCGCAGAAGGTTTCCATCCCGGTCTCGGTGATCAGGATGCTCTCGGTGATTTCCAACCCCCAATCGTCCATCCACAACCCGGGAATGAAATGGAAGGTCATGCCCGGCTCGAGCACGCTTTCATCGCTCGGGCGCAAGCTCATGGTCCGCTCGCCCCAATCCGGCGGGTAACTGATACCGATGGGGTAGCCGCAGCGGCTGTCCTTCTGGATGTCGAACTTGTCGAGCACCTTGAGGAAGGCGCGGGCGATATCGCCGGTGGTATTGCCCGGACGCGCCACTGCGAGGCCCGCGGAGATACCCTCGACCACCGCCTGTTCGGCCTCGAGAATGTGCGCCGGCGGTTTGCCCAGGTAGATGGTGCGCGACAGCGGGCAGTGGTAGCGCTTGTAGCAGCCGGCTATCTCGAAGAAGGTGCCGGCGCCCAGTCGGAACGGGTTGTCGTTCCAGGTCAGATGTGGCGCACTGGCGTCGGCTCCGGTCGGCAGCAAGGGCACGATTGCCGGATAGTCACCACCGTGGCCCTCGACCCCGAGGATGCCGGCGCGGTAGATATCGGCGACCAGCTCGTTCTTGCGCAGCCCCGGTTCGATACGCTCATAAATCGTCTCGTGCATGCGCTGGACGATCCGCGCGGCGACGCGCATGTACTCGATCTCCTGCGGCGATTTGACCGCTCGTCGCCAGTTGACCAGGGCGGTGGCGTCGAAGAATTGCGTGTGCGGCAGGTGCTGCTGCAGCGAGCGAAAGGCGGCCGCACTGAAGTAGTAGTTGTCCATCTCCACGCCGATGGCCAGTCGGTCCCAACCGCGCGCGGCGATCACGTCGCGCGAAAGATAGTCCATCGGATGACGTACGCTGGACTGCACGTAGTGATCCGGATAGCCGACGATATCGTCATCACCCATGAACACCGTGCGGCGTGCGCCGTTGGCGTCCTGGTCGCGACCGAACCACAGCGGGTCGCCTTCGAGCGCCAGCAACACGCATTGGTGCACGTAGAACGACCAGCCGTCGTAGCCGGTCAGCCAGGCCATGTTCGACGGGTCGGTGATGATCAGCAGCTCGATACCGCGGGCGGCCATGGCCTGGCGAACCCGCATGATGCGCACCGCATATTCCTCCCGGCTGAACGGGAGATTGACGACGATTTCGGACATCTTCTTTGCCCTCGTGGATGGACCGCGCTTGCTCTGCAGGGGCGAGCTGGCTCGCGAGCCGCAGCGTGCGGCCCGAGCGCGAGTAGGCTCGCGTCTGAAGATCAGGGGTTGAAGATGAATCCCCTTCCAGCCGCACGCGCCCGGTCGAAGGCGAAGCTGGCGATGGCGGTGTCCTGTGCGCCGGTGCCGGTCAGGTCGCAGAGGGTGACCTGGCCGACCGAGGTGCGCCCGGGGTGCTGCCTGGCGATCACCTGGCCGAGTTCGGCGAAATCAGACTCGTCGTCCACCACACCTGCTGCCAGCGCGTGGTGCAATTCACCGAGCCCCCGGGTCTGGCTCAGACGGTCGGCGACATAGAGATCGCAGGCGGCGAGGGCGGCGGCGGCGATCTCGTTCTTGTGCTCGGCGTCCGAGCCCATGGCGGTGATGTGCAGGCCCGGCTGCAGATGATGCGCCTGGATCAGTGGCGTGCGGCTGGGCGTGGTGGTGATGGCAATGTCAACGCCGTCCATGGCGGCGTCGACATTATCCGCGACCCGCGCCTCGACGCCCTCCAGCTCGCCGGCGAACACCGCCGCCTTCGCCGGATCGCGCGCCCAGATGCGCACTTCGCGAACGTCGCGCACCAGCCGCAAGGCCGCCAGCTGCAAACGCGCCTGTTCGCCGGCACCGAGAATGGCGACGCGGCTCGAATCCGCCCGGCTCAACCATTTCGCGGCTATTGCGCCGGCCGCGGCCGTGCGTACCGCCGTGAGGAAGCCGTTATCCAGCAACAGAGCGTCGAGCAGGCCGGTACGCGCCGAGAACAGCATCATCAGCCCGTTCAGGCTCGGCAAGCCGAGCGCCGGATTGTCGAAGAAGCCGGGGCTGACCTTGATGGCAAAACGCGGCAGACCGGGCAGGTACGCGGTCTTCACGTCGACCTCGCCGTTATGCTCGGGAATGTCCAGGCGCAGGATCGGCGGCATCGCCACCGCCGCGGTGGCGAGCAGACGGAACGCTTGTTCGACCGCGTCGAGGCTGGCCAAATCGAGTGCCAGGCAGGCGCGGAGATCGGTTTCGCTGAGCAGGACGGTCTCGGCCATGTTGATCTCCATCGGAGTACACCGGACGCACCGGTAGCAGGGTTGAGGGGCTTGGATTGTTTATTCGTTGCTGCCGTTGAGCACGCGTAAGTGCTGTCCGGTATCCACGTTACGGCCGCTGATGACAATGACCACCGATCCGCGCGGCTTGATCGAATGCTCGAGCAGAGCGGCGATGCCGACGGCCGCGGCGCCTTCGATCACCAGCCGTTCCTCGTGGTAGGCATGACGGATGCCAGCGGCAATGGCCGGCTCGTCGAGCAAATGGATTTGGTCGGCCAGCTCGCGAACGAGGCCGAAGGTGTAGCGATTGTTCAGGCCGATGCCGCCGCCGAGTGAATCGGCCAGGCTGGGGCGCTCTTCGACCTCGACCGGATGGCCAGCCTCGAGGCTGGCGTGCATCGCCGCGCCACGGCGCATGCTGATGCCATGAACGCGGATCTCCGGTCGCTGACGCTTGATGCCCAGGGCGACACCGGCAAACAATCCACCGCCGGACAGCGGCACCAGCACTTCAGCGACTTCGGGGCACTGCTCGAGGATTTCCAAGCCGAGCGTGCCCTGGCCGGCAATGACGTGTGGATGGTCGAAAGGCGGGATGAAGGCAGCGCCCTGCTCACGGGCGATGCGTTCGGCCTCGACCTGGGCGTCGTCCTGGCTGTGACCGACAATGACCACTTCGGCGCCCAGCTCGCGGATCGCCTGCACCTTGTTTTGCGGCACCAGTTGCGACAGGCAAACGATCGCTCTGACCTCCTGCTGCGCCGCCGCGAAGGCGAGCGCCCGACCATGGTTGCCGGTGGAGGCGGTGACCACGCCGAGGCGCTTCTGCGTTTCCGACAACTGCGCGACCGCATGACTTGCGCCACGGAGCTTGAAGCTTCCGGTCGCCTGCTGCGATTCCAGCTTCAACCACACCGGTACGCCGGCCAGCCGGCTGAGCGACGCCGAACGCTCCAGAGGTGTTTCCCGGACGAGGCCGCAAATGAGCTCGCGTGCGTCGAAGAGGTGGTCGAGAAGAATCGGCTGCATGGCGAACATTCCGATGGTGAATGCGGCCGAGTGTAGGAGCGCTGATTTCACCAGCCCAATGTACTAGGACTCTTTTTTTTTCGCCCCTCATATTGTGCCGATCTAAGCCCTGATGCGCCCTGATCTCGGGCTCTAAAGCCTGCGAGCGCGACCCGTTGGTGCACGGTGGGCTCGCTTTCAACGCGCGCCGCGAAATTCGTGAATCTCCGGGAACTGCTCGAAGACTTCGCGGATGCTGCACAATCCCTCACGCAGCCGTTCTTCGTCGCATTCGGCGCCTACGCAAAGACGCATCGCCCGGGGCCGTCGGGTACCGGGCGGCAGAAAGGGGTCAGGCAGAGTCAGGGCAATCTCGCGGCGGCGCAGTTCATGCTGCAGCGCATCCAGCTCCCAATGTTCAGGCACATTGAGCCAGGCGCTGAGGGAGGCCGGATGGCTGCCGCGCAGGTAATCGCCCAACTCGGCGGTCACCGCGGCCTGACGGGAGGCGATCAGCTCACGCTGCAAACGCACCAGTTCGTTGGCCTGACCACGCTCGATCCAGCGTGTGGCGATCTCGCCCAGCAGTGGCGCGGCCATCCAGCTGTTCACCCGCAGGATGCTCTCGGTGCGCAGGGCCAATCGCCGAGGCATGGCCAGGTAACCGATGCGCAGGCCGGTGAGCACCGACTTGGTCAGGCTGGTGCAGTAGAACGACAACTCAGGCAGGTAATGGCTGATCGGCAAGGCGTCGCGGTGCTCGCCGAGCAGCGGGCCGTAAACGTCGTCCTCGATCACATAGACGCCGTAGCGGCGGGCGATCTCGGCAATTTCGCGGCGACGCACGTCCGGCATTATGGTGCTGGTGGGGTTGTTCAGGTTCGGCGTGCAGACCAGCGCGGTGACTCGCTCGTTGCCGCACAGGTCTTCGAAATGCTCCGGATCGAGACCATGGCGGTCGGTCTCGACACCTTGCAGGGTGAAGCCGAGCACCTGGGCGGTACCGATTACGCCGTGATCGGTACAGTTTTCGCAAAGAACCAGATCGTCCGGTCCAGCCAGTGAGGCGAGGGCGAGAAAGATGGCGTGGGAGGTTCCATTGGTCAGCAACAGATCCTGCAACTCTACCTTCAAGCCCAGCCCAGCGAGCCATTGCACGCCGACTTCGCGGTGATGCTCGAAGCCAGCGATCGGCCGACAGGCGTGAATCCAGGGTTGCTCGTGCTCGGCCGCCAGCTCCTCGCAGGTCTGCCGCCACAGGCGGTCATGGGCCTCGGTGCGAACGATGCGCGCCGTGGAGAAGTCCAGCAGCGAATTCTCGCCGCGGTCGAGCATGGAGCTGGCGACGCGTTCGCTGATGCGCCGACTGACGAAGCTGCCGCGCCCGACCTCACAGCGCACCCAGCCCTGACGCTCCAACTCTTTGTAGGCATTGGTCACCGTTTGCACGCTGATATCCAGCTGCTCGGCGAGCAAGCGCTGCGGCGGCAGGCGCTGGCCGTCGTGCAGGTTACCCTGCTCGATGTCGGTTGCGATGGCGGTAACCAGCAGCTTGTATTTCGACGCGCCGCTACGGGCAGCGAGCAAGGCCTGTTTCCAGTTGCGCATGACGATCCACCTTCAGTCGAGCCGACAGGATCGACGCAAGCGCAGTGTCATGCAATTGTCCTAGTGCAATCCCATGAAGAAAACGGCTTTTGCTATGCTCGGTCGGCGAAACGCGGCGCACGCCTCTACGAAAAAGAAGTCCAAAGCCGCGCTGAGGCAGGGAATGCCCTGTCCTGATGCTCTTGAAACTGCCCTCCTAATAGCAGGCCTGCCTGCGTCCCATAAAAAGCACAGGAGAATTCATGATGAATCGCGCACATCCATTCCGTTTCGGCAAAGTTCTGCTGACCTCCGCTGTACTGGCCGGTCTATCCCTTGCTGGCTTGGCCCAGGCCGACACCCTTGATGAAATCAAGGAAAAAAACAGCGTTCGCATCGGCTATGCCAACGAAACCCCCTTCGCCTACACCGCCACTGACGGCAGCGTCACTGGCGAATCGCCGGAAATCGTAAAAAAGGTCTTCCAGCGGATGGGCATCGAAACCGTCAATCCTGTGCTCACCGAATGGGGCTCGCTGATTCCCGGCCTGCGTGCCGGACGCTTCGACCTGATCGCCGCCGGCATGTACATCACACCCGAGCGTTGCAAGCAGGTGATTTTCACCGACCCGCAATATCAGTTGCCCGACACCCTGCTGGTCAAAGCGGGTAACCCGAAGAACCTGCATAGTTACGAGGACATCGCCAAGAGCGGGGCCAAGCTGGCGATCATGTCCGGGACGGTGAACCTGGCCTACGCCCGCGACGGCGGTATCAGCGATGACCACATCCTCCAGGTACCCGATACCACCGCACAACTTCAGGCGGTGCGCAGCGGTCGCGCCGATGCCGCGGTGGGCACTCAGCTGACCATGAAAGGTCTGGCCGAGAAGGGTGGCGACTCGCTCGAAGCGGTCAGTGAATTCAAGGACGATCCGTCACACACCGGCTACGGTGCGCTGGCGTTCCGCCCCGAGGACACCGCACTGCGCGACGCCGTGAATGCCGAATTGAAGAAGTGGCTCGGCAGCGAAGACCATCTGAAGACCGTCGAACCGTTCGGCTTCGATGAGTCCAACGTCACCGACAAGACCGCCGCGCAGCTCTGCGCCCAGTGATCCACGAGCGGAGCGCCGCGCCCTAATCGGTGCGGTGCCATCCGTTCGTGTGGTTTCGTTCCTGCACAGAGGTATCGAACCTATGGGCGAACTTCTCCCCCTCATGTTTCAGGGCGCCTGGGTGACATTGCAGATCACCTTCTGGGCCTCGCTACTGGCGATTGTATGCGCCGTATTCGGTGCGCTGGGGCGCCTGTCACCGTTCGCTCCGCTGCGCTGGTTCTCGATTGCCTATATCGAGGTGTTCCGCGGCACTTCCCTGCTGGTCCAGCTGTTCTGGTTGTATTTCGTGCTGCCGATGCCACCGTTCCACGTGGAACTATCGGCTTTTACAGTCGCCGTATTCGGTCTTGGCCTGCATATCGGGGCCTACGGCGCGGAAGTCATGCGCGGCACCATCCGCTCGGTGGCACGCGGGCAATATGAAGCCTGCGTGGCGTTAAACATGTCTCCACTCAAACGCTTTACCCGGATTATCCTGCCGCAGGCGCTGCTGGCTGCTATCCCTCCTGGCACCAACCTGCTGATCGAGCTGTTGAAAAACACTTCGCTGGTCTCGCTGATCACCATTTCCGATCTGGCGTTCCGTTCGCGCCAGCTGGATCAGGCGACCTTCATGACACTTGAAATCTTCGGCATGGCGCTGGTGATGTACTTCGTCATGGCCCAGGCGATCAACCTCGGCATGCGCCTGATTGAACGGCGCCTCAGCCGCGGTAGGATCAAAGGAGGCCTGGCATGAACTTCTTTGATTGGCAGTTCGCCTGGGAGATCCTGCCTCAGCTGCTCCAGGCTTCGCTGAAGACGATTGGCATCACCATCAGCGGCTTCGCCATTGCAGTGGTACTCGGCCTGTTACTAGCCGTAGCCCGCCGCAGCAAGCGAGTCTGGTTGTCCTGGCCGGCTACCGGCCTGATCGAATTCATCCGCAGCACGCCGTTGCTGATCCAGGCCTACTTCCTGTTTTACGTCTTTCCCAATTACGGCATCAACCTCAGCGCACTACAGGCCGGCATCGTCGCCATTGCTGTGCACTATGCTTGCTATACGGCAGAGGTCTACCGGGCCGGGCTCGATGCCGTGCCTCGGGCCCAATGGGAGGCGGTAACTGCGCTGAATATGAAGCCGACGACCGCCTACCGCGATGTCATCCTGCCCCAAGCACTGCGCCCGATACTGCCAGCACTGGGCAACTATCTGGTGGCGATGTTGAAAGACACCCCGGTGCTTTCGGCGATCACCGTGGTCGAAATCATGCAGCAGGCCAAGAACATCGGCTCAGAGAGCTTTCGCTACCTGGAACCGATCACCATGGTCGGCCTGTTCTTCCTGATCCTAAGCCTGGCCCTGGCCTGGTGCGTCCGCCGCCTCGAAAACCGCTTGGAGCTTGCCCGATGAACACTTCACCGCATTTCGACGCCAATCCGAACACCTCCTTCAATGGCAACCCTGAGATGGCCGAGCCACTGGTGCGCTTCGACCAGGTGACCAAGCGCTACGGCGACCTCACCGTACTCGACCATCTCGATCTGGAGGTCGCCAACGGCGAGAAGGTCGCCATCATCGGCCCCAGCGGCTCGGGTAAATCGACCCTGCTGCGGGCGCTGATGACCCTGGAGACGATCGATGATGGCGTCATCGAAGTCGACGGTGAGCCATTGACCCATATGCCGGCATCCGATGGTCATTTGGTGCCGGCCAGTGGCCGTTACCAACGCCATGTGCGCGGCAAGGTGGGCATGGTATTCCAGAGCTTCAACCTGTTTCCGCACATGAACGCTCGGCAGAACGTGATGGAAGCACCGGTACAAGTCCTCGGGCTATCGAAAAACGAAGCCCGTGAACGCGCGGATGAATTGCTGGCCATGGTGGGACTGGAGGACAAGCTCGAGCATTACCCGGCGCAGCTGTCAGGCGGCCAGCAGCAGCGTGTCGCCATTGCCCGCGCCATGGCCATGCGGCCACGGGTGATGCTGTTCGACGAGGTGACCTCGGCGCTGGATCCGGAGCTCTGCGGAGAGGTGCTCAATGTCATTCGGCGGCTGGGGGACGAGCACAACCTGACCATGTTGATGGTCACCCATCAGATGGGCTTCGCCCGGGAGTTCGCCGACCGGGTATGCTTCTTCAACGAGGGCCGCATTCACGAACAGGGCACGCCGGACGAGCTGTTCGGCAATCCGCGGGAACTGCGCACTCAGGAATTTCTTAGCGCGGTCACCCAGGCAAGCTAGCTTTCGGCGACGGTGGGCCGGCCCGCGCCTTTGCACCGGTACTGCCGCCCCGCGGCCAAGAGGAAGCCATGCTCGAATCGCTGGAAAAGATGCTCGCCAAAGGTATGGATAATTCCATGCTGCGCTTTGGCCTCGGCAAGGGTTATCTGGACGCCGGTGACGCGGCTCGGGCCGCTGACCATCTGCAGCGCTGCGTCGAGCAGGATCCCAAATATTCGGCTGCCTGGAAGCTGCTCGGCAAAGCGCTACAGGCCGACGGCAACCTCAATGGAGCCCGTCATGCCTGGAAGCAAGGCCTGATCGCCGCGCAAGCGCACGGTGACAAGCAGGCCGAGAAGGAAATGACGGTATTCCTGCGCAAACTGAACAAGCAGGCCGGGGCCTAGCGTCGCTGGCGAGACCCGCCGTGCGGCAGCATCACCTCGTTCAGGTGTCCTGAATGAAGCGCAAGCCGACCCCCTCGGCATCGACGCGCATCACTTCCATCTGCAGAACAGGCGCCGGGATAGGCAGATCCTGCACCTGACCAGTGACGACCATCCCGAGCCGCAACTCAGTCAGCTGCGGATGTTTGACGTAGACACCGCCATCCGATAAATCGCGGGTATGCGCAAACACCTCGCCAAAGGATTCATGGGCGATGCGTATTCGACATTTCATGGGTGAGCGCGGGTGCTGTCGCTGGTTTGACATCTGACGTTCCCTTGTTCGTTAGCTGGTGGTCAGTACCAGCGGCGTTCGCCTGCCGGGCGTTTCTTGAAACGTTTCATGGTCCACATGTATTGGCTCGGCCAGGTGCGCACGTAGCGCTCGATGACGCCGCTCATGGCAGCGACCGCGACCTCGACGTTCTCGTCGTACATCGCCGGCGGCGCCGCTTCGAGAATCACCTTGTAGCCTGAACCATCCTCCAGGCGCAACGCATGGAGAAATACCCCGGTGGCCTTGCCACCCGTGAGCATACCGGGCACGAACTTGCTGGTCAGCGCCTGCGTGCCGAGAAAGGGCACGAATACACCGGCACCTTCACTGGGTTCCGGATCGGCCGGAATGCCGACGGCGCCCCCCCTGCGGACTTCCTTGATGACGCTGATGATGCCCTCGCGAGTCGAAGGCGCAACCTTGTTACCCAGCTGGACCCGTTGGCGCTGCAAAAGGTCATCCACAGCCTTAAGCTTCGGCGGACGGTAGAAAATGATCGGCTTGCACTGCGCGCAATAGAAGTGATTGAGCACTTCCCAATTACCCAGATGGCTGGTGATACCCACGACCCCCTTACCGGATGCCAAAGCATTTTCCAGCACCTCCAGTCCTTCGACCTGCCTGACCAGACGCAACGTCTTTTCCGCTGGCCAGATCCAGGCACAGGCACTTTCGGTGAAGGTTCTGCCGATCTGCTGCAGACCGTGCCGCAACAGCCGTTCCTGTTCGGCGGCGTCAAGCTCGGGAAAGCACTTGCTCAGGTTGGTTCGGGCAACCTCACGAGAACGGTTGGGCAACTTCCACATCAACCAGCCGATGAAGCCGCCCAGACCCTGTACCGCACGCCAGGGCAGCAGCGCGAACAGGCGCAGGAAGCCGACCACCAGCGCACCTTTGAACTTGTCCAAGGATCTCTCCCGAAAAATCAAAGCCGCTAGTGTAACTGCTTCGGGCGCTGCGCTACTCGTCCGCCCGCCTGGCCGCTACGTACGGGTCGATGTATCGGTCAGCAGCGCGTAGCGATCACAGTTGGTGGTGTGGTCCATGACCATGCCGCAGGCCTGCATGTAGGCGTAGCAGATCGTCGGGCCCACGAAGCTGAAGCCGGCCTTCTTCAATGCGCGACTCATCGCCTCGGCTTCGGCTGTCACCGCCGGTACCTGCTTGATCGACTCGAAATGGTTGACCTTCGGCCGCCCACCGACGAACGACCACAACCAGCCGACCGGATCCTCCAGCTCAAGCCACAGCTGGGCGTTGCGCCGTGCCGCTTCGAGTTTTCGTCGGTTGCGAATGATGCCGGGGTCGAGCATGCGCTCATCGATTTCAGCATCCGTCATCTGTGCCAGGCGCTGGGGGTCGAAACCGAACAGGACCTGGCGATAGCGCTCGCGCTTGCGCAGGACCGTGATCCATGACAGCCCGGCCTGAAAGGCCTCAAGAATGAGAAATTCGAACAGGACCTGGGGGTCGCGGGTCGGAACACCCCACTCACTGTCGTGATATTGGATATACAGCGGATCATCGCTACACCAGGCGCAACGCGGCATTTTTCTAGTCCTTCGAAGGGCGACGAGCAGAGGGGGTTGTTTACCAACGCCTGCCAGAAGGCACGCGCTACAACGGGCCGGAGCCGTTATCGGGTATACTCCGAGGCTTTCTGTCGAAGCCAGCACAGGTGAAATTTTGACCCAGCCTACGCCTGCCGTGCGCACCTTCCAAGACCTGATCCTCGCCCTGCAAAGCTATTGGGCAGAGCAGGGTTGCATCGTTCTGCAACCCTATGACATGGAAGTGGGCGCCGGTACATTCCACACCGCCACGTTCTTGCGTGCCGTGGGTCCAGAGACCTGGAACGCAGCCTATGTCCAGCCTTCGCGCCGTCCGGCCGATGGCCGTTACGGTGAAAACCCCAACCGCCTGCAGCACTATTACCAGTTTCAGGTAGTGCTCAAACCGAATCCCGACAATATCCAGGAGCTGTACCTCGGATCCCTGCGCCACATCGGCGTAGATACGTTGGTGCACGACGTACGCTTCGTTGAGGACAACTGGGAATCGCCGACATTGGGCGCGTGGGGGCTCGGCTGGGAAGTCTGGCTGAACGGCATGGAAGTCACCCAGTTCACCTACTTCCAGCAGGTCGGCGGGATCGAGTGCTACCCGGTCACCGGCGAGATCACCTATGGCCTGGAGCGTCTGGCCATGTACCTGCAGGGCGTCGACTCGGTCTACGACCTGATCTGGACAGACGGCCCGTTCGGTACCGTCACTTACGGCGACGTGTTCCACCAGAACGAAGTGGAGCAGTCCACCTATAACTTCGAACACGCCAACGTAGACAAGCTGTTCGAGCTCTTCGATTTCTACGAGTCGGAGGCTAACCGGCTGATCGAACTGGAGCTACCGTTACCCACCTATGAAATGGTGTTGAAGGCCTCGCATACCTTCAATCTGCTGGATGCGCGGCGCGCCATCTCGGTGACGGCGCGTCAGCAGTACATCCTGCGCGTACGGGCGCTGGCGCGGGCAGTAGCGCAGAGCTACCTGCAGGCACGTGCCAAACTCGGCTTCCCCATGGCCACCCCCGACCTGCGTGACGAAGTACTGGCCAAGCTGGAGGCTGCAGAATGAGTGCACTGGATTTCCTGGTCGAGCTCGGCACCGAAGAGTTGCCACCCAAGGCCTTGGGCAAGCTGTCTGACGCCTTCCGCTCAGGCATCGAAAAAGGCTTGAAAGACGCCGGCCTCTCGCATGGGCGGGTACAGGCATTCGCTGCGCCACGACGTCTCGCCGTGCTGATCGAGCAGCTCGAAAGCGAGCAGCCGGATCGCAGCATCAACCTCGACGGGCCACCGTTGCAGGCCGCTTTCGACGCCGAAGGCGAGCCCACTCAGGCCGCGTTGGGTTTTGCCCGTAAATGCGGCGTCGACCTCGCTGAGATCGATCGCAGCGGTCCGAAACTCAGATACAGCCGCTCGATACCCGGCCAGGCGACTGCTGAGCTGTTGCCCGGTATCGTCGAAACCTCGTTGAGCGAGCTGCCGATTCCCAAACGCATGCGCTGGGCCGCACGCAAGGAAGAGTTCGTCCGGCCGACCCAGTGGCTGGTGATGCTGTTGGGTGACCAGGTCATAGACTGCACGATCCTCACCCAACGCGCCGGTCGCGAATCCCGGGGCCATCGTTTCCATAGCCCCGGCCCGGTGCGCATTTCCAAGCCGACAAGCTATCTGGAAGATCTGCGCGGCGCCCGGGTAATCGCCGATTTCACCGAACGCCGTGAGCTGATCGCCAAGCGTGTCGAGCAACTGGCTGGCGAGCAGAACGGCAGCGCCATCGTGCCGCCGGCGCTGCTGGACGAAGTCACCGCACTGGTCGAATGGCCGGTGCCGCTGGTGTGCTCGTTCGAGGAGCGCTTCCTTGAAGTTCCGCAGGAAGCGCTGATCACTACCATGCAGGACAACCAGAAGTACTTCTGCCTGCTAGATGCCAATGGCAAGTTGCTGCCGCGTTTCATCACCGTGGCCAACATCGAATCCAGAGACCCGGCGCAGATCGTCGCGGGTAACGAGAAGGTCGTCCGTCCACGTCTGACCGATGCGGAGTTCTTCTTCAAACAGGACAAGAAGCAGCCGCTGGACAGCTTCAACGAACGGTTGAAGAACGTAATCTTCCAGGCGCAACTGGGCACGGTGTACGACAAGGCGGTGCGGGTTTCAAGGCTCGCCGCCTTTATCGCCGAGCGCACGGAGGGCAACGCGCAATGGGCGGCCCGTGCCGGACTGCTCAGCAAGTGTGACCTCGCAACCGAAATGGTCGGTGAGTTTCCGGAAATGCAAGGCATCGCCGGTTATTACTATGCCCTCAATGGCGGCGAGCCCAACGATGTGGCCCTGGCGTTGAACGAGCAATACATGCCGCGCGGTGCGGGTGCCGAGCTGCCTTCTACCCATACCGGCGCGGTACTGGCAGTCGCCGACAAGCTGGACACCCTGGTCGGCATTTTCGGCATCGGCATGCTCCCCACCGGCAGCAAGGACCCTTACGCGCTTCGTCGCGCGGCGCTGGGTATCTTGCGCATCCTGATCGAAAAACAGCTTGATCTCGATCTGGTGGAGGCGGTGCGCTTTTCCATCGGCCAGTTCGGCAATCAAGTCAAGACCGCTGGGCTGTCCGATCAGGTCTTGGAGTTTGTCTTCGATCGCCTGCGGGCACGCTACGAGGACGAAGGCGTCGATGTCGCCTCGTACCTGTCGGTACGCGCCGTGCAGCCCGGATCGGCGTTGGATTTCGATCAGCGAGTGCAGGCGGTACAGGCGTTCCGCAATCTACCGGAAGCCGAAGCCCTGGCGGCGGCAAACAAGCGTGTGTCGAATTTGCTGAGCAAGTTCGAAGCGAAACTGCCGGAAACCGTCGAGCCTCGCTATTTCGACAATGCCACCGAGTTTTCACTGTACTCGGCGCTGCAGCAGGCCGAGCAGGCCGTGCTGCCATTGGCCACCGCGCGTCAGTATCGGGAAATGCTCGAACGGCTGGCGCACCTGCGCGGACCGGTGGACGCGTTTTTCGAAGCGGTACTGGTCAATGCCGAAGACGCTTCGGTGCGAGCCAACCGCTATGCCTTGCTAGCCAGGTTGAGGGGGTTGTTCCTTGGCGTTGCCGATATTTCCACACTTGGCTAAGCCGGTGAAACTGATCGTTCTCGACCGCGACGGCGTCATTAACGAAGACTCCGATGCGTACGTCAAAACTCTGGACGAATGGATCCCCATTCCGGGTTCACTGGAAGCCATAGCACGATTATGCAAAGCCGGCTGGACGGTGGCGGTCGCCACCAACCAGTCCGGCCTGGCTCGCGGCATGTTCGACGCCTCCACACTCAGCGACATGCATTTCAAAATGCAGCAGCTGGCAATGGAGCAGGGCGGACACATTGACCTGATCGTGCATTGCCCCCATGGCCCGGATGACGGCTGCGATTGTCGTAAGCCGTTACCTGGGTTATTCCAGACAATCGCCGAGCATTTTCATTTGGAAGATCTCAAGGGTGTGCCGGTCGTTGGTGACAGCCATCGGGACCTTCATGCAGGAATGTGCCTCGGGGGCGTGCCTTATCTCGTGCGCACCGGTAAAGGCGTCAAAACCCTGGAAGGAACACTGCCACCGGGAACGCAGGTGTTCGATGATCTTGCGGCAGTGGCCGATCATTTACTGAGAACCAAACGATGAGCGTTTTGCTGCCTGTACGCATCGCGCTGTTCTACTTCTTATTGGCGTTCACCGCCTTCGCCTGGTGTCTGGTCAGCCTGGTCTTCGCGCCGTTCATGTCGTTCCGTACGCGCTACCGATTCGTGGTGCAGACTTGGTGTCGCAGCGCCGTCTGGTTGGCTAAGACCGTTATTGGCTTACGTTACGAAGTGAGCGGTCAAGAAAACATTCCAGACAGGCCCTGCGTGATCCTCTCCAAGCACCAGAGTACTTGGGAAACCTTCTTTCTCTCGGCGTATTTCGAACCGCTGAGCCAGGTACTCAAACGTGAACTGCTCTATGTGCCGTTCTTCGGCTGGGCGATCATGCTGCTCAAACCCATCGCCATCGACCGCGACAACCCCAAGGCGGCGTTGCGCCAGGTCGCCAAGCAGGGCCAGGAGCGGCTGGAGCAGGGCGCCTGGGTGCTGATATTCCCTGAGGGCACTCGCGTTCCGGTTGGCCAGGCGGCCAAGTTCTCTCGCAGCGGAGCGGCGTTGGCGGTCAACGCCAAGCTGCCAGTGCTGCCGATCGCACATAATGCCGGGACCTTCTGGCCGAAGTCGGGCTGGGGCAAGCGGCCTGGGACCATTCGGGTGGTCATCGGTCCGGCGATGCAGGCCGAAAGCGAAGGACCGCGCGCGGTCGCCCAGCTCAATCAGCGCGCCGAGGACTGGGTCAACCAACAGGTCATGGAACTTGAAAGCAGCGCCTGAGCCAGGACGGGAAGCAAAAAAAGGGGAAGCAGACGGACGTCTGCTTCCCCTTTTTCGTTAGCGCTGTGCTCAGTCGTCGACGGAGCTGCGGATCAGGTGGTCGAAGGCACTCAGCGAGGCCTTGGCGCCTTCGCCGACGGCGATGACGATCTGCTTGTACGGCACGGTGGTGACGTCGCCGGCGGCAAAGATGCCCGGCAAGGAGGTCTCGCCACGCGCATCGACGATGATCTCGCCACGTGAAGTCAGCTCCACGGTGCCTTTCAGCCAGTCGGAGTTGGGCAACAGGCCGATCTGTACGAAGATGCCTTCCAGCTCCAGCTCATGAAACTCGCTGGAGTTGCGGTCCTTGTAGATCAACCCGTTGACCTTCTGGCCGTCGCCGGTGACTTCGCTGGTCAGCGCGCTGGTGATCACGCTGACGTTCGGCAGGCTGTAGAGCTTCTTCTGCAGCACGGCATCGGCGCGCAGTTGGCTGTCGAACTCGAGCAGGGTCACCTGAGCGACGATGCCGGCCAGGTCGATGGCCGCTTCGACACCCGAGTTGCCGCCACCGATCACCGCCACGCGCTTGCCCTTGAACAGCGGGCCGTCGCAGTGCGGACAGTAGGCGACACCGCGCCCACGGTATTCCTGTTCACCGGGCACGTTCATCTCGCGCCACCGCGCACCGGTGGCCAGGATCAGGGTCTTGGCCTTCAGCGAGCCGCCATTCTCCAGTTTGATCTCATGCAGGCCGCCTTGGTTCGAGGCCGGGATCAGCTGGGCTGCGCGCTGCAGGTTCATGATGTCGACGTCGTATTCGCGCACATGGTTTTCCAGCGCACGGGCCAGTTTCGGGCCTTCGGTCTCGTTCACCGAGATGAAGTTCTCGATGGCCATGGTATCGAGCACCTGACCACCGAAACGCTCGGCCGCGACACCGGTACGGATGCCCTTGCGCGCGGCATATATGGCCGCTGCGGCACCGGCTGGTCCACCACCAACGACGAGTACGTCAAACGGTTCCTTGGCGCTGAGCTTCTCGGCATCACGCGCCGAAGCGCCGGTGTCGAGCTTGGCGAGGATTTCTTCCTCACCCATGCGCCCCTGGCCGAACAGCTCACCGTTGAGATAGATGCTCGGCACGGACATGACCTGGCGCACCGTGACCTCTTCCTGGAACAGTGCACCATCAATGGCGACATGATGGATGTTGGGGTTGAGCACCGCCATCAGGTTCAGCGCCTGGACCACGTCCGGGCAGTTCTGGCAGGACAGCGAGAAGTAGGTTTCGAAACGGTACTCGCCGTCGAGGTTCTTGATCTGTTCGATGATCTCCGGCGCAGTCTTGGACGGATGACCGCCGACTTGCAGCAGGGCGAGGACCAAGGAGGTGAATTCATGTCCCATCGGGATGCCAGCGAAGCGCAGGCTGATATTGCCGCCGATACGGTTGAGCGCGAACGAGGGGCGACGCACGTCATCGCCGTCAGTACGCAGGGTGATCTTGTCGCTCAGGCTGGTGATCTCTTCCAGCAGCTCGAGCATTTCCTGGGACTTCTCGCCGTCACCGAGGGACGCGACGATCTCGAACGGCTGGGTGACCTTTTCCAGATAGGT
>NZ_JYHV01000029.1 GCF_000952685.1 Stutzerimonas stutzeri | reverse complement strand
GCGCCCGGGAGCGCGGCTGACGGGCGGCGATCAATCGATCGGCGCGCCCTTGTCGATCCAGGCACCGAGCAGGTCGCGCTCGTCCTGGGTCATGTTGGTCATGTTGCCCAGCGGCATGATCTGACTGGCCACGGCTTGCGCATGAATCTTCGCGGCCTGCTGGCGGATCTGCTCCGGCGTATCGAACATCACGCCTGCTGGCGCTGCGCTGAACAGCGGGCTGCTCGGCTGAGCGGCGTGGCAAACCGTGCAGCGCTCATCAATCACGCTGCGAACCTTGGCGAACTCGCTATTGCTGGCCTCTGGCTCTGCCGCGGTGCCGGTCTGTTGTGCGCTCCTGCTGGCCTGCTCCGGGGAGGTTGGAGCCAGGTTGGGTGCTGCCGGCTGACGGTTAGGTGCGGTGACGAACGCCAGGCAAATCATGCCGACTGCCGCAGCGGGCAGCGCCCAGGCGAAGCGGTTGCTGTCATGGCGCGTGTTGAAGTAATGGCGTACCAGGACCGCCAGTACCGAGATACCGCCCAGGATCAGCCAGTTGTACTGGCTGCCATAGGTGCTCGGGAAGTGGTTGCTGATCATGATGAACAGCACCGGCAGGGTGAAATAGTTGTTGTGGCGCGAACGCAACAGGCCTTTGGCTGGCAATACCGGATCGGGCGTGCGGTTCTGCTCGATCGCCGCGACCAGTGCGCGCTGCGCCGGCATGATGATGCGGAACACGTTGCCGACCATGATGGTGCCGATCAGCGCGCCGGTATGAATGTAGGCGGCGCGACCGCTGAACACCTGCGAATAGGCCCAGGCGGCGAAAATCACCAGGACGAACAGCACAAGACCCAGCAGCGCGGGCTTCTTGCCCAATGGCGAGTCGCAGAGCAGGTCATAGACGAACCAGCCAACGATCAGCGAGCCGAAGCCGATGGCGATTGCCATCGCTGGCGCCATGTCGCTGCCCGGCGCAATCAGATACAGCGAAGGGTTGAGGTAGTAGACCACCATCAGCAGGGCGACGCCTGACAGCCAGGTGGTGTAGGCCTCCCACTTGAACCAGTGCAGGTTGTCCGGCATCTGCGGCGGGGCCAGCTTGTATTTTTCCAGGTGGTAGATACCGCCACCGTGAATCGCCCAGAGATCACCCGAGAGGCCATCGCGGGGGTTGGCGCGGTTAAGGTTGTTTTCCAGCCAGACGAAGTAGAACGACGCACCGATCCAGGCGATGCCGACGATCATGTGAATCCAGCGAATAGTAAGGTTCAGCCATTCGGTCAGATGTGCTTCCACGATAATTACCTCTTGCACGGCTGGCGTACCAACCGCTGTTTCTTCTTATTCGACTCGTCGCAAGTGTCCCGCTTGTTCCGAAGCACGCATGCCGGTATCGGTTGTGTTTTCCAGCCGTTCCGGTAATGGCCCCTCGGTGATCAATTGATCGCTTGTTCGGAGTCCCGGTGGGGGTCGAGGAGAACCAGCTCGTCCTCGGTGAAAAAATGCTCGTCGCAGTTGTTGCCAGAACCGCTGCGATCGACCACCAGGAATTCATCCCGCTTTTCGATCGTCAGCACCGGGTGGTGCCAGACGCCGCGGTGGTAATTGACGCCCTGCCTGCCGTTGCTGCGGAAGGCGCGGACGTTACCCGGTACAGGTGCATCGCCAAGTGGCGCGACCACGACCAGAAAGGGGTTGCCGAGCAGCGGAATGAAAGCCTGGCTGCCCTGCGGATGTCGTTCGAGCATGCGAATGACCAGCGGCATGTCCAGCGCGTCGGCGGCGAAGATGCTGATGATGGCCTGATCGTCCGGCTGCGTGGTCTCAACCGTCGCCAGCTTGTGATAGCGGCGGGTGGAACCGTTATTGATCATGAAGTACTCGCTGCCTTCGGTTTCGATCACATCACCGAATGGGGCGAAGGCTTCCTTGGTCAACGGTTCGATCTTGAGTGTGCGCATGCTGTGCTCGTTATCTGTATTGCTGATTTGTAAGGTGAGCTTGGCGGCGTTCCGCTTCAGCCCACCGCAGCCGGCCTGAGCCGGCAATGAGCCCTAGGAGCGAGGGGACGTCAATCCTTGCTCGCTCCCAGGATTGCTCTTTACTTCACCGCCTTGCCGAACAACCGCAGACGGCTAACGCCACCGTCCGGGAAAATGTTCAGGCGCACGTGGGTGATCGGGCCGAGTTTGGCGATCTGCTCGCTGAACTCGTGCTCGGCGTGCATTTCCAGCTTCTGGCTCGGCAGCAGCTCGCGCCAGAACAGGCTCTGGGTTTCAATCTGGCTGTCGGTGCCGCCTTTGACGTAAGCCGCCTGGATGTTGCAGCTGTCCGGGTAGTTGCCCTTGAAGTGCAGGGTGTCGACGACGATGCGCTCGATCTCGCCGGGGGCGCCCAGCGCGACGATGACCCAGTCGTTGCCCGGCGTGCGACGGCGTGCGGTTTCCCAACCATCGCCCATATTGATGCCGCGGCCCGGGTTGAGGATGTTGCTCATGCGACCGAAATGCTCGTCGGAACAGGCCAGCGCGCGGCCGCCGTTGAGCGCCGACGCCAGGTCGAGCTGCTCGTTGTCGCCAACGCTGCTCCAGTCGCGGTACGGAATGCCATGCACGCGCAGACGGGCGACACCTCCGTCCGGGTAGATATTGAAGCGCAGGTGACTGACCGGCTTGTCGAACGCGATCTCATGGTAGTGATGGCTGTTGCCTTGCAGCTCTACCGCGGGAAGGATTTCAGTCCATACGGTGTTGTCGTCCGGGTCGCCTTCGGCGAGGAAGCAGGCTTCCAGTGAAGCGGACGGAGGGAAGTTGCCGGTGAAGAAGCTGGTGTCGATGTCGACGCCCTTGATCGAGCCGGGCACGCCGAGGCGAATGACCGCATGGTCATAGCCTTCGAAGCGCTTGCGGCGCGACTCCCAGCCGTCCATCCACTTGCCGTTGTCATCGAAAACGCCCTCCTTCCATACGGCCGGCGTCGGCTGGAACAGCCGGTTGACGTCGGCAAACCAATCGTCAGTGACGGAAATGGCTTTGGTGCCCAGACGGGCGTCAGCCAGGTTGACGTATTTTTCGAAAGGTACGGCGTAGCTCTTCATACGTTGTTCTTCTCTTCGTGTCGTCTGATGGGGCTCTTGCTTACATCGCCTGCAGACGGAACAGGGCGATTTTGTTGATTTCGGCCAGGGCGCGGGCGAACTCCTGGTCCTGCGAGTTGTGCATGCGCTCTTCGAAAGCCGCCAGGATCTGATGCCGGTTACTGCCCTTGACGGCCATGATGAAGATGAAGCCGAACTTGGCTTTATAGGCGTCGTTCAGCTCGGTAAAGCGGGTGAACTCTTCGGGCGTGCATTCATGAATCCCTGCACCGGCCTGCTCGGCGGTGCTTGAGGCGGTCAGCTCACCGCGCACGGCGGCCTTGCCGGCGAGGTCCGGATGAGCATTGATCAGCGCCAGCTGGGTGTCGTGAGGGGCCGACAGCATCGCCTGCGACATGCGGGTGTGCATCACCTCGACGAAATCCAGTGTCTCGTCCACGCCTGCCTGATAGACGGTGTCGGCGACCCAGGGGGAATGCTCGTAGACATCGGCGAAGGTGGCGATGAAGGCCTCGCGATCGAGGGTGGACGGCTTGATGGTTTTGAACGGAGTCATTGGCTGCGCTCCTGGGTGAAGGGGTGAGTCGAGTGCCAGTGGCGGGCGATGTCGACACGGCGGGCGAACCACACCTGCTCATGACCCTTGGCGTACTCGATGAAGCGCTGCAGCGCGGCCATACGTGCGGGGCGGCCAAGCAGACGGCAGTGCATGCCAATGGACAGCATCTTGGGCGCACCCTCGGTGCCTTCGGCGTAAAGCACGTCGAACGCGTCCTTCAGGTATTCGAAGAAGTCGTCACCCTTGTTGAAGCCCTGCACCTGGGTGAAACGCATGTCGTTGGTGTCCAGTGTGTAGGGAATAACCAGGTGCGGCTTGTCTGGCGTCGATTCCGGATCCCAATAGGGCAGGTCGTCGTCGTAGGTGTCGGAGTCGTAGAGGAAACCGCCTTCCTCACGTACCAGCCGGCGTGTGTTTGGTCCGGTACGGCCGGTGTACCAGCCCAGCGGACGCTCACCGGTGATGTCAGTGAGGATGCGGATGGCCTCGAGCATGTGCTCGCGCTCTTGCGCTTCGTCCATGTACTGATAGTCGATCCAGCGATAGCCGTGACTGCAGATTTCGTGGCCGTCGGCGACCATGGCTTTGATCACGTCCGGATGACGCTGCGCGGCCATGGCGACCGCGAAGATGGTCAGTGGTATGTCGTGCCGGCGAAACAGCTTCAACAAACGCCAGACACCGGCGCGGCTACCGTACTCGTAGAGCGATTCCATGCTCATGTTGCGCACACCCTGCAGCGGCTGGGCTGAAACCATCTCGGACAGGAAGGCTTCGGACTCCTTGTCGCCATGCAGTACGCAACGCTCGCCGCCCTCTTCGTAATTGAGTACGAAGGACAGGGCGATACGGGCGTTGCCCGGCCATTGCGGATGGGGTGGATTCTCGGCGTAGCCGATGAGGTCGCGAGGGTAGTCTGCGCTCACTGTTGTTATTCCTTATTTGATCCGCGGGTCGCGACTGTGAAGTGTCGGCGACCGTCATGGTCCAATTGTATACAAAAGGTTTTGCGCTTTGTAAATCACAATTCGCTGATTTCTCCCATCGGTTGATCCAACGGCTGGCTCGCGGTGCTCGCGCTTGAGCGTTAACCGCGTTCTTCTGTCGCACGAGCGAGAGATCTAGAGCAGAATTAGGGCCAGAATGAGATGTTGAAAATTGTGTACAGTTTTTGTGAAAACTGTCTTTAGTTTTCTCGCGTGCATGCTATGCTCGAATCCAGTCCACACCAATCACAAGAGGAGGCAGGCATCGGCAGCCAAGCTACGATGCCGGAATCTATGGGACGTTTAACTACTCATGTGCTGGATGCAGCTCACGGCTGCCCTGGCAGCGACATCCGTATCGAACTCTATCGTGTCGATGGCGAGCGCCTCGAACTGATCGCCACGCGCCAGACCAACGCCGATGGCCGTTGCGACTCGCCGCTGCTCGAGGGCGACGACTACCGCTCCGGTGTTTACCAGCTGCAGTTCTCTGCTGGGGACTATTACCGAGGTCGTGGCGTGCAGCTGCCTGAGCCGGCCTTTCTGGATGTGGTGGTGCTGCGTTTCGGCATCAGCGCCGAGCAGGATCATTACCATGTGCCGTTATTGATTTCGCCGTACAGCTACTCCACCTACCGCGGTAGCTGATGCCATCTGCCGCGCAGCGACGCGGCAGATACCTCTCCCATGCGTGAAACTTTGGCTCCCTGAGCCTACGACCCGCCCCTGATGGCGGGTTTTTTTTGACCCGGTAGTGAGGGGCTTTCGCGAGGGGGCGGGTTTTGCTTACGAAGCGCTTGGGTTTTGGATTCGCGAGCAAGGATTGGGCGTCCCCTGTGCGCCTACAAAAGCACTATCAACGTCACCGACTCATCAACGAAGCCGCTCCCGCGCCCCCAAACAGCGCCGCGCTGGTGCGGTTGAACCAGACCTGCCCCTTGCCAGTGCGCAGATAACGCGCCGCGCCATGAGCGCCAAGACCGTAAGCGAGCTTGCAGCACAGGTCCAGCACCGCCCAGGTGAAGATCATCACCAGCAGCTGCGGCACGAACGGTCGATCAGCACTGAGAAACTGCGGCAGAAAGGCCGCAAAAAACAGAATGTCTTTGGGATTGCTCGCGCCCAGACCAAAGGCGCGCCAGAACAATTGGCGGAAGCGGGGACTGACCTCGGAAGTCGCCACGCTGGGCCCGCTGGCGGGGCGGCGTGATTCCTGCCAGCTCTGCCAGGCGAGATAGAACAGGTAGAACGCACCCACGATCTTCAACAGGCTGAATACCTGCTCCGAGGCCAGCAGAAGCGCACCGAGCCCAAGAGCGGAGGCGCTGAGCAGGCATATCGATGCGCTGACACCGCCAACGAACGCCGGCCAGGAGCGACGCAGGCCGTAGTTGAGGCTGTTGCTGATCATCAGCAGCGACAGCGGGCCGGGGATCAGAATCACCACCAGCGCCGCGCTCGCGAATAACAACCAGGTTTCCAGACTCATCTCAGTGCTCCTCGGCAATGTTGCGTTTCAGGTGTTTCGTTCAGCTGTTTTTCGATGGTGATGTCGCGGGCCGTCGCGCTATGGATAGCCCAGGGCGCCCATGCTGGAAATACAACAGGCCCCACCGCAAAAAGCGATGGAGCCTGATCGTTCGCTCTCCTTAAAGGAAAGCGAACTTGGCGATGAAGATCACACACAGCACATAGAGGCTGATCGACACCTTGTCGCGCTGACCCGTCAGCAGCTTGAGCGTCGCGTAGGTCAGGAAGCCCAGCGCGATACCGTTGGCGATGGAGAAGGTCAGCGGCATCATGACTACGGTAACGATAGCCGGAATGGTGTCGGTATGGTCCTTCCAGTCGATATGCGCCAATCCGCTCATCATCAGCATGGCGACATAAATCAGCGCGCCCGCGGTCGCATACGCTGGGATCATGCCCGCCAGCGGCGCGAAGAACATGGCGACCAGGAACAGTGCGCCAACGGTGACAGCGGTCAGGCCGGTGCGACCACCAGCGGCGACACCCGAGGCGCTTTCGACATAGCTGGTCACCGGCGGGCAGCCGACGAAGGCGCCGACGACGCTGGAGGTACTATCGGCCTTCAGCGCACGTGACAGGTTCTGGATCTTGCCATCATCGTCCACCAGGTGCGCCCGGTGCGCGACGCCCATGAGCGTGCCGGCCGTGTCGAACATGTTCACGAAGAGGAACGCCAGGATCACGCTGACCATCGCTACATTCAGCGCGCCGGCGATGTCCATTGCCAGCCAGGTCGGTGCCAGGCTCGGCGGCATCGAGACGATACCGTTGTACTCCACGAGCCCCAGGCCCCAGCCGATGCCCGTGACGGCTAGCATACTGAGCAGGATCGCACCGAATACATTGCGATGACTCAGTACCGCGATCATCAGGAAGCAGATCGCGGCCAGCAGCGCGGTGGGTTCGCCGAACGAACCCATGGTCAGCAGCGTCGCGGGGCTGTCGACGACGATACCGGCGGTCTTCAGGCCGATCAGCCCTAAGAACAGCCCGACGCCAGCACCCATCGCGAAGCGCAGGCTCATCGGGATGCTGTTGAGCAGCCATTCGCGGATACGTGACAGGCTCATGATCATGAACAGCACACCAGAAATGAACACCGCGCCGAGTGCAATCTGCCAGCTGTAGCCCATCTCGCCGACCACTGTGTAGGTGAAGAACGCGTTGAGGCCCATGCCCGGCGCCAGACCCACCGGCCAGTTGGCATACAGGCCCATGAGGAAGCAGCCCAGCGCCGCACCGATACAGGTTGCGACGAACGCCGCGCCATGGTCGACGCCCGCATCGGCCATGATGTTCGGGTTGACGAAGATGATGTAGGCCATGGTGACGAACGTCGTCAGGCCGGCAAGCAGTTCGGTTTTGATGCTGGTGCGATGCGCGCTGAGCTTGAAGAATCGGTCGAGCCAGCCAAGATTCTTCGCTTGCAGCGCGAGGGTGTGCTGTTCCTGCTTTGTGGTTTCCACAAGGTGTTCCTCATCGTTCTTGTTGTCTATCACCCAGAGCGGTGCTCTCGAGGTCAGGTGATGGTGAGAGCTCTTTCTGTTCGGGTTTTTGACCGAAGAGTCAGGAAGGCTTGACGCGATTATGCTTTTGTATACAAGAAATGCAACAGGGATTTCTGAATGCTCGCTGATTCAGCGGCTCTCGACGCACAGAGCGAAAACTCCTTGCCAAATTATTGGGGTTGTCTAGCAGGGCATGAAGAAGAATCTGAAACAATTGATTGTGCACAATAAATATCGAATTTTTTCCGTATTTCGCCGCTGGCTACTGCCAGCCGGATGCCGAAAGGCAGTAAAGTTCGGTTCTGCCGACATTTCCGACGCGAGTCACCATGAACGAACAGTTGCAGCCTCTAAAAAAGCCGACACGAAGCGGCAAGGCCCGGACGGGGACACAGGACGACATCGTTTACGCCCATATTTTCGACGCCATTCTTGAGCAACGCCTAGCGCCAGGTACCAAGCTCAGCGAAGAGGCCCTGGGTGAGATCTTCGGCGTGAGCCGGACCATCATCCGTCGCGCATTGTCGCGGCTGGCCCATGAAGGCGTGGTGCTGTTGCGACCGAATCGGGGCGCTGTCGTCGCGAGTCCCAGTGTCGAAGAGGCGAGACAGATTTTTTTCGCCCGCCGAATGGTAGAACGCGCCATCACCGAACTGGCCGTTCAGCACGCCAGCAGCGAGCAACTGGCGGAGCTGCGCAAGATGGTGGCGGACGAGCAGGATTGCTTCGCTCGGGGTGATCGAGGCGCCGGCATCCGTCTGTCCGGCGAGTTTCATCTCAAGTTGGCCGAGGCGGCCAAGAATGCGCCGTTGGTGAGTTTCCAGCGCAGCCTGGTTTCCCAGACATCGCTGATCATTGCCCAGTACGAGAGCGGCAACCGCTCGCATTGTTCCTTCGATGAACACAACCAACTGATCGACGCCATCGCTGCGCGAGACAGCGACAAGGCCGTAAGCCTGATGATGCATCACATGGATCATATCGACAGCAAGCTCAACCTCGACGAAGACAGCGCTTCGGATGATCTGCACGCGGTCTTCTCGCACTTGGCATTGGCAAAGAAAAAACCTCGTACGGCCCGCTAGGCCATCACTGCTTTGGCTCGAGGCGGTTACGGTTTGGAGCTCTTAAGGGCGTTGCGAGCTGAGCGCCCCTGCATTTGCCGCCAAAAGTTGGTTCTGTACCGCTGCGTCTGTGAGGGCGCACTTGCCCTGATTTGACGTACCTCCTGCTTTGGCCCCCAGCCTCGGGGGAGGTTGCTTGGCGATTCCAGCGTTCCGTCGTGAGAGGGATGTGTCAGCGTCGATCGTTAACGGTTTATGTTCAGGTCGTAGCACGCCTAATTGGCGATACCTGCCAGTCATTCACGTCGTTCCAAGTGTTGCCCCTCCGATTGACCATTTCAAAGCACCATCTCGCCTGATCGCCTCGTTGCAAGCGTTCGGGTCAATGCGTATAATGTTATGTTATAACTAATAAATTCATGGCGCTCCAGTGCCTGACCACCCGCCGCCGGCTTCCGCTGCAACGCTGAAGCCGGTCCCGACTGCGGAGCGCCTGGACGGACCCCGAATCTGCGAGGTTACGATGATCGAATGCCATGCTTTGCAATGGGGCGCCGGTGGAACTGCGCTCACGCCGCCCCTCGACTTGAAGCTGCCAGCCGGGAGCCTGACGGCCGTTATCGGCGGCAACGGCTCGGGTAAAAGCAGCTTGCTCAAGGTAATCGCCGGGTTGGATCGACCACTGGCGGGGCGAATCGAGGTGGGCGTTCCGCTTCTGGGGGGCGTTTCCTATCTGCCGCAACAGCAGCAGGTGGATCGGCAATTTCCGATTCGTCTGGCCGAGCTAGTCAGTGCCGGTCTCTGGCGCAGCCGTATCGGTCGTAGCGAACAGCGGATGCGCTTGCGCCAGGCTTTGGCGGATTGGGGGTTGCTCGATCTGCAAACGCAAGGACTCCATGCCCTGTCCGGTGGCGAATTGCAGCGTGCCTTGCTGGCTCGTCTGAGCTTGACCGATGCGCAGCTGCTGCTGCTCGACGAACCCGAGGCGGCGCTGGACGAAGTAGGGGTACGGTTGCTCTGGCAGCACATCGAGCACTGGCAGCGGCAGGGACGGACGCTAATGTGGGTCAGCCACAACCTCGCCGGGCTGAGCCAGAAGCACTGCGAGGCGCTGATGATTGCCCGCGGTGGTTGCATCTTTGCGCCGATCGGGCAGTTCATCGCCGACCGGCAACGGTTCGGGCAGGTCGCGTGACGCCGGAAATATTGTGGGCGCCCTTCGGTGAGTTCGCGTTCATGCGTCGCGCTCTGATCGGTGGGGTGGCGCTGGCCTGCAGCGCCGGGCCCCTGGGAGTGTTTCTGATTCTGCGACGGATGAGCCTGATCGGTGATGCCATCGCGCACGGCATCCTGCCAGGTGCGGCGCTGGCGTTCTGGCTATTCGGCTTGAGCCTGCCGGCGCTGACGGCCGGTGGGCTGGTGGCTGGCCTTGGCATGGCCGGTGCCGCAGCCTGGGTCAGCCGGCGTACCGGGCTGCGCGAGGACGCCAGTCTCGCCGCGCTCTACCCCATTTCGCTGGCCGGCGGCGTGCTGCTGCTCGGGGTGGCGGGACGCAAGCTGGACCTGCTGCATCTCCTGTTCGGCTCGGCGTTGGCGGTCGATACCACAACCCTGTACGGCATGCTTGGCACCGCAGTGTTCAGCCTGGTGGTGCTTGCGCTGAGCTATCGCGCCCTGGCGCTGGACAGTTTCGATCCACTGTTCCTGCGCAGCATCAGTCGCTTCGGGCCGTTGGCGCATGCGGCCTTCCTGACGCTGGTGGTGCTCAACCTGGTGATTGGCTTTCAGGCCATCGGAGCGCTGATGGTGGTCGGGCTGATGATGCTGCCTGCCGCTGCGGCGCGCTTCTGGAGTCGACGTCTCATTGTTCTATTGCCGCTGGCCGCACTGTTCGGCGCGATCTGCGTGTGGCTGGGACTGCTGCTGTCCTTCTACGCAAGCCTGCCCAGCGGGCCGTGCATCGTGCTTTTGGCTGGCGCGTTCTACCTGTTCTCGGTGATGGCGGGGCCGGTCCAAGGCCTGCTGCGCTCGCCTTCTTTACCCATGACCGTCTGAGGTGTTCATCATGCGTTACCTGCTCATCGTGCTGGCCCTGTGGCTGCCTCTCTCACTGCACGCGGCCGAGCGGCTCAAGGTGGTCACCAGCTTCAGCATCCTTGAAGACCTGACCCGTGAAGTCGGCGGCGAGCGTATCGAACTGTCTAATCTGGTCGATGCCGACGCCGATGCCCACGTCTACGAGCCCAGCCCGGACGATGCCAAGGCACTGTTGCGTGCCGATCTTATCGTCGCCAACGGCCTGGGTTTCGAGCCTTGGCTGGAGCGCCTGCTGGCCAGCAGCGAACCGACTGGCAAGCGCATCGACGCCAGCGCCGGTGTCGTTCCGTTGATGCTTGAGGAAGAAGGCGAACGGGTGCCGGATCCGCACGCCTGGCAGAGCCTGAACAATGCCGAGATCTACGTGCGCAACATCACCAAGGCGCTCGTGCAGCTCGACCCCAGCCACCGGGAAGAATACGAAGCGCGTCGCGAGGACTATTTGAGCCGTCTGCATGCGTTGCTCAAGCGCGCCGATGCCCGCATCGCCCGCCTGCCGGCCAGCCAGCGCAAGGTGGTAACCAGCCATGATGCCTTCGGCTATTTGGGGCAAGCCTGGCAATTGAAATTCATCGCGCCACAGGGGCTGTCTACCCATGCCGAACCATCGGCCGCCGAGGTGGCGGCCTTGATTCGCCAGGTGCGCAGCGAAGGCGTACGGGCAGTGTTTGTGGAGAACATTCGCGATCCCCGGCTGATCGAGCAGATCGCCGACGAGGCCGGCGCCACCGTTGGCGGTACCCTGTATTCCGATGCGCTGGCCAGCGACGGACCGGCCAGTACCTACCTGGGTATGTTTGAACACAACCTCGACACGCTGATGGCAGCGCTCAAGCCGTAGGGTGGATCACGCCTTATCGATCCACGCGTTCGTCGAGCCCTGAGCGACCCGATGGTGGATGTAAAAAAGCGACATTCACCCTACGCACGGCTGTGACTCCGAGCCGGGTGGATCACGCTTTATCGATCCACGCGTCCGTCGAGCCTCTGAGCGACCCGATGGTGGATGTAAAAAGCGACATCCACCCTACGCACGGCTGTGGCTCCGAGCCGTAGGGTGGATCACGCTTTATCGATCCACGCGGCCACGCCTGTAGCTTGCGTCGCTGGCGAGACGGTCAATCAGCAAGTCCTGGTACCGCTGTTCACGATGTCTTTCGATGCACCGAAACCCCGGCGGCATAGGTTTCTTTCACCGCACGGTCATCACCCAGAATCATCAGCGCGAAGAGTTTTTCCTGCAGGGTTGTGGCCTGGCTCAGGCGGTACTCGATCAGCGGAGTCGCCTTGTAGTCGAGCACGACGAAGTCGGCATCCTTGCCCGGCTGCAGATTGCCGATCTTGTCATCCAGATACAGCGCGCGTGCGCCGCCGAGCGTGGCGAGGTATAGCGCCTTGAACGCATCGAGTTTCTGCCCTTGCAGCTGCAGCACCTTGTAGGCCTCATTGAGGCTTTGCAGTTGCGAGAAGCTGGTGCCGCCGCCGACATCCGTTCCCAGACCCACCCGCACGCCGTGGCCTTCCAGCTTGGCCAGGTCGAACAGGCCGCTGCCGAGGAACAGGTTGGATGTAGGGCAGAAGGCCACCGCCGAGCCGGTCTCACCGAGGCGTTTGCACTCGTCGTCGCACAGGTGGATGCCGTGGGCGAACACCGAGCGCGGGCCAATCAGGCCGTGGTGGTCGTAGACGTCCAGATAGCCCTTGCGCTCGGGGAACAGCTCCTTGACCCACTCGACCTCCTGCTTGTTCTCGGAGATGTGGGTGTGCATGTACAGGTCGGGGAATTCGGCGAACAGCTTGCCGGCCAGGGTGAGCTGCTCCGGCGTGCTGGTCGGGGCGAAACGCGGGGTGACGGCGTAATGCAGACGGCCCTTGCCGTGCCAGCGCTCGATCAGCTCGCGGCTGTCGGCGTAGCCGGACTCGGCCGTGTCGGTGAGGAAATCCGGCGCGTTGCGGTCCATCAGCACTTTGCCGGCGATCATGCGTAGGTTGAGCTTTTCCGCCGCTTCGAAGAAGGCGTCCACCGATTGCTTGTGTACTGTGCCGAACACCAGAGCCGTGGTGGTGCCGTTGCGCAGCAACTCGCCGAGGAACAGGTCGGCTTGCTCGCGGGCATGGGCCATGTCGCTAAAGCGGCCTTCATTGGGGAAGGTATAGGTTTCCAGCCAATCCAGCAGCTGTGTGCCGTAGGAGCCGATCACCCCAACCTGCGGGTAGTGGATGTGGGTATCGATGAAGCCGGGGGTGATCAGCGCGTCGGGGTACTCGACCACATCGGTGCCGGCTTTCAGGGTTGGAAGCAGGTCAGCAGCATTGCCGATCTGGACGACCTTTCCATCCTCTACAACCAGCAGGCCGTCTTCGAAATATTCATGGGATTGCTCGATGCCCACCTCGCGCGGGTCGGCAAGGCAGTGGAGCAGGGCGGCACGGTAGGCTTTTGATTGGGGCATGGTGAGTCTCGGAATCGTTGTATAGAGGTAAGACGTTTGTGTAGGAGGCCTGCTGTCGGCCTGGCCAGTCTATGGCCGGTTCGCCGCGTGACGGGCCTCCCAGAAAGAGAGCGAGGCGCGTGTTCAGCCCGTCTGAGAGCGGCGCGATGCAGGGACAAGCATGGGCACTGGCTTTTCACCGTCGACGGTCTTTTCACCGAAGTTGGCGTTGTAGGTGGCGATCACTTCACCGGCTATGGACACGGCAATTTCGATTGGCAGCTTGCCCTTCACCTCAGCGATGCCCATCGGGCAGCGCATGCGTTGCACCGTTTCCGGTTGGAAGCCGCGGTCGCGCAGACGGTGTTCGAACTTGGCGCGCTTGCTCTTCGAACCGATCAGCCCGTAATAGGTGAAATCGTTACGTTCAAGGATGGCTGCGGTCAGTTCGAGGTCGAGCTGGTGATTGTGGGTCATGACGATGAAGTAGCTGCCCGCAGGCATCTCTGCCACTTCATCGACCACCTCGTCGTTGACCACCTTTTCGACACCCGCCGGGATATGCACAGGGAACTCGCTTTCACGAGAATCGATCCAACGCACCTTGCACGGCAGGCTGGCGAGCAGGGGCACCAATGCGCGGCCGACGTGGCCGGCACCGAACACCGCAATATGCGCCTGCGGTTGGCCCATGGGCTCGAACAGCAGCACGGTAGCGCCGCCGCAGCACTGGCCGAGGCTCGCGCCCAGGGAAAAGCGTTCCAGCCGCGTATCACGCACCCGGTTTTCAAGCATCTCCCGCGCAATCGCCTGTGCCTTGTATTCCAGATGGCCGCCGCCGATGGTGTCGTACAGTCGATCGCGGCTCACCACCATCTTCGAACCGGCATTGCGCGGCGTCGAGCCACGCTCCTCGATGATGGTCACCAGCACGCAGGGTTCGCCTTTGTGTTGCAGTTCGGCGAGGGCGTCGATCCAGGCGGTATTGCTCATGTATATGTCCTTCGTAGTGCGGGTGGCCGCCCCGTGGAAGACCGAGAAACGTCTTCCACCGAAAACATCATGTTGCGTTGAAGGTGGACAAGCAAAGCGTTGTCCACCTTACGTCAGGCTGGCGTAGTTTCCGTTGCCTCGACCGCGACGGCCGTCCGCTTCAGCTTGCGCATCTGCTCAACACCCCAGAGCACCCGCTCGGGTGTCGCGGGCGCGTCGATCTTCGGCTGGGCCTTGTAGTCCGCCAGGCTCGCCACCGCATCCTTGATCGCGCACCAGACCGAAATCCCGAGCATGAACGGCGGCTCACCCACGGCCTTGGAGTGGAACACCGTGTCCTCCGGGTTCTTGCGGTTTTCCACCAGCTTGACCCGCAAGTCCAGCGGCATGTCCGCCACCGCCGGGATCTTGTAGCTGGCCGGGCCGTTGGTCATCAGCTTGCCCTTGTCATTCCACACCAGCTCTTCCATGGTCAGCCAGCCCATACCCTGGACGAAGCCGCCTTCCACCTGGCCGATGTCGATGGCCGGGTTCAGCGAAGCGCCGACGTCATGCAGGATGTCGCTGCGCAGCATCTTGTACTCGCCGGTCAGAGTGTCGACGATCACTTCCGAGCAGGCCGCGCCATAGGCGAAGTAGTAGAACGGCCGGCCGCGTGCCTGGCTGCGGTCGTAGTAGATCTTCGGCGTGCGGTAGAAGCCGGTGGACGACAGCGAAACCTGGCCGAAATAGGCCTGCTGGATCAGCTCGTCAAAGGAGACGTACTGGTCGCGAATGCGGACCTGGCCGTTCTTGAATTCCACGTCCTCTTCGGTGACCTGGTAATGCCGCGCGGCGAATTCGATCAGGCGTTGCTTGATGGTCTGCGCCGCGTTCTGCGCGGCCTTGCCGTTGAGGTCGGCGCCGGAGGAGGCCGCTGTCGGCGAGGTGTTGGGCACCTTGTCGGTGTTGGTCGCGGTGATCTGGATGCGGTCGATACCGACCTGGAACACCTCGGCCACCACCTGCGCGACCTTGGTGTTCAGGCCCTGACCCATCTCAGTGCCGCCGTGGTTCAGGTGGATGCTGCCGTCGGTGTAGACGTGCACCAGCGCGCCGGCCTGGTTGAGGAAGCTGGCGGTAAAGCTGATGCCGAACTTCACTGGGGTCAGCGACAGGCCCTTCTTGAGGATCGGGCTCTTGGCGTTGAACGCGCGGATCTCCTCGCGGCGCTTCGCATACTCGCTGCTGGCTTCGAGCTCGGCGGTCATCTCTTCGAGCATGTTGTGCTCGACGGTCTGGTAGTACGGCGTGACGTTGCGCTCGGTCTTGCCGTAGTAGTTGCGCTTGCGCACGTCCAGCGGGTCCTTGCCCAGCTGCCGCGCTACTGCGTCCATGATCTCCTCGATGGCAACCATGCCTTGCGGGCCGCCGAAGCCGCGGTAGGCAGTGTTCGAAGCCAGGTTGGTCTTGCAGCGATGGCCATTGATCGTAGCGTCGCCCAAGTAATAGGCGTTGTCGGAGTGGAACATGGCGCGGTCGACGATGGAGCCGGAAAGGTCCGGTGAGTAGCCGCAGTTACCGGCCAGGTCGATCTCGATACCGTGCAGCAGGCCGTCATCATCGAAGCCGACGTCATACTCGACGTAGAAGGGGTGCCGCTTGCCGGTCATGGTCATGTCTTCCATGCGTGGCAGGCGCATCTTGGTCGGGCGGCCGGTCAGGTGCGCAATCACGGCGCACATGCAGGCGGGACCTGCTGCCTGGGTTTCCTTGCCGCCGAAGCCGCCGCCCATGCGACGCATGTCGATGACGATCTTGTTCATCGAGACGCCGAGCACTTCAGCGACCAGCTTTTGCACCTCGGTAGGGTTCTGCGTAGAGGTGTAGACGATCATGCCGCCGTCCTCGGTCGGCATCACCGAGGAGACCTGGGTTTCCAGATAGAAATGTTCCTGGCCGCCGATATGCAGGCTGCCCTGCAGGCGGCGCGGCGCGGTGGCCAGTGCGCCGGCCGAATCCCCGCGCTTGTGAGTATGGCTGTCGAGCACGAAATGCTTCTTGCGCAGTGCGTCGACCACATCGATCACCGGCTCCAGATCTTCGTATTCGATGATCGCGGCCATGGCCGCCTTACGGGCGGTTTCCAGGCTGTCGGCGGCGACGGCGATCACCGGCTGGCCGACGTACTCGACCTTGCCATCGGCCAGCAACGGATCGCCGGGCATGACCGCGCCGATATCCAGCTGACCTGGTACGTCCTTCGATGTAATGGCGATGGCGACGCCCGGCACCTTGTAGCAGGGGCTGGTATCGATGCTGACGATCCGGGCATGGGCGCGGTCGCTCATGCGGGCATACACGTGCAGCTGGTTGGGAAATTCCAGGCGGTCATCGACATAGACCGCCTCGCCGGTGACGTGCTTGGGCGCGCTGTCGTGCTTGACGCTGCGGCCGACGCCGGTGACCAGGTCCTGCGTGAACAGGGCGGCCAGTTCCTCTTGAGATTTGGTTGGCTTATGCATAGCAAGTGACCCTCGTCTCGTACGCCGGCGCTTGTTGTTCGTGGAAGCATTTGCGCAGCAGGTTCTGTGCGACCAGCAGGCGGTATTCGCGGCTGGCACGGAAGTCGGTGAGCGGCGTGAAGTCTTTTTCCAGTGCTTCGCAGGCCTGTTCGATGGTGTCGGCATTGAACGGCGCGCCGATCAGGGCTCGTTCGCAGGCAACCGCGCGCTTCGGAATGGCTGCCATGCCGCCGAAGGCGACGCGGGCATCATCGATAACCCCATCTTCGAGCTTCAGGTCGAAGGCCGCACAGACGGCGGAGATATCATCGTCGAGGCGCTTGGACACCTTGTAGGCGCGGAATACCCGGTTCGCCTGCGCGCGCGGGACGATAATCTTCTCGATGAACTCGCCTTGTTCCCGGGCGGTGACCTTGTAGTCGATGAAGTAGTCCTGCAACAGCAGGGTCCGGCTGTTGCTGCCCTTGCGCAACACCACCTGAGCGCCCAGTGCGATCAAGAGTGGTGGTGAGTCGCCGATAGGCGAAGCGTTACCGATGTTGCCGCCAAGCGTGCCCTGGTTGCGGATCTGCAGCGAAGCGAAGCGGTGCAACAGTTCGCCAAAGTCCGGGTATTCGTTGGCCAACACTTCGTAGCAATCGGTGAGCGGCGTGGCTGCGCCGATCTCGATACCCGTGTCGGTGACCTCGATCTTCTTCATCTCCGCAATATGGCCGACGTAGATCATCACCGGCAGTTCACGGTGGAATTGGGTGACTTCCAGGGCGAGGTCCGTGCCGCCGGCCAGCAGGCGTGCGTCCGGGTTCGCGCCGTAGATCTCCGCCAAGTCGCCCACGGTCAACGGCGATAGGCAGCGCTTGTCGCCACTGTTCAGCTCGGCGGTTTCGCGTGGCTCGATGGCTTTCAGCTGGGCGATGGTTTCGGCTTCGCGCGCATCGAACTGATCCGGCTGCTGGCCGCAGCAGGCCTGCTCGGCGGCTTCCAGGATCGGACGGTAGCCTGTGCAACGGCAGAGGTTGCCGGCCAGCGCTTCGTGGGTGTCGGCCTTGTCGAAACCATCCGCTGATTTCTGCAGGGCGAACAGGCTCATGACGAAGCCTGGCGTGCAGAAGCCGCATTGCGAGCCGTGGCAATCAACCATGGCTTGCTGAACGCTGTGCAATTGGCCCTGATGTTTGAGGTCTTCCACGGTGATCAGCTGTTTGCCATGCAAGGCGGAGACGAAGGTCAGGCAGGAATTGAGCGTGCGGTAGCGCAGGCGATCACCGTCCAGCTCGCCGACCACGACGGTGCAGGCACCGCAGTCGCCGGAGGCGCAGCCTTCTTTGGTGCCTGATTTGCCACGATATTCGCGCAGGTATTCCAGCACGGTGGTATTCGGATCGAGTGTCTGCTCACGGCGCAGTTCTCGATTGAGAAGAAACTGGATCAAGGCGGGCCTCCGGGGAGTTTTTGTTCTGGGCTCTGGTGGGGAAATTAGCCTTATCTGACTTTTCGGTCAACTAATTCCTGACTCAAAAGTCAGTAGAGCCGACAAGCGAGCTTTCCGCAGCAATGTGCATGCCGCTTCGGCTTCTCAGTTCATGCTTTGAGTGTGGCCCAGGTGGGCGGAGATTGCCGTTCGCCTCGATAGGTGTAGTGCGTCGGAGCAGCGATGCTCGCGCCGTAACTGGAATGACTGTTACGGCGCGAGGCATCCCGCTCGTAGGTACCGCTCAGGATGCGCGGCGGGTTAACCCGCTATCAGCGCACGAGCGGCCTGGCTGTGGTCGGCGATCAGGCCGGCGACATCGAGGCCTTCGATCTGGCCATCCATCACGCGCCACTTTCCGCCGATCATTACCCGGTCGGCACGATCGGCGCCGCACAACAGCAACGCCGAAATCGGATCGTGGCTGCCGGAGAAGCGCAGCTCGTCGAGCTTGAACAGTGCCAGGTCGGCCTGCTTGCCGACACTCAGCGCGCCTACATCGTCGCGCCCCAGCAGGCGTGCCGAGCCCCGCGTGGCCCAGCCCAGCACACGCTCCGGGGTGATCTGCTCGGCGCCATAGCGCAAGCGCTGGATGTACAGCGCCTGGCGCGCCTCGAGAATCATGTTGGACGCGTCGTTCGAGGCCGAACCGTCCACGCCCAGGCCGATGGGCGCGCCGGCTGCCTCCAGCGCGACGGTCGGGCAGATGCCCGAAGCCAGGCGCATGTTCGAACTCGGGCAATGGCAAATACCGGTACCCGCTTCGCCAAGCCGGGCGATCTCGTGGTCATTGAAGTGAATGCCGTGGGCCAGCCAGGTACGGTCGGACAACCAGCCGACGCTGTCCAGATAGTCCACGGTGCGCAGGCCGAAGCGTTGCTCGCAGAACGCTTCTTCGTCGAGGGTTTCCGCCAGGTGCGTATGCAGGCGCACATCGTGGTATTCGGCCAGCGCGGCGCTGGCGCGCATGATTTCCGGGGTAACGGAAAAGGGCGAGCAGGGCGCCAGGCCGATCTGAATTTGCGCACCCGCGCCACGCTCGTGATAGGTACTGATCAGCCGCTCGCTGTCGGCCAGAATCGCCTCTGCGGTTTGCACCGTGTGTTGCGGTGGCAAGCCGCCGTCTGCTTCGCCCAGACTCATGGAGCCGCGGGTCAGCATGGCGCGCATGCCGAGTTCGCGTACGGCCTCGATCTGCACGTCGATGGCGTTCTCCAGGCCGCCGGGAAACAGGTAATGGTGATCGGCCGCGGTGGTGCAACCCGAAAGCAGCAGCTCGGCCAGTGCCACCTTGCTGGCCAGCGCCAGCCGGTCCGGTGTCAGGCGTGCCCAGACCGGATAGAGTGTCTTCAGCCAGGGAAACAGCGGTTGGTTGACCACCGGCGCCCAGGCGCGGGTCAGGGTCTGATAGAAGTGGTGATGGGTATTGATCAAGCCAGGCAGCACGGCGTGCTCGCGGGCGTCGAAGGTACTGTCGACAGGAGAAGAGGGTGATTGCCCGGCGGCAAGCAGTTCGACGATGACGCCATTGGCGATCACCAGCCCGCCGGAGGCGTCCTGGTCGTTGGCGGTAAAGATGGCGAGGGGATTCTTGATCCAGATACGGCTGGCAGTCATGGCCGGCTTCTCCTGAGTTGAGTTCAGAATTGCCAGCTCAGTTATGCCCTGTCTGCTGATCCAGGGGCGCGCGACTTAGCTGGGACGCCCAGTCGGACGTCAAGGAAGACACGACGCGAGAAGCACGATAAAGGCTTCGACTTCACTTGTCATCCCCGAACGCGCGCATGAAAAAGCCGGGCAGGTGCCCGGCTTTGTCGGTGCCCTGGTTCTAGCCGCCGAGGTAGGCGTCGCGAACCTTGGGGTTGCTCAGCAGTGCTTCGCCAGTGTCCTGCATGACGATGCGACCGTTTTCCAGCACGTAGCCACGATCGGCCAGCTTCAGCGCCTGGTTGGCGTTCTGCTCGACCAGGAAGATGGTCACGCCGTCTTTGCGCAGCTGTTCGATGATGTCGAAAATCTGCTGGATGATGATCGGCGCCAGGCCCAGCGATGGCTCGTCCAGCAACAACAGCTTGGGCTTGCTCATCAAGGCGCGGGCAATGGCGAGCATCTGCTGCTCGCCGCCGGACATGGTGCCGCCGCGCTGCTGGAAGCGCTCTTTCAAGCGAGGGAATAGCAGCAGGACTTTGTCGAGTTGCTCCTGGAAATCCGCCTTGTTGGTGAAGAAGCCGCCCATGGCGAGGTTTTCCTCGACGGTCAGGCGAGCAAAGATGCGCCGGCCTTCAGGTACCACGGCAATGTCCTTGCGCATGATGTCGCAAGTCTGCTTGCCGACTAGCTCCTCGCCTTCGAAGCGGATGCTGCCTTCGGAAGCCATGGGCGTGCCGCAAAGGGTCATCAACAAGGTCGATTTCCCGGCCCCGTTAGCGCCGATAAGGGTGACGATCTCGCCCTTGCGGACCTCGACGTCGACGTTATGCAGCGCCTGGATCTTGCCGTAAAAGGTGGAGACGTTTTCGAAATACAGCATGGTTACGCCTCTCCCAGATAGGCTTTGATCACATCCGGATTATCGCGGATCTGCTCCGGTGTGCCGTCCGCAAGTGGGCAGCCCTGGTTGATCACGACGATGTGGTCGGAAATGCTCATGACCAGCTTCATGTCATGCTCGATCAGCAGAACCGTCACGTTGTGCTCATCGCGCAACATCCCAATCAGCGCCTTGAGGTCCTCGGTTTCTTTCGGGTTGAGGCCGGCCGCGGGCTCGTCGAGCATGAGAATGCGTGGGCGGGTCATCATGCAGCGGGCAATTTCCAGGCGACGTTGCTGGCCGTAGGCGAGGGTACCCGCCGGACGGTTGGCGATATCGGTCAGGTTGACCTGCTCGAGCCAGTGCGCGGCGAAATCCATCGCTTCGTGCTCGCTCTTGCGGAAGGCCTTGGTCTTCAGCAGTCCGGAGAGGAAGTTGGTGTTGAGATGCCTATGCTGCGCGACCAGCAGGTTCTCCACCGCCGTCATGTCCTTGAACAGGCGAACGTTCTGAAAGGTACGCACCACGCCCTTGCGCGCGATCTTGTGCCCGGGGAGGCCATGGATCGCCTCGCCATCGAGGAGGATTTCGCCCGAAGTCGGTTGATAGAAACCGGTCAGGCAGTTGAACACGGTGGTCTTGCCGGCGCCGTTGGGGCCGATCATGGAAACCACTTGTTTGTCATGGACGGTCAGCCCCACCCCGTTGACGGCCAGCAGGCCACCGAAACGCATGGTCAGGCCGCTTACTTCGAGAATCGGGCGGCTCATCGCTTCAGCTCCAGGTGGGGACGTTGCATGGGCAGCAAGCCCTGCGGACGCCAGATCATCATCAGCACCATCAGGGCGCCAAACATCAGCATGCGGTACTCGCTGAACTCACGCATCAGCTCGGGCAGCAGGATCATCACGATGGCGGCGAGTATCACGCCCAATTGCGAGCCCATGCCGCCGAGTACCACGATGGCGAGGATGATGGCCGATTCGATGAAGGTGAACGATTCCGGCGACACCAGGCCCTGACGTGCAGCGAAGAAGCTGCCGGCGAAACCGGCGAAGCTTGCACCCAGGGTGAACGCCGTGAGCTTGATCACCGTCGGGTTCATGCCCAGCGCGCGGCAGGCGATTTCGTCTTCGCGCAACGCTTCCCAGGCCCGGCCGATCGGCATGCGCAGCAGACGGTTGATGACGAACAGGGTCAGCAGCACCAGCAGCACGGCGATCAGGTAGAGAAAGATCACCTTGTTGATGGAGCTATAGTCCACGCCGAAGAACTCATGGAAGGTTTGCATGCCCTCGGCTGCGCGGCGATCGAACGACAGGCCGAACAGGGTGGGTTTGTCGATGCCGCTGATACCGTTCGGGCCTCCTGTCAGGTCGGTCATGTTGCGCAGCAGCAAGCGGATGATCTCACCGAAGCCCAGGGTCACGATGGCCAGATAATCCCCGCGCAGGCGCAGCACCGGGAAGCCCAGGAGAAAACCGAACAACGCAGCCATCAGCCCGGCAATCGGTAGCGCTACCCAGAAGCCGATCCCGTAGTAATGCGAGAGCAGGGCGTAGGTATAGGCACCGACGGCGTAGAACCCGACGTAGCCCAGATCGAGCAGGCCAGCCAGACCCACCACGATGTTCAGGCCCAGGCCGAGCATTACGTAGATCAGGATCAGCGTGGCGATGTCCACCGCACCGCGTGAGCCGAAGAACGGCCAGGCGAGGGCGACCAGGATCAGAGCAATGATGATATAGCGCTGGGTCGACGGTAGTGTCAGGAAGTTGCCTGCACCGGCTGGTATCGTCGGCAGCCTGGGGCTGGCGGCCCACCCGGCTGCGGCGTGATGACGGAACAGCTGCCAGAAGAACATGACCACGGCGCAGGCGGCGATGATCCAGAAAGTCTTGGCGTCGCTTCCGTGAACTTCCAGGCTAATGCCGACGGTAGTGAGCTTCAGGCCGAACACCGGCACCGCGACGGCAACGACCAGCAGCGCGCTGAAAAAGGCAGTACGAAGATTGCGGGTCATACCTTTTCAACCTCCGGACGACCAAGAATGCCGGTCGGGCGGAACAGCAGCACCAGTACCAGCAGGCTGAACGCCACAACGTCCTTGTATTGATCGCCGAAGATGTCGGCACCGAAGGCTTCGGCCACGCCGAGCACCAGGCCACCAAGCATCGCGCCGGGGATACTGCCGATGCCGCCGAGTACTGCAGCGGTAAAGGCCTTGATACCGGCCAGGAAGCCGATATGCGGGTTGATCACCCCGTATTGCATGCTGATCAGCACAGCCGCGATTGCCGCCAGGGCAGCGCCGATGACGAAGGTCAGGGCGATGATGCTGTTGGTGTTGATGCCCAGCAGGTTGGCCATCTTCAGGTCTTCGGCGCAGGCGCGGCAGGCGCGACCCAGGCGTGAGCGGGAGATGAACAGGGTCAGGCCCAACATGGCCAGGATGGTGACCACGAAGATCAGCACCTGCATGTAAGAAATGACGACGCCGTTCATCGCGCTTTCACCCAAAATGAAGTTACCCGGCATCAGGTTGGGAATCGCCTTGTCCTTGGAGTCTTGCGAGAGCAGGACGACGTTCTGCAGGAAAATCGACATCCCGATCGCCGAAATCAGCGGAATCAGTCGATTGCTGCCGCGCAGAGGTCGGTAGGCGACGCGTTCGATGCTATAGCCATAGGCGCTAGTGACGATCATGGCAGCTGCGAACGCACCGATCATGAGGATGGGCAATGAATCGAGCCCCATCATGGTCAGGCCGACAATGGCGATGAAGGTGACATAGGAGCCGATCATGTACACCTCGCCATGGGCGAAGTTGATCATGCCGATGATGCCGTAAACCATGGTGTAACCGATGGCTATCAAGGCGTAGGTGCTGCCGACCGTGAGGCCGTTTATCAGCTGTTGGAAGTAGTGGTAGAGCTCAGGCATTACATTCTCCTGAACACCCGCAGCCCGTGCTGGCAGGCGGCTGAAAAACTGTCTGGGTCGGCTATACATCGTTAAAAACGGTCTCAGCTGCTCATTTAGGGAACCTAAACTGCGTCTCTGAGCCTGTTTCTGCCTTGTATTGCCTGCCTCGCCTACGTTTTTCAGCGACTGCTCGACCGCCAATGCGGACCTGCTTCGAACACGCGGCACGGAGAAATGCAGCGCCAAGGGCTCCGTGCGGATCACGCACATTGCCGACTTCGAGGCGGGCCAGCGCTATGCAGGCACTCGCTTGGATGAAGGTGTTGCGGGGGGCGGCCCAATTGCTTGTGGCCGGGTCAGCCCCGATCAGCTAAAACAAAGCCCACAGCGGATGCCGTGGGCTTCGGTTGGGTTGGTTAACGGATCACTTGGCTTCGGTCTTGGTGCCGTCCTGATGCCATTCGTAAACCACGAAGTTGAAGTCTTTCAGGTCACCCTTCTCGTCGAAGGCGAGGCTGCCGGTCGGTGTATCGAAGGTGTTGCTGCGCAGCGCTTCGGCGACCTTGGCGGTGTCGGTGCTGCCGGCTTTCTCGATACCCTCGGCAATGACCTGGACCGCGGCGTAGGCCGGGAATACGAACGGGCCGCTGGGGTCCTGATTCTTCGCTTTGAACGCGTCGACCAGTTCCTGGTTGCGCGGGTCCTGATCGAAGGATTTCGGCAGGGTCACGTACAGGCCTTCGGAGGCCGGGCCGGCGATGGCCGAAATTTCCTTGTTGCCGACGCCCTCTGGTCCCATGAAGCGCACGTTCAGACCGCGCTCCTTGGCCTGGCGTAGCAACAGGCCGAGTTCCGGGTGATAGCCGCCGTAGTACACGAAGTCGACGCCTGCCTGCTTGAGCTTGGAAATCATCGAGGAGAAGTCCTTGTCGCCGGCATTGATGCCTTCGAACAGGCCGACCTTGACGCCTTTGCTTTCCAGGGTCTGCTTCACTGCCGTGGCGATACCTTCGCCGTACTGCTGCTTGTCATGGATGACGGCGACGTTCTTCGGCTTGACATGGTCGGCAATGAAGTTGCCGGCGGTCGGGCCTTGCAGACTGTCCAGGCCGATGGTGCGGAAGATCAGCTCATAGCCGCGCGAGGTGATGTCCGGGCTGGTCGACGCCGCGGTAATCATCAGAATGCCTTCGTCTTCGTAAATATCCGACGCCGGCTGGGTGGAGCTGGAGCACAGGTGGCCGACCACGAAGCTGATTTCGTCATTGACGATCTTGTTGGCGACCGCAACCGCCTGCTTGGGGTCGCACGCGTCGTCATACACGACGCCTTCCAGTTGCTGCCCGCTGACGCCGCCCTTCTTGTTGATCTGCTCGATGGCCATCTGGGCCCCGATGAACTGCATGTCCCCGTACTGCGCAACGGCCCCGGTGACAGGACCGGCCAAACCGATCTTGATAGTGTCGGCGGCAAGCGTATAGCTCGCTGCTCCGGTCAAAGCGATAGCCATGAAAAGTTTGGACAGACGTTGCTTGGTCTTCATATGCGCTCCACTTGCATCATTATTGTTTGAATCCTGCTGGCTGCAGTGTCGTTAAGGGGCAAACGTCCCCAAACGGTACGGCAACTGTACCGGCACAGTGTAGAAGCGTCAGCACCTGTTTGCCCAGTCAGGATTCGATCCATTTGATGGGATTCGCTCGGGCGCTATCATTACGCCCTTTTGGATAACGAGTGAAACCCATGAGCGAAGATCCAAGCACTCTCTATGCCAAGCTGCTGGGCGAAACCGCGCCGATCACCTGGCAGGAATTGCAACCCTTCTTCGCCCGCGGCGCGCTGTTGCGCGTCGCCAGCGACTTCGATCTGATCGAGGCTGCGCAGGCCGTGGCCCAGGATGATCGAGATACAGTAGCCGCATGGCTGGCTAAAGGCCATATGTGCAAGCTCGAGGCCGAACAGGCGCAGGATTGGTTGGCGCGCGATCCCGAATTATGGGCAGTGGTGGTGGCGCCCTGGGTGCTGGTACAGGAAAGGGCAGCGAAACCGAGCCTGCACTGATTCAACTCAGCCACGCACCCATCGCATGCGCGCCCAGCCGCTCAGTGCGTCGACCGCCAGCACCATTAGCAGCATGGCCAGGATGACCGTCGAGGCCTGGGCTTCCTGAAACAGGCTGAGGTTCATGTAGAGCATCTGCCCCAGGCCGCCGGCACCGACGAAACCGAGGACGGCGGCCATGCGGATATTGTTTTCCCAGCGATACAGGGTGTAGGCCATCAGTTGTGGCCACAGCGTAGGCAGGGTGCCGTAACAGAATGCGGCGAGGCGATTGCTGCCGGCAAGGCGCAATGCCTCGGCCGGGGCGTTCGGCGTATTTTCCAGGGCTTCGGCAAATAGTCGCCCCAGTACACCGGCAGTGTGTAATGCCAGCGCAAGGGTCCCGGCATTCGGGCCCAGGCCCGCCGCCAGCACCATCAGCGCTGCCCAGACCAGCTCCGGAACGGCGCGCAGTGCATTGAGCAGCAGGCGCGAGAAGCCCTTGGCAACCAGACCGAAGCGGCCTGACGCCGGTAGCGCCAGCAATAATCCGAACAGAGCGGCCAGCAGCGTGCCCACTGCCGACATGGCCAGGGTTTCCAGCGCGCCGTAGCCGATCGCCCGCAGATGATCAGGTGACAGATCGGGGTTGAGAAAGCCCGAGGCGTAACGGGCCATCTGTCCCAGGCCGTCACGGCTGAACATTGCGCTGGCTTCGAATTGCAGAAAGGCGAACGAGCCGATCACCGCTGCGATCAACAACAACGGCAGCGCATAGCGCGAAAGCGATCTCACACGAATCTCCGGCGCAGCAGCTGGCTGATCAGATCCGCCACCAGCACCAGTCCCAGAAAAGTGAGCAGCATGCTCGCCACCTCGCCACCGGCGAACATGCGCATCGACAGATCCATCTGCTGGCCCAGCCCACCGGCGCCGACGAAGCCCATGACTACCGAGGCGCGCACAGCGCACTCCCAGCGATAAACGGTATAGGACAGCATTTCGCCTGTCGCTTGCGGCAGCACACCGTAGGCGAACGCCTGTAACCGTGAACTACCGGCACCGACCAGGGCCCGTGTCGGCAGCGGATCGACCGACTCGAAGATTTCCGCATAGACCTTGCCGAGCATGCCGGCATAAGTGATGGCGATGGCCATCACCCCCGCCGTGGGGCCGAGGCCGACCGCGCGGACGAACAGCAAGGCCCAGACGATCTCCGGCACGCTGCGTAGCAGGATCAGCAGTCCGCGCACCGGCCAGCGCACCGCTTGCGCCCAGGGTCGCGGGCGACCGGCGCGGCTGAGTGCCGAGATCGATAGCGCTCGCGTGGCCAGCAAGGCGCAGGGCAGCGCCACGACCAGCGCTAGTGCCATACCGGCAGTGGCGATCGCCAAGGTTTCCAACGTGGCGCGCCCCAGCAGCCGAATAAAGGCTTCGTCGTGTGCGGGCGGCCAGAAACCGGCGAGGAACGCCCCCATGGTTTCGGCATTGCTGCCATCGAACAGCACACCGAGATCGAGCTCGCTCAACGACAGGCCTGGCCACAGCAAGACCAGGGCCAGCAGGGTCACCGCCAGGCGCGGGCCGGCGGCCGGGTCGCGGTGGCCGACGACGGGGTTTAGCATCGCGGAACGTGCAAAGGCTGGTGGGGCAAGGGCAGTGAGGTCTGCGCAGTGTCCAACTGCTCGTTGGCGTACAGCGCCTCCAGTTCGGCTGCTGTCACCTCTGTCGAACGCTTATCGAACAGGACGCGGCCGGCACGAACCCCAATGACTCGCGGGAAATGCTCGAGTGCGAGCTCGACGGCGTGCAGGCTGGCCAGCAAAGTCGCTTGGCGGCGAAGGCTCTCGCGGTTGAGCACGTTCAGCGAATAGGCCGCGAGCACCGGATCCATCGCTGACACCGGTTCGTCGGCGAGGATCAGCTCGGGCTGCTGATAAAGCACGCGGGCGATGCCAACGCGTTGCAGCTGCCCGCCGGACAGTTGATCGCAACGCTCGTAGAGCTTGTCGGCCAGATCCAATCGGCTGAGGGCTTCGGCCGCACCCTGCCTGTCCAGCGGGTAGACCAGGCTGACCAGGCTACGCCCCAGCGACCAGGCGCCCAGACGCCCTGCCAGCACCGCCGTAATGACACGCTGGCGAGGAGGTAGCGGTGGCGCCTGATGAATCAGCCCGATGCGCTTGCGCAATTTTTGCCGTCCGCCGGCGGACAGCGACCAAGGGACGCAGCTGAACAACTCGAGATTTCCGTCGCTCGGTTGGATGTGGCTGGCCAAAAGGCGCAACAGAGTGGTCTTGCCGGCTCCGGAAGGGCCGATGATCGCGATGCGCTCACCTTTTGCGATAGCAAGCTCGATGTTCTGCAGCGCCACATGCCCGTTCGCATGACGATGCGTCAGGCCGGTCAATCGCAGGAGTGGCGCGGGAACGGCCGTGTGGCGATCCGGCATAGGTGAAACTGTTGTCGAACGGCTCATCTTGGCTACCTAGGCGCTGCATCAGGCGGATCCGCCGGTGCATCGCCATGAGGGCATTGGCGCGGGGCGGTCGGGCGAAAAGCCGAGCCGTCCACTTCTGGCGGCACCTCGACCGCGGCGGTCGAGGGCGGGAAATTACTTCAACAGGCCAGCGGCGCGGGCAGCTTCCTCGATACCTTCATAATTTTCCGGGCGGGTCTCGATGAAGCGGCTGGCAGCTTGCAAATCGAGAATCTTCTTGTGTTCCGGATTCTCTGGATCCAGCGCGAGGAAAGCGGCTTTGATCTTGGCTACCAGAGCAGGATCGAGATCGCCGCGCACCGTCCAGTTGTAGTCGTAGTAGGGCGGTGTAGTGGAGATCACTCGGACCTTGTCGGTATCGACCTTGCCGGCGGCGACCAGCTTGTCCCATACCGAGGCGTTGAGCACGCCGCCATCTGCCTTGCCGGCTTCGACCCAGGCAGCGGTGGCGTCATGCGCGCCCGAATAGGCGATGCGCTTGAAAAACTGCTCGGGATCGATGCCGTCCCGGATCATGAAATAGCGTGGCATCAGGCTGCCGGACGTCGACGACACGGAGCCAAAGGCGAAGGTCTTGCCCTTGAGGTCCTGCAGCGTTTTCACGTCCGGATTGGCCGTGATGAATTTGCTGGTGAATTTCTCGTCCTGCTCACGTTGCACCAGCGGGATCGCGTCGCCAGTCTTCAGGCGGGTCTGGACAAAGGTGAAGCCACCGAGCCAGGCGAGGTCGAGACGGTCGGCAGCCAGGGATTCGACCACTGCGGCGTAGTCGGAAACCGGGGTGAACTTCACCGGCATGCCCAGTTGTTTTTCGAGATATTTGCCGAGCGGTTCGAACTTGCGGATCAGTTCGGTCGGTGCTTCGTCGGGGATGGCCGATACCCGGAGGGGTTCGGCTGCATGAGCGGTAACAAAAGACAGGGATACGGCAAGGCCGGCAAGGGCTGCCAGGGTTCGCTTCAACATTGTGGTTCTCCGGTTCAATAGCGGAAAAAGCGCGCGGATTATAGAGGTACAGAGGTGCGACGGTGCAAGTCGCATGGCATCGGTGAAGGTTTGAGCGGGTTGTTGGGCTGCATTCTCTTGTGAGCCTTTCGCCCTGTGAGGGGCTTCAGCGTGAGGGCGGTCAGGCGAGACGTCCTGAAGCGTTAAACAAGCCGTGGAAAATGTTTTGTGATTCAGTTCACGGTTAATCTAGAATCGCCGCCTTCATGGAAGATGGCTAATTGCTATGGAAGAGCAACAAGACAAACGCACGCTCCACGCCCTTCGAAAACACGTCGACGAAATGCTCGCTGCCGGCGCGACGATCGTCTCGCGGGATCCGGTGACCCTGTTGCGCGACGGCCAGACGCTGAAGATCAGGCATGGGATGCTCGTCGGCTACTCCGCGTTGCTCGATCTGGTCGAACCGATTTCCGACCATGAATGGCCGGACGCCCTACGGCAGATGGCGATCGATCTTTGCATCCAGCAATTGGACGAAGCGATCCGCGCCCTGGAAGACAAGTCTGCTCCCGCGCGCCTGGGGCATTCGGCGAACGACAGCTAGACTGGCCCTCAGGTCTGCACAGTCTGTTCTTCGCGCCGCTGATGGTTACCGATGGCGCGTGTCGTGTTCCGGTTGCGTTGTTGCCGCTGACAAATAAATGTCCGGACGAAGCAACGCAACGGACAGGACCTGATCAGAGGGGTATGGGTGCACACCGCAGCCATGTGATTTGAAGGGGGCTCTTCATGCTCGATCGGACTTCGTGCCACGGCTTCATCCCGCCCTACATCCTGCGGCACATCATCGATAACGGCTCGGAATGGCAGCGTGAACGTGCGCTGGGAACGCTGGGCCACGTGCGTGAGCTGTTGCCTAATCCAGGGCCGCCCAATCGCCAGCCAAGGGTCAGCGTGTTGCCCGAACGCGGCCAACCAGGCGAGCCGCGGCGCAGCATTCACGATGCCCAGCAGCAGATGGTGCTGCCGGGCGTGCTGGCGCGGATCGAAGGCCAGCCGCCGGTCGCCGACGCGGCGGTCGATGAGGCCTATGACGCGCTCGGCATCACGCATGAATTCTTCTGGCAAGCGTTCGGTCGAGATTCGATCGATAACCACGGCTTCCCGTTGGTCGGGACGGTGCACTACGGTGTCGGCTACGAGAACGCCTTCTGGAACGGCGCGCAGATGGTGTTCGGTGATGGCGACGGCGAAATCTTCAATCGCTTCACCCTTTCGCTGGATGTTGTGGCTCACGAGTTGGCCCATGGCGTCACCGAAAGCGAGGCCGGGCTGGTGTACTTCAATCAGTCCGGTGCCTTGAACGAGTCGGTTTCCGACGTATTCGGTGTGCTGGTCCGGCAGTTCAGCCTCAAACAGACGGCGGGCCAGGCCGACTGGCTGATCGGTGCCGAGCTGCTGACCGACAACGTGCAGGGATCGGCGCTGCGTTCGATGGCCAACCCCGGCAGCGCCTATGACGACCCCGTGCTGGGCAAGGATCCGCAGCCCGGGCACATGCGCGACTTCATAGAAACGCGCGATGACAATGGTGGTGTGCACCTGAACTCCGGCATTCCCAACCGCGCGTTCTACCTGGCCGCCACGGCGATGGGCGGCCACGCTTGGGAGAAGGCCGGGCGCATCTGGTACGACACCCTGTGCGATCCTCGTCTGGCCAATGATGCGGATTTCGTCGCGTTTGCCCGACTGACCGTGGACAACGCGACCGTTCGCTTCGGTGACAGCGAGGCGCAGGCAGTGGAACAGTCCTGGGCGGGCGTCGGTGTGATGGTGAACTGAGGAGGCTCCATGAAACAGTTACCGGCATTGGGCAGTGACGCGACTGTCCGCCTGTCAAGGCAGGGTGGCATTGCCACGATGCAGGCGCTTAGCCGCCCGCGTGAGATTGATTTCGCCCGTTGCGACGAGCAGCAACGCGGGCAGATCTGCTCGGTATTGGAAGGCTGCCTGCCGCTGGCCACCAGTACCAGCGGGCAGGGTGACCGCCGTTATTACCAGATCGAGCTGCGCTACCGAGAAAATGAGCGTGACGACGAACTTGTTCTCCAGATCCCGGAGGAGCGGGCACCCGGTGAACTGGTGCGGCTTTGGGACAAAGGCGAGGTGTCCTGAGGGGCGCTTGTTCGCAGCGGTCATTGCGGCGCTAGAATCGCTGCCATCTTTGCTCAAGGGATTTCATTGATGTCTGAACTGCCATCCATTGCCTTTGCCGGCATCGGCCTGATGGGGCTGCGCATGTGCCGTCGGCTGCTCGCTGCCGGTTTTCCACTGAGTGTCTGGAACCGCTCGCCTGAAAAATGCACGCCCCTTGTCGATGCCGGCGCGCGGCTGGCGAACAGTCCCGCCGAACTCTGCGCCGAGGCCGATGTGGTGCTGCTGTGTCTGGCCGATACAGCAGTGGTGCGCGAGGTGGTGTTCGGCGCTGGTGGCATCGTCGAGGGTGCTCGGGCGGGTCAGGTGCTGGTCGATCATTCCAGCTTGGAGCCGGCCGCCACGCGCGCCATGGCCGCGGAGCTCGAAGCACGCAGTGGCATGCGTTGGGTCGACGCACCGGTGTCAGGCGGTACGGCGGGCGCCGAGGCGGGGAGCCTGGCGATCATGGCCGGCGGGCGCCGCGAGGATGTCGAGCGGGTGCGCCCCGTATTGGCGTACCTGGGCCAGCGCTTGACGCACATGGGCGATGTCGGTGCTGGCCAGGTGACGAAAGCCTGCAACCAGATGATCGTGGCCTGCAATGCACTGGTCATCGCCGAGGTGGTGGCGCTGGCCGAGCGCTCCGGCGTCGACGCCAGCCTGATCGCACCGGCGCTCGCCGGTGGCTTCGCCGATTCCAAACCATTGCAAATTCTCGCCCCGCAGATGGCTAGCAGCGAGTTCGATCCGGTGAAATGGCACGTGCGGACCCTGCTCAAGGACCTCGACACGGCCGTGCAACTGTCCCGCGAAGAAGGCAGCGCCACTCCAATGACCGGGCTGGCGGCGCAGCTGATGCGACTGCATGGCAGCCAGGGAAACCTTGAAAACGATCCATCCACGCTGGTGAACATGTATCGGGAGCAGAACCCATGAAGATCGCCGCCAACCTGTCCATGCTGTTCAGCGAGCTGCCGCTTGCTGAACGCGTCATGGCGGCCCGCGTTGCCGGGTTCGATGGTGTCGAGATCCAGTTTCCCTATGAACTGCCAGCGATCCATCTCAAGGAACTGCTCGAACGTGCAGATTTGCCTTTGGTGCTGATCAACCTACCAGCCGGCGATTTCATGCACGGCGGTCCTGGCCTGGCTGCGGTACCGGCGCGTCAGGCCGACTTCGATGCTGCGTTGCAGGAGGCGCTGACTTACGCGGCCATGGTACGGCCGGTGTGCGTCAACGTACTGCCGGGCCGGCTGGCCGAAGGCGTGACTCGCGATCAGGCGCTCGAAACCCTGGCGGGCAACCTGCGCAAGAGCGCCGAGGCCTTCGCGTTGCTGGGCATTCGGGTGGTTTGCGAGGCGATCAACCCGTTGGATATGCCGGGCTTTCTGATCAACACGCCGGACGATCTGCACGCGTTGTTGCAGCGGGTCGATCACCCCAACTGCCAGGCGCAGCTGGACCTTTATCACATGGCTCGGCAGCAGCTGGACGTGGCTGCCGGTATTGGCCTGTTGGGGTCGCGCATTGGCCACGTGCAGTTCGCCGACTGCCCCGGCCGCGGCGCGCCCGGCACCGGTTCGCTGGCGTTCGAACCGTTGCTCGATGCGTTGCAGGCGGTGGGCTATGACGGCTGGTTGTCGGCCGAATATCGACCCGAAGGCACAGATACCGCTGCCGGCCTGGGCTGGCTGGAAACGTGGCGAAAACACTGAACGGTCGCATTGCCCGGCATAAGCGAAGATGATGGTGACAGACAGGCGAGCGCCGGCGCTCTAGAGTCGGCGTCGAGTCGGTCAGACGACCGGCGTATAACAATAAATCGAGAGCGACGTCATGCAGCCATCTACCCAAGCCGCGAACGCCTGGCGCGTCCTGTTCCTGCTGTTTCTGGCCAATCTGTTCAATTTCTTCGACCGGACCATTCCCGCCATCATTGCCGAACCGATCCGTCTGGAGTGGAACCTCAACGACTTCCAGTTGGGGCTGATCGGTACCGCGTTCACCATCATCTACGCGATAGCCGGTGTGCCCTTGGGGCGCATGGCCGACGTTGGATCGCGTCGCAAGATCATGGGCTGGGGCCTGACGGCCTGGAGCGGGCTGACGGCTGTAAATGGGCTGGCGTGGAATTTCTGGACGTTCCTGCTGGTGCGCATGGGCATCGGCATCGGCGAAGCCAGTTATGCGCCGGCCGCCAACTCACTGATCGGCGACCTGTTTCCGGCACACAAGCGCGCACGGGCGATGGGCATCTTCATGCTCGGCCTGCCGCTTGGGCTGCTGCTGGCCTTCTTCACCATTGGTTCGATGGTTGAGTACTTCGGCAGCTGGCGCGCACCCTTCTTTATCGCCGCCGTACCCGGGCTGGTGCTGGCGTTGTTCATTTTCTTCGTCAAAGAACCTCAACGCGGTGCCGCCGAGACGGTGAAAGTTTCCCAGGAACGCGTACAGCAGCCGGTACGCAAAGTGCTGGCGATTCGCACGTTCTGGTGGCTGGTGCTGGCAGGGCTGGCGTTCAACTTCGCGACCTACGCCTGCAACGCCTTCATGGTGCCGTTGCTGATGCGCTATCACGCCGTGCCATTGGTCGAAGCATCGATTGCCACCGGCGTGATCGTCGGATTGACCGGTCTTATCGGGCTGACTTTGGGCGGCTGGGTCGCCGACAAGATTCATCAGCGTTTCGCCCGTGGCCGGCTGATCTTCGCCGCCGTGAGCATGCTCATCGCCACGTTCGCCACCGGTTACGCACTGCTGGCGGGGCGCATAGAGGTTGGCGTGTTCGTCGCGGTGTTCAGCATTGGCTGGCTGTTCTCCTACAACTTCTACACATGCGTCTATACCGCCATTCAGGACGTGGTCGAGCCGCGTCTGCGCGCCACCGCCATGGCGCTGTTCTTCGCCGGGCTGTACCTGCTCGGCGGCGGCATGGGCACGGTGGTGGTGGGGCTGCTGTCGGATCATTTCGCCGAAGCGGCAATGCTCGCCGCGGGCGCCAGCGAGATGAGCGAAGTGTTCCGTGCGGAGGGCCTGCACGGCGCCATGTATCTGATTCCGGGCTCGCTGTTACTGACCATGGTATTTCTGTTCCAGGCCTCGCGTACTTTCTGTCATGACTCCAAGCGCATGACGGATGGCATGACCGACTCCGCCGCGGCTGTCGAGGCGGCGCTGGCCTGATCCTTCCCTGGTGCTGTGGTGAACAACCGCAGCACCAGGCGCAGCCTTGCCCTATCAAAACGACGATTGGCCGACATTTGGCTGCTGGCTCGCATAAACTGCGCGGCCGTTTTTGGCAGTCCGGAACGCACATGCACAATTCGTCACCCGCCCGCGCCTGCGGCATCGATTTCGGTACCTCCAATTCCACCGTCGGTTGGTGGCGACCCGCCAGCGAGCCGCTGATCGTGCTCGAAGACGATCAACACACGCTGCCATCGGTGGTGTTCTTCAATGCCGAGGAGCGTCGTCCTGTCTATGGACGTCTTGCTCTGTCCGAATACTTGGAAGGCTACGAAGGGCGGCTGATGCGCTCGCTCAAGAGTCTCCTGGGCTCGAAGCTGCTGAAGAGCGAAACGACGGTGCTGGGCAGCGCCATGCCGTTCAAGGAAATCCTCGGGCTGTTCCTCGGAACACTCAAGCAACGCGCCGAGATCGAGGCCGAGCGTTCGTTCGACGAGGTGGTGCTGGGTCGCCCGGTGTTCTTCGTCGACGACGATCCGCAAGCCGATCGGGAAGCGGCGCAGACCCTGGCTGCGGCGGCGAACAAGATCGGCTTCAAAGATGTGTCGTTCCAATACGAACCCATTGCCGCAGCCTTCGACTACGAGTCGCGCATCGAGCAGGAAGAGCGTGTGCTGATCGTCGACATTGGCGGCGGTACTTCCGACTTCTCGCTGGTGCGGCTGTCACCGGAGCGGCGTGCCGTCGATGATCGGCAGAGCGACATACTCGCTACCTCGGGCGTGCACATCGGCGGGACTGATTTCGACAAGCAGCTCAGCCTGCAGGGTGTGATGCCGCTGTTCGGTTATGGCAGCCGTATGAAGAGCGACGCTCCGATGCCCACCAGCACCCATCTCAGCCTCGCCACCTGGCACACCATCAATGCGGTGTATGCGCCGGCCTCGCTGCGTGCGTTGCAGAGCATGCGCTACGACATCGTCGACCCGACGGGGATCGATCGCCTGTTCAGCCTGATCGAGCAGCGTGCCGGGCACTGGCTGGCGATGCAGGTGGAGCAGGGCAAGATCGAGCTGACCGAGCAGGACCGCTATCTGATCGACTTCGCGCGGATCGAGGCGGGGCTTCAGGTGAATCTGACCCGTGACGGCTTTGAGGCCGCAATCGACCCGTTGCTCGAACGAATCCGTAGCACCGTCAGTCAATTGCTGGCCAGTGCCGGGCTCAAGCATGAGGAAATCGACACGGTGTTCTTTACCGGCGGTTCCAGCGCGATTCCGGCACTGCGCGACAGTGTCGCCAGATTGCTGCCACGGGCGCGTCACGTCGAAGGGAATCGCTTCGGCAGTATCGGCAGCGGCCTGGCGATCGAGGCGCTTAAGCGCTACGGTTGATTACCCGTTAACGCCGGCGAAGTCGCACCGCGGCGGGCCTGATAGGAGTCCTCATGGGGTATAAGCTGCGTCCGCACGATCCTGCTGCCGAAGTACGCAAGGTGGCGCGTCAGGGTATCGACAAAGCCATGGAAGCGCTGGGCGCGCCGGTCGCGGAACGTGCCGAAGGGATTCACCAGGCGCGCAAGCGCTTCAAGGAGCTACGCGCGCTGTTGCGCTTGGTACGCGAGCCCTTGGGCGGCGAGTTCAAACGTGAGAACCAACGCTTGCGCGACCTTGGGCGTGCCTTGGCCGAGTCCCGCGATGCCGCTGCGATGCTTGAAAGTTGGGATCTGCTGGCGGAGCGATTTCCTGATTCTTTTGCGCAAGAGGGGCTGAAAAAAACGCGGCGGCGGCTACGGGATCGGGCACGACGTGGTGAGACCGAGACCAGCGGCATCGATCAACGAATTGTTGAGGCGAAAGCCGAGCTTCAGTCGCTACGCGAGCGGGTCGAGAAGTGGAAGCTGGCGACGAATGACTTTGATTTGTTCGCCGCTGGCGTGCACCGCACTTACACGGATGGCTGTGCGGAGCTGGCCAAAGCCCGTCTTGATCTGAGCGATGAGCAGCTTCACCAGTGGCGCAAGCGGGTCAAGGATCACTGGTACCAGACGCGACTGCTCGCGCCGAGCTGGCCGACGCTGATGCAACTGCGTAGCGATACGCTCAAGCGCCTGGCCGACATGCTCGGCGACGATCACGACCTGGCGATGATGCAGCAGCTGAAACAACGGCAACCCGAGCTGTTTGGTGAGCCGAGCCAGCATGAGCGGCTAGACGTAATGATTGCCGAGCGTCGCAGCGAGCTGCAGAGCGGTGCGCTGAAGATCGGCAGCGAACTCTATGTCGAAGCTCCAGAGCAGTTGGTTGCGCGCTGGCGGCGCTATTGGAACGACGCACAGCGCTGAGCATCGCATGGCGGTCGATTTGCTCAGGCGGCCCGGCTGTTGATCTCGTGGATAGCCAGCATCTTTTCCAGTTCGGTACGGATGAAGGCGTCCTCACAACCCGGTAGGTATTCGCGCAGCTTGCGGATCACCCACTGCTGCCCCCGATCAACGAAGGGCAGGCGCTCGTCCAGCGACTCGATAGCCATGGCCTTGTCATAGAACGCACCGGTTTCGCGGTTAGGCTCGATACCCAGGTGATTGAGGCAGTTGAGCACCAGCCTGCAGCTGTCGACCTCGCCCTGACGAATCTGCTCCAGCAGTTTTCGCTGCGCCGGATCTTTGCAATGCTGCAGGCTTTCACCCGCGACCTTGGCGCCCGCGCGTTCGGCACTCAGCAGATCCTGCAGCATTTGGGCTTCGCCTTGCGCCGTATTCAGGGGATGCTGATCATTCATGCGGGATCTCCTGTACTGGTGGCAATGACGCACGGCTGCGAGCGGCGTGCGTCAGGATGACTGCGTCGGGGGTTACAGCTTCTTCGCGGTCACGATCTTCACCGGCGTCAATGGCACGTTCTGCATCATGCTGCGGTTGCCGGTCGGTACCTGGGCAATCTGGTCGACCACGTCCATGCCGCGCACCACCTTGCCGAATACGGCATAGCCGAAATCCCGGCTGCCATGGTCGAGAAACGCGTTATCGCGGTGGTTGATGAAGAACTGACTGGTGGCTGAGTTGACGTTCTGCGTGCGGGCCATCGCCAGCGTTCCGCGGACGTTGTGCAGGCCGTTATCGGCTTCGTTCTTGATCGGTTCGCCGGTCTTCTTCTGGTTCAGGCCTTCATTGAAGCCGCCGCCCTGCACCATGAAGCCGGGGATCACGCGGTGGAATACGGTGCCGTCGTAAAAGCCGCTTTCGACGTAGCTGAGGAAGTTCTTCACGCTGATCGGCGCTTTCTCGGCCTCCAGCTCGATTTCGATTTCGCCCATGCTGGTGTTCAGCAGCACGCGCGGGTTTTCCGCCGCCAGCAGGTTTCCAGCGAGCAGCAATGAGCAGGCGGCGAGTAGGAGTCGTTTCATGATGTAGTCCTGGTGAGGGAGGAAGCCTGGGTGAGCCCACCGTTGGCAGGCTGCGATTGCGCATCGTACGTCTTGATCAGGTCGATGAGAATCTGGGTTGCCGGGCCGAGCGGCTTGTTCGGGTTAGTGTAGAGATAGAACAACGGGCGACGAATACTGCCTTGGACCAATGGCAACGGTTTGAGCACGCCTTCGGCCAGCTCGCGTCCGATCATGTGGCGCGGCAGCCAGGCGAAGCCGAGCCCGCTGCTGACGAAGCCCACCGAGGTGGCCAGGCTGCCCACGGTCCAGCGCTGTTCGGCGCCCAGCCAGCCGCTGTCGCGTGGTTGTCGCTGGCCGGAATCGCGCACCACCACCTGCATCTGGCTCTGCAGGTCCTGCACGCTGAGCTTGCGTTGCAACTGGTGCAGCGAATGGTCGGCGTGGGCGACGGCGATGAATTCCACGTGGCTCAGCTCCGCGCCGAGGTAGCCGGTGATATCCAAGGCGCTGATGGCGAGATCGGCGGTGCCGTCCTTGAGTACGTCCTCGACGCCGGACAGTACCTCTTCGCGTAGCCGAACCCGGCAACCGCGGCTTTTGGGCATGAACTCGGTCAACGCACGGATCAGTTTGGCGTTGGGGTAGGCGGCGTCCACCACCAGGCGGACCTCGGCTTCCCAACCCTGCTCCATGTGATGAGCCAGTTCTTCGAGCTGTCCGGCCTGGACGAGCAGTTGCCGGGAGCGGCGCAACAATACTTCGCCGGCGTCGGTGAGCACCGCCTTGCGGCCGTCGATACGCAGCAGTGGTACGCCCAGCTGCTCCTGCATGCGCGCTACGGTGTAGCTGACCGATGACTGCGAGCGGTGCAGCATCTCGGCGGCCTGGGCGAAGCCGCCGTGGTCGATCACCGCCTGCAGAGTTCGCCATTGATCGAGGGTCACGCGTGGCACTTTCATTCCATGGTTTTCCTGTGGCGTCTGTCTGGTACGCTGGCAAGCCTTGACAAGGAGCCCTTACAAAAAATGAAAAGCATCTGCTTCGCCGCGCTCGCTTCGCTCGCCATCATCCCACTGAGCGCCCTGGCCGTCAGCTACCCAGTGGAAGTAGAGCAGGAACTTAACGGTGCCGACGTGCTGGCCACCACTGAAACCATCGACCGAGACATGGCCGGCCTGATACTGCAGAACTTCAGTGAACACCCGGTCGACTGCACCGCGGTGTTCCGCAATGGGCCGGAGGCGCCGCGAACCCGCCACACCGTCCTGAAGGCGGGCGAGCGTAAACCCATGGTCGCCAAGTTCAAGCGTGATGTGATCCGCCTGCGCATCAAGCTGACCTGTGAGCCGCAAACGTCTTCCTGACGGGCCGCTAACGCCGCGTCCGCGGGCTCGGCTTGGCTGCGGCCGCATCGCCAGGCACCGGTCGCGCCCGCACGATCCGCACGATGCTCGCCGGGCCGGTTGAGCAGCTCAGGCCGCATAAAGGCGCCTCCGCGGCGGCTGGACGCGTTAATCTATGCGACGTTTTTTCGACCTACCCGAGGTGTCACCCTTGTTTGACCAATTCGCCCTGCACGAACGCCTGCTCAAGGCGATCGCCGAACTCAAATTCGTCGAGCCGACGCCGGTGCAGGTGGCGGCCATACCTCCGGCGCTTGAAGGGCGTGACCTGCGGGTAACGGCGCAGACCGGCAGCGGCAAGACCGCGGCTTTCGTGCTGCCTATGCTCAACCGTTTGATCGGCGATGCGGTGGTCCGCACCGATGTGCGTGCGCTGATTCTGTTGCCGACCCGCGAACTGGCCCAGCAGACCCTCAAGGAAGTCGAGCGCTTCGCGCAATTCACCTTCATCAAGTCGGCGATGATCACCGGCGGTGAGGATTTCAAGGTCCAGGCCGCGATCCTGCGCAAGGTGCCGGATATCCTCATCGGCACCCCGGGACGCATGATTGAGCATCTGAACGCCGGCACGCTGGTCCTCAAGGACGTTGAGCTGCTCATCCTCGATGAAGCCGATCGCATGCTCGACATGGGCTTCGCTGACGACGTGCAGCGCCTGGTCGGCGAATGCGCCAAGCGCCAGCAGACCCTGCTGTTCTCCGCCACCAGCGGTGGCGCCGCGCTACGCGAGATGTCAGCCAGCGTGCTGCGCGATCCGCTGCATCTGCAGCTCAACCGCATCAGCGAACTGAACGAAGGCACCCGCCAGCAGATCATCACCGCCGAAAACACCGAGCATAAGGAAAAACTGGTGCATTGGCTGCTGGCCAACGAGACCTACAAGAAGGCGGTGATCTTCACCAACACCCGCGTGCAGGCCGATCGCTTGTATGGCCGTCTGGTGGCCGAGGGTGTGAAGGCTTTCGTGCTGCACGGCGACAAGGACCAGAAGGACCGCAAGCTGGCCATCGACCGGGTCAAGGAAGGTGGGGTCAAGGTTCTGGTGGCCACCGATGTGGCGGCGCGAGGGCTGGATATCGAAGGCCTGGACCTGGTGATCAACTTCGACATGCCGCGTTCCGGCGACGAGTACGTGCATCGGATCGGCCGGACCGGTCGCGCCGGTGCCGAAGGGCTGGCGATCTCGCTGATCTGCCACAACGACTGGAACCTGATGTCGAGCATTGAACGCTATCTCAAGCAGCGCTTCGAGCGACGCGTCATCAAGGGGCTGAAGGGCAGTTACATGGGCCCGAAGAACCTCAAGGCTTCAGGCAAGGCGGCGGGCACCAAGAAGAAAAAGGACGACAAGAAGAAGGCCATCGACAAGAAGGCCAAGCCGACTGGCAAACCGACCGCCAAGCGACCGAAGAACGCCAAGCGTGAGACGCCGCCATCACAGATCGTGAGCCAGGACGGCATGGCGCCGCTGCGTCGCAAAAAGCCCGTCGCCGAATAATCGGCTCAGAGCCGGGGCGGCCTCACTGCCCCGGCTTAAGCGCCTCTCAGCGCTTCTCAGCCGGTGCGATATCGGCTTTCTTCTCCGCTTCTTCCACGTGCTGCAGCCGCTTGTCATAGGCCTGACATTCATCGCCAAGCTGCTCGGCAGTCTGCTTGACCTCCATCTCTCGCAGTTCCTCGTTGATCTCGGCCGCGCGCTCGGGGTCGCTTTCGGTCAGCTGATTCACCCGTTGGGCAAGCTCCTTGGCCTTCGCATCAATCTGATCGGTGGTGCATTCGGCGAATACCGGCTGGCTGGCGAGCAGGGCGGCGGCGAGGGGAATCATCAGGTATTTCATGGTGCGCTCCTTCTAACGACTTGTTCGGTGGATCGCCGTCGGCGCGCTTTAGTTCAGCCTCTGCGGCCGCACCGGTGATCGAACCATGCCGCCATCGGCAGGGTCCGTATTAGCAAGAGCCGCCCTGCTGAAGCGGTGCAACAGGAGAAAGGACATGACTTACGACTGGGATCTGATGCTGCGCCTGCTGCGAGAAGCGCAGAAGCCCGGCAACGAGGCTTTCGCCCCGCGCCAGTACGCCGACGAACACGCGATGGCCATGGAGGACGCCGGTCAGCCGTTACCCAACATGGATTCGTTGAAGGCCGAGGCGCAGAATTACGAAAGCCTGCTGTTCGAGGGCGGCTTCATGGTGACGCGGCCGGAAGAAGAGGGCGGCAACGGCGAGAACTTCGTGTTGACCGAGCGCGGCACGCGGTTGCTGCGCATGCTCGGTGGCGATGGCAGCCACCGCCAACGGCTGGAAGAGAAGGGGGAAGCGGCGCTCACCCCGGAAGTCTTCGATACCCTGGCGACAGGGTGAGGTCGGCTGTGCGTCATCGAACGGGACGCAGCCGACCACGATGGCCGATTACAGCGGGCCGACCGCTCCGCACGCCTTGTTGGCGGCGTGCTTTTGCAATACCGGCAGCTGCGGACGCGGCTTACCGTTTTTGACGTCCAGCGACAACGGATAGTCGTTCCACCAGGGCCCGGCTGCCCAGTAGGTGCTCGGAATGCAATGCTGGCCCAGATAACGGAGCAGGTTGTCCGTCGCGGCGACGGCCGAGGGTGAGAAGTCCGGTGCGCCGTGTTCGCCGATAAAGCCTCGCAGGCGGTACTTGCTAAGCCATTCGACGAAAGGCTTGGCTCTGACCACGCCGATCATCGGGTCATAAACCTCGTTCCTGTTCGTGTAGTAGCCGGAGTAGTCCTTGTCGAAATACAGGTGGGCTTCGAACATCAGGTTGTTTTTCGCATCGCGCATCCAAGGGTCGCTGACCAGCTTGGTGTTATAGGACGGCCAGTGGAACGCGCTCGACCAACGATCGCCGGCGATGATCACCCAGCGCTGCGAATCGACGCTGCGAATGCTTTTCGCGGCCGCAAGGGCGGCGACGGGCCACTTGCCGTTGGTGGTGTGCGGCTCGTTCATCAAACCGTAGCCATAGACCGCCGGGTGATTGGCGACCTGCTGCGCGATACGCTTCCAGGTATCGGCGAAGGCGCTCACCGGTACTTCATTGGAGCCAATCATCTTTCCGTAGTAGCGATAGTAGTTATGCATGTCGAGGATGACCTGCATGTCGTATTTCCTGGCATGGTTGAGCGTCGCCAGAAGACGTCCCAGCTCGGCGCGGTTCAATTCGCCGTTAAGCCGCGGTTGGATGCGCTCCCAGCGAAACGGCAGGCGTACCAGCTTCAGGTTGCGTTCGGCGTAGCGTTTGAAGTCCGCTTCGCCGGGGTAGATGTACTGCTTCAGATAGGTGCCGGGTAGCGCGACGTCGGCGCCGAATTCGGCACCCGCCAGGTTGATGCCCACCAGATTGATCGGGTTTGCCGGCGCGCCGCCGGTAGCGGGTGTCTGGCTGCCGGCGTTCGGGGTCTGCGTGTTGAATCCCGTGTTGCTGACCGAGACGGTGCGCGGATAGCCCACGGCCTTACCGTTGAGGGTGCCGCCATCGACCATGACGGTCATGTTACCGCCAGATTGGTAGATCAGCTTGATGGTGCGAATCTGGCCATCGGCGAATCGGATCTTCGCGCCTTTATGGAATGCGGCCTTGTTCTCAGCCGTCGCCTTGACCGATACGCCGTTGAACTTGCTGGTGTTGTAGATGCCATTGACGAAGTCGCCGCCGTTGAAGGCGTTCAGTGCCACGACTTGAGCTGGCGTCTGGTTCGCAGGCGGCGTGACCACGGGCGTAGAGGGTTGACTCGGCGCGGACGGGGCCGGGGTTGGTGCCGCCGTGCTGGTAGTCGAGAACAATTTGTTCGGGTAGCCGAGCGTACCGCTGAGGGTGCTGCCCGAGAGCATCACGCTCATGTTGCTGCCGGAAGTGTACACGGCGGTAATGGTGCGGATCTGGCCGTTTGCGATTTTCACCGAGGCGCCGGGTTTGAATACAGAGCGGTTGGTGGTGTTCAGGGGAATCGAGAAGCCCGCCGACTTACGCCACACCCCGTTCAGCCAGTCGCTGTTGGTGTAGTTGTTGATGGCGCTGCTGTGGGTCGTCGTGCTCGGCGTCGGTGCGGATGTCGCCGGCGGCGTGCTGGAAACCGGCGCCGAGTCCAGCGCTGCAACGGTGCGTGGATAGCCGGCGGCCGCAGCGTCGAGCGTTGCACCCGACAGCATCACGCTCATGTGGGCGCCGGAAAAATAGACGACCTTCACGGTGCGAATCTGGCCATTCGCCAGCCTCACCTGCGCACCTTTCTTGAAAGCTGCTTTGCTGGCTGACGTCGCTGGAATGGAGAACCCGGCGGACTGGCGCCAGATGCCCTTGTTCCACTGGGGGCTGGTGAAGTCATTGACCTGAGCGGTGGCGACGGTCTGAAGGGTGTTCGTTGTTGACGTGGCTGCGTATGCCTGCTGGATCGGCGTCGCGACCCCGAACATGGCGGCCAGCACGACGGCACCCAGTACCGCCCTTGGCACGTTCGAAACTGCTCTGAGGGACATTGATATCTCCGGACTTAATACGACAAAAGGCACGAGTGCCTTTTAAAAAATTCGGAAGCATTCCCGGAGTGATGTAACAAACGAAGCACTGCCGACGACGCCACCTAATACACAACGCAGCGAAACGACGGAGCCGGCGACTCGCTTTGTATGGATAGGCGTTATATAGATCGAACAACGGATAGTAAAATTATTTTGGCGCCGGTAAGTCGCCAATAACCATATCTTTGATTATTTAATTGCATAGTGACATTATTTGATAGCAATCAGCTATTAGTTATATGTGTACATAAATGGCTGATCTATAAGTGTTTTTAATTGTAGTTGCTGGAAGTGCGATTATTTCGCGCTGACAAGTGCCGTTTCGTTTGTTAGTTCTGTTAGGCGGAGGTAGCGATGATTGTTTATTACAGGATGTTTCGCGAGGAGCAAGATAAGAGAACAAGCGAAGCGTTAACGACGCACTTGTAGGCGCTGCAATAAAACGCGTTAGATGAAAGAGCGGCACTTCTGGGAGTGTGCTTCGGCATGTAAACGCAGCAGCCGGGAGGCTGAATGGCCCAGTTGACCGAGGCGGTTAACGCGCCTGATTCAGACTGTCGAAAGTCAGCTCCAGCGCCTTGCGCATGTCCAGCCGAGCCGAGCGGCCGATGTCCTGATTGTTCAGCTGATAGCTGCGCTCCGATGGCAGGATCGGTGCGGTCAGGTCGTCGGCCTCTGCCGCTTCGAAATCATGGTCGCGGCCGATGGTCAGTGCGCTGCGGCGCAGCAGCTCACGCAGCTGATCAGGTGCAAGCTGCGGATTGATCGAGAGCATCGCCGCAACGACCCCGGTCACCATCGGCGTGGCGTATGAAGTGCCGCAATGCACGTCGCCGCGTTTGCCGGGTTCCAGCGTTGCAGCGCGGGTGCAGGCCGAGGCGGTGATGTCGACACGCATGTCGACATTCGACGAAGGCCGTTTGGTGACGTATTCGGGATGCGTGACCGGAACGTCACGCTTGCCGTTGCGCTGGTGGCCCCCGACGACCAGCAATTGCTCGGTGATGAACGAGGAGGGCAGCCGGTAGTCGTCCTGGCCGGAATGGGCCGAGCCATTGCCCGCAGAGTTCACCACCAGCACATCGGGATGCTCGCGGCGCAGCCAGAGAAAGAACTCCTCGAGCAATTCCTCGTAGCCGCTCATGGCAATGCCGGAGCGAATCAGCGAATCGACCTCTTCGCCCTCGACGTCCCGCGCGCCAACGCGGTGGATGCCCCAACTCCAGTTCAGTACTCGCACACCGTCCTCGACCAGATTGACCGAGGCGGCGACGTTGGCGGTGATGCCAGCATCGGAGTTGCGCTCGACGATGACCTCGAAGCCGGCGCTGGCCGGTTCCAGTGCGCTCAGAAAGCCGCTGTCGCCGGGTTCCTCACTGCGCGCGGCGAGAATGCCGGTTACCGTGGTGCCGTGCTCGGTGGGGTCTTCAGCATCCCTGGCGTAGACGCAGGTGCGCGGCGCCTGCGGTTCGCAATCACCGATGTACTGGGCGAATTCGGGCGAGTCGAAGTCGAGATTGCGTTCGATGACGCCGATGCGCACCGGATGCATCTTGGCCGAGCTCTGTTGGGCCGGCAGGCGATGCCGGTAATAATCCACGGCGTCGAGGAACCGATTGGCGACCCATTCACTGTTCCGGGGCTTCTTGCCACGGTCCTGTTCCACCGGCTCCTCAGGGCCGGATTCTTCGACGACCACCGCATCCACGCTCACCTCACTACCCAGACGCAGCACCATGGCGTCTCGCTCGGTCAGGTCTTTCACCGGCAGGCGCAACTGATAGGTATTGAGCGGTGCGATGGCGCCGACCACTTCGGCGCCATATTTGCTGGCCAGGCGGCGCGCTTCGTCCAGGCCGTCGTGGTTTTCTTCGATGATCAGGCTGATCAGGTTCAGATAGGTATTCAGCCCGTCCATGTTCTTCGCCACCTCGTCAGGGCCCGCCGCCAGCACATGGCTGCCGTTCAGTGACAGCCACACCGGGTTGCTCCGGCGTTCGCCCTGTTCGAGCCAGAGCGGTCCGCTCTGGTGCTCAGCCTTACGCAGCGACAGGCGCAGGTTGCCTTCGCCGGTCGGCGAGCTTTCGACCGGTTTTCCGCCGAGCATCAACCTGGTCTCGCCGTCGCCGAGCCCGGTACCGCGCAGGCAGAAGGTCAGCAGATCGGTGGCGAAGAGGTCACCGCAGCGTTGTACCTCCTTGATGCGTAACGGAGCGGGCTCGGCCATTGCCGGGCTCGGATTCAACGCTCCGAGCACAAGACCGATCGACAGGAAAAGCCGTGCTGTCCTCATTGCCGACATTGCAGATAGTGCACGCTGAACAGGTCGCGGGAATCGGTCCATTGACCACTGCAGTCGAAGCCAGCGCTATTGGCCAGGTCGGCGAAAGATCCCAAGGTGTACTTGTAGGAGTTCTCGGTGTGCAGGCTTTCGCCGGCATCGAAATGAAAGCGCTGGCCTTCGATGGTCACGTCCTGTGCCTCGCGGCTGACCAGGTGCATCTCGATGCGCGAATCCTGTTCATTGAAGAAAGCCCGGTGGGTAAAGCGTGAGGGGTCGATATCGCTATCCAGCTCTTGGCGGATGCGCTGCAACACGTTGAGGTTGAAGGCCGCCGTCACGTGAGCACGGTCGTTATAGGCCGCCTCAAGCACATCTCTGTCCTTGACCAGGTCGACGCCAATCAACACGCCACCACCGGGCGGAAGGATTTCGTGCAGGTGGCCGAGCAGCTTGCGAGCCTCCAGTGGAGTGAAATTGCCGATGCTTGAACCGGGGAAAAACACCAGCGGATGGTGAAGCTTGAAATCGTCCGGCAGCTTCAGCTCGTCAGAGAAATCAGCGCACGCCGCATGCACCTCCAGCCAGGGGTAGTCCGCCGCCAGACGCTGGGTGCTGGTGAGCAGAAAGTCTTCGGAGATGTCGATGCCCAGATAGCTGACCGGTCGCAGGCCTTCGAGCAGCAGGCGCACTTTGCGGCTGGCGCCGCTGCCCAGTTCGATCAGGTCGGTCTGTGGCCCGGCGATCTCGAGGATGTCGTTCGCTGCGTCTGCAAGAATCTTTTCCTCGGTGCGGGTCACGTAGTACTCCGGCTGCAGACAGATCTGCTCGAAAAGCTCGGAGCCGCGCCGGTCATAGAAGAACTTCGGCGAGATTCGCTTGGGCGCCGCGGCGAACCCCGCCAGCGCTTCGTCACGCAAGGACGTATCGTGTGCCGGTTGTGTCTGGTCATGGAAATGAACGGCTAATGCCATTGGTCATAGCTCCCTGGCCAGGCGCAGCCCGGCGAATTGCCAGCGCATGGCCGGTTGGAAAAAGTTGCGGTAGGTGGCGCGGATATGGGCTTCCGGCGTAGCGCAGCAGCCGCCGCGCAGGACCATCTGGCCGGACATGAATTTGCCGTTGTATTCGCCCAGGCTGCCTTCCAAAGGATGGAAACCGGGGTAGGGGCGGTAGGCACTGGCAGTCCATTCCCAGACATCACCGAACAGTTTCGCCGGCCCTTCATTGGGCGTGTTCGCCGCGACTGGCTGTAGATGGTCGCTCTCGAGAAAATTGCCGCGCAGTGGCTGGTCCGTCGCCGCGACTTCCCACTCGGCCTCGCTGGGAAGCCGGGCGCCGGCCCAGCGTGCGTAAGCATCGGCCTCGTAGAAGCTGACGTGGCAGACCGGCGCCTCCAGATCCAGTGGTCGTAGGCCGCCCAGGGTCATCTCATGCCAGGCATCGTCCAGGCGCTGCCAGTACAGCGGCGCGTGCCAGCCGCACTGCTGGATTTGCGCCCAGCCATCAGACAACCAGAGCTCGCTGCGGGCATAACCGCCATCGGCGATGAACGACAGATACTCTCGGTTGCTGATCGGCCGATCGGCCAACCGGAAATCCTCAAGGAACTGCCGATGCCGCGGTGTCTCGCAATCGAAGGCGAAGCCGCTATCGGCGTGGCCGATGTGGCGCACGCCACCGGCATAGTCGTGCCAGCGGAGACGGTCGTTGTGCAGTGTCGGCGCCGACTTCAGGTCGCTCCGGTAAACCGGGTGCAAGGGGTTCTGCGCCAGGATGTGTTTGATGTCCATCAGCAGCAGTTCCTGATGCTGCTGTTCGTGTTGCAAGCCCAGTTCCACCCGGCGCAGGATCTCGGCGGCATGCTGCTGTGGAGGATTGGCCAGCAGTTCGTCCATGGCACGGTCTACATGCTGGCGGAAGCGATACACCTCATCCACACCGGGCCGTGAGATCAGACCGCGTTGGGCTCGGGGAAAGGGCGTGCTGTGCGTTTCGTAGTAGGAATTGAACAGATGGTCATAGGTCGTGTCGAGCGGCTTGTAGCGCGCAAGATAGGGCTTGAGCAGGAAGGCCTCGAAGAACCAGCTGACGTGCGCCAGATGCCATTTCGGCGGGCTGACGTCGGGCATGCTCTGGATCACGTAGTCTTCGGTCTGCAAGGGTGCGCAGATCGCCTCGCTGGTGGCACGCACTTGTCGGTAGCGCTGCAGCAGATAGTCCAGCTCGGCGAGCGCCGGTTGCTGTTTTGGCTGTTCGGCCAGGTTGCCCATGGGCTTCCCCCTTGTTCGATACCCGAATGTTCAGCGCCTGGAACGGCCGGGAGGCTCTGCTATAGCGACCCGAAGCGAGGCGCAAAAGTTTCTGCTACTGCGAGAGCCTTGCATGGGTTAACGCCGCCTTTGATGACAGCAGCACGCATCCGATTGCGAAAGGTGCTGACGACCATTTGCTAAAAAACACGCCGAACGAACAGACGAGACGCCTTGGCACGCTCGTTGGGCCTCTACGCTCCGTCGGCTACCGGTTTTCGATCGGCGGGGTAGGCCGGATCAGCATCTCGTTGATATCCACATGTGCTGGCTGCGAGAGCGCGTAAACCACTGCCCGGCCGATGTCCTCGGGCTGCAGGGCATAGGCGGGCGGCTTGTCGAACAACGGTGTGTCGACCATGCCCGGCTCGATCAGCGTGACCCGCACGCCGGTGCCGCGTAATTCTTCGCGCACGCTCAGCCCCATCCCGGTGATCGCCCACTTGCTGGCGCTGTACATCGAGCCGGGAATGACGAAACGCCCGGCGGCGGAGCCGGTCAGGAGCAGGTGACCATGGCTGGCCTTGAGCGCCTCGAGACTGCAGCGTAGGGTCAGGCCGACGCCATAGACGTTGGTCAGTAACATCTCACGCCACACTTCAGGGTCGGCACCGCTGAAGCCACCCTCGCTGCCCGGTATGCCGGCGTTGGCGTAGACCGCATCGAGCTGTCCGAAATGGTCCAGCACCTGCTGCACCATGGCCTCCTGGTCTCCGTATTCCTTGACGTCGCAGCGGATCGCCAGCGCGCGCGCCGACCCGCCGAGATCGCTCACCAATTGCGCGAGCTTCTGTTCGGAGCGCGCCGCCAGCGCCACGCGATAACCCGCCTCGGCGGCCAGTCGGGCCGTGGCCGCGCCGATCCCGGAGGACGCGCCGGTAATCAGAAGAACGGAGTCGCTCATGTCATCCTCGCTCGGTGGCTGCTAAAGGCTTCAGTAGTTCGGTGGCGTTTCCGGAATGCCGGTGTCATCAGCGAGCACCGGCATGGTCCAGGGTTCGAGTCGATGATCCTTGTCCTCAACCTCCAGTCGCGCCTGCTCGATGACGCTGCCCAGATGTTGCGGGTTGCTGTATTGCTCCCTGGACACGCTGGGCACCCGCAGCACTTCGATGCCGCTGCCGGACATGACGGTAAAGCCGAAACTGTCTTCGTCCGGGTTGGCACTGGTCACGCAGCCGCATGGAAGGAAGGCTTCGCTGACCAGTTGCATCGCATCGTCGAGATTCAGTGGTGGGGTTCTCATGGCGTTCTCCGTCGTCTGACTGTCTGAAGTGGACCGCCGCGGCGAGCCGCCGTTTCCGGCAGGCGACGGGCTGCGCTTGCTCGCTCTTGTAGCCGAGCCGCGGCGGCAGCATATTCGGAGCATGAAACCGATCTCTGACTACGACCCGCTGGCCGCTTTCCACCCGGCGGTTGCCGGCTGGTTCAACCGCAGCTTCGCTGCTCCGACCCCGGCCCAGACGCGTGCATGGCCGCTGATCCGTTCCGGCCAGTCGACCCTGGTTGCGGCGCCAACCGGCTCGGGCAAGACCCTGACGGCTTTTCTCGCGGCCTTGGATCAGCTGGTCAAACAGAGCCTGGACGAAGGTGGCCTGCCGGACGAAACGGCGGTGCTCTACGTGTCGCCACTCAAGGCGCTGTCCAACGACATCCATCTGAATCTCGAGCAGCCGCTGTCAGGAATATCCGCCGAGCTGGAGCGACTCGGCCTGCCGACGCTGCAAATCCGGACGGCCGTGCGCACAGGCGATACCCCGCAAGCCGAGCGCGCGGCCATGCGCAAGCGGGTCCCGCATATCCTGGTGACCACCCCGGAATCCTTCTATGTGCTGCTAGGCTCCGAATCCGGCCGGCAGATGCTGGCGGGTGTGCGCAGCGTGATCGTCGACGAGATTCATGCGATTGCTGGCAACAAGCGTGGCAGTCACCTCGCCTTGTCACTGGAGCGGCTCGAAGCGCTCTGCGGGCGCCCGCTGGTGCGGGTCGGTCTGTCGGCGACACAGAAGCCCATTGAAGCGGTGGCCGATTTTCTCGTTGGTGTCGGGCGCCGCTGCGAAATCGTCGATATCGGTCATGGTCGCGCGCGCGACCTGGCGCTGGAGGTGCCACCGGTGCCGCTGGAAGCGGTGATGAGCAACGACGTATGGGCACTGGTTTACGACCGGCTGGCGGCGTTGGCTGGCGAGCATCGCACCACCTTGGTCTTCGTCAACACGCGCCGCATGGCCGAGCGCGCCGCGCGGCATCTCAGCGAGCGCCTCGGCAACGCGGTGGTGGCTGAGCACCATGGCAGCCTGGCGCGCGAACAGCGATTGGACGCCGAACAGCGGCTCAAACGAGGCGAACTGCGCGTGCTGATTGCTACCGCATCGCTGGAGCTGGGCATCGATATCGGCGATGTCGAGCTGGTCTGCCAGTTGGGTTCGCCGCGCTCGATCGCCGCCTTTCTGCAACGTGTCGGTCGGGCTGGACACCAGGTCGCTGGCGTCTCCAAAGGGCGATTGTTCCCCAGCTCGCGCGACGACCTGATCGAATGCGCCGCCTTGCTCGACAGCGTGCGTCGCGGTGAACTGGATAGGCTGGTGGTCCCAGACGCGCCGCTGGACGTACTGGCGCAGCAGATCATCGCCGAGGTGTCCTGCCGTGAATGGACCGAGGATGAACTACTGGCGCTGATCCGACGTTCGATGCCCTACGCGACCCTCGGCGAGGCGCGCTATCAGGCTTTGCTGACTATGCTCGCCGAGGGTTACACCACCCGCCATGGTGCGCGAGGCGCCTATTTGCATCGTGATGTGGTCAACCATAGCTTGCGTGGCCGGCGCGGCAGCCGGCTGACGGCGCTGACCTCCGGCGGAACCATCGCCGACAACGCCGATTACGCGGTGCTGCTCGAGCCGCAGGGCTTCAACATCGGCACGGTGAACGAGGATTTCGCCGTGGAGAGCCTGGCCGGCGACGTGTTTCAGCTGGGCAATACCGCCTATCGCATCATCAGGATCGAGCCCGGGCGGGTCCGGGTCGAGGACGCCCAAGGCCAGCCGCCGAACATCCCGTTCTGGCTGGGTGAGGCGCCAGGGCGCAGCGATGAGCTGTCGTTGGCGGTGGCGAGGCTGCGCGGCGAGATCGATGCGCGTCTGGGCGCCGCCGAAGCCTGCAGGCGCGAGCAGGCTCACGAGTATGAGTCGGCCTCGGCGTTGGCCGGCGAGCTGACGCCTGTAGAAACTGGCGGACGGCTTCAGCTCGCCATCGACTGGCTCACCGACTCCCTCGACCTGCCGGACGCCGCCGCTCGGCAGATCGTCGAATACCTGGCGCGCTCGCGTTCCGCGCTGGGCGCGCTGCCGACTCAGCAGCGGCTGATCATGGAGCGCTTCTTCGATGAGTCCGGCGGAACCCAATTGGTCATCCATTCGCCGTTTGGCAGCCGGATCAACCGCGCCTGGGGCTTGGCGTTGCGCAAGCGATTCTGTCGCACCTTCAACTTCGAACTGCAAGCCGCCGCGACCGAGGACGCGATTATCCTCTCGTTGTCCACCAGTCACAGCTTTCCGCTTGAGGAGGTGTGGCGGTACCTGCACTCCAATAGCGCCGAAGGCGTGCTGATCCAGGCACTGCTCGATGCACCGCTGTTCGGCGTGCGCTGGCGCTGGAACGCCACCACCGCGTTGGCGTTGCCCCGGATGGCGGGAGGACACAAGGTGGCGCCGCAGCTGCAGCGGATGAAAAGTGAAGACCTGCTCGCCACGGTCTTTCCCGATCAGGTGGCCTGCCTGGAAAACATCGTCGGCGAGCGCGAGATTCCCGAGCATCCGCTAGTGGCGCAGACGCTGGATGACTGCCTGCATGACGCCATGGACAGTAAGGGCTGGCTGGCTCTGCTGCGGCGCATCGAAAACGGCGAGATCGAAATCTTGGCGCGCGACCTGCCGACGCCATCACCGTTGGCAATGGAAGTGCTCGGCGCGCGCCCTTATGCCTTCCTCGATGATGCACCGCTGGAAGAGCGCCGCACCCAGGCGGTGCTCAATCGGCGCTGGACCGATCCTGAGTCCAGCGCCGACCTCGGTGCACTGGACGCCGCAGCCATCGACGCGGTACGTGAGGAGGCCTGGCCACAGGCGCGCCATCTGGACGAATTGCACGAAGCGCTGATGGGGCTGGGTTGCCTGGCCGAAGCCGATACGCAGGCCGATTCGCAGTGGCCTGCCTGGTTGAGCGAACTGGCCCGTGGCGGACGCGCGACCCGCATGCAGGTCGCGCAGGATCGCGCGCTCTGGCTGCCCATCGAGCGCCTGGCGCTGTTGCAGTCGATCTACCCCGGCGCTCGTTGCGAGCCGGCCCTGACGCCATTGCCAGGCTTCGACCAGCTGTCGAGCGAAGAAGACGCATTGGTCGAGCTGATCCGTGCGCGACTGACCGGCTTCGGCCCCTTGCCGGTCCCGCTGATCGCCAGGCCGCTGGCCTTGCCGGCGTCGGCCGTAGCGCTGGCGCTGACTCGACTGGAATCCGAAGGTTATGTGCTGCGCGGTCGCTTCACGCCAGGGGCAAGCGAGGAAGAATGGTGCGAGCGGCACTTGCTGGCGCGCATCCACCGCTACACGGTCAAGCGCCTGCGCCGCGAGATCGAGCCGGTGGAGCGCGCCGATTTCATGCGGTTTCTATTCGACTGGCAGCATCTTTCCGACGCGACACGAATGCAGGGGCGTGACGCGCTCGGCCCCGTGGTCGAGCAGCTTGAAGGCTTCCAGGCCGCCGCCGGGGCCTGGGAAAGCGAACTATTGCCTGCACGGTTGCACGACTACGGCGGCACCTGGCTGGACGAACTCTGTCGTGCCGGGCGTATCGTCTGGACCCGTCTGGCCGGACGTATCAAGGCCAGCAGCGGTCCTGTGCGCGGTACACCGATCGTCTTGCTGCCGCGCCGGCATCTGCCCGCCTGGCATGCGCTGGCCAGCGAAGCACCGCAGCCAGAACTGTCGTCACGCGCGCAGCGGGTGTTCGAGACATTGCAGGCGCAGGGCGCACTGTTCTTCGACGAGCTGCAACACGAGGCGCATCTGCTACGTAGCGAGTTGGAGGATGCGCTCGGCGAGCTGGTCGCCGTGGGATTGGTCAATGCCGACAGCTTCGCGGGCCTGCGCGCGTTGTTGGCGCCGGCGGCCAAGCGTCCGCGCGCTACGCGACAGAGCCGCGGCGGCGCGTTCATCGGCGGTATGGCCGATGCGGGGCGCTGGGCGCTGGTACGCAAGGGACCCGCTCCGATGGTCGATCCCACGCCGCTACGCCGATCATTCGATCCTGACGCCTTGGAACACATCGCCATGGTGCTGCTGCGCCGTTACGGCGTGGTGTTCTGGCGATTGCTGGATCGCGAAGCGGACTGGTTGCCGCCGTGGCGTGACCTGCTGCGCGTTTACCACCGGCTCGAGGCGCGTGGCGAAATTCGGGGCGGTCGCTTCGTTACCGGCCTGCCTGGCGAACAGTTCGCGTTGCCGGAGGCCGTCGGTCTGCTGCGCGAAATCCGCAAGCGGCCAACGTCAGGGGAAATGATCGCGGTCTCAGCGGTCGACCCGCTGAATCAGGTCGGGACCTTACTGCCGGGTGATCGCGTGCCAGCGATGGCGGGCAATCGAATTCTCTATCGCGACGGTGTCCCGCTGGGTTGGTTGATCGCCGGCAAACCGGAGCTGCTGGCGGAACTCGACGAAGACGATCAGCGCAAGGCGCGGCAACTGCTCGCGGTGACGCGCCGTTAGGTGCGAGGCTGCCAACGAAAAGGCCGGCTGCGAGCGCTCGCAACCGGCCTTCCGGACCCTCCAGGCCTGAATCAGCCGGCGACCAGCACCCGAATTGCCTCCAGGCGCAGTGCGGCTTTTTCCAGCATCGTCAGGCCTTCTTCACGCTGCTTGCGCAGAGCTTCGATCTCGCTGTCGCGCACGCTCGGATTGACCGACTGCAACGCGGTCAGGCGCGCCAACTCTTCGTCGAGACTGGCCTTGAGCTTGCGCTGCGCTTCGGCGACACGCTCGCTATGACGCGGGGCGATCTTGGCTTCGGCATCGGAAATCTGCACCGCCAATACATCGCGCTGGGCCTGGATGAATTTGTTGGCGCTGGCCCGCGGGACGCTTTCCAGCTGATCGGTCAGCGTCTCGAACGCGACTTTGGGTGCCAGGTCGTTGCCGTTCGAGTCCAGCAGGCAACGCAACGCCAGCGGCGGCAGGAAGCGATTGAGCTGCAGCGCACGCGGCGCCACCACTTCACTGACGAACAAGAGTTCCAGCAGGACGGTGCCGGGCTTGAGTGCCTTGTTCTTGATCAGCGCCACCGCGGTGTTGCCCATGGAGCCGGACAGCACCAGGTCCATGCCGCCCTGCACCATGGGATGTTCCCAGGTGAGGAACTGCATGTCTTCGCGCGCCAGTGCCTGCTCGCGGTCGTAGGTGATGGTCACGGCTTCGTCGTCGCCCAGCGGGAAGCTGGCGTCGAGCATCTTTTCGCTGGGACGCAGAATCAGCGCGTTCTCGGAATGGTCTTCGCTGTCGATGCCGAAGGCGTCGAACAGTTCTTCCATGTAGATCGGCAGGGCGAACTGGTCGTCCTGCTCCTCGATGGCTTCGACCAGCGCCTTGCCCTGTTCGCCACCGCCGGAATTGAGCTCCAGCAGACGGTCACGGCCGGCGTGCAACTCGGCTTCCAGCCGCTCGCGCTCGGCGCGGGCTTCGTCGATGAGTTTCTGGAATTCGTCGTCGTCACCTTCCTCCAACTGGTTCAGGAGGCGCGGGCCGAACTGATGCTGCAGGGCGTTGCCGGTGGGGCAGGTGTTGAGGAAGGCGTTCAGCGCTTCGTGATACCACTTGAACAGGCGTTCCTGCGGGCTGGTTTCCAGATAGGGCACGTGCAGCTGGATGATGTGCGCCTGACCGATCCGGTCGAGACGACCGATGCGCTGTTCCAGCAGGTCGGGGTGAGACGGCAGATCGAACAGCACCAGGTGATGGGCGAACTGGAAGTTACGGCCTTCACTGCCGATCTCGGAGCAGATCAGCACCTGCGCGCCGAACTCCTCGTCGGCGAAGTAGGCGGCGGCGCGGTCGCGCTCGAGGATGCTCATCCCTTCATGGAACACGGTAGCGGGGATGCCTGAGCGCACGCGCAGAGCGTCTTCGAGATCCAGCGCGGTCTCGGCGTGGGCGCAGATAACCAGCACTTTGAATTTCTTCAGCATCTTCAGGGTGTCGATCAGCCATTCGACACGCGGGTCGAACGTCCACCAGCGATTCTGCGCATCGGGTACTTCCTGCTGGGTCTGGAAGCTGACTTCCGGATACAGCTCTGCATGCTCGCCCAGTGGCAGCTCCAGATATTCGGCCGGGCAGGGGAGCGGATAAGGATGCAGCTGGCGCTCGGGGAAGCCGCGTACGGCGGCGCGGGTGTTGCGGAACAAGAGGCGGCCGGTGCCGTGGCGGTCGAGCAGTTCGCGGATCAATCGGCTGCTGGCTTCGATGTCGCCGTCGGTGGCCGCAGCGAGCAGCGCTTCGCCTTCGGCTCCGAGGAAATCGTGGATGGTCTGGTGCGCTTCCTGTGACAGGCGGCCCTCGTCGAGCAGCTCCTGTACCGCCTGGGCGACCGGCTGGTAGCTGGCGCTTTCGGCACGGAAGGCTTCGAGATCGTGGAAACGGTTGGGGTCGAGCAGGCGCAGGCGGGCGAAGTGGCTTTCCTGGCCCAGTTGCTCGGGCGTCGCGGTCAGCAGCAAGACGCCGGGAATCACTTCGGCCAGCTGTTCGACCAGCTTGTATTCGGCGCTGGCATCTTCCGGATGCCAGACCAGGTGGTGCGCTTCGTCCACCACCAGCAGATCCCAGCCGGCAGCGAAGGCGGCGTCCTGGGCACGTTCGTCGTCCTTCAGCCATTCCAGCGAGACCAGAGCCAGCTGAGTGTCTTCGAACGGGTTGCTGGCATCGCTCTCGATGAAGCGCTCGTCGTCGAATAGCGCGACCTGCAGATTGAAGCGGCGACGCATTTCCACCAGCCACTGATGCTGCAGGTTCTCCGGAACCAGGATCAGCACGCGGTTGGCGCGCCCCGACAGCAGTTGGCGATGGATCACCAGGCCGGCTTCGATGGTTTTGCCCAGACCCACTTCGTCGGCCAGCAGCACGCGCGGGGCGATGCGGTCGGCGACTTCGCGGGCGATGTGCAACTGGTGCGCGATGGGTTGCGCGCGCACGCCGCCCAGGCCCCAAAGTGAAGAGGTCAGCTGTTTACTCTGATTTTCCAGTGTGTGGTAACGCAGCTTGAACCAATTCAGCGGGTCTATCTGGCCAGCGAACAGGCGGTCGCTGGCGAGGCGGAACTGGATGAAGTTCGACAACTGGGTTTCCGGCAGAGTACGGGCTTCGTTCTGCGCGGTCAGACCGTGATAGACCAGCAGCCCGTCGACGTCGTCGACTTCGCGCACGGTCATCTTCCAGCCTTCGAAATGGGTGATTTCATCACCGGGAACGAAGCGCACGCGGGTCAGCGGGGCACTGCGTGCGGCGTATTGGCGGGTTTCGCCGGTCGCCGGGTAGAGCACGGTGAGCATCCGCCCATCCTGCATGAGGATGGTTCCCAGACCGAGTTCCGCTTCGCTGTCGCTGATCCAGCGTTGCCCCGGTAGATACTGCTGCGCCATGCTGCCTCCCGCCTGTGAAAAAAGCGCGCTATGGTAACGGAACCCTGCCGATAGAGCGACGACAGATGCCGATTCGATAGGCAGTGTAGCGTTGCTGTTAAAGTCGACCGCAATTCAGCCGATCAACTGGTGCAAGCCCGCATAAAGACACCGATCGAACTTGGGGCTGCTCATGGGAGAGCACAGATGCTGCCAATCATTCCACCGGGCACCGTTCAGGTTACCGCCCAACAGGATGTGGTCAAACCGCGGCCGGAGGTGGCCCCGGTAGCTCCGGTGCAGCCAAGCGCCAATGAAAGTTCGGTGGGGCTCGATCGGCGACACCCGCAAGAAGCCGAACAGATGCTGCGCGACGAACAGCGTAGGCGGCAACGTCGGCGTGGTTACAGCCCGCAGGAACTGGCCGAAGGCGAGACTGCCGAAGAGGATCAGGACGCACTCGAGGAGCTGCCACGCCAAGGTCTGTGGGTTGATGTCGAGGTATGACGAGCCGCCTGCTGAGCACAACGGCGATCCAATGAACGACCTGCCGCAGGCCGATCTGCGCTACCTGCCACAATGGATCAGTGCAGAAACCGCCGATCAGTGGCTGGAAGAGCTGCTGGTACAAACGCCCTGGTCGCAACCCGAGCTCAAGCTATATGGCCGTCGCTTCGCCATGCCCCGGCTGGTCGCCTGGTACGGCGACCCTGGCGCGCGCCTGCGTTACTCGGGTCTGATCCACGATCCATTATCCTGGACGCCTTTGCTGGCCGAGATTCGCCAGCAGGTGCAGCGAGAGGTTGACCGGGACATGAATGGCGTGCTGCTCAATCTTTATCGCAACGGCCAGGACGCGATAGGCTGGCACAGCGACGACGAGCCGGAACTGGGTTCGGAACCGCTGGTGGTCTCGCTCAATCTGGGCGCGACGCGGCGCTTCGATTTCCGTCGCAAGGGTGCCAGCCGTATCCAGCACTCAATCGCTCTCGAGCATGGATCGCTACTGGTCATGGGCGGACCGACGCAGCATTATTGGCAACATCAGATCGCCAGGACGCGCAAGGTAACCGAACCGCGCCTCAACCTGACATACCGTCAGATCACTTGCGAGCCAGCCGTATGAGCCATGAAGTAAAGCTGATCGACCTCAGCACCGAACGTGAAAAGCGTATCCACGACATCAAGGAGAAGCGCCTTGCCGAGATGCGTGAGGCGTTCGAGCAGGCGCTGCCGCTAGCCAAGCCGAAGAAGAAGTCCAAGACCAAGCCGAAGAAGCGCTGACAGGCCTCATAACCAGGCGCCGCTCCAAGCCTCACCGCGACGGTTCGATGCTGTCGCGCCCTCCGTAGCTCCCTCCGATCCCCTCCGTTTTTTTGACTCAGATCAGCTTCCGCGATGCCTTTTGCCGTCGGCTTGGGGCCTATTGACGTCGGTCAATTTTTTATTGGCGGGAGAGGACGACTATGCAGCCATCAGACAGCACAACGGCTTGGGAGGCAGGAATCATGTTCGTCGATAATGTGGTGCTCGCAGGGGTGGTCACGGTCGGCCTGATGGTCGCCTTCCTCGGCGGTTTCGGATATTTCATCTGGCGGGATGCACACAAAAAGCAGTGATTCCGCAGATAGACAGAGCACGCAAGGCATTTGGGCGACTTAGGTCGCCCTTTTTTTTTGCCTGTGAATCAACGACGGCGTTGGGGTTGCAGGAATACGGCGCTGGTGAACGGCGGTACCTCGAACTCGCCAGCGACGACCCTGGCTTGACGGCTGATCGGGTCGCTTGAATCCCGCTGTACCGGATGCGGCTGGTAGCCGTCAGCGCCAGGTAGGCGAACCCGCTCTGCAGAGGCGTTGAACACCACCATCAGCGCCTGGTAGCGCCGGTCGAGATCGCGGCCGTCGCCAGGGCCATCGGCCAGGCTGAAGGCGATCACACCCGGCTGCTGCGTTGGACCTGTGTTGTGAAAACGCAAACGGCGCTGCACCTCGCGCGCGCTGTCGAGCTGAAACAGCGGGCTGTCGCTCCGGATCTTCAGCAGTTCCAGAAAGCGCCGCTTGGCCGCGACTATGTTCACGGCGCTCGGCTTGGTATGGGGGTTGGCGATGACTTGGCGGACCAGCGGCCAGTTGTCAGCATCCTTATCGGCCCGCGGCAGGCCCTTGTTCCAATTGTTGTCCTGGTAGCTGAAATCCACCGCATTGAACCAGTCGCCCGAGTCGTAGCTGTCGCGTTGCATGGATTTGGAACGGAGGATATCCGAGCCGAGGTGAATGAAGGGCACGCCTTGACTGAACAGCGGCACGGACAACGCCAGCAGTTGCAGACGGACACGGTCGGCGACGGGCAGACCCACCGGCAGCTTGTACTGGTTGTTGTCCCATAGCGTCTGGTTGTCGTGCTTGGAGACATAGTTGATGGTCTCCTGCGGGTCGAGCGTATAGCCGGCGGGCTGCCCGTTGTAGTCGATCTGACTACCACTGCGCGTGCTGCCGTCGGCGGTGACGAACTGGTAGTCGCGCAGTCCGCCGGCGATGCCAACGCGGATCAGGTCGGCGGCATGCAGCAGCTGCGCCTTTTCCTGCTCGCCGGCGCCGGTCAGCTCGTTCGGCAGCACATAAAGGCCATTGGCGAAGCCCTGATTGCGCCGGATGCTTTCGCCGCTGTCGAAGGGACTGCCGCCGCGAACCGCGTCGCGCTGCCGATCGTTGAAGGTGCCGATGCCGGTACCGGCCATGTTCAGCTGGGTGGCATTGATGCCCCGGGCATTGCCGGCGACTTCGCCGAAATCCCAGCCCTCGCCGTAGAAATAGGTGTCTCGGTCGATCTTGCGCACCGCGCGGTACGCATCGACCAGATTCTTGCGTAGGTGATGGCCCATCAGATCGAAGCGGAATCCGGCGATCTTGTAGTCGCGTGCCCAGACCTCCAGCGAATCGGTCATCAGCTTGGCCATCATGCGGTGTTCGCTGGCGGTGTTTTCGCAGCAGGTCGAGGTTTCGACGGCACCGGTGGATGGGTTACGGCGGTGGTAGTAACCGGGCACGATCTTGTCCAGCACCGACTTGTCCGTCAGTCCTGATGCGTTGGTGTGGTTGTAGACCACGTCCATCACCGTGGCGAGGCCGTCGTTGGCGAGCGCCTGGACCATCTGGCGGAATTCGATGATGCGCTGCGCGCCCTCGGCATCGCTGGCGTAGCTGCCTTCAGGTGCGCTGAAATGGAAGGGGTCGTAGCCCCAGTTGAAGTTGTCCAGGGCGCGCAGGTCGTTATACAGCGCTTGCGCCTGGCCGCTGGCCGGATCGAATCCTTGCAGCACCAGGCGGATGCTCGTGGCGCTGCAGTATTGCGACCAGTTTTCACGGGCCTGGGTGGACAGATCGCAAAGCTTGGCGAACGGGTCGTCGAGGTCGACGCGGCGGGTCGGGTCTTCATCGATGGTGGCGATATCGAATACCGGCAGCAGCTGCACGTGGGTCAGCCCGGCATTTTTCAGGTCGCGCAGATGCCGCATACCGTTGCTGTCCGGGTGGGTGAAGGCGCCGTAGGTCCCGCGTAGTTCGGCAGGCAGGCTGGCGTCGCTGGCACTGAAGTCACGCAGATGGGTTTCATAGATCACGCTCGCTTCGGGGCGTGCCGGGTGCGGTGGGCGCAGCGCATCCCAGCCGGAGGGCTTGAGATCGTCGGCGTCCAGGTCGACGACCTGAGCGTACTGGCTGTTGCGCGACAGGCTCAGAGCGTAGGGATCGCTGACCAGCGTCGTCTCGATCTTGCCGGTACTGGGCCGGTAAGCCGTGACCTCGTACTGGTAATACTGCCGATCCAAGGAGCGCGGGCCGTCAAGGCTCCACACGCCGAGACGTTCTCGCATGATCTTCGGATAACCGGGCAACAGGCGCTTGGCCTCGTCGAACACATGCAGGCGCACCCGCTGCGCGGTGGGTGCCCAGAGCGTGAAGGACACGCCACGTGCATCGACGCGTGCACCGAGTTCGCCGTTATAGGCGAACAGCAGGTCGAGAATCCCGGCCGTTTGCACTTCAGTGGCGTCGAGCACCTTGTCATCGTCGTCATAGGTGACCACCACCAGCTGGCTCATTACGGCGCGCCGCAGGTCGCGGGCATGGGCGGAGAGATGGAACGCCGGTGCCTCGGCCAGGTGTGGATGCTGGCGTTTGAGGCCTTCGCGCAAGGTCGCCGGTTGCAGTGCGAGCGCGGTGCCGCCACGGACCGTACGTGTTTCACTGTCGATGCGAATGTCGGCGCTGGTGGAGTAGCGCAGTTCGATTCGGCTGGCGTCGGGGGCGCCATCGACGAGTGCCAGGGTGAACGGGTCGAGCCAGTGGGCTCGGGCGCCCTTTATCGCCACGGCGGGCCCGCTCACGGGGGTGCCGGAGAGCTGTGCGTTACCGCTGAGGGTAAAGGCGCGGCGACCGATTTCGTCGAAGCGCCAAACCAGGTCATCACCACCCAGATCCTTTTCGTCGCCCTTGTGCATGATCAGATTCAGGCAACCGGCGTCGGCGGTGAGGGCGATGCGGTAGTAGGCGCCATGGTCCGGGTCGATACCGGCGGCGGGCAATGGCTGATCCCAACTCGTCTCGTTCAGGCTGCCGGCGCAGCTCGCCGTGTTCCACAGATGTGGACCCCAGCCGGCATAGTTGCCATCGGCCCGTTGGTAGTACAGCAGAGCCTCGTCGGGGCCAGGGTCGAGCGGCACGGCCGAAGCCGCTTGGATGGCTAGCGAAAAGCCGCCGAGGACGAGCGCCGCCAGGCGCCGATAAGCAATCGAGCGTATGAGCATGGATGAGGTCCCGGTGTTGTTCTTGTTGTACCGCTTGCGGGATGGTCGGTGCGTGGCCGACTGTGCGCATCCTCCATGGAAGATGCTTTCGGGGCGTAGCCGAGGGCCGTAATAGCGTTCTGCTGGTATTCGTCCGGCTTAGTTTTTCGCTGGTTCGCTCGACTGTCTGCCGCAACTGCTACAAACCGAGCTATCGACCGTTCATGAACGGTATGCGGCGGATGCAACGCCTGCGGGAAGGCGTTGCGAGCAGACCTTGCGTCGCGGAGATTCTACTGGCTGAGCGCAGAAGGAAGGCGCCGCGGAGGCGCCTATTGGCTGTCGCCGTCAAGCGCTGGGCTTGTCGGCCAAAACTGACGCTAGTGAGCGCGCGTCCCCTGTATCAGCCGATGCTGACCGGTGGCAGGGCTTTGATCTCGACGGTTTGCGCTTTGCGCGGTGCGAGGATTTCGGCCTCGCCATCGACGACCATTTCGTCGCGCTGGTTGAACACCTGGGTGGCGATGCGGACGCGAAACTTCGGCAGTTTCTCTAGAATCTCCAGGCGCACGGTCAAGGTGTCGCCGAGCTTGACCGGCAGGGCGAAGCGCATCGTTTGTCCCAGATAGATGGTGCCCGGCCCCGGCAATTCGCAGGCCACTGCGGCACTGATCAGCGCACCACTGAACATGCCATGGGCGATGCGCTCGCGGAAGATCGTCGAGGCAGCGAATTCGGCGTCCAGGTGGACCGGGTTGTGGTCGCCAGACATCGCGGCGAACAGCTGAATGTCGCGCTCTTCCACCGTCTTGCTGTACGTGGCCTTCTGGCCGACTTCCAGATCGGCGTAGGGTGTGTTGCTTAGCGTACTCATGCGTAAACCTCTGAATGCGATAACAAACGGAAAACCCCGTCGCGGCAGGGGTTGCCGCACGGCCATGACGGGCACGCCGTGGAGGGCGCTTGGGTGGCTGCATTCTAGAGGGCGGCAGGCCGGTTGTCCCGGTTCGCTTTGGCTTTGCCGCCGTGGGCCGAGATTCACGTCGCTGATTTACACGGTCGACCTATTGCTCTGCAATGCGGAGCTGTTAAGTTCGCCACAGCCCGCGACGAGTGGGCCAGACACTCTCAGGTAACGAGGCCAATAACAATGCAACCTGACTTCTGGAACGACAAGCGTCCCGCCGGTGTGCCCGACGATGTGGATATGGGGGGCTTCCGCTCGGTGGTGGAGGTGTTCGAGCGCTCCTGCAAAACCCATGCGAACCGCCCTGCTTACAGCAACATGGGGGTGACGTTCAGCTACGCCGACCTGGAACGCTACTCGGCCGCATTTGCGGCCTGGCTGCAGAACCATACTGATCTGCAACCGGGAGATCGCATCGCGGTGCAGATGCCCAACCTGTTGCAGTACCCGATCGCGGTTTTCGGCGCCTTGCGTGCCGGGCTGATCGTGGTCAATACCAATCCGCTGTACACCGCGCGTGAGATGCGCCATCAGTTCAAGGATTCCGGCGCACGGGCGCTGGTGTACCTGAATACGTTCGGCAAGCTGGTGCAGGAAGTGCTGCCCGATACCAGCATCGAAGTGCTTATCGAGGCGCACATTGGCGACATGCTGCCGCCGGTCAAGGGGCTGCTGGTCAATGCCGTGGTCAAGCATGTGAAAAAGATGGTCCCGGCCTACAGCCTGCCCCAGGCCGTTTCGTTCAAACACGTGCTCGCCGAGGGGGGACGCCATAGCCTCAAGCCGGTTCCGTTGACGCTCGACGACGTCGCGGTGCTGCAATACACCGGCGGCACCACCGGCGTGGCCAAGGGCGCGATGCTTACGCACGGAAATTTGGTGGCCAACATGCGCCAGGTCCATGCCAACATGCAGCAACTGGGCGCTGACGGCCATCCGCTCATCAAGGATGGGCAAGAGGTGATGATCGCGCCGTTGCCGCTGTATCACATCTACGCCTTCACGGTTAATTGCATGTGCATGATGGTGACCGGCAACCATAACGTGTTGATCACCAATCCTCGCGACATCGACGGCTTCGTCAAAGAACTGCAGAAGTGGCGCTTTACCGCCTTTCTCGGGCTGAACACGTTGTTCGTTGCGCTCATGTCGCATCGAGACTTCAAGAAAATCGATTTTTCGGCGCTCAAGGGCACCAACTCGGGTGGCACCGCGCTGGTCTCCTCGGTGGCCGAGCGCTGGAAGAGTTTGACCGGTGTCACCGTGACCGAAGGCTACGGGCTGACCGAGAGTTCGCCGGTGGTCTGCGCCAACCCGCACGGCGACCAGTCGCGTCTGGGCACCGTTGGCCTGCCGGTACCGGGTACGACGCTCAAAGTGATCGACGACGAGGGCAACGAGTTGCCGTTGGGCGAGCGCGGCGAACTCTGCGTCAAGGGACCGCAGGTGATGAAGGGGTACTGGCAGCGGCCTGAAGCCACCGCCGAAGTACTCGATAGTGATGGCTGGCTGAAGACCGGCGACATCGCGGTGATCGATCCGGACGGCTTCGTGCGCATCGTCGACCGCAAGAAGGATTTGATCATCGTCTCTGGTTTCAACGTCTATCCCAACGAGATCGAAGACGTGGTCATGGCTCATCCGAAGGTCGCTGCTTGTGCCACGATCGGCGTGCCGGACGAGAAGTCAGGAGAGGCGGTGAAGCTGTTTGTGGTCCGTAGCGATCCCAGCCTGACCCTCGAAGAGCTGCAAGCCTATTGCCGGGAGAATTTCACAGGTTACAAGGTGCCGCGGCACTTCGTGTTCCGTGACTCCTTGCCAATGTCCCCGGTTGGCAAGATTCTGCGCAGGGAGCTGCGCGATCAGGCCTGAGTCCGCCAAGACACGGCTCTCTAAGCTCGCACTGAGTGACTGGATTTGTCCTGTCAGTCACTTTGTGTGTGCTCGCATCACTCGGAGCCACTGTTCGGGCTGTTGCAAAACTGCTAACCTCGCCCCGCCTTTTGCGCGGAACTGCCGTACAAAAGTTAACAAAACACAACAAAACAGCTGCCATATGCAGTAAAGCTGTCGCTTAGGAGTGGGGTTTCATGACCGATAACTTCTGGAAGGATAAATATCCTGTCGGGGTCGAAAGCGAGATCGATACCGATGAATACCGGAACATCCAGGCTGTGCTCAAACAATCCTGCGAGCTGTTCGCGGGCAAGCCGGCCTTCAGCAATCTCGGCAGAACCCTGACCTACGGCGAGCTGTACACGCTGTCCGGCGAATTTGCCGCCTATCTCCAGCAGCACACCGATCTACAACCGGGCGACCGGATCGCGGTGCAGCTGCCCAACCTGATCCAGTATCCCATCGTGGTATTCGGTGCCATGCGCGCCGGCCTGATCGTGGTCAACACCAACCCGCTGTACACCGCGCGGGAGATGGAGCATCAGTTCAACGACTCCGGCGCCAAGGCGCTGGTGTGCCTGGCCAACATGGCCCACCTGGCCGAAGACGTGTTGCCGAAGACTGGCATTCGCCATGTGGTCATTACCGAGGTCGGCGACATGCTGCCGACCATCAAGCGACTGCTGGTCAATGCGGTGGTCAAGCACGTGAAGAAGATGGTGCCTGCTTACCATCTGCCCAAGGCGGTCAAATACAACGAGGCCATGGCCCTTGGGCGTGGCAAGGTGCCGAGCGAGGCCAACCCGAGCGGTGACGATATCGCCGTGCTGCAGTACACCGGTGGCACCACCGGAGTCGCCAAGGGCGCCATGCTGACCCATCGCAATCTGGTCGCCAACATGCTGCAGTGTCGTGGGTTGATGGGCACCGAGCTGGGCAGTGGCTGCGAGACCATGGTCGCGCCGCTGCCGCTTTATCACATCTACGCGTTCACCTTTCACTGCATGACAATGATGTTGATCGGCGCGCACAACGTGTTGATCACCAACCCGCGCGACCTGCCGGCTTTCGTCAAAGATCTGAGTAAGTATCGGTTCACCGGCTTCGTCGGCCTCAACACGCTGTTCGTGGCGCTGTGCAACAACGAGAGCTTCCGTAAGCTGGACTTTTCCGCGCTCAAGGCCACCTTTTCCGGCGGTATGGCATTGCAGCTGGCGGCGGCGGAGCGTTGGCAGCAGGTGACTGGCTGCTCGATCTGCGAAGGCTTCGGCATGACCGAAACCAGTCCGGTGGTGTCGGTCAATCCGTTCGGTGGCATTCAGATTGGCACCATTGGCATCCCGATGCCCTCGACCCAGTGCAAGGTCATCGACGAGGATGGCAACGAACTGCCGATAGGCGCTACTGGCGAACTATGCGTGAAGGGCCCGCAGGTGATGAAGGGCTACTGGCAGCGTCCGGAAGCCACGGCCGAAGTGCTCGACGAGCAGGGTTGGCTGAAGACGGGCGACATCGGAATCATCCAGGACGACGGTTACATGCGCATCGTCGATCGCAAGAAGGACATGATTCTGGTATCCGGTTTCAACGTATATCCCAACGAACTGGAAGACGTGCTCGCCACGCTGCCTGGCGTGTTGCAGTGTGCCGCGATTGGCGTACCGGACGACAAGTCTGGCGAGGCGATCAAGCTCTTCGTGGTGGTCAGGCCGGGCGAGAGCCTGACCAAAGAGCAGGTCATGCAGCACATGCACGACAATGTCACCGGTTACAAGCGTCCCAAGACCGTCGAGTTCCGCGACAGCCTGCCCACCACCAACGTCGGTAAGATTCTGCGACGTGAACTGCGTGACGAAGAGTTGCGCAAACTCGGCCAGAAGTAACGACTCAGGCTAGTGAGAGCCCCGCTTCGGCGGGGCTTTTTTTTGGAGCAGTGCGCTCGTTCGAGGCCGGCTCGCCTACCGTCTGTTCTGGCTTGAGCGATCTGTCTCGCGCGCGTTAAGACCTACGTCATCTTCGAGGGAAGATTTGCTTGGTTGACTCAATTACGCCGCTAGCTAGCCGATAGCCTCGATGGTGCGATAAATTTGGCGCCGAAAAACAGGCGCTCTCGCCGCCTTTAAGTTCTGCTCAAGGTCCAGCTCATGCTCTCCAGATTACGTCTGCAAACGAAGCTTCTCATCCTCGCATTAGGTCCAATCCTCTTGTTGGCGATACTCCTCAGCGGCATATCCGTGCTCACGCTGCAAGAACTGGCGGCCAAGCAGGAAGCAGAGACGCGTGAAAATCTCGTTCGGGATCGCCGCGCGGAACTGGAAAACTACGTGCAGCTTGCCCGGAAGATGATCGCCCCCATCTACGATAGCTCCGCCTCGGATGACCAGGAAGCACGAGACCGCGCCGTGGCCATTCTGGAAACGCTCTCCTACGGCAAGGACGGCTATTTCTGGGGCTACGACGAACAAAGCGTGCGGATTCTCCAGGGCAACACCAAGGACAAGATTGGGCAAAGCTTCTATGACTATCGTGACCCCAGCGGCAAGTACGCCATCCGTGAGCTCGTCCGGGCCGGTATGGATGGAAGCCGTTACGTCGATTACAGCTTTGTGCTGGGCAACAGCACGACGCTCGTCCCGAAGATCGGCTATGCAGAGCATCTGCCGAAGTGGAACATGGTCTTTGGCACATCGCTCAATCTGGACGGAGTAGAGCGCGATGTACAGGCGGCTCGGAAAGCGTTCCAGGACGACATCAACGAACTGCTGTTCGTCATGCTAGGCTCCGCCGTCGCGCTGCTGGTGCTGATCGCCGTGCTGGTAACTGCCACGAGCCGCACGCTGCTACGGCCGCTCATGCTGATAAAGGGCAAGCTCGATGACATGGCGTCCGGTGAGGGCGATCTGACCCACCGCCTGCCAGTTACCAGCCAGGACGAACTGGGCGATCTGGCTTCCTCGTTCAATCGCTTCGTCGAAAAGATCCATGGCCTGGTTCAGCAGGTTTCGAAAACCACCGGCCAGCTGACGACGCTGGTTGCCAGCGTTGCCAGCCAGGCGCAACGTTCCGAGCAGGCGATGGCCGCACAGCGCCATGAAACCGATCAGGTGGCGACTGCGATCAACGAGATGTCGGCTGCTGCACAGGAAGTGGCAATGAGCGCACAGCGCGCCGCCGAAGCGGCGCAGGAAGCGGATCAGCAGGGCCAGGGCGCCAAGCGAACCGTGGACAGCAGCATTCAGCAGATCCACGCTCTGGTCGGCGAGCTGCGTGACAGCGGCGAATCGCTTGGCGGGTTGCAGAAGGATGTGGAAGGCATCGTAGGCGTTCTCGACGTGATCCGGGCGGTCGCCGAGCAGACCAACCTGCTGGCGCTCAATGCCGCCATCGAAGCGGCACGCGCCGGCGAGGCCGGCCGCGGATTCGCAGTGGTCGCCGACGAAGTGCGAGCGCTCGCCAGCCGTACCCAGCAGAGCACGGTCGAAATTCAGGGCATGGTCGACCGTCTGCAGAACACCACGGCAATGACTGTTACCGGCATGGGTCGCGCCGGGCAGCAGGGCGAAAGCACCCGGGCCCAGTCGAACCAGGCGGGCGAGTCGCTGGATGCGATTGCCGCGCTGATAGGCACCATCAGCTCCATGAACGCTCAGATCGCCAGCGCCGCCGAGGAGCAGACTGCGGTCGCCGAGGAGATCAATCGCAGCGTTCATCACATCGCCGATGCGGTTGATGGCGTGGCGCAGGAGGCCGCCGAAGGCGCCCAGACCTCCCGCGAACTCAATAGCCTGGCCGAGAGTCTGCAGCGTCTGGTCGGCCAGTTTCGTATCTGAGCCATCATCGATGAGGCGGGTGCAATGCCCGCCTTGGTCTGTCGAGAACTGCCGGCAGAATTCCGTCGGGTTCCATCAAGCCGACCGGCGGTGCTGCCGTCTGGCGCGACGGCGCGAACCGAAGCGAGACAACCCGGGTCTAGGACCCTATGGCCGCGTCCGCTCTAGCGGCTGTTGAATGCCAGCGCGCCTCCCTATGCCGTGCTGAAGCCGTCTGATGTAAGCAACTGCAGCGCGCCGGTGCGCGACGCAGCCGGCTTGGCCTCCATATCTGTCGCTCGCTCCGTTTTCAACGGCCGTCTGTGCCGTAGGGGACGATGGCGCATGCCATTTTGCGGCCTGCCCATCAATCTCGTTGCAAGGATGAGTTACCCATGCAGAAGAAAAACAATGCACGTCGGGTAGTTGCTTCTTTCGCTTTATTCGCTTCCACCGCAGCCTTGGCAGCACCCTCCGCCGAGATCGCTGCGTTCGATGACTATTGGTCGCCCGGCAAGCCCGACTCTCGGATCTGTCGATCACCATTGCTGGTGGGAACGCCGCTCGGTCTGCCGCGCTGTATGCAGGCCGGTAACGTGATGAAGCACCTGGAGAATTTGCAGGACATCGCGTCAATGAACCGCGGCAATCGCGCCTCCGGACAGTCTGGCTATCAAGCCTCGGTGGATTACGTGCGCAGCACTCTCGAGCGCGCCGGCTATCGGGTCAGGGTGCAGGCATTTCCGTTCCTGGCGTTCTATCCCGCAGGCCCGGGCGCGCTAGCGGCAGTGACGCCGCAGCCGGTGCAGTACATCTGGGAGGAGGATTTCACCTACGCCGACCAGACCGATCCTGGCAATGTCACAGCGCCCGTGGTGCCGGTGGACCTGGCGCTCGGCCTGGGCAATACCTCGACCAGCGGCTGCGAGCCGTCTGATTTCGCTGGTTTCCCGGCGGGCGCCATTGCGCTGATGCAACGCGGCACCTGTCCGTTCGGCGAGAAGGCCACCAATGCGGCCGCCGCTGGGGCAGCCGGAGCGATCATCTTCAACCAGGGCGATACCGAGGACCGCAAGGATCTGCTGGTCGCGACCTTGGGCGAGGACTATCAGGGCGGCATCCCGGTGATGTTCTCGACCTATGACAATGGTGTGAGCTGGTCGCAGACCGAGGGGCTTCAGCTGAGCATGAACGTCGACGTGATCCGTGAGCAGTCGGAGACCTACAACGTGCTGGCCGAGACCCGTCGCGGCAATCCGGACAACGTGGTGATGGTCGGTGCGCATCTGGATTCAGTCTTCGAAGGACCTGGCATCAATGACAACGGCTCCGGTAGCGCCGCCTTGCTGGAAATGGCCACGCTGATGAGCAAGGCGCACCCGCTGAACAAGGTGCGCTTCGCCTGGTGGGGCGCGGAGGAGTCCGGGCTGGTCGGGTCGACCTACTACGTCACTCAGCTACCGGAGGAGGAGAAACAGCAGATCAAGGCGTACCTCAACGTCGATATGATCGGTTCGCCGAACTACGCCAACTTCATCTATGACGGCGATGGCTCCGATTTCGGCCTGCAGGGCCCGCCCGGCTCCGGTGCGATCGAGCGCCTGTTCCGCTCCTACTTCCAGTTGCGCAACGCACCGTCGGAGGGGACCGAGATCGACTTCCGCTCCGATTACGCGCAGTTCTTCGATGACGGCATCGCCTTTGGTGGCCTGTTCACCGGTGCTGAAGACATCAAGAGCGTAGAGCAGGCGCAGCTCTATGGCGGTGCGGCTGGGCAGGCATACGATCCGTGCTACCACAGCGAGTGTGACAACCTCGGCAACGTCTCCACCGAGGCGCTGGAATTGCATGGTGACGCCCTGGCCTTCGCCACCAGCTGGTTGTCGCTGTCGACCAAGATGGTCGACGACGAGATCGACGCAGCGGCCGAGCAGGGCATCGGCACCCTGCGCATGCAGAAGGCGCAGGAGAAGTCGCGTTGGGGTCACTGGATCCGTTGACCGCGTGAGCGCCGCGCCGGCTAGCCGGCGCGGTCTTTTCCATCAGTCCCTTTCCCTACGGCCAGCCGGCTAAATCTGCGACAATCGCGTCCTTCACGAAATCGCTTACGGCTGTCCATGACCGACGCAACGCCCGCTTTTGCACAACTCCTGGAAAACCTCGATCAGACCATGTTTGCCGACCGTCATCGCTTGCGTCGTCAATTGCATGACCTGCGCAAGAAGGCCGGCGATGCGCCGCTCGAAGACGAGCACCTTTCCCTGTGGCTCGAGCGTTTCCAGGCCTCGGTGGCCAAGGTCGAGGCGCGCCGGCAGAGCGTGCCAGCCATGCGCTACGACGACAGCCTGCCGATCGCTGCCAAGCGTGAGGAGATCAAGGAGGCGCTGCGCAAGCATCAGGTGCTGGTGATTGCGGGCGAGACGGGCTCGGGTAAGACCACTCAGCTGCCGAAGATCTGCCTGGAAATCGGCCGCGGCGTGCACGGGTTGATCGGCCATACCCAACCGCGCCGGCTGGCGGCGCGAAGCGTGGCGACCCGAGTGGCCGAAGAAATCGGCACGCCGCTGGGCGAGCTGGTGGGCTATCAGGTGCGCTTCGAGGATCAGAGCAAGGACAGCTCGCTGATCAAGCTGATGACCGACGGTATCCTACTGGCCGAGACCCAGCACGACCGCTTCCTGGAGAAATACGACACCATCATCGTTGACGAGGCGCACGAACGTAGCCTCAACATCGACTTCCTGCTCGGCTACCTGAAAACCCTACTGCCGCGTCGGCCCGATCTGAAGGTGATCATCACTTCGGCGACCATCGATCTGGAACGCTTTTCCGAACACTTCGGTAATGCGCCCATCGTCGAAGTGTCGGGGCGTACGTATCCGGTCGAAACCTGGTACCGGCCGCTGGCGGCAGAAACCGATGAGGATGGCAACCGGGTCGAGGACGACCTCACCGTCGATCAGGGCATCCTTGCCGCGTTGGACGAGATCGACGCCCATGAGAAGAGCATTGGCAAGCGCCCCGGCGATGTGCTGGTGTTCCTGCCCGGCGAGCGCGAGATCCGCGACGCCGCCGAGGTGCTGCGCAAGGCCAATCTGCGCTTTACCGAGGTGCTGCCGCTGTATGCGCGGTTGACGCCGGCCGAGCAGCAGAAGATTTTCCGACCCGCTGCCGGCCGCAAGATCGTGTTGGCGACCAACGTCGCGGAAACTTCGCTGACCGTGCCCGGCATTCGCTACGTGATCGACTCCGGCACTGCGCGTATCAGCCGCTACAGCTACCGCGCCAAGGTCCAGCGACTGCCGATCGAGGCCGTGTCTCAGGCCAGTGCCAATCAGCGCAAGGGCCGTTGCGGGCGGGTCGAGCCGGGCATCTGCATTCGTCTGTACAGCGAAGAGGATTTTCTCTCTCGACCGGAATTCACCGATCCGGAGATCCTGCGCACCAACCTGGCGGCGGTGATCCTGCAGATGCTGCACTTGCGCCTCGGTCAGATCGAGGACTTTCCGTTCATCGAGCCGCCGGACGGCAAGGCCATCAGCGATGGCTTCAACCTGTTGCAGGAGCTTTCGGCGGTCAACCGCGAGAATCAGCTGACGCCGCTCGGGCGGCAGCTGGCGCGTCTACCGATCGATCCACGTCTGGGTCGAATGCTGCTGGAAGCGGCCGGCCTAGGCAGCCTCGCCGAGGTGTTGATCGTCGCCAGTGCGCTGTCGGTGCAGGACGTGCGCGAGCGCCCGGCCGATCGTCAGCAGCAGGCCGACCAGGCCCATGCCCAGTGGAAGGACCCGGACTCGGATTTCGCTGCGCTGATCAACCTCTGGCGCGGTTTCGAAGAACAGCGCCAGGCGCTCGGCTCCAATCCGCTGCGTACCTGGTGCCGGAAGCACTTCCTCAACTATCTGCGGCTGCGCGAATGGCGCGATGCGCATCGGCAGCTGACCCTGATCGCACGTGAGCTGAATCTGGGCAAGCGCAAGGAAACGGCTGGTCCCGGTCAGCCATCCGCCAAAAAGGCCGACTCCCGTAAGGTGGAAGACGGCGGGGCCTCTTCCATCGAGCAGCCCGCGCTCACCACCGATAAAAAGGTCAACGTCAAGCTCGCCCAGCAAGCCGAAGCCAGCGAGGCGGCACAGAAAGCCAAGAGCTATGCCGCCGTGCACAAGGCAATCCTCTCCGGCTTGCTCAGCCAGGTTGGGCACAAGACCGAGGAGGGCGACTTCCTCGGCGCGCGGCAGCGACGCTTCTGGGTGCATCCGTCGAGCGTCATCGGGCGCAAGAAGCCCAACTGGATCATGGCGGCCGAACTGGTGGAGACCACCAAGCTGTTTGCGCGCATGGTGGCGAAGATCGAGCCGGACTGGATCGAGCCCCTCGCCAAGCATCTGACCAAGACCAACCACTTCGAACCACATTGGGAAAAGAAGCGCGGTCAAGTGGTGGCATTCGAACAGGTGACCTTATACGGCATGATCATCGTCGCGCGCCGGCCGGTGCATTTTGGTCCGATCGATCCGCCTGCGGCACGTGAGCTGTTCATCCGTGAAGGGCTGGTACGCGGCGAAATGCACAGCCGCGCCAAGGCGCTAACGGCCAACCGTGAGCTGCTGGAGCTGTTCGACGAACTGGAAGCCAAGGCCCGCCGGCGCGACATCATTGCCGACGAGGACACCTTGTTCGCTTACTACGACGCGCGTCTGCCGCAGGACATCTATCAGACCGCCAGCTTCGAGAGCTGGTACAAGCGCGAAAGTGCGAAAGACCCGCAGTTGCTGATGATGCGGGACGAGGATGTGCTCGCCCGTGATGCCAGTGAGGTCACTAGCGCGCAGTACCCGGATCAGCTGCACATCGGCGAACTGCAATTGCCGCTCGAGTACCACTTCGAACCCAACCATCCGCGCGATGGCGTGACGCTGCGCGTGCCGGCACCGCTGCTGCCGCAACTGCGCAGCGAAAGGCTCGAATGGTTGGTGCCCGGGCTTCTCGAAACCAAGGCCGTAGCGTTGGTGCGCGGCCTGCCCAAGGCCATCCGCAAAAACTTCGTGCCGGTGCCGGATTTCGTCAGGGCTGCGCTTTCGAAGGTCAGCTTCGGTGAGGGCTCGTTGGCCGAGGCGTTGGGCCGCGAACTGCTGCGCATGACGGGCGCCCGCGTGTCTGAAGAGGCATGGGACGAGGCAGCGAACCAGCTCGACAGCCATCTGAAAATGAACATCGAAGTGGTCGATGGTCGCGGCAAGTACCTGGGTGAAGGACGCGATCTGGCTGAGCTCACTGCGCGCTTCTCCGAGGCCAGCCAGGCCGCGCTGGCGCCACCGCAGCAAAAGGCGGAGCAGAAACCAGTCGAAGCCAAGGCCTTCGCTGAGGTGGCACAAACGGCTCAGGCGAAGATGGCCGGATTGTCGATGACGGTCTATCCCGCCTTGGTGGAAGAGGGTGGCGTGGTCAAGGAAGGCCGCTTCCCGACCCAGGCGGAGGCCGAATATCAGCACCGCCGCGCTCTGCAGCGACTGTTGTTGCAGCAACTCAGCGAACCGGCGAAATTCCTACGCAGCAAACTGCCGGGCCTTACCGACCTGGCGCTGCTTTACCGCGAGATGGGCAAGGTGGATTCGTTGCTCGAGGACATCCTGCTGGCCAGCCTCGACAGTTGCATCCTCGATGGGGAAGCCTCGCTACCCCGCGACGGCGCGGCGTTGGCTGCGCTCGCGGAGCGAAAGCGTGGCGACTGGACGTCGCATGCCGAACGCCTCGCGCGGCAGGTACTGGAAATCCTAAAGCTCTGGCATGGGTTGCAAAAGCGCTTCAAAGGCAAGATCGATCTGGCCCAAGCCGTGACGCTCAACGACATCAAGGCGCAGCTCGGCAATCTGGTCTATCCCGGCTTCGTGCGCGAAACGTCGGCTGAATGGCTCAAGGAATACCCGCGCTATCTCAAGGCCATCGAGCAGCGCTTCGAAAAGATCGGCGCGCAGTTACAGCGTGATCGCGTCTGGTCCGGCGAATTGGCCGGCTATTGGGAGCAGTACCAGGCACGCCTGAAGAAGCATCAGCAAGAAGGCAAGCGCGATCCGGAACTGGCGTTGTACCGCTGGATGCTTGAGGAATACCGCGTATCGCTCTGGGCCCAGCAGTTGGGGACGAAAGTCGCGGTATCGGACAAGCGACTGAACAAGCAGTGGGGACAGGTCGAGGCCTGACGGCGCATCGCCAGGCCGGGCATACGGTCTGGGCGCTAGCTCAAGGCTTCTTCGACGAAGCCCAACCGGTCCTGTCCAAAGAACATTTCGCTGCCCACGAAGAACGTCGGCGCACCGAACACGCCGCGCAGCACGGCTTCTTCGGTGTTCGCCTTGAGAGCGTTCTTGACGTGCTCATCGGTGACCAAGGCGTGGAACTGCTCGGGCTCGAGGCCGGCTTCCGCCAGGACCGCTGCTAGTATCCGCTCGTCGCCGAGGTTGCGCTGATCGACCCAGAGAGCTTTGAACAGGGCGTCCAGATAACGCGGAAAATCCTTGGGTTGCTGCAGTTGATAGCCGACTGCGCCTCGCATCAGCGCCAGCGTATTAATCGGAAAGTGCGGGTTGAAGTCGAACGGCACATCGTAGCGGCGTGCATGGCGCAACAGGTCCGTCGTCATGTAACGGCCTTTCGCCGGAACGGTCGCCGGCGAGCTATTGCCGGTGGCTTGGAAGACGCCCCCGAGCAGCATGGGCCGATAACGCAGCTCTGCGCCGGCGCGTTCGCACAGCGCGGGCAATTGGGTCCAGGCGAGATACGCCGCCGGGCTGCCGAGGTCGAAGAAAAACTCCACGGTCTTGTCCATGTCGCAACTCCAAAGGGAAGGGGGGATTACCAGCGCTCGATCCAGGGGCGCAGGTCGAGTTCGAAGGTCCAGGCGTCGCGTGGCTGACTGTGCAAGTGCCAGTAGTTGTCGGCGATGTGCTCGGGATTGAGCACGCCGTCCTGGTCCTTGAGGGCGTAGCGCTCGGGAAAACTGTCGCGAATGAAGTCGGTGTCGATGGCGCCATCGACCACTACGTGGGCCACGTGAATGTTCATCGGGCCTAGCTCGCGCGCCATGCTCTGCGCCAGCGCGCGGATGCCGTGCTTGGCCCCGGCGAAGGCAGCGAAGCCGGCAGCTCCACGCAAACCGGCCGTGGCACCGGTGAAGAGAATGGTGCCGCGCCCGCGGGTCACCATGCGTCTGGCCACCGCCTGGCTGGTAAGGAAGCCAGAGAAACAAGCCATTTCCCAGATCTTGAAGTATTTGCGCGCAGTTTCCTCGAGGATACTGCACGGCACGTTGGCGCCGATGTTGAACACCATCACCTCGATTGGGCCGATATCGCGCTCGATGGTCTCGACCAGTTCGGCTACCTGATCTTCCTTGCGCGCATCGGAGGCGAAGCCATGGGCACGACCGCCCTCGGCAATGATGCTGTCGACCAGCGGCTGCAGCTTGTCGGCGCTACGCCGGGTGACGCAAGCCACGTAGCCCTCACGGGCAAAGCGCCGCGCAATGGCACCGCCGGTAGAATCCCCGGCGCCGATGATCATGGCGACACGATTGTTGTTATCCATGGGGTGCGCTCTCTTGCTAAACGATCGTTAGGTAAACGAACGTTATGTTACGCTCGGCCTATCGTCAAGTGACTCAAAGAGGTTGTGCTGTATGCGTTACTCCGCCAGCCACAAGCAGGAAACCCGACAGCGTCTTGTCGAAAGCAGCGGCGCCATCGCCAAGCGCGGCGGCTTCGCCACCACCGGTGTCGATGGACTGATGAAAGCCATCGGCCTGACGGGGGGCGCGTTCTACAGTCATTTTCCATCCAAGAGCGACCTGTTTACCGAGGTGGTGCGGCGCGAGTTGTCGCAAAGCCCGATTCTTGCGCGCGACGGTGTTCTGGATCGGACCAGGCTTGAGCGCTGCCTCGACGGTTACCTGAGCCTGGCCCACCTGCACAACCCGGAGGCCGGCTGCGCCATCCCGGCGTTGGGCGCGGAGATTGCCCGTGCCGATGTGCCCGTGCGCGAGGAGGCTGAACATTGGCTCTGTGCCCTGCAACAGGCTTGGGCCGCCGCGCTGGAGGATGCCCAGCTGGCCTGGGCGCTGATTGCCCAATGCGTCGGTGCATTGGTCGTGGCGCGCATGCTGGCCAGTGAAGACACTCAACGTGAGGTGCTAGAGGCGAGTCGTGGCCATTTGCATGCGGCTATCGCCAAGAACTGAGCGACCGACAGCGGCCGATTAGCCTGCCTTTGGGCTGATGCGCAGATTCGAGCCAGGCGCGTCAGCTGCGGAGGAAGGCCAGCACCGCATGCATGAATTCAGTTGGATACTCGATATTCGTCAAATGGGCTGCCGGCAGAACCAGCAATCGAGCATTGGGAATAGCAGCGGCCATGGCTTCACTGTGCGCAGCGGTAGTTACCGCGTCGTGCTTCCCGGCAATGATCAAGGTTTGATTGGGGATAAGGGCGATGGTGCGCCGCATATCGGTATCCCGTACCAGCGCCCAAGAGCCCGCGATGCCTTGCCGATCGGTTTCCAGCAGCATGGTCCGGAATTGCGCCACGACGGGACTTTCTACTGCCAGCATTCGCGCAGGAAACCAGTTACGCAGGAAGGCTTCGGCGGTGCTCTGCATGTCTCGCGCTTCGAGCACGGCGGCGATCGCCGGATCCCATTGCTCGGTCGGCCCTAGATAGGCTGCGGTGTTGCTGAGAATCAGGCGATCGATGCGTTCGGGGCGGTGGATACCAAGCCATTGACCGACGAATCCACCGAGCGAGAGCCCCAGGAAATGGGCGCGCTCGATATCGAGGGCATCCAGCAGCTCTATCACGTCTCCACCGAACCTACCGATTGAGTACGCGCCGGGTGGCACATCGGATGCGCCGTGCCCTCGCATGTCATAACGCAGCACGCGGAAGTGCCTGGCCAGAACGGGAATCTGGGTATCCCACATGTGCAGATTCGTTCCGATGGAGTTGGATAGCACCAACACCGGCTTGTCTGCCGAGCCATCGAGGCGATAAGCGATACGGGTACCATCTCCAGTCGTAAAGAAAGACAGGGCCTGCGCACTCGCCTGTGCGGGGTGTGCCTCGGCGGGATTGGGTGTGTCGTTCGCTTGTACCGCCCTCGGAAATGCTGGGGCAAGCAATACGAAACTGGTGAGCAGGGAGGTAAGCGTGCGCAGCATTCGGAGCTCCTTCGGCGTGGTGCCTTGAGGTGAATTCAGCCGGAATGCTAGTTGCGAGTTTATTAGGAAGAAATTACAAAGATTGAACGATCATCGACAGTTTTTATGAACATGTACAAGTTCACTCTGCAGGACCTGCTCTGCTTCGAGGCCGTGGTACGAGAAGGCAGTTTCCAGGCTGCTGCGGCGGCTTTGCACCGCTCTCATACTGCGGTCTTTGCAGCCCTGCGCAAGTTAGAGCGGCAGTTCGGCGTGGCTCTGCTTGATCGCGCCGGCTACCGTGTGTGCCCCACTCAGGCAGGGCTGGCCCTCTACGATAGGGCGCAGCACCTATTGCAAGAGGCGGAAGCCTTTTCCCTTCATGCTCAGCAATTGGCGATGGGGGAAGAAACGGGGTTGCGGGTGGTTATTGGCGACCTATGTCCCCGTCCGCAGGTGCTGGGGATGTTGAGCAGCTTCTTCGCACAATGCCCAGGCACGCGGCTGCAGCTTCACTTCGAAGCGGTCACTGGCCCCTGGGAACGGTTGTTCAATGACGAGGCGGATTTGATTCTGCACCGCATCGATAAAACCAATCCTCAATTGGAGTGGGTGGATCTGGGAGTCATCTCATTGGTTCCGGTAGTAGCGCCCGGCTTTCTGCCCTTTCCTCAGACCGACGCGATCACCCCCGAGCAGATGCGCGGACTCACGCAATGCATCCTTCGGGACACCGCGCATGATCCTGGTGATGTCAGCCATTTCGTCATCGACGGATCGCCCCAGTGCACCGTGGCCGACCACTCGATGAAGGCCGAGGTCGTCCTGCAGGGCATGGCCTGGGGGCACTTGCCGCTTTTCATGATCGAAGAAGAATTGCGAAACGGACGTCTTATTTCCATTGCCGGACGGCACTTTCCCGGCGTGACGGAAGAGCTGGTAGCCAGCCGTCGACGCGACCGTCCACATGGGCCTGTCGCCATGCGTCTCTGGAAACATATTCAAGAGTGGGCAGACGCCGTGCGCTCATAGGTGTAAAACACGCGGGTTTCGGTTGCCTGAAGCGCACGGCTGCGTGACGAGGCGCCTGCGCGTTGCGTTCCAGGCGGAACACCGCAGCAGTCAACGTGAGCTGCTCCTGCAGCAGGTTCCAGTTGGCGCCGAGCTCGTAGTTGGTGGTTTCTCCGGGTCGAATTCGACGTTAGACGCGCTGACCTGGAACATCTCGCCGGAAGGCTGATAGGAGCGGCTGACCGAGAGGTAGTAGGACTGCACGTCATCCGGCTGCCACACCAGGCCCGCACGGGGACTGAGCGTGTAGTCGGTGCGCTCCAGTTCCGCCTTGCCGTTGAAGTCGTCACGGAATGTCTGGTCGAATTCGTCATAGCGCACGCTCAACAGCGCTTTCCAATGTGGCGACAGTTCGATCATGTCCTGGACGTAGAATCCGAGCGTCTCTTGCGTGTTCAGGCCATCGCCGGTCTTTCTATTGGCCTGGAACGGAACAGGTTGCAGTGCCGTAAACCGGTACGCGCTCCACATCGTCCTAGTTGTAGAACTGCTGGTCCTTCTCCTGACAGCCGAACCCCACGCCATACAGCCGTTGATGGTTCTGCCGGCAATCATGGCGTTCTGCTTGAGTTCGGTCTGGTTGAATATTTGTGCGAGTGTCGCCGGTCAGATCAAGGATCGTCTGCGGTTCCATCACTTCGCTGGGCTGTGCCCTCCGCCTCGTTGTGCTTTCGAGCAAGGCGTTCAACCCGTTGCATTTGTCCCTTGTTGTCCAATCTCAATCGCAACAGGTCCTCGGCTAGCGTGAGCTGCCCGCTGTAGCGTTCGGCCGCTTCCGCTCGAATGTCTTCGATCGATAAACCCTGGTTCGGGGCGCTCTGATAACGCGCGCTGAAGTGCGTCAGCACTAGATTCGGAACGCCTACGGCCTGGGCGAAGGTGGCGACCCGGGCGGCCGTGCTGTGACCGAAATCGGCTTTGCCGGCTTCGGCGATGGCCAGGGTGTAGGTGGCTTCGTGGACGAGCACATGCGCGCCCTGGCAGGCGTCGCGGAGCAGTTCGGGGCGGTCGTTGTCCCCGCCGATGACGATACGTCGGGGCGAACGGCCGAGCAGCAGGTAGTCTTCGCTACGTAGGGTGCGGCCTGCATATTCGACATCGTGGCCGCGTATCAGCTCGCCCCAGAGCGGCCCGCGAGGTATGCCGTCGTGGTCGAGCTTGTCGATGTTCAGGCGCGGGTCCGGCCGGGTTTCGCTGAAGGTGTAGCCCCAGCTCGGCACGCGGTGGGAGAGGGCGGTGGCTTCGACACGTACCTGTAGATTGCGCCAGCCCTGGAACGTTTCGGTGGCATGGAAGCGTAACGCGTAGGGCAGCCAGCTCTGGCTCATTTCCAGCGTGGCACGCACCCATCCTTCGATTGCGGCCGGGGCGATGATATCCAGCGGTTCCTGCCGCCGCGCCATGCCGGCGCTGGCAATCAGACCGGGCAATCCGTAGCAGTGATCGCCATGGACATGCGTAACGAAGATCGCGCGCAGGCCATGCAAGGTCAGTGGCGTGCGCAGCAATTGATGCTGGATGCCTTCACCGCAATCGATCAGGTACCAGCCCTTGCCGCTGTCTTCCAACAGTGCCAGTCCGCTGACGTTGCGTGCCCTGGTCGGGGTACCGGATGAGGTGCCGAGAAATAGAAGGTCCACACGAGGGCTCCCTGATTCGTGCCGTCAGTATGGCGACTCCAATCGTCGCGCAGAAGTTCGCCTTTGCCTCGCACCGTCGGGGTTTCGATGCATATTCTTTTTAGCTACTAAGAAAGCACAAACTTATATTAAGAATTGCTAACTCGCGCGGTTATGCTGGCGGCCATCTGATAAGGCCTGCTGGGCCCACTTTGGGGTTGAACGATGGAGTTTGGTGTTCTTGGCTTTGTGATAGCCGGCCTGCTGGTCGGGTTCATCGTCGGCATGACCGGGGTTGGTGGTGGTTCGTTGATGACGCCGATCCTGTTGTGGTTCGGCGTCAACCCCGCAGCCGCTGTCGGCACCGATCTGCTCTACGCGGCGATCACCAAAGCGGGTGGCGTCTGGGTCCATCAGAAGAATCGCAACATCGATTGGCGCATTACCGGTTGGCTGGCGCTGGGTAGCGTGCCGGCCGCAGCGGCGATGCTCTGGATATTGAAGGGGTTACATAGCGATCAGGACACGCTCAACGCGGTGATCAAACAATCGCTGGGCATCGTTCTGGTGCTCACCGCGCTGGCCGTGCTGTTCAAGAAGCGTCTGTTGGTACTCGCCTCTCGCCTGTCCGGACCCACCCCGCGGCTATCGCCTCGTGGCCTGGACGTGCTGACCGTTGTGGTCGGCATGGTGCTCGGCGCAGTGGTGACGCTGACCTCCATCGGTGCCGGCGCACTGGGTACCGTGGCCTTGTTCTTTCTCTATCCATTGCTGAGCACGCGCCGTCTGGTCGGAACGGAAATCGCCCATGCGGTGCCGCTGACGCTGGTCGCCGGACTTGGGCACGCTGGCATGGGCAACATGGATTGGACCATTCTGGCCTATCTGCTGATGGGTTCGTTGCCGGGCATTTACCTGGGCAGCAACCTGTCCGGCCGTGTTCCGGACTCCTTTTTGCGACCCTGCATGGCGGTAATGTTGGCGGCCATCGGCTATAAGCTGATCTGACCGCATCCTTTTTCGGAGGCGCGACGCACCGCGCGTTCCGTTATGAACATCATCGCGGCTGGCGTCGCTGAACATGCATGACGACAGCGACATTCCGCTTCTACGCCAGGCTCAACGCTTTCCTTCCGGTCGAGCGCCGCGGACAGGCTTTCAGTTGTTCATGCGCGCAGGCGGCGACCACGAAGCACATGATCGAAGCCCTCGGCGTGCCGCATACCGAGGTGGCGCTGGTGTTGGCCAATGGAACCCCGGCCGGGCTCGACTGGGCTATCAATGACGGTGATCGAATTGCCGTCTACCCGAAATTCGAACGACTGGATATTACTGGACTGACATCCATGCAGCCGCTCCCGAGCGGCCCGCCGCGGTTCGTCGCCGATGCCCATCTGGGCGGCCTCGCCCGGCTATTGCGCATGGCCGGCTTCGATACGCTCTTCGACAACCGCTACGAAGATGCGGCGATGACCGCGCTGGCCAATCGTGAGGATCGAGTACTGCTAACCCGTGACCGCGCGTTGCTCATGCACCGGGTGGTCAAGCATGGCTGCTACGTGCACGCGCTCAAGCCGGCGGGGCAGTTGCGTGAGTTGTATGAGCGCCTGGACCTGGCCATCCATGCTCGCCCCTTCAGCCTATGCATGCGTTGCAACCGGCCACTCTCCGAGATCGACAAGCAGACTGCGCGCGACCGTGTGCCGCCGCGCGTGCTGGAACGCCATAAGCGATTCGTAGGCTGCGATTGCTGCGGCAGGATTTTCTGGGAGGGCTCGCACTGGCAGGACATGCGAGCCTTGCTGGGGTCGATGACGGCGGACTGAACGCAATGGGGTATGCGTCACGCTCAGTTGGGTGATCAGCGTGCCTGAATCGCCCGTTGGTTGGACAGGTAAATATTGTCCGGCGACAGCGGTTGCCCGGTGTTCACCGCTTCGAGCCACTGATCGGTGCTCGCCACGGCTGCGAAACCGGTGTGCATCACCACCGTGAAGGCTCGATGAATCTCCTCGGCACTGGCTGCACCGGCCGAGTTTTGGTAGGGCAGCGAGCCGGTGGCGTCGTGCAGCAGCTCGACCTTCCAGCCTTCATGGTGCGCCTGCACCACTGTGGAGTTGTCGCAGTTATGGGTCATGTAACCGACCACCGTCAGGGTGTCGATCTGCCGGTCACGCAGCCAGGCGCCCAGGTTGGTGTTGACCAATGCGCTAGCCAGCGACTTCTCCACGTGCAGGTCATGTGATCGCGCCGCGACCGTGTGATGCAGCTCGGCCTGCTGGCTGCCGCGGGCGAACAGCGGCGATGTTTCCGGCGCGATGTGCTGCACGGCCACTACCGGGATGCCCGCCGCACGGGCCGCGTCCATGGCTCTGGCGATGTTCGACAGTGATAGTTGCACATCGGGATATTCGATACGTAAGTTGCCGGTGACGTATTCGTTCTGCACGTCGATGACGATCAGCGCGCGTTTTGGCTGGCTCATGGTGTGTCCTCATTCGAAGTTGGGGGCGACCGCATTGTTTCGTCGCTCGACCCGAGAGAGTGAGTGGCCCGAATGACAACTTGCGATAAGATCGGGCCAACTCCAGCCGACATCTCGCCATGCAACTGCACCGAATCGCCGTGGTCGCCTTCGACCAGATAAGTCCCTTTCATCTTTCCGTTCCGTGCATGGTGTTCGGCGATGCCATGTCACGCACGCACCGTTATGCCGTCGATGTCTGCGCTGCCGAAGCCGGACCGCTGCGTACCACCGCGGGCTTCGAATTGAATGTGGCGCACGGGCTGGAAGCGCTGGAGCAGGCCGATACGGTGATCGTTCCGAGTTGGCGCGATGGCGACGAGGCACCACCGGCCGCGCTGCTCGCAGCACTGATAGCAGCTCATCAACGGGGAGCGACATTGGTCGGGCTCTGCCTGGGCGCTTACGTGCTGGCCGCAACCGGGCTGCTCGAAGGCCGTCGCGCGACTACGCACTGGGCGTGGGTCGAGCATTTCAAGGCGCAGCATCCACGGATTCAGGTGGACAGCGATGTGCTCTATCTGGATGACGCTAATTTGCTGACGTCGGCTGGAACGGCGGCGGCGCTGGACTGCTGTCTGTATCTGGTGCGCAAGCACTGGGGGGCTGAGGTGGCGAACAAGGTGGCGCGGCACCTGGTCATGTCGCCTCACCGGCAGGGCGGTCAGGCGCAGTTCATCGAGCAACCCCTACCGACCAGCCGCCGGGACAGCCGTCTCGGCGAATTGCTGGACTGGGCGCGGGCGAGCCTGCACCTGCCGCATACGCTGGATAGCCTGGCGGAAAAAGCGCTGATGAGCCGTCGCACCTTCAGCCGGCATTTCCGGCAGCACACCGGCACCACTGTTGGCGGCTGGCTGTTGGCCGAACGTATCGCGTTGAGCCAGCGTCTGCTGGAAAGCACCAATCAGCCCATCGATGCGATCGCCGCATTGGCAGGATTCGGCTCGCCGGTTTCGCTACGGCAGCACTTCAGCAAGGCACTCGGCATATCGCCCAGCCATTACCGGCAAGCGTTTCGCGGCCGTGGCTGAAGAGGTATCACCCGCTTCGGGCCGCTGCCTCTGATGCGCAGCCAACGAGAGGCTTGCGTCAAAGATATTTGAGCCAGGCGATATCCCGTCGCCGTGCTTTCAGCTCAGCGAACCAGCGTACCGCTGGGTACAGTGCGACCGCCAGGACCAGCGTGCCCAGCCACAGCGGCCAAACCGCGTCGAAGCCGAAGTGGCTGCCGCGATTGAGGCCCCATATCGCCACAGCGGCGAGATAGAGCAACTTCAGCACGTACAGGTGCAGCAGGTAGAAGAACATCGGCGCGGCGCCGAACACCGTCAATGGCCGCAGCCAGCCGCGCTCCTGGTTGCGTTCGAAACAGAGCAGCAACAGCAGCCCAATGCCCAATGTCAGGCAGAGAAATAACAGCGACGGCGGATACTTGGTGATATTCAGCAGGCTCATCAGGGTTTGCACGGCGTTAGCACCCGCACTCCAGGGTTGTTCGCCGTAGCCGTTGAGCAGCCGCAGCAGCGCGAATACCAGTAACGAACCAAGGCCCCAGCCCAGCAAGCGGCGCCGACGCCATGCCGCATCGGCGGGCCGTGCGTACAACGGCCCCGCAGCGTAACCCAGGGCGATTACACCGATCCAGGGCAGCAGTGGGTAGGACGTGCGCAGGCGAAGGCTTTCCGATACCTCGATCCAGCCACGGTCATGCAGGACTGCCCAGGGCACATGCATCAGCGAATCGCTGGCGAACTGCAACGGGTCCAGCAGGTTATGTCCGGCAATGATCACCAGCCCCAGCGCCGCAAGCAACGTGCGCGGTAACCAGAGCAGCGCCGACAGGGCGAGCATGCTTAGCCCGATGGCCCAGATCACCTGAAGGTAAATCACGCTCGGCGGGAACTGGAAGGTCCAGGCGAAATTGACCAAGGTGAATTCCAAAATCACCAGAAACAAACCGCGCTTGAGCAGGAAGCTCGATACGGCGGCGCGTCCCTGGTACTTCTCGCCGAATAGAAACGCGGACAGGCCGGTAAGAAAAATGAACACCGGCGCGCACAGATGCGCCAAGGTGCGGCTGAAAAACAGGGCCGGCTCGGTGACTGTCACATCCATGGGGTCGGAGACCTGCATGTGCAGCAGAAAGGTTTCGCGAACATGGTCAAGCAGCATGAACAGGATCACCAGACCGCGCAGCGCGTCGATGGAAAGTAGACGCGCCGGATTTGGCGAGGCAGCGGTGGAGGGCATGGAACGGCTCACGACGGGGGATTTGGAGGCGGCAATCAGCGATTGCTCGTACGGCTTGCGATACGTTATAACAAAATAGACGGAGCGCAAAATCCAAAATCGCATGGCGCGTATGGCGAGCCATGGCAGCTCGCTCCGCGAGTCGCGTCGGGTGTCGGGGCGGTAGGGTGGAAGACGCTTGGCTCAGCGCGGAGTCAGGCGTCTTCGCATCGGTGGCAGTGCTTAGGCGACAGCTGCCGTTAGGCCTGCTCGCAGTTGACCATCCAGGACACGCCGAAGCGGTCGACGAACATGCCGAAACGCTCGGCCCAGAAGGTTTTTTCCAGTGGCATCACGACCTGGCCACCTTCGGCCAGCCCGTTGAATACGCGCTCGCCCTCGGCAACGCTTTTCGGATGCAGGGATATCGAGCAGCCCTTGATGCCTTCGTACGGGCCGCCGCCACAGGCATCGCCGGGCATGGTGTCGGACGCCATCAACTGGTAATCGCCCAGGTTCAGGCAGACATGCATGATCCGCTCCCGATGTTCGGCCGGGAAATGCTCGGATTCTGGCGCCTGGGCGAAGGTCATCATCTCCAGTGTGCCGCCCAGCACCTTCTGGTAGAGCGTGAAGGCATCGCGCGCCTGGCCGTCGAAGGTGAGATAAGGGGTGATTTTCATAGGTGTTCTCCTATTCGGGTTATTGGCTGATCCGTGCGCGCAACCGGTCTTCCTGCTCGCGCAACTCTGGGGTGAACTCGGCGCCGAAGTCTTCGGCTTCGAAAATCTGGCGAATCTCGATTTCCGAATCGCCGATGGCGGATGCTGGGCAACGCTTTACCCAGTCGATGGCTTCTTGCAGCGAGCCGGTCTGGAACAGCCAGTAGCCGGCAATCAGCTCGCGGGTTTCGATGAACGGGCCATCCACCACCGATGGTTGCCCCTCGCTGAAGCGCACGCGCGCGCCCCGGCGGCTGGGGTGCAGGCCTTCGCCGCCCAGCATGACGCCGGCGTTCACCAGTTCCTCGTTGTACTGGCCCATCGCCGCGAGCACCTCCTCGCTGGGCATCACGCCCGCTTCGGTGTCTTGGTTGGCCTTGATCATCACCATGAATCGCATCGTGCGGCTCCTTTGTCAGTTGAAGAACAGCCTAGTCGGTGCTGCTCAATCCGCTGGCTCTGTTCATTGGTCGATTCACGGCCAAAGGAATCGACACGGATGTGCGATTTTTTCTGACAACTCCAGCCACCGCTGCGTGTGGATGAAAAAGAGATGCCGTTTGGCAAGGCCTTGCGGCTCTGGACCAAGGCGGGCCGCTGGCAGGCACCGGTCTCCCTTGGCCTGGTCAAGCCGGGTGAGTCGTCAAAATTCGCCTGGACGACCTTCCGCCGTTGCAACCAAACCAACTCTTCGAGCTGACGCTGGAGCAGCCCACCGGGTCGCCGACCGGGCCGATTCAGTTCATCGGCCGTGCGGCGAAGGTGATCTGAGGTGGGCGCGGTTCGCCGCGCCTCGGACAGATCGGATCAGCGCTGACTGCATTTCATCAGATGCCCGGCCCGCGCCTGATAAGCCGGTTACGACTTGTGGCTGTTATCAGTAATTTTTTGGGCCTTCACCCACGTGGCGGGATGTTCAGACCTTTGGCCACTGCCGGCCGCGCGATGAAGGCGTCCAGCACGCGTTGCACGTTAACGAAGCGCTCGAATTCCACCAGTTCGCGCGCTTCGTAGAAGCCCACCAGGTTGCGCACCCATGGGAAGGTGGCGATGTCGGCGATGCTGTAGCGGCCGCCCATGAGCCAATCGCGGCCTTCCAGGCGCTTGTCCAGCACGCCCAGCAGGCGTTGGCTTTCAGCGACGTAGCGATCGCGTGGGCGCTTGTCCTCGTAGTCCTTGCCGGCAAATTTGTGGAAGAAGCCCAACTGGCCGAACATCGGGCCGATGCCGCCCATCTGGAACATCAGCCATTGGATCGTCTCGTAGCGAGCCGCGGCATCCTCCGGCATGAACTGACCGGTCTTCTCCGCCAGATACAGCAGAATCGCACCGGACTCGAACAGTGCCAGCGGCTCGCCATTCGGTCCGTTGGGATCGAGGATCGCCGGGATCTTGTTGTTCGGGTTCAGTGAGAGAAATTCCTCCGAGAGCTGATCGTTGCTCTCGAAATTGACCAGATGCGCCTCGTAGGGCAGACCGGTCTCCTCCAGCATGATCGACGCCTTCACCCCGTTGGGCGTGGGCAGCGAATACAGCTGCAGGCGATCAGGGTAGCTGGCGGGCCATTTCTGGGTGATGGGGAAGGAAGACAGGTCATGCATGGTGCGCTCTCCGCAAGACAGGATTCGGTAGGTGAGGATAGCGGCTGCGAGGTGACGCGGTCATTTTCCGGCGCGGGCCGTCAATGCGCCCCCGCGCCGCGTTCTGCTCAAGGGCTGAACAATCACTGCGTGGAAAGCGTTTTGATCATCGCCACCGTCAGGTACAGGCGCGGCGCGATGCTGGCGAGCTCCAGGTATTCCTCGTCCGAATGCAGGCCGGCACCGACGACCCCCATGGTTTCCAGCACCGCAGGCGTATCGCTGTCCGGGACGTAGGCGTAACCGGCGTCGGTGCCGAAGCGCATGGCAATGGGCTCGATATCCTTACCGATCTCGCCATAGAGTTCCTGCGCCGTTTTGGCCAAGGCTTCGGAGCCGGCATTCTTCGCCAGCGGCGGGCGGCCCTTGTCGATGTGCACCTCGACCGTGGTCTCGTCGATCAGCTGCTTTGTGATGATCCGTTTGGCATCCGCGAGCACCCGGTCGTACTCGCTGAGGTCCGAGTAGCGCATGTCCGCCTCCGCTTTCGCGCTGGCGGGGATAATGTTGCGCTTCTCGCCGCCCTCGATCATGGTCCAGTTGACGGTGGTGCCCTTGCTCGGATCGCCCAGGTCCCGCAGCTGCACCAGTTGGTGGGCCAGTTCCATCACGGCATTACGACCCTCTTCTGGCGCCGAGCCCGCATGGGACGATTTGCCCTTCACCTCGAGTATCACCGCGTTGATGCCGTTGGTGGCGGTGGTCACCGCATCCTTGTCCGGCGGCTCGTAGGAGAAGACGTAATCATGCTTGCGCGCCAGCTCGGCAATGATTTGCTTCGAGCCCGACGAGCCCATTTCCTCGTCCGGGTTGAACAGCACGGTGATGCTGCCGTAGTCGTCGAAGCCCTCGCGTTTGAGCAATTCCAACGCGTGAAGAATCATCGCCACGCCGCCTTTGGCGTCCGCGACGCCGGGCCCGTAGGCACGCTGCTCGTCCATGCGGAACGGACGCTTGGCGGCCGTGCCTTCGCCGAACACGGTGTCGTAGTGAACCATCAGCATGAAATTCTTGCTGCCCGAGCCTTTCAGCGTGCCGACGATGTTGTCGCCTGCCGAAGGCGTTGCGGGCGTGGTCGTGACACTTGCCCCCAAGGCTTCGAGACGCTTGACCAGCATCTGGCTGACGGTCGCCAGGCCCTTTTCCAGCCCGGTGCCGGTATCGACGGCGACCAGCGCCTTCACCGTTTCCAGATAGGGCTTCTGCTCGGCTTCGGCCTGTTTGAGTAGCTCGTCGGGCTTGAGGTCGGCCGCAAAGCTGGTCAGGGAAAAGAAGCACAGGGCAACGGCAGCGGCGAGCGGGGAGGGACGGACGCGCATTGTGAAGACCTCGGTTCGGGTGGGTGGTGAGATTGAGAGCGCTCGCGACGTTGCATCGTTCCGGTGCATATGCGTTCGAATGCATGTGTCAGGGCTGCTCGAGGCTTGCGCAACGCCATCAACGTACCGCTGGCTCTGCGTGGTCGGCTCCCGCTATGGTTGGCGCTCACCCCACTTCATGGAGCGCTGCACGTGTCGCTGACCACTCCCTACGACCCGCAAAACATTTTCGGCCAGATCATTCGGGGCGATGCGCCTTGCTACAAGCTCTACGAGGACGACGACGTGCTTGCCTTCCTCGACCTGTTCCCCCAGTCCTACGGCCATGCGCTGGTGATTCCGAAGCGCTCCGCGGCGTGCAACATCCTCGATGTGGATACCGAGGCGCTGTGCAAGGTCATGGCGGTGGTGCAGAAGCTGACCCGCGTGATCGTCGACGAGTTGCAGCCCGACGGCGTGCAGGTCGCGCAGTTCAACGGTGCCCCGGCGGGGCAGACGGTTTTTCACATCCATGTGCACATCGTCCCGCGTTTTGCCGGCGAAGGGCTGGGCATCCATGCGGCGGGCAAGGCGGAGCCGGCAGAACTGGAGAAACTGCAGGCACGGCTGGTGCAGCGGCTGAAGCAGCAGAGCGCTTAGGTCTTCGATCACAGGCCGCGTGAGATCGTGGCTGCTGCACCGCCGTAGCCACGACCATCGCAGCAGCCAACGAGCACCAAAGTACTATTCGTGACGGGCTGGCGTCTTCGTACCCTGCGGGCATGATGCCTGCTTCGTGGTTCCTCACCCGGTTCTCCGTCCGCGCCTTCCGAGCGGCGCGTCGATGCCTGCCTGCAGTTCTGGTGGCCTTGGTCCCGCTACTTGCGTCCGCGCAGAGCGAGGAGCGAGCGTTGCCGGTGCTGACTCTCAGCGTGTTGCAGTTCGGGACGCCGCACTGGGAACTCGACCACCTCAAGCGTCACGGGCTGGATCACGCTAACGGGTTCGACTTGCAGGTGCTCCTGGTGGCCGACCTGCCAGCATCGCGGTTGGCGCTGACCAGCGGCAGCGTCGACGGGGCGGTGAGCGACCTGCTCTGGGCCCAGGCGCGCTATACCGCTGGCACCGCCTACCGCTACGTGCCGTTTTCCTCGCAGATCGGCGAAGTGTTGGTCAGCGAGGGCAGCGACATCCACGGACTGGCCGACCTGCGCGGCAAGCGCATCGGTGTCGCAGGCGGGCCGGACGGCCTCGGCTGGCAATTGTTGCAGCGCGTGGCGGCGCGGCAGGGCATCGACTTGGCGCGCGACGCGACCGTGCAGTACGCCGCGCCGCCGTTATTGGGGCAGGCGCTGCGCCGCGGCCAGATCGACGCGCTGCTGACCTTCTGGCATTTCTCGGCGCGCTTGCGTGGCGAAGGCGGCGTGCGCAGTGCATTTCGTCTGGCTGATCTGCTCCGCACGCTGGACCTCGCCCCCGATCTGCCGGTGCTCGGCTACCTGTTCGCCGAGGATTGGGCCGCGTCGCACGAGGCGCTGCTGCGGCATTTCAGCAGGGCCCTGCGCCAGACCAAGCGTGCGTTGGCGAGCAGCTCAGAGCCGTGGCAGGCGATTCGTCCCCTGATGCGGGCCGATGACGAGGCGGTGTTCGCCGCCTTGCGCAACAGCTTTGTCGAGGGCATTCCGCAACCGCTGGACGCGGCGCGCATCGCGACCTTGCAGCGCTTGCTGACGCTGACCGGCACCGCCCCGGCGGCCCTGATGCCGGCCGCGTTGTTCCAGAGCGAACCATGAGCGATACGCGCTGGGCCTGCTGGCTCGCGCTGCCCCTGCTGGTGGCATTCTGGGCGCTGATCGCATGGCTGATGCACACCCCTTTGCTGCCCTCGCCGGCAGCGGTGCTGGAGACCTTCTGGCGCGCGCTGCACAATGGCGAGCTGCCGCATCACCTGGTGGTAACCCTGCGTCGGGTGCTGATCAGTTTCATTCTGGCGATGGCCCTGGGCGCGCTGCTCGGCGTGTGGATGGGCCGTTCGCGCACGGCCAACGCCGTGCTCGATCCGCTGCTGGTGCTGTTTCTCAACCTGCCGGCGCTGGTGACCATCATCCTGCTCTACGTCTGGTTCGGCCTGGTGGAAGCGGCGGCCGTGCTGGCGGTGGTGATTAACAAGGTGCCCAATGTCGCGGTCACGCTGCGCGAAGGCGCGCGCAGCCTGGATCCGAAGCTCGAGCAGATGGCCCAGGTATACGCTTTCAGCTGTCGCCAGCGGGTACTGGATGTGTGGCTGCCGCAGCTGTTTCCCTACTTGATGGCGGCGACCCGAGGCGGCCTGGCGCTGATCTGGAAAATCGTGCTGGTGGTCGAGCTGCTCGGGCGCTCGGACGGCGTCGGTTTCCAGCTGCACATGGCCTTTCAGGTCTTCGACGTGGCGAGCATCCTGGCCTACAGCCTGACCTTCATTGCGGTGGTGCAGCTGATCGAACTGGCTGCGTTGCAACCCCTCGAACGACGGGCGTCGGCCTGGCGCGAGGCGGGCGTGCAGCATGCTTAAGCTGCGCGTCGATGGTGCCGCGGCCGCCCATCCGGTGTTAGGGGCGATCGATTTGCAGGTATCTGCCGGCGACCGCATCTGCCTGCTTGGCCCCTCGGGTATCGGCAAGACGACCCTGCTCAACGCCATCGCCGGGCTCGATCCACGGCTGGTGCCGACGCTCCGCGCGGGAAAGCCTCCGCGGGTCGGCTACCTGTTTCAGGAGCATCGCCTGCTACCCTGGCGCACCGTGCGCCAGAATCTGGCACTGGTCGGCGCCTCGGCGGCAGACATAGAGCGACTGCTGAGCGAGGTGGGGCTGGGCGATGCCGCGGATCGGCTGCCCGATCAGTTGTCGCTGGGCATGGCGCGTCGTGCGGCGCTGGCGCGCAGCCTGGCGATCCGCCCGGACTTGCTGTTGCTCGACGAACCCTTCGCTTCGCTGGATCCCGACCGCGCGACGGAACTGCGCGCGCTTATCGTCCGCCTGCTCGACGCGCAGCCGCAGATGGCGATGATCTGCGTGACCCACGACGCGCGCGATGCCGATCAACTGGCCAATCGCTTGTGGTACCTCGCCGGGCACCCGGCGACCCTACGTTGGGATCGGCCATTGACCGGCGATGCGAGCGCCAGCCATATCAGCGAAACATTGCGTCTGCTCAGCGCCTGAATGTAGCGGGGCATTGCCGATCTCCCTCGCGGCCGCCTACCCAACGGCCAGCTGCGTGAGCGCATGCAACACCAGGCCGACGAGCCCACCGACCAGGGTGCCGTTGATTCGGATGTACTGCAGGTCCTTGCCGACGCTCTGCTCCATCTGCTCGACCAGCTCACGGCTCTCCCAGTTCTCCACGCGCTGGGCGATGTATTTACCGATCTGCCCGCGGTAGCGCTCGAGCATCGTGGGTGCGGCAGCCATCAATTGCTCGTTGATCCAGGTGCGCATCGCGGTGTCGGCGGCCAGCGAGTCGCCCAGGCCCTGGGTCAGGCGCACGATCCGTTTGCCGATGCGCGAGTCCGGGCTGTCCAGATCGGCTTCCAGCCAGTCGGCCAGCTCGCGCCAGAGCGTTTGTAGGTAGTCGGTGGTGGCTGGATGCTCAAGCAACTGAGCGACGAGGCGCTCGACCTCCAGCCGATAGGCCGGGTCATGCTTGAGCCGCTCGATATATTCGCCGACATGCTCGTCGAAGCGTTCGCGCAGCGGGTGCTCGGGATCTTCGGCGACTTCGGCGATCACCGCCGAAACGCCGTCGACGAACTTGTTCGCCGACCAGCCGCCGACGGCCCTGCCCAGGCCCAGGTAGCGCAGGGTACGTACTTCGGCGGTGATGGCGTCGGCTACCAATGCCCGGGTGTCGTCATCCTGCAGCAGGGTGTCGAGCTTGATCAGCGCTTCATCGAGCATCGCCTGATGCTTGCCCTGGCGGGTGAGCATTTCCAGCACCTGACCACAGACCGGCGCAAGATCGATCTTGCGCACGCGGTTGATCAGTTTGGCCTGGACGAAGGCCTGCACCCGCTCGTCATGCAGCGACTCGGCGCCGAAACGTGCCATGCCGGTGAGCTGCCGGCCGACGGCGTCGGCATTGGCCGGATGGCGCAGCCAGTTGGCCAGGCGTCCGCCGATATCCAGAGCCTCCAGCTTGGCCAGTACCAATGGGGTGGAAAGGAAGTGGGTGGTGATGAAGACCGACAGGTTCTGCCCGATCCGGGCCTTGCTGCGCGGAATGATTGCTGTGTGCGGAATGGGCAGGCCTAGCGGGTGGCGGAACAGGGCGGTGACGGCGAACCAGTCGGCAATGGCGCCAACCATGGCCGCTTCGGCGAAAGAAGCGAGATAACCCCAAGCCGGGTGCCGTGGTTCCAAGGCGGTCGCCACGACATAGAGCAGGGCCGCGAGCAGCAGCAGAAGGCCGGCGACCAGCTTCATACGTAAAACCGGCGACTGCCAGCGATGTTGCAGAGGGCTCATGCGATTCCTCTTTGATGGCGACGGATGATGCAGGCGGTTCGGCCGGACGACCGACGGGCTGCCCATGAAGAGCAGACCCGGTTGGGTGGGAGCGGGTTCGATTACCCGTTTGTTGCGTTAGTGCGGCGGGCGGTACCGGCGGCTTATTCCTCGCCGTCGTCTTCTTCGCGCAGCAGCACGTAGGTGCCGTCGTCCAGGCGCTCGCAGACATAGAACATCGAGATGGTGCCGTCCTGCTCGGTCACGGCGGCGTAATCATCGGCCTCGACGGTGAAATAGCCCTTGGAGTCGGTGCCGGCTTCGCTGGCGAATACAGCCGTGAAGAAGGCGTCTTCCGGCATGCCGTCGAAGTAATCGGCGCGCGCCTTGGCGTCCCATTCCTGCGGCGGTTCGAACTGTCCGGTGATGATCACACGGGCGTCGCCCATGTCCTTTTCTTCGCCGTCCGGATCGGTTTCGTGGGCACGGTAGATGGTGCAGCTGAGCGCATTCGGGTCGGCCAGAATGCTGTCGCGCGGGGGATGGTTGTTGGCAGGCATGGGGGCAGCTCCGGTCACAGGTGGGATTGACGGCAGTGTGGTGGAGTCCTGGTGCGGCTGCAATCGCAAGTTGGCCGGCGCGGCGGATTCTCCTGCCGGCAACCGATGGCGATCGGACCGCCGGCACCTGGTGAAGCGAACGCCGTCGGACTGAGGCGGCTCCAATGCGATAGACCCCATTGCGTCATACAGCGAGATCGCCATGAGCCAGCACCATCAGGATCAATCCGAACATGACCATCCCGCTGACGAATCGCCGGACGTCACCATGACCGATAGCGGTGAGAAAGAGCCCGGCGAGGATCCGGACTTCGACGAAAGCGAGATCGAGGACGGTGTCGACGACCGATAGCCCGCCAGCCCAGGACGCGATCGAACCTGCGCCCGCCATCAGGAGTACCCATGACAAATACCACGTGAATCCAACCCCGATGGGCTGGGAGCTGACCGACCCGCAATCCCGCGAAACCGTGCTACGGACGGTGACCAAGGACGAGATGTTCACCGAGCTGGATAGATTCATGGCGGGCAAGACCGCTTCGGTCGAGGTCTACCGGCGCGACGGCGGGCTAGAAGAAGAGCGGCCCTATCCCGGGAGCAGCCATCCGGTGTCGACCCGTTAGATCAGCCGCCGTATTTCCCGCATGGCGAGCGTAAACCTGTCATACCATCAGCGCTTCGCTTATCTGATCGGAGAGTCCCGCATGCGCTTGCCCCTCGCATTTGCTTCCCTACTGGCACTGGCCGGCTGCTCGTCCTGGCAGGCTGACCCGGAGGACATCAAGCCGGTGCCGCAGGAACGTCTGCGCGGCTATCAGACGCCCATCACCAACGGCGGCGAGCTGGTGGTGACCCGCGACTTCGGCGTGCGCGGCGGTGGTTGCTATGTGGCGGTGATGGTCGATCGCAAGCTCGCCGCACGCATCCACGTCGGCGAACAGGTGCGGTTGCAGGTGCCGGAGGGTATGCGCATCGTCAGCATCGAGTCCGATCCCGAAGACGACACCCTGTGCGGCATGGGCAATCTGCTACGCGAGCGGGCCGCGCGAGTTGAGACTGGCGAGACGCTGCACTTTCGCATCAGCGCCGACAACCGTATCGGCTTCGATATCCAGCAGGTCGACGCCCAGTAGCGTCGCTGTCGCTCGCATCGGGTGTCTGTTTGATCCCGGTACGAGGCGGTATCACAAAGAAACATTCTTGCACCGTCCTCGCCGAACCCTCACTTCGGTTTCGTGCTCCCAGATAGGCAAACCGTTGTGCTTGAGCCTTCGGTGCCTGTCTGGATTCTGAAGACAGCCCGCTCCGCACAACGACCCATACGTCATCGCGGCCGAATGGTCGCCTGCCAGGAGTTGATGCGTGAAACGAGCCATATCCTCCTTGATGTTCGCCGCCGGGCTGACTGTCGTCCCCGTGCTGCACGCTGAACAACAGCCGACCTACGGGCCGCACCTTGAAGGGTTTGAGTATCCCCACCCAATCAAGCGCTTCGACTTTTCGTCTCAGCGCCAACCTTTGACCATGGCGTACATGGACGTGCCCCCAGCGGGCAAAGGCAATGGGCGAACGGTCGTGCTGATGCACGGCAAGAACTTCTGTGCGGCGACTTGGGAGGAGAGCATCGCGGCGCTCTCGCAGAACGGTTATCGAGTGATTGCGCCCGATCAGATCGGTTTTTGCAGTTCCAGCAAGCCTGAGGCTTACCAGTTCAGCTTTGCGCAGCTGGCACACAACACCCGCGCGCTGCTGGAGTCGCTGGATCTGGAGAAGGTCACCGTGATCGGTCATTCCATGGGTGGCATGCTGGCGTCACGGTTCGCGCTCAATTATCCGCAGATGGTCGAGCAGCTGGTACTGGTCAACCCCATCGGGCTCGAGGATTGGCAAGAAAAAGGCGTGCCCTACGCGTCAATCGAAGAACTGTATCAGAGCGAGTTGAAGACCGACTTCGAAAAGATCAAAGCCTACCAGCAGAAGTTCTACTACAACGGCAGCTGGAAACCGCGCTATGACCGCTGGGTGAGCATGCTGGCCGGGATGTACGCCGGTGACGGCAAAGAGATCGTTGCCTGGAACCAGGCGCTGACGTCTGACATGGTTTTCACCCAGCCGGTGATCCACGAATTCGACACGCTGAGTGTGCCAACCTTGTTGCTGATCGGTGGTAAGGACCGCACCGCACCGGGAGCCAATCGAGCGCCGGAAGACGTCGCGCAACGCCTGGGCGATTATCCCGAACTTGGCCGGCAGGCCGCGGCGATGATTCCCAACGCGACCCTGGTGCCTTTCCCTGAGCTAGGCCACTCACCGCAGGTCGAGGCGCCGGATGTGTTCCATGGGGCGTTGCTCAATGGACTCAAGACGCGTTGAACCACGCCGCGGACGCCGCTATAGAGGCCAAACCCAGAGGATGACGGGTACGGCCACCAGCACCACCAAGATCGACAGCGGCAGCCCGAGCCGCCAGTAGTCACCGAAACGGTAGCCGCCGGGGGCCATGACCAGCGTATTCGACTGGTGTCCGATGGGCGTTAGAAAGGCGCAGGAAGCACTGATGGCGACCGCCATCAACAGCGGATCGGCAGAGGCGTCCATACCGCGCGCGAGGGCGATCGCCACGGGGGCGGCAAGCACCGCGGCAGCGGCGTTATTGACCACGTTGGATAACAGCATCACGCCAATCATCAGGGTCGCCACCGTGGCGGCCGGTGGCGCCGCCTGGCTGATGTCCAGCAGGGCGTTGGCGATCAGGCGCGAGCCGCCGGTGGTTTCCAGTGCCTCGCCAATCGGCAGCATCGCGGCGATCAGGACGATGACCGACATGTCGATGCTCTTGTAGATGTCGCCGGTGGGGACCAGCCCCACGAGCACCATCGCCAATGCCGCGCCGACCAATGCGATCGCCGCGGGCACCACGCCGAACGCGATCAGCGCCAGCGCGCCGGCAAAAATGCTACTGGCCAACAACACCTTGCGAGGCGCGGTGATACGCAGACCGCGCGATGCCAGCGGCAGGCAACCGAGGTTGCTCAATGTCGATTGCAGCTGATCCTCGCGTGCCTGCAGCAGCAGAATGTCGCCCGCGGCGAAGCGGATCTTGCCCAGTCGTTGCTGCAGTCGCTGCCCTTGGCGCGCCACGGCAAGGATGTTGACCCCGTGGCGCTCACGCAGCGCCAGGCCGGTTGCGGTCGTGCCGACCAGGGACGAGCCGGCGGTAATGATCGCCTCTGCCAGGGCGCGCTCCCCGCGAGGCGTGCGATCGGCGTCCGGGTCATCTGGCTGCTGGCTCTTGTCGCCATTAGTTTCGGCCCGCTTTTCCTGCTCGGCTTTCTCACGCGCTTCCGCCTTGCTGTCCGCCTCGGCGGCCAGCTGCAGGTGCGTCACGTCGAGAAAGCTCTTGAGACTGTCCGAATCGGCTTCGACCAGCAGAACGTCTTCCTCGTGCAGCACTTCGTAGGTCGAGGGCATGCGCTGATGCTGCCCGGCGCGTACCAGGGCGATGACCATGACATCGGCTTCTTCACCGCCTGCGACCAGCAGATCGCGCAAGGTGCGACCGGCATATTTGCTGCCCTGCGGAATCTGCAGTTCTGTCATATAGGCGCTGATCTCGAACAGCTCCTGATCACCGCTCTGGTTCTCGCGACGCGGGGTCAGGCGCCACAACAGGGTGATGAGCAGAACGCCGGCGACCGTGATCGCCAGACCTACGGGAAGAAACTCGAACATGCGGAACGGCGTCTCGCCGACTTCACGCCGATAGCCGGCGATAATGATGTTGGGTGGCGTACCGATCAGCGTCAGGGTACCGCCGAGCAATGAGCCGAACGCCAGCGGCATCAGCAGATAGGAGGGCGAGCGGCCACTCTGGCGTGACATCCATACGGCGACCGGCATGAACAGCGCCAGCGCGCCGACGTTGTTCATGAAGCCCGAGCACAGCGCGACGATACCGGTGAGCGTCAGCACCTGAATCCAGGGCTGGTCGCCAACCCGGGTCAGATGGCGCGCCAGTGAATCGACCACGCCGCTGTTGAGCAGGCCGCGGCTGAGCACCAGTACGGCAGCGACAGTGATCACCGCCGGATGCCCAAGGCCCATGAAGGTGTTCTCTGGCGGCACGATACCGGTCAGGGTGACGACCAGCAGGGCGCCGAGCGCAACGATGTCGTAACGCCAGCGATTCCACACGAACAGCCCCAGTGTTGCGGCCAGCACGGCGAATACGATCAGCTGATCGCTTTGCATGGAGAACTCCGAAAGGCCGCTGTACCGCAGTCAAAGGCGGAGAGCAGAGCGGTTGGATGAAAGCAGACGCCGCGGCGGCGCCGCGTCAGCCCGATGATGGACCGCTGGACCAGCGCTGCGTTCGTTGACGGTCTCACGGTAGGGAACCGGCGACCATTGTGATTGCATCGCAGCGCCGCCGCCTAGTCGTGATGCACGGCGTATCGGCCGGCTCCACCAATGGGCTGGCCAAAAATGGCTGCAGCGGGCAATGTTGCACGAGACCCCACGAAGCGACGGCCGCCCATGCCCAAGCATATGTTTCTGCAATGCCGCGATGACTATTCGCTTGCCGCGCAGCTCTGGCTGCCCAATGGCGAGGCGCGCGGCTCGGTGATCATCAATAGCGCAACCGGCGTGCTGGCACGCTACTACGCCCGCTACGCCGCGTTTCTGCGCGAGCATGGATATGCGGTGCTGACCTACGATTACCGCGGTATCGGCGGCTCGCGGCCAAAGAACCTGCGCGGGGTCGACATTCGTTGGCGCGACTGGGGCGACTACGATTTCGATGCGGCAGTGCGCTGGATGCGTGAGCGCGACCCGGACGGCCTATTGGTCACGGTCGGGCACAGCATCGGTGGCTTTCTGCCGGGGTTCGCCGAGGCCGCCAGCCAAGTGGACCGCTTTCTCAGCGTCGGCGCGCAATATGCCTATTGGCGCGATTACGCCGCCGCCCAACGTTGGCGGATGTTTGCCAAGTGGCATCTGTTCATGCCGGCCGTGACGGCGGTCTACGGCTATTTTCCGGGACGACGGCTGGGCTGGCTGGAAGACCTGCCGGCCGGCGTGGCGCTGGAGTGGGCGTTTCGCCGGGCGCGAATGGAGCACAGCTACCCAGCGCATGAGCGCGAACAGATGTTGGCGCGATTCGCCGCCGTCTACGCCCCGATTCTGGCGGTCAGCGTCTGCGATGATGAGTACGGCACCTCGCCGGCCATCGAGCGGGGATTGAGCTACTACCGCAACAGCCAGCGCGACCATGTGCGGCTCAGCCCCGCCGAGTTGGGTCTGGCGCGCGTCGGGCATTTCGATCTGTTCCATGAACGCCACCGTGACGGCTTCTGGCTGGCGAGCCTGGCGTGGATCGGCGAGGGCCGCAATCCTTGGTCGGACGCGCCCCAGCCCGTCGCCTGCGAGGCCTGTTGAGTACGCACTGCGGGATCCAGCGTTACCGGCGTAGCGAAGCCGTGCTTTCAGGCCCAAACGGTGTCTAGCCGCGGTTGGTATGCACGTCTCCGGGCGATCCGCTATCCGCAGCGTGCTCCCTTGGCGCAGCCAGCAATTCCCGGATGGCGTCGGAATAGGCTCGGCGACCCACACGCATTGCGTTGTTATGGGTGCCGCCTTCGATCAGCAGAAGCTGCTTGGGGTGCTTGGCGGCGGCGTATAGTTCTTCGCTGAAGCGGGCCGGTACGTATTGATCATCCGTACCGTGAACCAGCAGCAGCGGCATGCCGATCTGATCGATCTTGTCGATCGAATCGAATTTCTGCGACACCAGCCAGCGGATCGGCCAGGGGGTGTCGGCCACTTCCGTCGCGATATCGGCCAGGTTGGTGAAGCTGGACTCGACGATCAGCGCGCGTGCGGGCGGTGCTTCGCCGCGACGTTCGGCTTCGAGACCCAGCTCGGCCGCTAGATCCACCGCCACCGCACCGCCCAGCGAATGGCCATAGATCAAACGCTTGTCGGCATCGGGCTGCAGCGTCTTGAGATGATCCCAGGCAATCCGCGCGTCCTCGTAAACGCTGGATTCGGACGGCAGCTCGCCCAAGCTCTGACCGAAGCCGCGGTAATCGATCGCCAGCACTGAAAAGCCCAGCGAACGGATTTGCTCCAGCCGGAACAAGTGCCCTGTGAGATTCCAACGCGACCCATGCAAATAAAGGATTGCCGGCGCGTTTACCTGTTCGGCTGGCCACCACCAAGCGTGAATGTTCTGGCTGTCGCCGAACGCTGGCGCGCTTAATTCGCGTTCTTCCACGCCGCTGGGCAGCCCGCGATACCAACTGGCTGTACCAGGCTCGATTCGGAACACCAGTTCACGCTCTTTGTGCTCCAGCAGCGAGCAGCCGATCGGCAGGACGGCGAGCGCCGCGGCAATGAACAGCAAGAAATTGGAGCGGGCTTTTTTGCGAAAGAGCGACAAGGTCGACATGGCGGCTGGGGCATCTCCTAGTGAAGCGCCATTGAGCGATTAGCTGGCGGGCGCATGCAAGCGGCTCGCGACGACAAGTCTTTACTACAGATTGCAGCGTAGCGACGTCCGCTTCGCACCATTGGCCTTCAGCGCGGGTTAGCATCCTGGCTCCCGTCGTTTTCAGGAGTTTCATCGTGATCACAACACGCATCGGTTTGCTGCCCGCCCTGTTGATTGCCGCCGCGCTCGCCTTCGCCGGCTGGTCGGTGGGACAGGGAGTGGAACGTTTTCGTATGGCCGACCGCTCGGTGACGGTCAAAGGGCTGGCAGAACGCGACGTGCAAAGCGATTTTGCCGTCTGGACGCTCGGCTTCCGTCGCGCCGGCAACGATTTCGCCGGCGTCCAGCAGGGCTTGTCGGACGATCGCAGCCGGGTGGTGGCGTTCCTGCGCGAGCAGGGCTTCGCTGATGACGAGATCGAGGTGCGCCCGTTGCAGGTTCAGGACCTGCTGGCGCGTGAATGGGCGCCGCAGGAGATCGCCCTGCGCTTCAACGGCAGCGGCCAGGTGCTGGTCAAGTCGATGCGTGTCGAGGCGGTCGGCAAGGCCGCCAACGGTGTCGATCCGCTGATCCAGGCCGGTATCCAGCTCGATACCGAGCAGAACGGTTTCAGCGGGCCACGTTATCAGCTGCGCGGCTTCAATGATCTCAAGCCGGCCTTGCTGGAAGACGCCACACGCAACGCGCGCGAGCAGGCGGCCAAATTCGCCGAGGATGCTGGTGCGCGTCTGGGCGAGCTGAAAAACGCCAATCAGGGGGTGATCCGCGTGCTCGACGACGATGGCAGCGACATGGATACCGGTCGCACGCCGGGCAAGCGTCTGCGGGTAGTCAGTACCTTCGAATACGCCCTTCAGTAAACATCACGTCGCAACGATCCGCTCGTATCCGGGACGGTCGCTGTCGAAAAACTTCCTTGATGCCATTGACCCTCACGTTGCGTGAGGCCCGACCATCACTTTCGCACGGACGAGGAGCGCTTTGCGATGCAGTTGAAAGTAGGTGAATTGGCCCGGCGTTGTGGTCTGACCGTCAGGACCTTGCACCACTACGACGACATCGGATTGCTACGCCCATCCGCGCGCTCCGACGCGGGCTATCGGCTGTACAACCGTGACGATGTTGCACGGTTGCAGCAGATCCAGGCGCTACGAAGCCTGGGTGTTTCGCTGGCCGAAGTCGGAGCGATTCTCGACCGGCAAGGGCGGTCGGTGTCCGCCGTGATCGAGCAGCAGTTGAGCCTGCTCGACCAGCAGATCGCACGCCAGATACGGCTGCGCGAACGGCTGGCGCAGCTGCATCAGCAGTGCGTCTCGGGCGACGAGCCGGCGCTTGCCGACTGGCTGGAAGCACTGGAGTTGATGAGCATGTACGAGAAGTATTTTTCCGAAGACGAACTGCGGCAACTGCCGTTCTACAACCGCAACGCCGTGAGCGATGCCCGCTGGGCCGAACTGGCCGAGGAGGGCGCACGGCTGCTATACGAAGAAGTCGACCCGCAGGACGAACGGGCGAAAGCGCTGGCGCGACGCTGGATGCAGCAACTGGAGCGGGACACCGCGGCCGATCCTGGCCTGCTGGCGAAACTCGACGCCATGCACTTGGAAGAACCGGTACTGCAACAACAGACCGGCATCTCCCGTGAGGTCAGTGACTATGTGCTACGAGCCTTTGCCGAGACCAAGCTGGCCGTGTACGAGCGCTACCTCGATCCCGACAGCATGGCGTTCATGCGTCGGCACTATCTGGACAGCATGCGTGAATGGCCTGGCCTGATCGCTGCGTTGCGTAAGGCGCAACGGGATGGCCTGGCGCCCGACTCCGAGCAGGTGCGGCAGCTGGCCCGACGTTGGCTGGCACTGTTTCGCGCCTATGCCGGTGACGATCCGCGGATCCAGCAGACGATTCGCCAGGCCAACCAGCGCGAGCCCAGCCTGATGGAGGGCACCTGGGTTGATGAAGGCCTGTTGCGCTACCTCGGCCAGGCGGTCGATGCGCTCTGCACCTGACGCTATGAGTTGTGCGTGGGATGGATACTGCGAACTCAACCCCTCCCACGTTAATTCGGGTATTCAATCGCAGGCGATGGCCGTTTCGGGGGACGCTTGATCGTCGTCGCGTGATGTCCAGGCCCACCAGAACACCAACAAACCGACCGCACCGGTTGCAGCGCCGATGTAGCCGGTGGAGGTCCAACCCAGGCCAGCGCTGATGGCCAGTCCGCCAAGCCATGGGCCGAGCGCGTTGGCGACGTTGAATGCCGAATGGTTGGACGCCGCGGCCAGCGTCTGCGCATCGGCGGCTACGTCCATCAGGTGCGTCTGCAGTGCAGGCGACAGCGAGACCATGGTACCCACTGCGAAGGCCGCCGGCAGGATGGTCCATAGTGAATGGGTGGCAAAGGGAAATACCAGCAGGACGAAAATGCTCCAGAGCAATAGCCAGGCGATGGCTTTGAAGCGCAGCTTATCGAATAGCCAGCCACCGAAAATATTGCCGACGATACCGCCCAGACCGAAGGCCGCCAGGCCCACCGGAATCCAGCTTTCGCTGACGCGGGTAACCTCCAGCAGGGTCGGCGCCAGGTAGCTGAACACGCAGAACATGCCAGCAAAGCCGATCGAGCTGATGGCCAGCGCCAGCCACACCGGTTTGCGATTGAAATCGCGTAGTTCGCGCATCGGATTATTACGTGGCTCGCTACGGTCCAGTGGCAGGAAGATTGCCACCAGCAGCACCGTCAGCAGCGCGATGAGCCCCACCAGGCCGAACGCCCAACGCCAGCTCAGCCACTGCCCCAGCCAAGTCGCGATGGGGTTGCCGATCAGCATGGCGATGGTCAGTCCGGCCAGCACCCGGCTGACCGCCTTGGCGCGTTGATCCGCCGGCACCATCGATGCGGCGACCAGCATGGCCACGCCGAAATAGGCGCCGTGGGGCAGTCCGGCGATGAAGCGGAACAGCATCAGCGAGTGGTAATCCGGGGCCATGGCGCTGGCGAAGTTGCCCAGTGCGAAGAAACTCATCAGCAGCAACAGCAAATGTCGGCGGAACAACCGCGAGCCGAGGATCGCCAGCAGCGGCGCCCCGACCACCACACCCAAAGCGTAGGTGCTGATCACATGGCCGACCTGCGGCTCGCTGATGCCCAATCCCTGCGCCACGTTGGGCATCAGTCCCATGATGGTGAACTCGCCTGTGCCGATAGCGAAACCGCCCATGGCTAGCGCCAGCTCTATCAACAGGATCGCGCGCGGAGAAAAGCGCGGCGTCGGCGGGGCGGTGTACGCCGTCATGGTCGTCCTCGGAGGTGGCGGAGAAAAATGCGGGATTATCCCGTGCAGCGCGCCGGAAGGGGAGCGCTGGCTGCTTTCGGCTCAGTACACAGAGATCGGAAGAGGACGCGATGGTTCAACGACGCGGCACGGGCGTCGAGCGCCGCGATTGGTAGGGCGGTGCCGGTCAGTCGGCGAACTTGCTCAGCAGCGCATGGGCGTCGGCGGCGCCCATCATCGCGGCGGCGGTGAGTGGCGTGGCACCGTTGCGGTCGGCGGCGTGCGGGTCGGCGCCCTGGGCGATCAGGTATTCGACGATCTCGGTGCGGTTGAACATGGCGGCCATCATCAGCGCGGTTTTGCCATCAGGTGATGCGCCCTCTACATCGGCGCCCTGTTCGAGCAGCAGACTGATCATCGCCAGATCCCCCTTGAACGCCGCACCCGCCAGCGGTGTCTGGCCTTTGTCGTTGCGCAGCTGCGGATCGGCGCCGCTCTCCAGCAGCACGCGTGACGCATCGAGATGACCATGGTAGGTGGCGAGCATCAACAGGCTGTCGCCGTTGTGGTTGCGTATGTTAGCCGGCAGGCCGCGGCCGAGCAGGTCGGCGAGGCGCACTGCATCGCCTTTACGGGCGCTGTCGAATATCTGCTCGGCAAAGGCCAGCGCGGCGTCGTCCAGTTCGGGCTTGGGTTGGGCTGGTTCGGTCATGGAGCGCTCCTCGATGAGGCGATGCGCCGACGTTTGCCGGCGCGTGCAGCATTGTGACAAGCGACAGGGAAAAAGGCGCCATGACAAAGGCCATGCCTGCAATAGGCCGTCCGTATTAGGACCTCAACCCTGGCGCAGCGGCGTCACAGGGTGCGCAAAAACGCCACCAGATCGGCTTTCTCCTCCTGGCTCAGGCCGCGCTGCAATACCAGGTTGAAGAACTCGACGGTGTCCTCGAGTGTCAGCAGGCGACCGTCGTGCAGGTACGGAGGCGAGTCCTTGATGCCGCGCAGCGGGAAGGTCTTGATCGGCCCGTCGCCGACGGCCATGACGCCGTTGTACTCCTGGGGTTCGTAGAAGCGTTCGGTCTGCAGGTTATGCATCAGGTGGTCGGTGTAGTAGGGCGGTATGTGGCAGCTTGCGCAGGCGCCTTTGCCGTGGAAAACCTGCTCGCCGCGCAGTTCCTGTTCGCTGGCCTTGGCCGGGTCGAGTCGGCCCTCGACGTTGAGCTTGGGGGCCGGCGGGAAGTCCAGCAGTGCCTGGAACTCGCCCATGAAATGCACCTGGCTGCCGCGCTCGAGCACATTCACGCCTTTTTTCGCCGCCAGCACGATGTCGCCATCGAAATAGGCGGCGCGCTGCTCGAATTCGGTGAAATCTTCGACCGTCTTCAGCGCGCGCTGGGAGCCGAAGATCTGTTGCACGTTCACGCCGCGCAGGGTGGGCGTGTCGATGCGGTGGCGGAATTTCTGCGGCCGCACGTCACCGGCCAGGTGCGTGGCGGCATTGGTATGACCGTTGGCGTGGCAATCCAGGCAGGCGACTCCGGTATGTGGATGCTCGCTGCGCCGGTCATCGGTCGCATTGAATTGCTGTTGCGGAAAAGTCGTCACCAGCAGGCGCAGCCCTTCGAGCTGCTTGGGGTTGAGGATGCCGTTGAACAGCTCGAAGTAGTTGCGGATGTTCACCAGCTTGCCCTGGGATACATCGCCGAGATCCGGCCGCGTGGTGAGATAGATCGGCGCCGGGAATTCCGGAAGGAAGTGGTCCGGTAGATCGAAATCCAGGTCGAAGCGGGTCAGGTCGCGGCCCTCGATCTTGTTGACCTCATCGATATGAAACTGCGGAAACACCATTCCGCCTTCGGGATGGTTCGGGTGTGGTAGCGGCATGAACCCGGCGGGGAAGCGCTTCTGTTGGCGGATCTGCTCGGGGCTCAGTTGCGCCAATTCCTCCCAGCTGCCACCCGCGAGCTTGACCCGCACGCCGGCTTGTATCGGCTTGCCGCGCGCCATGGTGACGCCTTCGGCTGGCGTGTCGCTGAGGTCGTAGCGCTGCCTCAGCAGCTCCATGTGCCTCTCGAGGATGGCAGGCTTGTCCGCTGACATGCGCTGCATGATCGCATCGAAATTCTCACTGATGACCACGGGGTTGTAGCTGGTCGGCTTATCGTCTTCGGCGGCGTAGGCCATCGGTACGATAGGCATGGTGCCAAGTGCCATGGCCAGGCACGAACGGGCTAGGACGGCATTCATGTTGTTGTTTTCCTGTATCGACGAGGTCGTACAGAAGGCCTAGAAGCAAATGGCTTCGCTTGCTAAATAGGCAAGGCCTATGGTCGCGATAGAGAACCTCTAGCGAACCCCGGCCATTCGCTGTCGTCAGCGGTGGCGCAGGCTGGAGAGGTCATGGCGATGTGCCTTATAGCTGTGCGCTTGCTTGGCGCGCAGCGTTATGACGAAAGGGTTCAGCTTACCCAAGCTGCCGTTTCAGACCGGCTGTGGCAGTATCTGCGCTCCGTCGACCGAAGCGCTGCCATGAAACCCGAAGACCTCGAACGCCTGGTGACCCAGACGATGCCGTACGGCAAGTACAAGGGGCGGTTGATCGCAGATCTTCCGGGCAACTACCTGAACTGGTTCGCGCGGGTCGGCTTCCCGCCCGGGGAAATTGGCCAGTTGCTGGCGCTGATGCAGGAAATCGACCATAACGGTCTGTCAGGGCTATTGGAGCCGCTGCGCCGACGCTAGGCCCGTTGCCGCTCGGGGCGAACGAAACGGCAGCGGAGCTGGCTCAGCCTTCGCTTTCAGCTTGTAACGCCGCCAGCGCCGGGGCGGCATAGATGCCCACTTCCACCGCCAGGGTCATTACCCGCTCGATATCGCTGGTGTATACGAGCACCGCTTGCAGTTCGTCATCCAATGGCTCGCTGAAGTCCACCAGCACGTAGCCGCCTTTTTCCGGGTAGAGACTGCTGAGTTGCGTCTGGATGCGGTTGAGCGCCTTCAGCGGCTCGGTTTTCGCCAACTGCTTGGGTTTGAGGACGAAATTCACGTCCGGGCCGAACGAGCCGACGATCTGCTCGAACAGCGTCTGGTAATCGTCGGCCTGGAACAGCACGGTGTCCGGCAGGCTGCCGACGATCATCCATTCGCCTAGCGGAATGGGGAAGTCATCGTCGTAGATGATGTCCGGGTTGGCCTGCAGAAAGGCACCGGGATCGGCATAGGCTTGAGCCGCTTCGTCAGCGAGGCGGTTGATCTCGTCTTCGCTCATGCAGCCCGAGCTGATCAGACGGATCAGCTCGGCGAGTGGGTCTTTCATCGGATGGTCCTGTGGGTTGGGATCGCAAGAATAGCCGAAAGCGATCATTGCCGACGGGCGCCTTTGGAACGCAGCCGGCATGTCGGGATGGCGTTCCCCTCTCGACACCCGCTTCCCTGACGCGTCAACGCGGGTGACGTTGCAGGCTTGTGATCTGTTTTGTCTGCATTTGAACGCCAAGCTGCGGCATCTGTCAGGTTTTCGTGCACAATAGCCGCCATATAAACAGACGCGGCATGAACGATGGCGAACGGCGCTGGCCGGCCTCGCTCCGTTGCGGCGCCAGACAACGATCAGCCAATATTCAAGAGGAACGACTGTGCATAACGTCGTCATCAGCGGTACCGGCCTTTATACCCCTGCCCACAGCATTTCCAACGACGAACTGGTCGAGTCGTTCAACACCTACGCCCGTCGCTTCAACGCCGAACACGCCGCCGCCATCGAGGCGGGTGACGTGCAGCCGGTACCGGAATCCAGCTCGGCCTTTATCGAGAAGGCGTCGGGCATCAAGAGTCGCTTCGTCACAGACAAGGCCGGCATTCTCGACCCGGACCGCATGGTCCCGCGTATTCCCGAGCGCAGCAACGAACAGTGGTCGATCCTCTGCGAGATGTCGGTCAAGGCGGCCGAGCAGGCACTGGCGCGCGCAGGCAAGACTGCCGCCGATATCGACGGCGTGATCGTCGCCTGCTCCAACCTGCAGCGCGCCTACCCGGCGATCGCCATCGAAGTGCAGGCGGCGCTGGGCATCAAGGGTTTCGGCTTCGACATGAACGTGGCCTGCTCCTCGGCCACCTTTGGCATCCAGAACGCGGCGAACTCGGTGCAATTGGGTCAGGCGCGTGCCGTGCTGATGGTCAACCCCGAGATCTGCACCGGGCACATGAACTTCCGCGACCGCGACAGCCATTTCATTTTCGGCGACGCCTGCACGGCGGTGATCATCGAGCGCGCCGACCTGGCCACTTCGCCATACCAATGGGACGTGGTCAGCACCAAGCTGGCGACCGAGTTCTCCAACAACATCCGCAACAACTTCGGCTTTCTGAACCGCACCGCCGAGGAATACATGACCAACCCGGACAAGCTGTTCGTCCAGGAAGGTCGCAAGGTGTTCAAGGAAGTCTGCCCGATGGTGGCCGAGCTGATCGGCGAACATCTAAAGGAGAACGAAATCGAGGTCAGCGCCGTCAAGCGCTTCTGGCTGCACCAGGCCAACCTGAACATGAACCATCTGATTGTGCGCAAACTCTTGGGTCGCGACGCCAGCCCGGAAGAGGCGCCGGTCATTCTCGACACCTACGCCAACACCAGTTCGGCCGGTTCGGTGATCGCCTTCCACAAGCATCAGGACGACCTTTCGGCTGGCAGCCTTGGCGTGCTCAGCTCGTTTGGTGCTGGCTACTCGATTGGCAGCGTGATTTTGCGCAAGCGCTGATCGCCGCGCAGCTTGCGACAACCAGGGCGGATCTTGATCCGCCCTTTTTTCCTGCGCGTTGGCCGAAACGCGCAAGGCCTCTTGGGTTGTGTCACTCATCCAACAGCTATTGCGATAAACACTGATCTTTTAAGTTCCCCTTGTCATAAAAGCTTTATGGAACAGCCACCTGGCTGACACATAGCCTGGCCAAGATGCCGGCAGCACAAAGAGCCATACCTGTGTGTTTTCCAACGCTAAACCAAAAGGGGAATTTTCGATGATCCGTAAGCACTTCGCCGGTTTCGCCGCCAGCGCCCTCGCTCTGGCCGTTTCCGCCCAGGCTTTCGCCGGCACCGTCACCACTGACGGCGCTGACATCGTAGTCAAGACCAAGGGTGGCCTGGAAGTCGCCACGACGGACAAGCAGTTCAGCTTCAAGATCGGCGGGCGTCTGCAAGCCGACTACAGCACCTTCGACGGCTTCTACACCCAGAATGGCGACAACGCCGACGCCGCCTACTTCCGTCGCGCATTCCTGGAAATCGGCGGCGTGGCCTACCAGGACTGGAAATACCAGTTCAACTACGATTTCGCGCATAACGCCGGCAGCAGCGAAGACGGCTACTGGGATGAAGCATCCATCCAGTATTCCGGCTTCAGCCCAGTGAACATCAAGATGGGTCGCTTCGATCCCGATTTCGGTCTGGAAAAAGCCACCAGCTCCAAATGGGTGACCGCCCAGGAGCGTAACGCTGCCTACGATCTGGTCGATTGGGCCAACGGCCACCAGAACGGGCTGGGCATCCAGGTCAACGGCACGGCTGGCGACTCCCTGTACGGCTCGCTGGGCCTGCATGCCAAGGATCAGAACGACGTCGACGGTGAAAGCGTCAAGCAGGTCAACGCCCGTGCGGTCTTCGCGCCGATGCACGAGGCCGGCAACGTCCTGCACTTCGGTATCAACTTCGCCCAGCGCAACCTGGACGACACGGCCACCGACGGCCGCATCCGCAGCCGCCTGGGCATGCGCGGCGTGAGCACTGCCGGTGGTAACGATGCCGGCACCAACGGCAACCGCCTGTTGCTCGGTGGCGCGAACAACGCACCGGCGGGTTCTTACGGCGACGACACCGCGTTCGGTCTGGAAGCTGCCTGGGCGATGGGTCCGCTGTCCGTTCAGGGTGAATACATCACCCGCGAGATGGATTCCGATTCCGCTGCCTACGAAGATGTCGAGGCCAAGGGTTACTACGCCCAGGTCGCCTACACCCTCACCGGCGAAGCACGTGGCTACAAGCTCGGCCGCTTCGACCAGCTCAAGCCGGAAAACAAGCAGATCGGTGCCTGGGAAGTCTTCTACCGCTACGACCATATCGAAGCTGAGGATGACTCGGTCGGCCTCGTTGCGACCAACGACGTCGAAGGCAAGGTGCACAACCTGGGTGTGAACTGGTACGCCAACGAGAACGTCAAGCTCAGCGGCTACTACGTCAAAGCCAAGGTCGACAACGCCGAGAACGCCAACGGCGACGACGACGGCGATGGCCTGGTGTTCCGCGCGCAGTACGTGTTCTAACGCAACACAGTTTCCTTCGTGATGCTCCTTTAAAGCCCCATACACATGGGGCTTTTTTTCGTTCCGATTAGCCGCCAGACTGGCGCCTATGCCTATTCAGACTCTTTCCTGCCTTGCCGACATCGCGCCCGCTCGTTGGGATGCTCTGCTCGGTGACCATCCTCAGCCCTTTCTTCGCCACGCGTTCCTCGCCTCGCTGGAGGACAGCGGCAGCGTCGGAAGGCGAAGTGGCTGGCGTCCGCAGCATCAGCTGCTCAGCGATGCGCAGGGTGCAGCCATCGCCGCGCTGCCGCTGTATCGCAAGACCCATTCCAGCGGTGAGTACGTGTTCGACTGGGCCTGGGCGGATGCCTGCCATCGGGCCGGCATCGAGTACTACCCGAAGCTCCTTTGCGCGGTGCCATTTTCACCCGTGTGCGGCGCGCGCCTGTTGGGTGATTGCGAGGCGGCCGGCGAGCTGCTCGATCAGCTCACCGAAGGGCTCGCCGAGAACGGGCATTCCAGCCTGCATGTGAATTTCACCGAAGCGGCCGCCGATGCGGTTTTCCAAGGGCGCGATGGCTGGCTGGAGCGCATCGGTTGCCAATTTCATTGGCACAACCGCGGCTACCGTGATTTCCAGGACTTTCTCGACGCGCTCACCTCACGCAAACGCAAGCAACTGCGCAAGGAGCGCGAACAGGTGGCGGGGCAGGGGATCGAATTCGACTGGCGTGAGGGCCATCAGCTTGGCGAGGCCGAGTGGGATTTCGTCTACGCCTGTTATGCCAATACCTACTACGTACGCGGGCAGGCACCCTACCTGACGCGAAGCTTCTTCAGCCTGCTGGCCGAGCGGATGCCGGAGGCGATCCGCGTCGTGCTAGCCCGGCAGGGCGGCCGGATGGTGGCCATGGCCTTCAGTCTGGTCGATGCACATGGGCTCTACGGACGTTACTGGGGCTGTCTTGCCGAGTTCGATCGGCTGCACTTCGAGACCTGCTTCTATCAGGGTATCGACCAGGCCATCGCGGCCGGGCTGTCTCGCTTCGATGCCGGGGCCCAGGGCGAACACAAGCTCATTCGTGGCTTCGAGCCGGTGATTACCCGTTCCTGGCATTACCTGCGACACCCCGGGCTGCGCGCCGCGGTGAGCGAATTTCTCGAACAGGAACGCGTCGGAGTGCGGCGTTACGCCGAGGCAGCGCGCAATGCGCTGCCCTATCGGCAGGGCTGAAGGACGCTCTATTTCGCTTTCTGCGCCGCGCTGACGCCTTCCAGGGTCGAGAAGGAAGTGTCCTTGGCGGTCAGCAGGAAGTCGCGCATGAATGGCGAATCCAGCATGTCGGCGCGAATGCCGGCGAACAGCGTAGCAAACAGTCCTTTTTCGCCCAGGCGCTTGGCGGTGACATAACCGCGGGTGCTGTATTCGTGCAGCGCCCAGTTCGGTACGCAACAGACACCGCGGCCCGAGGCCACCAACTGCATCATCATCACTGTCAGCTCAGAGGTACGGACCTGCGCCGGCTCGACATCCGCCGGCTCGAGAAACCGGGTGAAGATATCCAACCGGTCGCGCTCCACCGGATAGGTAATCAGGGTTTCGCTGGCCAGGTCTTCGGCGCGCACGTAGGGCCGATTGGCCAAGGGATGCTGGTTGGCGACCGCCAGCAGGGCCTCATAGGTAAACAACGGGACATAGGTGATGCCGGGCAGCTCGATCGGATCGGAGGTCACGACCAGATCCAGATCGCCGCGAGCCAAAGCCGGCAGCGGCGCGAACGAGAAGCCCGAGGCGAGATCGAGTTCGACTTCCGGCCAGGCATCGCGGAACTGGTCGATGGTGGGCATCAGCCACTGGAAGCAGCTGTGGCATTCGATGGCCATGTGCAGACGGCCCGCCGTGCCACCGGCCAGCCTCGCCAGGTCACGCTCGGCGCTGCGCAGTTGCGGTAACAGGCTGTCCGCCAGTTGCAGCAGGCGCAAGCCGGCACTGGTGAAGCGCACGGGGCGAGTCTTGCGCACGAACAGCTGCAGGCCCAGACGTTCCTCCAGTTCCTTGAATTGGTGCGATAGCGCCGACTGGGTCAGATGCAGGCGCTCGGCCGCTTCGACGAGGCTGTCGGTTTCGCGCAAAGCATGAAGGGTTTTCAGGTGGCGGATTTCCAGCATGCTGCGGCTTCCTGCTGTGACGGTATCGGGGCCAGGATCCGAGGAAATACTCGATCGGGGAAACTACGATGACTTGAGCATCACTCATTGTGTTGGCGAAGTGTGTTCCAGCGCGATGGCTATTGTCGAGCAGGCAGAATGGCGGCTGAACTCACCCGCGTCTCGCAAAAGGTTGTCTTCGCCGAGACGCGGGATGCAGAGGTGATGAGGCGGGTCACATCCAGATGCGGCTGACCAGATAGACCAGCACGCCGAGAAACAGGAGGGCGACGATTACCAGGGCGCCGTCGCGCGCCATCATGCCCAGCCCGAGGAAACTCAGCGCGGCGCCCGCGGCAGAATTGCCGAACGGGATCAGCTCGAGTGGCGGCATGGTGGCGGCGATCAGCAGGCATACCAGCGCATTGAGGCGTACTGCGAGGCCTTCGGTGAGAAAGGTCAGGCGATGCCGCAACAGCCGATCGACCCAGCGCGCGGGACGCTGCAGAAAGGCGATGGCCCGATCGTATTTACCCCGCGATGCCCGACGCTGAAGCAACCACCGGGGCAGCCAGAAGTGTTTGCGCCCGATCAAAATTTGAAGTGCGATCAGCCCCACCATGACGGCAAACAAGCTTGGCAGTCCGGGGATACCCGACAGGGGCGAAAACACCAATAAACCCGGCACCAGCAACAAGGCTCCGAAGCTGCGGTGGCCGGTCGCTTCGAGCATGCCCTGGATGGTAACCGGCTCGCTGGGTTCGCCAGCCTGGCTGAGGCGCTCCAGCAGACCTTCAAGATTCTCCGGTTGTTGTCTGCCAATCATTTCAGTTCTTCTTATGTCTTTGGAGTGTTAGAGAACAAAAGCGAAAAAACGACAATATGAAATTTTTTACTATTCAAAACAAAATGCATTAGTTTGTTTCATTCTCTGGCTACGCCCACAATCTCCTCCATCGAAGCGAAATGAATTGGAGATTGTTATGGCTGTTGCTCATTCCCTGGGTTTCCCGCGCATCGGCGCCGATCGGGAGTTGAAGAAGGCGCTGGAGGCGTACTGGAAGGGCGACCTGACCGAGGAAGCACTACGCCAAGTGGGCCGTGAACTGCGTGCTGCGCATTGGCAATTGCAGGCCGACGCGGGGATCGAGCTGTTGCCCGTTGGTGATTTCGCTTGGTACGACCAAGTCCTGACGCACTCGCTGATGTTTGGCGTGATCCCCGAGCGGTTTCGTCCGGCCGATGGCGCACCGACATTGGACACTCTGTTCGCCATGGCGCGCGGCGTCAGCCAGAGCTGCTGCGGCAGCGGACAGGCACAGGAAATGACCAAATGGTTCGATACCAACTACCACTATCTGGTGCCCGAATTCACTGCGGATCAATCCTTCAGCCTGTGTTGGACCCAATTGTTCGAGGAGGTCGAGGAGGCCAAGGCGCGGGGGCATGCGGTGAAGCCGGTACTGATCGGCCCGCTGACCTATCTCTGGCAGGGCAAGGCCAAGGGGGAAGCGTTCGACAAGCTGGAGCTGCTCGAACGCTTGCTGCCGATTTACGGCGAGGTGCTCGAGCGCTTAGCTGCGCAAGGCGTGGATTGGGTACAGATCGATGAACCAATTTTGGTATTGGACCTGCCGCAGGATTGGAGGAATGCCTTCGAACGGGCCTATCATCTGCTGCAAAGAGCGCCGCTGAAGAAGCTGGTCGCGACCTATTTTGGCGGCCTGGAAGATAATCTGGGACTGGCGGCCGCATTGCCTGTGGATGGTCTGCACATCGATCTGGTGCGTGCGCCGGAGCAGTACCCAGTCATTCTCGATCGGCTGCCGACCTACAAGGTTCTCTCCCTTGGTCTGGTCAACGGTCGCAACGTCTGGCGCTGCGATCTGGACAAGGCGCTGGATGTGCTGCGGCATGCACACGATCGTCTCGGCGATCGGTTATGGGTTGCGCCTTCCTGTTCGTTGCTGCATACCCCCGTGGATCTGGCTCGCGAAGATCAACTGGACGCTGAGCTCAGAAACTGGCTCGCGTTTGCCGTGCAGAAGTGCGCTGAAATCGCGGTCCTGGCACGTGCGCTGGACACCCCCGAAGACGCCCGGGTACAGGCCGCGTTGCAGCACAGCCGGGATGTTCAGACCAATCGGACGCAATCGCCGCGTATCCATAAGCCCGAAGTGCAGGCGCGCCTGGCCGCTATCGGCCCGCTTGATAGCCAGCGTCAGTCGCCTTTCGCCGAGCGGATCGACAAGCAGCGTGCGCGGCTGGGACTGCCGGCATTCCCGACCACGACCATCGGCTCCTTTCCGCAGACGTCGGCGATCCGTCTGGCACGCCAGGCCTTCAAGCAGGGCAAGCTGGGGTTGACCGAGTACACCGAGGCGATGCAGGCGGAGATCCGTCATGCGATAGCCGTGCAGGAACAACTGGGCCTGGATGTGCTGGTGCACGGTGAGGCTGAGCGCAACGACATGGTCGAATACTTCGCTGAGCAGTTGGACGGCTACGCCTTCACCCGTTTCGGCTGGGTGCAGAGTTACGGCTCTCGTTGCGTCAAACCGGCGGTCATCTACGGCGATCTGAGTCGTCCAGCGCCCATGACGGTGGAGTGGATCCGCTATGCACAGCAGCAGACCGGCAAAGTCATAAAGGGCATGCTCACCGGCCCGGTGACGATGCTGATGTGGTCCTTCACCCGCGAGGATCTCAGTCGCGAGCAGCAGGCCCGGCAGCTGGCACTGGCGATCCGTGACGAGGTGTGTGATCTGGAAGCGGCCGGCATCAAAATCGTGCAGATCGACGAAGCTGCGTTCCGCGAAGGATTGCCGCTGCGTCGCGCGCAGTGGCAGGGCTATCTCGACTGGGCAGTCGAGGCGTTCCGCCTGTGCGCCAGTGGCGTGCGTGACGAGACGCAGATCCATACGCACATGTGCTACAGCGAGTTCAACGATGTCATCGAATCGATCGCCGCAATGGACGCCGATGTCATCACCATCGAAACCTCGCGTTCGCAAATGGAACTGCTCGAGGCCTTCCGTGCCTTCGATTATCCCAACGACATCGGCCCGGGCGTCTACGACATCCATTCGCCGCGGATACCGGATACGCAGGAAATGGTGCAGTTGCTGGAAAAAGCCAGCGAGCGCATCCCCGCTGAGCGGCTCTGGGTCAATCCCGACTGCGGCCTGAAGACCCGCGGCTGGCCGGAAACCGAGGCGGCACTGGTCAACATGGTGGCGGCGGCACGGCAGCTGCGTGCGACGCAGCGGTCCAAGGTGGCCTGAGCCGGAGTCGGCAGGCCGCTGGCATGTCGTGACATCAGCGGCCCGCACAGCGTGCGGGCCATTGTGTTTTTGGCTAATGTAGCGACCTCCATCTAATGATCCTTTCGCCATGACGCCCGCCATCGATCTCCTGAAGAAGGCTAAAGCCGAGCACCGCATTCACAGTTATGAGCACGATCCGAAGTCCGCTTCCTATGGCCTCGAGGCCGCCGAAAAGCTCGGTCTCGAACCTGCGCGGGTATTCAAGACGCTGCTGGCCTGCAGCGAGAAGAATGAGCTGCTGGTCGCCGTGGTGCCGGTCGCCGGTACGCTTGATCTGAAGGCGCTGGCTCAGGCGGCCAAAGTGAAGAAGGTCGAGATGGCCGATCCGATGGCCGCGCAACGGGCGACAGGTTACCTGGTGGGTGGGATCAGTCCGCTGGGTCAGAAAAAGCGGCTGCGTACCTTTATCGACAGCTCGGCGCAGGCGCAGCCGGGCATCTATGTCAGTGCAGGGCGGCGGGGGCTGGAGGTCGAGCTGGGCGCCGAGATATTGGCCGAGCATACCGCCGGCAGCTTCGCGCCGATCGGCCGGCCATGAATTTGGAAGGGCTTACAGAGGCGGCAGGATTTCGCCGAGGTCGGTGGCATTGACGCCGGGGATGTGAAACTCGTTATGCACCAGTTGCTGGCCTTCCATCTGTGGCTGGGTCACCCAGGTCAGGATGTCGTAGTAACGGCGAATGTTGGCGACGAAGTGCACCGGCTCACCGCCGCGGGCATAACCGTAGCGCGTCTTGGTGTACCACTGCTTCTGCGCCAGGCGGGGCAGCATCTGCTTGACGTCCAACCACTTGTTCGGGTCCAGGCCTTCGCTCTCGGCCAGTATGCGCGCATCTTCCAGATGACCACCGCCGATGTTGTAGGCGGCCAGGGCGAACCAGGTGCGATCGGGCTCTTTGATGCTTTCAGGCAGGTTGTCGTGGATTCGGGCAATGTACTTTCCGCCGCCCTGAATACTCTGTGCCGGATCGAGGCGATTGTTCACACCCATGGCCTTGGCCGTGTTCAGCGTCAGCATCATCAGACCGCGCACACCGGTTTTTGACGTGGCGTCCGGTTGCCAATGAGATTCCTGGTAGCCAATTGCGGCAAGCAGGCGCCAGTCCACCCCATGCTCCTTGGCCGTCTCGCGGAAAACCTTTTCATACCGCGGCAAACGTTGCTGCAAGTGTTTGGCGAAGGCGTAGGCACCGACATAACCGAGTACGTCGACGTGGCCGTAGTACCGTTCGCGCAGACGCTGCAGCGTGCCGTTCTCCCGCGCCTGGTCGAGGAACTGGTTGGCCGCCTCGAGCACGCTGTCGTCTTCACCCTTGCCGATGATCCAGGACAGGCTGTTCTGTTCACCCAACTCGAATGCCGCCCGTGCGTTGGTGAAATAGACCTGATTGAGAGCCAGCTCATTCGATTCGACCAGCGTCAGGTCGACTTGACCCTCATCGACCATGCGCAGCAGATCCACCACCTCTACCGCGTCGGATTCCTCGTAGCGCAGCTCCGGCAGTTCGGCCTGCAGCGCCTTGAGTTTTTCCGCCTGACTGCTGCCCTTGAGAACCAGGATGCGCTTGCCTACGAGGTCTTCGGGTTGGGTCGGCCGGCGTTGCCCCCGGCGATAAACCACTTGAGTCGTGACGTCCAGGTAGGGTTTGGTGAAACGTGCGAGATCCTTGCGTCCTTCGCTGGCCACCAGGCCGGCAGCGGCGAGGGCTGGGCCGCCCGGGCGGTTCAGGCGGGTGAAAATGTCCTCGATGCTGTCGGCGGTTTCGATTTGGAGCTTGACGCCGAGATGGCTGGCGAAGCGTTTGACCAGCTCGTATTCGAAGCCGGCTTCGCCGTTGCGATCCTGGAAATAGGTCGACGGACTGTTGCGAGTGATCACGCGCAGTACACCTTCCTCCTTAATACGCTCGAGGGCGCTGGGCGGTTCAGCGCAGCTACTGAGCATCAGGAAGAGTCCGGTCGCCAGCAACCAGGAGGTGCAGCGCTTGCGGAACGCGGTTTGGGCAAACATCGGCGCAGTATACGCAAAGGCGAACCGCCACCATATCTCGACAGGATCGACGGACTTTGCTAAGCGAAGCGGCAATGGGTCGAAAACCCAGGGCTGGCATGGGCTCCTTTTACCAACCGCCGACGGCTGCCATATATCGGATGATCATCCGTCGAATGCGCGGACAAATACTGATCGTGGATCCCAGCTAGCTTGCTCCAGGTGCGATGGACCGGGAGAATCCAGCACCCATCGCCGGGCGACTCGGCGCGTCGCGTGGCATATCACCCATCGAGAGACCCCATCGCATGAGCGTCGCTTCTGCAAAGCCCTGGTTCGTCTATCTGGTGCGAGCCGCCAACGGTTCGCTGTACTGCGGGATAAGCGACGATGCACATCGCCGTTTCGCCGCCCATCAGCGTGGACAAGGGGCGCGTTTCTTTCATTCCAGCCCGGCGGTGGCATTGGTGTATGTCGAAGCCTGCGACAACAAAGGCGATGCACTACGCCGGGAACGTGCCATCAAGCAGCTTAAAAAAGCGGCCAAGGAGGCTCTGGTTTCTGCGCAGGGTGGCTGTGTCCCGGTGAATGACGAGGCAATCAGCTGAACGGGTAGGCCACTTGCTTGGTCGCGAGTAAGCTGCCGTTCTACCTGAACAAGACTGGCGGAGCCTGCAATGCACGAAATCATTCTGCACCACTATCCCACCTCTCCCTTCGCTGAAAAGGCGCGCCTGATACTGGGTTTCAAGCAGCTCTCCTGGCGTTCGGTGGCGATTCCTCCCGTCATGCCCAAGCCCGATCTCACTGCCCTGACCGGTGGCTATCGGCGGACTCCGGTGTTGCAGATCGGTGCTGACGTGTATTGCGATACCGCGCTGATGGCCCGCCGCCTCGAGGCTGAAAAAAGCACGCCCGCGTTGTTCCCGGAGGGCCAGGAGTTCGTCGCGGCGACGTTGGCACAATGGGCCGACTCCGTGCTGTTTCTGCACGCGGTGAGTCTGGTGTTCCAGCCGGAGTCCATGGCCGTGCGTTTCGCTCAGGTACCCAAGGAGTTCGTGCAGGTGTTCAGCGAGGATCGCGCCCAGTTGTTCAGTGGGGGGTCGGTGTCACGCATTCCGCTGGAGCAGGCCAAGAGTCACTGGCCGGTACTGATGGCTCGACTGCAGCAGCAACTGGCGCGCGGGACCGGTGAGTTCCTGTTGGGAAGCGCGCCTTGCATCGCGGATTTTGCCGTTGCGCATTGTCTTTGGTTCCTCAAGGCCACGCCGGTCACCGCGCCGCTGGTCGAGGACTATCCGGAGGTCGCCGCCTGGCTGAGCAAGATTCTGGGCGTCGGACATGGCTCGCATAGCGAGCTGTCCGCCGAAGCGGCGCTGACGTGTTCGCGCGAGGCCACGCCGGCTCCATTGCCAGACGAGGCGTTCTTCGAACCCAACGGCTTCCAGGCAGGCCAGCAGGTGACGATTGCCGCCGTGGATTACGGGACCGATCCGGTGACGGGTGAACTGGTGTTCGCTGGTGTAGAAGAGCTGATCCTGCGACGTGAAGACGAGCGCGCTGGCGTCGTGCACGTGCATTTTCCGCGTATCGGCTATCGCATCGAGGCCTCTTGATGCGATGCACCCGCGGACCGCGGTTGGGCCGCGGGCGCTCTGCACGGCTTACAGGGCGATGAACAGCAACGTGACGCCCAGCAGCAGCCGATAGATCACGAAAGGCAGCATGCCCAGTGCATCCAGGGCCTTGAGAAACAGTTTGATGCAGAGGAAGGCGGCGACGAAAGACAGGGCCGCACCGATGAAAATGTCGTTCCATTGCGCGTCTTCCCCGGACTGAACCAGCTCGACGGCCTTCAGCCCACCCGCTGCGAGAATCAGCGGTATCGACAGCAGAAACGAGAAGCGTGCAGCTGTCTGCCGAGTAAAACCGAGCAGTAGCGCGGCAGTCATGGTGATGCCCGAGCGGGACGTGCCGGGGATCAGCGCCAGGGCCTGGGCGAAACCGATGATCAACGCGCTCTTCCAGGTCAATTGATCCATCTCGGCGACTCGACGGCCCTTTACGTCCGCATACCACAGCAGCAAGCCAAAAATGATGGTGGTGGCAGCGATGAACAGCATCGAGCGGGTGTACTGCTCGATGTAGTCCTCCAGCAACAACCCGAGAATGGCCGCCGGCAGCGTGCCGATGATGATCGCCCAACCCAGCCGGCTCTCGGCGCTGACCTGCTGCCTGAACACGTGAGCCAGCCAGCCGCGGCTGGTGGCGATCACTTCATGACGGAAGCAGATCAGCACCGCTAACAGCGTGCCGACGTGCACCGCGACGTCGAATGCCTGGCCTTGGTCGGGCCAGCCAAATACCTGGGACGGAAGGATCAGGTGAGCGGAGGAGGAGATCGGGAGGAATTCGGTGATGCCCTGCACCAGGGACAGAATAATCAGGTGAAGCCAATCCATTGTGAATCCTTACCAGAACGGGTCGTGCGGGGTGGCAGCTCCAATTGAGCAGCCATGTGACTGACAAACCGGCATTTCATTCGACGGCGGTCGAATTTCGTTCCGCTCGTCCCGCAGCAAGGCGGGCGAGCTGAACGCGCGCGAGTGCTCTTTGCCGTTGCCGGCTGTATTGCACAGTGGTGGGTCAGTCTTTGCGGCGTTTGAGCTGATCGGTCAGTTGGGTGGGCAACTGTCGGATGATCAGCATGTTACGAGCTTCGTCGTATTCGATCTTCGAGCCCAGCAGGTGGGATTCGAAGCTGATCGACAGCCCCTCGGCGCGGCCGGTGAAACGCTGGAATTGGTTGAGGGTGCGCTTGTCTGCCGGGATCTCCGGCGAAAGGCCGTAATCCTTGTTGCGGATGTGCTCGTAGAAGGCGCGCGGGCGCTCCTCGTCGATCACGCTGGACAGTTCCTCCAACGACATCGGCTCGCCGATCTTGGCCTGGCTGCTGGCGTAGCCGACCAGCGCACTGGTTTTCTCCCGCGCTTTTTCATCCGGCAGGTCCTCGCTCTCGACGTAATCGCTGAATGCCTTGAGCAGGGTTCGTGTCTCGCCGGGTCCATCGACGCCTTCCTGGCAGCCGATGAAGTCGCGGAAATACTCCGAGACTTTCTTGCCATTCTTGCCCTTGATGAACGAGATGTACTGCTTGGACTGCTGGTTGTTCTTCCACTCGGAGAGGTTGATCCGGGTGGCGAGATGCAACTGACCTAAATCCAGGTGCCGGGCTTCGGCGACATCCAGCGAGTCGGTGACGGTCACGCCGTTGCTGTGGTGCAGCAGAGCGATCGCCAGGTAATCGGTCATGCCCTGTTGATAATGAGCAAACAGCACATGGCCGCCGGTGGAGAGGTTGGATTCTTCCATCAGCTTTTGCAGATGCTCCACCGCTTGCCGACTGAATGCCGTGAAATCCTGGTTGCCCTCCATGTACTGGCTCAGCCAGCCGCTGAACGGGTAGGCGCCGGACTCCTCGTGAAAGAAGCCCCAAGCCTTGCCCTGCTTGGCGTTGTAGCTTTCGTTGAGATCGGCCAGAAGATTCTCGATAGCCTGGGAATCGCCCAGCTCCGAGTCACGGGCATGAAGCACGGCGGGCGTCCCGTCCGGCTTTTTCTCGATCAGATGAACAATGCAGTGGCGAATCGGCATGGGTTACTCGCGTCGGGTGAGGCAGACAGGCGGCAGTTTACCCGAGCGGCCGTTCCCGTCGCAGGGCAAAAAAAAGTGGATGCGAACGGGTAGGGGTATGCGAGTAAGATGGATCCCCCCTTCGTTTTTGCTAAGTGTGTCGGCTATGAATGCGATATGGCGCAACAGTACCTGGATTCTGTTGGGTGGTTCTCTGATCCTGGCCGTTTCCCTGGGAACGCGGCACGGCTTCGGCCTGTTTCTGCCACCCATGAGCGCGGAGTTCGGCTGGGGGCGTGAGGTCTTTGCCTTTGCAATCGCCTTGCAGAACTTGATCTGGGGTCTGGCGCAGCCGGTTACCGGCGCACTGGCGGATCGCTTCGGCGTCGCTCGCACGGTATTGATCGGCGGCGTGCTCTACGCGGTTGGTCTGCTGTTCATGGCTGGCGCGGATTCACCGATCTCGTTGTCGTTGAGCGCAGGTCTGCTGATCGGTCTGGGGCTGTCCGGCACCTCGTTCTCCGTGATCCTTGGCGCGGTCGGCCGCGCCGTGCCGGCCGAGAAGCGCAGCATGGCCATGGGTATCGCCAGCGCCGCCGGTTCGTTCGGTCAATTCGCCATGCTCCCCGGCACACTCGGCCTGATCAGCTGGCTGGGCTGGTCGTCGGCCCTACTGGCGTTGGGCCTGCTGGTCGCATTGATTATGCCGCTGGCGCTGATGTTGCGTAGCGGACCGCCGGCACCGGTGACCGGACCGCAACAGTCGCTGGTCGAGGCGCTGAGCGAGGCGGTCAGTCATTCCGGGTTCCGCCTGCTGGCGCTGGGGTTCTTCGTTTGCGGTTTTCAGGTGGTGTTCATCGGCGTGCATCTGCCAGCGTATTTGGTGGATCAGCATCTACCGGCCATGGCGGGCACAACCGTGCTGGCGCTGGTCGGGCTATTCAATGTGGTGGGGACCTATACCGCCGGATGGCTCGGCGGCTGTTATTCGAAACCCAAGCTGCTGACCGCGCTCTACCTGCTCCGAGCGGTGGTGATCAGCGCGTTCTTCTTCGCTCCGCTGACGCTGTGGACCGCGTATGCCTTTGGTATCGCGATGGGCTTACTGTGGCTCTCCACGGTCCCGCTGACCAACGGCACGGTGGCGACGCTCTTCGGCGTGCGCAACCTGTCGATGCTCGGTGGCATCGTCTTCCTGTTCCATCAGATCGGCTCGTTCTTTGGCGGCTGGCTGGGCGGCTGGGTATACGACCAGACCGGCAGCTACGACCTGGTCTGGCAAATTTCCATCGCGCTCAGCCTGATGGCCGCCGCGCTGAACTGGCCGATTCGCGAGCAACCGGTCGAGCGGGTGCGCCTGGCTGCGGAGATGGCCTGATGCGTGGCGGGTGGCTCTGGACCGGCGGCGTCATGCTGTTGGCGCTGCTCATGGCGGCGATCTTTTGGGGTTGGCGGCAGGGCGGGTTGGCGCTGCTCCAGTTGGGTGTCGGTATTTGCTGATCGATCGTTTGGGCAGTTTTTGCGCTGGCTAAGGAATCAATCAGCCAAAGATGGCTCCAACAAGCGAGACGAATGAAACTGTCGCGTAACCGTCATCTAATGCCTGTAAAAAGCTGCGGCATGCAGTTATCTGGAGCCACCGAACCATGTCCACTCTTACCGAACTCGCCCAACAAATCGCTCAGCTCTATCCACTGCAGGACAAGCGCGTCGGCAAGCGCTACCGCGTGGTCGGCGAACTCGCCGGCATGACCGAACTGGAAGAGATCAACGGTGAGCCACGTTACATCCAGACCATGGCGCTGAAGAACAAGCAGCTCTGGGACGTGGCGGTCTGAGCAATGCCCCATGTGCGCGACGCGCGCCGTACTGATGCATCAGCAATAGCCCGCCTGCTCGGCGAGCTTGGCTACCCGGCAAACGATGACGTCATCGAGCGTCGCCTTCAGCAGCACCTGAATCATGCCGATGCCTGCCTGCTGGTAGCCGAAGGAGGTGAGGGGCAACTGCTCGGCTTCATTTCCCTGCACTTCATCGTCCAGTTGGCGCTCGAAGGCGACTTCTGCCGAATCAGCTATCTGTGTGTCGACTCGACGGCGCGCAGCCAGGGGACCGGTGAACGGCTGGTGCAGGCTGCCGAGCAGCGCGCCCGAGCGCGCGGTTGCGATCGCATGGAGCTTCATTGCGATGTTCGTCGCGAAGGGGCTCATCGCTTCTATGCGCGACTGGGCTACGAGGATGCGCCCAGGTACTTCCGTCGCCCGCTGAGCTGATCAGGTCGGCTGGCGCATCCAACGCGTCGCGCGCCACTCGCGCTGTTGTTCTTCGGCCAGAAAGGTCCAGGCGACGAAGCGACTGCGCTTCTGCCCTTGTGCCATGTCCGATAGGCGTATCTGCTGGGCTCCGAGCTTTTTCAGGCGCGCCTGCAACGGCTGCACATTGCCACCCTTGGACACCAGCGTGCTGAACCAGCAGACCTGTTGCGCCACGCCGCGGCTTTCGTCCGCCAGCCGGGCAATGAATGCCGCCTCGCCCCCTTCGCACCACAGCTCCGCCGCCTGGCCGCCGAAGTTGAGGGCCGGCAATTTGCGCTTGGGGTCGAGTTTGCCGAGGTTGCGCCATTTGCGTTGGCTGCCACTGCTCGCCTCGGCTTGTGATGCATGAAAGGGAGGATTGCAGAGCGTGATGTCGAAGCGATCGTCACGCTGTATTAAGTGTTCGAAGATATGCCCTGGATCGCTCTGCTGGCGCAACGCGATGCTTTTGCCCAGCTTGTTCGCCGCGATGATGGTACGCGCCGAAGCCAGGGCTATCACGTCGATGTCCGTGCCGGTAAAGCGCCAGCCGTACTCGCGCACACCGATCAGTGGGTAAATGCAGTTTGCACCGGTACCGATGTCCAGCGCATGAATGCGCATGCCGCGAGGGATTTCACCAGCGTTTTCGTCCGCCAGCAGGTCGGCCAGACCATGCAGGTAGTCGGCCCGCCCAGGGATCGGCGGGCATAGATAGCCTGGCGGAATGTCCCAATGCGCGATCCCGTAGAATTGCTTGAGCAAGGCGCGGTTGAACACGCGTACGGCATCCGGGTTGGCGAAATCGATGCTCTGCTTGCCGTAGGGGTTGATGATCACGAACTCGGCCAGCTCTGGGCTGCCAGCGATCAGTGCGGGAAAGTCGTAGCGTCCGCTATGGCGGTTACGCGGATGCAGGGTGGCCTTGCCTTCAGCTGATTTGGCGGCCCGTGCTGGCGGGTTGACGGATTTGCGGACGGTCATTTTTCGGCTGCTTGTAACGGTGAAAACCGGCATTGTCCCACAGCTTTCAGGCGCGACGTGGAACCTGCAGCATCCAGCCCAGGCCCCAGAGCAGCGCGCCGGCACCGAGCCAGAATGCGCTGTGCAGCGAGCCCCCCATGGAAAGCCAGATACCCGTAAGCCAAGGGCCGGCCAACTGAGTCAGGCTGTAGAGCGCAATCAGTGCCGCCGATAGCCGCGGGCCCTGGTGCGGGTGCAGTGCGCGTGCCAAGCGCTGGGTCAGCAGGACCGTGCCGAGAAAGGTACCGCCGACCAGTACGGCGCAAAGCAGAATGCCTGACGCACCCGGCAGCAACAGTGCTGCCAGCACGCCGAGTAGTTGAGCGACATAGCTCAAGCGCAAGGCCAGCACATCGCCCAGCAGAGCACCGAGGCGGTTCCACAACCAGGGGGAGGGCAGCGTTGCGAGTGCAACCACCAGCCAGCTGCTCTCGATGAGCAGGTCGCCGGGCTCGACCTGCAGACGCGCGACCATCGGCAGAAACGTCATCGGCAGGATGTAGCCCATGCCGGCCCCGGCGTAGGACAGAAACAGCGGTGTACTGGCGCGGTCCAGCAGGCGCCCGCTCGGCACGTGTTCCGATTCGTCGGCGAGGGGCGTTTCCGGCATGTCCAGGCGAGCTAGCTGCCGCCAGCCCCACCATGCCAAGGGTAAGGACAGCAGCGCCGCCGGCCACCAGCGGTCCGCACCTGTCAGCACGCCATTGCTAAGGCTGACCAGCAGACTGGAGAGAATCAGCCCAACACAGGCACCCAGGTACACCAGCCCGCTGGATGACACACGCTGCTGGCGCGCCAGCCACTCGAGAATCAGCGAAGGTGCCTGAACGAAGACCAGCCCGTTGCTGATTCCATTGAGTAGACGAAGCGCCGAAAGCGCATCGGCTGAATCGGCCTGGGTTTGCGCCAGCGTACTGAGTACATGCACCACCAGGGCCCAAGGCAGACTGCGGCGGATTTGCGCGACGCGGTGCCAGCGTAACGCCAATAATGCGCCGATGAGATAGCCCAGATAATTCCAAGTGGCGATACTGGCGCCTTCTCGTACCGTCAGCAGGCCGTCCTCCACCAGCCACGGAAGTAGCGGGGTGTAGACGAAACGGCCCAGCCCGTGAACGACCAGCAGCAAGATGGCGCCGGCCAACAGGACCGGAAACAGGGCGGGGCGTCGAGACATCGAGATGTGGACTATCAGCGAAAAGGGATCACAGCTTAGCGGCTGCTGAGGCAAACGACCACGCTACCTATGGCGGGGCGACCAGCCAGCAGATCCACCTGGCGAAGACGACTCCCGGTATCCCACATACTCCATCCTTAGCGTGAACGTTGGTGAGTGACACCCACCGAGCAGACGGGATCGGCCCGGATTGCGCTGCTTTCAAGGATAGTCGAGTACGGTTTTGATTCGGGACAGGTTGCGCTCGATCCACTGCCTATCGACCGCGCCCCAGTCATGGATGCGATAGCAGCCGGCGTTGTGGCGTTCGCCGTCCTCTTGGATGAAGCGGCAGTCGATATCGAGGTCGGATAGCGCGGCCAGGGTGTCTTGTGCGGTGCGCCTTGGCATGCCGGTTGCGGCGACCAGCGCTGGCACGTTGGTGGCCGCTCCAGTGTCGATCAACCATGCGACATAGAGGCGGCGATAGAAACTGCTTTTGGTCTTGCTGACGGTCATCTCGATTCCATTGCTATGAAAGTCCGGCCCGCTCAATACCGCGTCGTGGCGACGGGCCAGGATAGTAGTGTGCCGTTCAGCGCAATGCGAGCAGACCGATATAGGTGACGGCTCCGGCCGTGTATCCGAGGAAGGCCAGCAGGCTGACTCGTTTGACGTACCAGGTGAAGCTGATCTTTTCCATGCCCATGGCCGCTACGCCTGCCGCCGAACCGATGATCAGCGTGCTGCCGCCGGTACCGGCGCAGTAGGCGAGCATTTCCCAGAAATTCCCGTCGACCACGAACTGAGACAGCCAGGTCGACTCTTCCGGCGTGGCGGCAGCCAGCGTCACGGGGTTGACCAGCGGGTACATCTTCATCGCGCCGGCTACCAGTGGCACGTTGTCCACCACTGCCGAGAGCAGGCCAATGGTGTAATTGATCGGATAAATATGGCCAAGGGACTCGCGCAATATCGTAGCGACCTGGGTCAGGTGACCGGCCGTGGCTAATGCTGCGACCGCCAGCAGGATACCCAAAAAGAACAGTACGCTTGGCGTGTCCACCTTGCGCAGCACACCGACGACCGACAGCGGATGCTTGTGATCGTCCTCCTTGTGACGGTGCAGGAACTCGGTGGTAATCCAGAGGATTCCAAGCCCGAACAGGATGCCCATGTACGGCGGCAGATGCGTGACCGTTTTGAAAATGGGGACGAACACCAGCGCTCCGAGGCCAAGTGCCAGTACCAGATTGCGCTCGAACGCCGTCGTGGCTGGCGGATTGCTTTCAGCCAAATGCGCGCGGGCGCCAGGGCGGGGCACTTCACCGCGCAAACGAAAGCTGAGGATCAACAGCGGCACCATCAGGCATACCAGACTCGGCAAAAACAACCCGACGATGACGCCGGACGCGGTGATCTGGTTACCAATCCAGAGCATGGTGGTGGTGACGTCGCCAATCGGCGACCAGGCACCACCGGCGTTGGCTGCGATAACCACGACGCCTACGAACAGCCAACGTTCCGGTCGGCCACGAATCAGCTTGCGCAGTAGCGAGACCATCACGATGGTGGTGGTCAGGTTGTCCAGCGCGGCGGAGAGGAAGAAGGTCAGGAAGCCGATGATCCACAACAGATGCACGCGCTTGCGGGTCTGGATGCGATCGGTGATCACCTTGAACCCTTCGTGGGAATCGATCAGTTCGACGATGGTCATGGCGCCGAGCAGAAAAAACAGGATCTCCGAGATCTCACCGAGATGGTGCCGCAATGACTCGACGACCGTCTCGGCCGGACTAGCCGTTTCGTGCCCGCCTTGTATGTGCGGGATGATCGAGTCGGCACCCAGCACGAGAAGTGTCCAGCAAATCACGGCGGTGAGAATCGCCAGCGCTGCCTTGTCTATCTTCAACGGGTGTTCTAAGGCTATGCAGAGATAGCCGATAAAAAACACGACAGCCATGAGTACGTACATCGGAGGGCTCCATATTGAGAAACCAAACCGGCTCGTCGGCAGTGCCGACGATTCGGCAGTGGCAGGCTCAAGATGGGCAAACGGCTATGCGAAGCATGAAGCGAAACCGCAAAACGAAAGGCTGGCGCCAGCGTGTGAACGGTTGCACGGTCCCTCCGTCACGGCGTGACGACTCGTGCATATTTCATGTCGTGGAGCGCTCTGCGAGTTAGGCCTGCCAACTATAAATTGTTAATTGTTAATGTCCGTGTGCGGATAGTGTATCGGCCACATCGGTTTTTACTTGTCATCAATCAAGTGCAAAGGCCTAAACAAAAAAGGCCAGCACATCACGCGCTGGCCTTCTGTTTGGTTACAGGCTGGCGATACGCTCGCGCTGTTCCAGAAGTTGGGCTTTTGCCTGTTCGGCCTCGGCCAGCTTGGCGCGCTCCTTGTCGATCACCTCGGCTGGCGCCTTGTCGACGAAACCGGCATTACCGAGCTTGCCGCCAACGCGCTTGACCTCACCCTCGAGCTTGCCGATTTCCTTGTCGAGGCGGGCGAGTTCAGCGTCCTTGTCGATCAGCCCGGCCATCGGCACCAGCACCTGCATGTCGCCGACCAGTGCCGTGGCGCTCAGCGGCGGCTCTTCGCCGACACCGAGGATGCGGACGCTTTCGAGCTTGGCCAGCTTCTTCAGCAGCGGCTCGTTGTCCGCCAGACGACGCCGGTCCGTATCGGAAGCGTTGCCAAGCACGACGTCGATCCGCTTGGCCATGGAGATGTTCATTTCGCCACGGATCTGGCGAATGCCGAGCATGAACGCCTTGACCCACTCGATATCGCCTTCAGCCGCCTCGTCGAGACGCTCCGGGTTGAATTGCGGCCAGGGTTGCAGCATCAGGGTTGGACCGGATTTGCCTGCCAGCGGTGCGACCCGCTGCCAGATTTCTTCCGTGATGAAAGGCATGAACGGATGGGCCAGGCGCAGGGCGGTCTCCAGCACGCGCACCAGCGTGCGGCGTGTGCCTCGCTGACGTTCCAGGCTGGCGTTTTCGTCCCAGAGCACGGGCTTGACCAGCTCCAGGTACCAGGCGCAGTACTCGTCCCAGATGAACTCGTAGAGCGCTTGGGCGGCCAGATCGAAGCGGAAGGCCTCGAGCTGACGAGTAACTTCGGCTTCGGTGCGCTGCAGTGCGGAAATGACCCAGCGATCCACTGACGACAGCTCCACCGAAGCGTCGGCCGCCGGAGCGCCGGTCGCCGGTTCGCCATTGACGCCGGTATCCTGGCCTTCGGTGTTCTCGAAGACGAAGTTGGCGGCGTTCCAGATCTTGTTGCAGAAGTTGCGGTAACCCTCGACGCGCCCCATGTCGAACTTCACGTCGCGGCCGGTCGAAGCGAGCGAGCAGAAGGTGAAGCGTAGGGCGTCGGTGCCGTAGCTGGCGATGCCTTCAGGGAACTCGGCGCGGGTCTGCTTGGCGATCTTCTCGGCAAGCTTGGGCTGCATCATGCCGCTGGTGCGCTTTTGCAGCAGCGCGTCCAGCTCGATCCCGTCGACGATGTCCAGCGGGTCGAGCACGTTACCCTTGGATTTGGACATCTTCTGCCCTTGTCCATCGCGGACCAGACCGTGCACATAGACGGTCTTGAACGGGATCTGCCCGGTCAGGTGAGTCGACAGCATGATCATGCGGGCGACCCAGAAGAAGATGATGTCGAAGCCGGTAACCAGTACGTCGGTCGGGTGGAACGTCTTGAGAAATTCGGTCTGCTCGGGCCAGCCGAGGGTGGAGAAGGTCCACAGGCCGGAGCTGAACCAGGTGTCCAGCACGTCTTCGTCCTGACGCAACTCGACGTTGTTGCAAAGGTTGTACTTACTGCGAACCTCCGCCTCGTCCCGGCCGACGTAGACGTTGCCGGCTTCGTCGTACCAGGCTGGGATGCGGTGCCCCCACCAGAGCTGGCGGCTGATGCACCAGTCCTGGATATCGCGCATCCAGCTAAAGTACATATTCTCGTACTGTTTAGGCACGAATTGGATTTCGCCGCTCTCGACGGCCTTGATCGCTTTCTCGGCCAATGGCTTGGTCGAGACGTACCACTGGTCGGTCAGCCAGGGCTCGATGATGGTGCCGGACCGGTCGCCGCGCGGGACCTTGAGCGCGTGATCGTCGATCTTTTCCAGCAGACTCATGGCTTCGAATTCGGCGACGATGGCCTTGCGCGCGTCGAAGCGATCCATATGTGCATAGCCATCGGGCAGGCTGGCGTCGACTTTGTCGTTCGGCGTGCCGTCGATGTTGAACACCTGCGCGCGCGCCAGGATCGCGGCGTTGCGGTCGAAGATGTTGATCAGGGGCAGGCGATGGCGCTTGCCTACTTCATAGTCATTGAAGTCGTGCGCCGGGGTGATCTTTACGCAGCCGGTACCGAACTCGAGGTCGACATAATCGTCGGCAATGATCGGGATCAGACGATTCACCAGCGGCAGCATGATGTGCCGGCCGATCAAGTTCCTGTAGCGTTCGTCCTCGGGGTGCACCGCGACGGCCGCATCACCCAGCATGGTCTCCGGACGGGTCGTGGCGACGATCAGGTAGTCCTTGCCGTCGGCCGTTTTGCAGCCGTCGGCCAGTGGGTAGCGCAGATGCCAGAGATGACCCTTCTCGTCGTGGTTTTCGACCTCCAGATCGGAGATGGCGGTGTGTAGCTTGGTGTCCCAGTTGACCAGGCGCTTGCCGCGGTAGATCAGACCATCTTCATGCAGGCGTACAAAGGCTTCCTTCACGGCATTGGACAGGCCGGCGTCCATGGTGAAGCGTTCGCGCGACCAATCCACCGAAGAGCCCAAGCGGCGGATCTGACGCGTGATGTTGCCGCCGGATTCCTCCTTCCATTCCCAGACCTTGTCGAGAAACTTTTCGCGGCCCAGGTCATGACGACTCACGCCTTGCGCGCTCAACTGCCGCTCGACCACCATCTGCGTGGCGATGCCGGCGTGATCGGTGCCTGGCTGCCACAGCGTGTTGCGACCTTGCATGCGGCGGAAACGGATCAGCGCATCCATGATCGCGTTGTTGAACCCGTGCCCCATATGCAGGCTGCCGGTGACGTTCGGCGGCGGGATCATGATGGTGTAAGGCTCGCCTGAACCCTGGGGGGCGAAATAGTTGTTCGACTCCCAGGTTTGATACCAGGAAGTTTCGATGGCGTGCGGCTGGTAGGTCTTGTCCATGCGGCGGGACCCTTAGAACGGCTGATCGGAAAAGCGGGCAAGTATAAAGGCAAAGTGCGCGAGGGGCAGAACCGCGATGCGGCATTTATCCGGCACTGCTGAATGAACCGTCCGATGTGTGGGGAGGGGACGTCACCGGAGACGCCCCGGTGCAATCATGGCGGATCGTTCAGGAACGGTGGGATTTGATCAGCTGTTCGGCGCGCGCCTCCAGGCGACTGCGCAGTTCAGCTTCGATCTGCGGCACGAAATCGTCGATCACATCTTGCAGAATCAGCTGCGCGGCGGTGCGCAACTCATGATCGAGGTGGCGCTCGGCAAGGGTGCGGAAAGCAGTCCGTACGGCTGGCTCGCGTGGCTCGATTTCTTGCTGAGCTGCCGCTGTGGGCGCGCGCTCGACGACCTCAGAGAGCAGGGGGATGCTGTCTGGGTCAAGTGTCTCGCTGAGCATGGGAGGGTCCTCATCCCCAAGCAGAGCGCGAATGGATTCCAGGTCGTCAAGCAGGTGAGCGGCTTTATTGGGAGGTGTTTGCGTCATGTACGGTGGTTTCCGGAGATTAAGCGTCCAGGCGGTGTGGCGCTCCTGAAAGGGCATTGGCCCTATAGCCAAGGCCGTCGAACGGCTGCGGAGTCGGTGAGTTCGTGCCGTCCGAAGGCTCGCTACAATTCGACTCTCTTTGGATCATAGCCGCGCTGTCGATAGAGACGAAAATTGTCCCGGCAAACGGTCAATAGCTCCGGTTGCTGGTTGACGATCTCGATCACTCGGCTGAACTGGTCGGTATGCGGCGACAGGGTGGGTGACAGATTGATCAGCAGGCCCTGGGTGGCGGTAGGCGGCTGCTCCGTACCGATCACCACGGGCGCTTGAGGATCGTCGTCGTGGAGCTCATGCGGAATGAAGCGCTCGGCGCGAAAACTCCACAGCAGCTCATCCAGTTCGCTGCACTGCTGGCTGTCCTGGCAGCGTATGAATACCGGCATGCCGTGCTGCCAGCCTTTGCTTGCCAACAGGCAGGCGGCTCTGGCTCGGCCTGCCGGTTCGCTATCGGGCAGTACGTAGAACTCGATGCGTGTCATGCCCGGTTTCCGCTCGCCTGGCTCATGCCTGCCCGACTCGATCCAGCAGGTATTGCGTCAGCAAGGGTACCGGACGACCCGTGGCGCCCTTTTCCTTTCCGCCACTGACCCAGGCGGTGCCGGCGACATCCAGGTGCGCCCATGGGTAGGCCTTGGTGAAGCGCGAAAGGAAACAGGCCGCGGTGATGGTGCCAGCCTTGGGCCCGCCGATATTGGCGATGTCGGCGAAGGGGCTGTCCAACTGCTCCTGGTATTCGTCGAACAGCGGCAGTTGCCAGGCCCGATCATCGGCTTTCTGGCCGGCCCCCAGCACCTGTTGCAGCAGTTCGTCGTTGTTGCCCAGCAGGCCCGATGTATGGCTACCCAGCGCAACGATGCAGGCGCCAGTGAGCGTGGCGATATCGATCACGGCGCGCGGCTTGAAGCGCTCGGCATAGGTCAGGGTATCGCACAACACCAGACGGCCTTCGGCGTCGGTATTGAGAATCTCGACGGTCTGGCCGCTCATGGTGGTGACGATGTCGCCCGGACGCGTGGCATTGCCGCTGGGCATGTTTTCCGCGCAGGCCAGCAGGCCGACGAGGTTGATCGGTAGTTGTAATTCCAGTGCGGCGCGGAAAGTGCCGAGTACGCTGGCGGCACCGCACATGTCGTACTTCATTTCATCCATGCCCTGGCCTGGCTTGAGGCTGATACCGCCGGTATCGAAGGTGATGCCCTTGCCGACCAGCGCGTAGGGCTGCTCGCCTTTCTGGCCGCCGTTGTATTGCATGACGATGATGCACCCGGGCTGCTCACTGCCCTGGGAAACGGCAAGAAACGAGCCGGCACCGAGTTCACGCAGTTTCTTTTCGTCCAGAATGTCGACTTTCAGGCCTTTGAATGTTTTGCCGAGCTGCTTGGCCTGCTCGGCCATATAGCTGGGATGGCAGACATTCGGCGGCAGATTGCCCAGGTCTCGGGCGAAACTCATGCCGGCGGTGATCGCTGCGGCGTGGCGAGTGGCCTGCTCAACCTGCGTCTGGTTCGCCTTGTCGCTCAGGATGGTGATCTTGCCGAGCGCCGGGGCATCGTTCTTCTTGCTCTTGAACTGCTCGAATACGTACTGACCATCGGCCAACACTTCGACCAGCATCCGGATGCACGCATAGGTATCGCGCTCTTTGACCTGTACATCTTGCAGCGCAAAGGTTGCATCTTTGCCGCCGAGCCCTTTGAGAACGCCAAGCGCGGCGCCGGCGATCTTGCGCCATTGGCGAGCGTCGAGTTCGCCCTCTTTGCCAGTGCCGACCAGTAGTACGCGATCGGCTTTCAGGTTCGGCAGGCTGTGCAGCAAGAGGGTCTGACCCGGCTTGCCCTGCAGGTCGCCGCGCTTGAGCAAGGCGCTGATGGCGCCGCCGCTGACCTGATCCACGCTTTGCGCGGTTGAGCCGAGCTGTAGATTTTCACCGACTGGCAAGACCAGGGTGGCTGTTTTTGCCGCAGCTGCTTTGGTGTTTTTTACAACAAATTCCATGGCGTCGAGTCCCCAAGACAAAGAGTCGGGTTTGCAGGATAATGCCGGGCTTATTTTCCGGTGGTTCGTTCACCGGGGCGTTGGTACGTATTGCGTGATGTCCAACGTCCTGTTGCGGGCGGACCGGCTGCTTGGCGGCTAGTTTGAGCGTAGCCGCCGGAGCCTGACAACCCTGGAGTGTCCGGTTTGATCGTCTTTCGTTACCTGTCCCGTGAGCTGCTGGTCACCCTGAGCGCGGTTAGCGCCGTGCTGCTGGTGATCATCATGAGTGGTCGCTTCATCAAATACCTGGCGCAAGCGGCGCAGGGGCTCCTCGATCCGGGGGTGCTGCTGATGATCATGGGGTTCCGCCTGCCAGGGTTTCTTCAATTGATCCTGCCGTTGGGGCTGTTTCTCGGCATCCTGTTGGCCTACGGTCGGCTCTATCTCGATAGCGAGATGACCGTTCTTTCCGCTACGGGCATGAGTCAGCGTCGCCTGCTGGCCTACAGTCTGGCACCGGCGGCGCTGGTTGCTGGCCTGGTCGGCTGGCTCAGCCTCGGGTTAGCACCGCAGGGTGTGGCCGAGGTGGATCGCATCCTCAATGAGCAGGACTCGTTGACCGAGTTCGATACGCTGGTTCCGGGGCGCTTTCAGACCCTGCGCGACGGCACTCGCGTGACCTATACCCGTGAATTGACCGCCGATCGAACCGAGTTGGCCGGCGTTTTCATCTCCGAAACCAACCGTTCCAGCGCGACGGGCAAGCAGCGTGGACTGTCTGTGTTGGTCGCGGAGAGCGGTCGCCAGGAAATTCAGCCCGATGGAAGCCGTTACCTGATTCTGGAAAACGGCTATCGCTATGATGGCACTCCCGGGCAGGCCGACTACCGGGCGATCCAGTACGACACTTACGGTGTGCTTTTGCCCAAGCCGAAAATCAGCGTTGAAGTGAGCGAGCGCGAGGCGATGCCTACCCGCGAATTGCTCGGCAGCGACAACATTCGGCTGCAGTCCGAGCTGCAATGGCGGCTGTCGTTGCCGTTACTGGTATTCATCGTCACGCTGCTGGCGGTGCCGTTGTCGAAGGTTAATCCGCGCCAGGGGCGTTTCCTCAAGTTGCTGCCTGCCATTCTCCTGTACATGGCTTACCTGACCTTGCTGATTGCTGCCCGTGGTTCGCTGGACAAGGGGCGTATCCCTCCGGCGCTGGGGCTCTGGTGGGTGCATGGAGTCTTTTTTGTTATAGGGATGCTGATGCTCTACTGGGAACCGTTGCGACTCGCGATCGACAAGCGTCGCGCCATGGCGGGAGCTGCTCATGCGTAAGCTTGACCGCTACATCGGTAGTCATGTGCTGCTGGCCATTCTGACCGTGCTCGGCGTCATCGTCGGTCTGGCGTTGCTGTTCGCCTTCATCGATGAGTTGGGTGATGTGAAAGGTAGCTACGGCACGTTGGATGCGGCTGTTTACGTGCTGCTGACGACGCCCAAGCGGGCCTACGAAATGCTGCCGATGGCGGCGCTGATCGGATGCCTCATCGGTCTTGGCACGCTTGCCAGTAGTAGCGAGCTGACCGTCATGCGGGCCGCCGGAGTGTCGCTCGGGCGCATCGTGCTGGCGGTGATGAAGCCGATGCTGCTGCTGATGCTGATCGGCGTGCTGATTGGTGAGTACGTGGCGCCCTGGAGCGAAAATGTCGCCCAGGCCAGTCGCTCCTCGGCACAGGGTTCAGGTGAAGCGCAAAGTAGCAAGCATGGGCTCTGGCATCGTCAGGGCGATGAGTTCGTGCACATCAACGCGGTTCAGCCGGGCGGTCTGTTGCTCGGCGTTACCCGCTATCGTTTCGACGAGCAGCGGCAGCTGTTATCGGCAAGCTTTGCCCGTCGGGCACGCTACGACGGTGACGAGTGGCTGCTCAGTGATGTCGCCACGACGCATTTCCGTGGTGACCATACCGAGATTGCCAAAGCCGCCGAAGAGCATTGGGACGTACAGCTGACGCCGCAGCTGGTCAGTACGGTGATCATGGAGCCGGAGGCCTTGTCCGTCACTGGTCTGTGGCGCTATATCCATTACCTCGATGACCAGGGCTTGAACAACGCTCGCTACTGGCTGGCATTCTGGACCAAGGTGCTGCAGCCAGCGGTAACGGTGGCCTTGGTGCTGCTCGCGATCTCGTTCATCTTCGGGCCGCTGCGTTCGGTGACGCTCGGGCAGCGCATCTTTACCGGTGTGATCGTCGGTTTCGTGTTCCGCATTCTGCAGGATCTGCTGGGTCCGGCCAGTCAAGTGTTCGGTTTCTCGCCTTTGTTGGCAGTGGCGGTGCCGGCCAGTATTTGTGCGTTGGCAGGTGTCTGGTTGCTGCGACGTGCGGGATAGCCGGAAGGCGCTACGGGTGCTGGACCAGAGGCAAGGAAGCCAAATAGGTCGTAGGAGCGGTAAGGCGGGACGACGAAGGGGCGTCGGGAGACGGCGCCGGGCGACTTGGTGGTCAACCCAGCGCTGCTTGTTTCGCTTCTAGCTTATTTCTTATGGATGTTCTTCGGCAATTGAACGACCTGGCTCTCCGAATACATGTCGTGCCAGGTGCGATGCTGTTTGTCCCATAGCATCCACCAGTAGCCCAGTCCCAGGGCGAGCCACGACATAATTGCGATCAGAAAGCGAAGCAGTGCCTGCCAGAGATCGATCGCGGTTCCGTCGACATTCTGTATCCGCACGCCCCAGACCTGCATGCCAAGCGTCTGGCCGTTGTGTGTCCAGAACTTGGCGAAAAAGGCGAACACGGTGAATAGCAAGAGCGTTGAAAGTACGGGATCGATATCCAGGCCTCCAGATTCCGCCAGTGCTTTGAGCCCTTCGCTGCCGTAGAAGAAGCGCAGAATTACCTGCTGGTAGAGCAGGGTGACGACCATCATCAGCGCGATCGAGAGAAACGAGTCGTAAAACAGGGCGGCGAGTCGGCGAATCAGGCCGGCCGGAGGAAACTGCCCCTGCGGGCGAAGCGGATGGTTGCGCATAGACGTCTCGATGGAAAAGGCAGCTGCGCATTCTACGGAATCGTGCGCATAAAAAAGCCCCTGATATTGCAATCAGGGGCTCTTCGAAGCAGCGGCTTATTCCTGGATTTGAACCTGGTCAGCCTGCATGCCTTTTTGACCTTGTACGGCGACAAAGCTGACTTTCTGACCTTCTTTCAGGCTCTTGAAGCCGTTGCCTTCGATCGCGCGGAAATGCACGAACAGATCCGGACCGCTCTCGGGAGTGATGAAACCAAAACCTTTCTCGTCGTTAAACCACTTGACGGTACCGTTCTGACGATTCGACATAGCTTTGTATCCTTGAAACTCAATAGTAGAAGCGCCCCTGCATCGGGCAGGAGGCGGAGACTGGTTGCAAGGAGTAAAGAGTCGAACGGGATGTAGCGGATCTGAAGATCTACTGCACCAGGTCACGATTCAACGGCGACCCATGCAAACACAGTGGGCACACTCTACGATAACTCGCCGGGCGATGCCAAGCCCTCGGAGTCATGGAGTGGTCCACTGCAAGCGCCGCCGTTATCGGCACGTTCTTCAGGTGTTGCGGGCGCTCTGGCGATTCGCCGACGCCACAACCGTTCAATACGACTGGAGCAGGCGCCTTGCTGAGCTGGGCTCGATGAGCCTGTTGCCGTTGCCCAATACATGAAGCATGGGCTGTGGGTGATGCCGCTACTGCTGTGCGGTTCCCGTACCAAAGGCTGTCGGCTGCCTGTGGTGTCTGATTATGGTGCCTCGAGAGAGACTCGAACTCTCACGTTGTTACCAACGGCGGATTTTGAATCCGCTGCGTCTACCGATTCCGCCATCGAGGCACAGTGGCGGCGCAGTATAGGGATGCGAGGCGAGTCGGTCAATCGTCCGGCGTGGTCAGATTGAGGTGTTTCCGCTAAGCTTTGCGCCCCCGATGCCCCGCGCTGATCTTTTTCAAATGCAAGTTTCCGATTTTTCCTTTCAACTTCCCGATTCGCTGATTGCCCGCCACCCGCTGGCCGAGCGTCGTGCCAGCCGTTTGCTGGTGCTCGACGGGCCGACCGGTCGGCTGGAGCACCGTGGTTTCCCCGAGCTGCTCGATTATCTGCGTCCCGGCGATCTGATGGTTTTCAACAATACGCGGGTCATTCCGGCGCGCCTCTTCGGGCAGAAGGAAACCGGCGGAAAAGTTGAGGTGCTTGTGGAGCGCGTGCTCGATGATCGCCGCGTGCTGGCTCATATCCGTTCCAGCAAATCGCCCAAATCCGGTGCGAAAGTTCATATCGACGGCGGTGGGGAGGCGCTGATGCTGGCGCGCCATGACGCTCTGTTCGAGCTGGAGTTCGATGAAGCTGTACTGCCCCTGCTCGAGCGCGTCGGGCATATGCCGTTGCCCCCTTATATAGATCGGCCGGACGAAGCTGCTGACCGTGAACGCTATCAGACGGTTTATGCGCAGCGGGCGGGCGCGGTCGCCGCGCCAACAGCAGGTCTGCATTTCGATGCGCAACTATTGGCGGCGCTGAAGGAAAAAGGCGTCGAGAGCGCGTTCGTCACGCTGCACGTGGGGGCTGGGACCTTTCAGCCGGTGCGAGTCGAGCGCATAGAAGAGCACCATATGCACCGCGAGTGGCTGGAGGTCGGTCAGGGTGTGGTCGATGCGGTTGCGGCGTGCCGTGCTCGCGGCGGCAGGGTGATTGCAGTCGGGACCACCAGCGTGCGCTCGCTGGAAAGCGCTGCGCGTAACGGCATACTCAAGGCGTTCAGCGGCGACACCGACATTTTTCTTTACCCGGGCAAACCCTTCCATGTGGTCGATGCGCTGGTCACCAATTTCCATCTGCCCGAGTCAACGCTGCTGATGCTGGTCTCGGCGTTCGCGGGCTATCCGGAAACCATGGCTGCTTACGCTGAGGCCATCGCCAGGGGTTACCGCTTTTTCAGTTACGGTGATGCCATGTTCATCACTCGCAATCCGGCCCCCCGTAGCCCCGAGGATTCACAATGAGTCGCACCTGCCACATGTCTTTCGAACTGCTCGCCACCGAAGGGAGGGCACGCCGTGGGCGATTGACCTTCCCGCGCGGCACGGTAGAAACCCCAGCATTCATGCCGGTGGGCACCTATGGCACGGTGAAAGGCATGTTGCCACGTGACGTAGAGGGTATCGGTGCGCAGATCATCCTCGGTAATACCTTCCATCTCTGGTTGCGGCCGGGTACCGAGGTGATCAAGGCGCATGGCGATCTGCATGATTTCATGCAGTGGCACGGACCAATTCTGACCGACTCCGGCGGTTTTCAGGTGTTCAGCCTTGGGGCGATGCGCAAGATCAAGGAGGAGGGTGTCTACTTTGCCTCGCCTGTCGATGGCGCCAAGGTGTTCATGGGGCCGGAAGAGTCGATGCAGGTGCAGCGAGATCTGGGCTCCGACATCGTGATGATCTTCGACGAATGCACGCCTTATCCGGCCGACGAGGAAGTGGCGCGGCGCTCGATGGAGCTATCGTTGCGCTGGGCGCGCCGCTCCAAGGACGCGCATGGCGACAGTCCTGCGGCGTTGTTCGGCATCGTTCAGGGAGGCATGCACGAGTCGCTGCGCATGCGCTCGCTGGAGGGCTTGTGTGAGATTGGCTTCGATGGCTTGGCCATCGGTGGGCTCTCGGTTGGTGAGCCCAAGGAAGAAATGATTCGCGTGCTGGATTTCCTTCCACCGCAGATGCCAGCTGACAAACCGCGCTATCTGATGGGGGTGGGCAAGCCGGAAGACCTGGTCGAGGGCGTGCGCCGTGGCGTGGATATGTTCGATTGCGTGATGCCGACCCGCAATGCGCGTAATGGCCACCTGTTCACTGATAGTGGGGTGATAAAGATTCGCAACGCCGTACACCGACACGACGACTCGCCATTGGATGCCGGTTGCGATTGTTACACCTGCAAACACTTCTCCCGCGCTTATCTGCATCATCTCGACAAATGTGGCGAAATGTTGGGCAGCATGTTGAATACAATCCACAACTTGCGTCATTACCAGCTTCTGATGGCTGGTTTACGCGATGCTATCCAACAGGGTACATTGGCGGCCTTTGTCGACGCCTTCTATGCCAAGCGCGGCCTGCCAACGCCGCCGCTTGCGTGACGAACCCATAACTAAACTGATCTCTGCAACAGGAGTGCTACATGAGCTTTCTGATTCCCGCCGCCTACGCTCAAGAGGCTGCCGCTGGTCCCGCTGGTAGTGGCTTCGAGTGGCTGTTCCTGGTTGGTTTTCTGGTTATCTTTTATCTGATGATCTGGCGCCCTCAGGCCAAGCGCGCCAAAGAACATAAGAACCTCATCGGCGGCCTGCAGAAGGGTGACGAAGTGGTTACCTCCGGTGGTATCGCGGGCAAGGTCACCAAGGTTTCCGATGACTTCGTCGTGATCGAAGTTTCCGATTCGGTGGAGCTGAAGTTCCAGAAGGTGGCGATTGCCGCAACGCTGCCCAAAGGCACGCTGAAAGCCATCTGAGCTGACTACTACTCAACACCAACGACGGGGCGCGCAAGGCGCCCCGCGTCATTAGACGGGCTGCGTCATGCTCAATAGATTCCCTCTCTGGAAATACCTGCTGATCGTAGTAGTGCTAGGCATTGCCTTCATCTATTCCGCTCCCAATCTGTATCCGGACGATCCGGCCGTTCAGGTCACTGGTGCTACAACCTCGCTGAACGTCACCGACGCCGATCTCGATCGTGCCAGCAAGGCGCTTGCGGAGGCCGGTATCGAGGTCAAAGCGGCGAGCCTGGACGAGCAGGGTCGTGGCGGCTTGTTACGGCTGGCCAACCAGGACGACCAGTTGCCAGCCAAGGATGTCGTGCGACGCGCGCTGGGTGATGCTTATGTGGTTGCGCTCAATCTTGCGCCCACCACGCCCGAGTGGCTACGCAACTTGGGTGCCAGCCCGATGAAGTTGGGTCTGGACCTGTCGGGGGGCGTGCACTTCCTGCTTGAAGTCGATATGGACAAGGCGATCGAGACTCGTCTGAACGTCTATGAAGGCGAGGTCAAGAGCCTGCTGCGTAAGGAGCGTGTTCGTTACCGCAGTCTCCCCCAGGCGGACAACGCTGTGCAGCTCGGGTTTGCCGACGAAGCTGCGCTCTCGGCAGCTCAATCACTGATCCGCAAGAGCTTCAACGATTTCGAGCTGACCTCCAGCGAGCGCAATGGACAGCATGTATTGCGCCTGGCAATTACTGAGGCCAAGCTGGCGGAGATTCGCGAGTATTCGATCAAGCAGAACCTTACGACCGTGCGCAATCGGGTCAATGAGCTGGGAGTTTCCGAGCCGTTGGTTCAGCGCCAGGGTGCCAATCGCATCGTCGTCGAGCTGCCAGGTGTGCAAGATACCGCCGAGGCCAAGCGCATTCTGGGCAAGACCGCCAATCTAGAGTTTCGTCTGGCCGCCGAGGCCGACGCATCACGCGCGACAACTGAGACCTTCGGATTCCGCGAGGAAGGTCGCCCTCCCGTACAGCTCGAGCGCAGCCTGATCATCACAGGTGACCAGGTCACCGACGCTCAGGCCAGCTATGACGAGAATGGCCGTCCGCAGGTGAACATTCGTCTGGATGGGCATGGCGGCGATCTGATGAACCGCGCCACCCGCAACAACGTTGGCCGCAGCATGGCGGTGATCTTCATCGAGCAGCGTCCGGTCACGCGTTATGTCAAGAAGATGGTCGACGGCGTCGAGCAGGAATCGCGCGTCGAGACCTTCCAGGAAGAGAAAAGCATCATCAGTCTGGCGACAATCCAGTCGCCACTGGGTAGTCAGTTCCGTATCACCGGACTGGATGGTCAGGGTGAATCATCCGAATTGGCGCTATTGCTGCGTGCTGGCGGGCTCGCGGCACCAATGTACTTCGCCGAGGAGCGCACCATCGGCCCGAGCTTGGGTGCAGAGAACATCAAGCTCGGCATCGAGGCTGCGCTGTGGGGCTTTCTCTTCGTCGCGGTTTTCATGGTGCTGATCTACAAGTTCTTCGGCGTCCTGGCGACGATTGCCCTGTTGTTCAACATGGTGGTGCTGACAGCGCTGATGTCGATGCTGGGCGCCACGCTGACGCTGCCTGGTATCGCCGGTATCGTGCTGACGATGGGCATGGCGGTCGACGCCAACGTGCTGATCTTCTCGCGTATCCGGGAGGAAATCGCCAATGGCATGTCCATCCAGCGCGCGATCCATGAAGGCTTTGATCGGGCGTTTTCCGCGATCGTAGACGGCAACCTGACCACGCTGCTGGTCGGCGGCATCCTGTTCGCCATGGGCACGGGGCCGATCAAGGGCTTCGCCGTCACCCTCTCGCTCGGGATCATGACCTCCATGTTCACCGCCATCATCGTGACCCGCGCCATGGTCAACCTGATCTACGGTGGCCGCGATCTCAAGAAGTTGTGGATTTAAGGGGCTAGCACGATGAAACGCGTAATCAATTTCATGGGCGTGCGTCATGTGGCGTTTGCCCTGACCGTACTGCTCACGCTTGTCTCGCTCGGTAGCTTGGCGGTGAAAGGTTTGAATTTCGGCCTGGACTTTACCGGCGGCACGTTGATCGAGCTGTCCTATGAGCAGCCGGTGCCCTTGGATCAGGTGCGGTCGCAGCTCTCCCGGTCTGGCTTCGACGGCGCCGTGGTGCAGAGCTTTGGCGCCACGACCGACGTGTTGGTAAGGATGCCGGGCGATGATCCGATGATGAGCGAGCGCATTGCTGATGCATTGCGTGGTGGTGAAGGCGCCAGTGCCGTCACCGTCAAGCGTGTCGAGTTCGTCGGGCCGGCGGTTGGCGAGGAGCTTCGCGACCAGGGTGGGTTGGGCATGCTGCTCGCCCTCGGTGGCATCCTCGTCTATGTCGCCTTCCGGTTTCAGTGGAAGTTCGGGCTGGGCGCGGTGCTTTCGCTGTTTCACGACGTGGTACTGGTGCTCGGGGTCTTCTCGTTGTTCCAGATCACTTTTGATCTGACTGTTTTGGCGGCGGTGCTTGCGGTAATCGGCTACTCGCTTAACGACACCATCGTGATCTTCGACCGGATTCGTGAGAATTTCCGCGTTCTTCGGAAGGCGGAGCTCTTGGAGAATATCAATATTTCAACCACGCAGACCCTGCTGCGTACGCTGGCCACCTCGGTGTCTACCTTGCTGGCGGTTGGTGCGCTGATGTTCTTCGGTGGGGAAAATCTTTGGGGCTTCTCGTTGGCGTTGCTGATAGGTGTCGGGGCGGGGACCTACTCGTCGGTGTATGTCGCGGGGATGTTGCTGGTGTGGCTGAAGCTTACTCGTGACGATCTGATTCCCCCTGTCGTTGAAGAGGTGGACGAGCTGCCCTGACTTGATTTTTTGAACTTCTGTCCCGCTGCGCTGACTAACGGGCGCAGCGGGCCTGGCCCGTCAGAAGAAGGGAAGTTAAATGAACAAGTCGATGCTGGTAGGTAGTGTTCTGGGTGCTGTAGTCGTCACTGCTGGCGGGGCATTCGCCACCTATTCACTGGTTGATCGAGGGCCGAAGTTCGCCGAAGTGTTGGCCGTTGAGCCTGTCAAGGAAACTATTAAGACGCCGCGTGAGGTTTGCCGAGAGGTATCCGTCACGCGGCAGAAGCCCATCCAGGATAGCAATCGAATTGCCGGGACGGCGGTGGGAGCGGTCGTCGGTGGCTTGCTGGGCAATCAGGTCGGCGGAGGTAATGGGAAGAAGATTGCCACCGTTGTCGGTGCGGTAGGGGGCGGCTATGCCGGTAATCAGGTACAGGGCCGTATGCAGGCGAATGACACCTACACCACTACTGAAACCCGCTGCAATACGGTAACCGACAGCCATGACAAGATCGTTGGTTACGACGTCAAATATGATCTCGGCGGAGAGATCGGTCAGATTCGTATGGATCGGGATCCGGGCAGCAAAATTCCGTTTCGCGACGGCCAATTGGTGCTGACGCAGCAGTGAGCTGACTGTAAAAGAAAAAAACGCCCGTCTGGGCGTTTTTTTTGAGCCGTTTTCTAGCGCTTCAGCGAGGGCGTCAGGTGTGGCTGGATCGCCGTCAGTACGGCCTTGAAACACTTAGTGTTGCCGGCGACGATCTGGCCTTTCTCAAGGAAATCGTGGCTGCCGCTGAAGTCGCTGACCAAGCCACCAGCTTCCTGAATCAGTAGCGCGCCTGCCGCCATGTCCCATTCGGAAAGACCGAATTCCCAGAACGCGTCGTAGCGGCCGGCCGCAACATAGGCGAGATCGAGGCTGGCGGCGCCAGCGCGGCGCAGGCCTGCGGTCTGTCCAACCAGGCTGCGGAACATGTTCAGGTAGCTGTCCATGTTGTCCATCTGGCCGTCGCGGAACGGGAAGCCTGTTCCGAGGAGTGCGCCTTCCAGGCTCTTGCGTGTGCTAACTCGCAGGCGGCGACCGTTGAGTGCGGCGCCTCGACCGCGGCTGGCAGTGAATTCTTCCTGGCGCACCGGGTCGAGGACCACGGCATGCTCGAGGCGACCACGGTATTTGCAAGCGATGCTGACGGCGTAATGCGGGACGCCGCGCAGAAAGTTGGTCGTGCCATCCAGCGGATCGATTACCCAGAGGTAATCCGCGCCATCGCCGCTGCCCTCCAGCAAACCGCCTTCCTCGCCAAGAATGCCGTGGTTCGGATAGGCTTTGCGCAGCGCCGCAACGATGAGCTGCTCTGCGGTGCGGTCGATTTCCGAGACGTAATCGCGCGCGTCCTTTTCGCTAACCGAGATCACGTCCAGGCGCTCGGTGGAACGAACAATCATTTCGCCGGCGCTACGGGCGGCGCGCAGCGCGATATTCAGCATGGGCTGCATCGATCAAATACCTGGTCGTTTAAAGAAAGCCGGCAATTCTATCAGAAAGCTTGGTCGGGTGTTACGTGGTTGGAGCGCATTGGGACAGCAATAGCGGAGGCCTCGGGCGTTCCTGTAAGCTTTCGGTTTGCTTTCCTGTCGAGAACAACAGTGTCGCTTCAGAACATTCGTGTAGTGCTGGTCAATACCAGTCACGCCGGCAATATTGGCGGGGCGGCCAGGGCGATGAAAAATATGGGCTTGTCTCGCCTGGTACTGGTGGACCCCCAGGACTTTCCGAGCCCGAATGCCGTTGCGCGGGCATCGGGTGCGACTGATGTGCTGGACTCAGCGCAGGTGGTCGAGACCCTTGAAGAGGCTTTGGTGGGCTGCAGTCTGGTGTTCGGTACCAGTGCTCGTGATCGGCGCATACCTTGGCCGTTGCTGGATCCGCGCGAAACCGGGTCAGCCTGCGTGGAGCAGGTTCAGAGGGGCGGGGAGGTTGCGTTGGTATTCGGGCGCGAATATGCAGGGCTTACCAATGAAGAGCTGCAGCGTTGCCAATACCATGTCCATATTCCGTCAGATCCCGAGTTCAGCTCATTGAACCTTGCCGCTGCCGTGCAGGTGATTGCCTATGAGGTACGTATGGCATGGCTGGCTGCGAACAATCAGCCAAGCAAGCAGGAGAAACTCGAAACCACCTCGATGCTCGATGTGCAGCCAGTCACCGCAGACGAACTCGAGCATTACTACGGACATCTCGAGCAGACCTTGATTGAGATCGGTTTTCTCGATCCTCAGAAGCCTCGTCATCTCATGCCTCGCCTGCGCAGGCTCTACGGTCGCAGCGGTATCAGCAAGTTGGAAATGAATATCCTGCGCGGAATTCTTACCGAAACCCAGAAAGCCGTCCGCGGCGAACCCCATAAGCGGAGATCTGATTGATGTTCGAACGCATGCGCGAAGATATCCAGAGCGTTTTTCACCGCGATCCGGCAGCGCGTAACGCATTCGAGGTCATTACCTGCTATCCGGGATTGCATGCTGTCTGGTTTCATCGGGTTTCCCATTGGTTGTGGCTGAACGACTGCAAGTGGCTGGCGCGTATGAATTCGAACCTGGCGCGCTGGCTGACGGGGATCGAAATTCATCCAGGCGCGCAGATTGGACGGCGTTTTTTCATCGATCACGGTATGGGTATCGTCATCGGTGAGACTGCCCAGATCGGTGACGACGTGACCCTTTATCATGGGGTCACTCTCGGTGGTACCAGCTGGAACAAGGGCAAGCGGCATCCCACGCTCGAGGACGGTGTGATCGTCGGGGCGGGCGCGAAGATTCTTGGTCCGTTCACCGTGGGGGCGGGCGCCAAGGTCGGCTCCAATGCGGTGGTTACGCGGGCGGTTCCGGCCGGTGCGACCGCGGTCGGTATCCCTGGGCGCGTGATCGTCAAGTCGAATGACGAGCAGGAAGCCAAGCGCAAGGCGATCGCCGAGAAGATCGGTTTCGACGCCTATGGGGTGACGGAAGACATGCCCGATCCAGTGGCGCGTGCCATCGGCCAGTTGCTCGATCACGTTCAGGCTGTCGAAGAGCGCATGGAGGGCATGTGCCAAGCGTTGACTGCTCTTGGCAGCGATTACTGTGCAAAGCAAATGCCTGAGTTGCGTGAAGAGGACTTCGCCGAAGTCAAAGACGTGGGTGACGAGCCTCGTCCTTGAAGTGCGATGGACGGGGTGGGCTGCTATCATAGGCGCCTCTCGCTGGCGGGGTGACAGAGCCTCGCCGACCAGCTGCGTTACTTGTACGGCTAAAGTCCGAGTGATTTAATCAGTCTTATAGTTGATCTAAATAGTCGGGTATTGCATACTTGCCCCAAACCATGATGCTTGGTGCGAACCGATGCGATTGACTACCAAAGGCCGTTACGCCGTCACTGCGATGCTCGATCTCGCGCTGCATGCGCAACACGGGCCGGTGTCCCTTGCGGACATTTCCGAGCGGCAAGGCATCTCGCTTTCCTACCTAGAACAGCTATTCGCCAAGTTGCGCCGTGGGAGCTTGGTTACCAGCGTTCGTGGGCCGGGTGGTGGTTATCAGCTTTCCCGCGAGATGGCTGGCATTCAAGTCGCGCAAGTCATCGATGCGGTCAATGAGTCGGTCGATGCCACCCGTTGCCAGGGGCTGGGCGATTGCCACTCGGGCGACACCTGTTTGACCCATCATTTGTGGTGCGATCTGAGCCAACAGATCCATGAATTTCTAAGCGGTATCAGTCTGGCCGACCTGGTGATGCGTCGTGAGGTTCAGGAAGTAGCTCTGCGCCAGGATATGCGACGAGCCAATGGTCAGAATGCACACCTGGATAAGATCGAAGCGTCCGCCGTCGAGTGAGTAGGGCGCCTGCCTGATAGGAGATACCTGATGAAGTTGCCGATTTACCTGGATTACTCCGCTACCACACCGGTCGACCCTCGCGTTGCCGAGAAAATGGTCGAATGCCTGACTGCCGAAGGCAATTTCGGCAACCCGGCATCGCGCTCCCACGCTTTTGGTTGGAAAGCCGAAGAGGCTGTCGAGAATGCCCGTCGGCAAGTCGCCGAGCTGGTCAATGCGGACCCTCGCGAAATCGTCTGGACGTCCGGTGCGACCGAGTCGGACAACCTGGCGATCAAGGGTGTCGCGCACTTCTATGCCTCTAAGGGCAAGCACATCGTGACCAGCAAGATCGAGCACAAGGCCGTTCTGGATACGACCCGCCAGCTCGAGCGGGAGGGTTTCGAAGTGACTTACATCGAGCCGGGTGAAGATGGCGTGATCACGCCGGCAATGGTCGAGGCCGCGCTGCGTGACGACACCGTGCTGGTTTCCATCATGCACGTGAACAACGAAATCGGGACGATCAACGATATCGCCGCCATTGGTGAGCTTACCCGTTCGCGCGGCGTGTTGTTCCATGTCGATGCTGCTCAGTCCACCGGCAAGGTCGAGATCGATCTGGAAAGCATGAAGGTCGACCTGATGTCTTTCTCCGCTCACAAGACCTACGGGCCCAAGGGCGTCGGCGCGCTGTATGTACGCCGCAAGCCGCGCGTACGCCTGGAAGCGCAGATGCACGGCGGTGGTCATGAGCGCGGCATGCGCTCGGGTACCCTTGCGCCGCACCAGTCGGTGGGTATGGGGGAGGCGTTTCGCATTGCCAAGGAAGAAATGGCTGCTGAGAGCGAGCGCATCACCAAGCTGCGCGACCGTTTCTTCAAGCGAGTCGAGCACTTGGAAGAGTTGTATGTGAACGGCAGCATGACCTCGCGGGTGCCGCACAATCTGAACCTGAGCTTCAACTATGTTGAAGGCGAGTCGCTGATCATGGCGCTCAAGGACCTCGCGGTGTCTTCCGGTTCGGCCTGTACTTCTGCGTCGCTGGAGCCTTCCTATGTGCTCCGCGCGCTGGGCCGCAACGACGAACTCGCTCACAGCTCGATCCGTTTTACCTTTGGCCGCTTCACCACCGAAGAAGAAGTCGACTACGCCGCGCAGAAAGTAAGCGAGGCGGTTACCAAGTTGCGTGAGCTTTCACCCTTATGGGACATGTTCAAGGATGGCGTCGACATCTCGCAGGTCGAGTGGGCTGCCCACTGACCCGATCCGTCGAGCTCCGCATAGCCTGATTCAAAGAGGATTGCACCATGGCATACAGCGATAAGGTCATTGACCATTACGAAAATCCCCGCAACGTCGGTAAGTTCGACGCTGAGGATCCCACCATCGGCACCGGCATGGTCGGCGCCCCGGCTTGCGGCGATGTAATGCGCTTGCAGATCAAGGTCAACGAACAAGGCATTATCGAAGATGCCAAGTTCAAGACCTATGGTTGTGGTTCGGCCATCGCCTCCAGCTCCCTCGCGACCGAGTGGATGAAGGGTAAGACGCTGGAAGAGGCGGAAACCATCAAGAACACCCAGCTGGCTGAAGAGTTGGCATTGCCGCCAGTGAAGATTCACTGCTCGGTGTTGGCCGAAGACGCCATCAAGGCGGCCGTTCGCGATTATCGTGAGAAGAAAGGGTTACCACAGGCGTAAGGAGGTATCGATGGCTATCAGCATGACGACCGCCGCCGCCAATCACGTACGCCGCTCGCTGGAAGGGCGCGGCAAGGGGCTTGGGGTCCGGTTGGGTGTTCGTACAACCGGTTGCTCAGGTCTGGCCTATGTGCTCGAGTTCGTTGACGAAGCGGCCGCAGAAGATTCGGTATTCGACAGCCACGGCGTGAAGGTCATCATCGATCCCAAAAGCCTGGTTTACCTTGACGGAACGGAGCTCGATTTCGTCCGGGAAGGGCTGAACGAGGGCTTCAAGTTCAATAATCCCAACGTGCGTGGCGAATGCGGCTGCGGCGAGAGCTTCAATATCTGAGGACGCTGTGGGAACTCCCTGTCATTACGCGCTGTTCGAGTTGCAGCCTGCCTTCGATATAGACCTGGACATGCTCTCGTCTCGTTACCGCGAGCTCGCACGCAAAGTCCATCCTGATCGGTTTGCTGATGCTGGTGAAACCGAACAGCGCCATGCCATCGAGCGTTCGGCAAATCTGAACGAGGCCTATCAGACCTTGAAAAGCCCGTCGCGACGGGCCCGCTATCTGCTGACGCTGCAGGGGCGGGAGATGCCGCTGGAGGCTACCGTTCAGGATCCTGCTTTCCTCATGCAGCAGATGCAGTGGCGAGAAGAGCTCGAAGAGCTGCATGACGAAGCGGATATGGCCGGTGTCGCGTCTTTCAAGGTTCGCCTCAAGGCTGCTCAGCTCGACCTCAACGATTCGTTTGCGCGCATATGGCAGGATGAATCACAGCGCGCCGAGGCGGAGCGGCTTGTGCGTCGGATGCAGTTCCTCGATAAGCTCTCCCAGGAAGTGCGCCAGTTAGAAGAGCGCCTCGACGACTAACCACGCGTAGCCCCAGACGCTGCGCCCGATATCAGACAGAAATGGCCTTACTTCAGATAGCTGAACCCGGACAAAGCCCGCAACCTCACCAGCGTCGTCTGGCGGTTGGTATCGATCTGGGCACCACCAACTCACTTGTGGCCGCGTTGCGCAGTGGTGTCACGGCGCCGTTGGCCGATGCCGACGGCGAGGTCATTCTGCCTTCCGCGGTACGTTATTGCGCCGATCGCGTCGAGGTGGGGCGGGCTGCAAAGCGCGCTGCCGCCAGCGATCCGTTGAACACCATCCTCTCGGTCAAGCGCCTGATGGGACGCGGTGTCGGTGATGTGAAGCAATTGGGTGGACAGCTGCCTTATCGCTTCAGCGAAGGGCAATCGCAAATGCCTTTCATCGAGACGGTACAGGGCGCCAAGAGCCCGGTGGAGGTTTCGGCTGAAATCCTTCGCGAACTGCGAGAGCGGGCAGAAGCGGTTCTCGGGGGGGAGCTGGTCGGCGCGGTGATCACGGTGCCTGCATACTTCGACGAGGCGCAGCGGCAAGCGACCAAGGATGCCGCACGACTGGCCAATCTCAACGTGTTGCGTCTGCTCAACGAGCCTACCGCCGCTGCAGTCGCCTATGGTTTGGACCGTGAGGCTGAGGGGGTCGTGGCGATCTATGACCTAGGTGGCGGAACCTTCGACATTTCCATCCTGCGTCTGACCAAGGGTGTTTTCGAGGTGCTGGCTACCGGTGGCGATACCGCGCTTGGTGGTGACGACTTCGATCATGCCATCGCTGGCTGGATACTCGCCCAGGCGGGTGTGTCCGACGATCTCGATCCAGGGGCGCAGCGAGATGTATTGAAAGTTGCCTGTAACGCCAAAGAGCAGCTCAGCGATGCCGAATCCGTAGAGGTGCGCTATGCCGGTTGGCAGGGTCTTCTGACTCGTGCCACCTTCAACGAACTCGTCGACCCAATGATTTCTCGTAGCCTCAAGTCGTGTCGGCGCGCATTGCGCGATTCGTCTGTCGAGCTCGAAGACGTTCATGCGGTGGTCATGGTGGGCGGTTCCACCCGCGTGCCACGCGTCCGTGAGCGGGTCGGCGAAATGTTCGCTCGCGACCCGCTGACCGACATTGACCCTGATCAGGTGGTTGCCATCGGTGCAGCGATCCAGGCCGAGACCCTGGCGGGCAACAACCGGGATGGCGAAGAGCTCCTGCTACTCGACGTAATACCGCTGTCGCTGGGGCTGGAGACCATGGGGGGGTTGATGGAAAAGATCATCCCTCGCAACACCACCATCCCAGTCGCTCGCGCACAGGATTTCACCACCTACAAGGATGGCCAGTCGGCCATGATGATCCACGTATTGCAGGGCGAGCGAGAACTCATCGCCGACTGTCGATCGCTGGCCCGCTTCGAGCTGCGAGGCATTCCCCCAATGGTGGCGGGTGCGGCTAAGATTCGTGTCACCTTTCAGGTTGACGCCGACGGGTTGCTCAGCGTGTCTGCCCGTGAGCTGGCGTCCGGCATTGAGTCGAGCATTCAGGTGAAGCCTTCCTACGGGCTGACTGACGGTGAGATCGCTCGCATGCTGGAAGACTCCTTTCACAAGGCCAGCGAAGACAAAACGGCCCGTGCGCTGCGCGAACAGCTAGTCGATGCGCAACGGTTGATTGAAGCGGTCGAGGGCGCTCTGGCGGTGGACGGCGAGCGTTTGCTCAGCGAGGAGGAACGTGTGTCGATCGAGTCGCAGATGCAGGTTCTGCGGGAGCTGCTCGATAGCCAGGACGGTGTGGCGATCGAGCGCCAAGTCAAGCGCCTGAGCCAGATTACCGATGCCTTTGCCGCGCGCAGGCTGGATTCCACCGTCAAGGCTGCATTGGCCGGACGGCGGCTTAACGATATCGAGGAATGACCCAGATGCCGCAAATTGTTTTCCTGCCCCATGCCGACCATTGTCCCGAAGGGGCTGTAGTGGAGGCGCAGCCTGGCGAGACGGTGCTCGATGCCGCGCTGCGAAACGGTATCGATATCGAGCATGCCTGCGAAAAGTCCTGTGCTTGCACGACCTGTCACGTGGTGATCCGTGAGGGCTTTGCGTCGCTGGAGGCCTCTGACGAGCTGGAAGATGACATGCTGGATAAGGCGTGGGGCCTCGAGCCGAGCTCTCGGTTGTCCTGTCAGGCAGCCGTTGCGGATGTAGATCTGGTGGTCGAGATTCCGAAATACACCATCAACCAGGTCTCCGAAGGTCATTGAGGGCGAGGTGAAGCATGGCACTTAAATGGGGTGATGTGCTGGACATCGCGATCGAACTGGCTGAGCGTAAGCCGGATGTGGATCCCCGTTACGTAAACTTCGTCGAGCTGCATCGCTGGGTCGTCGAGTTGCCGGATTTTGCCGACGACCCGCAACGCGGCGGCGAGAAAGTCCTCGAAGCCATCCAGGCCGCCTGGATAGAAGAAGCCTAGAGGTCGGTTTCGACAGTGCTGCATGCATGTACGTCGATACAGCCTCTCGGTGACTCTGCGCTAAGCGGCGTACAGCCGCTCTTATAATTTCAATCGGGACCCGCGTATAATTCGCGGGTTTACTCGTTCGCTTTAACCCAATCCTTTCTGGAGTTTTCAAATGGCCCTGCAACGCACCTTCTCCATCATCAAGCCTGATGCCGTCGCCAAGAACGTAATCGGCGAGATCACTTCCCGTTTCGAGAAGGCCGGTCTGCGCGTCGTCGCTTCGAAGATGGTCCAACTGTCCGAGCGTGAAGCGGGCGGTTTCTATGCCGAGCACAGCGAGCGCGGGTTCTTCAAGGATCTGGTCGCTTTCATGGTGTCCGGCCCGGTCATCGTTCAGGTGCTGGAAGGCGAAGACGCCATTGCCAAGAATCGTGAGCTGATGGGCGCCACCAACCCGAAAGAAGCCGCTCCGGGCACCATTCGTGCCGATTTCGCCGTTTCCATCGACGAAAACGCTGTTCACGGGTCTGACTCTGAAGCCTCTGCTGCTCGCGAAATCGCCTATTTCTTCTCCGCCACCGAAGTGTGTGCCCGCATTCGCTGATTTGGCGAAGGTGAATTCAGATGACTGTTACGACCGGTAAAGTAAACCTGCTGGGGCTGACCCAGCCTCAGCTGGAAAGCTTCTTCGATTCGATAGGGGAGAAGCGTTTTCGTGCCGGCCAGGTCATGAAATGGATTCACCACTTCGGCGTCGATGATTTCGACGCCATGAGCAACATCGGCAAGGCCTTGCGCGAAAAGCTCAAGGCCTCTGCTGAGATCCGCGGCCCCGAGGTTGTCAGCGAAGACATCTCTACCGACGGCACCCGTAAATGGGTGGTACGTGTGGCCTCGGGGAGCTGCGTGGAAACCGTCTACATTCCCCAGGGCGGACGCGGCACGCTCTGCGTATCCTCCCAGGCCGGTTGTGCCTTGGATTGCAGTTTCTGCTCGACCGGCAAACAAGGCTTCAACAGCAACCTCACCGCTGCCGAGGTGATCGGTCAGGTGTGGATTGCCAATAAATCGTTCGGCACCATACCGGCGAAGGTCGATCGCGCTATCACCAACGTGGTGATGATGGGCATGGGTGAGCCGCTTCTGAACTTCGACAATGTCGTGGCCGCCATGCAGATCATGATGGACGACCTGGGCTACGGTATTTCCAAACGAAAAGTGACGCTTTCGACATCCGGCGTAGTACCAATGATCGAGGAACTCTCCAAGGTTATCGATGTGTCGCTGGCGTTGTCGCTGCACGCACCTAACGATGCATTGCGTGATCAATTGGTACCCATCAACAAAAAATATCCGTTGGAGATGCTGCTGGCCGCCTGTCAGCGCTACATCTCCAATCTGGGTGAAAAGCGCGTTCTCACAATCGAATACACGCTTTTGCAGGGCATCAACGATCAGCCCGAGCATGCCGAGCAAATGATCGCGCTGTTGGCCAAAATTCCTTGCAAGATCAATCTGATCCCATTCAACCCCTTTCCGCATTCCGGATATGAGCGGCCGAGCAACAATGCGATCCGTCGTTTTCAGGACATCCTGCATAAAGCCGGGCACAATGTGACAGTGCGCACCACGCGCGGTGAGGACATTGATGCCGCCTGTGGTCAGTTGGTCGGGCAGGTAATGGATCGAACCCGCCGAAGCGAGCGCTATATCGCGGTGCGCGAGCTGCAGTCCGAGCCCGCGACGACGCCTGTTGTTACGAACCGTTCCTGAGGGGGATGCTGATGACCTTGCGCGTTGCGCTGCTGTTTTTGCTCGTCGGCCTTATGGCTGGCTGTGTATCTTCCGGATCGGGCAATCCCATGCGGACCTCGGAAGGACGCGACGAAGCGCGAGACGCCTACATTCAGCTGGGTATCGGCTATTTGCAGCAAGGCGAGGCGTCCCGGGCCAAGACGCCGCTACGCAAGGCACTCGAGTTGGACCCGAACAGTGCCGATGCGCACGCGGCGCTGGCGCTGGTGTTCCAGAACGAGATGGAAAACCAGCTGGCTGACGAGCATTACCGCAAGGCGCTATCCAGCCGCAACGATGCGCGTATTCTGAACAACTACGGTAGTTTTCTCTTCGAGCAGAAGCGCTATCAGGAAGCCATGGAGCGCTTCGCAAAGGCAGCCGAGGACAATCTCTATTCCGGTCGGTCGCATGTCTTTCAGAACATGGGCATGACTGCCCTGAAGCTCGGGCAGCGCGAGCAGGCCGAAACCTATTTTACCCGTGCTTTGCGTCTCGACAGCCGACAGCCACGTGCTCTGCTTGAACTGGCAGTCATGGCGTACGAGGACAAGCAATATGTCCCGGCAAAGCGTTACTACGATAGCTTCAGCAGTCTTTCCGAGCAGAATTCCCGCAGCCTCCTTCTGGGCATTCGTCTGGCGAAAATTCATCAGGACCGAGATCAGGCGGCAAGCCTTGGTCTACAGCTCAAACGCCTGTATCCGGGTACGCCTGAATATCAACAGTTTCTTTCGGAGCAATGATGATAGCGCCACATTCTGAAGCCGCTGCGCCGACCTCGACCAACCCAGGCGAAACGCTTCGCACCGCGCGCGAGAACAAGAACTGGACGCTTTCTTCGGTGGCTAAACAGCTCAATCTGTCGGAGCGCTCGCTCAGCCAGATCGAGGCCGGCGATTTCAGTCAGCTGCCTGGCCACACCTTTGCTCGTGGTTACGTGCGTGCCTATGCAAAACTGTTGGGGTTGGATCAGAACCGTCTTGTACAGCAGTTCGACCAGCATACCGGTACGGATGCGACTGGCAGTAGCGTCAACAGCCTCGGACACATCGACGAGCCCGTGCGTCTTTCGAGAAGCATGGTGCGTTTTTTTACATTGATTCTGACGCTGGCGATTGCCGTAGGCGCTTTTCTCTGGTGGCAGGACCGTACGACCCGCAACGAGGCAAGTCGTGCGGTTGCGCCGCTGGAGCGAATCGAGGTCGAGGCGGCAGACGGTACTACCGAGATTCATCTGCTCGATCGTGCCGACGAGCCCGCTGAGCTCGCCACCGGCGAGCCGACCGATTCGACGCCGTCAACGACGGATGACGAAGCGCAGGATTCTGATGAACAAACCCTGCCGCCGGATGAGCAGCCGGAAGCCGAAGCACCTATCGATGCGCCCGAGGAGGCTGTCGAAGCCGTGCCTGCGAGCGAAGCACCGATCACTGCTCCGCAGGCCGATACCGGTACGACACCGGTGACCGACGCCGAGACTGTCGCAACTGGAGAAGGCCGCATCACGCTGGATTACACGGCGGACTGCTGGACCCGGGTAACCGATGCCGAGGGTAAAGTGCTCTACAGCGGTTTGGGGAAAGCCGGCACCAGTCGCGCCCTGGTCGGCAAAACCCCATTGGACGTTCATCTGGGCTTCGCTTCTGGTGTGCAAGTCAGCTTCAACGGCGAAGCCGTCAGTCTCTCAGGCAAAACGCGTGGCGAAACTGCGCGCTTTAAGCTCGGACAGTAATATGCATAGTGAATCCCCCATCAAGCGTCGTCATACCCGAAAAATTTGGGTCGGCAACGTACCGGTCGGTGGCGATGCGCCTATCGCCGTACAAAGCATGACCAATACCGAAACCTGCGACGTCGACGCGACTGTTGCGCAGATCCAACGGCTGCAGAATGCCGGTGCCGATATCGTTCGCGTGTCTGTGCCTTCGATGGGGGCGGCCGAGGCGTTCGGCAAGATCAAGCAACGCGTCGACCTACCTTTGGTGGCAGACATTCATTTTGACTATCAGATCGCTTTGCGCGTTGCCGAGCTTGGTGTCGATTGCCTGCGCATCAATCCGGGCAATATCGGGCGAGAGGATCGAGTGCGGGCTGTAGTCGAAGCGGCGCGTGACCGAGGTATTCCAATCCGCATCGGCGTCAATGCCGGCTCGCTGGAAAAGGACCTGCAGAAAAAGTACGGCGAACCTACGCCCGAGGCGCTGGTTGAGTCGGCGCTGCGACACGTCGAGCACCTCGACCGGCTGAACTTCCCCGACTTCAAGGTCAGCGTTAAGGCCTCCGACGTGTTCATGGCGGTGGCTGCGTATCGGCTATTGGCGGATAAGATCGAGCAACCCTTGCACCTGGGAATTACCGAGGCTGGTGGCTTGCGCTCTGGAACCGTGAAATCCTCGGTGGGGCTGGGCATGCTGCTGGCCGAAGGTATCGGCGACACCATCCGCATCTCTCTGGCCGCCGATCCGGTGGAGGAGATCAAGGTCGGTTTCGATATTCTCAAATCGCTGCGCCTGCGCTCGCGTGGCATCAACTTCATCGCCTGTCCCAGCTGCTCGCGGCAGAACTTCGACGTGGTCAAGACCATGAACGAGCTTGAAGGGCGGCTCGACGATCTGTTGGTGCCGATGGACGTTGCGGTGATCGGCTGCGTCGTCAACGGCCCGGGAGAGGCCAAGGAAGCGCATATCGGCCTGACCGGCGGCACGCCGAACAACCTCATCTATATCGACGGCAAGCCGGCGCAGAAGCTGAACAACGAGAATCTGGTCGACGAACTGGAACAGCTGATTCGTCGCAAGGCCGCCGAGAAGGTCGAGAACGATGCCGCGCTGATCGTGCGTAGCTGATTTAAGGAACCGAATTGAGCAAGTCCCTGCAAGCCATTCGTGGCATGAACGATATTCTGCCGGCACAGACGCCGGTTTGGCGCTACCTGGAAACGACCTTCGCGCAGCTGCTCGACAGCTATGGCTACAGCGAGATCCGTCTGCCGATCCTCGAATTTACTGATCTTTTTGCCCGCGGCATCGGTGAGGGTACCGATGTGGTCGACAAGGAGATGTATACCTTCCTCGATCGGAACGAGGAATCGCTGACGCTACGCCCCGAGGGCACGGCGGGTTGCGTCCGTGCTGTGCTCGAGCACGGCATGACCGGAGGCGGTCAGGTGCAGAAGCTCTGGTATGCCGGCCCCATGTTCCGTTACGAAAAGCCGCAGAAGGGCCGTTATCGCCAGTTCCACCAGATTGGCGTGGAGGTTTTCAACCAACCGGGGCCGGATGTCGATGCCGAACTGATCGTGTTGACTGCGCGACTCTGGAAGTCGCTCGGCCTGTCCGACGCGGTCACGCTGCAGCTCAACAGCCTGGGCTCCAGCGAAGCACGCGCAACCTACCGGGACGCGCTGGTCGCCTATCTCCAGCAACATTTCGAGCAGCTCGACGAGGACAGCCAGCGTCGCCTGACCAGCAACCCGCTGCGCATCCTGGATAGCAAGAACGCCCAGACCCAGGCATTGCTGGTCGATGCGCCGACCTTGCACGACTACCTGGACGACGAGTCGCGTGCCCATTTCGACGGCCTCAAGGCGCGACTCGAGGCGGCGGGAATTGCCTATCAGATCAATCCCAAACTGGTGCGCGGCCTGGATTATTACGGCCGCACCGTGTTTGAGTGGGTGACTGACAAGCTGGGCGCCCAAGGTACCGTCTGTGCCGGCGGCCGCTATGACGGGCTGATCAGCCAGTTCGGCGGCAAGCCGACGCCCGGTGTGGGCTTCGCCATGGGCATAGAGCGTCTGGTGCTGCTGCTGGAAACTCTCGAGCTCGTCCCCGAGGCGCTCAACCAGCCGGCGCACGCCTACGTCTGCGCCTTCGGTGAGGCGGCCGAGCTGGCCGCGCTGGGGCTGGCTGAACGCCTGCGTGATGTCTTGCCGGGCCTTCGCCTGTTGGTCAACGCCGGCGGTGGCAGCTTCAAGAGCCAGTTCAAGAAGGCTGACAAGAGCGGTGCGCGGTTCGCGCTGATTCTGGGTGACGACGAACTGGCCGGGCGCGTGGTAGGTTGCAAGCCGCTGCGCGACGACAGCGAACAACAAAGCATTGCCTGGGATGCTCTACCCGAGCGTCTGGCTGCCTGTCTGGCTTGAACGGACAGGTCTGAATTCAGCGAATGTAAGGAGTGACAGTGTGACCTCGGGTACCGAAGAAGAACAGCTGGCGCAAATCAAGGAGTGGTGGCAGCGTAACGGCAAGCCTTTGCTGTTGGGGGGCTTACTCGCTCTGGTGCTGGTGTTCGGCTGGCAGTTCTGGCAGAAACATCAGCTCAACCAGGCACAGGGCGCTTCGGCGCTCTATCAGCAATTGCTCAATGTCGCGCTGGAGCAGGATGGGGCGGATACCGCCGAGGTTTCGCGTCTGGGCAATCTGCTGCAGAAGGAATTCGCAGGCTCGCACTACGCCCAGTACGGCAGCCTGTTCGTGGCCAAGGTAGCGGTGGAGACCGGCCGTCTCGACGAGGCCGCGGCAGAGCTACGGCGTGTGTTGGACAAGCCTGCCGACAGGACGCTCGAAGAGCTGGCACGCCAGCGCCTCGCGCGCATCCTGGCGGCGCAGGACAAGGCCGAAGAGGGGCTTGCACTACTCAAGGGCGAGGCAGTCGAAGCGTTCGGCGCCAGTCGTGAAGAGTTGCGTGGTGATCTCCTGGTCAAGTTGGGTCGTCCTGATGAGGCTCATGCCGCCTATTCCAAGGCAAAAGAACTGCTTTCGCAGGATGCCGCGATCGGTGGCCTGCAGCTGAAACTGGACGATCTGGCTCGTGGAGAGGCGTGAATTGATGCGTTGGAAAACTGCCGCACTGCTGACCCTGGCCGTCCTGGCTGCTGGTTGCAGCAGCAACGACAAGAAAGAACCCGAACCCGCCGAACTGGTCAAGTTCGACGCCGAGATACAGTTGAACAAGGAGTGGAGTCGCTCGATTGGCGAAGGCCAGGGCGAGACCTATAACCTTCTGGCACCTGTCGTCTACGGCAACGAAATATTCGCCGCTGATGTTGAAGGCCTGGTGGTTGCGATGGATCGCACCACGGGCAAGGTCAACTGGAAAAACGATTTGGATGTACCGATCTCGGGCGCTGTTGGGGCAGGCTATGGCCTGGTGTTGGTCGGCACCCTGCGTGGCGAAGTGCTGGCCCTGGATGTCTCGACCGGAGAAGAGCGCTGGCGCAGTCAGGTTAGCAGTGAGGTCCTTGCCGCGCCCGCGGTGAACGGCGATGTAGTGGTGGTTCAAACCCAGGACGACCGCGTGATCGCGTTGGAAATCGACACCGGCAAGCAGCGTTGGAGCTATGAAAGCTCCCCGGCGGTGCTCACCCTGCGGGGTACTGGTGCCCCCTTGCTGACCAATCAGCTGGCGATCGCCGGTCTTTCCAGCGGTAAGGTCGTGGCGTTGGACACCAGCCGAGGCCTACCGATCTGGGAGCAGCGCGTTGCCGTTCCGCAAGGCCGTTCCGAACTCGAGCGTGTCGTCGATATCGACGGCGGACTGCTGCTCTCCGGCGGTACCTTGTATGTCGCCTCCTTCCAAGGCCGTGCTGCGGCGCTGGATATGGAAAGCGGTCGAATCCTCTGGCAGCGCGATGCGTCGACGGCGACCGGTGTTGCGTTGGGCTACGGAAGTGTTTACGTGAGTCAGGCCGATGGCACTGTCATGGGCATCGATGAGCGGTCCACTTCAGTGCTGTGGAACAACGACTCGCTGCTGCGGCGTCAGCTTTCCGCTCCGGCGGTGTTTTCCAGTTACGTGGTAGTCGGCGACAAGGAGGGTTATCTACACTTTCTGAGTCAGGTCGACGGCCGTTTCGTTGCCCGGACCCGTATCGACAGCGACGGCGTGCGTGCCCGTCCGGTCGTCGAGGGTGACTGGCTTTATGCTTACGGCAATGACGGCAAGCTTGTCGCGTTGACCATTCGCCAGGCGGACTGACGGCTTCATTTCAGCTGTCTGCTGTTTCGCTTGGGCGGGGCACTAATATTCGGCCGCTGCTTTGCAGCGGCCTTCGTGTTTTCTGAATTATCGCAGTGGAGAGCCGAATGGTTCCCGTAATCGCCCTGGTGGGCCGCCCGAACGTGGGTAAGTCCACTCTCTTTAACCGTCTGACCAAGAGTCGCGACGCCATTGTTGCGGAGTACGCCGGTCTGACCCGTGACCGCCAGTACGGCGAGGCCAAATGGCAGGGCCGCACCTACATCGTCATCGATACCGGTGGTTTGACCGGAGACGAAGAAGGCATCGACGCCAAGATGGCCGAGCAGTCGCTGCAAGCGATGCAGGAAGCCGACGCGGTGATGTTCATGGTCGATGCGCGTGCCGGCATGACCCCTGGCGATCAGATGATCGCTGAGCATCTGCGCAAGATGAACAAGCGCCACTTCCTGGTAGCGAACAAGGTCGACAGCATCGATCCGGACATTGCCCGAGCGGAGTTCAGCCCTCTGGGGCTTGGCGATGCCCTGCCGATCGCTGCCGCCCATGGTCGCGGTATCAGCCATATGCTGGAGCAGGCGCTCGGTGTCTTTCCCAAGGACAACGCCGAGACAACCGAAGCAGAAGGCGAGGCGGAAGAGGGCGAGGTCGTTGCGGAGGGGCAGGAGCTCAAGCGCATCCCCGGACCGAGCGAAAAGGATGGCATCAAGATCGCCATCATTGGCCGCCCCAACGTTGGCAAGTCGACGCTGGTCAACCGGATGCTCGGTGAGGAGCGGGTCATTGTCTATGATCAGGCCGGTACCACGCGCGACAGCATCTACATCCCGTTCGAACGCGACGATGAAAAATACACCCTGATCGACACTGCCGGCGTCCGTCGTCGCGGCAAGATCTTCGAGGCGGTGGAAAAGTTTTCCGTGGTCAAGACGCTGCAGGCCATCCAGGACTCCAACGTAGTGATCTTCGTCATGGACGCGCGTGAAGGGGTGGTCGAGCATGATCTCAACCTGCTCGGTTTCGTTCTCGAGAGCGGTCGGGCGCTGGTGATTGCGTTGAACAAGTGGGATGGCATGGAGCCGAGCGAGCGTGACTACGTCAAGACCGAGCTGGAACGCCGGTTGTTCTTCGTCGAGTTCGCCGATATCCACTTCATCTCCGCCAAGCACGGCACCGGTGTCGGCAACCTGTACAAGTCGGTGCAGGCCTCGTTCACCTCGGCCGTTACCCGCTGGCCCACCAGCCGCCTGACGCAGATCCTCGAGGACGCCGTGCGTGAGCATGCGCCGCCGATGGTGGCCAGTCGCCGGATCAAGTTGCGCTATGCGCACCTGGGCGGCGCCAACCCGCCTCTGATCGTAATTCACGGCAACCAGGTCGACTCGATTCCCAAGTCTTATACCCGCTATCTGGAGAACACCTACCGGCGTGTGCTGAAGCTGGTCGGTACGCCGATCCGCATCGAATACAAGGGTGGCGAAAACCCCTACGAGGGCAAAAAGAACACCCTCACCGACCGGCAGGTAAACAAGAAGCGCCGCCTCATGTCGCACCACAAGAAGGCCGAGAAGAAGCGCCGCGACAAACGATAGCCTCAAGTATGGAAGCCGTGAGCTGGCAGTGTCTTGCTTCCGGCTCGTTGCTTCCAACTTTCAGCTCCGAGCGAATTCATGATCACCAGCAAACTGCCCAATGTCGGCACCACCATTTTCACCACCATGTCGCATCTGGCGGCTCAGACCGGCGCGCTGAACCTGTCGCAAGGCTTCCCGGACTTTGACGGGCCTGATGCGCTGCGTGAAGCCGTCGCCCGCCATGTCATGGCCGGGCACAACCAGTACGCACCCATGGCCGGCCTGCCGGCGCTGCGCGAGCAGGTCGCCCTCAAGGTGGCATCGCTCTACGGCCGCCAGGTCAGCGCCGACGCCGAAGTCACCATCACCCCAGGTGCGACGCAAGCGATCTTCTGTGCGATCCATGCGGTCATCCGCCCTGGCGACGAAGTGATCGTCTTCGATCCCTGCTACGACAGTTACGAGCCAGCGGTGGAGCTGGCTGGCGGGATCTGCATCCACCAGGCGCTGAGCCTGCCGGATTTCGCCATCGACTGGCAGAAGCTGGCCGATGCGATTACGCCGCGTACGCGGATGATCGTGCTGAACACGCCGCACAATCCCAGTGGCGCACTGATCGACCTGGCAGATCTCGATCGGCTGACCGATCTGATCCGCGAGCGGGACATCTATTTACTCAGCGACGAGGTGTACGAGCATCTGGTTTTCGACGGCCGCGAGCATGCCAGTGTGTTGCGCCATGAAGAACTTTATCAACGCGCCTTCGTCATCAGTTCCTTCGGCAAGACCTACCACGTCACCGGCTGGAAAACCGGCTATGTGGTGGCGCCTGCCGCACTCAGCAGCGAACTACGAAAGGTTCACCAGTACGTCAGCTTCACCGGCGTTACACCCTTGCAGTGGGCGCTGGCCGATTTCATGGCGGCGCATCCGGAACACCTCAGCGACTTGCCGGCGTTCTACCAGGCCAAGCGCGATTTGTTCTGCGATCTGCTGGCTGACTCGCGTTTTGGCTTCCGCCGCGCGGCGGGCACCTATTTCCAGTTGGCCGACTATTCGGCTATTCGACCGGATCTCGACGACGTCGCCATGTCCGAATGGCTGACCCGTGAGCACGGTGTGGCCAGCATCCCGATTTCGGTCTTTTACCAAAAGCCTCCTGCAAAATCGCGACTGGTTCGCTTCTGCTTCGCCAAACGAGAGGAGACGCTGCGCCAGGCAGCGGAGCGGCTATGCGCGATCTGAACGATTTGCCCGACCTCGAACTGGCCTTGATCCAGACGAACCTTGTCTGGCAGGACCCGGCTGCCAACCGCGAGCGGTTTGTCGGTTTGCTCGAACAGGCGCGTGGGGCCGACCTGATCGTTTTGCCGGAAATGTTCACTACAGCGTTCTCGATGAACTCATCGGAACTGGCCGAGCCCGAGGAAGGGCCGACTTACGCCTGGTTGCGTGAGCAGGCGGCGCGTATGGACGCGGTGATAACCGGCAGCGTGATCATCGAAGCCGCAGACGGCAGTCATCGCAACCGCCTGCTCTGGGCGCGGCCCAACGGCGAGATTTCGCACTATGACAAGCGCCATCTGTTCCGCATGGCGGGTGAGCACAAGCACTACACGGCGGGCGAGCAACAGGCTTTGTTCGAGCTCAACGGCTGGCATGTGCGGCCTTTGATCTGTTACGACTTGCGCTTCCCGGTATGGAGTCGCGATCCGCACGACACCGATCTGCTGCTTTACACCGCCAACTGGCCTGCTGCCCGGCGCGACGCCTGGAACCGTCTGCTGCCGGCACGGGCGATCGAGAACCTATGTTATGTTGCGGCTGTGAATCGAGTCGGCGAAGACGGCAAGGGCTACCCCTACAGTGGCGATAGCCAGGTGCTGGATTATCTGGGGGATCCGTTGCTGGAAGTGGGCGCTGCTGACGGCGTGTTCCGAACCACGTTACGCGCCCAGGATTTGGCCGCGTTCCGCAGCAAGTTCCCGGCGTATCACGACGGCGATGCATTCGAACTGAAGGTCTAGCCCAGCGTCGCGGTTGTCAGCTTGGCGGTGCGGTCTTGCGTCGCCAGCGCGCGATCAGCCAGCCATAAATCAACAGATTGACGAACACCACTATAGCGGCCAATAGGTATTGCGCTGGTACGCTCAGCCAGCTCGGATAGATCAGCGGCAGCAGATACTGCTCGACGAAGCTGGTCTCGTATCCGGCTTCACCAGCCAGATGCCGCAGCGAGTTTTCCCAGTCGGTGAGCGGGCACAGACGTCCGCTCAATTCGACGAAAACGCCCCAGGCTACCGCCGGCAGATGCAGCCACAGCAGGCGGGGCTTCCAGGCCACCAGCAAGCCGCCCAGCAAGACGAAAACGATAAAGCTGAGGTGCAGGATAAGCACCGCATCGGCGGCGAGGCGATGGAGCATGACAGCTATGCTCGCGGGCTCGGTAACGCTTGTCGGGCGATCTGTCGATCCTGAGTATGCGCGAGCCAGGAGACCGACAGCAGCGCACCGAGCAGCGCCATGAACATGTCCGACTGGGTATCCCAGGGGTCGCCCTGGGTGCCGAGGAAGTCTTCCGCGCCTTGCCCGGCGATCAGCGCTACCCACCACTCGATCAGTTCGTAGAAGGCGCTGAATGCCAGCGCAACACAGAGCGCGAGAAACCCCAGCATTTTTCCGGGCGCAAGCATGCCGAGGCGCAGCAGGATCTCCCGTGCGAGCAGGGCAGGTGTCACGCCTTGTAGGAAATGGCCGAGCTTGTCGTAAGGATTTCGGCTGAGATCGAACCACTCCTGTACCCAGAACCCTGGTGGCACCCGGGCATATGTGTAGGCGCCGCCCAGGATCAATATCAGCGCATGGATAGCGATCACAACGTAGAGCAGACGGCTAAGCGGGAATTGCCGGTAGCTGAATAGCAGGACAGGGATCGCGATCAGCACCGGCGCGACTTCCAGCAGCCAGGTCGCGCGGTCGTATGGAGCGATGCCTGAGGCGATCAGCGCCAGCAGAACCGCTAGGGCCAGGGTTGCGTAGAGCGTTTTGTCCTGCATCGGGCGTCGCCATGGTGGCCGGATAAGCTGCCAGCATGCAGTGCATGCGCGGCGCCACGCAAGATCCGAGCGGGCGGTGAACGGTCATTGCCCGGCTTCTGAGGGCATCTTGCCAGGCGACTCGCTCAGACCCGCCCGGCGCGTGTCGCTGGAAAACGAGAGATCGATTTGCCGCAGCGATTCAGATCCACTGCGCCCACATAGCGGTTGGCATTGCCCTGTACGCAAGCGACGCTGCGGTTGCGCCACCGTTCCCACTCGGTGATCGGATGCTGGCGATTCCAGATATCGTAGAGTCGGCGGTCCTGCTTCGACAGACGCAGCCCGTAGCGATCGCTCATATACAGGTAGGTGCGGGCGATAGCGCCACGGCTGTACGCCGGCGGCATGGCGGTGCGCTGCTTGAAGTTCACCACGAAGGGGCATGCGCCGTATTGGCTTGGCTTCTCGCTGAGCATGCCGAAGCCGTAATTGCTGCGATCACCGTTGACCTCACCGACCACCGGAACGAGGTTATGCAGGTCGGCTTCCGCTTTGCTGAACACCGGGTCACTCGAAGTGCAATGTTTGCGCCCGCCTTGTTGCCAGCATTGGCGTTGGTGGCCGATCACCCAGGCGGGAACGATGTGTTCCCACTCCACGCGCGCTGCACGCTTGGGCTGTTTGCGTGGGACGTAACCGCAACTGGCGAGATCGATGCGCCTGCCCTTGAAGGCGCAGCCACAATAGAAGTCCACTGGCCGTTCAGCGTAGATATGCCAGGCCAGCTTCTTCGCTTCGCGAAAGGTGCGTGGCGCATCGGCATGCACGGTTGATGATAAAAACAGGACGAGCAGAAGCAAGCTGTAACGGCGCATGGGGTTCTCGACGACGGACTGAGAATCGCATCCATGCGGGGTGCGCTATCTTAATTGCTAATCCATAAAACCTATATATAACAGTAAGTTACATAGTGTCATTGGGCCTGCTTGCGGCCCAGGCGATTGATCCACAGCGAGGTGAGAATAATCAGCCCTCCGATGGCGAGCAGTACCAGGTTGGTTTCCGTGCCCCAGAACAGTAGATTGAGCACTAACCCGACCGGTACCGCCATGTTGTTCATCACTGCCAGGGTCCCGGCATCGACCAACGTTGCGCCCTTGTTCCAGCAGAACTGGCCGAGCGCGGTCGCCAGCACCCCCATCCATATCAGCACGCCCCATTGGCTCGCCGTGGTCGGCAGCTTGTCGACGTGACCGAACAGCAGCCAGGCTGGCAGCACGATCACCAATGCACCGAGGAAAAAATAGCCGAAGCGCCGATAAAGCGGGATATCGGACGGGTACCGCTGCGCCAGATGCTTGTAGCCCACCTGCCCGGCGGCGAAGGTAAAGTTGGCCAGCTGCATCAGCAAGAAACCGCCGAGAAAATCGCTGGAAATACCGTCATAGCGAATCAGTCCGGCGCCAAGTACAGCAACCGCTGCCGCTACCAGCGCCCAGGGATTGAAGCGGCGATTGAGCGCATCGTCGATCAGCGTCACGTGCAACGGTGTGAGCACTGTAAACAACAGCACTTCGGCCACGGTCAGCACGTTGAAGCTCAGATACAGGCACAGATAAGTGACTCCGAACTGCAGCGCGCCCACCAACGTCACGCCGGCGATGAAGCGCGGCTCGACGCCACGCCAGCGGGTCAGCGGCAGGAACACGATGCCGGCCAGGACGACCCGTGTCAGCACGGCGAAATAGCTATCCACCTGCCCGGCCAGATAGGCGCCAATCAGGTTGAAAGAATAGGCCCAGAGCAAAGTGACGAAGATCAGGTAGCGCATGCCGGCTCCTCAGCAGAAGGCCGGCGACCATAGCGGTTCGGTTGAAAAGAGGAAAGACCTGCCAGCAACGGGCGTTGCATGGCAGGCACTCTCGGCCCAGGAGTTTTAGGCCGCCTTCAGCGAGGCCATGTCGATGACGAAACGGTACTTCACATCGCTCTTGAGCATTCGCTCGTAGGCTTCGTTGATGTTCTGAATCTCGATCATCTCAATGTCCGAAACGATGCCGTGCTCGGCACAGAAATCGAGCATTTCCTGCGTCTCGGCGATGCCTCCGATCAACGAACCGGCTAGGCGGCGGCGCTTGAAGATCAGCCCGAAGACGCTGGGCGACGGGTGGGGTGAGGCCGGTGCACCCACCAGCGTCATGGTCGCGTCACGCTTGAGCAAGCTCAGAAAGGCATCGAGGTTGTGCGGCGCCGCCACGGTGTTGAGGATGAAATCGAAGCTGTTCAGATGCGCGGCCATCTCGTCCTTGCTCTTCGATACCACCACCTCGCTGGCGCCGAGGCGCAGCGCGTCTTCTTTCTTGTCCGGCGAGGTGGTGAACAGCACCACGCGCGCGCCCATGGCATTGGCGATCTTCACCGCCATGTGGCCGAGGCCACCGAGGCCGACCACGCCGACTTTCTGGCCGGGGCCTACCTTCCACTGACGCAGCGGCGAATAGGTGGTAATACCGGCGCACAGCAGCGGCGCGACGGCGGCAAGCTTGTCTTCGCTATGGGAAATGCGCAGAACGAATTTCTGATCCACCACGATATTGTCCGAGTAACCGCCAAGGGTGTTCTCGCCACCGCCAAATGCCGGGCCATTGTAGGTGCCGGTGAAGCCGTTCTCGCAGTACTGCTCAAGCCCCTCGTCACAGGACGGGCAGGTCCGACAGCTGTCGACCAGACAGCCGACGCCGGCGATTTCTCCGACCTTGAAGCGGCTGACTGCATCACCAACGGCCGTTACCCGCCCGACAATTTCGTGGCCGGGGACCGAGGGGTAGAGCGTGTTGTTCCATTCGTTGCGGGCGGTATGCAGGTCGGAATGACAGACGCCGCAGTAGAGAATATCGATCTTTACGTCGTTCGGACCGACGTCGCGGCGGGTGAACGAATAGGGAACGAGCGGCGTGCTCGGATCGTGGGCGGCGTAACCGATGGCATTGCTCATGGCGGCTCCTTGGACTGATGGTCTGAACGGAAAACCAATCCTAGTGCCGATGGCCGCGGAGCGGTTGCACGATTCTGCTGATGAATGATGCGTTCCTGCTGGAACGGGGGAGAGCGGCTATGGATACGACCTGCATATGGCGATGGGCCCGAGGAGCTGTTGCGCCCAGGCACAAGCGCAAACCTGAACGGCGAGCCCATTCAGGGCTCGCCGTCCAACCTCAGGCGGCTTTGGACGTCGCTTCGCGCAGTGCACGGTTCAATGCGCTGAACAGCGCGCGGATGCTGGCGGTGGTGATGTTTTCGTCGATGCCGATACCGTGCAGCGAGCGTTCACCGTCCAGGCGCACTTCAATGTAAGCCGCAGCCCTGGCGTTGCTGCCGGCGCCGATCGAGTGCTCGTGGTAATCCATGATCTCCAACTTGACCGGCAACCCGGCGACCAAGGCTTCCAGCGGGCCCTTGCCGATGCCACGCCAATGCATGACTTCGCCGTCGCTGGCCACTTCCACATCCACCGCGCTGGTGCCGTTCTCTTCCTGCAGACGATGGCTCTTGAGCATGTAGGGCGTGCTGGCGTGCAGATACTCGGCCTCGAGCAGTGCATAGATTTGCTTGGCACTCATTTCCAGACCGAGGCGATCGGTTTCCTTCTGCACCACCTGGCTGAATTCGATCTGCATGCGCCGTGGCAGGCTGATGCCGTATTCCTGCTCCAGCAGATAGGCGATGCCGCCCTTGCCAGACTGGCTGTTGACGCGGATGACCGCCTCGTAGCTACGGCCGATGTCGGCCGGGTCGATCGGCAGATAGGGTACCTCCCAGACGCCATCAGGGTCCTGCTGACTGAAACCTTTGCGGATCGCGTCCTGGTGCGAACCGGAGAAGGCGGTATGGACCAGATCGCCCACATAGGGATGCCGTGGGTGCACCGGCAGCTGGTTGCATTCCTCGACGACCTTGCGCACCGCGTCGATATCCGAGAAGTCCAGCTGTGGGTCGACGCCCTGGCTATACATGTTCAGCGCCACGGTCACCAGATCGACGTTGCCGGTGCGCTCACCGTTGCCAAACAGGCAGCCCTCGACGCGATCGGCGCCGGCCATCAGGCCCAGCTCGGTGGCAGCCACACCGGTGCCGCGATCGTTGTGGGTATGCAGGCTGATCAGCACGCTGTCGCGCTTGTTGATCTGGCGACCGAAGTATTCGATCTGGTCGGCGTAGATGTTCGGGGTAGCCGCTTCGATGGTGGCCGGCAGGTTGAGGATCAGTTTCTTCGCCGGCGTCGGTTGGAAGACTTCGATAACCGCGTTGCATACCTCGACAGCGAAATCGGTCTCGGTGGAGCTGAAGACTTCCGGTGAGTACTCGAAACGCCAATCCGTCTCCGGCGCGGCGTCGGCCAGACGTTTGACGACCTGCGCGGCGTTGACCGCGATTCCCACCACGCCGGCTTTGTCCTGGTTGAAGACGATGCGGCGGAAGCTCGGCGCGGTGGCGTTGTAGTAATGGACGATGGCTCGCCTGGCGCCCTTGAGCGACTCGAAGGTGCGGGTGATCAGATCTTCGCGGGCCTGAGTGAGCACCTGGATGGTCACGTCGTCCGGAATGTGGCCACCTTCGATCAGTTCACGAACGAAGTCGAAGTCGGTCTGCGATGCGGAGGGGAAGCCCACCTCGATTTCCTTTACGCCAACCTGCACCAGGGTCTTGAAGAAGCGCATCTTCTTGCCGGCGTCCATCGGTTCGATCAACGACTGGTTGCCGTCGCGCAGATCGGAGCTCAGCCAGATCGGTGCGCGGGTGATAGTTTGCGATGGCCAGGTGCGGTCGGGCAGGTTGATGACCGGAAAAGCCCGATATTTTTTCGAGGGATCTTTGAGCATGGTCATGGCGTTTTCCTTGAGCGGCTCTCCGGGCGTGGTACGTCGAAGAGCAAGACAGAGCGGATCGATACGGGTTGATGGTTCGAATTTAGTAGGTGGCGACGGTTCATTGCAACAGCTTGCATAAAATTGATGTTTTATTTCAAAAAAGTTCGATAAACGGATATTTGGTTCTTTTAGCGCCGCAGAAGCATGCATTGGATTGCTAAGAGGTTGCGGCTCCGGGTCGCACTCAACGGGGGTGGCGAGCCGTGCCATCATTCGCCCCGATTGAACGGACAGGGCGGATGCCCGCATGCAAGGATTTCCGTGATTCGTAAAGCGCACCTCACATCGGGTTTATGGCTTGGCCTTTTCGCCATGCTGATGATTCATGTCGGTCCGCTTTATTCGGCTTCGCGACTGACGTCGTCGATTGCCGCACCTATCGCCCAATCTTCCCATCACGCGCACGCTCAAGCCGGGCACCAACCCCAGCGGGCCAATGCCGCTGAGCCGGCCTGGTTGTCGGCGCTCGATCTGTGCGGCTACTGCGAGTTGCTGACCTTGAGCCCGGCGTTGGTGCTCACCGTCCAGATGGCGATGCCCTACTACGCGCCGTCATACGCCCGGCTGCGTCCACAACGGCCGCTGCCGCCCGCGCCGCGTGGTGGCGCCGGCTATCCGCGTGCACCGCCCGCCGTCCACAGCTGATCTCCGAGCCGCCAGTGCGCGGCGTCCGAATATCCAGATGTGGAAATCTCTGTATGTCCAAGAACACGCTTGTCTGCTCGGCGCGTCCGCGCCTGTCCGCCACCTTTGCCCTGCAGCCGTCGCGTCTGCATTGGCGACTGGCTCACCTGGCCCTGCTAGGTAGTCTTGCCAGCAATGCCATGGCAACCGAAGCACATCAACATCAATCGATCGAACTCACGCCGATGGTCATCACTGGTGTGGCGCAACAATCACCGCTGACCGTGGTTACGGATCCGAAAATTCCTCGTCAGCCCGTGCCGGCGAGCGATGCAGGCGATTACCTGCAGACGATTCCAGGGTTCTCCGCGGTGCGCGGCGGCGGTTCCAACAGCGATCCGGTGTTTCGCGGCATGTTCGGTTCCAGACTGAACATGCTCACCAACGGTGGGGTGATGCTCGGTGCATGCCCGAGTCGCATGGATTCCCCCAGTTCCTACATCACCCCGCAGAGCTATGACCGGCTCACCGTGATCAAGGGACCGCAAACCGTGTTGTGGGGGCCGGGTGGTTCCGCTGCAACCATTCTCTTCGAACGTGACCCTGAACGCTTCAGCGAACTCGGCGGTCGCGTCGATGCAAGCCTGCTGATCGGATCCGATGGTCGTTTCGATCGCAGCGTCGATGCGGCGGCCGGCAACGATCAGGGCTATGTCCGACTCCTGGCGAACCGCTCGGATTCCGATGATTACAGCGACGGCAATGGTGACCGGGTCCATTCGCAGTGGGATAAGTGGAGCAGCGACCTGGTGATCGGCTGGACGCCCGATGCCGACACGCTGCTGGAGCTGACTGCCGGCATCGGTGACGGCGAAGCCGCTTATGCGGGACGCGGAATGGACGGTAGCCAATTCGAGCGGGAGAGCCTGGGGCTGCGTTTCGAGCGCGAGAATCTGGGCCAGGTGCTACAAAAGATCGAGGCGCGCCTCTACTACAACTATGCCGACCATGTAATGGACAATTTCAGCCTGCGTAGGCCGTCAGGCACCGGCATGATGGGCAACCCCATGGCGAGCAATGTCGATCGTCGAACGCTGGGCGGCCGAGTGGCCGGCACCTGGGTATGGGACGCCTACGAATTGGTCGCGGGGGTTGACGCCCAGACCAATGAACATCGCAAACGCTCCTCGGCATTCAGCATGATGACCGGCTACACCCGTCATGAACGGGCGAACTGGAGCAAGGACGCCGATTTCCACAACTACGGGACTTTCGCGGAGTTGACCTGGAATGCGGCCATGGATGACCGGGTAATCGCTGGTGCACGTCTCGACCGAGCCTCTGCCAAGGATTATCGGCAGCGGTTTGCCACGACCATGGGTGGTAGTTGGGTGAACCCGACCGCCGATCACGAGCGCAGCGATACCTTGCCCAGTGCGTTCCTGCGCTATGAACATGACCTGAACGATATCCCCGCCACCGCCTACATAGGACTCGGTCATGCTCAGCGCTTCCCCGATTACTGGGAGCTGTTTTCCGCCAGCACCGGGCCCGTTGGCAGTATCCAGGCATTCGAAACGGTCAAGCCGGAAAAAACCACTCAGCTGGATGTCGGCATTCAGTACGAGCAGGGGCCGTTGGCTGTGTGGGCGTCGGGGTACGTCGGGCAGGTGCGCGACTACATCCTGTTCAACTATGTGCCGATGGGCATGATGACCAGCACCTCGGTTGATAACATCGACGCGCGCATCATGGGCGGTGAGCTTGGCGCCAGCTACCGGCTGACACCGAACTGGAAGACCGATGCCAGCCTGGCTTATGCCTGGGGCAAGAATCGTTCGGACGATCGCCCCATGCCGCAGATTCCGCCCCTGGAAGGGCGACTGGGGCTGACTTATGAGCAGGGCGACTGGAGTGCGGCGGGCATGTGGCGCCTGGTGGCCAAGCAGACCCGGATCGCAGAAGGGCAGGGCAACGTCACCAGCAAGGATTTTGGCGATAGCGCCGGGTTCGGCGTGTTCTCGCTCAACGGCGCCTATCGCGTGAATATGCATTACAAGCTCAGTGCCGGCATCGACAACCTGCTCGACAAGACGTACAGCGAGCACCTTAACCAGGCGGGAAGCGCCGGCTTCGGCTATGCCGCGGATACTCGTATCAACGAACCCGGTCGAATCTACTGGGCACGGGTGGACATGAGCTTCTGATGCTGTCGGAGCTCGGGAGGGCCTGCGGCACGGCTCTCCCGATTCCCTCAATCTTCCAGCCGCTGGCCTTCGCCGCGTTTGTCGGGCTGGTGCTGTTCGGGCCGCGATCGGCTGAGCAACTGGCTGACCGAGCCGTAGCCCTCACGCATATCGGCGCCGCTCGGGTGCTGAAACACACGTAAGCCGAACTCGGGGAGGATGGCCAGCAGGTGGTCGAAAATATCCGACTGGATGCTTTCGTATCTGACCCACTGCACCGTGTTGGTGAAGCAGTAGATCTGCATTGGCAGACCGTCCGCCGTCGGGCTGAGCTGACGCACCATCAGGGTCATGCCCTGGTGAATCCCGCCGTGATTGCGCAAGTAGCGCTCCACGTAGGCCCGGAAGCTGCCGATGTTGGTGATGCGTCGGGTATTGACCGGCTCCTTGCCGCGTTTCTCGAGCTTGGCATTCCACTCGTCGATTTCGCGACGCTTGTCGGTCAGGTAGTCATCCAGCAGGTTGAAGCGGTGCAGGTGCTTGCATTCTTCGGGGTCGAGAAAATGCACGCTCTGCTGATCCAGGTAAAGGCTGCGCATGATCCTTCGACCGCCACTTTGCTGCATGCCCCGCCAGTTCTTGAACGAATCGCTGATGAAGCGCTTGGTCGGGATGTTGGTGATGGTTTTATCCCAGTTCTGCACCTTCACCGTGTGCAGGGCTATGTCGACGACCTCGCCGTCGGCGTTGAGTTGCGGCATCTCGACCCAGTCGCCGACCCGAATGATGTCGTTCGACGAGATCTGTACGCTGGCCACCAGCGAGAGGATGGTGTCCTGAAAGATCAACATCAACACCGCTGCCATCGCGCCGAGTCCGGACAGCAGGATCAGCGGTGAGCGGTCGATCAGCGTGGCGATGATGAGGATGGTGGCGACGGCGTAGAGGATGATCTTGACCACCTGCAGGTAGCCCTTGATCGGATGGACATGCGCATCGGCGCGCCGCTGGTAGAGCAGGTTGATGATGTCCAGCAGCGCGCCCATGGCGAGTGCGATGGTCAGCACGATGAAACCACCGCAGACATTGCGTACCACCGTGACGACGGCTTCCGGCAGGCCCGGTACGGTGTTTACGCCGATCGACAGTACCAGCGCCGGTACGATATTCGATAAACGGCGGATGATGCCGAAGTCCTGCAGTTCGGTTTCGCGAGCGCGGCGCAGTACTTTGTACAGACCGCGCACCAGAATCCTCTTGACTACCCAGTTGGCGAGCCAGGCTGCGAATATCAGCGCACTGCTGGCTACTAGGGTCTGCAACTCGGCATGCTCGCTCAGCCATTCCAGCCAGACGTTCAGGTCTTCCTGCATGGGATCATTTCTCCGTCCGATCGAATGTGACTGTCGCAGCGTTGCCCTTGCGGGGTCTTTGCTTAGCGGATGAATTCGCGGCTGATGCTGCGAAAGATGTCGGTGCCGGCCTGCTCCATCCACTCGAAGGCGACCATCTCCCGCGAAACGATGCTGGCGCCAGCCTGTTGCATCCGCGCCAGCCCCAGGGCCTTATCGCGGGCGCGGCGTGAGCCGACAGCTTCCTCCACCACGAACACCTGATGGCCGCGCGCGAGCAGGTCGAGCACCGTCTGCAGGACGCAGATGTGCGTCTCAGCACCACACACGATGAACTGCCGGCGTTCGCCTCCTGGGCGTTTGAACAGCTCACCGTCGCGCGCTGCGGAGAAGTGCAGTTTTTCGATGATCGAGTCCGCGTCGATGCCGTCTCGTAGCGCCGCGATGGTCGGCCCCAGGCCCTTGCTGTATTGCTCGGTGAGCAGGACCGGCACCCCGACGCGTTGGGCGATCTGGATCAGCCAGGTGCTGTGCTCGGCCAGCGCCGTGTTGTCTTCGATGATGGGAAACAGCCGTTCCTGGATATCGATGACGAGCAGCGTGGAGTCCTGCGCATGGATAAGCATGTCGTTGTCCTTGAAAGTGGATTCAGAGTTTGAATGCACCGATGAAAATCGATGGGTCGATCCGCGCATCGTTGAGGCTGACGTTCCAGTGCAGATGCGGCCCCGTGGCCCGGCCGGTGGAGCCAACCTTGCCCAGCACCGCGCCGCGGGCCAGTTCGTCGCCGACCTTTACGTCGATCTTCGACAGGTGGCAGAACATGCTGATTAGGCCCTGGCCGTGGTCAACGAACACCGTGTTGCCGTTGAAGAAATAGTTGCCCGTGAGGATCACCTTGCCAGCGGCAGGTGACTTGATCGGGGTGCCGGCCGGGACAGCGAAATCCAGGCCGGAATGCGGGTTGCGCTCCTCACCGTTGAAGAAGCGACGCAGCCCGAACGGCGACGAGAGGGCGCCGTCGACCGGCTTGTCGAACAACAGGTTGCTCGGCTGTCGGGCGCTGAACTGCTGGTAGGCCTGGGTCTGTTCGTCCAGCTCGCGCTGGATGCGTTCGAGATCGGCGGGGTTGGGATTGACCTGACGCTTGTTTTTCAGCGTGATGTGCTGCGCGCGGTATTCGCGAGCGCCGACAGAGAAGGTTCGTGCGGTGCCGTTCACTTCCAGCTGCTGCTGGCCGGGCTTTACCGTCAGCGGGAGCCCGACGATGGCGATCCAGCGTTGGCCTTCTTCGCGTACCACCAGGACCGGTTTACCTTCATAACGCACGTTGGGCGCCTCGGTGCCATCCCCCAGGCCGATCACCGCCACGCCGCCCGGCACCGGCTTGTTCAGCAGACGGGTCAGGAAACCTTCGGCGTGGACGGGAAGGGCGAAACACAGCAGCAGGGCTAAGGCAAAACGCATGGTGATTCCTGTGATGAGCGGGTTGCGGCCAGTGCGCTAGTCCAGCAGCGACAACGTCACTGGCGTCTGATGATTGTCCTCGACACGAACATCCAGTTCGCCTTCTCCCAGGCGAGCCTTCAGGCGCTGGCCGGGTTGAGTCTGGTCGGCGCGACGAATCGCCTGCCCTCGTTCGTCGAGCAGAATGCTGTAACCGCGGGACAGGGTCGCCAGCGGACTCACCACATTCAGGGTCTGGGCCAGCCCTTGTAAATGCTGTCGGCGACTTTTCAACGCTTCCTGCATGGCACGTGGCATGCGTCCGGTCAGGTGCTCAAGGCGCTGACGCAACAGATGCAGGGCTCGTCCGGGATGCTGCGCAGCGAGGCGCGTCTCCAGCCGCGCGAAGCGTTCCTGGCCCGCGCAGAGCCGTCGATCGATACCGCGCAAAAGCCGCTGCTCTAAATCGTCGATACGCTGGGCCTGTTGTTGCAGGCGCTCGCCTGGATGGCGCAGGCGTCGGGTCAGACCTTCCAGTTGCGAGCTGTTGCGATGCAGGCGATCACGCATCCGCAGCAACAGGCGTTGACGCAGACTCTGCAGCCGCTGACGTAGGTCTTCGCTGCTCGGCGCCAGCAATTCGGCGGCGGCGGAGGGCGTCGGCGCGCGGACGTCGGCCACGAAGTCGGCGATGGAAACATCGGTTTCATGCCCGACGGCACAGACGATGGGTGTCACGCAGGCCGCCACGGCCCGTGCAACCACTTCCTCGTTAAAGCACCAGAGATCTTCCAGCGAGCCACCGCCACGCGCCAGGATCAGCGCATCGAAGTCTCCGCGATCGGCCAGCTCCAGCGCACGGACGATCTGCGCGGTCGCTTCGCGGCCCTGTACCGGCGTCGGCACCAGGGTCAGGGCCACGTGCGGTGCCCGCCGGCGGAACACCGAAATGATGTCGCGGATCACCGCTCCGGTGGGCGAGCTGACAATGCCGATGCGCCGTGGATGAGCGGGCAGGGCGCGCTTGCCGGCGGCGTCGAACAGGCCTTCGGCACTGAGCTTGTCTTTCAATGCTTCGAACGCCAGGCGCAGCGAGCCATCGCCCGCAGGCTCGACGTTGTCGAGGATCAGCTGGTAGTCACCACGCCCTTCGAACAACGACACCCGCCCACGCACCTTCACCGCCAGCCCGTCGCGCAGGGCCTGCCGCACACGTAGCGCGTTCTGCCGGAACAGCGCGCAGCGGACCTGGGCGCTCTTGTCTTTCAGGGTGAAATAGATGTGGCCGGAGGCGGGCTTGGCCAGGTTGGAAATCTCGCCCTCCACCCAGACTTGGGCGAACACGTCTTCGAGCAGCAGCCGGGCGCGCCCGTTGAGCTGGCTGACAGTCAGCACTTCGCGGTCGAGGTTCAGGCGTTGAAAAGGGTCTTTGAGCATGGCGGCGATGATACGGCAAGACGCTGGGCGCTTCATCCGTACCGGTACCTTGTTGCAAGGTTCGTAGATGTCGGGACCGCCATGGCTACGGCTTGACCTGCGGCGATGGCCGATTAAGCTGCGCGCTTTCCTTCAGACGTAGCGTCCATGAGTGATCAGCAGTTCATCATCGTGCCGAAGATTTCCAGCTACCCGGGCGCCCAGTCGCGCGCACGGGTAATCCAGCGTTGGCTGGTGGAGCGCGGAATCATCGCCCCGCACCTGTCCGCGTGCGGTTCGGCGCCGCCGGGCCGCCTGGCCTACGGCATCGGTCCGCGCGCCGCCGAGGTACTGGAGCCGGCTGGCGCCGCCTTGCTGCCCTATGAACGGGAGCGCAACGGCCTGGAAATCATCACCGATCGCTGCATCTATACACCCGAGCGTGGCTTCGAAGGGCGAGCGCGCTGCCCGGAGTGTCGCAAGCAGATCGGCGAAGCGCTGCTGGAGCATCTAGAAGAGTGGATGCCGGGCGAAACGGAGAATTTCATCTGCCCGGAGTGCGGGCACGAGGACGACATCAACGGCTTCCCCTTCAGCCAACCCTGCGGTTTCTCGGATCTGGGGTTCATCTTCAACAACTGGCCAGGCCGGTACTTCCGCCGCTCCTTCATCGAGGAGTTCACTGAGCGGCTGGGGTATCCGTTGGCGTTGGTGGAAGTCGCCTACTAGCGACGCGTGACGTGTCTCTACGCTGTTCATTCGTGCCGCGGCGGCGCATTGTTTGATTGAGCCATGCGCCCGTGCTCGGTATAATGCCGCGCTTCCTTTTTCCCGCCTGGGAGCCCCCGCCATGCTGCGTATCAGCCAAGAAGCCCTGACTTTCGATGATGTTCTCCTGATCCCGGGTTATTCCGAGGTCTTGCCGAAGGATGTCAGTCTCAAGACCCGCCTGACCCGCGAAATCGAGCTGAACATTCCCCTCGTTTCGGCTGCAATGGACACCGTCACCGAAGCCCGCCTGGCCATCGCCATGGCGCAGGAAGGCGGCATCGGCATCATCCACAAGAACATGAACATCGAGCAGCAGGCCGCCGAGGTCCGCAAGGTCAAGCGTCACGAGACGGCCATCGTCCATGACCCGGTGACGGTTACGCCGGAAACCAAGATCAGCGAGTTGCTGCGCAAGGCGCATGAGCTGGGCTTCTCCGGCTTTCCAGTGGTGTCCGGCAAGGAACTGGTCGGTATCGTCACCGGCCGCGACCTGCGTTTTACGCCGAATGCCGGCGATTCGGTCGCCGCGATCATGACGCCGAAAGAAGAGCTGGTCACCGTACAGGAAGGCACCGGCCTCGAAGAGATCAAGACCAAACTCTACGAGCACCGCATCGAAAAGATGCTGGTGGTCGACAGCAATTTCCATCTGCGCGGCCTGGTCACCTTCCGTGATATCGAGAAGGCCAAGACTTACCCGCTGGCGTCCAAAGACGACCAGGGGCGTCTGCGTGTCGGCGCGGCCGTTGGTACTGGCGCCGATACTGCCGAGCGTGTCGAGGCACTGGCTGCTGCCGGTGTCGATGTGATCGTCGTCGACACCGCACATGGCCACTCGCGCGGCGTGTTGGATCGCGTGCGTTGGGTGAAGGAAAACTTCCCGCAGGTGCAAGTCATCGGCGGCAACATCGCCACCGCCGAAGCGGCACTGGACCTGGTCAAGGCCGGCGCCGACGCGGTCAAGGTCGGTATCGGCCCTGGCTCGATCTGCACCACCCGCATCGTCGCCGGTGTCGGCGTACCGCAGATCTCCGCCATCGCCAACGTCTCCGCCGCCCTCGAAGGTACCGGTGTTCCAATGATCGCCGACGGCGGCATCCGTTTCTCCGGCGACCTGTCCAAGGCCATCGTTGCCGGCGCCAACGCGGTGATGATGGGCTCGATGTTCGCTGGTACCGAAGAAGCTCCAGGCGAGATCGAGCTGTTCCAGGGCCGCTCCTATAAGGCCTATCGCGGCATGGGCTCGCTGGGCGCGATGTCCCAGGCGCAGGGGTCCTCGGATCGCTACTTCCAGGATTCCTCTGCCGGCGCCGAGAAGCTGGTGCCCGAGGGCATCGAAGGCCGCGTACCGTACAAGGGTTCGCTGGCCGCGATCATCCACCAGCTGATGGGCGGGTTGCGCGCCTCCATGGGCTATACCGGCAGCGCGACTATCGACCATATGCGGACCCATCCGCAGTTCGTGCGCATCACCGGCGCCGGCATGGCCGAGTCCCACGTACATGACGTGCAGATCACCAAGGAAGCGCCCAATTACCGCGTGGGTTGATCCGTCGCTTTAACAGGCGCTGGAAGCTGGAAGCTGGAAGCCGAGGCGATGACTTCGGCTTGCACTTCCAGCTTCCGGCTTCAGCTTCAAGCTCTTTCCGAAGGAAAGCCCATGTCTCATCCTGACATTCACGCCCACCGCATCCTGATCCTGGATTTCGGTTCCCAGTACACCCAGCTGATCGCCCGTCGCGTTCGCGAGATCGGCGTCTATTGCGAGCTGCATCCGTTCGACATGAGCGACGAGGACATCCGTGCCTTCAACCCGCGCGGCATCATCCTGGCCGGCGGCCCGGAGTCGGTTCACGCTGAAGGTAGCCCGCGCGCGCCACAAGCGGTGTTCGACCTGGGCGTGCCGCTGTTCGGTATTTGCTACGGCATGCAGACCATCTCCGAGCAGCTCGGCGGCAAGGTGCAGGGTTCCGATGAGCGCGAGTTCGGCTACGCGCGGGTCGATCTGGTCGGCAAGTCCAAGCTGTTCGATGGCATCGAAGATCATATGGACGACGACGGCGTGTTCGGCCTCGACGTCTGGATGAGTCACGGCGACAAGGTCACCGACCTGCCGGAAGGCTTCCATATCCTCGCCAGCACCCCGAGCTGCGCGATCGCCGCGATGGGTGATGACGAGCGTCGTTACTACGGCGTGCAGTTCCATCCGGAAGTGACCCACACCCGTCAGGGCGGGCGCATCCTGTCGCGCTTCCTGCTGGAAATCTGCGGCTGCGAAGCGCTGTGGACGCCGTCCAACATCGTCGAAGATCTGGTCGAGCAGGTGCGCAATCAGGTCGGTTCGGCCAACGTGCTGCTGGGCCTGTCCGGCGGTGTCGATTCCTCGGTGGTCGCGGCGCTGCTGCACAAGGCCATCGGCGATCAGCTGACCTGCGTATTCGTCGACAACGGCCTGCTGCGCCTGCATGAAGGCGACCAGGTAATGGCGATGTTCGCAGAGAACATGGGCGTCAAGGTGATCCGTGCCGATGCCGAAGCGCAGTTTCTCGAGAATCTGGCTGGCGAAGCCGACCCGGAGAAGAAGCGCAAGATCATCGGCCGCACCTTCATCGACGTGTTCGATGCCCAGGCCAGCAAGCTCGACAACATCCAGTACCTCGCCCAGGGCACCATCTACCCGGACGTCATCGAGTCCGCCGGTGCCAAGAGCGGCAAGGCCCACGTGATCAAGTCCCACCACAACGTTGGCGGCCTGCCGGAGGAAATGAACCTCAAGCTGGTCGAGCCGTTGCGCGAACTGTTCAAGGACGAAGTCCGCAAGATCGGCCTCGAGCTGGGCCTGCCGTACGACATGGTCTATCGCCACCCATTCCCGGGCCCGGGTCTGGGCGTACGCATCCTTGGCGAAGTGAAAAAGGAATACGCCGACCTCCTGCGTCGTGCCGACCACATCTTCATCCAGGAACTGCGCAACTTCGACTGGTACCACAAGACCAGCCAGGCCTTCGTGGTGTTCCAGCCGGTCAAGTCGGTCGGTGTCGTCGGCGACGGTCGTCGCTACGCCTGGGTCGTCGCGCTGCGTGCAGTGGAAACCATCGACTTCATGACCGCACGCTGGGCGCATCTGCCGTACGAGCTGCTGGAGAAGGTCTCCAACCGCATCATCAACGAGATCGAAGGCATTTCCCGCGTCACCTACGACGTGTCGAGCAAGCCACCAGCGACCATCGAGTGGGAATGATCGGATAGCCGGCGATAGTCGCTACCTATAGCCCGCAGCACATGAAAGCCCGCCTATGCGGGCTTTCGTTTTTTTGGATTTCCGGCGCTATCCCTGTTGATCCCACGCATCGGCCATAGGCCGATGGGCAGGACGTGACGGGTATCGATCAGCGCAGCCTGGCGACCTCAGCGGCTGGGACTGCAGATCGCCACAGCCCTCGAAGCAGAGCATGCTCCGAAAGATTGGAGGTGTGCACGGTCAATCCCCGAGGCGGCTCATCGCTAAGAGTTCATCGTTGCGAATATGGCGTCGTATGTGCCGCCCAATCGGCCCATCTTCGAGCGTTATCGCGATCGAGCAAAAGCTCCCCGCGGGGATGATTGCGACGTTCGAGCATTCGCATCACTTGTTCTATGTAGTCGCGAAGCGGCATGGCACGAGGATCGGTGGCTTGCTGGGCACCGGTGAGTTCCGTTTGCACATGGGGCGGGCAGCAGCTCCAGCACTTCCACAGGAATCTTGCGCAGTTGATGGCGCAGCGAAGTGAGGCAGTGGGCGCGTTGGATGACGATAACGCCTGCGGCAAAGCCATAAGAATGGCTGCGGGACCGACTGTAGCCTCGAGGCCCTTGATCGTCTAACCGACGCTGGCGGATCGCCGCTGATATGCATGCCTTCGGTGCCGTCGAAATGCGGCGCCTGGCCCGCTACGCGGCCTCTTAAAGGCGCGTCGCCCGATCCCGCAGGCGTGCCCGCATGACGATATTCGCGGTGGCATCGGTAATCAAGGATCTGGCAGCCACAGGAAATAATTGCCTGCGCCCCCTCCCTACACTCGCCCAAGCTCCGGCCGCCATATGGCCAACAAGGAGCGTTCGAGCCGCCGTGGCATCGAGCGGCATCGCCATTGCCCTCGGAACTGAACAACACAACAACAAGGATTCTTCGAATGCATAGGCTATCGCGTACCAAGCTTGCCCAGTCCATTCGCGCGGGTAGTGCAGCGCTGCTGGTTTGCGCCAGCGGCCAGGGTTGGGCTTACGAGCTGTACAACCAGGGCGACACGCAAATCAACGCTGACCTGGAAGCCATGGTCGGGCTGTTCCACAGCGGCGAGAACTATGGCCAATCCGGCACCTTGGCAGAAGGCTCTTCATCCTGGCAGGAGGCCTATCTCAAGTACGGCTTCAGCTTCTCGCAGGGGCTGAGCGGTTCCGGGGATCAGGCATACGGCGCGCTCAACTGGGTCAGCTCCGGTACCTTCGGTGACGGCGATGCGGCGGGCTGGTCCAACGGTAGCGAGCGCACCACCAAGATCGAGGACGCCTACCTCGGTTGGCGCTCGGGCAATCGGTTCGCGGCCTTGGGCGAAAACGGTGTGGATGTCTCTTTCGGCCGGCAGAACATCGTGATCGGTGACGGCTTTCTGGTTTCCGGTGATGCGCTCAATTTCGGCCGGGAAGTGGCGGACGGGATGCTCGACCGAGGCGGTGCTTATTACATCACCCCGCGTAAAGCCTTCGACAAGACGGCAGTGTTGCGGCTTGGAGGGGAGCAGGGCCTGCGCGGCGATCTGATGTGGCTCAAATCCGACAATCGCTCCCAGGGGCGGCCAGAAATGGCGGTGGCTACGCTGGAAAATGTCACCGATAAGGGCACCGTGGGCCTTACCTACCTCGACGTGCTGGATACCGACGAGGACTTTGACTTCGTCGATCGCAAGGGCATCAAGACCTACAGCCTACGGGCGCAGGGCAACGCCGGCATCGAAAATCTGTTCCTGTCGGGCGAATACGCCTATCAGGACAAGAATGCCGGCAACGAGAACGCCTGGTATCTGGAAGCCGGCTGGACCTTCTCGGACATCGCCTGGTCACCGAGCGTCAACTACCGCTACAGCCGCTTCTCCAACGCCTATGACCCGCTGTTCTACGGCAACGGCCGTGCACTGGGCACCTGGTTCCAAGGCGAAGTCGCCTCCAACTATGCCGGCCCGTTCAATAGCAACACGCGCGTGCACCACATCGGCTTGAAGGCCGCCCCTGCGGAAAACCTGACGGTTGGCGCCTTGATGTACCGCTTCGAAACGATCGATTCGAATGCCGGTGCGTTCGCCGACCTGGGCGGCAAGGAAATCGACCTGTATGCCGAGTGGGCAGCCAGGGACAATCTGTTCATCATTCCTGTGGTGGGCTTCTACAAGCCGAACGAAAGCCTGGCCAACGGCGGCAGCCAGATAGGCAATGACGACACCAACCTGTATGGACAGTTGCTGGTCGTGACCATGTTCTGATCGGCGAGTCATCAGGTGTGGCGCGAAGGCATCGCCACGTCGTCCCGATGCGGCTGAACACCGCTTGACGGACCCCAAAAGGCGCTGGCTGGTTAGCCAGCGCCTTTTTCTTTGGCTGGCGCAAAGTTACATCAGGGGCCTTGCCGTGGTAATCCGCCGCCGTTTCGATCTGAATCAATGACCCGTCGCATTGCTCAAGTCCATCGGCACGCACGGTGCCTTCCAGCCCAAGGCAACGGTGGCCGTGAGATGTGCGTTCGGCAGTGGGGCGGTTGTTCTATGCGCCGGGCGATGTGGGCTGGCTGGTGCCGAACGAGATGCAGCGGCTGTTCCACTACTCGCATTACGGAGCCCACGGTTACAGCGTCCGCCCGCAGATTTTGGGCGTGCGCTGAAGGGGCTGGAACCCGCCCTGACGATTGATGCGATGCGCCACCGTTCCCGGAGATGCGGGGCAGTACACGCAGGACTGCGATGGGAAGGGCGGAAGGCTCGATCTTCGGTCTGCGGGCCTGGGACCGCCAGGCGGGCGCTGGGAAATCATCACCCCGTACTTCGAAAGCTAGGTACGGGGCAATGCGACCTGCTGCTCCCGCTTGTCTGAGGTCGCCAGCCGGACGCTCAGCCCGCCGGCCGTACCTCCGGCAGCGTGGCGCCGCCATCGACCACGATGGTCTGGCCGGTGATGTAGCCGGCACCCTCGGATGCGAGGAATACCATCGCCTCGGCAATGTCGGCTGGGCGGCCGAGACGGCCCAGCGGCACGCCAGCGGCGATGTGCTCGGCCAGCGCCGTGTCGCCGAGGTTGTCCATCGCTGGCGTCTGGATCATGCCCGGCTCGACGCCGTTGACCCGCACGTTGTAGGGCGCCAGCTCCAGCGCCGCGGCGCGGATGAAGCCGTTGACGCCTGCCTTGGAGGCCGCGTAGTGCGCGAGCCCCGGATAGGCCATGCGCGGTCCGGTCACCGAGGAGGTCATCAGTACGCTGCCGCCGCCACGCGCTTGCATCAGCGGCAGCGCGCGTTGCGTCAGCCAGAAGGGCGCGGCCAGATTCACATCCAGGGTTCGTTGCAGCACCTCTGGGGTGATGTCGGTGAAGTTGACCAATGGGAAGTACGCGGCGTTGTGCACCAGCACATCCAGCCCGTCGAGCACCTTGAACAGGGCATCGATGGCGGCGAGATCGGCCAGATCGACGGCATGCGCGCGGACCGCCAACCCTTCCTGACGTAGCGTCTCGGCCAGCGCCTCGGCGGCGTCGGCCTGGCGGTCGGCGATCACCACCTCGGCACCGCGGCGCGCGAAGGCTTCGACGATGCCACGGCCGATCCCCTGTGCGCCGCCGGTGACCAAGACGATGCGGTTGGCGAAGGTCTGATTCCCGGTCATTGCGCAATCCCCATGCGGTCGTAAGCGAGAGTGGGCACGTCGACGATGGTGGAGCCGCCATCGGCCACCAGCGTGGCACCGGTAATGATCGAGGCGTCCTCGCCGAGCAAGAAGCGGCAGACCCGGGCGATCTCCTCCGAGGTCGCTGGCCTGCGCAGCGGCACGTCCGCTGTGACGCGGGCATAGGCGGCGTCGAGATCCTCACCGTAGTGGTCCATCAGCGGCTGCATTTCCTCGTCCGCCATCGGCGTGCGCACCCAGCCCGGGCAGACGCAGTTGACCCGCACGCCCTGCGGACCGAAGTCGCGGGCCAGCGAACGGTTCAGCCCCAGCAGGGCGTGCTTGGCCGTGGTGTAGCCGCACACTTCCGGGCCGGCCGCCAAGGAAGCGATGGAGCCAAGCAGCACCAGGCTGCCGCCTCGCTCTGCCAGCAAGGGTATGCAGGCCCGTGCGGTCTGGAAGGCGCTATCCAGGTTGCTGCGCATGGCCATCTGCCAGACCTCGTCGCTGGTCTGGGTGGCGCTGCCCGGGCCGAGCCCGCCGGCGCAGGCGACGACACCGTCCAGGCCACCGAAGCGCTCACGGATCTGCGCTATGAACGCTTGCCAGCCCTGGCTGCTGGCGGCATCGCCGGCCAGGACCAGGCCGCCGATTTCCGCTGCAAGCCGTTCCAGCGGTTCGCGCCGACGGCCGACCAGCACCACATTAGCGCCATCCTGCGCGAACAGCCGCGCGCAGGCTTCGCCAATGCCGGTGCCGGCCCCGGTAATCAGGAGGGTGCGCTGGCTCATTCAGACGCCTCCAGGCGGCTGACCACCTGGCAGTGGGACGCGACAGGGAAGTTGGACACCTGGGTGAAGTCTTCCCCGGCATAACCGAAGATTTTGCCGTCGCTGCGATGGGCTTTCAGGTCAATCAGCACCAGCCCCAGGGTCGGTACGATCTTTTCGCGCCATACGAACAGGAACAGCTCCGGTGCAATCGCGATGTAATGGCAGCGGTCGGTGTCGCACAGACCTTTCTCAACGCCCTTCAGGCACATCCAGGTGTAGAACTGCTCGTTGAGGTAGATATGGTCATAGACCTCGGTGGGGCTGTAGCGGTAACGGTTGCGCAGGCCCACCAGTTGATCGGTTGGTTGGTGATGGCACTGGCTGGCACGGCTGGCGTCGTTGAGGCTGCCGTGCAGGATTTGCACCTCCACGCCTGTCAGAGGCTCGCCGGCGAGCGCACGTCCATAGAGCCCACGCTGCGTGTCGGCTTCGCTGGGCAGCGCACCGATGACTGCGGTAAAAACGCCAGCGCTGACGTCGAGCACCAGGCTGATGGACCAATGGCGGCCCTGTTCCTGTTTGACGAAATCCACCAGGTAAATGCTGGGACGCAGCGCTGTAGCCCGGTACGGGGCACTGCCGGTCGAGTGGCCATCGTCCGCGTGCCAATGCAGGCGATCAGCCTCGAAGCGATGCTCGATGGCGCCGCCCTTGGCGAAATGCAGCGTATGGGTCTTGCCAGCAAAGTCGTTGACGTGCGGTAGCAGGAAGGCTTCGGGCATGAAGCCGTCGGCCAGGGCGCCGACAGTGATCCATTCTGATGTAGCGGACATGAGTAGTACTCCTCGGTATGGGTGCGTCTATCCTGGCCGCGATGCCCGGGCGCGAATATCAACCAGAAGGTTTAGGTCCGCACCGGGAAAACTCGAGGCGGGGCTAGGCGCGCACATTGCTGCGATAAGCCTCGAAACGGGACGGCGGGACTGGCCGGTTGGGAGTCCAGACGTTCCCGCCTATGCATTTCAGCGTTGCAGCGCGTTTACCACCGGCACCCGGCCCCTCCATGGCTGGGCTTCTTCAAGCTGCGCGGCGAGGGCGAGCAGGGTGCCTTCCTCACCGAAACGAGCGGCAAAATGGGAGCCGATCGGCAAACCCTTCGGGCTCCAGTAAAGCGGAACCGACATGGCGGGCTGGCCGCTGGCATTGAACAGCGAGGTGAACGGCGAGTAGCTGTGGAAGTGTTCGATCAGCGTGGCCAGGTCGAGGCGGTCATCGAACGCATCCAGAGTCCCGATGCGTGGAGGCTCGCGGGTCAGCGTCGGGGTCAGTATCAGGTCGTAGTCGCAGAGGAAGCGTGCCAGGTCGCGTCCCAGTGCATGGAGGCTGGCGACGCCATCGGCGTAGCGTGCCCCGCTGACGGCGCCTCGCTCGCGCAGAATGATCCGGGTTCGGGGCTCCAGTTCCTCATCGGCGACCGGCTGATTCCGTAGCTTGCCGAGCATATCGACGTAGCTGCGGGTGCTGGCGCCGATGATGTCGAACATCGCGTCGAGCACCGGCAGCGGATTGACCGGGAGTGTGGTCTGCTTTACCTGGTGACCCAGCTCCTGGCACAGCTGCGCGGTGTGGCGCACGGCGGCCAGCGCTTCCGCACTGCTGGTCCAGGGAGCCAGATGCTCGATCACCGCAATGCGCAGCCGGGTGGGCCGGCGAGTCAGGCAGTCAACGAATGGGATGCTCTGGTGAGGGGCGGCGTAGGGCGCGCCAAGATCCGCACCAGCGGTCACATCGAGCAGGGCGGCGCTGTCGCGCACTGACAGGGTGATGGCGTGGGGCGTACCCATACCGGCCCAGCCTTCACCGACGAGTGGGCCACTGGGCATGCGACCGCGGCTGGGTTTGAGCCCGAAGACGCCACAACAGGACGCCGGCACGCGTAGCGAGCCGCCGCCATCATTGCCATGCGCAAAGGGGACGACACGAGCCGCTACCAAGGCTGCGGCGCCGCCGCTGGAGCCACCGGCGCTGCGCGTTGTATCCCAGGGGTTGCGGGTCGCACCGAAGCGGGTCGACTCGGTGGTATAGGAGGTGCCGAATTCAGGCGACGTGCTGGTGCCGATGAACTGACAACCCGCGGTGCGAAGGCGGCTCACCACTGCATCGTCGAGCCCGGGCCTGGCCTCACCCAGCGCAATCGAGCCGCTGGTCATGCGTGCTTCGGTCAACGGTGAAAACAGGTCTTTGATCAGCGTTGGTACGCCGGCGAACGGGCCATCGAACGTCGGCGCCTTGCGTGCGGTGTCATAGAGCTTTTCGGCGACCGCGTTGAGCTGCGGCTCTACGAGTTCCAGTCGAGCAATCGCAGCTTCCAGCAACTCGCTGTGGCTGACCTCGCGTGCTTTGACCAAATTGGCGAGTCCTGTCGCGTCCTCGCGGTCCATGAGTGATTGGATGTCTTGCATATAAGCCTCGGAGGTGTGAAGGCCGACGCTCGCGCGTCGGCAGTTGAATCAGGCGTGCGGGCCGATGGCTTCTGCAGCACGATGTGGCTTGAGGATGGCCGCGACGACCCAGACGATGCCGCCCGTCAGGCTGAGCATGGCCAGCAGTTGGATGGCGCCACGAAGGTCGTAATTGAAGCCGCCGAGCATCGCGATCAGCAGGGGGCTCGCGAATTGGCCGAGGTAGAGGAATGCGGTGAACGCGCCCAGACCACGCCCTCGGGTGTTGGCGCTCAGCGCGTTCATCACCGGTGCCATGGCGTTGGGGACCAGCAAGCCGGCACCGATGCCATGGAGCGATACCGCCACCAACACCTCGTTATAGGTCTGGGCTTGGCTCAGTAGCCACAGACCCAGCGCCAGCAACCCAAGCAGCAGAGCGTTGCATCCGGAGATGCCCAGCGTCCGGCGCAACACCGGCCAAAGCAGCGCGCCTGCCAGCGAGGCCAGCAGGCCAAGGCCGGCAGAGGCGCCGATCAGCGTGCTGGAGGTGATGCCGATGCTGACCAGCAGCGCGGGCGCCTGTACCGGGACGATGAAGTTGAGCAGCATGCCGGCGAAGATCAGCAGATAGCCGATCACCAGCGTCAGGACGGAAATTTGGTCCTCGCCATCTTCCAACTGTTGCTGGCGGATGGTTGCCGGTTCCCAGAGCACGCGAGCCATGAATGGCACCAGCAGCAAGGGCAACAAATACAGATAGAACGGCGCTCGCCATGCCTGCTCACCCAACGCGCCGCCAATCACGAAGAACAGCGCGCCGATCAGCCCGATCGTCACGACTTGCAGGTTGACCAGCCGCAACCGTTGCTCTCCCTGCCAGTAGTCTGCAATCAAGGCGGCGCAGCAGGTCATGATTGCCGCTTCGGTACAGCCGAACAGCAGCCGCGAACCGACAATGGCGGGCAAGCTGTCCAGTAGCGCCGGTAACGTGCCCAAGAGGGCGTACAGGATGGTGGCAGCCACCAGCAATGCCTTGCGGCCCACGCGGTCGGCCAGCCATCCAGCCAGCGGTGCGAAGAGTGCAATGGTCAACGCGGGGCCTGTGATGGCCAGCGGAACGAGCAGGTCGGCTTTCGGTTCGACCGGGCCGAACTCAGCGAAGAGCTTCGGCAAGATCGGCGCGACCATGACCGAGCCCATGATAGTGAGACTGCTGCCGAGCATCAGTACGGCGCCTTCGCGTCCGGTCCTGGCTTGGCGTATCGGTGACAGATTCCGGCTCATGTTCGGTCTCCTCAGAAACTGTGCGAGAAGCGCAGGGCGACGGTGTAGCCCTCGGGTTTGTTGCGTGCGCCGAATTCCTTGTAAGCGTGGAGCCAGACGGGCGGCAGACCCGGCTTGAAATAGCTGATAGCGGGCCCGATGGCGGCGACTCGGCCACGGTTGCCGCTGGTGAGGTCGGGGCTGTCATCATCGCTCAGTTGACGGTAGTAATAGCCACCCAGGCCTAGCGTCCAGGGGCCGACGTGCTGTCCGACGGCGAACTCGTGGCGGTACTCGACGCCGTTCTTGTAGTCGGTTGCGTGGTTGCGAGTGTTGACGTCAACCTGGAAGCTCGACGACATCTCGAAACCGCCATCGGTGATGTAGGTGGCGTTGAGAATTGGCGAGAAGGTCCAGTGGTTGAGCCCGGGAGAAACCAAGCGATCTTCGTCGTAGTCACCGGTCGGTAGCTGGATCTGAAACTGGGTATTGATCCCCAGATTGCGTGAAGGCGACCACTGCAGTATGAGTGGGAGGATCTGTGCGTCTGCCTGGCGAAACATTTCCGCGTCTCGGGATATCGGACCGAACGGGGTGTCGACATCGAGCGATGCATTCATCTTGAAGAAGGGCAGCACCGCTCCGAAGCCGTATCGCGCGCCGAGGAACTGCTGGTCGGTCATGCGGATATACGCCAGTCCGATGGACAGGACATCGATCGAGAAGTCCACCGGGGTTTTGTCCCCGCTGGCGTCCATCAGCCGGTTGGCCGAGTAGAACGCCGTGCGCAGACCGACGGTGCCGGTAGGTGTCGCCGGCGGTGTGAAACCGGCACCGAAGTCGTACACGCCATTGGGAGTCGTGGGCGCGCCGCCTTCAGTAGCCAGTGCAATGCCGGATGCGGCCAGGATCGATACGCAAAGCAATCCCTTGGCGGCCATCGTGCGATGTCCTTTCATGGTGTTCCCCTGTTTTGTTGTTATGGGTAGGGGAAGCCTATGGACAGGTCAGCGAAGGTGGTTATCCGAAATCAGCACAGTTTCATCGAGCACGGCGAAGCGTGTCCGAAGGCAATTCACCAAACAGTTGGCGATAGTCGCTGGCGAAGCGGCTGAGGTGCCAGAATCCCCAGCTGGCCGCCACTGTCTGCACCGATAGCGTGCCGTCACTTGTGATCAGCGCGCGGTGCGCAGCATTCAGTCGTAACGCCCGCAGGTACGCCACCGGATTGATCCCCAGCGTCTCCTGGAAACAGTACTGAAGCTTGCGACGCGAGGCGCCGACCTTGTCGCAGAGTTCCAGGATCGTGGGTGGGGCATCGCGGTTCGCCAACGCGTATTCGCGCGCACGGTCGACCAGGCGCTTACGTGCGTTGGGTTCCAGCAGATTCACCTCCTGATCGTCGATCAGATCCAGCAGGTGCATGACCACGGCATCACGAATACCGGCGCGTATAGCGGCGTATCCGAGTAGGTCGTTGGTTTTGTTGGCATGCGCATCGAGCAGACTGCTACACAGCTCGACCAGCGCGGTATGACTCTCTGCGTCCACCATGCGATACCAGTGAGGCATCGATGGCAGGCTGGTCAACTGGAGGTTCCTTTCCAGCCTGTCGCGAAGCAGCGACTCGTCAACGGCGATGCAGAGCAGATCTAGATCGGCTGGCGTTCGCAGCTCGGGCAAGTCTTCGCCTCGTGTGACCAGCAGATTTCGGCCAATGACCGAATGGCCAAGGCAATGGAAACTGCTGTTTGGTACGTGCAGCGGCAAACTGAAGCTGATGGCACCTTTCCAGGTTTCGCCCTGCTTGGTCATTGCCTGGTTGGCTCGATCATGAACCAGTTGCAGGCCTTCGAGGTGCATCTGGCTGATGCTGCCCTTGAATACACCGGGGGTGAGCTGGTCGTAGCGCAACTGCCAGCCGTCCAAGCCGCCGGCGTGATCCTCGATGTCGAATGTCTGCCGATAGCGAATGATCGGTAGCGGCACGGCTTGATCGATGATGGCACTGTGCATTTCGGTAACCCTCTGGGGGTTGAATCCTGCGATATCTGGTTAAGGCAATTTCCATTCCCATGCGGGCCGATGCGCTCAATATTTGCCGATATCGGCTAGAAGCCGAGCGCAGGGAACACGGTTCTGTGCGCCTTACGGCTCAGCCATCGCAGCCCGCCAGAGCTGCCGAGCTGTTGGCTTCACCCGAGGCGCATCGGGTCATGGCAATGAACGCCTCAAGTTCGTCAGCCGCTGCCTGATAGCGCCCAGCGGCCGCTTGGGCGAGCGCCTTAACCTGAGCCTCTTCCTGCTCGATCATGTACTGACGGAATTCGGCATCTTCCGGATCAGGTGGCACCGGGATGGCGCGCAGCTCCTCGACGTATTTCTCCGTTGCGCCGGACAGAGAGCGAGTGAAGCGCTGCGGGAAAGCCCAACTGATCAACAGCGAAGCATCCCCCTTGATCCGCGTCTTCAGCCTGGCGGGTGCGAAGCCGTGGCGTTCGGCAATGGCGGTGTAACGGGGCGCCTGAAGAATCTCCAGCGCGGTGTAGCTGGACCAGAACTGGCCTTGGTCGCTACCCGCATGCCGTTCAGCCAGAACCGGCACTACGTGTCTAGCGAGCGCGCGGTTATCGATTTCCTTCTGCAGCGCGGCGGTGAAGCGCGCGTGCGGATCGGTATCGCTGGAGGTGCTGCAGCCGGATAAGCCAAGCGTTACGGCCAGTGGGAGAACCGCCTGTAGGAGGCGTCTATTCATACTCAACTCCCAAAAAAGAGCCGGTGGTGAGCCGGCTAAGAAGGTGACACGAGGAGTTCGGAAGCCTCAGCCGATGCCAAGGCACATGTATTTTTGCTCGATGTAATCGTCGATTCCGTAATGGGAGCCTTCGCGACCGAGGCCGGATTGCTTGATGCCGCCGAAGGGAGCGACTTCGGTCGAAATCAGCCCTTCGTTAACGCCGACCATGCCGTATTCCAGCGCCTCGCTGACCCGCCAGGCACGGCCCAGGTTCTGTGTATAGAGGTAGGACGCCAGACCGAACTCGGTATCGTTGGCCATGGCGATTGCCTGCTCTTCGGTCTCGAAGCGGAAGATCGGCGCCAGCGGGCCAAAGGTTTCGTCGCGTGCGACCAGCATGTCAGGCGTGACATCGGCCAACACGGTCGGCTCGAAGAAGCTTCCGCCCAGGGCATGGGATTTGCCGCCAGTGAGCACGCGGGCACCCTTGGACACGGCATCTTCGATGTGCTCGACGACCTTGGCGACTGCTTTCTCGTTGATCAGCGGGCCCTGTTGAGCGCCGTCGTCTGTGGCCGGGGCGACTTTCATGGCGGCAACGGCCTCGCTCAGACGCTTGGAAAATTCTTCATACACGCCGGCCTGGACCAATACGCGGTTGGTACAGACGCAGGTCTGCCCGGTGTTGCGGAACTTCGATCCCAGCGCGCCCTGTACGGCCGCATCCAGATCGGCGTCGTCGAAGACGATGAAGGGCGCGTTGCCGCCCAGCTCCAGGCTGACCTTCTTGATGCTTTCGGCGCATTGGGCCATGAGCAATTTGCCGATGCCGGTGGAGCCGGTGAAGGAGAGCTTGCGCACCTTCGGGTTACCGGTCAGTTCACCACCGATGGCGCGGGAATTGGTGCCCGGCACCACGTTGAACACACCGGCCGGAATGCCCGCACGCTCGCCGAGTTCGGCCAGTGCGAGGGCTGACAGCGGCGTCTCCGAGGCGGGCTTGAGCACCACGGTGCAACCGGCGGCCAGGGCCGGACCGGCCTTGCGGGTAATCATGGCATTGGGGAAGTTCCACGGTGTGATGGCTGCAACCACACCGATCGGCTGCTTGATCACCACGAGGCGACGGCCCTGTTTGTCGTGCGGGATCACATCGCCGTAAACCCGCTTGGCCTCTTCGGCGAACCACTCGATAAAGCTCGCGCCGTAGGCGATTTCGCCACGGCTTTCGGCCAGCGGCTTGCCCTGTTCCCAACTCAGCAGGCGCGCCAGGTCTTCCTGATTGGCCATGATCAGTTCGAACCAGCGGCGCAGGATGGCGGCGCGTTCCTTGGCGGTCTTGTCGCGCCAGGCCGGCCAGGCCCGTTCGGCGGCCTCGATGGCGCGGCGGGTTTCGCTCACGCCAACCGAGGCGACTTCGGTGATGACGCTGTTATCGGCTGGGTTACGCACGGCGAAGCGGGCGCCGTCTTCGGCTTCGATCCACTGGCCATCAACGTAGGCGTTCTGGCGCAGCAGTGAGGAGTCATTCAGATTCATCTCGACCTCGTTTAGTAAACGCCGCCGCCACCGGTAGTCGGGGCGGGGGCGTCCTTGAATGCGGCGGCCAGGCTCTGCAGCCCGCGCATCAGAATGGTGGTATCGACGCCGACCGCGACGAAGGCTGCGCCGAGTTCGATGTAGCGGCGTGCCAGCGTTTGGTCGGCCGAGAGGATGCCCGCGGCCTTGCCGGCGCGACGGATACGCTCGATGGCATCCTCGATGGCAGCCTGTACATCCGGATGGCCCGGATTGCCGCGATGGCCCATCGAAGCGGATAGATCAGCCGGGCCGATGAACACGCCATCCACGCCATCGACTGCGACGATTTCATCGAGATGCGCGAGACCTTCCAGGTTCTCGATCTGCACCAGCAGGCAGATCTGTTCGTCGGCATGAGTGAGGTAGCCAGGAACGGTGTTCCAGCGCGAGGCGCGAGCCAGCGCACTGCCCACACCGCGAATGCCCTTGGGCGGGTAGTGAATGGCGCGTACCAGCTGCTCGGCCTGGTCACGGGAATCCACCATCGGTACCAGAAGCGTCTGCGCGCCGAGATCCAGTAGCTGCTTGATCACTACGGCATCACCGATGGGCGGGCGGATCACCGGATGGGACGGATATGCTGCCACGGCCTGGAGCTGGCCGAGCAGGCTGCGGACATCGTTCGGCGCGTGCTCGCCATCGAGCAGCAGCCAGTCGAAGCCGGCGTTGGCTGCCAGCTCAGCGCAATAGGGCTCGGCCAGCCCGACCCAGAGGCCGATTTGCGCTTCGCCCGATTTCAGGCGTTGTTTGAAGGTGTTGACTGGAAGGTCCATGGTGGACTCCTCAATTGAGGCGCTGGGGCTGGGTGCACGGCTCACGGAATTCTGTCTGTCCCATGCCTACCCCCCGTCCCCAGCCCCAGTGCTCGTTAAACGAACCGGCAGGCGATGGAGCCCAGCTGGTCGTAATCGACGTGGAAGCTGTCGCCTGGGTTGGCGGCGACCGGACGGGTGAAGGAGCCGCCGAGGATGATCTGGCCCGGCTGCAGGGTGACGTCATACGGCGCCAGCTTGTTCGCCAGCCAGGCCACGCCTTTGGCCGGGTGATTGAGCACCGCGGCGGAAACGCCCGACTCCTCGATGACGCCGTTGCGGTAGAGGATCGCCGGGACGCGGCGCAGGTCCATGTCGTGGGGTCGTATCGGCCGGCCGCCCATGACCACGCCACCATTGGCCGCGTTGTCGGAGATGGTATCGAAGACCTTGCGGGTGACCTTGGTGTCGGGGTCAACCTGATGGATGCGTGCATCAATGATTTCCAGCGCGGGAATCACGTATTCGGTGGCGTCCAGCACGTCGAAGATGGTGCAGTTCGGGCCCTTCAGCGGTTTGCCGAGGATGAACGCCAGTTCGACTTCCACGCGCGGCACGATGAAGCGCTCGAAGGGAATGTCGGTGCCCTCGTCGAACAGCATGTCGTCGAGCAGCGCGCCGTAGTCCGGCTCGGTGATGTTGGACGAGACCTGCATGGCGCGCGAGGTCAGGCCGATCTTGTGGCCGACCAGCTTGCGGCCATCCTCGATCTTCATGTCCACCCAGGCGCGCTGGATGGCGTAGGCGTCCTCGATGGAGATTTCGGGATGCTCCAGCGAGAACTGGCGAATCTGCTGCCGTGAGCGTTCGGCTGCGTCCAGCCGTGCGGCGCACTGTTGGATGACGGAGGCGTCGAGCATGGGGTGTCCTCAGGAATTCTTGTTGAACAGGGGGTGCAGGCTGCTGTGCTTGGCATCGAATACCTGACCCGGGCTTTCATCGATCTGCAGCGTCACGCCTACTGGGCGACGCGCTCGCACGGCCTCGGTGTGGCGCGCCAGTACGGCGCTCAGGGCCGCGCCGACCGTCTGGTGCACGGCCTGGCTGCGACCGCTGCCCATCCGCAGGTTGGCGTAGAGAAAGCCATAGTCGCCCTGGCCGTCAGCCACCGCCGAATGCGCGGCAGGGTAGGCCAGCACACGGGTGCCGCCCTTGGGAAACACGGCTTTGCCGGCCTCGTCGCGCTGCTCGAGCATGGTGTCAGCCAGCTCGCGGCAGAGTGTGCCCATCGGCACCTCGGCTTCCAGGTCGGCGGTATAGAGCAGAACCAGATGTGGCATAGGGGCCTCCGCGTGCTGGGTCAGAGCGGGAAAATGGCGTTGATCTGGCCGGTGCCGGAGCTGCCGAACAGCGGAGTGATGACTTCCACCTTGCCGCTGTATTCCGGGCCGCCGAGCAGGCCGAGCAGCATGGCTGTGTCGTGCATCTTGCCTTCGCCATAGCAGTGCTCGGCGTAGTCCGGCAGCATGGCGCAGAACTCCTTGAAGCGGCCTTCCTGCCAAAGCTTCACCACGTGATGGTCGACCTGCTTGTCGAATTCGCGGCTCCAGTTGTTCAGGTTCTGCTGAGCGATGCGGTCATCGGAGAAGCGGTGCGACAGCGAACCGGAGGCCAGCACCAGCACCTTGCGGTCGCTCTTCTCGATAGCGCGGCGCACGGCTGCGCCAAAGGTGAAGCTGTCTTCCAGGCGGTGCCAGGCGCACCAGGCGGCGATGGAAACCACCTTCAACTGCTGATCGTCGGGCGCGCCCATGTGCATGTAGCGCATCGGGACGAGGGTGCCGTATTCCAGCTCCAGGCTCGGGATGTTGTGCGCCAGGGTACGCACATCGGCGGCATTGGCCTCTTCAGCGATCAACGCGCCCAGCTCCGGGCAGCCCTGATACTCGTAGTCCATGTCCTTGATGAAGTGCGGCAGCTCATTGCTGGTGTAGATGCCCTTGAAGTGCTCGCCACAGTTGATGTGATAGCCGCTGTTGACCAGCCAGTGCACATCGAACACCACGGCGGTGTCGGCACCCAACTCACGGGCGCGGCGGGAAATTTCCTTGTGGCCGGCGATCGCTTGTTCCCGGCAGCCGTGGTTCGGGCCGGGTAGTTCGGACAGATACATCGAAGGAACGTGGCAGATCTTTGCTGCGAGGACGACTTCGCCCATGACGGTTCTCCCTGGCCCCGGAGGGCTCTTGTTGTTCAGTGGTGGCGGGCGCGCTGGCGCCCGCCGGCTGCCTTACACGCCCCAACGCGGGATGTGGTGACTGCCCATGGAGATGCAGACGTTCTTCACTTCGGTGAACACCTCGAAGCTGTACTCGCCACCTTCGCGGCCGGTGCCCGAGCCCTTCACGCCACCGAACGGCTGACGCAGGTCGCGCACGTTCTGGCTGTTGATGAACACCATGCCCGCTTCGATACCCGCAGCCAGACGGTGCGCCTTGCCGATGTCCTGGGTCCAGATGTAGGAGGCCAGGCCGTACTCGGTGTCGTTGGCCAAACGCAGGGCTTCGGCTTCGTCCTTGAAGGGGATCAGGCAGACCACCGGGCCGAAGATTTCCTCCTGGGCGATGCGCATCTTGTTGTTCACGTCGGCGAACACCGTCGGCTGGATGAACTGGCCTTTGGACAGATGAGCCGGGAGGCCCGCAGGGCGCTCGAGGCCACCGGCAACCAGGGTGGCGCCTTCTTCCATGCCGATCTTGATGTAGCCAGTGACCTTGTCGTAGTGAGCCTGGGTGATCATCGAACCGACCTGGGTCTTCGGATCCTGCGGGTCACCGACAATCAGCCGCTTGGCGCGGGCGGCGAACTCGTCGACGAACTTCGCGTAGACGCTTTCCTGGATGAAGACACGGCTGCCAGCGGTGCAGCGCTCGCCGTTGAGCGAGAAGATGGTGAATAGCGCGGCATCCAGCGCCCGGTCGAGATCGGCATCGTCGAAGATCAGTACCGGGCTCTTGCCGCCCAGCTCCATCGAGTACTTCTTCAGGCCGGCGTTGGCCATGATCTTCTTGCCGGTGGCGGTGCCGCCGGTGAAGGAGATGGCACGCACGTCCGGGTGCTTGACCAGCGCGTCGCCGGCGATGTGCCCATAACCCTGGATGACGTTCAATACGCCGTTGGGGATGCCGGCTTCAAGGGCCAGGCGGCCCAGTTCGTTCGCCGTCAACGGTGACAGCTCGCTCATCTTCAGAACGGCGGTGTTGCCCAGTGCGAGGCAGGGCGCGGTTTTCCAGGTGGCTGTCATGAACGGCACATTCCACGGCGACACCAGGCCACACACACCCACCGGCTGATGCAGGGTGTAATTGAGCATCTGGTCATCGACCGGGTAGGTGTGACCATTCATGCGCGTGCAGACTTCAGCGAAAAAGTCGAAGTTGTGCGAGGCCCGCGGGATCAGCACGTTCTTGGTCTGGTGGATCGGCAGGCCGGTGTCCAGCGTCTCCAGTTCGGCCAGTTTGGGCACGTTCTGGTCGATCAGCTCACCCAGCTTGCGCATCAGGCGAGCGCGTTCCTTGGCGGGCAGGCCAGCCCACTTGGGAAAGGCTTCCTTGGCGGCCGCAACGGCCTGGTTCACCTCGTCGGCACCACCGCTGGCGACTTCGCCGATGGCTTCCATGGTGGCCGGGTTGTAGTTGGTGAACGTCTCTTTGCTCTCGACCTCACGGCCGTTGATCCAATGCTTGATCATGTATTCAAACCTCTTTGGCACGCGCCGCGAAAAACTCTTCTTCGCTGACGATGGTATTGACGAGACGGCCTACGCCTTCCACTTCCACGACGACTTCATCCCCCGGCACCACGTCGGCCAGGCCCTCTGGCGTGCCGGTGGCGATCATGTCGCCCGGCTGCAGGGTCATGAAGCTGGAGAAGTACTCGATCAGGTAGGGGATATCGAAAATCATGTCCGCGGTGGTGCCTTCCTGCTTCAGCTCACCGTTGATCCAGGTGCGCAGTTTTAGGTTGGATGGGTCCGGCACCTCGGCCGCGTCGACGATCCACGGGCCGACCGGCGTGGTGCAGTCGCGGTTCTTCACCCGCAGGTTCGGGCGGTAGTAGTTCTCGAGGTAGTCGCGAATCGCGTAGTCGTTGCAGACGGTGTAGCCGGCCAGATACTCAAGGGCGTCCTCGCGCTTGACGTTGCGTGCCGGCTTGCCGATCACGGCGACCAGTTCGCACTCGTAGTGCATGTACTTGACGTTGTCCGGGCGCCAGGTGACCTGCTTGTGGCCGGTGTAGGTATTTGCCGACTTGATGAAGGCCAGCGGCTCGGTCGGCGCCTTGAAGGACAGCTCGGCGGCGTGGTCGGCGTAGTTCAGGCCCAGGGCGAACATGCTGCCGGTGGCGGGCGGCAGCCACTCGACCTGGTCTTCGAGCAGCAGCTCGCCGCTCGACAAGCGAACAGCGTTGTCGGCTTCTACGGTGACGTTATGGATGTCGCCTTGGTAGCGGATACGTGCGCGTTTCATCGTTGGCTCCTTATTCCGCGACCACGGTATTGGTCAGCTTGCCCAGACCTGTGATTTCCACCACTACGGTGTCACCGGGCTTTACGTCCACACGGCCCTCCGGGGTGCCGGTGATCAGCACGTCGCCTTCGTTCAGGGTCATGAAGTCGCTCAGTTCGGCGATCAGCTGGGGGATGGTGCGCACCCAGTTGGCGGTGCTGTTTTCCTGTCGAACCTCGCCGTTGACCAGCAGGCGCAGGGTCAGGGCGTTCGGGTCGGTGACTTGGCTCGCTTCCACGAGCTCGGGCCCGATGGGGCAGAAGCCGTCGCGGCACTTGGCCTTGACCGCCGGGCGGTAATAGCTGTCTTCCGGCAGGCTGAATTCGTTGACGATGGTGTAGCCGGCCACGTGGCTCATGGCGTCGGCTTCGCTGACGCGGCTGGCACGTTTGCCGATGACCACACCCAGCGCAGGGCCGGGTTGCAGGCGCTCGACACCGGCCGGAAACACCACCGGCTGACCGTCGGCATTGCGCGTATTAGGCGTCTTGATGAACAGCACCGGCTTGACCGGCGGCTTCTGGTAAGGCGCTTGCTGGAACTCATCCATCCGGCTATCGAGCAGCCCTTTGTAGTTCAGCGCAATGCCGAACAGGGTGCCGGAGGCTGCCTGGTCTAAGGAGCGGGCCATCGTTGTTCTCCGATACTTGGCTGCGAACCTGTCCGTCTGCAGCTCGTTAAGATGTTAACTTTGTAGTTAATATGTTAATGAATGTCAAGGGAGTATGCTGGTCGTTTGGTCGACTTGCTGGCCGAGCCGTGCGCCCACGGCATCCACTTCGATCAGTAGGTGATGCACACCGACTTGGTTTCGGTGAACCCTTCAATCGCAGCGCGGCCGAATTCACGGCCCATGCCCGATTGCTTGAAACCGCCGAACGGCATGTTCGGATCGACCGGCACGTGGTTGTTGACCCAGACGGTTCCGGCTTCGATACGGGGGATCAGGTCCATGACCCGGCCCAGATCGTTGCTCCAGATGCTCGCGGTCAGGCCGTAGCGGCTGTCATTGACCATCTCCACCGCGCGCTCGAGGTCGTCGTAGGCCATGACTGAAAGCACCGGGCCGAAGATTTCTTCCTGGATGGGGGTGGATTTCTGTTCCATGTCGCACAGCACCGTGGGCTGAACGAAATAGCCCGGAAGGTCCATGGTCTGGCCGCCGGTTGCGAAACGTGCGCCTTCCCTTCGGGTGATTTCGAGGTAATTCAATACGCTGGCTTGGTGCTTTTGGGAGACCAGCGGGTTGATCTGCGCATTCGGGTCCAGGCCCGCGCCGATGGTCATTCCCGACACTGCTGCGCTGAGCGCCTCGACGAACCGGTTGTACTGGCTGCTGTGCACATAGAGGCGAGAGGCGGCTGCGCACACCTGTCCCTGATTGAGCAAACCGCCACCAATGGCGCCGGCGACGGCTTTCTCGATGTCCGCGTCTTCCAGAACCAGCATCGGGTTCTTGCCGCCGAGCTCCAGGGTGAAGCGGGTCATGTTGTTCAACGCGGCGATACCAACCTGCTTGCCGACCGCGGTCGAGCCGGTAAACGAGACCTTGTTGACCAGCGGATGGGCGACCAGTGCTGCGCCGGCTTGCGAACCTTTGCCGATCAGTACGTTGAACACGCCTGCAGGGATGCCGGCTTCGATGGCCAGTTCGGCCAGGCGTAATGCCGTCAGTGGCGTTTCGTCGGCCGGTTTGATGACGATGGTGCAGCCGCAGGCCAGTGCAGGCATGACCTTCCACAGCGCGATCATCATCGGAAAATTCCACGGCACGATGCCCGCAACCACTCCTGCAGGCTCGCGACGGGTATAAGCATTGAAACGCGCGCCAGCCGGGATCGGGATCGAGACGTCGAAGGTTTGGCCTTCGATCTTGGTGGCCCAGCCCGCCATGTAGCGCATGTAGTTGACCGAGGCGCCAACCTCGATGGCGCGGGACAGGTGGATCGACTTGCCCTGGTTCAGCGTTTCGATCTGCGCCAGTTCTTCACCGTGCGCTTCGACCAGATCGGCGAAGCGCAGCAGTGTACGTTCGCGTTCGGCCGGTGCTAGCTTGCTCCAACGCCCGGAGGTGAACGCCTGGTATGCCGACAGCACGATCGCATCGACTTCGGCAGCGTCGGCCTGGACTGTTGTAGCCAACGGCTCGCCGGTGGCCGGGTTATGCAGCGTGTGGCTGGCGCCGCCTTGGTCGGATAAGGATTGACCGTCAATGAACGAGGCGTGTCGTTTCTGAAGGAATTGAGTTACTGGTTGGATCACGTCGATCAAGGCAGACATTTGAGTGCTCCCGCTTCAATGTTGGCATCGCTGAACAGATGCCTCTTGGATGTCGGAGGTTAAGATCCCTCGTTGCAGGTGGCTTGACTCTGCGTGCAGCGCGATATGTTCATGCTTGCCAGAAGCCTGCTTTTGTCGGCAGCGCTTGCCAGGGATCATCATGCGAACGTTAAAATGTTCATCATTCCAACTCGAACTCGGAATCCCATGCCAACACGTCCATCCCTCACGCTGACACTCTTGCAGGCCCGCGAGGCCGCCATGAGCTTTTTCCGTCCGTCGCTCAATCAGCACGGCCTGACCGAGCAGCAATGGCGGGTCATACGCATACTCCGCCAGCATGGCGAGATGGAGAGCTATCGGCTGGCCGAGCTCGCCTGCATTCTCAAACCGAGCATGACTGGCGTGCTGACGCGTCTGGAGCGCGACGGTATCGTCAGCCGCCGTAAGCCGGCCCACGACCAGCGGCGCGTGCACATCAACCTCACGGAGAAGGGGCATCAGTGCTTCCTGTCCATGAGCGAGGACATGGAAGCCAACTATCGGCGGATCCAGGAGCAATTCGGCGAGGAAAAACTGCAGCAGCTGTTCGGCTTGCTCAACGAGTTCAAGCAGATCAAGCCCTGACGGGCTAAATGCAGGCATCGGGAGGGCACATGCGAGATCAGCAACCCATTCCCAATATCGATATCGGCCAGGTCTACGACCAGCGCTACGCCGACGCCGAGGTGCATTACGAGGCGCTTGGCAATCTGGCTGACTTCTTCGGTCGCAACATGCCCGTGCATCGGCATGACCGCTTCTTTCAGGTTCACTACGTCAAGAGCGGCACGGTGCGGGTCTATCTCGATGACCAGCGCTATCAGCAGCAAGGGCCGATGTTCTTTCTCACGCCGCCGACCTTCACCCATGCCTTCGTCACGGATGCCGAAAGCGACGGGCACGTCATTACGGTTCGCCAGCAACTGATCTGGCCGCTGTTGTCCGAGGAGTTCGGGCTTGCGTCGGGCCCGAACATCTCGCCGGTTTGTGTAGGGCTGGCCGAGCTGGGGCCTGAGTTCGGACGTGAAATCATGCGCCTGAATCTGTTGTTCGACGAGTTGCGCAGCGAGTTCGCCGAGCAGCGTCCGGGCCGTGCATTGAGTCTTATCTCGCTGACACGGCTAATCTTCATCAGCCTGCTGCGCCTGTCCTCGCGCTCGCTCACTGCACAGCCGGCACGCGGCGAGGACCTTCACATCTATCAACGCTTCAACGAACTCATCGAGGCGCACTACCAGGCGCATTGGTCGCTGTCGCAATATGCCGAGGCGTTGGGCGCGACGGAAGCGCGACTCAACGATGTGTGCAGGCGTATCGCCGACCTGCCGTCCAAACGACTGGTCCATGATCGGCTTATGCAAGAGGCCAAGCGGCTTCTGCTGTTCACGGGGCATTCGGTCAACGAGATCTGCTACGAGCTGGGCTTCAAGGACCCGGCGTATTTCAGCCGTTTCTTCAGCCGTAACGCGGATGTCACGCCGGGTGAGTACCGCCTGCGTGCGGCTCGCAACGATCCGCACGCAGGCTAGGAGGGCGCCTGCCGGTTGCACCCGATCGCCCTCTGAGGATGCACCTTTCGTCGACGGCGCTGGCGCGTTGCGCGCGGAGGTAAGCGCTGCTTAGCCAGCGATCTACTATTAATAGATTAACAATGTTGGATCGGCGCTTTTTTGATAGCGGTCGTTGTTTTTATTCGTGAGTGAAAACAAATAAGCGATTGAATTTAAAGTATTTATCTACTCATGCCTAGATGGAGCAACGCATAACTAGCTTGGCCCATTTGTCTGTATGTTGACTTTAGTCGTTAGAAGGTTAATGTATTAACCAAAGTCCGGGCGACCTTGCCCCCTGTCTCTAAAACAACAACGAAGGGACCCTACGATGCATACCGCCAAAGCTGCTGCCGCTGCCGTCCTGCTCGGGATATCGTCACTGGTCAGTGCCGAGACCGTCACCCTCAAGATCGGCCATTTCCTTCCCGCCGCGTCAAATGCGCATGCCAACGTCATCGAGCCTTGGTGTGCAGATCTGGAAAAAGAGTCGCAGGGTCGCCTGAAATGCCAGATCTATCCGTCGATGCAACTGGGCGGCACCCCGGCCAAGCTGGCGGACATGGCCCGAAACGGTGTGGCTGATATCGTCTGGACAGCTCCCGGCTACTCCGCGGGCAAGTTCCCGCGGGTAGAGGCGCTGGAGCTGCCATCCCTGCTCCCGTATGGCGGTCAGGCTGGCAATCGCATCATCTGGGATTTCTACGAGCAGTACGCGAAGGATGATTTCAAAGACTACAAAATGCTCGCGCTGTTTGGCGACGGCGGCATGGATGTACACACGCGCAGCACACCGGTAAGAACGGCAGCGGACTTCAAGGACCTGAAACTGCGCGCATCCAGCCGAACCATTGCCAGGACCCTGGAAAGCCTCGGCGCGACGCCCGTGAGCATGCCCCCCGCACAGATGACCGAGGCGATATCCAAGGGCGTGGTCGACGGTGCGATGGCGACCTGGGAAGTGGTGCCGCCTACCAAACTCGATGAAGTCACCCAATATCACAGCGCTGCCGAAGGCCGCCAGGCATTCGGCTACACGGTGCTGACGATGCTGATGAACAAGCGCAAATACGAGCAACTGCCGGATGATCTAAAGGCCATTCTCGACCGCAACAGCGGCAAGGCGCTGGCCGAGCGCTTTGGTGCCGCCTGGGACAAGGCGATCGCCGAGGCCAAACAGAAGGTACCGGCTGACTCGATCGTGCCGATTGCTGACGCGGAGTACCAAGCCATGGAAGCCGCCGTGGCTGCGGTACCGGATCAGTGGGCGAAAGAGGCCAGCGATAACGGGCTCGACGGTGCTGCGCTGGTAGACGGCGTGCGCAAGCTGGTTGCCGGTGACCGGTGATTAGATGAACGAGTCCCTGTCCTTTCCCACTACGCCTCAGCATGCCGGCTTCCTCCGGCGTGTGCTGGATATCACCACCCGATCCTTCGCCCTGGCGGGCGGGCTGATTCTGCTGGGATTGATCAACATGTCGCTGGTATCGATCGTCGGTAGAAAGCTGTTCTCCACGCCGATACGCGGTGACATGGAGATCATGGAAGTGGGGGCTGCCGTAGCCATTGCGGCTTTTCTGCCTCTGTGTGAGTTCAGAGGCAACCATCTCAAGGCTGATGCCTTCACGCTCAAGGCGCCCTTGATGGTGCGAAGAGTGCTGGATGGGCTCGCCCATTTTCTGTGTTTCTTCGCGGCCGCGATTCTCGTCTGGCGAACCAGCCTGCAGGCACTTGAAAGCCTGGAATACGGGGACGTAACCACGCTGCTTTCCATTCCTCTGTGGATTCCGCTGGCGCTGATTGTGCCCAGCCTTGCATTGCTTGCGCTGTGTGCGCTGGCAAGGGTGGCAGACATCATTCGCGGTGCGGGAGTGCGGGCATGAGCGGCTTGACGTTGGGGCTCATCGCGCTGGCTGTGACCATGTTCCTGCTGGTGATGCGCATCCATATCGGCGTCACCATGCTGGTTGGCGGTGCGCTGTGCTACCTGGCGGTGAATGACGGCGACTTCAACGCGTTGTGGTTCACCCTGAATAACCTGGCCTATTCGCGCCTATCGAGTTATGACCTGGCGGTGATCCCGCTTTTCGTGCTGATGGGGCAGTTCGCCACGCACGGAGGATTGTCGAAGGGCATCTTCCGCTGCGCAGCGGCTTTCGTGGGGCATCTGCGGGGCGGGCTGGGAATGTCCGCCATCGGCGCTTGCGCCGGCTTCGGTGCCATCTGCGGCTCCTCGCTGGCAACGTCGGCGACCATGAGTCACGTGGCGTTACCCGAGTTGCGGCGTCATCACTATTCCGGACGTTTGGCGACGGCCACAGTCGCGGCGGGCGGCACCCTGGGCATTCTCATACCGCCCTCGGTGCCGTTGATCATCTATGCGGTGCTGACCCAGGAGTCGATCGCCAAGCTGTTCGTCGCGGCGGTAATCCCAGGCATCCTTGCGGTGATCGGCTACATGATCGTCCTGCGCATCATGGTGGCACGCGACGAGGACACCATCGATGTGATCGAAAAAGCGTCGGCAAGCGAGCGTCTGCGTGCGTTCGTGCGTGTTCTACCGGTGATCGGGGTATTTCTGGTGGTGATCGTCGGGATCTACGGCGGTTGGGCGAACCCGACCGAGGCGGCATCCATCGGCGCGGCGGCCTGCGGCATTCTCGCGGTGCTGCAGGGCGGCATGCGCTGGGCCGGCATGCGTACCAGCCTGCTGGGCACGGCCGAAACCACCGCGATGATCTTCTTGGTGCTGCTCGGAGCTGACCTGCTCAATTCAGGCCTGGCGCTGACCCAGATGCCGACCGAACTGGCCACACGGGTGAGCGAGTCCGGCCTGGCTCCAATGATCGTGCTAGCGGCGATCCTGGTGCTGTACTTACTGCTGGGCTGCGTGATGGATTCGCTGGCGATGATCCTATTGACCATCCCGATCTTCTATCCGCTGATCATCGGGCTGGATTTCTACGGGCTCGATGCCTCCGAAAAGTCCATCTGGTTCGGCATCCTCGCCTTGATGGTGGTGGAGATCGGGCTGATCACGCCGCCGCTGGGCATGAACCTGTTCATCGTGCAGAAAGCGGCGGGCGACGTGCCGTTCTCCGAGACGGCGCGGGGCGTGCTGCCGTTCCTGGCCTCCGACCTGGTTCGCATCGTGCTGCTGGCGCTGTTTCCGATCATCAGCCTCGGCTTGCTTAGCCTGTAGATCGACATCGCAGCCGTCGCCCTGACGGCTGCAGCTGCTGGAGCAAACAATGACCACCGTAACCCGACCGCAGCGGCTGATCGTGCTGCTCGCGGCACTGACTGCATTCGGTCCGCTTTCCATCGATATGTACCTGCCGAGCCTACCCGTGATCGCTGCCGACCTCGGCGCGACCGAGTCGGCTATTCAACTGACCATCGGGGTGTTCCTGGGCGGCGTCAGCGCCGGGATGTTGCTTTATGGGCCGTTGTCCGATCGCTTCGGTCGGCGGCGGCTCCTGCTTGGCGGCATGCTCTTGTACATTCTCGCCAGCCTCGGCTGTGCGGTTAGCGCCGATGCGCAGCAGCTCACCGTGCTAAGGCTGGTCCAAGCCCTCGGCGCCGCTTCGGCGACGGTGCTGGCGCGAACCATCGTGCGCGATATTTTCGTGGTGTCGCAGGCAGCCCGAACCCTTTCACTGATGCATCTGGTGACCATGGTCGCGACGCTGATCGCGCCCATTCTCGGCAGCTACCTGATGCTGATCACCGGTTGGCGATCACTGTTCATTTCGCTCGCAGGCTATGCGGCAATCTGCCTGGTGTGCGTCTATCTGGCGATACCTGAAACCCATCCCTCGGAACGGCGGGGCGCGTCGGTGAGCCGCGCGTTCCGTGCCTATGGACGGTTGCTGCGCAGCGCGCACGCGGTGGGGCTAATTCTCTGCATGTCGCTGTGCTTCGCCGGGATGTTCGCCTACATCACCGCATCGCCCTTTATCTACATCGATTACTTCGGCGTGTCGGCGCAGCGCTATGGTTTGCTGTTCGCACTGAATATCGCCGGCGTCATTGTCGTCACCTTGTTCAATGCACGGCTGGTGACCCGCGTCGGGCCCCACCGCATGCTGGTCTTTGGCGTGCTCATGGCTGCTGCGTCGGGTATTGGGCTGCTGATCGTTGGGTTGATCGAAGCCGGCGGGCTCGCTGCCATCGTGGTCGGGCTGCTTTGTTATATCAGCGTCACCGGACTGCTGGGCGCCAACTGCCTGGCCCGGCTCCTTGGCGACTTTCCCGAGCAGGCGGGGGCCGCTGCGGGATTGGCCGTCGCTACCCAGTTCGGCTTGGGCATGCTGGCGAGTGCCTGGGTCAGCGCATGGCATGACGGCACGCCGCTCCCCATGACCCTGATCATCGCGACGACCGGAATCGGCAGTGCGCTGGCCTATGGTCTGGCCTGCCGGACTCACCCGTAAGACTCGGCTTAGCCCGTATGGGCACCTGTACGGGGGAACATCCGAGGGGCGGCGAATGGTGTGTGTTTAGGGTGTTTCGGGGGCTGCCGTATTTTCATGAAAAGTGCAACTCACTCCCCGGAACATACATTTCGATGGATCGTTCACACATTCATAATCGAGCCATACCCAAGTCGATCCAGTCGTGGCGTGGGCGGGGCATCCTTGCGTGAATGCCCGTCGTTGTCCTGTCACGAATGGGTCGGCCGGAAAGCACAACCATAATCAGGGTCACCGTATGAAAAAGCCAAACCCGCTACTCGAAAGCCTTCAGGACATCCTGCCTGCCATTGCCGCCAATGCTTCCAAAGCCGAAGGGCTGCGCATGGTGCCACCGGAAAATATCGAGATGCTCAAGGGCATTGGCATGCATCGGGCCTTCCAGCCCAAGCCCTACGGTGGCCTTGAGATTTCATTGCCCGAATTTGCCGATTGCATAGCCGCGCTGGCCGGCGCCTGCGCCAGCACGGCCTGGGCGATGAGCTTGCTGTGCACGCATAGCCATCAACTGGCGATGTTTCCCAGGCAGCTACAGGACGAAGTCTGGGGCGAGAACCCGGATGCCACGGCCAGCAGCAGCATCGCGCCCTTCGGCAAGGTGGAGGAGGTCGAAGGCGGGGTCATCTTCAATGGCGAGATGGGCTGGAGCAGCGGCTCCGACCACGCTGAGTGGGCAATCATGGGTTGCAAGCGCAAAGACGCTGAAGGCAACCTGAACTACTGTTTCGCGGTGCTGCCGCGCTCGGATTACGAAATCCGTGACGACTGGTATGCCGTCGGCATGCGGGGCAGCGGCACCAAGACGCTAAGCGTCAAGGATGCCTTCGTGCCCAACCATCGCATCCAGACCGCCAAGGACATGATGGAAGGCAAGTCGGCCGGTTTTGGTTTGTACCCGGACAGCAAAATCTTCTATTCGCCGTACCGTCCATATTTCGCCAGTGGTTTCTCGATTGTCAGTCTCGGGATCGCCGAACGCATGCTCGTCGCCTTCAAGGAAAAGACTAAAAACCGCGTGCGGGCATACACCGGCGCCAATGTCGGTGCGGCAACACCAGCGCTGATGCGCCTGGCCGAGTCCACCCACCAGGTCGCCGCAGCTCGCGCGTTTCTGGAAAAAACCTGGCAGCAGCATGCCGAGTACAGCGAAGCACATCGCTATCCCGATCGAGAGACGCTGGCGTTCTGGCGGACCAACCAGGCCTATGCGGTGAAGATGTGCATCCAAGCAGTGGATCGCCTGTTCGAGGCAGCGGGCGGTGGCGCCTGGATGGAAGCCAACGAAATGCAGCGCTTGTTCCGCGACGTGCACATGACCGGTGCTCATGCCTACACCGATTACGACGTGTGCGCACAGATCCTCGGCCGAGAGCTTATGGGCCTGGAGCCCGATCCGACCCTGCTCTGAGCCGCTGCCCTTTCACTACAAGAACAACTGGCTGTCGGGCGCCGGCAGCCGAGGAGCCCTGCATGAACACCCCCCACGAGTCGGGTTTCGACCCGCGCGCCTTCCGCCGTGCGCTCGGCAATTTCGCCACAGGCGTAACCGTCATGACGGCCGCCACGCCTGCCGGTCAGCAGGCCGGCGTCACGGCCAACAGCTTCAACTCGGTATCGCTCGACCCCGCGCTGATCCTCTGGAGCATCGACAAGCGTTCCACCAGCTATGAGGTGTTTGCGGAGGCGAGCCACTTCGCGGTCAACATCCTGGCGGCAGACCAGATCGAGATATCCAACCAGTTCGCCCGCCCCAAGGACGACAAGTTCGCCGGGATCGACTTCGAGCGCGGCGCCGGTGGCGCGCCGCTACTGGCCGACTGCGCGGCACGCTTCCAGTGCGAACGGCATCAGATCGTCGAAGGTGGTGATCACTGGATTCTGATCGGTAAGGTGGTTGCGTTCGACGACTTCGGTCGGTCGCCGCTGCTCTATCACCAGGGCGCCTATTCCATGGTGCTGCCGCACACGCGGATGCACCGTCAGGACGAAGTGCAGCGGCCGACGAGCGCCTTTCAGGGACGTCTGGCCGACAATATGTACTACTTGATGACCCAAGCGGTGCGCTGCTACCAGGCCAGTTATCAACCTCGTCAGCTGTCCACCGGTTTGCGCACCAGCGAGGCGCGCATGCTGATGGTGCTCGAGAACGATTCGGGCCTGAGCATGGCGGACCTGCAGCGTGAGGTCGACATGCCCCTGCGCGAGATCGAGCAGGCGGCCGAGATACTCAAACGCAAGGGGCTGGTCAGTGACAGCGCTGCCGGCTACGCGCTCACCCCGTCAGGGAACGAGCAGACCGAGGATCTCTGGAGCATTTCCAAGGAACAGCAAGACGCTGTGTTCGGACGTTTCAGCGACGAGCAGATGTCGGCCTTCAAGCAGGTATTGAGAGCGTTGATAGCCGGTTGTTGAGTACGGACGGCGCCTCAGGGCGCCGTTTTACGTTTGGCGGCTCCATCGCGCTGTGATATTGAAAAGCCACCATGACAGCCCGATGCAAGAGCTCGGCAGCCAGGGGCAAGAAACTCCGGCCGCCGCGTTTCACAGTAGCAAGCGATTGCGCGACGCCTGATCGAGACGATCGCGTACTACTGCAACCGACGGCTTGGGCCGAATACGAATACGGGACGAACAATTATGAACCCGACACAGGTATCCAGTCTTGCGAACGCTGCACCAGGGAGCGCTTCGACCATGACGAAAAAGCTGGGCTTTCTGACCATGATGTCGATCTGTATCGGCGTGGTCATCGTGCAGGGCTCGATGATCTCGGCGACGCAGGGAATCGGTATCGGCGGCATGGGCTTCATCGCGGCGATGTTCGTCGCTTTCGTGCTGGCGCAATTCAACGCCATGACCTTTTCCGAGCTATCGCTGATGTTCCCGCAGGCCGGAACGCTGGCCACTTACACGCAGAAAGCGATCGGCCATTTCCCGGCCATCGTCGCGGTGTTTGCAGGTTACGTGGTGGTGGCAATGCTGGCGCTGCCGGTCGAGATGTTCCTGGTCGATGCCATCATCGGTGAGTTGCTCCCCGGCATGTTTCCAGCGAAGGTCGTGCCTATTGCCATCCTGGTCCTGCTGACGATCACTAACTTGGTGGGGGCAGATGTTTTCGCCAGGGTGCAGAATCTGCTGGCGTTCGTCCTCGTCTGCGCACTGGTGCTGATTGGCCTGTGCGCTGTGACCGGTATCGCCGAGCCGTATCCGGCGATCGAGGGAGCAGGGGTCGATTGGAGCTTCGCCTCGGTCGCTGATGGCAGCTTCCTGGGGCTGGTCGCCTTGGCGATGTGGCTGATGGTCGGGGTCGAATTCATCTGCCCGATGATCAACGAGGTCGACAAGCCCGAACGCAACATCCCGCGGGCGATGATGCTTTCGCTGGTGCTGATGCTGGCGATTTTCCTGACGTTCGTGGTTGGCGCTTCTCGCTACCTGAGCGCGGAAACCCTGGCGACGGCGCCGTTGCCGTACCTGGATTATGCGAACGCTGTGTTCGGTAAGGCCGGTCTGCTGGTTGCTACCGTCATGGCTATCGCAGCGACCTGCAGCACGATCAATACCGTACTCGCGGCCGTACCGCGGATGCTGCAGGGCATGGCCGAGAATGGTCAGGCGTTCCCGCAGATGAAGATCGTCAGCGAGCGCTTCGGCACGCCCTGGGTTGCGATCTTGTTCATGGCCATCATCATCGCCGTTCCTGTGCTGCTCGCCGATATCGATTCGCTCATCACGCTGGTGATCGCCGCATCCACCAGTTGGCTGCTCGCCTACATCGTCGCGCACGTCAACGTGCTGGTTCTGCGCCGCCGCATGCCGGAGCACGCGCGTCCCTACAGGACGCCGTTCTATCCGCTGCCACAGCTGCTGGGTATTCTCGGCATGGCCTATGTGGCTCTGAACAACTCGCCGTCGCCGGAAATCACGGCGCTGGTCTACAAGATTACCGGTGGCATCCTGTTGCTGATCAGTGTCATTGCGGCGCTCTGGGTGAAGTTCTACATGAAGCGCAACCTGTTCGAACCGGATCTGTCGTAACCGCTCGACGAGGCGCCGCAAGGCGCCTTTTTTTCGTCTGCATGGCAGCGGCAAACAACACCACAGCAGCGAGAGGCAAGACGGGGGGTGCGGTTGAGGACTTAATTCTCTGAACGGATCGGGGGGAGAGTGCTCATGAGAGGATTGCTGCTGTTGCTGACGCTGTTGGCCGGTCTGGCCCGGGCCGATACCACACTCAGAGTGCTCAACTGGAAGGACTACATCGAACCCGAGGTGCTGGAACGCTTCAAGGCCGAGCATGCGGTGCGCATCGACTACCAGACCTTCACCTCGGCCGATGAACTCGACCGCCTGCTGGATGCCGGCACGCCCTACGACCTGATCGTGCCCTCGCATTTCCAGCTCACCAGATTGATCGACAGCGGCCGGCTCCTGCGCCTGGATAAATTCCGCCTGAGCCACTACGACAATCTGGATCCGAAACTACTCGCCTCCCTGGCGGCCTTTTCCAGGGCAAACGATTACGTCGTGCCTTATCTCTGGACCACCGTCGGCCTCGTGACGGATGACGCCAAGCTGGCCGAGCGGCTTGGTGAGACGCCAGCCGACAGCTGGTCCGTTCTGTTCGATCCAACTATTGCCAACAGGCTGAGCGATTGCGGCATCGGTTGGATAGACGCGCCGGAGGAAATCTTCTCGCTCTGGTTGAACTATCGCGGCAAACAGCTTGGGCGAGCCAGCCCACGGGCCCTGGAGCGCTATGCGCGGCGCATTGGCGAGTCGGCTTCACGGGTTGGCTCGCTGAACAATGACGCCTATGTGGATGGCCTCGCCAAGGGGCAGCTCTGCGTTGCCATGGCGTGGGCAGGGCACGCGATCACCGCCGCGCAGCAGCGCCCGTCGCTGCGATACCGGATCCCGCGTGAAGGCGGTTTGCTGACCATTGACAGCTGGGCGATACCTGCCAATGCCGGCAACCCGGAACTTGCCCATCGATTCATCAACTTCATGCTGATGGCTCCGGTTGCGGTCCGCAACACCCAGGCGACGGGCTTCTACTCACCGATGAAGACCACGCTGGCCGAGATGGAGGCTTTGGCGATCACCGACGCCCGTCTTGTGCCAACCGCCGCTGCGCGGCAGCGCCTGTATTTCCTGGAGCAGCTGTCCCCTGATCAGAAAGCGGTCATTGATCGAGAGTGGTCGCGCTTGAAACAGGATCGGGCGCCTGACCTGGTGCCATAACCGTGTGGAGTGCTCATGTTCATCGATAAACGCCAACGGCTCGCCGAAGATCTCGTACAGCAGCTGGAGGCCCTGGGGCGGGGCGAACCCGTCGCGGCATCCGCGTCTCTGCGGCCGTTCCCGCTGCTGATCGAGGCACTCGACCAGCTTCAACGCCGGGAACAAGCTACAGCCGAACGGTTAGAGCGCTTCAAACACGAGGCGGCTGGCTCCCGTAGCGCTCTGAGCACGGCCGAGCAACGTATCGCGAGCCTGGAGCGCGATTGCATCGCCCTCGAGCATGCGCACCGCGAGGCCGCTCGTGCGCGTGAAGTCCTCGCGGAACAGAACGAACTGCATGCTCGTGAAGCGCATGTCTGGGAGATCATGCAGTCGACGCTCACCGAGGGCTGCTGGGACATCACGGTAGTCAACGGACGAGTCGACGACCCGGCCAGCCTGATGCGGCTGTCTGGGCAGTTCCGAGCATTGATGGGGTATGGTGCGGAGGAGCTGCCCGATGGCTGGGATAGCCAGGTCAGCATTACTCATCCGGACGATGCGCCGGCCATCTTCGCGTTGTTCGAGCGAGAAATCGTCAGTCCCGCCGGTAGCGGTGAGTACGTCATCGAATACCGTATGCGGCACAAGACCCGCGGCTATATCTGGTGCCGCGAGCGCGGGCGTGCAGTGCGCGACGCCGCTGGCGTGCTCTATCGGGTGATCGGGGCGGTCAGGGACATCTCGGACGAACACAGCGCGCGCTCGGTCCATGAGCAGATGGTGCGGCAGAACCAGGCGACCTACGCGCAGATCGCCCAGGTCGTCAGCGTCATCAAGGGCATCGCTGATCAGACAAACTTGCTGGCGCTCAATGCGGCGATCGAGGCCGCCCGCGCCGGCGAAGTGGGGCGGGGATTCTCGGTGGTCGCCGACGAGGTGAAGAAACTGGCGGACCGGACTCGGCAGGCCACCCAGCAGATCCAGGAGATGCTCGAGGCGCAGACGCTGCGCGGTACGGGCAGTGGATCCGAGGCGAGCTGACAAGTAAATGAGCCAGGAGAGTCACGCCATGTCGAAGCTGCTGCGTGTCGTCCCGAGCATTACCTTGAGCCTGGCCCGCGAAATCCTGGCGTGCGTGATTGAGGAGGCCGAGCGCCAGGAGGTGGCCGTCAGCGTCGCTATTGTCGGTGCCGGAGGCGAAGTGGTGTTGACCGCGCATATGGATGGCGCACCGCCGCCAAGCCGCGCCATTGCGCTGAGCAAGGCGATGACCGCTGCCGCGTTCCGTGACTCAACGGCCGAGTGGGAGGAGCGGCTGGCCTGCTGCTCTGCAATGGTCAGGCAAGGCTTACCGTTGCAGCCGGGTCTTGCATTTTTCGGTGGCGGCGAACCCTTCGTGCATCAGGGCGACGTCATCGGTGCGGTTGGTCTTTCAGGTGCGTCCGAGTCGGTCGATGTCGCGTGCGCTCGCGCGGCCAGCGAACGGGTGAAGGCCTTGCTGCAGGGCCTGCCCGACTAGATGCCCGGCTTTTTCAGTCCTGGCATGATCGGTCAAGCCGGCGTCAGTGATGGTCAAGACTTTTGCGCGCTGAAAACCGTTAATAGGCCACTCCGTTGTAGCTTTGCCGGCAAACCAGATGTTTACCGCCAGAGCGTTCACCTCGTGCAGGTTGTCCCATGATCAATATCGAAACCCCGACGTATTACACCGCCACGAAGAAATACGACCTGAGCTTCCCTTCACTCGAAGGTGATATCGAGGCGGATGTCGTCGTGATTGGTGGCGGGTTCTCCGGCGTGAACACCGCGCTGGAACTGGCCGAGAAAGGAATCACCAATATCGTGTTGCTGGAAGCGCGCTATCTAGGCTTCGGCGGCACCGGGCGCAACGGCGGACAGATCATGGCGGGTATTGGCCATGATCTTGAAACGATCCGCAAGCAAGTGGGCGAGGATGGCCTGGCGAAGATCTTCGAAATCAGTGATCAGGGCGCCAAGATCATCAAGAGCCGTATCGAGCGTTACAACATCGATGCGGATTTCACCCATGGCTATGGCTACATGGGCTTCAACAGCCGCCAGGAGAAGACGCTGCGGGGCTGGGAAAAAGAATTTCGCGCCATCGCGCCGGATCAGGAAATCGAGCTGCTGACCGGGTCTGATCTGAAGCGGATGGTCGGGTCGGATGCTTACAGCTGTGGTCTTCTTCACATGGGCGGTGGCCATGTTCACTCGCTCAATCTGCTGCTCGGCGAAGCACAGGCTCTGACCAGCCATGGCGCCAGGCTCTACGAAAACAGCCCGGCGCTGGCCGTCGAGTACGGCGACCGAGTCACGGTGCGCACCGCCAAGGGCTCGGTCAGGGCGAGCAAGCTGCTCTGGGCCTGCGACAGCTTTCTCAACAAGCTCGAGCCCACGCTGCATAAGAAGACGCTCAACACCTACGCCTTCCAGATCATGACCGAGCCGCTGTCCGACGCGCTCATCGAGCGCATCAGTCCGATCCGCGGTGCGTTCAGCGATATCCGTCCGGTCATCGACTACTACCGGGTCACGGCTGAGAACCGGCTCCTGTTCGGTTCTGCTACCCCGTACGTGGAGCATATTCCCAGCGACCTGAAGGCCTGGAATCGCAACCTGATGCTTAAGATCTTCCCCTATCTCAAGGACGTGAAGATCGATCTGGCTTGGGGCGGGCCGATGGCCGTCGGTGCGAACCTGTTCCCGCAGATCGGCTCCTTGCCCGGTCATCCAAACGTGTTCTTCGTACAGGGTTACGCAGGATTCGGCGTCACTCCGAGCCACATCATCTGCAAGGTTCTCGCCGAGGGGATGAACGAAGGTTCGGCCCGCTACGATCTGATCAGTTCTGTACAGCATGCCGATATCCCGGCCAAGGACACCTTGCGTGCCCTCATTCTCACGGGCGGCAAAACCTGGCATCAGCTCGAAGGCTTCTGGACCGGGCGCCGCTAATAACGACTCACCTCAACTGGAGGAACTGCCATGACCCCGATCAAACAGGGTGTTACGTATCAAGAACTGGATAGCTGGGGCACTGTCGCTGACCTTGGCTCGGAAATCCTCGAAGGTGAAGCGAAGATAGCCGGTCGCATGACCTTCGGTGCACCGACCGATCCGGTCAGCGCTGGCTACTTCGCCGCGACCAGGAGCAAGTTCCGCATGGTCTATCCGTTCACCGAACAGGCCACCGTCGTGCACGGCGAAGTGGTCCTGACCGATGAAAAGACCGGACAAAGCACCCGATACAAAGCTGGCGAGAGCTGGTTCGTCGAAAAAGGCACGCCCGTTCTGTGGGACGTCGTCAGCGACAGCTTCACCAAGCACTACCTCGCGGTCGTCTGACCCATCCGAGCCCGCCGGAAGGTCTGGCGGGCTCATTCTCTCGGTTGGCTTCGAAGAGCCATACAAGGGGGGCCTTACATGCTTGCGATTGAAGGGTCCGGGGTGTCCGCCACCCAGGCATGCCTCAGGGCGGTGACTTTGGCGGTTCCTGCGGCTAGCGCTGCGCTGTACCGCATCGATGAGGGGCTCGACGCCTTCGACTACGAACTGCTCGGGCTGACGCCCACCATGCACCAGCGCTACCTCGATACCTACCAGCGCTTCGATCCGTTGAGACCCGTCCGATGTCAGGCGCTAGGCCTGGATCTCGTCACCCTCGATGAAGCCCGGGCCGTCCAGTCACGTTCTGCCTGCGATACCTACGGCCGATTTCTTGCCCGTTTTGGCGCGTGCGATGTCGTGGAGCTGCTGGTCAGCGATCAAGGCCGACCTGTGTTGGGTATCTCGCTGCTGCGTATCGTAGGGCAGGGGACGTTCAATGATCGCGACCTTGACTGCCTGGCGGGCATGCGCGGCTTGCTCCAGCTGGCTCTACCATCGCTCTGTCCACCGTCGGCCGACGCGTTCAAGCGCTTGACCGGTCGTGAGCGCGAATTGACCGAACTGCTCCGTCAGGGAGCGAGCAACAAGGTGCTGGCCCAGACACTCGGGGTTGGCTTGCCCACGATCAAGACGCATCTCAACAACCTCTATCGCAAGTTGGGCGTGCATAATCGCACCGAGCTGATCGCGACGCTTTTTCTGCAGAACTGAGGGTTCTGCAGTAAGCGTCCGGCGTAAATCGCTTGCCCCGGCTTAGTTCAAGCGCATCAACGCCTGGAGCGAGACGGCACGATAGTCCTTGGGACTGGCCTCGTACTGTTTCTTGAACGAGCGACTGAAATGCGCCGAATCGGTGAAACCCCATTTGTATGCGATCGAGGTGATCGACTGATGGCGCAGGTTCGGGTTGGCCAGGTCGGCCGCGCTGCGTTTGAGTCGCATGCGCTGAATGTAACGGCAGACACTGTCTCCCTGCTCTTCGAACAGGCGGTACAGATGTCGAACGGATATTTCCAACCGAGTCGCAAGCGAGAGGGGTGTGAGGTTCGGCTGACCGAGCGACTCATCGATTAGCTTGTACACGCAAGCACGGAGGCTTTGGCTGTCCAGCGACTCGAACACCATGTCCTGGTTGGCGTTGCGGCAAAGCGACGGACTTAGCAGCGTCGTGAACGCAGATAGTAGGGAGCCCGCCTCGCTGGTATCTGCGGTAGACCCTTCTTCATACAGGCAGAGCTGGTCGATGAGCAGCTTGAGCATGCGGCCGCTGGTGTGATTGGTCGAGACCTTGCCGAACTGTGTACCGGGGCTGCGCAGCACTTTGACCACCTCAGCTCGGGGGAGCGCAAAGGAGGCATGTTCGATCAGTCCCTGGGGAGTGATTTCGCAACTGCCCACCGAATCCATCAAAACGATATCGCCCGGAACGAGCGTGAAGGTTATGCCGTTCTGTGAAATCTGAGACGTACCGCTGCGCTGACTGACCAGAAAGCAATTGCTCTCATCCTCGCGGTCCGGGCGGCGAGTGCGTCTGATCAAGCCGGCATTGGTCTTCAAGTGGGCAAGTGTGATTCCTGCATGAGCTCGGGCTTCAACTTCGCCAATGAACAGGGAGCGGTTATAGGCGAGCTGTGTTTCATAGGCGCCGCAAACCGATTCGATTGATTGCTGCCAACGTTCCAATGCGTGGTGTGTGGTCTGTTGCCCCAACATGGCGCCCTCCGAAGCACAGCTGCTCATTCGTAATTCGTTAATATGTTACCTATCGGAGCAATTTGCTCCTTTAGGCCAACCATAATTAGAAAGGAGCATTTTTTGTGCCAGCGCTCGTCAGCGGTGAATGGATAATTCCTGATCGAGCTGCTGTGGATAGCAGTACGCTGGTTCGCGCCTAGTCATTGCGTCGGCTTGTACGAAAGCTTTCCCGGCTTTGCTGCTAGTGGATGACCGCCGGCATATCGATACGGCGCCAGATGGCTTCGAAGACGCTGTACAGGGCGAAAGCCGCCAACCCGAGACCGACCAGCGAGAGCCAGAAGGCACCGAAGGGCAGGCTTTGTAACGCATTCAGCGCATCTTCCAGACCAGGCGGATCGGTTGGTTCGTAGCGCGCTCCGCCACTGAAAAGCATGCCGGCAATGATCAGGAAGGCAACACCTCGCGCAATCAGACCTGCGCGTGAAATCGGTCGGACCCAGCGCATGACATCTTCGGAGGCGTAGAAATATTTTTCGAACTTTGCTTTCCAGCCCTTGATGATATGAGCGATACCCACGCCAAGCGGAATCAGTGCAACGGCGTAGACCAGGTAGTTGGAAAACTTCCAGCCGAGCAGACCCGATAGGAAGTCCTGGCCATCAGAGCCGCCACTGCCACCTGCATTGCCTATCGGACTGCCGAGCAGGCCCAGCGTGAACAGCGTGAGCAGGGCATAGGCGATCGCGCTGCCGACCAGACCAGCTCGGATCGCGAGGCCTTTGGCGTCGGCGCCATGACCTTCCGGATCGGCGATTGCCTGAGTCAGGCGCCATGCCGCATAGGCCACGAGCCCTACCACCAAGATCCAGAGCAAGGTTTCACCGAACGGCTGGCTCAACAATTGTTGGATGGCGCCTTTTGTGCCGATGGTTTCACCGCTGCCGATACCGGCAAGGAACGCGAAAGCGCCGATGATCAGGTAGACCACGCCTCGAGCGGCGTACCCGCTCCGTGCGAGCCAGACGATGCCTTTGCTTATGCTGTCGTCATCTTTTGCACTGGCTGGGTTGGTGTGCATAGAGCATCCTTGTGTATGTAAGTGTGTTCAGTAGACGCGTAACGTCGCGCAACGGTTCGCGAAACTCGGGACACAGCTGCCGGCCGGTGGTGGTAGCAATGAGAGCGAACGTAAACGGGACGCCGAGCCGAGCCCGCTAGGCAGCGGCGCCAGGCACCACTGAGCCGTCGGCATGGCTGCTAGTGCTGCAGGGCTATTGATGCCGATTGCCAGCGGCTTCTGAGCGCGGCAAATCCTGCCGGCACGGTTGGCCGTCGCGAGGTTGCGGCTATCGGACACAGATCAAGGCGTCGTGGCGGTCGCACAATCCCGACAGTTAATGAGAAACTGTGTCGTCTTCACGTAAGGAACTTCCGAGCATCATGTCGTTTAGCCGTAGACAGATACTCACCGGGCTGGTCGGGCTGGGCGCCGTCGGCGCAGGCGTCGGGGGCGTACGCTACTGGCTCGGGCGTCCCGCTGATGTCGCCACCCATGATTACGACCTGATCGCAGCACCCGCTGATATCGAGCTGATTCCTGGTGCGGCGACGCCCGCCTGGTGTTACGGCGGGCAAGCTCCAGGCCAAGAATTGCGTGCGCGACAGGGTGACTGGCTGCGGGTGCGCTTCACCAATCATCTGCCGGAACCGACCACCATCCACTGGCATGGCATCCGTCTGCCGTTGAACATGGATGGCGTGCCGTACGTATCGCAGCTTCCGGTGTTGCCGGGCGAGTCATTCGATTACCGCTTTCAGGTGCCTGATGCAGGCAGTTTCTGGTATCACCCGCACACTCGCAGCGCCGAACAGCTTGGTCGCGGCCTGGTCGGGCCGCTGATCATTGAGGAACGTGAGCCGAGCGGCTTCCGCCACGAGCGCACGCTGAGCCTGAAGAGCTGGCACGTCGACAAGGAAGGCGCATTCACAGCCTTCAGCGTACCGCGCGAAGCCGCACGCGGCGGCACTCCGGGCGTGCTCTCGAGCGTCAATGGCGAGCATGCGCCGACATTGGAATTACCCGCCGGACAGGTGGTGCGCCTGCGCATTCTCAACCTGGACAACACGCTGACCTACCGGTTGAATCTGCCGGACGGAGAAGCGCGTCTCTATGCGCTCGATGGCAACCCGATCGATCCGCGTCCGCTCGGCAAGGGTTATTGGTTGGGGCCGGGCATGCGCGCGGATTTGGCGTTGAAGGTTCCGCCGGCTGGCGAGGAGCTGTCGCTGCGTAATGGTCCGCTACGGTTGGCCACCCTGAAGTCGGTGAACACCAACGAGGTAGGGGGGGACTGGCCTGCGGCGCTACCCGCCAATCCTGTCGCCGAACCGAATCTGCAGCAGGCCGAAACCCTGCGCTTCAACTTCGAATGGGCCGGCACCTTGTCCAGCGACGCGGGGCAGGACAAGGCGTTCACCTTCTGGCAAATCAACGGCCAGGCCTGGGACATCAACGACAAGACCTGTGCGGACCGACCAATCGCGACGCTGAGAAAGAACGGCCACTACATCTTCGAACTGCGTAACCTCAGCCAATATCAACACCCGATTCATTTGCACGGCATGACCTTCAAGGTGATCTCGTCCAACCGCAAGAAGATCGACCCCTGGCTCACCGATACCTATCTGCTGGGCAAGAATGAAACCGCCAGAATCGCGTTGGTGGCGGATAATCCGGGCGTTTGGATGTTTCACTGCCATGTCATCGACCATATGGAAACCGGGCTGATGGCGGCCATCGAAGTGGTGTAAGCAGCTGCTGCCAAGCGTCACAACAGCAAGTGAACAGCGAGTGTCTGGAGTGGGTAAGCTGGATTTGAAATGAAAAGACCCGTGATCATCGATCGTTCTCGTGACGAGGACTTCATGCGTGAAGCGTTAGCGCTGGCCGCAGAAGGTGCGCAGTTGGGAGAAGTTCCGGTAGGGGCGGTAGTGGTGCAGAACGGCCAGGTCATCGGCCGCGGCTTCAATTGTCCGATATCTCGCCACGACCCCAGCGCGCATGCCGAAATGGTGGCGATCCGTGACGCAGCAGCGAATATCGCAAACTACCGACTGTCGGGCAGTACGCTGTACGTGACGCTAGAGCCTTGCAGTATGTGCGCCGGACTGATTGTGCATTCACGCATCCAACGAGTGGTGTACGGCGCTACGGAGCCCAAGGCTGGTGTAGCGATCAGCCGCGGGCAGTTCTTTTCCCAGGCGTTTCTCAACCACCGCGTGGTGGTCGAAGGTGGCGTTATGCCAGATGCGTGCAGCGCAATGCTGAGCGAGTTCTTTCGGGCTCGGCGCCTCAAGGCTCGTGAAGGTGGGGCACTGGGGCAGGTGGAAGGCTGAGAGGGCGAACGTCTGACGATCAGACGTTGCCGCTGTAGCGACGCACGCCTGCTTCCGGCAGCTTTTCGTGGGCGGCAATGCTGCCCTGGGCGGGAAATACCACCAAATGGTCGGCGGCGATGCCAATACCGACATCCTGGCCGGTCGGATAGTCCGCATGGCTGGGGAAGATCCCTTCGAGCAGATTGCCGGTCGGCAATTGCAGGCGATACAAGGTCGAGGCGCCGAGGAACGTCTTGCCGACGATGAGCGCCTTGAGCGCGCTTTGCGGCGAATAGACGATGTCGTCGGGGCGCAGCAGAACGTCCACCGAGCTGCCGGCCGGCATGGTATAGGCACGGTTGCCGCGAATGACGCCAAGCTCGGTCTGTACCGTTTCCGGATCGATCAACTGTCCGCGAATGAAGTAACCCTGGCCGATGAAGCTTGCGACAAAAGGCGTAAGCGGTTCGTGGTACAGGTTGAACGGCGTGTCCCACTGTTCCAGGCGACCATCCTTGAATACCCCGACCTGATCGCTGACGGCGAACGCTTCTTCCTGATCATGGGTGACGAGAATCGCACTGGTGCCTCGCGCCTTGAGAATCTCTCGTACTTCATGGCTCAGGCGGCGCCGCAGGTCGCCATCAAGGTTGGAGAAAGGCTCGTCGAGCAGCAGCAGCTCGGGTTCGGGAGCGAGTGCTCGAGCAAGCGCGACACGTTGCTGCTGACCGCCGGATAGCTCGTGCGGGTAGCGCTTGCTGAGGGGCGAAAGATGCACCAGCTCGAGCATTTCGCGAACGATACGTTGGCTGTGCGGGTGCTTGCGAATGCCGAAGCCGATGTTTTCCGCCACGGTCAGATGGGGGAACAGTGCATAGTCCTGGAAAACCATGCCGATCCGGCGCTTCTCCGGCGAGAGCGTGAAGCCACGTCGCGAGAGTACGGCGTCGCCCAGCTGGATCTCGCCTTCGTTAATGTGCTCGAAACCGGCGATGGCCCTTAGCGTGGTGGTCTTGCCGCAGCCGGAAGGCCCCAGCAGGCAGCCGATGTCGCCGCGATTCAAGTGCAGATTGAGGTTCTGGACGACGCTCTGTCCGCCATAACCGCAGTCCAGATTGCGCAGATGCAGCAGCGGCTGATGGCTCATGCGTGGTGGTAGGCCGGCTCGACCAGAAATTCAAGCAGGGCCTTCTGTACATGCAGACGGTTTTCGGCCTGGGACCAGGCGACTGAGCGAGGGTCGTCGAGCAGGTCGTGGCTGATCTCCTCGCCTCGATGAGCCGGCAGGCAATGCATGAACAGCACGTCTTCGTCCGCCACGTCGAGCAGGGCGCGGTCGACCTGATAGGGGCGGAAGGTGGCGATCCGCGCGGCGACTTCGTCTTCCTGGCCCATCGAGGCCCATACATCGGTACTGATAAGATGAGCGCCGGCAGCCGCTTCTCGCGGGTCGCGGACGATCTTTACCCGATCACCCGCTTTGGCCAGCAGTTCGCCCTCGGGCTCGTAGCCTTCAGGGCAGGCGATACGCAGTTGGAAATCGAACTGGATCGCTGCTTCCATATAGGAGTTGCACATGTTGTTGCCATCGCCAATCCAGGCCACCGTCTTGCCGGCGATGCTGCCACGGTACTCATGGAACGTCTGCATGTCGGCCATCAGTTGGCAGGGATGCAGATCGTCGGACAGGCCATTGATGACGGGCACCGATGAGTGGGCCGCGAACTCGGTCAGGGTGGCGTGAGCGAAGGTGCGAATCATGACCGCATCAAGCATGCTCGACATGACGATGGCCGAGTCGCTGATCGGCTCGCCGCGCCCCAGTTGAGTATCGCGAGGCGAGAGGAAGATCGCCTGGCCGCCCAGCTGAATCATGCCGGCCTCGAACGACAATCGAGTCCGCGTCGAGGCTTTCTCGAAGATCATTCCCAGAACCCGATTCTTCAGCGGCTCGAACAGAATGCCGCGCTCGCGCAGATCCTTCAGCTCGATGCCGCGACGAACCAGGCCAAGTAGCTCCTGGGGCGTGCAATCCATCAGTGAGAGAAAATGCCTTGCGCTCATATCAACTACCTTTATTGCCGCAATCGAGGCCTGGGGGTTTTTCGAGAAAAAAGGGGGCCTACGACAGGGGTCGCACCAGAAGCGACGAAACGGGAAAGGCGCGATCTTATCCAGAAAGCATTCACGGGCGCAAATCGGCCTCAGCACGCTGGAAACGTGCCCCACAAGCGAGCATTTATAAGTGGTGGAAGAGAAAAGCCGAGTCCGCGACTCGGCTTTTAACCTGTTGTTACGGTACAATGCGCGCCAACCGTGACTAGCCGAGGTGCCCCATGGATATCATCGAAACCATCAAAGAGCAGATCGAAAAGAACCCGGTGCTGCTGTACATGAAAGGCTCGCCCAACGCCCCGCAGTGCGGCTTCTCCGCCCGCGCGACGCAGGCTGTGATGGGCTGCGGCGAAAAATTCGCTTACGTGGACATCCTGCAGAATCCCGAGATTCGGGCGAACCTGCCGAAATACGCCAACTGGCCGACCTTCCCACAACTGTGGGTCAACGGCGAGCTGGTCGGTGGCAGCGACATCATTCTGGAAATGTTCGAGAAAGGTGAACTGCAACCGCTGATCAAGGAAGCCGTGCAGAAAGCCGGCGCCTGATCGCGATGCCCGACTGAACCCGCCGCACGGCGGGTTTTTTATGTCTCGACGCCTTTCGATCGAGGCATGGCGGTCGCTGCAAAGCCGCGTTGCGCTGGGTAGATGCTGGAATGAAAACGGGAGCCGATGGCTCCCGTTCGCATTACAGGCAGAAGAATCAGTCGTCCATCTGGGACTGGAGATAGTTTTCCATGCCGACCTTGTCGATCAGGCTCAACTGGGTTTCCAGCCAATCGATGTGTTCTTCTTCGGACTCGAGGATGTCTTCCAGCAGCTCGCGGCTTCCGTAGTCGCCGACGCTCTCGCAGTAGGCAATGGCAACCTTGAGATCCTGGACGCCCCCCTGCTCGAGCTTTAGGTCGCAGTCGAGCATTTCACGCGTGTTCTCGCCGATCAGCAGCTTGCCGAGATCCTGCAGATTGGGCAGACCTTCGAGAAACAGGATTCGCTTGATCAGCTTGTCGGCATGCTTCATCTCGTCGATGGATTCGTCGTATTCATGCTTGCCGAGCTTGCCGAGTCCCCAATCTTCATACATGCGGGCATGCAGAAAATACTGGTTGATGGCGACCAGCTCATTGCCGAGGATTTTATTGAGGTGCTGAATGACTAGCTTGTCGCCTTTCATGTCGGTGTCCTGCGTTGAATCAATATGTTCGATGCAGGCAGTCTGGCCACCAACTCGTGGGCTGTCAAACCTAAGTCGTTGAATGCAAAAGGGTAAAACTGAATAAGAATACGTCTGTTCCGCGAATGGGGAGCAACACTTTGATTTATGGTCAGAAAAAAGCCGGGCATAGGCCCGGCTTCTAAATATGCTGTTTCTATCAGGCGGGAGCGAAACCGGCGGGGTAGGCCAGGGAAACCTGAGCGCTTTGGACATTGCTCAGCGTTTCACGGACCACTTGCTTGGCAAGGCATGCACATTTGCCGCACTGGCTGGCAACGCCGGTGGCCTCACGCACCTCACGATAGCTGCAGCAGCCTTCGTAGATGGCTTCACGGATCTGGCCGTCGGTAACACCCTGGCAAAGACACACGTACATATGAACTACCCGTTGGGTCTGCGATGTTTGAGATGCTAAACAGAATGAGAATGATTGTCAAAGATCGTTCGTCGGGTAGCGTGCGCCGCCTGGATAGCCGAATTGTCGCTGTGGTTGCATGCGTATAGACGGTTGGCTGAATTGCGCTAATCGAGTGATAAAAGTCCGAACGCGCGATGGGTTAAACTGCGTCCCCTTTTCTGTGTCTGGAGCCGTCATGGCCCTGCAAGCCACGCCCTATAAAGTTGAGATCAATCTCACTGACCTCGATCGCCACGTTTATCAGGATCTGCGCTTTACGGTTGCCCGGCATCCGTCGGAAACCGAAGAGCGTCTCGCCGCCCGGTTGATCGCCTATGTGCTCTGGTACGGCGAGCAGTTGGCGTTCGGCCGCGGGCTATCGGATGTCGACGAGCCGGCGCTATGGGAGAAAAGCCTGGACGATCGCGTGCTGCACTGGATCGAAGTCGGCCAGCCAGACGCCGAGCGGATCACTTGGTGTTCACGGCGTGCGGAACGATTCAGCCTGGTGGCCTACGGCAACTTGCGTGTCTGGCAGACCAAGGTTCTCGACAGCGTGCGCAGCCTGAAGAAGATCAACGTGGTGGCGGTCGATCAGGAGGCGCTGGAAACCGTGGCGCGTGATCTGCCGCGGGCAATCAGCTGGAGTGTCATGATCAGCGAGGGCGGATTGTTCATCACCGATGAGCGCGGCCAGCATGAAGTACCGCTGGAATGGTTGATCGGCGAGCGCGGCTAAAGCGCCGGAAGGACTCGCCGGGGCGTCTGTGCCCCGGCAAGCAGCGATTCAGGACTGCCAGAACTGCACCAGGGCGTTGAAGGAGAGCACCACGCCCGCTGCGGTGGCGATCATTGCCAGCAGGCCGAATACCAGCATCCAGGAGGGATGGCGGTACTCGGTGCCGACAATGCTCGGCTTCTTGGCTGCCCACAGGACACAACCCAGTGCCAGCGGCAGCACCAGTGCATTCAACGAGCCGGCGATGACCAGTACCTTGACCGGTTGGCCGACCAGGCTGTAGATCAATGTCGAACAGGCGATGAAAGCGATCACTACGCGCTGATTGTTGCGCTGGATGCTCTCATGCAGCGAATACATGAAGGTTACGCTGGTATAGGCGGCACCGATCACCGAAGACACTGAAGCGGCCAGCAGCACCACACCGAAAATCTTGTAACCCACCGTACCCATCGAATGGGAGAACACCGACGCGGCCGGGTTGCCGGGATCCAGGCTCAGCCCCTGGCTGACGACGCCCAGGGCGGCCAGGAACAGGCAGATCCGTACTACGCCCGTCGTCGCGATACCGGTCACTGCGGCGCGCGTCACGACGCCCACGTTCTGTACGCCGGTGATGCCGGCTTCCACCAGGCGATGGCCGCCTGAAAACGAGATATAACCGCCCACGGTACCGCCCACCAGTGTCACGATCGGCAGCAGCAGGATCAGCGGGTCGTCGGGATTGAAGCTGCGGTTCAAGGCTTCCATGACCGGCGGGCTCGATTGCAGCATGGCGTAGCCGATCATGCACAGCATGACCAGTCCAAGCAGCTGCATCACCGAGTCCATGACGCTTTTGGCGTTGCGCAGTAGAAAGATGCCGATGATCAGTACCGCTGCGATCAGTGAGCCGATCACCGGCGGTACGCCGAAAATCACGTTCATTGCCAGGCCGGCACCACCGATATTGCCGATATTGAAGGCGACTCCGCCGAGCACGATGAATGCGGAAATCAGGTGGCCGACCCCCGGCAGAACCCGGTTCGCAACGTCCTGACCGCGCATGTTGGCAACGGTGATGATCCGCCAGATGTTGAGCTGGGCGCCGATGTCGATCAGCAGCGAAATGACAATGGCGAAGGCGAAGCTCGCCAGATATTTCTCGGTGAACAGCGAAGTTTGGGTCAGAAAGGCGGGGCCGATCGACGAGGTTGCCATTATGAAGATGGCGCCGCGCAGGACGTTGCGTTGCGACGCAGGGGTGGCGCTGGAGGTGGGGTGCATTGGAGTACCTTTTCTTTATTGGCGTTGGGGCAGGTAGGAATGCAGCCGGGCGTGAACCGGACTCTCTTGTAATTGTTGTTTTGGTTTTGTGTGGTCTGGTCTGGGTCGGATCACCTTTGGGTTTTCTATCGCGTTCGGGAGTACGGTCCGTTGATTCGCTTCGCTATCGAGAGGGCGGACGACGCCAGCTACCTAGCAGCCCGCGTTGCTCGTTCTGCGCGCGCTCCAGGGATATTGGTTTGAGCCGCAATGTGGTTCCCGGCATGCACTGAGCCAGATGAGCGACTGCCAGGGGCGTTAGGGCGCCGAGCCGCGGATAGCCACCGATGGTCTGCCGGTCGTTGAGCAACACGATGGGCTGGCCATCCGGCGGGACCTGAATGGCCCCGAGCGGAACGCCTTCGGAAATCATCGACTGGCGCGAGCTGCGCAGTACCGGCCCGCGCAGGCGAACGCCCATACGATCGGCCCGCTGGTCCACGGTCCATTCGCAGTTGAATGCATCGAACAGGCTTCGCCCGCTGAAGTCACCGATCTGTGCACCCAATACCACCGGCAGCGCATCAGAAGTGATCAGCGGCAGTGTCTGGGTGGCATCCAGAGTTCGCGGTAGGGGGGCTGCGCCATTCCAGTGCAGCCGGTCGCCTGACGCCAATGGTTGGCCGTTTCCGTGTAGCCCACCTAGTTCTTCCCGGCGTACCGTCGCGCAGCTGCCGAGTAGCTGCGGGGCCACGAAACCACCGGGCGCGGCAAGGTAGGCGCGCACGCCCTGGCGCGGCTGGGCGAAGCTGAGCCGTTGCCCCCTGCGAATGCTGAAGCTGCGTCCCGGCGCGATGGGCTGACCGTCCAGTGTGGCGCCCAGATCGGCGCCGCACAGCGCCACGCAGGTATCGGCTTCGGCGAGCAGCACGACATTACCAAGGGTGATTTCCAGGGTAGCGGCCTGCAGCGGATTACCCAGCAGCCAGTTGGCCCAAGCCTGGGAGACCCAGTCAGCAGCGCCGCCCTGGGTCACGCCCAGGTGACGGACACCGAACCGGCCGCCGTCCTGCAAGCTGGCCAACGCGCCACTGCGTTCGATCAGCAGGCTCATGGCATCACCTCGAACGGGCTGTCGTCACCGCCGAGGCGCACGAATTCATCGTGCTCGATAGGCTGAAAACGCACATGGTCGCCAGGCTGCCAGATGCTGTAACCCTCCATTTCTCGATCGAACAGCCGGGTTGGGCTGCGGCCGATCAGGTTCCAGCCCCCGGGCGAAACGAGCGGATAGATCGCGGTCTGGCGGTCAGCGATGCCCAAGCTGCCAGCCGGGACCTGTTTACGGGGTGTCTGCAAGCGAGGACTGGCGAGGATTTCATCGACCAACCCCATGAAGGCGAAGCCCGGCGCAAAGCCCAGCGCGAACACCTGATAAGTTCGGGCGCTGTGCTGCTCGATCACACCGGATATTCCCAACCCGCTGCGCTGGCCGAGGGCCTCGAGCTCCGGCCCGACGCTGGGGTCGTACCACACCGGAATGTTCAGCTCGCGCGCCTGACCACCTGCGTCCGGCTGCAATTCATGCAGGGCATCGGCGATGCACTGGCGCGCCTGATGGTCGTCCAGTCGTGTCAGGTCGTAATGCACCAGCAGCGTCGTATAAGAGGGCACCAGGTCGATCAGCGCCGCACCGAAGGCCTCACGCAGACGGCTGGCCGCAGCCAGAAGCCAGGGCATATGGGCTTCGTCGATCTCATCGAACAGGCGCAGCATCAGGCTGTCGATGCCGACCACTTCGATACGCGGCTTCATCCCGCAAGGCTCTCGAGCGTCTGGCGGATGCGCTGCACCGCAGCAACCGAGCCGGCGTTGTCGCCATGCACACAGAGCGTGTCAGCGCGCAGAACCAGCGCGCTGCCATCGCTGGCGGTCAATGGTTCGCCTTTGGCCAGGCTGAGCGCCTGGGCCGCGACAGTATTGGCATCGTGATGTACCGCACCGGGCAGGGCGCGGGAAACCAGCATGCCGGAGGCGTCATAGGCCCGATCGGCGAATACTTCGAACCAGAGCGTGATGCCGAGCTCGTCCGCCATTGTCTGGCTGGCGCTGTTGTCGCGTGTCGACATTAGCATCAGCGGCAGCGACGGCGCGTAGGAAACGATTGCAGTCATCACGGCGCGCAGCAGTTCTGGCTTGCGCATCATGTCGTTGTACAGCGCGCCGTGGGGTTTGACGTAGCGAACCCGGGTGCCCTCGGCGCGACAGATGCCGTCCAGCGCGCCGATCTGGTAGAGCAGCATGTTCTCCACTTCCTTCGGGCTGCAGTCCATGGAGCGGCGACCGAACCCGGCCAGATCGGGATAAGCCGGATGCGCGCCGATCTGCACGTCATGCTGTGTCGCCAGCGCCACGGTGCGCCGCATGACCTGGGGATCCGACGCGTGGAAGCCGCACGCGATGTTGGCGCAGTCGATGAAGGGCATGACCTCGGCGTCCATGCCCATGGTCCAGGCGCCAAAGCTTTCGCCGATATCGCAATTCAGGAGTAGGGCGTTCATGGGTCCTCTGTAACGGGCTGTCCCGTGTAACAAGTCGATGCGTGGAAATACGATGATAAATTATCGATAATTTATCAATAAATATTTTTCGTAGCGCCGCCGAGCCGTCTCTCGGTGCGCATTGCTGTATGCTTGCGGACCCGATTCACCTGGATGGCAGCCAGCGGCCATCCTCATTTTTCATGGTCCGCAAGATGGTTGACGCCAAATCCCCTCGTCCGTTGCGATCGTCCATCGTGGCGTCGGCGCATCTCGCCGAGCAGTCGCAGGAACTCTCAGAACTCGAATACGGCATCATCATCGCCAGCGCCGCGCTGATGCGCTGGATGGAACGCTGCATGAAGGCCTCCGGTGCGGTGGAAATGAATGCGCTGGACGTCATGGTGCTGCACAACCTGACCAGCCGCGGCCGTGCCAAGCGACAGGCGGATATCTGTCTGCTGCTGAACATCGAAGACACGCACACCGTGACCTACGCGCTGAAAAAGCTCGGCAAGCTGGGCCTGGTGACGGGTGAGAAGCAAGGCAAGGAAATGTTCTACCGAACCACCGACAAAGGCCGCGAGCTGTGTCAGGAATACGCTGATATCCGTCGCGAATGCCTGATCGCGTCCTTCGAGAACCTGAATATCGACCCGGAGGAGATTCACCGCCTCGCCGGGATGCTGCGCGCCATGTCGGGCCTGTACGATCAGGCCGCGCGCGCCGCGACTTCGCTCTGAACGCCTCACGCTGAACCGGATAATCCCAGAATGCGCATTGAACCCCGCCCGTTGCCCGACCTGTTGCCCGATCTGGGTGACCTGCCGCCTCTGCTGACACGCCTCTATGCGGCACGTGGCGTGCAGTCGGTGATTGAACTGGACAAGGGCCTGGCGCGCTTGATCCCGTACGACCAGCTCAAAGGTATCGACGCGGCCGTGACGCTGTTGGTCGAGGCGCTGGAAAAGCGTCAGCGCATTCTCTTCGTCGGTGACTTCGATGCCGACGGCGCCACCGCCAGCACGGTTGGCGTCCTGGGCCTACGCCAGTTGGGCGCCGCGCATGTGGATTACCTGGTGCCCAATCGCTTCGAGTACGGCTATGGCCTGACCCCTGAGATCGTCGCTGTGGCGCTGGAGCGCCAGCCCGATCTGCTGGTGACGGTGGACAACGGCATCTCCAGTGTCGACGGCGTGGCGGCAGCCAAGGTGGCCGGACTCAAAGTACTGGTAACCGATCACCACCTGCCCGGGCCCGAACTGCCGGCGGCGGACGCCATCGTTAACCCCAACCAGCCGGAATGCGCCTTCCCGAGCAAGTGCATCGCGGGCGTCGGCGTCATCTTTTACGTACTGCTGGCGCTGCGTGCCCGGTTGCGCGAGTTGGGCTGGTTCGCCCGCAATGGTTGGGCGGAGCCGAACCTGGGCGAATTGCTGGATCTGGTGGCGCTGGGCAGCGTCGCCGACGTGGTCCCGCTGGATGCCAACAACCGCATCCTGGTGCACCAGGGCCTGGCGCGCATACGCGCGGGTCGCGCGCGGCCTGGGCTGCGGGCAATCCTCGAGGTTGCCGGGCGCGATCATCGGCGGATCACCTCGACCGATCTCGGCTTCATTCTCGGCCCGCGGCTGAATGCGGCGGGGCGCCTGGATGACATGGCGCTGGGCATCGAATGCCTGCTTTGCGAAGACGAGGCACTGGCGCGGGACATGGCCGTGCAGCTGGATCAACTCAACCAGGACCGCAAGGGTATCGAGCAGGGCATGCAGCGCGAGGCGCTGGCCCAGCTCAAGGACTTGCCGCTCGAAGACATGCCGTTCGGCCTCTGCCTGTTCGAGCCGGACTGGCACCAGGGCGTCATCGGTATTCTCGCTTCGCGGCTTAAGGAGCGCTATCACCGGCCGACCATCGCCTTTGCCGATGCTGGCGAAGGCGTGCTCAAGGGGTCGGCACGTTCGGTGCCGGGCTTCCATATTCGTGATGCGCTGGATGCGGTGGCGGCACGTCATCCGGGTCTGATCAGCAAGTTCGGCGGCCATGCGATGGCGGCAGGTCTATCGCTGCCAGAAGCGAACTTTGGCGCCTTTGCGGCCGCCTTCGATGCCGAAGTGCGCCGGCAGTTGTGCGAAGACGATCTGACCGGACGGCTGCTCACCGATGGGCAGTTGAGCATCGAGGAGTTTCATCTCGAACTGGCCAAGGCACTGCGCAACGCCGGCCCCTGGGGACAGCATTTCCCAGAGCCGGTGTTCCACGGTGTGTTCCAGTTGGTGCAGCAGCGCCTGGTCGGCGAGAAGCACCTGAAGATGGTGCTCAAGAGCGAATGCGGCTCGCTGACTCTCGATGGCATCGCATTCAATATCGACCGGGATCTCTGGCCCAACCCCAACGTGCGCTGGGCCGACCTGGCCTACAAGCTGGACGTCAATGAATTCCGCGGCCGTGAAAGCGTGCAGCTGCTGGTGGCGCATATCGCCGCGCGTTGATTCGCCAGGCCCTCGTTCGGGATCCAAGATCGGCCTGCTGAATCGAGGAGCATTTACCAGGGCGCAATTGATTGTTGCCTGGTCGTCGTGGGCCTAGAGTGATTGGATTAAAAGAACAATCCTTCGGAGCCCGCGATGAGCGAATCGACCCAGCACCACCGTGCATGCCATCTGTGCGAGGCCATCTGTGGCCTGACAATCGAAACTCGCGACGAGCAAATCGTTTCGATCAAGGGCGATCCGCAGGACAGCTTCAGTCGCGGCCACATATGTCCCAAGGCCGTCGCGCTGCAGGACATCCAGAACGATCCGGACCGTCTGCGTCATCCCATGCGCCGCGTCGGCAACGAGTGGCAGGCCATCGAGTGGGACGCTGCGTTCGAGCTGGTCGCCGAGCGCCTCGCCGAGATTCGCGAGCGCCATGGCAATAACGCGGTGGCCGTTTACCAGGGCAACCCCAGCGTGCACAACTATGGGTTGATGACCCACAGCAACTACTTCCTCGGTCAGCTGAAGACTCGCAATCGTTTCTCCGCCACCTCGGTCGACCAGCTGCCGCATCACTTGACCAGCCTGATGATGTACGGCCACGGTCTGCTGATTCCTATCCCGGACATCGATCACACCGATTTCATGCTGATACTGGGTGGCAATCCGTTGGCCTCCAACGGCAGCATCATGACCGTGCCGGATGTGGAAAAGCGTCTCAAAGCCTTGAAGGCGCGTGGCGGCAAACTGGTGGTGGTGGATCCGCGTCGCAGTGAAACGGCGGCCATTGCCGACCAGCATCTGTTCGTTCGCCCTGGCGAAGACGCAGCGCTGCTGTTCGGTTTGCTCAATACCCTGTTCGAAGAAGACCTGACCCGTGCCAGTCATTTACCTGTGGAGGGGCTGGATGAGCTGCGCACGGCAGTGGCGCCTTTCACCGCGGAGGCTATGAGTACACGCTGTGGGGTGCCGGCCGTGCAGATTCGTCAACTGGCCCGGGATTTCGCTGCGGCCGACAAAGCGGTCTGCTATGGGCGCATGGGCGTCTCCACGCAAGCGTTCGGCACGCTGTGCCAATGGCTGGTGCAGTCGATCAATCTGGTCACCGGCAACCTCGACCGGGTGGGCGGCGCGCTCTGCACCCAGCCGGCGGTGGACCTTGTGGCCAGCACTTCGGGTGGCCACTTCAATCGCTGGCAAAGCCGAGTCTCGGGGCTGCCGGAATATGGTGGCGAGCTACCGGTATCGGCGCTGGCTGAGGAGATGCTCACCGAAGGGGAAGGGCAGGTGCGTGCGTTAGTCACCGTGGCCGGTAATCCGGTACTGTCCACGCCCAACGGCCGTCAGCTGGAACAGGCGCTGGATGGGCTGGAGTTCATGCTCAGCGTCGACTTCTACATCAACGAAACCACCCGTTACGCCGATCTGATCCTGCCGCCGACGGCGCCGCTGGAGCATGATCACTACGACACCACTTTCAACGTCTTCGCGGTGCGCAACGTCACTCGCTTCAACGAAGCGGTGCTCGCCAAGCCGGCGGGTGCGCTGCATGACTGGGAAATCTTCGTCGGGCTGGCCAAGGCGTTCGCGGCGCGTACCGGAATCGAGCTGAAATCGACCATGGCGCCCGAGCAGATGATCGATCTGGGCTTGCGTGCCGGTCCGCATGGCGACGGCAGCACGTCTGGCCTGAGTCTCGCCAAACTGCGTGATTACCCGCACGGCCTGGATCTGGGGCCGCTGCAGCCGAACCTCGCCGGCCGCCTGAAGACCGCGACCAGACAGGTGCAGGTCGCACCGGAACTGTTCCTCGGAGACCTGAAGCGCTTCGCCTCCGCGCCGCAGTCGGCGTCGGATCAACTGGTGCTGATTGGACGCCGTCATGTCCGCAGCAACAATTCCTGGATGCACAACTACCATCGTCTGGTGAAGGGTAAGCCGCGTCATCAGTTGCTGATGAATCCGGCGGACTTGAGCCGCCTCGAATTGACCGATGGTCAGCGTGTGCGGGTTCGTTCGCGGGTCGGCATGATCGAGGTGGAGGTTGCTGCCAGCGACGAGATGATGTCCGGTGTAGTCAGCCTGCCGCATGGCTGGGGCCACGCTCGCCCCGGCGTGCAGATGGGCATCGCCAGCAGCCAGCCGGGCGCCAGCGCCAACGATCTGACCGATGAGCGCCAGCTGGACGCGCTGTCCGGCAATGCTGCGCTCAACGGTGTGCCGGTGCGGGTGGAAGCCGCCTAGCGTCCCGGCCATCGGGCGATCACCGGAGCTTTTGGCGGGCGCGAGGTGGGCTGTTATAGGCCTAGATCCGACAGTCCTGGATGGTCATCGGGACGGCGACCTTGCGGCCAGCGGAATTTCCTGTCGGACTCCTGAATGGGTAAATCATTGATGCAGGCAAATCGATGAGCCATCAGGCCGTTTTCAGCGAACTCCCAGTTTTCGTTGCCGTAGGAGCGGAACCAGTTACCCGAATCGTCGTGCCATTCATAGGCGTAACGCACGGCGATTCGGTTATCGGTAAACGCCCAAAGCTCTTTGATCAGCCTGTATTCCAGTTCCTTGTTCCATTTGCGGGTCAGAAACGCCTGCGCCTCAGCTCGACTGGTGACGAATTCCGAGCGGTTTCGCCACTTGGTGTCCGGGGTATAGGCCATGGCCACTTTTGCCGCATCGCGGCTGTTCCAGCCATCTTCGGCCAGTCGGACTTTCAATACCGCTGACTCCCGAGTGAAGGGAGGAACAGGTTGACGGATTTCGGTGGTAGACATGGCGATCGCTCCGGTTTCGAGAAAGAGATATTGAGGATAGTCGTCGGTTCGGGCTGTTGCGGCTGGCGGCACTAGAGTTCAAGGACCAAGGGCTGACTCCCATTCTCACCTTCCGCGGTTACGGCGCAGCAGATCAGCACCATGTCGCTCTCCGGCATTTCCACCGGAGGATTGGGGTAATGGACAATGCCGCTGATCCGACGTGTCTTGCAGGTCCCGCAGGAGCCTCCACGGCAGCTGAAATCGGGGTTCAGACCGCGGCTTTCCGCCAGCTCCAGCAGGCTGCCGCTTCCTGGAGTCCAGCGTGCTTCCAGTGCCGATAACGAGAAAAGCACCGGCACCGGAGCGCTGGCAGCCGGCGCTTGAATCAAGGCGGTGGAATGTTCGGCCGCTGACCGCTGAAGCATCGAAGGGCCGAATGCCTCGGCGTGGATTCGCTCATCCGCAATGTTCAGTGCGCGCAAACCGTCGTACAGGTCCTGGATGAACCCGGCTGGCCCGCAGAGATAAAAGTCGTAGTCATCGAACGCGAGCCTGGCCTTGACGTCGGCTAAGCCGAGGCGACCGGCTATTTCGTAGTCGCGCCCAAGAACCGCTTCCGTGCCCGGCCTGCTCAGCGCCCGGTGGACGTGCAGCTGCCCAGCATCGCGCTGTAACAGTTGCTCAAGCTCCTCCTGAAACGGAAGGTCCTCCAGCGCCCTGGCGCTCTGGAACAGATGGATGTGGCGTTCCCTTTGCTGCGTCTGGTTTTGCCAGGCCAGCTCCCTGAACATGGAAATAAGCGGTGTAATGCCGACCCCCGCGCCAATCAATACCGCCGGTCTTGCGGTGTCAACCGTCAGGGTGAAGCCGCCCAGTGGCGGACGAACCTCCAGAATGTCGCCCACCTGCACCTTGTCGTGGAGATGTTGGGATGCGAGCCCCTGCGCCTTGACGCTGATGCGAATGTGACCATCGGAAGGGGCGCTGGAGATGCTGTAGGTCCTGATCAGTGCCGCTTCACCGTCGGCGTATAGGCGCATCGGCAGGTGCTGTCCGGGGTTGAATTCCACCGGAGTATCGTCCAGCGGTTGGAGGATGAATGAGCGAATGTCTCTGCTTTCGTCCTGCAGCCGCATCACCCGCCACGGTTGCCACCGCCGATGCTGTTCGTTCTGCCGCAGCTTTTCGTCTGCCGCGGCCCAGGTGCCGGTCATCAAGCTGGTCGGTGCGTAGCCATGGAACGTCCAGCGCAGAGACACGGCGGCCGGCCTCAGCACCACGTGCTCCACGTCGAAGGTAAACAGCCGCTCGGCGCCTTCGAAGGCGCGGACGATCGGGCCGTCCAGAATCAGTTCCGTGCGCCCGCTAAGTTGCAGCATGTCGCCGCTGGTGAAGTCGACAAACAACAGCCCGGCGCGGGAGTTGACCTTCAGATTCCCCAACGTGGCGAAGAATTGATTGCCCGCATAGTCGGGAATGAACAGCCGGTTGCGTTCGACCTTCACAAACCCGGCGCGACCTCCCCGGTGGGAGACATCCACGGAGCGGTGGTGGTCGTCATGATCGAAGTAGCTGGCGATGAAAAATGTGTCGGCGGCGCGGATCATCTCGGTGGTTCGAGGGTTCAACGCAGTGAAATCCTCGCGCGCTCCGCGGTCTTTCCACCGCTCCGTCGAGCGCGTATAGGACCTTTCCTGGATGTACTTCGGGCAGTTACCAAAGGAATGCTCGACCACAACCTCGAGGCGGTCCGGTGCGGCGTGTTCGATCATGCCGTTGATGCGATTACGTCGGCGCGTATGCAGCTCGATACCGAGCATGCCGACGGCATGACCCGCCTGCAGGCCAGCCGCGGCCGGGTCCTGGCTGTCGAGAGGTGCCGCAAGCACCAAATGCTGTGGATCCGGAGAAACGACGAAACCCTCCGGCCCCTCCATCAGCGTGGCCCAAGGACGGTTCCGCGCATCGACCGCGCCGACGACCATGAAGGGCAATTGATGATAGAACTCCCGGTGCTGGTCGGGCATGTAGTCACGAATGGCCTTCTGGCCAACAACGTCCATTCGCTCGGTCGCGCCGACTGTTTCCTGAAGCATTTTTTCGCCGGCATGCCAGGGTGACTGACGGTGCTTGGGGAGATGATTCATGGAAGACGCTCCTTGGGAAGACTGCCGGAAAGCCCAGCAGCCGGTGCCCACTCAGTTGCTCTGCAAACCGACGGCAGTGCGCTGCATGGGTACGAAGCCGGGAAGCGCTTCTATACGCTCCAGCCAGGCGCGCACATTGGGGTAGGCCTGCAGCGACACGTTGCCTTCCGGGGCATGGGCGATATAGGTGTAGTTGGCGACATCGGCGATGGTTGCGGTGTTGCCGGCCAGGAACGGCGAGTTGGTCAACTCGCTGTCCATCACCTTGAGCAAGGCGTGGGAGCGCGCGGTGACGTCATCGGCATTCAACGGGGCGCCGAATACCGTGATCAGGCGCGCGGCGGCCGGCCCATAGGCAATCTGGCCTGCGGCAACCGATAGCCAGCGCTGAATGCGCGCGGCACCGAGGGAATCTTCAGCCAGCCAACTGCCGCCACCGTATTTTTTTGCCAGATAGACCAGGATCGCGTTGGAGTCGCTGAGCGTGGTGCCGTTGTCTTCGATAACCGGAACCTGGCCAAACGCATTGATGGCCAGGAATTCAGGCTTTTTGTGCGCACCATTCGCCAGGTCTACGAAAACCAGCTCGGTTGGCAGCTTCATCAACGAGAGCAGCAGCTCGACGCGATGGGCATGGCCCGAAAGAGGATGGCGATACAGTTTGATGGCGGCTTGGGTCATGGTCGTGGCTCCGTAGCTGGTTGAGAGAAGTCAGCGCAGCTTCGAGTCGTGTAGAGAACCTTGCGCTGCCAGATGAATGCTGCGCCTGCTCGCGGCTCGATAGAATCGCCACACGGAGCAATCCATAATTTCGTTCTACGAAATAATCGTATTGCCAGCTGACAAAGGGCTACGGTGGGAAATGGATCGATCGAAGCCTGGTGGCTTCATCTGGAAAAGGCCGGGTGGGCGCGTAATCGGGGCGTCGCGAAGTCGACGAAGGTGCGCACGCGCGCCTCGGCCCGGCGGCCATCGCGGTAGATCAAATGGGCCGGCATGCTCTGGTTGGCGAAGCCGTCCAAGACGGGCTCGAGCAAGCCGCTCTGCAGCTCATGGTGCGCTTCGTAGCTCATGCAGCGAATCAGCCCCAACCCCAGGGTGGCGGCACGAATAGCCGCACGCTGGGTGGTGCACGTCAGCACGGGGGCAGGCCGCATCAGCCGTGTGGCGCGCTCGCCGCGAAAACGCCATTCGGCCTCAGGGCTTGCGGACGCGGTAAGGACGGTGCGGTGAGCGTGGAGATCGTCGGGGGTCTCGGGCCGCCCCCATGTTGCCAGGTAGCCGGGCGAACCACAGACAATGGGTCTCACCATGCCCACTGGCATGGCGAACCCGGACGAGTCTGGCAGCTGGCCAACGACAAGGGCGACATCGATGCCCTCCTCGAGGAGTTTGGGCACGCCTTCGCTGGTCCGGATAACCAGACTTACGTCAGGAAAGGCCGCCAAGTAAGCAGTGGCGATCGGCGTGAATACGTGGGGATCCATCAGCAGCGGTAGCGAGACGGTCAGTTCCCCGGTGGGACATGCATGCAAGCCGGCAGCGGAGTGTTCGGCGTGGTCGATTCGCTCCAGGATTTCTCGACAGTCCAAGGCAAACCGTTCGCCTGCAGGGCTCGGCTCGACGCCGCGCGGACCACGAATCAACAGGGTGTTATTCAGGCGTGCTTCCAATGACGCTACCGTGCGCGTGATTGTCGCTGGCGATAGATTCAGATTCCGCGCGGCAGCGGCGAGGCTGCCCGATTTCACAACGGCTTCGAATACCTGCATTTCGCGGTATCGGCTCATGCGCTAGGTCCGTGTAACCACGTGCAGCCCTGGATTTTCCAGAAACCGACTGGCGCAATAGTCGACGAAAGTGCGCACCTTGGCAGGCACCCGTTTACCGCCTTGATAGAGCACATGCACCGGCAATGCCGATGTACCGAACTCATCGAGGACGATTTCCAGTTCCCCCTTCGATACCAGGTCGGCAACTTGGTAAGACAGCACCCGGGTGAACCCCCAGCCAATGCGCGCGGCATTGATTGCCGCCTGATTGGAGCTGACCACCAGCCGCGGTTTGGGGTGCAAGGTGATGGAGTTCGGCCCCACCTGGAATTGCCAATCGGTAAGCAGGCTGCTCGTAGAGGACATCACTATCGGTGACGCCAGTACCTCATTTGGGGATATCGGTCTGCCGACGCGATCGAGGAATGCGGGTGCGGCACAGATGACAGGGCGGATCTGCCCGACATGGATAGCCTGCAGACCGGTCTCAGGCAGCTGGCCGATGCGTATGGCCACATCTACGCCTTCCTCAACCACGTTCACCAGACGATCCACCAACAGCGCGTGGATGACTACGTCCGGGTGCTCACCAAGGTACTCGGTGATCAGCGGAATCAGGAATAACTCACCAAACATCACCGGAGCTGTCACGGTCAGATTGCCGCGCACACGAATGCTGCTGCCGGTGGCCAGTTCTTCGGCTTCTTCCAGATCCAGCAGGATGCGCTTGCAGTCTTCCACATAGCGCCGGCCTGCTTCGGTCAGACGCAGACTGCGGGTGCTGCGCGCCAATAGCAGAGTGCCTAGGCGGCGCTCCAGACCCGCTATCACTCGCGTCACGCTCGGCGGCGACATGCCCATCCGTTTCGCCCCGCCCGCAAAGCTCTGCGCATCAGCAACCGCCAGCAGTACCTTCATCTCCTGAAACCTGTCCACACTCACCGTCCAGATTCGAGCCTTCGTTAAATGGATTCCAGCTTAGTGTTTGCGAGTCACCGTCGAAAAGAAAACAACCGGCACGGGCAGTGCCGTCCCATTTGCGCTGCGCTGGGAAAGGGCAGGCACGAATCGATCGTCCAAGGCTGATTTGTTTCCCACGAAACCGCCCACCCACAGTGATGAGCTAGCCAACTGCAACACTCTGTCACCGATTCGCCACCCACGCGGCCTTGGCCGAGCAAAGTCGTCGAAACAGTCTGTACTGGAGGATGTCCAACGCGCATCCATTGCAGTGAGGTTTCCATGACACAGCTTTTCCAGCCGCTCACCCTGCGTCAGCTGACGCTGCCCAATCGCATCGCCGTTTCGCCCATGTGTCAGTACTCGGCCAAAGCCGGCATGGCCAACGATTGGCATTTGGTTCATCTGGGTAGCCGGGCCGTCGGCGGGGCGGGGCTGGTCATCATCGAAGCCACCGCAGTGACGGCTGATGGGCGCATCTCGCCGGAAGACCTGGGTATCTGGTCCGACGACCATGTCGAACCGTTGCGCCGCGTCACGCGGTTCATCGAGTCTCAGGGTTCGGTAACCGGCATTCAGCTGGCCCATGCCGGCCGCAAGGCGAGCACCTGGCAGCCCTGGCTCGGACGGCACGGAAGCGTACCGATCGCGGCCGGGGGCTGGACGCCGGTCGGCCCCTCGACCATCGCTTTCGATCCGGAGCATGCGGTGCCCACCGCGCTGGACGAGGCGGGAATCAACGAGATCATCCAGGCGTTCGTGCGTGCCGCCGAGCGCTCGCTGGCGGCAGGCTTCAAAGTGGCTGAGGTGCACGCGGCGCACGGCTATCTACTGCATCAGTTCCTCTCACCGCTTTCTAATCAGCGTCAGGACCGCTATGGCGGCTCCTTCGACAACCGTATCCGCTTGCTGCTGGAGGTTACCCAGGCGGTGCGGGCGGTATGGCCGGAGGCGTTGCCGCTGTTCGTGCGGCTGTCGGCGACCGACTGGGTACAGGACGGCTGGAATGCGGAAGAAACCGTTGAACTCGCGCGGCGGCTGAAGACTCTCGGCGTCGATCTGATCGACGTGTCCTCTGGTGGCACGGCCGTCAATGCCGAGATCCCGGTCGGCCCGGGCTATCAGACCCAGTTTGCCGAGCAGGTGCGGCGTGAGGCCGGCATCGCCACCGGTACGGTCGGCATGATTACCGAGGCGGTGCAGGCCGAGCACATCCTGCGTACCGGCCAGGCCGATCTGATCCTGCTGGCGCGCGAGCTACTACGTGATCCCTACTGGCCGTTGCACGCGGCCGAGGACCTACGTGACAGCTCGGTGCCTTGGCCCGCCCAGTACGTCCGCGCAGCTCACCGAAACACGCCCATTCGCCAAGTTCCCGATTCGCTCGATTGAATCCCCCATAAACTCGCTTCAGGTAATCTCCATGAAAACCAGTGGTTTGCTCGATCAGCTACTCAAGTCCGGCCAGGACCTGCTGCAGAAGCAGCAAGGGTCGGCCTCCCGTTCACCGACGACCAATGGAAAGGGGGCGCTCGGCGACATGCTGGCCGGTGCCGGTGGCCCGCTTGGAAGCATACTCGGTGGCGTCGGCGGAGCTGGAAAAGGCGCGCTGGCGACCGGGGCACTGGGTATGCTCCTCGGAAGCCGGGGCGGCCGCCGCTTGGGTGGCAAGGCGATCACCTATGGCGGCCTGGCCGCCCTCGGCATGCTGGCCTACAAGGCCTACGGTAACTGGCAGGCACAACAGGCACAGCAGGGTGGCACAGCGCGAACAACCGCTACACGGGCGGAGCCGAAGACGGTCGATCGGCTGCCGCCGGATCAGGTCGAGGAGCACAGCCGCGGGATCCTCAAGGCGCTGGTCGCGGCGGCAAAAGCCGATGGCCACGTCGATGACCAGGAGCGGAAAATGTTCGAAGCCGAGCTGGCCCAGCTCACTGATGATCCCGAATTGCAGCGTTGGCTCGAGGCGGAGTTGAACAAGCCGCTGGATCCGGTTGATGTCGCCGCGGCCGCCACCACACCGGAAATGGCTTCGGAAATGTACTTGGCCAGCGTGCTGATGGTGGATGAGGAGCAGTTCATGGAGCGAGCCTACCTCGACGAACTGGCTCGGCAGTTGAAGCTCGATGCGCAGTTGAAGGTCGAACTGGAGAGCCAGGTGCGCGGCGTTTCCGCCTGATGCCTTGTAGGGGTGATGCTTGATCGCCCTGGCTGTGTTGTTCCCGGTCGAGCTGCTTGACAGCGGCGATGCCGGCGGTCTCGCGTGGGCTGTCAGCGGCGGTCTGCTGCGCTATAATCGCCGGCTTTTCGCACCGTCCGATTGAGAGCTGCCTACCTATGGAAATCAACCCGATCCTCAACAGCATCAAGGACCTGTCCGAGCGCACCCAGTCAATTCGGGGGTATCTTTGACTACGATCAGAAGCATGATCGTCTCGTCGAAGTAAACCGCGAACTCGAAGACCCCAACGTCTGGAACAAACCTGAGTACGCCCAAAACCTGGGCCGTGAGCGCGCGACCCTGGCGCAGATCGTCGAGACCATCGACGACCTCGAGGGCGGCCTGGCCGATTCCCGCGACCTGCTCGACATGGCTGTCGAAGAAGACGACCAGAGCGCCGTGGACGATGTCGCCACCGAACTCGACCGCCTGCGCGCCATCCTCGAAGGGCTGGAATTCCGCCGCATGTTCAGCGGCGAGATGGACCCCAACAACGCCTACCTCGACATCCAGGCCGGCTCCGGCGGCACCGAAGCCCAGGACTGGGCCAACATCCTGCTGCGCATGTACCTTCGCTGGGCTGACAAGCGCGGTTTCAGCGCCGAGATCGTCGAGCTGTCCGAGGGTGAAGTCGCCGGTATCAAGGGCGCGACCGTACACATCAAAGGCGAGTACGCCTTTGGTTGGTTGCGCACCGAGATCGGCGTGCACCGCCTGGTGCGCAAGAGCCCGTTCGACTCTGGCGCTCGCCGCCACACCTCATTCTCGGCAGTGTTCGTCTCGCCCGAGATCGACGACAGGGTCGAGATCGACATCAATCCGGCGGATCTGCGCATCGACACCTACCGGTCCTCCGGTGCTGGTGGTCAGCACGTCAACACCACCGACTCGGCGGTACGTATCACCCACGTACCAACCAACACGGTGGTGGCCTGCCAGAACGAGCGTTCCCAGCACGCCAACAAGGACACCGCCATGAAAATGCTGCGGGCCCGGTTGTACGAGCAGGAAATGCAGAAGCGCAACGCGGCCTCCCAGGCGCTGGAAGACACCAAGTCCGATATCGGCTGGGGTCATCAGATTCGCTCCTATGTGCTCGACGACTCGCGCATCAAGGATTTGCGTACCGGTGTGGAACGTAGCGACTGCCAGAAGGTTCTGGATGGCGACATCGACCAGTACCTCGAAGCCAGTTTGAAACAGGGGCTCTAAGCCGCTGTGCTTGGCGAGTGGAGGTGGGCTGAAGCGGAACGTCGCCTGGCCCTCTCTGCATCAGCTTTGCATACAAGTAGGGTGGGCTTCAGCCGACCAAAACGGGGCAGTACCTGCTGCGGAGCACTTTCCGGCACGGTCGTCCCAGGATTCATCCAATCGATCCAGGCATTTTGAAACCATGAGCGAACAACCGCTGAACCAGCACGCCATCCAAGAGGAAGAAAATAGCCTGATCCTTCAGCGCAAGGAAAAGCTGGCCGCCGAGCGCGCCAAGGGCAATGTTTTCCCCAATGACTTCCGTCGCGACAGCTACTGCAACGACCTGCAGCTGAAATACGCCGACAAGACCAAGGAAGAGCTGGCAGAAGCGGCGATCCCGGTGAAGGTTGCCGGGCGCATCATGCTCAACCGCGGCGCCTTCATGGTGCTGCAGGACATGACCGGGCGCATTCAGGTCTACGTCAACCGCAAGACGCTGCCGGCTGAGACCCTGGAAGCCATCAAGCACTGGGATCTGGGCGACATCATCGCGACGGAAGGCACGCTGGCGCGGTCCGGCAAGGGCGACCTCTACGTCGAGATGACCGACGTACGCTTGCTGACCAAGTCGCTGCGTCCGCTGCCGGACAAGCACCACGGCCTGACCGACACCGAGCAGCGCTACCGCCAGCGTTACGTCGACCTGATCGTCAACGAAGAAACCCGCCACACCTTCCGTGTGCGTTCGCAGGTGATCGGCCACATCCGCAAGTTCCTCAACGAACGCGACTTCCTCGAAGTCGAGACACCGATGCTGCAGACCATCCCTGGCGGTGCCGCGGCCAAGCCGTTCGAGACCCACCACAACGCGCTGGACCTGCCGATGTTCCTGCGTATCGCGCCGGAGCTCTATCTCAAGCGCCTGGTGGTCGGCGGCTTCGAGCGGGTCTTCGAGATTAACCGCAACTTCCGCAACGAAGGTGTTTCGACTCGGCACAACCCCGAGTTCACCATGCTCGAGTTCTATCAGGCCTACGCCGATTACGAAGACAACATGGACCTCACCGAAGAACTGTTCCGCGAGTTGGCGCAGCTGGTCCTCGGCAGCACCGACGTGCCCTACGGCGACAAGGTGTTTCATTTCGGCGAGCCCTTTGCGCGGCTGTCGGTGTTCGATTCGATCCTCAAATTCAACCCGGACATCAGCGCCGCCGATCTGCAGGACATCGACACCGCGCGCGCCATCGCCAAGAAAGCCGGCGCCAAGGTGCTCGGCTTCGAGGGGCTGGGCAAGTTGCAGGTGATGATTTTTGAAGAGCTGGTCGAGCACAAGCTCGAGCAGCCGACGTTCATCACCCGTTACCCGTTCGAAGTGTCGCCGCTGGCGCGTCGTAGCAACGACGACCCGAGTGTGACCGACCGCTTCGAGCTGTTCATTGGCGGCCGCGAGATCGCCAACGCCTATTCCGAGTTGAACGACGCCGAAGACCAGGCCGAGCGCTTCCACGCGCAGGTCCGTGACAAGGACGCGGGTGACGATGAGGCCATGCACTTCGACGCCGACTTCGTCCGCGCGCTGGAATACGGCATGCCGCCGACCGCAGGTGAGGGCATCGGTATCGATCGTCTGGTGATGTTGCTGACCAACTCGCCGTCGATCCGCGACGTGATTCTGTTCCCGCATATGCGTCCAGAAGTCTGATCAGACCAGGACGCGCAAAATCCGCCGTGGACGGAGCCAATCGTCCTCGGCGACTGGCTGCGCCCGACATCGTTCTGCTGGCCTGCGTCGGTGCACGCAAGCGACGGACGGGCCATCCGCAGGTGGAACCGCCACGGACAGGCGCCACGCCGCAGCCGGCCGCGTTCGCCCATCGTGGTGGTTGCGTCAGCACCGAAGATGCACAGCTGAGCCATGGCACCACGATCGAGCGCTAGGCTCGATGGCTTCAGATCGGTCGTCGCCTGCCGAAAGCTTCATATATGGCACGCGGCGTTCGTGAACCGAACACGGAAGGCGAGGGCCCACTGATGTATAACTTGAACGCTACGGATCATCACTGACGAGGTACGGATGAATACCCGTAACAATCTCGATGAGTACCAAAGCACGGTGCGCGGCCTGTCCGATCGTATCGTCGAGGCGCAAACCCCTATGCGGGTGCTTGATGCGGTGAAGTGGGACGACAGCATTCGCCAGGGCTTCTTCGCCGCGGGTGCTCGCGAGCTGCCACAGGTTGATCGTGGGTATTACGAGGGACGGCCGCTGGGCTTCGATTCCAGTGCGAAGAAGGAAGAATTTCAGAATATCGAGCGTGACATCACGCGCCAGCTAGGACAGTTCAATCCGGTCGGGCAGATCATGCGGCGCATGTGCAAGGAGTACCGCATGGTGATCCGCATGCTCGAAGCGCGTGGCACCGCCGATTTCGGTCTGATTTCCCAAGAGCTTTACGGCGCCGCTTCGGACGCCTTTCACGCGGGCGATCCGACGCTGGCGGACCTCGGTCTGATGCTTTCCGACTACCTGAACAACATCGCCGACCGGGGCGATCTCAAAGACGAAGCCAAGACACTCAGTGCGCCGCAAGCCGTGGACATGTTGCAGCAGCGGCTGGATCTGGTGTTCGGTGAGGGTGAAGGCGTGATTCGCGTATTTGAATCCGACGGCATTCTCGCCGACGCCGCGGCGGGGGCCGACTACATCAAGATCCGCAGCGACGCGATGTTCAATGCCCGCGATGTGCGTGCGCTGGAAGTCCATGAGGGGCTGGTGCACGTCGGCACCACGCTCAACGGCCAGAACCAGCCGATCTGCACCTTCCTCGCGAAGGGCCCGCCGTCCTCGACAGTGACCCAGGAAGGCTTGGCGATTCTGATGGAGGTAATCGCTTTTGCCTCCTACCCGACCCGCCTGCGCAAGCTGACCAACCGTACCCGTGCGATCCACATGGCCGAGGAGGGCGCGGACTTTCTCGATGTGTTCGGCTTTTTCCGTGACCAGGGCTATACGGAGGACGAGTGCTACAGCAATGCCAGCCGGGTTTTCCGCGGCTCGCTCCCGAATGGTCTGCCCTTCACCAAGGACCTGTCCTATCTGAAGGGTTTCATCATGATCTACAACTATATTCAGCTGGCGGTGCGCAAGGGCAAGCTGGAACATATCCCGCTGTTATTCTGCGGCAAGACCACGCTGGAAGACATGCGTACCCTGCGCCAGCTGGTCGAGGAGGGAATGGTGGTGCCGCCCAAGTACCTGCCGCAGCAATTCCAGGATTTGAACGCGCTGTCGGCCTGGATGTGCTTTTCCAACTTCCTCAATCATCTGAGCCTGGATCGCATCGAAGCCGACTACGCCAACATCATCTGATCGGAGCGCACAAAAAAGCCGGAGCTTTCGCTCCGGCTTTTTCGTTTAAGCGGCCCGTCGTCAGAACAACGTATTCGGCAGGTAGGTTGCGATCTCTGGGAATAGCATGATGATGCCCATGCCAATGATGTTGACGATCACGAAGGGTATGACCGACCAGTAGATGTCTTTCATGGTGATGCCGGGCGGCACAATGCCTTTGAGGTAGAACAGGTTGAACCCGAACGGTGGCGTCATGTAGCCGATTTCCATGTTGATCACGAAAAGCACGCCGAACCAGATCGGATCGAAGCCGAGTGAAGCGACGATCGGCAGGAATACCGGCAGCGTGATCAGCATGATGCCGACAGGGTCGAGCAGCATGCCCATGACAAAGACGATCGCCATCATGAAAATGATGATGGCCCAGCGGCCCCCAGGCAGATCCATCATCAGTCCTTCGATCAGCGACTGCGCCCCCATACCTTGGTAGGCCGAGCTGAACGCGTGGGCTGCGAACAGGATCCAGGCGATCATACCGGTCAGTTTGAAGGTACGGATAGCCGCTTCCTGCAGCACAGGCCAGTTCAGCTTGCGGTAGACAGCGGCTGAAATCAGCGCGCCGAACACGCCCATGGCGGCGGCTTCGGTGGGTGTGGTCAGCCCGCCGATGATCGAGCCGAGTACCATTACCACGATACCAATGGGCAGCAGCACCGCGCGTATCGCCCGTAGTTTCTCGCCCCAGCTGCCTCGCTCTTCCCTCGGCAGTGCCGGTGCGAGATGAGGTTGCAGGAAAGAGCGCACCAGCACGTAGGTGACCGTCAGCGCCACCAGCAACAGGCCCGGCAGCACTCCGGCGGCGAACATCTTGCCGACCGACTGGCCGCTGATCATGGCGTAGAGAATCATCATGATGCTCGGCGGTATCAGGATGCCCCAGCCGCCGCCGGTGTTGATGCAACCGAGCACCATGCGTTTGTCGTAGCCGCGTTCGAGCATGGCCGGTAGGGCAATGGTGCCCATCGCCACTACCGCCGCGCCGCTGATGCCAACCATGGCGCCGAACACCGCGCAGATGCCTAAGGTGCCGATCGCCAGCCCGCCGCGCATGCCGCCGCACCACAGGTGCATCATCCGATAGAGATCGCGCGCGACCCCGGTGCGCTCCAGCAACATCGCCATGAAGACGAACAAGGGAATAGCCACCAGGGTGAAGCTTTCCATGGTGCCCCACATCTGCGAGGCCACCATGTAGAAGGCATCGACGCCCCATGTGAAATACAGGAACAGTACCGAGACTCCGCCCAGCACGAAGGCCAGCGGCAGCCCCAGCACCAGGAAAAACACCAGCGTCAAAAAGAACAGCAGCGTGGTGATTTCGATGCTCATTGGGCATCCTCCGCGTGCTTGGCGCCGTTAGTGGGCTCGCGGCCCAGCGCGATCAGGATGTCCTGCAGCAGTTTGGCGATGCCTTGCAATAACAGCAGCAGGGTACCGAGCGGAATCATGATCTTGATCGGCCACACCGGTGGGTTCCACGCCGAATAGGAGGTTTCCATGCCCTGTACCGATTCCCAGGCCATGGAACTGCCGAAGTACAGCAGTGCGGCCATGAACAGGAAAAACATGCTCGAGGTGAAAATATCGACCCAGGCGCGAACACGCGGGCTGAAGGTTGAATAGAGCAGGTCGACGTTGACGTGGTCGCGGTGCGCCATGACGTAACCGCCGGATAGCACCACGTAGGCACCGAACAGCATCTGGCCGAGCTCGTTGGTCCAAGAGGTCGGGCTCGAAAACAGGTAGCGCATGAACACTTCGAGCAGCAACAGCACGAAGATCAGAAAGATCAGATAGGCCACCCAGCGACCGATGAATTCGTTGAGCCGGGTGATGCCATTGATGTAGGCATGAATCGCGCGCATGACGAGCCCTACGAGCAAGGGTTGAGCGGATCAGCTGCCCGGCGCGAGCTATCGCGCCGGACGAGCCGAACAGGCGAGGGGTGTCAGAGGTAACCGAGTTCGCCGAGGAAGGACTTGAGCTTCTTCAGTGCTTCGGCCGCCTTGTCGCTGCGCTGGCCTTCTTCTTCCCAGGTCTTCTGTGCCACTTCACGCAGGCGTTTTTGCACATCATCCGGCAGCGTGTTGACCTGAACGCCTTGCTCGGCCATGACCTTTCGCAGCGTGACCTGCTCCTGATACAGGTACTCGTTGGTGCGGTACCAGAACTGCTCGTCGAGGATCTGCTTGACGATTTCCTGGTCGCGCTCGGAGAGTTTCTCCAGCGCCTTCTGACTGATGATGATCACATCGGTGCCGGCGATGTTGAGCGCGGGCCTGACGTGGTACTTGGCCACCTCATAGAAGCTCATGCTCGCCGCGCCCTGCACCGCACCCCAGTGAGCACCGTCTACCACGCCGGTATCGAGCGCCGGATAGAGTTCGCCACCTGGCAGGTAGGTGGTCGAAGCGCCGGCCTCATCGAGGAATTTCTGCAGGGCGCCCGACGAGCGGATCTTCAGCTTGGTGAAATCCTCCCAGCTGTTGATCGGCTTTTTCACCACCATCTCAGTGGGATAGACCTTGTCCGTCGACCAGTAGACGCCGTGCTGGGCCGCTTCCTCGCGGAGCATGTCCTCGAAGCCCATGTGCTTGTGGAAGTAGGACGCCTCCCAGACGTTATCGAAGGCGAAGGGCAGACCGGAGGCGATGCCGGCGAGGGTCATCTTGTCCTGTGCGTAGCCGGGGGAGATGGTGCCCATCTGGATGATGCCGCGGCTGACCGCGTTGAACGTCTCCTGCGGTTTGAACAGGGCGCCGGATTCGAACAGTTGCAGTTCGAGCCGGCCTTCGGTGCGCTGTTCGATCTGGTTTTTCAGGCGCACAAGACTGTCTTTGTAGGAGCTACTGGCGCTCGGCCAGTGCGATTGAACACGCCATTTCGTGACATCGGCGGCGGCCGCCATCTGCGGAAGCACTGCCGAGACCGCCAAGGCGACCAGGCTGGCTGGAACGAGCAGCTTCTTGAACATGGATTTCATATCGCGTCCTCTTCTTGTAATTGTCTGGCTGACGGCCATTTTCTAGCACTTGCTTCGCTTTGCGTTTCGCACAGCAAAACTGATTTTTACAAAGTTATCCGAAAGCTAACATAGCGGGGAGCTTTTTCAACCACTAGCAGAAGGCTATCGTCGCCCTTCTAATTTTTCATGATGTGTCCAAGCGCCTGGCTCGCCGGGCATATGGCACTTCGATACTGATCTTAGACCGTTATGTTTGTGGGGCATCATAATTCTGCCTGATGGAACTTGATTTCGAATTGACGCATGGTTTCAGTCGTGCCAGCTTCAAAAAGACGCAGACTCGCCATAAAAACAATCGAGAGGACAGGCCATGCGACTCCTTAAACAAGCATCGGGATGGAACCGCCCCGCGCAGATTCAGCGCAATGAAGCGGCCTGACGCTGACGCGATGCCAAGCGAAGCCCGGACAGACGGCTTGCCGATCAGCGGAGGCAAGGACCTGCCGGGTTTCCATCAGGTGCTGGGTTATCGCCAGGTGTCTTGGACTGACGACGAGGCGGTCATTGAGCTCGATGTACAGGCCTGCCACCTGAACATGGCCGGCGTGCTCCATGGCGGCGTGCTGACCTCGCTACTCGATGTGGTGCTAGCCGAGGCCGGTACCTATTGCCCCCATCCGGGACGGGTGCGCAAGGCCATCACGCTGGTGCTGAACACAACCTTCACTGGGCAGTGCTCAGGTGGTGTGATCCGCGCCATCGGCAAGCGGCGTGCCGGCGGCACCCGCATATTCAATAGCTCGGGCGAGATACGCGACCAGCACGACCGTCTATTGGCGATCGGCGAAGCGACTTTCCGTCTGCGCTCCGGCAGCGAGCACCCGCAAGGGGTGCCGTTAACGCTTCTGGCGGAGCACAACCAAAAGGAAAACGGCGATGTATGAACTGACCGGTAAAGCGCTACAACTTTATGAACGGCTTACGGCATTCATGGAAGCGCATGTCTATCCCAATGAGCACTTGTTCCACGAGCAGACCGCCTCGGCAGAAAATCGCTGGGCGCCGCCGCCAATTCTCGAAGCGCTCAAAGCCAAGGCGAGGGAGCAGGGGCTGTGGAATCTGTTCCTGCCGGAAAGCGAATTCGGCGCCGGCCTGAGCAATTTCGAATACGCCCACCTCTGCGAAATCATGGGGCGCTCGCACGGTGCCGCCGAGATCTTCAACTGCTCGGCACCTGACACCGGCAACATGGAAGTGCTGACGCGCTACGGCACGCCGGAGCAGCAGGAAAAATGGCTCAAACCGCTGCTCAACGGCGAGATACGCTCCTGCTTTTCCATGACCGAACCGGAAGTGGCGTCGTCCGATGCCACCAACATCGCCTGTGAAATCCGCCGTGAAGGCGATGAATATGTGATCAATGGACACAAGTGGTGGTCGTCCGGCGCGATGGCGACCAGCTGCAAGATCGCCATCGTCATGGGTAAGACCGATCCCAGCGCTGAGCGCCATCGGCAACAGTCGATGATCCTCGTGCCGCTGGACACGCCCGGCGTGGAAATCACCCGGGCACTCCACGTGTTCGGCTATGACCATGCGCCCCATGGCCATGCCGAGATTCGCTACAACAATGTCCGGGTGCCGGCCAGCAACATACTGCTCGGCGAGGGTCGAGGCTTCGAAATCGCACAGGGTCGTCTTGGCCCGGGGCGCATCCACCATTGCATGCGCACCATCGGCGTGGCCGAACGCGCGCTACAGGCCATGTGCGAGCGCGTGCATTCCCGTGTGGCGTTCGGCAGGCCGCTGGCTGATTTCGATTCGATCCGCAAGGACATTGCTCGCTCGCGCATCGAGATCGAACAGACTCGCCTGCTGACCCTGAAGGCGGCGCGCATGATGGACACCGTCGGCAACAAGGTGGCGCGGCAGGAGATCGCCATGATCAAGGCGGCCGCACCGAGCATGGCGCTGCGGGTGCTGGATCGTGCCATCCAGGTGCACGGCGCCAAGGGCGTCTGCCAGGACAGTTTCCTGGCGGCGGCCTGGGCTCACCAGCGGACGCTGCGGTTGGCCGATGGCCCGGACGAGGTTCATCTGGACACCATCGCCAAACTCGAGCTGCAGAACTACTCCAGCAAGCGCTGAGCCTCCGACAAAACCTACAAGAAGGATGCCGTCATGAACAATCCGCTATTCGATCTATCCGGGAAGGTGGCGCTGATCACCGGCTCCACTCGCGGCATTGGCCGCTCCATCGCCGAAGAAATGGCCCGCTGCGGCGCGCGCGTCGTCATTTCCAGCCGCAAGGCCGATGCCTGCGAGACGGTGGCCGCAGAGCTCAAGGCTGAGGGTTTCGAGGCTATCTCGGTGCCTTGTCATGTAGGCCGTAAGGAAGATTTGCAGCGGTTGGTCAATACCACCCTGCATACCTGGGGGCGTATCGACGTACTGGTCTGCAATGCGGCCACCAATCCGGTCTATGGCCCGACCAGCGAGCTGACCGACGACGCCTGGGACAAGATCATGGACACCAACGTCAAGGGCACCTTCTGGCTGTCCAACATGGTGCTGCCGCAGATGGCCGAGCGTGGCGAGGGCGCGGTGATCATGCTCTCCAGCATCGCCGGGCTGCGCGGCAACACCGTGATCGGTACCTATGGCGTGTCCAAGGCGGCCGAGGCGGCGCTGGCCCGCAATCTGGCGGCGGAGTGGGGGCCGAAGGGCATTCGCGTCAATGCCATCGCCCCGGGACTGGTGCGTACCGATTTCGCCAAGGCACTGCTCGACGATCCGGAGCGGGTCCGCCGCGCCGCCGAAAGGACTCCGCTGCGCCGCATCGGCGAGCCGGTGGACATTGCAGGTCTGGCGGTGTTTCTGGCGACACCGGCCAGTGCCTATATCACCGGGCAGGTAATCGTCGCCGATGGTGGCGAAACCGCATGCTGAGGGACCGGTAATGAGCGAGCCCGAACTGATCGAGGTATTACCGGCGCATCGTTTCGATGAGGCCGCGCTAGGTCGCTACCTGCGCCAGCATGTGCCAGAGATCGAAGATGGTCTGCAGTTGAAGCAGTTCCAGGGTGGTCAGTCCAACCCCACCTACCTACTGGAAAGCGCCGGTCGCCGCTACGTGCTGCGCAAGAAACCGCCGGGCAAGGTGCTGCCCTCGGCGCACATGGTCGAACGCGAATACAAAGTGATCCGTGCGCTGTCCGAGCACACCCGTGTGCCGGTACCGCCTGCGCGCCTGTTATGCGAAGACGAAGGCATCATCGGCACGGCCTTCTATGTGATGGACTACGTTCCGGGACGAATCTTCAGCCACCCGGCGCTGGAAGAGCTGCCTAATCAGGACCGCCGGGCATTCCATCTGGCCGCCATCGACACCCTGGCCGAGCTGCACCAGGTCGATGTCGAGGCGGTCGGGCTTGGCGGCTTCGGCAAGGCTCAGGGTTACTTCGCCCGCCAGGTCAAGCGTTGGTCCGGCCAGTATCAGGCTTCGTGTACGGGCGACATGCCGGCGATGGAGCGGCTGATGCAATGGTTGCCGGAGCAGGCGCCGCAGCGCGACGAATGCGCCATCGCCCACGGTGACTATCGGCTCGGCAACCTGATCTTCGAACCGGAGCAGGCGAAGGTGGCGGCAATTCTCGACTGGGAGCTGTCGACCCTCGGCCATCCGCTGGCGGACCTCGCTTACTTCTGTTTGCCGTATCACCTGCCGGCGGGCGTCGAAGGCCTGCGTGGCCTGGTCGGGATCGATCTGAAAGCTCAGGGCATTCCATCCGAGCAGGAGTTGCTGGCGCGTTACTGCCAGCAGAGCGGGCGACCGAGCATTGAAGACTGGCACGTGTTCGTGGCGTTTTCGCTGTTTCGTCTCGCGGCCATTCTGCAGGGCGTTTATGCGCGTGCGCTGCAGGGCAATGCCAGTAACGCCGATGCGCTGCAGGTTGGACAACGCGCCGGTCTGCTCGCCGATGCCGGTTGGCGCATCGCCCAAGCCGGCGACGGAGGCGAGGCCCTATGAACGGTCCATTGCTGCGCCGCGTCCTGCTGACCAACGATGACGGCATCGCCGCGCCGGGGCTCGCACTGCTCGAGCGCATTGCGGCCCAACTGGCCGAGGAAGTCTGGATAGTCGCGCCTGAACATGACCAGAGCGGCACCGGTCAGGGTATCTCGGTGCATTCACCTCTGCGCGTGTATCACCATGGCGAGCGACGCTTCGCCGTCTCCGGGACGCCGTCGGACTGCGTGATGTTCGCCATGGCCGAATGGCTGCAGGATTCGCCGCCGGATCTGGTGCTCTCCGGCGTTAACAGCGGGGCGAACATCGGCGATTCCGTGCCTTATTCGGGCACCCTCGGTGCGGTGCTCAGCGCTGATCTGCTGGGCCTTCCGGCTATCGGCCTCAGCCAGGCCTTCCTTGATCGCACGCTGATCGATTGGTCATGCGTCGAAACCTACGCGGCCACCACGATACGTGCGCTCTGGGCGCGTCGTGACGAAAACGGCTGTTGCTGGAATGTGAACTTCCCGGCTTGCTCGGCCGATGCGGTCAGCCATCTGCGACTGGCCCGGCAATCACGTGGTTCGATTGCCCGGCCGCGTCTGCAGGCGGGTCGGGACGGTCGTGGACTGCCGTACTGGTGGCTCGGTTTCGAGCACTCTTCGGCGCACCTCGTCGATCCCGAACTCGATGTCACCGCGCTGCGCGACAAGCGCATCGCCATCACTCCCTTGCGCGACACCCGGGGCTGGCTCGAGTGGGGCGAAGAACGGGCCATGGCCGAACTGGCCCTCCATAGCGATTCAGGAGTTCTTTAATGTTCACTCGTCATCACGCGGTCTGGCCCGAGGATCTGCCGAAACATCTGACGGTGCCGGAAACCAGTCTGTTCGCCAATCTGGAGATATCCGCGCGGCGTTTTCCGGACAAGACGGCGATCATCTATTACGACACCCTGATCACCTACACCGAGCTGCTGCGTGAAGTGGAAGCGCTGGCCGGCTATCTGCAGCACCTGGGGGTTGCCAAGGGTGATCGGGTGCTGTTGTACATGCAGAACTCACCGCAGTTCACCATCGCCTACTACGCGATTCTTCGTGCAGACGCGGTGGTGGTGCCCGTCAACCCAATGAACCACAGCGCCGAGCTGGAGCACTATCTGCATGACACCGGCGCTACGGTGAGTCTCTGCGGGCAGGAGCTGACCGGCTTCATCGCGCCGCTGGTCGGCACGGCGCAGCTGCGCCATGTGGTCGTCGCGGCCTATTCCGAATACGTGCGGCAATCCACCGACCTGGCCCTGCCGGCTGAAGTCCAGGCAGCAGCGGTCACACCGAGCTTCACTGGCGGCATCGGCTGGAATGAGGCCATCCGTGCTGGCCATACACCGGGGCCCCACACGGCCGGCCCGGATGATCTCTGCGTGTTTCCCTATAGCTCCGGCACTACCGGCGCGCCGAAGGGTTGCATGCACACCCATCGCTCGGCCATGGCGACGATCATCCACCGCGTGGTCTGGACCAACAGCACCAGTGAGTCAGTAATCCTCGCCACGCTGCCGTACTTCCATGTCACTGGCATGCAGGGCGCCATGAGCGGGCCGATCTATAACGGCGGCACCGCAGTGATCATGACCCGCTGGGACCGCAAGGTGGCGGCCGAGCTGATCGAGCGGCACAAGGTGACCGGCTGGGTCAACATCGCCACCATGGCCATCGATTTCCTTTCAGACCCGGATCTGGAGCGCTACAACCTGTCCAGTCTGGTCAGCGTCGGCGGCGGTGGCGCGGCCATGCCCAAGGCGGTGGAGGAAAAACTGCATCGGCTGACCGGCCTGCGCTACATCGAAGGCTACGGCCTGTCGGAAACCATCGCCGCCACCCATATCAATCCGGTGCCGCGGCCCAAGGCACAGTGCCTGGGCATTCCGGTGTTCGATGTCGACAGCCGGGTCATTGATTTGCAGACGCAGCGGGAGCTGGGCCCCAACGAAGTGGGCGAAATCATCAGTCACGGCCCGCAGCTGTTCCAAGGCTACTGGAACCGCCCGGATGAGACCGAGCGCGCGTTCATCGAGCTGGACGGCAAGCGTTTCTTTCGCACTGGGGACATGGGCTACTACGATGAAGAGGGCTATTTCTTCCTGGTCGACCGGGTCAAGCGCATGATCAATGCGTCCGGCTTCAAGGTCTGGCCGTCGGAAGTCGAAAGCCTGATGTACCGCCACCCGGCGATCCAGGAGTGCTGCGTCATCTCGCGCCCCGATCCCAAGCGCGGCGAGACGGTGAAGGCCTGCGTGATACTGCGCGACGGTCAGGCCGGGCAGGTCAGCGAGCAGGACATCATCGACTGGTGCAGGGCCGAGATGGCAGCCTACAAGGCACCGGTTTACGTCGAGTTCGTCGCATCGTTGCCGCGTTCGTCCACCGGCAAGCTGATGTGGCGTGTCCTGCAGGAAGAGGAAAACCGCAAGCACGCGGCCGATACGCAAGAAGCCTGACGACACCGTGCCGACTGCAGGCCAATGCGCCACCTGGCGCCTTCGCAACCAATGGAGAAGATGCTATGCAAGATTCAACCTCGACGAATCGGGACGCGGAATGGCAGGTGCGCAAGGACCTTGCCGCGGCCTATCGGCTGGTGGCGCACTTCGGCTGGGACGATTTGGTCTTCACGCATCTGTCGGCGCGGGTGCCGGGGCCTGAGCATCATTTTCTGATCAATCCCTACGGTTTGCTGTTCCAGGAAATCACCGCCTCTTCGCTGGTGAAGGTCGACCAAGAAGGGCAGATCGTCCAGAGCGGCAGCCTGCACCGGGTCAATCCGGCCGGCTTCACCATTCACAGCGCCGTGCACATGGGGCGGGAAGACGCCGGTGCGGTGATGCATCTGCACGCCGCTGATGGCGTGGCAGTCTCGGCGCATCGCGATGGTCTGTTGCCGCTGAGCCAGACGGCGATGCTTTGTCTCGGTCATCTCTGCTATCACGATTACGAGGGCGTCGCGTTGGACCTCAGCGAACGGGAGCGATTGATTCGCGACCTCGGCGACAAACAGATGATGATCCTGCGCAACCATGGCGTGCTCACGGCGGGCGGCACCGTCGCCGAAGCCTTCACCTACCTCTATTTCCTGATGAAGGCCTGCGAGATTCAGGTGCGCGCCCAGGCCTGCGGTCCGACGCACACGCCATCCGCGGCCGCCATCGAGACCACTCGCCAACAGTCGACCGAGCTGGGCATGGTGTCGAAACTGACCTGGCCGGCACTGTTGCGCTTGCTGGAGGCCAACGGTCACGTCTATGCGATATAGCGCTACGCTAGCGCGATCCGCTTACCTGCCAGGGAATATTGCCGAGTGCCCATGAAGATTCTTTTCGTCGCCGCCGACCCCAAGCCCGAGCGCTGGACCGACTTGATCCAGCAGCATTTGCCGGACGCCGAGATCCAGGTCTGGAAGCCGGACAACCCCAGTTGGGGGGCCGACTACGCCATCGTCTGGCACCCGCCAACGGCGCTGTTCGACAAGGAGCCGCAACTCAAGGCGCTGTTCAACCTCGGCGCCGGGGTGGATGCGCTGGTGCGGATACCGAACCTGCCACGCGATCTCCCGATTGTTCGCCTCGAAGACGCCGGTATGGCGGTGCAGATGGCCGAATATGTCGCCTATCACGTCATCGGTATCAGCCGTGACATGGACTACTACCGGGACCAGCAGGCGGCGGGCCAGTGGAAGCTGCGCCGGCCCATCGAGCGCAGTGAATGGCCGGTCGGTGTGCTTGGGTTGGGGCAGATCGGCCAGCGCGTCGCCCGCACGTTCGCTGCGCTGGGCTACCCGGTCTGTGGCTGGGCGCGCTCCGATCATGCCATCGACGGCGTACGCAGCTTTGCCGGCGAGGCTGGGCTCGACGGGTTTCTCGGACAGACACGGGTATTGATCAACACCCTGCCGTTGACCGACAGCACGCGCGATCTGATCGACTATTCCCTGCTGTCGCGGCTAAGGCCCGACGCGGTGGTGATCAACGTCGGCCGCGGCGAGCATCTGGTCGACGAAGATCTCTGCCGGGCCATCGACGAGGGCAAGGTGGCCCGCGCGGTGCTCGACGTGTTCCGTGAGGAGCCGCTGCCCTCCGAGCATCCGTTCTGGCGGATGCCGCAGGTGACCATCACCCCGCACGTGTCGGCCCGCACCCTGCGCGAAGCGACCGTTGCCCAGATCGCGGAAAAGATCGTGGCGCTGGAAAAGGGTCAATCCATCAGCGGCGTCATCGATATACAGCGCGGCTACTGAGTCCCTGTAGAAACAGGCCCGAACGACCGGTTTGCCGCCACAAGCCAAAAACTTCGCCCCGAGGTCGGGGCTCCCACAGCTAAGTGGCCAACCGCACCCGGCCGTTGTGGGAGCCGCGCTCCGCGGCGAATGCAGGCCGCAGACCTGCCTAAGCGCTCAGGGTCATGTCGCGCTGAAGAACGGCCCATACTCGCTTCGCATCCAGAAGCCAAAACTTCGCCCCCGGGTCGGAGCTCCCCACAGCTAAGTGGCCAACCGCACCCGGCCGTTGTGGGAGCCGCGCCCCCGCGGCGAATGCAGCTGCAGGCCTGCTTAAGCGCTCAGGGTCATGTCGCGCTGAAGAACGGCCCATACTCGCTTCGCATCCAGAAGCCAAAACTTCGCCCCCGGCTCGGAGCTCCCACAGCTAAGTGGCCAACCGCACCCGGCCGTTGTGGGAGCCGCGGCCCCGCGGCGAATGCAGCTGCAGGGCCTGCTTAAGCGCTCAAGGGCTGCTGTCGTGCTGAAGAACGCCCATGCTCGCTTCGCATCCAGAAGCCGAAAACTTCATCCTGAGGTCGGGGCTCCACAGCTAAGCGGCCAACCGGCCCCGGCCGTTGTGGGAGCCGCGCCCCCGCGGCGAATGCAGGCCGCAGGCCTGCCCAGCGAGGTACAACGCTTCATCCCGGAGCGGGCTTCTGTCCACAATCGTCCCGTTTTGGCTGTGGTTACCAAGGTCGGGAAGCATGTAGCAGCTCTGGGAAGAACTGGCGCTACTGGCTGCAGGCCATACGCCGAAGCTCATACCAAGCTGCGCAACTTGTTGCGCGGCTTGGTTTCTTACCGCGAACCAGCCCATAAAACCGCTCTATTCATTTGCACCCGCCAAGCGCTTTGTCGCAAGGTTGCGCGGCGAGAGAAATGCTCAACCTCTTTGGTTGAAGGGACACAACACGCGCAGGCAATGAACGCCGGCGTTACCAAGGAAAAGGACTTTAGGTGAGTGGCGATGACGGGCAACGTTAACCATTGGAGCTATCCCTTTGCCGGCAATACAGGCAATCCGTTAGCAAACCTGACCAGCCTGGCCAAGGCCAGGGGCGGCTACTACCCGATGGGCGCCAACGGCCTGTGGCATGGCGGCGTGCACTTCGACCAAGGCACCGCTGGTACCTTCGATCAGTCCAGCGTGCGTTGCATTGCCGACGGCGAGGTGATTGCCTACCGCATCGACGAGCAATATCCGATAAGCGAGTACACCAACGAGATTCCGCTAATCAAGCGCGCGCTTTTTTCCACCGGGTTCGTGTTGGTCAGGCATCGGCTGGCACTTCCGTCATTGCACCTTGCGCCTGCATCGGACGCGTCAGAGCCAGCCTTGACGTTCTATAGCCTCTACATGCATCTGCAGGACTGGGCCGGATACCAAGCTCAAGCGAGCCTGCCACGCCCTGACTTCTGGGGCGAAGGGATCTATTGCGTCGAAACACAGGGCTCGGACCTCAATGTCCGTGCCGAGCCCAGCCAGAGCGCGAGCATATTGGCTGCTTTACCCAAGGGAACGCGGGTCAAGGTTGGCGCCAGCAACGGTCAGTTTCGCAAGTTGCTGAGCATTGTCAGCGGAGCGGCACGGCCTGCTCTGACGCCCGCCGATGGTGAGGGAATCCTACCGGGTTACCTGGCCTTCAAGTTCCTCAAGGCACAAAGCGAACCCAAAGCCAAAGGCAGCGTCGTGGTACTGGACCAGCCCGTGCCGATCAAGGCCGGCGACCTTATCGGCCACCTCGGCCGCTATCAGAACCACGACGAAGCCATGCCCCAACCCCTGCTGCATCTGGAGGTATTCAGCTGCGATGACGTGCCTGCATTCGTTGCCCAGAGCAGGGCTTATGCCTCTCGCCTGCCGGAGACGCAGAAAACCCTGCTAAAGGTCTACAAAGGCGCCAGCAAACTGATTCCGCATCGCCAGGGCATTGGTGCCGACAATCCCCCCAGGCTCAGCGACGAAGGCGTGATGGTCGGCGTCGACCTCGTGCTGCCGCAGAGCCTGCTCGACAGCCTGCCGGCAGACGCCAAGCTGGTGGTGACGGCCAGCACTGGCGACATGTCATGCAGCCCCGAGACCCGTTGGTGGCGTCTCGATAACCTGCTGGCCGACAAGGACGGCCAGCCGATCAGCGGCTGGTTGGCCGAACAGGAAATGATCACTACTCGCCACAGCCCCTGGGAGTGGGAAGGCTACGACTTCATCGAAGACCGTGAACGCCCGGCAGGCGCCCTGGCGTATCACCTCGAAGCCCTGCGCCGGCTGATCGACAGCGAACGTGCTAGCTACAAAGGCATGATCGACCAATCCGACAAGGGCCCGGTCAAGCAACGCCTATATGCCATCCTCGACGGTAACGACGATCAAAAGATCACTCCGGAAGAAATCCGAACTGCTCTCGGCAAGCCTTGGCACGCCCAATCCATCGCACAGCTGATCACCAAACATGAAAGCGAATGGCTCTGGAACCCGGACAAGTGGGACGAGCTGGATGAACTAATGGAACACAGCCCCGCCGATCCGAATCTGGACTGGACCGAAGAGAAGAAGCGGATCGAGAAACTGTCGTGGTGGAAGGAGTTGGGCGGGAAGCATGGGATTTCCGAAGACGGGGAAAGCTGGCATATACATGCCATGATGTTAATCGACAATTTTAAGACGAAGAGGGGCAATGCCTGCACCAAGTGCGGAAAGCAAATTGCGATAACCTATGAATTTCTGAGAAGGATATGCGCCAACTCTGCAGAAGATGGTTTTGTCAGAGATTTTGCTCTGCATGCTGACGGGCTATTTGAGCGGTATGGTGTGAATTCCTGTGCGCAAATAACCCATTTGCTTGCCCAAGCAAAGCATGAGACAAAGCGCTTCACTGCGTTTCGCGAATCGCTCTATTATTCCAGCTATTCAGCTCAGTCTCTCTATAACATGGCGCCGACAGCAATAAACAATGGTTTTTCCCGGAACGGCCTTACCTTTCCCAATCATGCTGCCAAACTCCAATATATTGAGGATCACCTGCTTAAGAATGACGCGGGATATGGGCAACATTGCTTTGGTAGTAACGAGTACCCTGGCAATGATTATCGAGGACGAGGTTTGCTCCACCTCACACATTACGCCAACTATCACGCTTGTGCCTTGGCAATAGGAAAGCCGATCGATGCGGAGCCTATTCTGGTGCAGAGTGACACCTCTGTGATTATCGAAACAGGACTTTGGTTCTGGAAAACCAACAACTTAAAAATATATGCTGAAAGCATCGACCTTACTGACGATGAGGCCGTGGAAAAAATCACACGGGTCATCAATGGTGGGGCCAAAGGCCTCGCAGAAAGAATACAATTCAAGCGAGAAATCACTGATGTATTCGTTGAACTATATGGAGCCTGTTCTTCATGAATAGCCTTGAGGCCATGTCATGTGTCATCACACTCTTTATCGCTCTCAATGCCTATGCAGCCGACTCGACCTGTACAGCATCTCAAAATGACCTATACCCCTCTGTGCGCCTAGGTATTAACACTGCCATACGATTTAATAAGGCGGAAGAATCGGTTGACCCGGATGGTGATATCTATCCCATCATGATATTCGAGCAAAAATGCGATACCAGTAGCGAAAAGCAGGTTGCTGAGCTTCCCTACCTTGGTGACCCGGGGAAGGTGGAGAGCGCCTTCTTGAAAGATGCAGATTTCGACGGAATTAGCGAGCTTTTTGTCATTCATCGGGCAACTCTTTACTCGGATACCGGCACAAGCTATGGCTCCGATTACTTCACGACCCTGGTATACAGGCCCAGGTCAGCAGAAAAATACGAACTGGACGAGCGTATCAGCAACTACTTTGGTTCAGGTGCGGATGTTCTGTCGTCACCGATTAGCGACGATCTTATATACAAGCACCCTTACAAGTCCAAAGCACAGGTAGAAAGCGAGCTTGACTCCACGCGATATAGAGCTTGGCTCGAACAAAAACGTGTTGTCACCCGGATCATGAGAAAAACCTACCTATACGATCAAGCCAACACCGCAGATAAGACCACCAGTTATCTGGTAGCAGGGGATCAGATACAGGTGCTCGATCGGCAAGCGGGATGGTTGGAGGCTGTGTTCCACAATAAAAAGGGTGACATCAAAGGCTGGGTTCTGTGTCGGGACACGCTCGAATGTTCGGATCAGAACCGCTCTCTAAAAAAATAAACTGAAACCAGTCGCCTTGGGCTACTAGGAGCGCAACGGCCTTTGCTGTGGTTAAAGCGCCTTGAGGCCGAGCGCTGCAAGACCAAACCCGACGCTGGATAAGGCCACTGACCTGCCTTGACCCACCAAGGCGTGCCAATACGTCGGGTATTCCCCATCAAGCGGCCGTGCCGTGTTCCGCCAGATACCGATCCCGCAGCTCGCGCTTGAGTACCTTGCCGATGGCACTGCGCGGCAGTTCGTCAGCTAGCTCCAGGCGTGCCAGGCGCTGGGTCTTGCCAACGCGTCCGTTGAACCAGTCCAGTAGCGCTTCGGGTGCCACCGCAGCGCCCGTGACGCGCACCACGAAGGCCACCGGGGTCTCGCCCCAGCGTGTGGACGGCACGCCGACCACGGCCACGTCGGCGATGGTCGGGTGGTGGCGCAGGATGGCCTCGAGATCGCTCGGATAGAGGTTGAAGCCGCCAGAGATGATCATGTCCTTCTTGCGGTCCAGCAGGGTGAGAAAGCCCTGCTCATCGAAGCGACCCACATCGCCGGTGCGGATGAAGCGCTTACCGCTGGGGTCGAACCATTCAGCTTCGGCGGTCTTCTCCGGCTTGTTCAGGTAGCCGGTCATCATGGCCGGGGAGTGACCGACAATCTCGCCGATTTCCCCTTTGGGTAGTTCGTTGCCCTCGTCGTCGATGACGCGAATATCGTGGCCCTCGGCGGGTTTGCCCACGGTATGCAGCTTGTCGGGGTGCTCGTGGGCGGCCAGGATGCAGGTACCGCCGCCTTCGGTCATGCCATAGGTGTCGACCAGGCCCCCCGGCCAGCGTGCCAGCACCTCGGCTTTGAGCGCCGCGTTGAACGGTGCGCTGGTGCAGAACTTCTGCCGGAAGTGGCTGAGATCGTACTGGTCGAAGTCGTCGCGCGCCATGATCCGCTGGTACTGCACCGGCACCAGCATGGTATGGGTAACGCGATGCTGCTGGGCCAGCCTCAGGTATTGACCGGCGTCGAACTTGCCCATCAGCACCACCGTGCTGCCCAGCGCCAAGGTCGGCAGGAAGGCCACCAACGTGGTGTTGGAGTACAGCGGCGTGGAAATCAGCGTGGTGGCATCGTCATAACCATAGGCGGCGCTGCGGCGCACATGGGCCCAGCGCATGGCATGAGACTGCACGATGCCCTTGGGTTCTCCCGTGGTGCCTGACGAATAGATGATGTTGAACGCCCAGGCCGGCTGGATCGTCACGGCCTCAGGCGTCGCATCGCTCAGCCAGGCGGACCACTCATCCTGCTGATCCAGCCGCATCGTTGTACAAGGCAGCTGTGCCGCGACCGACTGTAGGTGCTGAGCCGATAGCGCATCCAAGCACAACAGGCGGGGCGAGGCGTCCGCCAGCATGGTCAGCAGGCTGTCGGCACTGGCGGACGGAGCCAGCGGCGCGACTGTCATGCCGGCGCGCAACGCCCCGAGAAATGCCGTGGCGTATTCGATGGAATTCAGCGCGCAGATCGCCAACACGTCGCCGGGTTTCATGCCATCGCGCTGCAGTGCGCAAGCGACCCGGTTCATCTGTGCATCGAGTTCGGCGAAGCTCATGCTCCGCTCGTCTTGGAGCAAGGCGGGGTGATCGGGTCGCCGTTCGGCCCAGTGCGCAATCAGATCGGGAATCGCCGCGAAAGGTTGGTCGAGAATAAGGGCGTCGGGGCGGTCAGAAAATTCCATGGCTGGCTCGTCCTGTCGAATGGGGAAAGGCGGCGCCGTGCAACAGCAGGCACGGCAGGCACCGGAATGGAAACCACCTTCAGCGGTAAACGCGCGTGCGTGAAGTGTTATTCGTACCGGCGATGACGAGCAATCAGTACAGACCAGCCTTACCGCCTGTGGGTGCCATTGCCGAATGGCCGTTACGGTGGCCGTGTTGCATGTCCGGTCGGCCAAGCTCGCGTCCCTCGGCGCGCTGTTTTTTGCGACAATGCCGCCTCTTTGATCAGGCGAATCCGTCCATGTCCGAACGCAATCCCATCCCGCTGATCCTTACCGCTATCGGCAGCGTCATCGGCACCGTTGCGGTGCTCACCTACTATGGTTATGTGCACATCGCCAAGCCGGAAGACGCGCTCTTGCTGGCTGACTACACCATGCTCAAGACCGTTCCGGGCGAAGACTATCGCGTCTCGCTGAAGCCGGCACCGCAGGTAGCCGAATGCATCGACGGCGTGCTGGTGCTCTTCGACACCGAGCAGAAGGGCCTGAGCGGTGTGCTGGTGGATAACAAAAAGCGTGCGATTCGTTGCATGGGGCAGAAGGTGCCGGCTGCCGCAGAGCCAGCAACCAGGCCCTGAGGCGTCGCTTCGGCGCAAAAAAAAGCCCGCCATGATGGCGGGCCTCGACGATAGATGCTCTCAGCCGTATGACGGCAGCGCAGTATCACTGCATCGATGAGCGCGGTGCCACACGCTGGTTGTCGTTAGAGATGGTGACCTCGACACGGCGGTTCATTGCCCGACCTGAGTTCGAGTCGTTGCTCGCCACCGGATACTCTTCTCCATAACCGACCGCCTGGATGCGCTGCACATCGACCCCGGCGCGGGTCAGTGCGCGCCGGACGGACTCGGCACGGCGTTCGGACAGCTGCAGGTTGTAGGAGTCCGAACCGGTGCTGTCGGTATAGCCCTCGACCACCACCTTGCGCTCGGGATTTTCATTCAGGAAGTCGGCGAGCTTCTGTATGCCGCGCATACCGGCCGGCTTGAGCTCTGCCTTGTTGAGATCGAACAGCACATCGCCGAAGGTCACCAGTGTGCCGCGCTCGGTCTGTTTGGCTTGCAGATCCTGCTGCAACTTGCGGATTTCGTCCTGCTGGCGCTTGAGTTGTTGCTCGCGAGACTCGAGCCGGGCTTCGGCGCGCTTGGCGGACGCCTTCTCGATCTCCTGCTCGGCAGTACGCAGGGCGATGGTCTGCTCGGCGAGCTCGATGCGCCGCTTGGCCAGATAGGCGAGCTGATCGACTTTTTCCTCGTCGGCATCGTTGAGGTAGGCCTGGTTGGCCTTTTCCAGCATCTTGCCCGCATCTTCGGTTTCCAATGCGGCCAGTTGGCTGGAGCGCGCGTCGGCCTGCAGTTGCGAATATTGCCCGCGCGCTTGCTCGAGGTTCTGGTTGGGCTGCGAAGAACAGGCTGCCAGTCCGATGGTCACGGCGAGTAGGGTAGGGAGCGTCAGTAATTTATTCATAGCGAATCATCCTGTGTTGAAGGCGTGGAGAGTTGATCGTGGTGATCACTGGACGCTGCGCATGCTTTCTTCGCGCAGTTCCTGAATACCCCGGTTGGCGTCCTCTACAGCCTTCTGCGCTTTGGCCGCCTGAGCCTTGCGCTCGGCGACGCGTGCATCCCACTCGGCTTGTTCGGCCAGCTTGCGCGCTTCGTCGTAGTTCTCTTTCTGCATGGCCAGTTCGGCCTGCTTCCATTTTTCCTGCGCGGCGCGCATTTCCACCGCGGCATATTCGGTGCCGCCCGCGCTGACCGCGCTGCGCACTGCGGACTCGGTGACCGCGAACTGTTCATTGGGTGGATTGCCGGCACAACCAACCAGCAGCAGACCTCCCAGCGCAACGGCTGCCAGCTTGGGTAGCTGAAATCTCGATAGGGGGCTTTCGATGGTGTTCGTTTTCATAGCCAGTCTCCAGTGGAAGATCGGGAACGGTGCCCGCGAGCCGTGTGTTTGGCCCCTAGGGAGGACCCAGCAATCAGAACGGGCATGTTTTTGTGAGGGCGTCAGGCCGCAATCGTTCCAGTGAAAAGCCAAACGGAGCGCCTGAAGATGGCTTTTTAGAGCTGTCGAGAGAAAAGCGGGGCGGCCGGATGAGAACGCCTCGCTGAGTTGAACGGCTGGCCGGCCGGGGGCCGGCCGTGTCCGTGGTGGGTGTCAGGACTCGGCCGATTGCTCGGCCAGCAGGCGTTCGAGATGCTTGCGCGACAGGGCGAGAAAACGCGGTGTCGGGCCGACGTCTTCATAGATCGGATCGCCTTGCTCGTCGGTCGAAATCACCTTGGTACCCCGTTGGTAGGGAAGACTGGTCTCGATGCCTTCGAGCGCGGCGCCGACCAGTTCCCCCAGCAGTTCCTCGGTACTGCGCTTGGGATACATCTCCGCCAGCGCGGCCAGCCGTGCGGCGCTTTCGACGTCCAGTGGAATGGTGTATCGAGTGGTGCTCATGCGCCCGGTGGCGCTGCTTTCCCATTCACGGACAAGTTCTGAAATCTTCATCTAGCTCCATCCTTAGCCCGCCGTGGCGAGCGATATTGGCGTGTAATGCGAGCGACCGTCGAACAGACTTGCCTCGCGACGCCTTGTCTTCGACGGACACGCTGGGCACTCTGTTTGGAGGGTTCTTACAGCGTAGCCGTTCAGCATCGGTTGCATATCGGTTGTGAGCCTTTGGGGGCGCAGCCTGAGGAGACAGAACATGGCGAAGATCGACGCGCGGTTGCGCGAGAACGTTCACCTGCTCGGCGAATTGCTGGGCAACACCATTCGCGAGCAACACGGCGATGCCTTCCTCGACAAGATCGAACGCGTCCGCAAGGGTGCCAAGGGCGCACGCCGTGGTTCGGCCGACGGGGCCAGACTGTTGAAGGAAACCCTCGACGGGCTGGCCGACGACGAGCTGCTGCCGATGACCCGCGCCTTCAATCAGTTCCTCAATCTGGCCAATATCGCCGAGCAGTATCACCAGGTGCGCAGGCGTCGGCCCGGCGAGCCGGCTCCGTTCGAAATCGGCGTGCTGGGTGGCCTGCTAGAGCGGCTCAAGGGCGAGGGGTTCGGGCAGGAATTTCTGGCCCGGCAGGTGGGGCGGCTGGATATCGAACTGGTGTTGACGGCGCACCCGACCGAGGTGTCGCGACGCACGCTTATCCAAAAATACGACGCCATCGCCGCGCAACTGGCTGCACGCGATCACACCGACCTCGGCACGGCGGAGCTGGCACGTATCGAACTGCGCTTGCAGCGGCTGATCGCCGAAGCCTGGCACACCGAGGAAATCCGTCGCAGCCGGCCGACGCCAGTGGAAGAGGCGAAGTGGGGCTTCGCCGTTATCGAGAATTCGCTCTGGCAGGCGCTGCCCAATGTGCTGCGGCAGACCGACCAGGCGCTCAAGCGCAGCACCAGCCTGCACTTGCCGCTGGATGCGGCGCCGATCCGCTTCGCCTCCTGGATGGGCGGTGATCGCGACGGCAATCCCAACGTGACGGCAAAGGTGACCCGTGAAGTGTTGCTGCTGGCGCGCTGGGTGGCGGCGGATCTGTTCCTGCGCGATATCGAGGGGTTGATTACCGCCCTGTCGATGCAGGCTGCCAGCGAAGAACTTCTGCGTCACAGTGGCGAATCGGCCGAACCCTACCGGGCATTGCTCAAGGGCCTGCGCGAGCGACTGCAGGCGACGCGCGATTGGGCCAGCGCCGCGGTTGAACATGACCAGCCGCCACCCCCTGCCGTGCTACAGGACAACCGTGAGCTGCGCGAACCGCTGGAACTCTGCTATCACTCGCTGCATGCCTGCGGCATGGGCGTGATCGCCGACGGCACCTTGCTCGACTCCTTGCGTCGGGTGGCCGCGTTCGGCCTGTTCCTGGTGCGCCTCGATATCCGCCAGGACTCGACCCGGCATGTCGCGGCGCTGGCGGAAATCACCGATTACCTGGGGATTGGCCACTATGACCAGTGGGACGAGCAACAGCGCCTGGATTTCCTCCAGCGCGAGCTGAACAATCGCCGCCCGCTGCTGCCACCCCATTTCCAGCCGTCTGCCGAGACCGCCGAAGTGCTGGCGACCTGTCGTGTGGTGGCGCAGGCACCCGGTGCATCGCTTGGCTCCTATGTCATCTCCATGGCCCGCGGCGCGTCGGATGTATTGGCGGTGCAGTTGCTATTGAAAGAGGCGGGCCTGCAACGACCGATGCGGGTCGTGCCGCTGTTCGAGACGCTCGACGACCTGAACAATGCAGGCCCGACCATCGATCGGTTGTTGAGCTTGCCCGGCTATCGCCAGCGTTTGCATGGTCCGCAGGAAGTGATGATCGGTTATTCGGACTCGGCCAAGGACGCCGGCACCACGGCCGCCGCCTGGGCGCAGTACCGCGCGCAGGAAAGCCTCGTCGAGATCTGCCGCCAACACCAGGTCGAATTGCTGCTGTTCCATGGCCGTGGCGGCACCGTTGGGCGCGGTGGCGGACCGGCTCATGCGGCGATCCTCTCGCAGCCGCCCGGATCGGTAGCGGGGCGTTTCCGCACCACCGAGCAGGGCGAAATGATTCGTTTCAAATTCGGTCTGCCGGATATAGCTGAACAGAACCTCAGCCTGTATCTGGCGGCGGTTCTGGAAGCAACGCTGCTGCCGCCACCCATGCCGGAGCCGGACTGGCGCGAAACCATGGAGCAACTGGCTAGCGCTGGGGTCAAGGCCTACCGCGGGGTGGTGCGTGATCACCCGCAGTTCGTCGAGTATTTTCGGCAGGCCACGCCCGAGCAGGAACTCGGACGCCTGCCGTTGGGCAGCCGTCCGTCAAAACGCCGTGAGGGTGGCGTCGAGAGCCTGCGGGCAATCCCGTGGATATTCGCCTGGACCCAGACACGGCTGATGTTGCCCGCCTGGCTTGGCTGGGATCAGGCGCTACAAGCCGCACTGGAGCGTGGCGAAGGTGATCGACTGAAACAGATGCGGCAGCGTTGGCCGTTCTTCAGTACCCGTATCGATATGCTCGAGATGGTGCTGGCCAAGGCCGATGGCGACATCGCCAAGCGCTACGACGAGCGCCTGGTCTCTGCGCAATTGCAGCCCCTGGGTGAGGATTTACGTGACAGATTGTCGCAGGCGGTGGCGGCGGTACTCGATCTGACCGGTCAGTCCGAGCTGCTGGCACACAGCCCCGAGACACTTGAGGCGTTCAGTCTGCGCAATACCTATCTCGACCCGTTGCACCTGATGCAGACCGAGTTGTTGGCCCGTTCACGGCAACAACGGAGCCTGGCGGAAAGCCCTCTGGAGCAAGCCTTGCTGGTCAGTGTCGCGGGTATTGCTGCCGGGTTGCGCAACACTGGCTGACGGCATGAGAGGACGGCGCGTGGCGCGTCGGGTAAACGTCGTCACGCCCGCGCGGCGACGTTTTACCGCCCCCACCCTTGGCGGCAGGCTCACCGCAAAGGGGTCCATGAGGGTCGCTTGTCTGCTTTCTGTGCGCTGTGTATCGTGTTCAACCTTTTGTCGCATGGCGGCAAACCCGATTTTTTGATTCGCCAGAGGTAGGGTTGCATTCATCGACCTGGCGGCACCCTTTGCAAAACTTGAGGACTCACTCCATGCGCGTAATTCTGCTGGGAGCGCCCGGTGCCGGGAAAGGCACACAGGCACGCTTCATTACCGAGAAGTTCGCCATTCCGCAAATCTCCACGGGCGACATGTTGCGTGCAGCGGTCAAGGCCGGTTCGCCGCTGGGCCTGCAGGTCAAAGACGTCATGGACAGCGGTGGTCTGGTCTCCGATGAAATCATCATCGCGCTGATCCAGGAGCGGCTGCAGCAGCCCGATTGCTCCAATGGTTTTCTGTTCGATGGCTTCCCGCGCACCATCCCGCAAGCCGAGGCGCTGCGTGATGCCGGTGTCAAGCTGGATCACGTACTTGAAATCGCCGTGGATGACGAAGAGATCGTCGGTCGCCTGTCCGGCCGCCGTGTGCATCCGGCCTCCGGTCGGGTGTATCACACCGAGCACAATCCGCCGAAGGTCGCCGGTGTCGATGACCTCACCGGCGAGGAGCTGATCCAGCGCAAGGACGATCTGGAAGAAACCGTTCGCCATCGCCTGAGCGTCTACCACTCGCAGACCAAACCGCTGGTGGCCTTCTACCAGAACCTCGAAGCTAGCGAAGGCACGCCCAAGTGCAGCCGCGTCGAAGGCGTCGGCTCGGTGGAAGAGATCACTGCAAAGGTGATGGCTGCACTCAGCTAAACGGTCTTGCTGTCAACCAACGGCCCGCTTTTGCGGGCCGTTGTCGTTTCAAGGCAAATCGAAGTGGTAGGCAAAAACGCCGCTGAGCGCTACAGCGCTCGGCTAGGCAATTTGACATAGCTCCGGAAAATCGCATGCTTTCGGATGATGTCGTTACGCCTGGCCTCGCCCGCAGGCGTACGACGCTGTGCCCCGTCGCTCGGCGGGCCGCAACGCTGGCAAAAAAAGACCTAAACCGTTTTAATGCCCGCCCACTCGGCAACCTGCATAAATCATCATGACCACTCTGCTGGCGCTGGATACTGCGACCGAAGCCTGTTCCGTTGCATTGCTGCATGACGGCAAGGTAATCAGCCACTACGAAGTGATTCCGCGGCTGCATGCGCAACGGTTGCTGCCGATGATCCAGACCCTGCTGGCCGAGGCGGGAATCGCCCTGTCGGCGGTTGATGCGCTGGCCTTCGGTCGCGGCCCCGGCGCTTTCACCGGGGTGCGTATTGCGGTTGGCGTGGTGCAGGGGCTGGCGTTCGCGCTGGAGCGCCCGGTACTGCCGATCTCCACGCTGGCGACGATCGCCCAGCGCGCGTATCGCGAGCATGACGCAGGGCAGGTGGCGGTGGCCATCGATGCGCGCATGGATGAGGTCTATTGGGGCTGCTATCGCGTGCATGAGGGCGAGATGCAGCTGGCTGGGATCGAAGCCGTGTTGCCGCCGGAACAGGTCAGCCTGCCACGCGATGGCAGCGGAGACTGGTTCGCTGCTGGCACGGGCTGGCGCTATGGCGAGCGGCTTGCGCTGAAGCCTGCCGCGGTCGATGCGGCGTTGCTGCCACACGCCGAGGATCTGTTGTGTCTGGCGACCTATGGCTGGCGACGCGGAGAAGCGGTGGAGGCCGATCAGGCCCAGCCGACCTATCTTCGCGACAACGTCGCCACCCCGAAAGCCACTCGGTGACCAGCGGCATTGCCAAACTCCTGGCGGATCGCTAGAGTCGGCGGCACTTGAACAGGTGAATGATGCGCCTCAACGGTCTCGCCCCCTCTGCCTATCCCATCGAACGTCCTGCCCCGCATGGCAGCGCGCCGGTGCCCTATCGCGAAAGTGAAAGGGCTGCGGAGCAAGCGCGTGAGTCGATCGTTACCCCGTCCAGCCAGGCCGATTCCACCTATGAACACCTCTCCAGAGGCACTCGGAGCGAGTCCACCGACTATGCCTCGGTAGTCTCCGGCGACTTCATGCCGGCCCGCTTCGAAGCCATGATGGAGCGGCCATTGACCAGTCGTGCTTCTCAAGCGCTGCAGAGCTACGGCACCACGGCGAGCTTCAGCGCCGATCTTGATGCCCACGAAGTGCTCGGTCTGGATCTCTACGCCTGAGGCGTAGCGAACCGCGCGTGAACCTTCCCTACTTTCTCGGCTGCCCGTCCTGGAATGACGCCGCCTGGCGCGGGGCGCTCTATTCGCCAGGTTTGCCGGCGACTGAGTTCCTTGCACGCTATTGCGCGGTCTTCAATTCCGTCGAAGGCAATACCACGCTCTACGCCTGGCCGTCCGTAGCGAAGATCGAACGTTGGGCGGCGCTGATGCCGGACGACTTTCGCTTCTGCGCCAAGCTGCCACGGGAGATCAGTCAAGCGACGGATCTGCGTGAAACAACGGATCTGATCCTGTCGTTCCGTTCGCTGCTGGCTCCGCTGGGGCAGCGGGTCAGTCCGTTCTGGTTGCAACTGCCCGCCACCTTCGGCCCGGCTCGCCTGGGCGAACTGGTGCCTCTGATCGAAACCTTGAATAGACCGTTGGCGGTAGAGGTGCGTCACCCCGCGTTTTTCGCCAGAGGCGAGGAGGAGCGGGCGCTGAACCGCTTATTGCACGAATGCGGTGTCGAGCGCGTCTGCATGGACACTCGCGCACTGTTCAGCTGCCGGACGAGCGATCCCGCCGTGCTTCATGCACAAAGCAAGAAGCCGCGGCTTCCTGTGCGTCCGGCGGCGTTCAGCCAGTCACCGCAGCTGCGCTTCGTCGGGCATCCCGAGCTGGCAGCCAATGATCGCTTTCTCGCGCCCTGGCTGGACAAGGTGGCGGGCTGGATCGAGGCAGGCAAGCGTCCGCATGTATATCTGCATACGCCGGACAACCGGTTGGCGCCGGATTTGGCCATGCGTTTCCATGAGCAGCTCAGCGGACGGCTGCCGGGTTTGCCCCCACTGGCGGTAGCGCCGACACAGAGCGAGTCGCAGATGTCTCTGCTCGATAGCGAACCCTGCTCGTGATTTGCCGGTAGCGGGCGGCGCTGCAACCTTGGCGTGTCGGCGTTGCCAAAATCGCTATGACTTTCGGCCGATTCTTCCTGTTGCTGCTGCTCGCATTAGGCGGGTTCGTCTACGCGGTATGGCGCGGTCACGTCGATGTCCCGCCGAAGTGGAATCCCTGGGCGCCGCTGGATATTCGCGAGGCGCCGAACCTGCTCACTTCCTTCAAGCTGCGGCGTCTGCAGGAAGATCGGGAACTATGCGAGCAGGCGCTGAAAACGTCCGATCTGAGCTACGTTGCCGTGCCGGACAGCACGCCGCAACCCGGCTGTCCGGTCGAGAATGCCGTGCGCGTGAGCGGCTCGGCGGTGCGCTTCAACGGCCCCTTTCTCGCGACTTGCCCGCTGGCTGCCGCCTATGCGTTGTTCGAACGCCATGGCTTGCAGCCCGCAGCGCAACAGGTGTTCGGTCAGCCGGTGGTGCGCGTCGATCACTTCGGTAGTTTCGCCTGCCGCAACATCGCCCGCAGCAACCGGCGCAGCCAGCATGCTTCGGCCAATGCGCTGGATCTGGCCGGGTTTTGGCTGCAGGACGGTACGCGCATTACCGTGGCTCGCGACTGGAAAGGCGATGACGCCAAGGCGCGCTTCCTTCGCAGGGTCAAGGCAGCCGCCTGCGATGCCTTCAGGATTACTCTGAGCCCGGAGTACAACGCCGCTCATCACGATCATTTCCATGTGGATATGGGCGGTTTTGGCCTCTGTCGCTGAGGCACGCCGGCGTCGCCTCTGGCAGAATGCGGCGTTTTCCCGCCACCGAGCTCCGTATGATTGCTTCATCCCCGTTAGTTCGTGTCGAAGCCCTTGCACCTCAATTTGCCGAGCAGGCTGGTGCCTGGGCATCGCGACTGGAATTACCTTTGCGGGCGGACGAGGCAGAGTTCGCCCTGCAACTGGGTGAGAGCGGGTTGCAGCTGCAATTGCTCGGCCCTCAGGCGCCGGGCCCGGTCCGGGTGGATTTCGTTGAGGGCGGCGCCGCACATCGTCGTCAGTTCGGCGGAGGCAGCGGGCAGATGATCGCCAAGGCGGTCGGCATTCAACCCGGGATTCGCCCCAGCGTGCTGGACGCAACAGCCGGACTTGGCCGCGATGCCTTCGTGCTGGCGACGTTGGGCTGCGACCTGGTGCTGTTCGAGCGCCAGCCGCTGATCGCCGCCTTGCTGGAGGACGGCCTGAGGCGCGGGTGTGAGGACGCCGACGTGCGATCGATCGTCGAACGCATGCGCCTGCGGCATGGCAATGCCATCGAGCTAATGGCCCAGTGGCAGGGTGATCCACCGCAGGTGATCTATCTCGATCCGATGTTTCCGCATCGTGAAAAGAGCGCGTTGGTGAAAAAGGAAATGCGCCTGTTCAGACCCTTCGTCGGGGACGATCTGGACGCGGGTGTCCTGCTCGAGCGGGCGCTGGCGCTGGCCAGCCACCGAGTGGTAGTGAAGCGGCCACGTAAAGCGCCTGCCATTGACGGACCCAAACCGGGTTATAGCCTGGAGGGTAAGTCCAGCCGCTACGACATTTACCCGAAAAAGAAGCTATCCGCCGGTCAATGATCACTGGCTGGCGATGATCCGATTCGGCGGTGGAGCACAGGGCACTTATGAGTCTTCGCAATCTTCTGTAACCAAGCGGCTGGAGGTCTTGTGCGCCGGCTGCTCGGCAGTGGCTGCACGAAGGGCGGGTTCGGTTGGCCGACCACCATCGTGCTCGCGGCGTTGCGTTGGCCTTGCTTAATGTCGCCAACAATGGCATTTCTAGGCCGTGTTCCGTTGCTTTGCAAGCCAGGCTGCTGAGCCAAGGGCCGCGCGCCTTTAAGGGCTGGTGTGGCCGGCAGTGAACCGGGACACGTCCTGGATCAGACCGTTTGTGGGCTGAACGGTGGTTACCTAGATCGCGTAGAAGGAAGAGCATATGCAGATCCAAGTACATAGCGATAACCACATCGAAGGAAGCGCCCGTCTCGTGGACTGGGTCAGCGGCAATGTTGCCGACAAGCTGGATCGGTTCGACGACGAAGTCACCCGCGTCGTGGTGCATCTGAACGACGAAAACGGCGTCAAGGCCGGCGCCCACGACAAACGATGCCAGATCGAGGCACGCCCGAAAGGACAGCAGCCGGTCTCCGTTACACACAAGGCGGCATCCCTGGAACTGGCCGTGGACGGTGCCATCGACAAGCTCAATAACGCTCTCAAGCATCAATTCGGCAAACTGCGCAGCAAGCGCGTATCGGCACCTACGCCGATCGAAGGCGAGACCCTCGAAGTCGAGGGCCGGGACGCCTTGTTGGAAGAAGATTTCCTTGCGGACGAGCAGCTGCGCACCTCCTGAAACTGGCCATCCATCGCTCCTTCGGGACGTAACCTGATGGCTACACCTGTCATTCATTTCCCATCTCAGCAGGCAGGCATCGCTCCGCGGTGCCTGCGCCTTGCTCGCAAATCTGCCGGCTCCACCATCTTCCCTTAAGCGACCATCGGCCCTTTCGCACGCCGGTCCTTGTGCTATACCCAGTCAAGGTACTGCGCGAGGAGCGTCGGCTAACGGCGCGCTCGGCTCGTGGCGGACCATGACGAGAGGGGGGCAATTTTGCCGTATGAGCATTGTTGATAATTGCTCACGGCTATCAACAGCGAGGTGACACCATGACCATGATGCAATGCGAGTACCGCGATCACGTCATTACGGCCGAAGTGATGGAACATCCCGGCACCCCGACTCCCTGGGCCGGTGGGTGCCGAATCAGCAACCCGCAGGGACAGGTCACTCGGCGTATGGCGCTTCCGGTCGGGCACGCCTTCATGGCGGAGCTCGAGCAAGCGCAGCGGGCATCCATCGCCCACGGCAAGTGGCTGGTGGACCAATATCTGGATCAAGGCAGGCAACTGTTCGACAAGGCCGCCTGAATTTCCTGCGGGCCGCGCCCCTCGCGCGGCCCGCTTCTTTCTTACGGCCACTGCCGAGCGCGTGGCTAAGCGTTCCGTTGAACTGTTAGCCGTGCTGGAGCCTCTACTGGGGACGTCGCCTGCGCCTGAGCAGCGCCAAACCCACCAGGACGAGGACCCGTTCGATGGAACTTCCCAACAAAGACATGACCACACTGTTCGAGCAGCTGGGCCTACCTTCGGATCCAGCCAGCATTGACGATTTCATCGCCGAGCATGCGCCGCTACCCAACCACGTCAAGCTTACCGAAGCGCCGTTCTGGAGCGACGCGCAGCGTGCCTTCCTCGCCGATGAATGGATAGAGGACGCCGAATGGGTGCCGATCATTGATGAACTGAACGCTCGCCTTCACGAAAAGCAGGCACAGCCCTGACCCAAACCTGGGCTTGCAGCGAGCGCGCAACGCCAACCAATCCACTGGGTCGAGCGCGAGCCTGACGTGGTGCTGGGAGCGGTTAGCCGAGGCCGGTGTTTGCCTGCCCATGACGATTCACTAGAATTCGCCGCTCCCGCGCGATGCCGCGCTTCGTTGTAGACCCGCTGCAAGAAGGACAACCATGAATAGCGACCCATCGGCGGCCAGCCCTCTCGATATCGCGGCCCGTTACGCCTGCGCCAAAGCCCTCTCACTCGAGGCGGCGCAGCTGGGCCTGGACTACTACCGCAAGCGCGACGTGCTGACGGTGGAGCACAAGGGCGACGACCTTCAGGATGTGGTGAGCATCGCAGATAAGCAGATCGAAGATTTTATTCGTGCCCGACTGGCTGAGCGTTTTCCAGAGGATGGATTTCTCGGCGAGGAGAGCGGTTCCGCCGATCTCGGCGCCCGTTGCGTGTGGGTGATCGATCCCATCGACGGCACGGCCTGCTTCGTCAACGGACTGCATAACTGGTGCGTCTCGATCGGCCTGCTGATCGACGGCGAGCCGCATTTGGGCGCCATCGCCGATCCCAATCACAACGAGCTGTTCCATGGCTGCCTGGGCCAGGGTGCGTTCGTCAATGACACGCCCCTGAAGGTGAGCGGCGCCACTCATGTGGGACAGGGCGTGACCGCCACCGGCACCTTTCACCCGCGTGGCAAGGAGCATTTCATCCCGTTTCTGGAAAAGCTGCTGGCCGAAGGCGGTATGTTCTTTCGCAACGGCTCCGGCGCGCTGATGACCGCCTATGTGGCGGCCGGGCGTCTGCTCGGCTATTACGAAACCGAGCTGAAAAGCTGGGACTGCATGGCCGGCCTGGTGCTGGTGAAGGAGGCGGGTGGCTGCGTGAACGACTTTTTCCGTAATGACGGGCTGTTACGTGGCAATCCCTATCTGGTCGCCTGCCCGGGCGTCTATCCGCAACTAGCGGAAATGATCGGTCCTTCGCTGGACGGTTGAGGTCGCAGCGGACGTCGAAGCGTCCGCAGCTGCGTTCGCACGGCCGCGTGCGAACGGACCATGGCTCGGTATCAGGTGCGTAGCTCGGGGGGAACCGTCCCGCCGTGTTCGGCGAGTTTGTGCATCACGGTGCGGTGCAGCCAGATGTTCATCTGCGCCGAGTCGGCCATTTTGTCTGGCGGACAACCCAGCTCGGAGGCGAGCTCCTTGCGTGACTCCAGGCTGCTGTCGAGGCCCAGCAGTTTGAGCAGGTCGACGATGGAGGTACGCCAGTTCAGCTTTTCCGGAAAATTGGCCGCCATACCGTCGAGCTTTGCGGGCACGTCAACGGCACTGGTGGTCCCGCCCGCAGTGCCGACGGTGCCGGCGGTCACTCCACCGGCGGTAGACGGTGCCGTGGTCGCGTTGTTGGCCGCGGTGGGCCGCTCGGAGTCGACCACCGTATCGGTGGCGTGCTGATTGACGCCCGAATCCGGGGCGGCAGGTTTGTGCGCTTCGTTGCTCACGCCACCCATGCCCAGCGCATCTTTGATCTTGTCGAACAGGCCCATTGCACGATCCTCGGTTGATGTAGGTTTCCGTTGGACCTTCGCGGCGCTCAGGTCATTCACCGCCGCAGGTCGGAAGCCGGACGCTGGTGTCATTTGGTACGCATCTGGTGCACCGGACCTTCGCTGCGAGTCGGCTATGTGCTTTTGCATGGATGGATCAAAGGACGCGCAATGACGTAGGCGGGTATAAGCAAGCCGCCGGAGCCGCGGCGGCCTTGCGATAACGCGTTCACTCGGCATTCGACTCGACTGCTGCCGCCTCGTCGCGCTGTTCGGCTGGAGCGGTGTCAGAACACCAGCATGAACAGGCCGATCACCACCAACAGACCGATCAGGAAAATGATGCCAATGGTGCTGCCCAGAAACTTCAGCATGAGGATGACTCCTGTTGCAGTGGGTTCACTAATTCCGACTGGGGCGGGCGGTGATCGTTCAGACAGCGGCGGGTAAGCGGCGCAAATGCCGCGTCAAAGGTGCTTCCAGATCAGTTGCAAGCCGGCGAGCAGCATGCCGATCCGAGCGATTCGGTAGAACCAGGTGTGATCGATACGTTTGTGCAGCCAAAGCCCGGCCCAGACGCCGAATGGCACGATGGGCGCAAGCGTCAGGCTCAGCAGCAAATTCTCGCGACTGAACTGGCCAAGTGCGGCGTAGGGAACTAGCTTGATCGCGTTGGTCATCAGGAAGAACAGATTGATGGTCGCCACGTAGCGCAGCTTGTCCAGCTGTTGCGGCAGCAGATGCATCATGATCGGTGGGCCGCCCGCATGGGCGACGAAGCTGGTAAAGCCGGCAATCGACGAGAGCAGCGTGCCGCGACCGCGCTGCAGTGGACGTGGCTTGTCGTTGTTGGTGATCAGCCCGAGCACCACGAAACCCACCGCGATCACGCCCATCATCAGGCCGATCATGCGCTCGTCGAGCAGGCCGAAGGTGAGCGAACCCAGGGCAATGCCAATCAGCGCGCCAGGCAGCATGACCTTGAGATTGGCGGTGTCCCATTTACCGAAATAGGCTTTCAGACCCACCACGTCAGCCAGACAGAGAATCGGCAGCATCACGGCCGCTGCCTGTTTCGGTGAGATGGCCAGCGCCAGCAAGGGTACGGCGATGCCCCCCAGGGCACCGCCAAAGCCGCCTTTGGATAGCCCTGTGAGAAAGATCGCAGGCAGCGCGAACAGCAGAAAATCGGCAAGGTTCATGACGGTGTTGGCGCTCGACGGGAAGAGTGCGGATGAGTCGTTTTGGCGACGGATCAATCATCGCATTTTTTACCGGTCGATCAGTTTGCCGCGATGGGGCCGATGCGCTCGGTGGTGCCGGCCAGATGCATTGGTCGGGATAGCTCGGGGCTGAATGTGGTCAGCATGGAAGGCTGGTGAACGTCACCGGTCTTTCTCTCCCGCTCGATCCAGGTGCCGTATGGATGTACGCAAATCAGCCTTATGGTCATCCATCTTCGGAACGCCGCTGCGCCGTCTTGTGGTCGGCTCGGCACTGCTGACCGCGATATTCGCCAATGGCGCGAGCGCCGATGATACGGACGAGTTGGTGAGTCTGGTCAACGAGTTCCGCGCCTCGGGCGAAGGTTGTGGCGGCGCCAAGGCCGAACCGGTCGGCCCCCTCGCACCCGCCGCTGCACTGGCATCGATACCTGCCGGTGCCGGCGCGCAGATCCAGCAGGCGGTGGTGGAGTCGGGCTACCAGGCGGCCAGCCTGCAGGCCATGGCGGTGACCGGTCCTGGCGATGCGAACACCGTGATGCGCGTCTTTAAGCAGCGTTACTGCAGTGCATTGATGAACGACGATTTCGCTGAGATCGGCGTCTCGCATGAGGGCAATACCTGGCAATTGATTCTGGCAAAACCGTTGCTGTCCGCCGATATCGGCGACTGGCCGCAGGCCGGCAAGACGGTTCTCGAACAGGTCAACCGAGCGCGTGCCGAGCCGCGGCGCTGTGGCAATCAACGGTTCGATGCGGCGCCGCCGCTGAGCTGGAACGAGCAACTGGGGGAAGCCGCGTTGGCCCACAGCCAGGACATGGCTAAAAGGGACTATTTCGCTCACCAGGGTCATGATCAGAGCCTGGCTGGTGACCGCGCCAGGCGTCAGGGCTACCGCTGGCAGCGCATCGGTGAAAACATCGCGGCTGGTCATGGTTCTGCCGAACAGGCGGTGTCGGGCTGGCTGGCCAGCCCAGGCCACTGCCAGAACATCATGAATCCGGACTTCACGGAAATGGGTGCCGCCTATGCGACCCATCCACGCAGCGCGGCGACCATCTACTGGACGCAGGTGTTCGGTACGCCGCGTTAGCCTGGCGCGTTACAGCGCGCCTTCCAGCCATTCGTGCGCCTCGGTGGACTGATGCTGATCGAAGGCCTTGACCTTCAGGCCAGGAATAAGCGCCCCTTCGATCTCGCTGGCCTTCCTCATCCACTCCTTGGCGCAAACGACCGCGCAACGGTCGAAGCGGCGCACGAAACGGAACATCTGCGGAATTCGCGACAGCTCGACGCCGACCGCGCCGAGCGTTGGCATGTCGAAGTCCCCAACTCGGAAGAGCATCTGCCCATGGGTAATGCCTTCGGACTTTCTCATCAGCTCATCAAGCGCAAAGCGCATTTCGTTGCTGTCGAGCTTGCCGGAAAAATCCACGTCGATACGTTTGTCGCCTATACGCGTTACATGGAACATCTCATCGCTCCTTTAGCACGGGGAATGACGGCTCGGGCTCGTTTACTTGAACCATAGCTGTCGAGGCGCATCAGCTCGAAAAAAAAGCACCTTGATTTTTCGTTTTCATTGACCTTCGTCAATGCGCTGAAACGCTGTCTCAGGACTGTTTTTGAAGGCCAACTAGCCCGTCTGGATCAGTAAGTTCAGTCATGATCAACGGTATTAAAAGTAGCGCATTCCAGGCCGAGACAAGGGCAACTGCGCCAGCGTCGGAGGACGTTTCAATGGCCGTGACGCTCTTTTTTAATTGGCCACTGGACGATCACATGATCAGCTCTGGCGAACGCCATCCGAACCCTGTTACGCAGCCTCCGCCTGCGTACTATCAATCTCCAGATCTTCTTTTCCTACAGCCTGATCTTTCTGTGCGCGGCGATCACGGCAGGGGGTTGTTTCTTTCCAGCAGGGACGCCTCACAACTCGATATGGCCGGAGCCCAGCGAATGCTGAGCCAGAAGATGGTCAAGGAGGCGCTGTTGGCTGCGCAGGGCGTTGGCGCGGCGGGCGATGTGGAAAGCTTGAAGAGCCTGACCGGGCGTTTCCGCCTGGAAGCCTGACGCCGGCTTGCGTGTAACAGCGTGCGTATGCGAGCGGGGCAGGGCGATCGATCTCGCGGTATCGGAGAAGGGTAGGAGAGGGATTCGAGGGGAAGGCGAACAGCCCCCGCGCCTTGGCGCAGGGGCTCAGGATCAATCCTGGCGGCTGGTCACTTCCAGCAGGTGGTAACCGAACTGGGTCTTCACCGGGCCCTGCACGACGTTGATCGGCGCGCTGAACACCACGGTGTCGAACTCCTTGACCATCTGGCCCGGACCGAACGATCCCAGATCGCCGCCCTGGCGGCTGGAGGGGCAGGTGGAGTTGTCTTTGGCAACCTGAGCGAAATCGGCGCCGCCTTCGATGGCAGCTTTCAGCTCGTTGCACTTTTCTTCGGTGGGAACCAGGATGTGGCGGGCAGTGGCTCGGGCCATGGGGTGTACTCCAGTTGGAAAGTTGCGAGCCTACCGGATTTGCCCTGCGATTCAAACGCTGCCTCCATCCAAGTCTGTTCGCACGTCGTCCATCGGCGCAGCGGAGGCTTCGGTCATGATCTCGTCATTGCTGTTCACTAGCGTGAGCCTGGGAGCCACCAAACCTGGCTTTTATCTCACGCTTACCGGAAGCCGACGATGACCGATGATCTGAGTAATTCGCTCCAGGTATACGAGCACCTGTTGCACGAGTTTCAGGACAGCCTCGACGAAGAGTTTGAAATGGAGTTGGACGATGCGCGCATGGATGCGTTGATAAGGCGCGAAGGCATGCCGCAACCGTCGGATAGTGGGTTGTCCCGACGGGTCTATTTCTCCGAACTGCTGCGTCTGCAAGGCGAACTGGTCAAGTTGCAGGACTGGATCGTGCATCACAAGCTACGCGTGGTCGTGCTCTTCGAGGGACGGGACGCGGCGGGCAAGGGTGGGGTCATCAAGCGCGTGACCCAGCGGCTCAATCCGCGCATCTGCCGCGTTGCCGCCTTGCCGGCACCCAACGACCGCGAGCGCACCCAATGGTATTTCCAGCGGTACGTCTCGCATCTACCCGCCGCTGGCGAAATGGTCCTGTTCGACCGCAGCTGGTACAACCGCGCCGGTGTCGAGAAGGTGATGGGCTTTTGCAGCGACGACGAATATGAGGAGTTCTTCCGCTCGGTCCCGGAGTTCGAGCGGATGCTGGTGCGCTCGGGCATCATCCTGATCAAGTACTGGTTTTCCATCTCGGATGAAGAGCAGAACCGCCGATTCCTGGCGCGCATCCATGATCCGCTGAAGCAATGGAAATTGAGCCCCATGGACCTCGAATCCCGGCGTCGTTGGGAAGCCTATACGCGGGCCAAGGAAATCATGCTCGAGCGTACCCACATCGACGACGCGCCCTGGTGGATCGTCGAGGCCGACGACAAGAAGCGTGCACGCTTGAATTGCATCAGTCACCTGCTGAGCCAGTTGCCCTACGGCGAGGTGGAACGCGCCCCGGTGAAGTTGCCCGAGCGCGTCTACAACCCGGACTATCTGCGCAATCCGGTGCCGGACAACATGGTCGTGCCGACGCTCTATTGAGCGCCGGTTCGGTTTGCGTCGGTCGTGCTCGGTTCCTGCGCTTGCTGCAGAGCTGCAAGGCTGCGCGCATAGCGCTCGGCCTTGAGTGGCATGTAGCCGGTGAAATGAATCCAGCTGGGCAAGCCGTCCAGGTAGTGTTCAACGAATGCCTGGGTGATGGGCTTGCGCTGAAGGCTCTGTTCGTTCAGGTACAGGAACAGCGGGCGTGTCAGCGGCCTGTAGCGGTTGTCGCTGACCGTTTCGAGCGTTGGAAAGATCGGGCCGCTGCCATTGTCCACCGCGAGCAGCTTCAATTCCTCCCAGTGCCGATGGTAGGCGCCGATGCCGAAGAAGCCGAGCGCGTTAGGCTCTGCCGCGATGCCTGCGGCCAACTGCTCTTCATCTTCGCTGGCGGTGTAGTCCTGGCGGCTGCGATGGGTGGTTCCCACGATCTCCTGAGTGAAAACATCATAGGTACCTGAATCCTGTCCTCGCCCGAACAGCTTCACCGGGCGATCCGGCCAATCCGGGCGGATCTGGTTCCAGCGCATGACATGCCCTTCTGCAGCCGGTGCCCACAACGTCTTGAGTTCATCCACCGTGATGTCGTTTGCCCAGCGGTTGCTCGGGTGTACCACCACGGCGATGGAATCCATGGCCAGCGGAACCTGGCGATAGCGGATGCCATTCTCGGCGCAATGCGCTTGCTCTTCGGCGTTCATCTCGCGCGAAGCGTCGTTGATGTCCGTTTCGCCGGCGCAGAAGCGGCGAAAGCCGGCAGTGGTTCCGGAGAACTTGACCTCTATGGGATGGCCTGGCCGGGCGCGTTGAAAGCGTCGTGCCGCTTCCTTCGTCAGTGGGTAAACGGTGCTGGATCCATCGACGAGCAGCCCGTCGGACACCGGCTCAACGGCATGTGAGGACGGGGCGAGCACCGTGTGCAGACTCAGCGTGAGGCTGATCAGCAGCAGAGGGCCTGGTTTGACGCGCATGTGTCGTTCCTCTACGGGTGTCAGGATTTCGCTTTCAGCCATTCGGCCTTGAGGGTGGTCCAGAACAGCTGAAGGCTGTTGAAACGGGTATCCACTGCATTGATGTATTCGTCCAGGTGCTCGATCTCACGGTGCTGCGCACGTTGTTCCTGGGCATCGATGCGTTCCAGTTGGGCTTCGAGCTCATTGAGCGATTCGCGCAATTCGCGGATGCGGTTTTCGGTCTGGATGCGACGTTCGCTTTGCATGATTGGGCTCCAGGCTGGGTCAGAGTTGGCTGCCGCCGATCAGTAGCAAGGGCAGGCCGAAGAACACGCCTCCGATATACGCCCCGACATACAGCTTGCTGCGTTGCGCCAGATCCGCCAGGTAGTTGGCAATGGCCGGAGGTACTCCGCGCAGGAAGGGCAGTACGTAGATGATCGAGATACCGAGAAGATTGAACAGCAGGTGCACCAAGGCGATCTGCATCGCGAGTTCCGCCGTTGGTCCCGCAATTGCCGTGGCGGCCAGCAGGGCAGTGACGCAGGTTCCTATATTGGTGCCCAGCGTGAAGGGATAGACCTGCTTGAGGGTAAACACACCGGTGCCCGCCAGCGGCACGATGAGCGCTGTTGTCGTCGAGGAGGATTGCACCAGCATTGTGATCAATGTGCCCGAAGCGATGCCCGACAGCGGGCCGCGTCCGACGCTGGCGTGCATGATGTCCTTGGCGCGCCCGACCATCACCTTGCGCAGCACTTTGCCGATGGCTTGCACCACGAACAGGATCAGGCCGATTCCGATGGTGATCAGTGCGATCCCGGCCCACACCTTGTTGGGCAGCCAGGAGACGCTGGCATCGAGCAGGTCGCTAGCCGGGGCGAGCAGCGTTTTCATGAAGTTCATGCTCTTCATTTCGACCCCGGTGCTGTCGTTTACCAGCAGACCCGCCAGGACTTCGGACATGCGCTGCAGAGGATGGAAGAGCAGTTCCAGCGGTAGCAGAATCGTCACGGCGGTGATGTTGAACGCATCGTGCACGGTCGCTGCCGAGAAGGCGCGATGAAATTCCGGCCCGCTGCGGATGTGGCCCAGGCTGACGATGGTGCTGGTCAGCGAGGTGCCGATGTTGGCGCCCATGATCAGCGGAATCGCAATCGGGATCGGCAGCCCGCCGGCGACCATGCCAACGATGATCGACGTTACCGTGCTGGAGCTCTGGATCAGCGCCGTGGCTGCCAAGCCGATCATCAGCCCGACGAAGGGGTTGGTGGCAAAGGCAAACAGCTCCTTGGCGTTATCGCCAGTGGCGGCTTTGAAGCCGTCGCCGATCGCGCCCACTGCAGCCAGCAAGAGGTAAATAAGCGTGATGACCAGAAGCCAGGACAGCCATTGGCGTGTGATCGGGGAGGAGGGGCTTTCCGCCAAGGCACCGGTATTCGTCGTCATCAGGCAACTCCCGTGAGCGTGTAGGTCGCTTAACGGTGCCGCGCTGGTGTGAACGCTTGATGACCGCAGCGGACTGCGGGACGAAGGGTTGAAGGCGTTTCGATTCGGCAGAAGGGCGGCTTAATGGGTAAGCGATACGCTATCGCGGACACTTCCCGAACAGTTGCGGGCTAGTCGTCGAGCTAATGTCCGGCCTGCCATGGGCAGGCCCGATCGAATCAGGCGGCGTCGCTGCTGCGCGCGGAGTTCTCAGTGGGCTGCTCGAGCAGATGGCGTTGCAGGCGCTCCTTCTGCGGTTCGCTGAAGGCCAGACCGAGTTTGGTGCGACGCCAGAGAATGTCGTCCACATCGTTCGCCCACTCCTCGCGGCGAAGATAATCGACCTCTTGCGCGTACAGTTGGTGGCCCAGGTCCTCACCCAGCGCGTCGACCGAGCGCGCATCGCCCAGCATTCGCCAGATGCGATTGCCGTAAAGCGTTGCCCAGCGCTTGGCCAACGCGAAGTCGACGCCCTGCACCTTGCTCATCAGTGCTTCGATGAGTGCTTCGACGGTGCTCATCCCTTCGCCGCCGGGTAGCGGGGCGCTGGCCGTCCAGCTCGGCTCCATGTCCGGGAAGTACGGTTTGAGCTGCGTCATCGCCGATTCGGCCAGCTTACGGTAGGTGGTGAGCTTGCCGCCAAACACCGACAGCAGCGGGGCCTGCTTGTGCTCGGCAGCCAGCGATAGCGTGTAGTCCCGGGTGACGGCCGAGGGGTTGTCGGATTCGTCGTCACACAGCGGCCGCACGCCAGCGAAGGTATGCAGAATGTCCTTAGGCTCCAACTGCGTGCGGAAATGCGTGTTGGCTATACCCAGCAAATAGACGATCTCTTGCTCGGTAATGCTGACCGTAGCCGGATCGCCGTGATATTCCCGATCGGTGGTGCCGATCATGGTGTAGCGATCCAGATAAGGGATGGCAAAAACGATGCGCCGATCCTCGTTCTGCATGATGTAGGCCTGTTCGCCTTCGTACAGCCTGGGCACGATGATATGGCTGCCCTGGATGAGGCGGATGCCGTATGGCGAGCGCTGCTGCAGGTTCTCACCGATGAACTGCGCCACCCAAGGCCCGGCCGCGTTGACCAGCGCTTTGGCCCGCAAGGAGAAGCGGCTGCCATCCTGACGTTGCAGTTCGACATGCCAGATACCGGCGGCACGCTTGGCGCTCAGGCATTGGGTACGGGTATGGATATGCGCGCCTTTTTCTCGCGCGGCCATGGCATTGAGCACGACCAGGCGCGCATCGTCGACCCAGCAATCGGAATATTCGAAACCGCGGCGGATCGCCGGCTTCAGCGGGCTGTCATCGCCGAAGCGCAGGCCGCGCGAAGCCGGTAGCTTCTCGCGCTTGCCGAGGTGGTCGTACAGGAACAGGCCAGCACGGATCATCCATGCGGGGCGCAGGTGAGGGCGGTGCGGCAACACGAAGCGCATCGGCTTGACGATGTGCGGCGCTTTGGCCAGTAGCACTTCGCGTTCGGCCAGGGCTTCGCGGACCAGGCGGAATTCATAATGTTCGAGATAGCGCAGGCCACCGTGGATCAGCTTGCTGCTGGCCGATGATGTATGGCTCGCCAAGTCGTCGCGCTCGCACAAAAACACCGAAAGTCCGCGACCAGCCGCGTCCGCAGCGATACCCACACCATTGATTCCACCGCCGATGACGGCGATGTCGTAGAGTTCGGAGACGGGGCAGGCGGCTTCGGTCACGGGGTTCTCCTCAAGAACGAACATTTATTTTCGAATATGAACATCCTAGCGCAGAAGAAGTTCGCTCTCCAGATGGTATGTTCGTTTTTTATATCAAAAGAAAATAATCGAACCTATTCGAACTGCCAATTGGTGCTAGCGACGGCGCTTGTGCAGTCGTAGTGATTCGGGATTGTCCCGCTCGGAGTGGAAGCAGAGGCGGGCCGAGCAAAGAAATGTGGCAGGCGGGTGTGACAGAAAGTCACTCGGCTTGGTTCGGTTAAGCGCAACGCCTTGCCTGCACGCAGTTCGTGGAACGGCTCAGTTTCGTAGGCGCCAGCCACGGTGTCGGGATATGGTCCGTATTGGTGGCTAAAGCCACCCTACGGCGCTGGCGCTTGTAGAGGCATCCATCCAGTCGTGGCGAGTTGCGCGCCTCGCCGAAGACGCTCTGTAATGGCGGGTCAACCCGTGACTTCGAGTTTGACCTTGTGGCGATTCAACAGCTCCATGAAGGTTTCCGGTGGCCGGGCTTCGGTGAACAGCATGTCGATCTGCTCCAGCGAGCCGAGTCGGGTCATGGCGCTGCGGCCGAACTTGCTCGAATCCGCCGCGAGAAAGATCTTGCGCGCGTTGCTGATGATGGCCTGGGAGACGCGCACTTCCTGATAGTCGAAGTCCAGCAGGGTGCCGTCTTCGTCGATCCCGCTGATGCCGATCAGGGCGAAATCTACCTTGAACTGGCTAATGAAATCCGCTGTGGCCTGGCCGACCACGCCGCCGTCGCTGCGCACATTGCCGCCGGCGATCAGCACGTCGAAGTCTTCCTTGGGGCTGAGGATGCTCGCCACGTGCAGGTTGTTGGTGATGATCTTGAGATCGCGGTGATTGAGCAGCGCATGGGCGATGGCTTCGGTGGTGGTGCCGATATTGATGAACAGCGAAGCCTGATCAGGAATGTGCGCGGCCATGGCGTCGGCGATGCGGCGTTTCTCGTCGCGCATCTGCCGGGCACGCTGGGTGTAAGCGGTGTTCTGCACGCTGGAGTCGTGGGCGGCACCGCCGTGATAACGACGCAGCAGGCCGGCTTCGCCCAGCTGATTGATGTCACGACGGATGGTTTGGGGTGTCACCGAGAACTGTTGCGCCAGCTCTTCGATGCTGACGTAGCCGCGTTCGCGCACCAATTCGAGAATGCTCTGCTGTCGTGGGGCCAGACTCATGGAGGCTTCCTTGTTATCGATATGCCGGGAAGCATGCCGCAGTCTGGTCCGTGATTAAAGAATTGTTCATTTGCGAATAGCAGCGCCCAGCGCGGAAGTGAATCCGGCTGGGCGCAATCAAGATGCCGATTCGGTAGTCGAGGCTATTCCTCTTCCCAGTCGCGGGTGCGACCCACCGCCTTCTTCCAGCCCTTGTAGAGCGCTTCACGCTTCTCGTCATCACAGGCCGGTTCGAAGATGCGCTCGATTGTGGCCTTGCTGCGCAACTCGTCCAGGCTGCTCCAGAAACCGGTCGCCAGGCCTGCCAAGTAGGCGGCGCCGAGGGCGGTGGTTTCCTTCATCTGGGGACGTTCCACGTGCGTGCCGAGCAGGTCGGCTTGGAATTGCATGAGGAAATTGTTGGCCACTGCGCCGCCATCCACACGCAGTGAGCGCAGGCGCTCGCCGGCGTCCTGCTGCATGGCGTCGAGCACGTCGCGGGTCTGGTAGGCGATCGATTCCAGCGCGGCGCGGATGATGTGGTCGACCTTGACCCCACGGGTCAGCCCGAACAGTGCGCCACGGGCACGCGGATCCCAATAGGGCGCGCCGAGCCCGGTGAACGCTGGCACCAGGTAGACGCCGTTGCTGTCCTGTACTTTGGTGGCGAAGTATTCGGAGTCCAGCGAGTCGTTGATCACCTTCAGCTCGTCGCGCAGCCACTGCACGGTCGAGCCACCGTTGAAGATGGCGCCTTCCAGGGCGTAGTTGACCTCGCCCTTCGGCCCGCAGGCTATGGTGGTGAGCAAGCCGTGCTTGGACTGAACGGCCTTGGTGCCGGTATTCATCAGGAGGAAGCAGCCGGTTCCGTAGGTATTCTTGGCCTGGCCGGGCTCGACGCACATCTGGCCGAACAGCGCGGCTTGCTGATCGCCCGCGATACCCGCGATCGGAATGCCGGTGCTCTGTCCGGAGCCCAGATAGGCGTGACCGTAGACTTCGGAGGATGAGCGCACCTCTGGCAGCATTTCGCGCGGTATATCCAGCGCCTCCAGCATCACCGGATCCCACTCCAGCTTGTGGATGTCGAAGAGCATGGTGCGCGAGGCGTTGGTGTAATCGGTGACGTGAGCCTTGCCCTGGGTCATCTTCCAGATCAGCCAGCAATCGACGGTGCCGAACAACAGTTCGCCCCGACGGGCGCGTTCACGGCTGCCCTCGACGTGATCGAGAATCCACTTGATCTTGGTGCCGGAGAAGTAGGGGTCGATGACCAGGCCGGTGGTGTTGCGGATGTGTTCTTCCATACCGTCACGCTTGAGCTGATCGCAGATCGGCGTGCTCTGGCGACTCTGCCAGACGATGGCGTTGTAGATCGGCCGGCCGGTGCTCTTGTCCCAGACGATGGCGGTTTCGCGTTGGTTGGTGATGCCGATCGCTGCGACCTGCTCGTTAGTGATGCCGGCCTGTGCCAGGGCTTCGACGAACACGCCGCTCTGGGTGGCCCAGATTTCCATGGGGTCATGCTCGACCCAGCTCGGTTGCGGATAGATCTGCGCGAATTCGCGCTGAGCAATGGTGACCACGTTGGCGTTGCGGTCCAGCACGATGGCGCGGGAACTGGTGGTGCCCTGGTCGAGGGCGACGATGAATTGCTTGTTGTTCTGAGTGCTCATGGTGTCGATTCCTTAACGAGCTTCTTGGGCAGTGACATCGTGTGCGGTGTAGCGCTCGGCCTTGCGGTCCGGCTCGGCGGCGCAAGCGCCTCCATCCAGATTTGGCAGATGCTTGCAGATCAGCGCCTTGTAGCCTGCGGCGCCGATGCAGGCACCCAGCACCGGGGCGATCAATGGAACCAGAAAGTAGGGGATCTCCCGGCCACCGGTAAAGGCCACTTCACCCCAACCAGCGAAATACGTCATCAGCTTCGGTCCGAAATCACGCGCCGGGTTCATTGCGAAGCCGGTGAGAGGGCCCATCGCGCCGCCGATCACCGCGATCAGCAGGCCGATCAGCAAGGGTGCCAGCGGGCCGCGAGGCAGGCCGTTGCCGTCATCGGTCAGGGCCATGATCATCCCCAGCAGGATAGCGGTAATCACCACTTCCACCACAAACGCCTGACCGACCGATAAGGATGCATGAGGGTAGGTGGAAAATACCGATGCGAGTTCAAGGCTGGCGATGCTGCCGCGGGTCATGTGCTGCGTCTGTTCGAAATCGAAAAACAGGCTGCTGTAAAGACCATAAACCAACGCAGCGGCGCAGAAGGCTCCCGCTGTCTGAGCGAGGATGTAGGCAGGGACCTTGTTGCGCTCGAACGTGCCGAACAACCAAAGCGCGATGGACACGGCGGGATTCAGATGAGCGCCGGAAACACCGGCGGCAAGGTAGACTCCCATACTGACCCCGATACCCCAGATAACGCTTATTTCCCAAAGACCTAGCTCTGCGCCGCCAAGCTTTAACGCGGCCACGCAGCCTGTGCCGAAGAAGATAAGCAGGGCGGTGCCGAGAAACTCGGCAATGCATTGCCCCCGTAGCGTCGGGGTGGACGGGTTGCTCATGCGCAGGTCCTCTTCTGAGTCTGTTGTTGTTGTAGTCCGAATACTGCGAGGGTTCGGAAATGTTCGGAAATGAAAACTTAAAGTCAAAATACCGAGCTGTCAAAGTAAAAACTTGAACATTTCAACGGAAAGCTGACGAAAGGCTGTTGTCGCCGCCACTGATGACGGTTTTCTGGCGTGGCGAGGTGAGCGGTCGCAACGGCTGGCTCGATGCGTGGCGATGATCGTGTGTTAAGGGCCGGGCGGGACACGCAAGCCGGATCGCGTCTGGGGGAGATCCGCTGCAGCATGATTTTGCTGATCAGCTTGCGCGGTACCGCACTCGGTCTTCCGCGGCATGGCTTCGAAGCTGTCGGCCTGAGCCATGTATTGCACCTGTGTGGGGGCGGCGGGCCTGCCGGAAAAGCGAGAAGCCTATCGTGCCGGCCTTGGCTCGCCTATCGCAGGTCCGTTCCGCGCCGCTCAACGATGCAGGCGCGACAGTGTCGCCGGGTCAGGGTCGGCCGCGAAGAACGCATCCAGCACCGTTTGGAATACGGTTCGCTCAGGCGCAACGGTGGCGAATAGCGTCATGCTCGAGCGCAGCTTTATGTCGTCGGGTGAACCAAGAATCTGCCGTGCCGGACGCTCGGCATGGGCAAGCAGCGCCTCCGCGCATTCCTCAAGACGAGGCCCGAGCAGGGCGTGCTGTAGATAGGCCGCCGCCTCGTTTGCATCCTTGATGGCGTAGCGACGCGCCATATCACTATGGCCGAGGCCGGCTATCTGCGGAAAGATGAACCACATCCAGTGGCTTTGCTTATGGCCGGCCTTCAGCTCCGCCAGTGCGCGGTCATAGATCGATTGCTGGGCGTCGACGAATCGCTGCAGGTCGTATGGGTCGCTCATGGTGTCTCCCGGCTGCTCATGGCTGTCCTAATCAGAGCCGGAATGGCGAGGTTGATTCCCGAAATGAAGGGAGCCGGGTGTCGTAGCCGGGGGGCAGGTGCTACGCCCGTGGCGCTTCGTTGGGCCTATCGGCGATCGCGGTGTCGATGCGTTTGTTGTAGGGCCGACTCGTTCAGCCCTACCGGCGAATCTCTGCTCGGCGCAGCACCATGCTCAGCTTGCGTCACCCAGGCCGGCGAGGCGTGTATTGGCGATATAGAACAATTCGCCGCCTCGTACCGGGGTGTCGTTGGACGGGTTGATGGTCGGCTGGGGCTGATCTTTGGCGCGGTAGCCGATCAGCGTCGCGTTGTGCCGGTCTTTCAATTGCTTGTACAGCGCGCCGACCGTGCTTTCGTAGCTCTCGGGCAGTAGCAGGCGGTATTGGGTCGCGCCCTGGCCCACGCTCAATAGCTCATTAATGATCACTGAGGAGCCCGGATCCTGCGATGAGCGCACCAGCATTTCGATGGCCATGCTGGAAGTGCATTCCAGCTTGGGCGCATAACTGCGGGCCAGTCGGGCGGTCTCACTGCTGCTGAAGTGGGCAACCACGTGGCCGACCGGATTGAGCTGGTTGATGGTCAGCACGACGGCTAGCGTCAGGTCGTCCGAGCCGGTGCGCACCAGGGTGCGTTCGGCCCCTTTCACCCCGGCGCGCTGCAGCAGCACCAGAGACGACAGACTCTCGCCATGGATGAACTCGGTCTTGCCTGGCATTGGGTTTTCTTCGAGCACCGTGTCGCAGATGACGATCAGGTGGTCGTTGGAGGTTTCGTCTTCATGCAGCAGTTCGACGACGCGCTCGCTGATTTCGCCTTCCCAACCGATCACAACGGTATGGCCCGTGCAGGTGGCGAACGTCCCCTTGCCTTTCATGCCTTTCCTCCAGACTGCGATTATGGAATTGGTGGTTTTGCCGATGATGGCGGTCAGCAGCGCGATGCCGCCGATCATCAACCAGGTGGAAACAAAGATGCGACCGCCAGCGGTCTGCGGTGAGAAGTCACCGTAGCCGACGGTCAGCGCGGTGGTCAGATAGAAATAGACGAATGTCTTCAGCTCGGTGAGTGGTGTTTCTTCGAACAGACGCAGGCCGGCATAGGACACGGCAACATGGACGCCTAGTGCGAGCAACAGTGCAGCCCAGCCGAACTTGCTGGTGATCGCGGCCAGTTGCTGGCGCAACTGAAGGATGATCGACATCGGCCCTGGTTCCTTGGCAAGCGGTGATTAGGGTCATGACCGACGCCCGAAAAGGCGCCGTCCATCTGGATAAACCTGCGGCATCCTAAGGGCCGAAGCCGTCCCTGGCCAGCCTCGATGCCTCGTGTCGCTCGTTCGAACATCGACCAACTACGCTCGTCGAGCGCCTGCTTTTGGTCGCCCGAAACGCCCAAGCTGCCTCAACGCCGCTCGCGGAAGCAGTTCTGACACAGCCGAAATTTGCGCGCCGCCATCGGCATCGCCTTGCCGCAGCCCTCGCAGTTGCGGGTCTCTCCGGAAATCCGCCGGCGATCCGAACTGCGTGGCTTACGCTGGCGTGACAACTCGCGGGTGATCGCACCGTTGAGCAGGCTGCGATGCTGTTCGGCCTGCTCCAACGCCGGGAAGTGTGCCGGCAGCGTGCGCGACAGGTGCAGGTAGGTTTCGATGACATGCAGCGAGCTTTCCAGTGTTGCCAAATCGGCATCGATGATCAGCCGCGGCAATGGGATCTCCTTGTCCTGGGCGACCTTCTTCAGCCATTGCTGGGCAAAGATGCTCGCCGGGCTGTCCAGACCACCGCGAATCGGCGTGCAGGCAAAAATCCAGCGCAACGGCAGATCGATGGTCGGGTCGTCGACCAGCTTGATCCACTCCGCCAGCTCGTCGGGCAGGATCGAGATGAATTCGTCGCCGTAGTTGATGTTGCGGTTGAAGGTCAGCCATGCCCGCAGCAGGCTCGGCTCGTTCATCAGCTCGGCGATCGCCTGCAAGTGCTCGATGGAAGGCCGTACCTGGAATTGCGTCAGGTCCACTGGCAGGTCCGGGCTGTGGAACAGACGCCTGATCGATTGCAGTGTCTGCACATCCAGCGCGGTGATGACGCCGCTGTCGTGATGCCCGAAGCGTCCGGCCCGCCCGCCGATCTGCTTGACCTCCTGCACTTTGAGCTGACGGCTCTGGATGCCGTCGTACTTCTCGTCGGTGTAGAAGCACAGCGTGTGCGCCGGCATATTCAGGCCCATGCCGACGGCGTCGGTGGCAACCATGATGTCCGCCTCGCCTTCACGGAAGCGGCGGGCTTGCTCACGCCGCACTTCAGGCGACAGCGCACCGTAGACCACCGAAACGGTCTTGCCGGTCATCTCCAGCAATGCCTTGAGTTCCAGCACGGTCTTGCGGCTGAAGGCGACCAGCATCGAGCCTGCCTCGAGCTGCTTGAGGGTGGTCGAGCGGCGCGCCACGTCCACCGGTGAGAGTCGTTTGGTGCGTTTGACCACCAGTTGGTCTTCGCAGAGGTCGCAAAGGGTTTTCAGCGACGGCTGGATCAGCTCCGGGCCGGTCATGATCAGATCCTGCGTGTAGGCGCTGACCAGCGCATCGACCCAGGCCCAGCCGCGTTGCGAGTCGGCCATCATCTGCACTTCGTCGATGACCACCACGTCCCAGGATTCGTGCCGGAAGCGCGCGAACTCCTCGACGGTGCAGCAGAAATGAGTGGCGCCCTCGCGAATGATCTCTTCCTCGCCGGTGACCAGCGAGCAAGGCACGCCCATGGACTCGATGCGCTCCTGGTTCTCCAGTGCCATCAGGCGAAGCGGCGACAGGTAAATGGCATGCTCGACCGCGGTCATCGCCTCGATGGCCTGATGCGTCTTGCCGCTGTTGGTCGGGCCGAGCAGGGCGGTCCAGGTACGGGTGATGCGCCGAGCGGCGTACAGCTTGTGGTAGTGGACGAAGCGCGGGTTGTTCTCCAGCAGCACAGCGAAGGCCATCTTTTCCCGGTTGTCCTCGCGGGCGAAACGGATGGTCCGGCGCAGCTTTTTCGGCTCCATCAAGAAGACTTCAGTCAGGCGCTTCTCGCCGAGCAACTGCAGATCGAAGTCCTGCGCCTCCTCGATCATCATCTCGAACTTGGCCTGCAGGGCCTGGCGGTCCTCGCGCTTGATCGCGGCGACCTCGTCCGCGCTGAGCACATGGCCTTGGCCACCTGAGATGCGCCGTTGCATGTCCAGCGCGACGTCGCCGTGGCGCAGCTCGACGACATAGCGCAGGTCGTGTTTGACCTCGTTGACGATGTCGACGGCACGCGCCGCGAAATCGTCGAGGCGTGAAAGCCGCACGGGCAGGCGCTCCAAGCATTGAACTTTCTGTTCTTCGCTGAGGCTGGTGAATGGCTGTTCCAGGACATGCAAGCGATCCCGGACCAAGGCCTCCACCGCGGCGCACACGTTTCGTTCGAAGTCGTCTATCGATCCGCTGTCGTCGATGCGCAGCGCGAACTCGGGTTCGAGCAGGTTCTGCACCGGGCCGCAATCCAGCGATTTTTCGACACCGAAGATATCGACGGTACAACTGAAATCGTTCACGTCCCGGTTCAGCAGCCGGCCGATCAGGCGAGTCGGTTCGGCGTCCCCAAGATTCGCCTCGACCGTGGGCAGGTCCAGTCCCAACCAGAACAATCGCGCCGCGCGGCCGATTTCCGGTGGCTGATGGCCGAGATAGGTGCTGAACCATTTTTCCTGGTGATTTTTCTTCGGCACGAAATCGGGATGGCGCGTGTTGGCCCAGTCCAAAAAGCGCTGAAGTCTTTCGAGCTTGTAGGCGTGGCGTTGTTTGGTTCCGGCCTTGCGCATGATCGACGCCTCACTGATCAGATGACTGCGCAGTTTGGACAATCACTCGCCTGAATACGAGCATCAGGCTCGACGGGCGGCCGTGGTGTGAGGCGTTGCGCGGCGTGAAGGGGTCACTCGGGCTTGCCCAGCAATGCCTGGGTGATTGCCTGGCCGAGCTGCTCGAAGGCGGCGCCTGCTTCCTTATCCTCGTCCATGGCTTCGGCGCAGGCCACGACGATCACGGTATTGGTCTGATCCTCGGACAGTGGGTCGATCACGCCCACATGGCAGGCGCGTTCCAGTTGTGTGCCGGTCTTCTGAATGAAAGGTACGTCGCGCGGCAGCCCCGCTTCGAGGCGGTAGGCATCATAGCGGTCGAGCTTCATGTTCTTGAACAGGAGGTCCCGGCTGGATTCGGAGAGCAGCTCGCCGCTCACCAGCTTTTCCAGCAGCGTGCCGTAGGCCTCCAGCGTGCTGGAGTTGAGCTTGCGCGCGTAGTAGCGCTCGTAGGCCTGCTCCATGCTGTCCGCCTCGAGCTCATCGGGCGAGCGGTTGAGCACTCGTGCCACCGCCTCGTAGCGCGGCTGGCTGAACGGGGCGGAAGCCAGCTTGACCAAGTCGAGGTTGTCCAGCTCGCGCGCGTCCGGGTGCAGTTCGCCATAGACGTCACGGCGAACCTGGGTGAAGTCGGTGATGCGCTCGAAGCCCTTACCGCCCATGTTCTCGTGGGTGCGCTCGTTGAGCCGGTCCTCGCCGACCAGCCGAATCAGCATGTTGGCTGCGGTGTTGTCGCTCTCGATGAGCATCTCGTTGAGCAGGGTGCGCACCGAGTACGCGACGCCGTTGTCTTGCCAGACCAGATCGCCGGAGCCATCGACCTTGTCGCGGGCTTCGAGGGCCAGCTCATCGTCCAGGCTGTGTTCGCCCTCATCGACACCCTGCAGCACCGCCACGGCGATCGGTACCTTGACCGCCGAGCCGAGGTACCAGAATCGATCCGCTTCGTAGACGAAAGCCGTGCCGTCGCCCAGATGTTTGACGTATAGCCCCAGCCGCCCTGGCGAGCCTTCGTCGATGCGGCGCATGTCCTGTTCCAGCTCATTGCGCCAGGAGTCCGAATAGGCCTGTTCCCGGTACGCCCAAAGCGCTATGCCGAGGCCGATCAGCACGGGCAATGCGAGAAGCTTTCCGTTGCCGAGCGCGACGCTTGTCATAGGCGTAAGACTCCGGAGGCGGTAATGGCTTCGCCGGCACCCCGCAAGGCGCGTTCGGCCTTCACGGTCGAGGCGGCGCCGCGCACGCAGGCGACCACTACGATGCGGCCGGTGGCCTCGGCGACGTGGAACGGGGGCGGGGCAATCAGACCGGCATCGCAGATTCGTGCCACCTGAGTGCCGGTTTTGTGGGCATAGCTGACGGTGGCCGGCAGGCCGGCCTTGATGCGCTGGTCGCCGGTCTGCACCCGTGTCATCACGCCCAGCAGATATTCGGTGCTCGCCCGGGACACGGCCTTGCCGGCCACCAGCGCCGCGAGCAAGTCACCGTAGGCCTGCAGCGTGGCGGAGTTGTTCGGGGTGGCGTAGTAGCGTTCGTAGGCTTCGCGCAGGCGAATGGCGCGCAGTTCGCTTTTTGGCACGCCAAGCAGTCTGGCCAGCAACTCCAAACGGCCGGCTTCGCCGCGCTGCTGTTTCAGGCGCAGAAAGTCGCGGCCCGACAGCTGGCGTGCGGCGGGGTGAAATTCGCCGTAGATGAGCCGCCGCACATCGGCGAGCGACGTGATGGGGCCGAAGCCCTCCGGGACCAGCTCGGCGGTGACGGCATTGACCGCCTCCAGCCCGACCAGGCTGATCAACATGTCGCTGGCGGTGTTGTCGCTGTGGATCAGCATCTGATCCATAAGATAGCGCACGCTGAGGCGGGTCCCCGGCGCATAGCTGTTGGTCGGCCCGGCGCCGTCGACGTAGTCGGACTCCATCAGCCGCACGGTGCTGTCCAGGCTCAGCGCGCCCTCGTCGACGCGGCGCATGATCGCAATCGCCACCGGGACCTTCACGGTCGAGGCGAGGTACCAGCGTTCATCGCCGTGATAGGACGCCGATACGCCGCTGTCGAGATCCTTGACGAAAACGCCCAGCTCGCCGGGCGTGCGCTCGTCCACCTCGGCCACGCGCTGGAGAAATTCTTCCGCCCAACTGAAGCCTTCCTGGGCGCAGGCCGGCAGCGAGACATTGAGGAGGAGTACGGCCAGCATCAGGGAAAGGGTATGGCTAGCGGGAAGGCGATTAATGACTCGGGACAGCACTGCGGTCGGACCTCCTGCAGGATGGGTTCTGCCGTTTTGACCCCAGCCGGCGTGGCCCGTGCGCCGCTCAATAGTGACTAAATTCATCCGGCGCACCGCCGCTGCGCTCGTTGATCGAACGACTGACCGCCGTTGTGCGTCCTAGTGCTGGGATGTTCGCCGGTCTTGGATGTAGGAGCCTCGAGTGGAGCAGGTCAGCAAGGACAAATTCATCGGGCTCGAGTGGCTGCGCTTCTCGCTTGGTCTGTACATCGTGTGTTTCCACACCCTGCACAACTATGCCGAGACCTCGTTGCCCGACTGGGTGGCGGATCTCACCGGCGTCGGCTTCTTCGCCACCAGCAGCTTCTTCGCGCTGTCTGGCTTCCTGCTGGCGCATGTCTACTGCCAACAGGGGCGGATGCGCGAGCCCGGACGGAGTTTCCTCAGCCGGCGCTTCGCCAATCTTTACCCGTTGCACCTGTTCTCGCTGGCGCTGACGGCCGTGGTGCTGCTGATCATCTCCAACCTTGGCATCCCACCGGACGACACCAAGGCCACGCTGCGATTCGTCGTCTATGACACCAACGAGGACCTGGGCGACGCCTCGCGCGAGACGTTGGAGCACTTCATGAGCAATGGCGAGCTGCTGCTCAATTTCGTACTTCAGCTGTTCATGCTTCAGGCGTGGAATCCTTATTACCTGACTTTCAATCCGCCGCTCTGGTCGATTTCGACCCTGTTCTTCTTCTACCTGACCTTCCCGTTGCTGGCGCCCCGGTTGATGCGTACGCCGCACAAGGTCGTCTGGCTGGCCGTGGTGGTGCTGCTCTATCTGATCCCGCCGGTGTGGGTCATCCTGCAGCAGGAGTACGGGACTCCCTTCACCGGCATGCTGCACCGCATGCCTTTGCTGCGTTTGCCGGAATTCCTCGCGGGCATTCTCGCCTACGGGCTGTTTCGCGAGCACCAGACCGCCGGCCGCCTGCCGAACAGGGCGCTGCGGCTGCTGATGGCCGGGTTCGTTCTGTTCTGCTTCCTGCTCGCCATCTGGCTACTCAAGGGCGAGAAGTACTGGTACTTCCTGCTGCACAACGGCTTGCTGTTACCTGCGCAATTGATGCTGATCTATCTGCTCGCCTTGATCCGTATGCCTAAGCGCGAGCGGCTGAACGTCTGGGCGCAACGCCTGGGTACCGCGTCCCTGCCACTGTTCGTATTGCACGTACCGGCATTCGTCCTGTTCTCGCGTATGGAGAAACTGCTCGGCGTGGCTTCGGCTCGTTGTCTGGACGACTGGGCGGCCTGTGCCGCCCAAGCCGCAGAGCAGACGTTGTCGCTGAGGCTCTACCCGCTGTATCTGCTATTGACCGTCGTGCTGTGTGTCTGGGCGCAGGAACACGCCGTGGTGCCGGTGCGAAAGTGGCTGCTCAGGCGGCTGCCCGTGCAGACGAAGCATGCTGAGGGGCGAGCTTGATGCGCGCCGTGGCCAGCCTTCATCTCGGCACTGCGGGCTGGAGCCTGCCGCGTGAACAATGGCCGCATTTTCCGGCCGTGGGCACGCACCTGCAGCGCTATGCCGCTCGGCTGCCGGCAGTGGAGATCAACAGCTCCTTCTACCGTGCGCACCGGCCGGCGACCTATGCGCGCTGGGCCGACAGCGTACCGCCCGGCTTTCGCTTCAGCGTGAAGGTGCCGAAGCAGATCACCCACGAAGCGCGCCTGCTCGGGTGCGAGGGCTTGCTCCAGGCCTTCCTGCACGAGTGCGGGCACCTTGGCGAGAAACTGGGTTGCCTGCTGGTGCAGTTGCCGCCCTCGCTTGTCTACGAAGCAGGCTGTGCCGAGGCCTTCTTCGATGCGCTACGGGCCCGCCATGAGGGCTTCGTGGCCTTCGAGCCCCGCCACCCGAGCTGGCTCGAGTCCGAAGCTCTGCTTCAGCGCATGCGGATCGCACGGGTCGCCGCCGATCCGGCGCCATTTGCCGAGGCGGCCGATCCGGGTGGTTGGGCCGGTCTGCGTTACTACCGGCTACACGGCTCGCCGCGTCTTTATTACTCCTCCTACGAGCCCGAATGGCTGTGCCGATTGGACGCACGGCTGGCCAAGGCTCCGGTCGATGTGCCGCAATGGTGCATCTTCGATAACACTGCCAGCGGCGCCGCGACAGCCAACGCCCTCGCGCTGGACGAGTTGCGATCCGGTGGTCGGCACCCATGCGGATAAGGGCATTACGGCTGGCCGGCCGGGTTCGGCCGACATAAATCGAAACGCTCTCCCGGCCAGTCGGTAAAGCGCCTGCGCGGATTTCCTCTACTGTTGATGAACGCGTTCACGAGAGGGAGTCCGTCGATGAAAAAGTCATGCTTGGCCTTGGCACTGGTGGGATCGATTGGAGCCGTCGAGGCGGCAACCGTCGTCAAACCGCTCGCCTACGAGATCGACGGCGAGCCTTTCGAGGGGCTGCTCGTCTATGACGATGCGGTCACTACCGCGCGGCCCGGCCTGGTGATGGTGCCCAACTGGCTGGGCGTGACCGAGCGTTCGGCGGAGAAGGCGGCGCGTGCGGCTGGTGAGAAATACGTAGTGTTCATGGCGGACATGTACGGCAAGGCCGTACGCCCCTCCAACCCCGACGAGGCCAAGGCGGCGGCCTCCTCGGTACGCGGCGATCGCCCGCTCATGCGCAAGCGTGCTCAGGCGGCGACGGATGCATTAAAGGCGCAATCGATAGTGCCGGTCGACACCGGGAGAATGGCGGCGATCGGCTTCTGTTTCGGTGGCGGATCAGTGCTCGAACTGGCTCGATCCGGCGCGGAACTTGACGCTTTCATATCGTTCCACGGCAACCTCGATACGCCCGATCCCGATGACGCTAAACAGATCAAGGCGCCCGTGCTGGTGCTGCATGGCGCCGATGATCCGGCTGTTCCGCCGGAGCAGGTCGAGGGATTCATTACCGAAATGAAAGCCACCGATGTGGACTGGCAACTCGTGAGCTACGGCAACGCCGTGCACTCGTTCACTGATCCCTACGCCAACGTACCGGGTCGCAACGAGTACAACCCGGAGGTGGCGAAACGTGCCTTCGCGGCGATGAACGACCTGCTCGACGAAGTGTTCACGGCGCCGTGAACGCTGCTCATGGTCAGCGCGGAATGATTCTGACCCGTCCCGCCGTGTTGTCGCGGCGCGAGGCCTTGTCATTCTCGGCCCGCCCCGGGACCGAGCCGTCGTCCGCGCCGCGATCCGCGCTGGCCATACCGTTGAGCTTGCGCTCGTCTTCGCTGACCGAGGCGGCTTCGGGATAGCCGGTGGTCAGCGTCTCGGTGCTGGCGGTGACCGGAGTCGCTTCGTCGCTGCCCCAGCTTGCGCTGCGCTCGTCGATATCGATCGCACCGTTTCGCTCCATGATGCGTTCCACCATCGAGACCTGGCTTTCATCGTCCAGGCTGACGGTCACCACCGTCGAACCGCGCCGAGCCGCCTCGGGATAACGGCCGGCATGCTGGCTGGAACCGTCTCCAAATACCTTGTGAAAGAAGCTGCCGATCTTGTCGGCGACCGTCGCGTCCTCATCCGGCTCTTCGCCGATCACTTCCACCCGGCTGCTGTTGACCGTCTCCGGATTGAACGACGCGGAAATCTGAATATCCGTGCTGGCCACGCCCTGGCTCAGGAGCTCGGTTTTGACTTGCTCGGCTTCGGCGTAGCGGTCGAAAGCCGCGATGAGGATCTGGGGCATGACTTCACCTGTTTCATGGGCAGCGCTGGCTGCGATTGAGATACGGGCCGGGCGTCTTGCCAGCCTTCCTCAGTCTTGGGCGCGACAGGCTCGACGATGGTTCCCTGCGCAGGGGTTACGCGATGCTTCGACAGGCCGTCATACGTCACCGTGGCCGCTCAGCCGTTCACCACCTTCCCGCCGTTGATACGAATGGTCTGGCCGCTAACGTACGATGAGCGACACCCGCGCCCTCGCGGGCGAATGCACCGCCGCGGCGCGACCGATGCCGCTGTCGCCACCACTGACCAGCGCGACCTTGCCGGCCAGCTTGCCGCTGCCCTTGTAGCTGTCGCGGATGAATTCGGCGGGCGGGTTCATTTCGCTTCTTCCATGCCGGGCTGGCGGTCCTGTTTCTGCGCGGGGATTTTTGGGTAGGCCATGACTGCTCCAGGGGGCTGGGTCGGTCTAGTTACGGCTGATACCCGCCAGCAAAGTTTCGGCAGGGTGCCGAGTGGAGGGCCTCGCTTCTCAGCGATGGTGGCCGCTGGTCGCCGGGGGCGCGCGGCACCTGACAGCGCTCCGCGCCAGGCGTAGAATCCGCGCCGCTCAGACCTGCCGCCTGAATTTTCTTCCGTCCCCGTCCCCGCGCTTGCTCGAGGCTGCGGGCGATCTCGTCGTTCGGCTTCAGGTGCATCGTCCTTTTCATCACCGTCCTTCGCGCTGACCTCCGTTCGGGAGGCTCTGGCGGACGAAGCATTGCTTTTCAGAACTGCCCGAATGAACGAAACCCAAAGCGCCACCGGCGGAAGCTGGCTCAGTGTCGTCGCACTGGCCCTGGCCGCCTTCATCTTCAGTACCACCGAATTCGTCCCGGTCGCCTTGCTCAGCGATATCGGCCGCTCATTCGACATGCCGCCGTCCCAGGTCGGGCTGATGCTGACGATCTACGCCTGGGTGGTGGCGCTGATGTCGCTGCCGATGATGCTGATGACGCGCAACGTCGAACGGCGCACCTTGCTGATGTTCGTTTTCGTGGTGTTCATTGGCAGCCATCTGGTTTCGAGCGTGGCCTCGAGCTTTGGGATGTTGATGCTTAGCCGCATCGGCATCGCGCTGGCGCATGCGGTGTTCTGGTCAATCACTGCATCGTTGGCCGTGCGCGTTGCACCGCCGGGCAAGCAAGCACAGGCGCTGGGCCTGCTGGCGACCGGCAGTGCGTTGGCCATGGTGCTGGGTATCCCCATTGGTCGAGTGATAGGGGAGCTGCTGGGTTGGCGCACGACGTTCCTGTCGATTGCCGTGATCGCGGCGCTGGTGGTGCTCTGCCTGGCCCGGACGCTACCTCTGCTGCCGAGCCAGAATTCCGGTTCGCTGCGCAGCCTGCCGATGCTGTTCAAACGGTCGGCGCTGGTCGCGGCCTATGTGCTGACCGCGCTGGTGATCACCGCGCAGTTCACTGCCTACACCTATATCGAGCCTTTCGCACAAACCATCGCGCACCTGAGCGGTGATCTGACGACTGTCTTGCTGCTGTTGTTTGGCGGCGCCGGGATTCTCGGCTCGTTTCTGTTCAGCCGTTATAGCGGGCGTTATCCGCGAGGCTTCATGATCGCGGCGATCTCGACCATGGCGCTGTGTTTGCTGTTGCTGCTGCCGGCAGCGAGCGATCCGTCGATGCTCGGTGCGCTGGTGGTGGTCTGGGGCATCGCCGGGATGTGCTTCGGGTTGGCCTCGCAGTCGAAGGTATTGAACCTGGCCTCCGACGCGACCGATGTTGCCATGGCAATGTTTTCCGGCATCTATAACGTGGGGATCGGGGGTGGTGCGTTGCTGGGAAGCCTCGTCACGAGTCACCTGGGGCTCAGCAATATCGGTATCGTCGCCGGACTGCTGGCGGTCAGTGGCGTCGTGCTGTGCTGCTTTGCGACCTATCGTTTCGCCAGGCCGGTGGGCAACGCGGTGCTTTGACTCAACGAAAAAGGCGAATGGAATGCCACCCGCCTCGTTATCGTTTCGATTACAGCTCGTTGGCGAAGCGACCGACCGCGCTGACGACCTGTTTCGCGCCGTCCTGGATCTCGACGATCACGGCACCGGCCTGGTTGGCCAGTGACAGCCCTTCGGCCGCCTGTTCCCGGCTGTTGGCCATCTCCCGCACGGCGTCGTCGACCAGGGTCTGGTTCTTCTGCACCACGGCGACGATCTCTTCGGTGGCTGCGCTGGTCCGGCCCGCCAGCTGGCGAACTTCGTCGGCGACGACCGCGAAGCCCCGGCCCTGTTCGCCGGCGCGTGCCGCTTCGATGGCCGCATTGAGCGCGAGCAGGTTGGTCTGCGCGGCGATGCCGCCAATGGTCTGGACGATCGAACTGATCAGCAACGATTGCTGGCCCAGGGCTTCGATACCCTGAGTGGCCGATTCCACCTCCGCCGCGATGCGCTGCATGGTCGCTACTGTGTCCTTGACCACGACAGCACCGCGTTCGGCACGGGTGTCGGTCTGCCGGGAGACGTCATAGGCGATACTGGCCGCCTCACGCACTTCTTCCTCACGCGCCACCTGATCGGTTACCACGCTGGCGAACTTGACCACCTTGCAAAGCTTGCCCTCGGCATCGAATACCGGGTTGTAGGTCGCTTCCAGCCAGAGGTCGCGCCCATGGCTGTCGATACGCTTGAAGCGGTCGGCGACGAACTCGCCGCGATTGAGGGTTTCCCAGAACGCCCTGTACTGCGTGGACGAGGCCTCTTCCTGGGTGCAGAACATGCGGTGGTGCTTGCCGACGATCTGCTGGAGCGAATAGCCGGTGCCCTTCAGGAATTGCTCGTTCGCGGTCACGATTGTGCCGTCCAGGTTGAACTGAATGACCGCGGTCGAGCGTAGCAGGGCCTTGATGAAGGCTTCGTTCTCCTTGGCCAGCTGCAGCTCTCGCGTCACTTCGCGGGCGAAGCCGCTCATGTGCTGCAGCCCACCCTTCGCGTCGCGGATCGGATACCACTCGATGTGCAGCCAGACGAGGTTGCCGTTGCCGCCCAGGAAACGATAGTTGTCGCTGATGGGTTCCATCCGGGACACGGCGCTGGTGAAACTCTTGAAACAGGACAGGTTCCTCACATAAGCCGGCACGATGTCGGTCATGACCCGGCCCTGCAACTGGCTTACGGAGTAGCCGAGGGTCTGCGCGAAGCGCTGGTTCATGGCCATCATGCGGAAATCGCGATCGAGCGTGATGGTGAGCTTGGTGGCGTCCATCTGCTCGCGCAGCTGACGTAGCTGCAGCAGCTCCGCGGATTGTTCTTCGAGTTGTTTTTTGAGATGGCCGTTGAACATGTGGCACCGAAAGGTGAGTTGATGTGCCAGCTCTATCGGCGCTGCCTCCGGGTTCTTGATGCAGCTCGTCCGCGGCCAGCGGCAAGCGGTCGTTCAGCTTGCCTCCGCCATGGGCGCTCTGCTCAGTCAGCCCGTTCGAGTCGAACTCGGATCACCCCGGCGCGGGTGCTGGCGATGCGCTGGAATGCCGCTTTGGAGAGGTCGATGACGCGTCCGCGGACATAGGGGCCGCGGTCATTGATGCGCACCACGACGCTCTTACCATTGCGGGCGTTGACCACCCGGACTTTGGTCCCGAACGGCAGGGTACGGTGGGCGGCCGTCAGCGCACCCTGGTCGAAGCGCTCGCCGCTGGCGGTCAACTTGCCATGGTGCTGTTGGGCATAGAAGGAGGCCTTGCCAGAGCCTATGGCTTCGCCCTGCTCGGTGGTCGGCCGGGGCTCGGTGCCGGATGGTGGCTCCTTCGGCGGCGGTGTCGCGCAACCGGCCAGCGCGGCAAATAACGAGATTGCGATCCAGCGAGTTGACCCTTTCAGCATGTTCGTTCCTTGTCTACCTATCCGAGGCTGTGTCGACGGGTATCTAGCGATCGACCCAGGCTTGGTGCGATCGGTGTCTATGGAAATGGTGCGAGCTATCTACGTTTGTGGACGAATTGACCGAGAACCGCACGCTTGAGCGCTGACGTGACGTTCTGATTCGCGCGGCTCATCGGCTGCCGTCAATCGCCGGGCTTGGCCAGCCAGCTATCGGCGATGCGCTTGTACTCGCCGGTCGCCTTGGTCAGGTGCAGCCATTGGTCAACATAGGCCTTGAACGCCACGTCGCCACGCGGTAGCAAAAACGCCTTCTCGCTGTATTGCAGCGGCTTGTCGGGGTTCACCGCGCACAGCGTAGGGTAGTTGCGTTGTTGGTACTGCGCCTCGGACGAGTCGGTGATCATCACGTCGGCCTTGTTATCGGCGACGGATTGGAAGATCACCGTGTTGTCGTGGAACAGCTCCAGCTGTGCCTTGGGTAATTCGCGATGGACGAAGGCCTCGTTGGTGCCGCCCGGTGGCTCGATCAGGCGGACCGAAGGCCGGTTGAGCTGTTCGATGGTCTGGTACTTCTCGACCTCGTCGCAGCGGACGAAGGGAATCTTGCCGTCCACCGCGATCGGGTCGCTGAAGAACGCTTTTTTCTGCCGCTCCAGCGAAATGGAGACGCCGCCGACGGCCATGTCGCACTGAGCCAGGAAGTCCGGCATCAGTGTCTTCCAGGTCGTCGGCACCCACTGGACCGTCACGCCGAGCGACTTGGCCAGCGATTCGGCCAGGGCGATGTCGATCCCCTCGTACTGCTTGTCGTCGCGCAGGAAGGTGTAGGGCTTGTAGTCGCCGGTCGTGCAGACCTTCAGCGTACCGCGCTGTTGGACTTGATCGAGTACTGAGGAAGAGGGTGCAGCGAAACTCACGCCGCTGGCCAGCAAGACGCCGGCCGCCATCAGAGATCTCATGGTTGTTCCTTGCAAGGCGGGCGCAGCGGCCCGGTTATTGTTCTGGGTCCGCGAGATACGGCGGACAGCTGAAACGTACCGGACGCAGGCAGGTACTCACAAGGCCGAACAGATCACGTGTGGCCTTTCATGGCCTCGGGGTGGCGCGCGCTATGTCCAAGGCCGCCCGCTCCAGATGGCGTTGGATCACGCGGTCGCGGTGCTGGTTGCTGCGGAGGCCATCCAGCACTGAGCAAATCAGATATGTGACCAGTGCCAAGGCGAACACGAAGACGACGCCTTTGCCGGCGATCCAGGTATCAGTGAGTTTGATGACGTCGGTCGACAGGCTGACGATCGCCGAAACGAGCATGACGATCACCAAGTTCTGGGAGATCCAACGTTCCTGCGCCGGTTGGCCGGCGAGCTCGGCGATGCGTGCCAGTTCGTCGATATCCGCGGCACCAAGTCCACGGGCGAGTAGGGCGTCCCTGAATAGCGCATAGCGGAGCAGCTCCTCTCGTCGCAGGAAGCTGTAACGATGCAGCGTTTCGCGCGCATAAATATCTCGGAAGTGCCAGGCACAATAGCGCTCGCGGGCCAGCACCATGCCAAACAGGGCCAGCGTCGTGCCCGCCAGTGCAGCCAGCCCTTGCAGCGGCGATTGGCCATTGAACCAGGTGCTGACCAGCAATACGCCGACAGCCAGCGTCAGTCCCCAGGACGGCCAGACCATGCGAAGCCCACCCCGCACGAAGCTTGCCTTGAACACGCTGGGGTGGCACTCCCGATAGAGCGAACGAATTTCCGCCCATGTCGCGATTAAAGTCATGGCGGTGCCTTTCGAGCTTCAGGCGTGCGGCTTGCTGCGAATGGTCTTTTTCAGGTCGTCCGGCGTGATATGCCCGACAACGCCGCTGGCGCTGCCCGGCTGCGGGAGATTGAGAATGTTGCCCTTGATCTTGCCGATCACGTGCATCTCGCAGGGCTTGCAGTCGAATTTCAAGGTCAGCACCTCGTCGCCGTGCACCAGCTGCATCGGCGCGACTTTGGTGCGCACGCCGGTCACGCCCTTGGCCTGCTTCGGGCAGAGGTTGAACGAGAAGCGCAGGCAGTGCTTGGTGATCATCACCGGGACTTCACCGGTTTCCTCGTGGGCCTCGTAGGCCGCATCGATCAGCTGCACGCCGTAGCGGTGGTAGAAGGCGCGGGCTTTCTCATTGTAAACGTTATAGAGAAATGACAGGTGCGCTTCCGGGTAGACCGGCGGTGGCACGCTGATGGCCTTGCGGCTGCCCAGCGGGCGAATCGATTCGCGGGCTTCGGTCAGCGCCTCTATAGCTTCGCGGCGCAGGGCCTTGAGCTGCGAGTTAGGGATGAAGAACGCCTGCGGCGCGTCCACGTCCACCTCTTCGGCGTGGTAGATCGTGGTACCGAGCTGGCTCAGCAGATCGGCAATCTGACCGGGCACCTGCTCGGGCTTCTTCGCTTCGCCGAACGGGCCGGCCAGTGAGACGCTGACATAAGCGCCTTCTTCGCTGGTGACATGCAGCTCGAGCTCATCGGCGCGCAGTTTGGCCAGCCAGCGCACGCCGATACGGCGCTCGGCGGAGGTCTTGAGCAGGGCGTTCTGCCAGTTGTGGTCCAGGTTGCGGTTTAGCGGATGATTCGGCCGTAACTGGCGCAGCGCGGCGGGCATCTCGTTGGGCTCGACCCGGTACTGCAGGAGCTGCTGGCCGTCGTCTTCGAACTGCCCCAGCGGCTCGACCACGCTGGCGCGAAAGCCCACCACCTCGCGTTTGACCAGCACGTTCAGGCCGTCACCGTTGGATAGCGGCTCGCGGGTCTGCACGGTGAGGTCGTGCTTGCCCACCTTGAGCACTTCGCCCACGGCGAGGCCGGTGAAGGTCGGCGAGTCGAAGGCGCCGATGTCGATCTTGCGATCGGTCACGAAGTAGTCGGTGCTGCCGCGGTGGAAAGTCTTGTCCGGGTCCGGCACGAAGAAGTGATCGGTGCGGCCGCTGGAGGCGCGGGCCAAATCAGGGCGGTCTTCGAGGATTTCGTCGAGGCGCTGCCGGTAGTAAGCAGTGATGTTCTTCACGTAGCTCACATCCTTGTAGCGCCCCTCGATCTTGAATGAACGCACACCGGCATCGACCAGCGCGCGCAGGTTGGCGCTCTGGTTGTTGTCCTTCATCGACAACAGGTGCTTATCGAATGCGACGACGCGGCCCTGGTCGTCCTTCAACGTGTACGGCAGACGGCACGCCTGGGAGCAATCGCCACGGTTGGCGCTACGCCCGGTCTGGGCATGGGAAATGTTGCATTGCCCGGAAAACGCCACGCATAGCGCGCCGTGGATGAAGAACTCGATGGCTGAATCCACCTCATCGGCAATCGCGCGAATCTCCTGCAGGTTCAGCTCGCGGGCCAATACCAACTGCGAGAAGCCGGCCTTGGAGAGGAACTTGGCGCGCTCCAGGGTGCGGATATCAGTCTGGGTGCTGGCGTGGATTTCGATGGGCGGGATGTCCATTTCCATCACGCCCATGTCCTGCACGATCAGCGCATCGACACCGATCTCGTAGAGCTTCCAGATCAGTGTGCGCGCGGCTTCCAGCTCATCGTCATGCAGGATGGTGTTGATGGTGACGAACACCCGCGCATGGAACAGATGCGCGAATGTCACCAGCTCAGCGATGTCCGCCACGCTGTTCTCGGCATTGTGCCGCGCCCCGAAACTCGGCCCGCCGATGTACACCGCATCGGCGCCATGCAGGATGGCCTCGCGTGCAATAACGGTGTCCCGAGCAGGGGAGAGCAGTTCGAGATGGTGTTGGGGCAAGGACATGGGCGCGGACCGGATGCAGATCGAAGGCGCGCATTGTAAAGGCTTACGGACCATTTGGGACGGCCGCTGGGCGAGTGCGTCGGGTTGATCCTTCGCTGGGGTTTGGCCGAGGCCGAGAGAGCACTGGGCGCGCTTTCTGACCGCTCCTGTTTACCTGCACCTGAATGGGCATTGGAGCGCTCGGGCGGCTAAAGCAAAGCCCGAAGAACATTAGCAGGTGATGAGTTTTGTAAAATGATTACGTTTCTTATTCGCGATTGATTATTATCTCGCCGCGAAACGCACAACATCCTCGCACAAAAATTACAAGGCGCGCTGACACGCCTCCCACACTTAAGGAGCCCAAGTATGACTGGTAGTAAGGCCCGGCTTGATCAAGCACAGACACCTTGGCGACGTACCACCACCGCGCTCTTGTGCTGCGCGCCGCTGGTTGCTGCGCCTTTGAGCGCCAATGCGCAAGAGTCGAGCGGCAGGAGTGTCGATGAACCGTATCGTCTTGCGCCCATCATCGTTAATGCCCAGGCTGCCCCCGACGATGATGCGAACTCGGTAGTTGCCAGGGAGCTTTGGGTAGGCGGCAAGGTCGCAACCAGTATCCTCGATACACCGGCCTCGGTTTCAGTGGTTACAGAAAAGGAAATCGAGCAACGCAGCGCCAGTACCACCGAAGAGGTTCTGCAATACACTCCTGGCGTCATCACCGATTTTTACGGCACCGATGATCGTAACGATTACTTCAAGATCCGTGGCTTCGATGCCACCACTTACCGTGACGGGCTGACCTTGGGCTCGATGCGGGGCGTTCGCGAAGAGCCTTTCGCCTACGAGCGCGTTGAAGTGCTGCGCGGTGCGAACTCCACACTGTTCGGCCCGGCAGATCCAGGTGGCTCGGTGAACTTCGTGAGCAAGCAACCCCGGTTCGAGAGTTTCGGCCAAGGTTTCGTGACCTACGGCTCCTTTGATCATAAGGAAGCCGGCATTGATGTTGGCGATGCTCTGAACACCGACCAAACCTTGGCATACCGCCTCACCGGCAAGTTTCAGGACAGTGAGCGCGAATACGATAACTCCAAGGACGATGACGAGTTCTTGATGGGTGGCCTGACGTGGGAGCCGACAGCATTCACCTCGGCCACCGTCATCCTTGACTACCTCAACCGTGACAGCACGCCAAACAGCGGTGGCTACCCGCTTGATGACGAGTACGACCGCAGCGACTTCTTCGGCGAGCCCAGCTTCAACTACCACGATGTCGAGCGCACCAGCGTGACTGGTACCGTGACCCATGATTTCGACAACGGCTTCACCCTGCGCAGTAACCTGCGTTACAGCGAGCTGACCGACAGCTTCGGCTACGTCTACATCACCGATTCCGCCGCCCGGACGGGCACGGTGGTGGACCGCGACTACTTCGGCACCGATAGCGAAGCCCAGGAATTTATAGGCAACGTGATGCTGCAATACGATGCCCGCTTCGAGCGCATCGACAGCAGCACATTGGTGGGCGTCGAGTACCGTGATGCATCGACTGAAGAATCTTCTTTCTACGGCGACGCCACTTCGATCGACCTTGCCAATCCGGTGTACAGCGGCGCACCGACCAGCCTGAATGTCTACGCTCGCTATGACCGGGACTTCAAGACTAAATCAGCTTTCGTGCAGCAGAACTTTTCCATCGACCGGTTCATCGTGACTGCAGGTGTGCGCAACGATCGCCTGGATCTGTCTGAAACGGGCATCTCTGGAGCCACCGCCACGTCTGACTTCTCGGAAACCTCCCTTCGCGGCTCGCTGACCTACAAGGTCACCGATGAAATCTCCACCTACGTCAGCATGGTGGAATCTGTCGCGCCGCCTGATGTGGGTGTCAATCCAGAGCACGGCAAGCAGTACGAAGTCGGCGTGAAGTACGCGCCTGCTGGCACGAGTTCGCTGTATTCAGCAGCCATCTACGACCTCAATCAGGAAGACGTGACCATCGCTATCGTGCAGCCCAACGGCACCATCGAACGCGAAACCGTGGGCGAATCACGCGTACGTGGCCTTGATCTGGAAGCCAAGACGGAGCTGACCGCCAACCTGAGCCTGATTGGTGGCTATTCGTACATGGAATCTGAAGTAGTGCGCGGAACGCTCCGTAGTGGCACGTCCATCGAAGGAAACGAGTTCACCGTCGCGCCGAATCATACGGCGTCACTCTGGGGCTACTACACCTTGCCGGGCACGGAGATGAGCGTTGGTCTGGGTGCCCGTTACACCAGCGCCTATTACTTCGAGGCTGAAAACACCTCTGAGAGCGACGCGGCTACGCTCTTTGATGCCGCTTTCAACTACCGGATCGCCAAAGGCACCGACCTAGCGGTCAACGTCAGTAATCTGCTGGACGAGCAGCATGTGGTCGGCTCGGCCACTGCGGACTACTACAACCCCGGCCGTGAAATCACTGCAAAGGTTAGCTACAACTGGTAAGCGGTGCCCTGAAGATCCTTGCCGCTACGGCGAGCTCGGATCTTCTTCAGACCGTGCCGCTTTTTACGCTGTGAAACGGAAGTGGCACAACGGTCAGCTTCATCTGCGCTCGATCATACCGCTGCGATGTGGGGATACCGTCTTGCGAGCGGCTTGATTGCCCCTGAGCGAACAGCCGACACCAGGCTCGCTAATTCTCGCTTTTCTGTGCCGAACCGGCCGAGACGCTATGCGTTATATCGGGGAAGCAGCTCGTCGCCGGCACTACTTCGCCGGGCAGCTTCACGGACGCGTTCCGGTTGGGCAGAGGCACGCGTCATTCGGTCAGCTCCGTGCAGGCCTCCCGGTGGCCAGATTTGACGTGGTGTCCTTTCGGTCCCGGGCCGCGCCGGTTCGAGCAGTGACCGTCAAGCTATGGCCGGATCAGTCCGCTGCCTGCTCCAACCATCGTGCCTACATCACACCCAGGCGACGACTATCCACAGCAGAACACCTACCACGGGCAATCTGACAACCAGGCGCGGCGCGTAAGGAATCAGCATGAGCAGGGCGAAGCCGGCAAGCGAGATCAGGCCAAACCAGCCAACCAGTGCCATGCCGCCGGGCCAGACGTCGCCAGCCGTGTAGACCGCCAATCCGAGCAGCAGACTGCCGAGCGGGGTGCCGAGGCGGCGCAGCCGGGCGGGCACGCGCGAGCTGACCAGCTGCTTCCAGTGCCGTTCCATACCGAGGCAGAAACCCAGCATGCCGCCATAGGCCAAGAGGAGGCTGGCAAACAAAGCTGAGCCGTTCATGACGAGGCTCCTGGGGCGGGGTGGTTGAGTGGGGTGGAACGCGCCTGTCTGGCGGCAACGGCGTTCGGGATTCGCCAGGCTGTCCAGGCGAGCGTCAGCCCTATCACCGACACGCTGGCAACAAGCGATAGACGCATGGGATCCAGCGTCGGGCTCGCAGTCATCAAGTCCAGCAGCGGCAGGCCGATCGACAATCCGGCGGCAACGAACAGCTGCTCGCGCCAGGCGCGCAGCGGCTTGCGGACCCAGCCGTGCAACCAGCTCAAAGCCCAGACGCCGAAGAACAGCCGCAGCTCCCAGTCTTGCCGACCAGCCAGTTCCGAAGGCAGCAAGCGATTACCCCACAGCAGCGCAACGCAGGCCAGCGAAAGCCCGGCGACGATCGCTACGTTTAAGCTCTCGACCATCCTCAGGAAGCGCGCGTTGGCCTTGGGCTGCTTGCGTTGCTTGACGGTATAGAGCACCAGTCCCGTACCGATCATCGCGCAGCTGATCAGGCCGCAGACGAAGTACAGCCAGCGCATTGGGTAGCCACCGAACTGGGCGAAGTGCAGGCCGGCCATCACCCGCTGGGTCAGTAGACTGGGGCGAGAAGGTTCTGGTGCCTGGATCAGCTCGCCGGTGACACCGTTGAAGACCATGCCTTCACCCTTGGTCAGCTCGATGCGATTACCCAGCACGGGACGCGCCGTGACCAGGGCGTTGGCGCGGCCTGGGTTGCTCACCGCCAGCGCACCGATCATACCCTTGCCGTAGTGCGCCTCGGCACGGCTGACGATTTCACCCAACGCCAGTAGAGGGGCTGCCGGCGCGGGGGCTGGGTTGTCGCTGCGACCTTCGACACGCCTCGCTTGCTGCTCACGCGTGTTCTGTTGCTCACCTCGACCTTGCTCGGCAGCACGGGCTGGCTGCGCCTCGCGGAAGTAGGCTTGACGATCGCCGTCATAGAGGGCGTCTACCGCTGCTGGCATGTAGATCAGGAAGAAAATCACCAGGCCGGTATAGACGATCATCAGGTGGAACGGCAGCAGCAGGACGGCGCTGGCGTTATGGCCGTCGAGCCAGGAGCGTTGGCCTTTGGCGGGGCGGAAGGTAAAGAACTCCTTGAAGATTTTCTTGTGAATGACGATTCCACTGATCAGCGCCACCAGCATTGCCATGGCTGCGAACCCGACCACCCAGATTCCGAGCAACCGCGGCATATGCAAGGTGTAGTGGAAATGGAAGAAAAAGTTGCCGCCGATGGTTTCACGCGCGTGGATGGTCTCGCCAGTCAGCGGATCCAGCTGAGTGCCACCACCGCCCCGGCGCCGCTCGCCGACGGATACGCCGAGATTCGGCGAGCGCTCGGTCGGCAGGTTGATGTTCCAGTTCGACTCGTCGCCGTGGTGCGCCGTCAACCAACGTTGCGCGACGTTGGCGGCGGCCGCCGGTGATTGTGCCCGATCGGTCAGCTCCGGCTGCATCCACCAGTTGATCTCCTTGTCGAACACCGCCAGGGTGCCGGTGAGAAAAATGGCGAACAGCACCCAACCGAGCAGCAGTCCGCACCAGGTGTGCAGCCACGCCATGGATTGTGTCAGGCTGCGTTTCATCGCAGGACCTCCAGCAGTTGTGGCCAGAAGCCGACGCCCGCCATGGGTATGGCTAGGCACAAAACGATCAGCACGCGTCGCACCGAGGCGGCGGAAAACGTCCACAGAATGAATACCAGATAGATCACGAACGACAGCAGCGAGGCAGCAGTCAGTGCATCGATCCGGTCCAGTGGCAGCAGCCGCGCGAGGGCGGCGGTCGCGGCGTAGGTGAAGGTATAGCCGCCGAGGATGGCGAGGGCGGTACGCGTGGCGATGTCTCGCCAGTTACCACCCGGTTGCGATGTGGAACGGGTCACGACGAGCTCCAGAACCGAACGAATCCATACGGAAAATACCCAGCCGTTGCTGCGTTAGCTGGCTGGGCATTGAGTCTGTGTTGAGCGGTGAGTAGACCTACGCCGATACGCTCGGGGCCAAGCTCAAGATTGGCGACGCAGGTCCCATGTCGACCATCGAGACGCTCCTGGTAATGGGCGTCTCGTTCATCGCATCAAAAAGAGGCGCTCATCCCGACCGTGTATCGACGCCCATCTAGCACCGTTTCGTAGCTGTTGTAGTCGATCTGCTCGTTGAAAATGTTGTAAACACCCGCCAGCAGCTTGACGTTGCGGTTCACGTCATAGGTGCCGCCAAGGTCAACCAAAGTGTATGAAGGGGTGCTTTCGGCCATGCTGGTACGCGACAGGTATTCAGATGTTTCGCTGCGGTAATTGAGCCGAGCCCAAGTGCCGAGGCGGTCGCTGGTTTGCCAGTCCAACGTGGTGTTGAACATGTGCTTGGGCATCTGATTAAGGGGCTCGCCACGAAAGTCGCCACTGCGCTGCTCCGATTCGGTATAGGTGTAGTTGGCGCCCAGCGAAACGGTTTCGGTGATGTCCCAGTCGAACGTTGCCTCGACACCGCGCATGCGAGCTTCATCGACATTGACTCGGTCGCTGATGAAGCGGTACGCCGCGCCGTTGACGACACATTGGCCCGACGCATTGCCGGTGGTATCCGTGCAGCGACGAAGCTCGGTGATCTTATCCTTGAAGTCCGTGTTGAACAGCGTCACACCGGCCGACAGGCCGTTCAGGCTGTCCCATAACACCCCGATTTCCTGGCTCAGGCTTTCCTCTGGCTTGAGAGAGGAGTTGCCCACGATCACTGCTGGATCGCCTCGGCCGCCGCCGGTGATCTGCCCCCAGTTATCCACCGCGGCGCGAATGTCAGGCGAGCGATAACCACTGGATACGCCACCTTTGACCGTCCATTGCTCCGCGGCTTGCCACACGCCATAGATGCGCGGAGACCAATGAGTGCCGTAGTTTTCATCACGATCCATGCGCAGGCCGGTGGTCAGCGCGAAGCTGTCGGTCAGGCTCCACTCGTCCTCGGCGAAGAGCGCCCAGGACCAGCGTGTCAGTTGGGTCAGGTCTTCGGCACCTGCCAGCTGGTTGCCCTTGTCCGAGAGATCCTCGTACTTGTACTGGCCGCCGAGCGTGGCGATGTGATCGCCCAGAAAGAGCGAGGTCTGCGTATTGAAGACGCTGTTCTCCAGCTCCATCTCGCGGCCTGGGTTCTCGATACGCTCCTGCTGCACATAGCTTTCCGACTGGCCCGAATCCCAGCGCCCGGTATGGCTGATGGAATAATGAGTACGGTCGTAATCCGATAGCGAATCACTGTTACCCGTGCCGGAGCGGCCCATCTTGGCGTTGCGTTCCTGCTCGGTCTTTCCCACTTCCAGAACGATGTCGTTAGCCGCGTTGGGCGTGAAAGACAGTTTGGCTGTTCCACTGTTGGTCTTCTGCTCGTTGAACCCGCTAGGGATGTCGTCCTCGTCTCGGCGAGACGCCTGCCCATAGACCTGTAGCCCTAGCAGACCATCGACCAGAGGACCTGACAGGTATCCGTTGAGGCTGTGGTAATCACCGGAGTCTGAGCGGTCCTGGAAGGTCTTTTCGGTTCGTACGCCACCATGCCAAGTGTCCGCCACCTTGCGCGTGATGATATTGATCACTCCCCCCATGGCGTCGGAGCCATACAGGGACGACATCGGGCCGCGCACGACCTCGATGCGCTCGATGGCTTCCAGGGGAGGCGTCCAGCCCTGCTCGATGCCCGGGCCGTCGCTGTTGGGGCGCGTCGCACGCGACTCCATGCGTTTGCCGTCGATGAGGATCAAGGTGTACTTGGACGCCATGCCGCGAATGCTGATGTCGCTGGAACTGGCGCCGCCGGTGATCACGACGCCGGGGATGTCCCGTAGGGCATCGGTCACATCGCGGTAGGACTTCTTTTCCAGCTCTTCCCGCGTAACGACGGAGATGGAGGCGGGCGCCTCCTTGATCTGTTGCTGGAAGCCTGATGCGGTCACGACGACGTTCGATAGTTCGACCGGCTCTTCGGCACTGACCGGAGTGCTCATCCATGTTGCTACAGCGATTGCGCAAGCCAGCCGATGCCGATTCAAAATCACCATTTACTGCCGTCTCCCTGAGAAACCTACATAGTCCGCGGCTAAAAGCTCGCCACATGCCAGCGTGCACATCGAGCGCCGCGATGTTGCTGGCAATGCTAAGTATTCTCATTTGAGAGTAAAGCGCATTTACAATCTATACACTTCGCAAGCGAATGGTCATTCTCAGGCCGGTATCGCCGTTTTCGGCCCAGATCGTGCCGCCTTGCATCAGCACCATGCCACGGGCGATCGCCAGGCCCAGGCCGAAACCATCGCCGCCGGGACGGGCGGCGCTGAGTCGCGCGAATGGCAGGAAGATCACCGACAACCGATCCGTTGGCACGCCCGGGCCCTGATCTTCGATGCGCAGCCTCCAGTGGTTCCCGTCGCGATCGACGGACAGGCACACCGTTCCCTGAGCGGGAGAGTAGCGAACGGCATTGCGCAGAATGTTCTCCATGGCCTGCGCCAGCGCGTTGAGGTTGCCGAGCACCTGGCAATCTTCCGGAACCTGCGCCCGGATGCGCTCGCGCGGCCAGCCGGCTTCGAAGCAGGCGTTCTCGCTGATCACGTCCCACAGGGCTGCGACGTCCACCGACTCGCATTCAAAGCGGGGCTGTTCACTGTCCAGCCAGGCGAACTCCAGGGTGCTATCGACCAGCTGCTGCATACGGGTGATCTCGCGGTCGGTTCGGCTTCGCATTTCCTCCGCGCTGAGCTCGCTCTCGCAGGCCACGCGCAGGCGGCTGAGCGGGGTGCGCAATTCATGGGACAGGTCGCGTAGCAGTTGTTGTTGCTGGTTGATCGAATCGCGCAGGCGCTGGGTGAGGTATTCCAGCGAGTGGCCCAGTTCGCCGAGTTCATCGTTGCGCCGGGCAATGGAGGGCGGCAGCAGCGAGTCGAGGCGGTTGCCGCGTAGCGCATTGGCCTGCCGGCGCAAGCTATCGAGCGGCGAAACCAACAGGCGATAGAGCAACCAGCAGAACAGCACGGACAGCAGTATCGGGGGCAGATACACCGCGCCGGCCCTGAGCAGCGCATAGTGGCGCCACGGGCGAAAGCGTTCCGGTAGACGCATCACCAGCCGTGCGCCGCTATCAGCGATCGGGATGGAAATCAGCGGCAGGCCTTCATAGCGGCGGCTCATTGGCCATTCGTAGTGCCGCACGAACGTGAGCCCCTGCCGCTCCGCGGCGGTCAGGGTTTGGCCGCCGAGGGGTTGCAGCTGTTCGTCGACCACGACCAGCCAGCCCGGCTCTCGCTGGCGCATGTCCGCGAGCCATCGGGCCAGTGCCTGCGGCCCGGTTTGCAAGGCAGCCTGGGCCTCGTCGGCATAGCCGGCGAGTACCCTGTGGGCTTCCTGCGACAGATAGGAACTGGTCCGGTCGATATGATGGCCGACGTAGCCGCCGGCCCAGATCATTGCCAGGCAGAAGCCCGCGACCAGCACCACCAGGCGCCAGAACAGTGAATGACGATTGGGCATCAACCGACCTGCAGGTCCAGCACGTAGCCCTTGCCCCATACCGATTCCAGGCGCAAATTCAGCACCTGTTCGCGCGCCAGTTTGCGGCGGATGTTGCTGATGTGCATGTCCAGGCTGCGATCATGTTGCGAATAACCGCGGCGCAGCGCCTGCTGGTAGAGAAACGGCTTGCTCAGCACCTCGCCGGCAGTGTCATGCAGCACCTTCATCAGCCGGTATTCAGTGGCGGTCAGGCCAACCCAGCGCCCCTCGTAGCGCAGATCGCAGCGCTGATCGTCGAAGCGTATCGATTCATGATTCACCGCCGATGGTGCACTGCGCTCATAGGCCACGCGGCGCAGGATGGCGGAGATGCGAACCTGTAATTCCTCGACGCTGAAGGGCTTGGGCAGGTAGTCGTCGGCGCCGCTGTCGAAGCCCTGGATGCGGTGCGCCTCGTTGCCCAGCGCGGACATCATCAGCACCGGTGTGCGGCGTTGCTTCCGCAGCTGGGTTAATAGCTCCATACCGCTGAGTTCCGGCAGCATGACATCCAGCAGGATCAGGTCGTAGGTCGAATCGCGAGCCAGTGCCAGGCCGGTAGAACCGTCGCCAGCGAGTGTTACGTCGAATCCACGGTTTTCCAGCGATGTTTTCAAGTGCGCCCCCAGGATCGGGTCGTCCTCGATAGCCAGAAGCCGCTGAGCTGAGCAAGTTGCCAATGGAAAGGCTCCGGTGCAAATAAGAACTATTATAAGTTGGAGTCCTCGCCATACGGCAAGTGGGCCGCGGTAGGTAGCGTTTTGCCGCACCGGCTCGACTTTCGGGGCGTGCTGGGTGCATCTTCAGCGTCCCGCCAACTGTTGCTGGAGATATTTCGTGCGCCTGCTTTCGTCTTCCTTGTTTCTGATGGCACTGCTCGGTGGCGGTCGCGTTGTGGTCGCCGCCGATGTGGGAGGGGAGGCGCAGCTGATCGACTCGATCAATGCCTATCGCAGTGAGGTACAGCGCTGCGACAACCGCGCCAGCGAAGAGCTGACACCGCTTCAGTCCGACTCGCGCCTGGTGCTGCCGGCGACCGGCTCCGGTGATCTGCAGGGCGCGTTGGCCCGTGCTGGTTACCCTATGGTCAGTGTGCAGGCCATTAGCCTTTCCGGCCCGCGCGACGCCGCGTCGGCCATGCAGGCATTGCGTGAAAGTTTCTGTCGCGTGGTGCTCGATCCGCAGTACGCCGGTGTCGGCGTCAGCCGTGCCGGACGCGACTGGCGCATCGTGCTGGCGCGCCCGCTGATCGGCGGCCATCTGAAGGATTCCCAGAGCGAAGGGCAGCGGTTGCTCGAAGAGGTCAACCGCGTCCGCGGAACCGCTCATCAGTGCGCTGGCAAGGCTTTTGCCGCCGCACCGCCCTTGAGCTGGAACGCGACGCTCGCCAGCCTCGCCGAAACCCACAGCCGCGCCATGGCCAATGGCAATTTTTTTGGCCATCTCGACCCTGAAGGTCGCACCCCGGGCGACCGCGCCGAGCTGGCGGGTTATCCCGGTTCGCCGGTCGGGCAGAACATCGCCGCGGCGCTCGACCGTCCCCGGCAGATCGTCGAGGGCTGGCTGGCAAGCCCGGGGCATTGTGCCAATGTAATGAACCCGGAATTCAGCGAGCTGGGCGGCGCCTACGCGGTGGACCCGCAGAGCGATGCGGGAATCTACTGGGTGGGGATGTTTGGCGGTCGATGAACAGGCGGGCCGAGACGCTGCGCTATCGCTCCCTGGCAACCGCTCAGGGGCAATTAGGGGTCGGCATTGAGCTGCGCATTTGTTGTTGGCATTAGCGAAAGTTGCGTAAGTCCGCGAGTGCTTTGACCACGTTCTGGTCAGCGATGCGGAGTAGCCGTATCGCTCCGTGAAGCGAAATCCAGCACTCGTCCCGCCAGTTCAGCACCCGTAGGGGCTGCTCACCGATAACGGCCTTTCGAACATGGGGCTGCGAGCGTTGGTCGCTGAAGCGCGGTAGCAACCAATGGCTGATCCAATGGCCAAGGCGCTCGGCTACCGACGATTCGCTGTGAGTTACCAGGCAGTAGGTGTTGTGTATATCGATCCAGATCGTTGGACGAGGCTGGTTGCCGAAGATGAAACCCTCGACCCGGCAATGTGAATGCAGAGCGCCGAGTTCGTCGACGTATCCGAGCAAACGTGCCAGCGCTGTACCGTCCAGCAGCACAAGGCCGTCTGGTCGATGCGCTACGCAAAGGTTGTGGCCCTCGAAATTCAGATAATGAAGGGTAGGCATTCCTTGTCCTCGTGCTGCCCGAACCGCATTGGCGTCAGGCTTCTTCATTCGTTACCCAGCTGCCCCGTGTCCTGATGCGTCGAACTATCGTGCACGGCCTCAGGATACCAAGCGTATTGCCGTGATCGAACGACATGCCGTCGTCCTTCACAGCATTCTTGAGAAATGAAAGCATGAATTCAGTTTTATGTACAACAGCATGTTCAGTTGGGCATGGGGCTGGAACTTAACGTCCACTCCATGAACGAGAAGATGGAATTTGCCGAACGCCTGCGCACTGCGATGCTTGCCGCGGGATACCCTGATCGCCCTGCTGTTCTGGAACGCGAATTCAATTCGCGTTACTGGGGACGGTCGGTGACCTTTCAGGCTGTTTCACGCTGGCTCGGCGGAAAGTCCATCCCCTCGCAGGACAAGCTTCAGGTCATCGCGCAGTGGTTGAAGGTCGAGCCTCAGGCCTTGCGATTTGGTGACAGGGCGGTGACTGCGATCCGTGAGCAGCGGGCGCAGTGGGAAGACCCGGCTTTCTATGACGACCGAGAGGCCATCGACGCCTTCCTGGCACTGCCAAATGAGCAGCGTAAGGTCGTACGCGACGTGATCAAGGCTTTCGCCAAGACAGGCGAAGCAGCCGGAAGGCCTCCGGCTCGGACAGTCACGAAGCGATCTCCTTGAGCCAACCGCGCTTGCGGTCCGACACGGATTCCCAAGCGGCAGGTCTGTGTCAAATACGACCCGACGCGCGCTAGCTCGCCGACGGCGAACGATGAAGCGGCTCGTGCATCAAAAAGGGGGAAGTCGTTCTGGTCTTTTCATCGCGAAGAGGAGCGCAGCCATGACCGATCCGAAAGATCCACTCAAGGATGGCCTGACACCACCCGATTACGATGAATACGGTGATGCACCCGGGTCGGGTGATTCGGCCGAGCCGGACGAGGGCGGTGATCCCGGCAATGAACCGAATCCGGGAGAAAGCCCGCTGGGGTAGTCTCGCGGTAGCAGCCCAGACGTATTTCCAGGGTGAAGGACAGGCTGCTCGCTGGACAATTCCGCGCTCACGGCCTACAAAGGCGCGCGTTGCGTTTGGGACGGTTCGCCCCCGGAACGCGCCCTATTCAGCGAGAGGCAGTGGAACCGTGAGAAAAAAGAAGCCCGTAGATCCCGTTCGCCAAGCCGAAAAGAACCGTGCGCACCGGATCGGCTGGTTGATCTCCCTGGCCGGGATCGTGGTGGGGTTCGTGCTGGTGCTGGCCAAACAGTCCTGAACGGCCGCTGGTTGAGCCGTATCGTTCCGGGCCTGTACCGGTATCGCGACGGATAACTGTGCCTACTCGCCGATCCTCGTCGCGCTGAGAATGATCCAACCTGCCCAGCGCCGAGCTTTGCCATGCATATCGCCATTCTGACTCTCGATGCTGCAGCCGAGGCGTTGCATTACGTCGCACCCGTAGGAGAAAAGGCGGATTACGTCGAACGTGGGTTGCGCAACATCGAGCCCTATCTGCCCTAGCGCGAACGACCCGCCGCGTGCCTTCGCACCGGTTGCGAGGTATGGTGCGAGCCGACCTTGCCGCCACTCGAAAAGCCCGCCATGAGAACCGATAGCCGTCTTTCCCGCATGCTTCACGTCCTGCTGCACATGGCGCGTGACGAACGCCCGGTCACCTCCGAGCAGATCGCGCAGATGCTCGGGACCAACGCGGCGGTTGTGCGCCGCACCATGACGGGCCTGCGCAAAGCCGGCTACGTGCGTGCGGACAAAGGCTACAACGGGGGCTGGAGCCTGTCGGTCGATTTGCAGCAGGTGACGCTGCTGGACATTCATCACGCTGTTGGCGGACCGCGCATCTTCGCCATCGGCGCGGATCGCGACAACCCAGATTGCCTGGTCGAACGGGTGGTCAATTCGGCACTCGAAGAAGCCTTGCAACAAGCTGAAGCCCTGCTGTTGCAAAGGCTGGGCTCGCTGACCCTGGCCGATCTGTCGAACGAGTTCAACGCGCTTTACAGCACCTGCCAGGCGATGCCTGCCACGCATAAGCCCCACTGATCAAGCTCATCTGAAGCCTCAATGGAAAGCAGTTTCTTTTCGTTCGATTATTAGTGTAACTTTAAAAGATACATAAATTGCCGAAGAGGTGAGCGCTGTGTTCTATGACGTGATCATTATCGGCGGGAGCTATGCGGGGTTATCGGCAGGACTACCCTTGGCGCGGGCCCGCCGGCGGGTGTTGGTGATTGATGCAGGTTTGCGGCGCAACCGTTTTGCTGCGGCGTCCCATGGCTTTCTGACTCAGGATGGCGCTCCCCCGGATGAAATTGCCGCCGAAGGTCGTGCCCAACTGATGAACTACGACACCGTCGATTGGCTACACGCCGAAGTAACGCGGGTCGAGCGCGACGAGCAGGGCTTTCGTCTGACCGATGCACGCGGAAACGACCACCGGGCACGGCTGTTGATCCTGGCCAACGGCATCGTCGATGAATTGCCTGCGATCCCGGGGCTGGCCGAGCGTTGGGGCAAGCAGGTTTTCCATTGCCCGTATTGCCACGGATACGAGCTCGACCAGGGCCGGATTGGCGTGCTGGCGACTTCGTCGCTGTCGATGCACCAAGCCCTGATGCTGCCCGACTGGGGCAGCACGACGTTACTGCTCAACGAGGTGTTCGAGCCTTCCGCCGAAGAACTGGCGCAGCTCGAAGCGCGAGGCGCCGCACTGGAGCGAACCCGGGTGATCCGGCTGAAGGAGGGCGAACCGATGAATGTGGAGTTGGCCGATGGTCGCCGGTTGCCGTTCGACGGCATCTTCCTCGCGCCGCGCATACGCGTTTCGGCGTTGATCGAGCAACTGGGTTGCGCGATGCAGGAGGGCCCGCTGGGGCCCTTCATCAAAACCGATCCTACCCAGGCCACCTCGATCCCGGGGGTATTCGCATGCGGCGACGCGGCACGAGCGGCAGGATCGGTGCCCTTGGCGGTAGGTGATGGTGCGATGGCGGGTGCCGCGGCACATCGGGCGCTGATGTTCGGGATCTGACGGCGAAGAACGGCGAAACGTCGGTAGTGAAACGCGAGTCCCTCTACCATTCAACGGTTTGGAGGCAGTAAGGCTGGAGCCGAGACGTTCCCATATCGCACATGGGAACGCTCGCCAATGCCGCGGCCGTCAGGCGAAGACGAAGTACTTGCGGACGGTCTCGACGACTTCCCAAGTTCCTGTCATGCCCGGCTCGACTACGAAGATGTCGCCGGCTTTGAGGTGGATGGGCTCCATGCCGTCCGGCGTGATGATGCAGTAGCCTTCCTGGAAATGGCAGTATTCCCATTTGACGTATTCCACCCGCCATTTGCCCGGCGTGCAGATCCAGGTGCCCATGATTTTGCTGCCGTCATCGGAGGTGTAGGCATTGAGATTGACGGTATGCGGTTCGCCTTCGATTCGCTCCCATTTGCAGGCATCGACGACGGGCATGGGCTGGGTATCGCGCAGTACGGTGATCGGTGGGTTGGCCATGGGCGCTCCTGGTGAGGCGGGGTAGGTCGCCCACCATAGAGCGGCGTTACGTTGTCCAATTGTCTGGGGTCGACGCCTGGATGCCCATCTGCGCTGTACGCGGCAGTGAACGTTGCCGTGCGCAGCGCTTTTAGGCTCCGGCGTTCGTGCGTCGACCTGCCCAGCGATACGTAGCGTTTACACACGGAACCGGCTGACCATCGCCTGCAACTCGTTGCCGAGACGAGCCAGTTCGACACTCGAGGCAGCGGTCTCGTCGCTGGCCGTGGCGGTCTGCTCGGAGATGTCGCGTACGTTGATCACGCTGCGGCTGATCTCTTCAGCGACGGCGCCTTGCTCCTCGGCAGCGGCGGCGATCTGCTGGTTCATCGCCTGGATGTTCGAGACCTTGGCGGTGATGTCGTTGAGCGCCAGTCCGGCCTTGCGCGTGAGTTCGACGCTGCTTTCGGTCAGGTTGTGGCTGTTCTGCATGGCGACGGCCACCTGTTGTGTGCCCTGTTGCAAACCGGCAACCAGTAGCTCGATCTCTTCGGTCGACTTCTGTGTGCGCTGGGCCAGGCCGCGAACCTCATCGGCGACCACCGCGAAACCACGTCCCGCTTCACCGGCACGCGCCGCCTCGATCGCCGCATTGAGGGCCAGCAGATTGGTTTGCTCGGCCACCGTCTTGATCACGTCCATGACACTGCCGATTCGGTTGCTCTCGGACTCCAGTTTGGCCATGGCTTCGGTGGAGCGCAGCATCTCCTGCGACAGCCGTTCGATCTGGGTGACCGCCTCGGCCACCACCGCATCGCCCGCGCGTGCTTCGCGATCCGCTTCGCTGGCGGCTTGCGAGGCCTCCTCGGCGTTGCGTGCAACTTCTTGCACCGTCGCAGACATCTCGTGCATCGCCGTTGCCACCTGATCGGTCTCGATCTTTTGACCGTTCATGCCGACGCTGGTCTGCTCGGTGATGGTGGACAATTGCTCAGCGGCGCTGGCCATTTGCGTAACGCTGTCGCGGATCCCGCTGATGAGTTCGCGCAAGGTTGCCGCCATGCCCATCACGCCTTGCTGCAGCGCGCCCATTTCGTCCCGGCGCGCGATGCGGCGTTGGTCGGTCAGATCGCCGGCGGCGATTTTCCTGACCACCACCAGCGTATCCGCCAGCGGTTGGGTGATCTGCCGAGTGATCAGCCAGGCGGCCAGCAGGCCGATGAGCAGGGCCAGACCGGCAACCGTCATCTGGGTGATGCGGGCTTGTGCGGTCTCGTCGGCACGTCTGGCATCCTGGGCTTGGGTCAGGGCCTTGCTGAGACGGCTTATTTCGGCGGTCTGGTTCGTCATGGCCTGGCGCGCTGTCGCGATCGCTTCGGTCTGCGCGACCACCGCCTTGAGCGCGGCGAGATAGCCGTCGAGGGCTTGCTCGGTGACGGCGACCTGAGTGGAGAACGACTCCCCGAGTAGCGTCTTGAGGCGCGCGGCGGATTGCCGAGCCTGCCCGATCTGCTGTTCGACCAGCGCCGCGACCTGGTCGGTCGGCGTCGTGTTGTAACCACGCATTTGGTAGCGCACCAGCTGCCAGTTCATGCGCAGCTCGGAGATCGCCTTGAGGCCTGCGTAGCGGTTTTCGGCGTCCGCCGGCATCTGCTCAATCGTCTTGCCCATGGCGTCGATCGGCTTGCTGGCAAGCATTGCCTGCTGACCCATGTTCGCGCGGGCGGCGGCGCCGGCAGCATAGGCGTCACGCATCCGTTGCAGCGAGGTGCGGTATTGCTGGATCAGTTCACCCTGCTTGCGCAGCAGCGCCAAATCTTCGGCGCTGGAAAAGTTCGGAGAGATCTCCTCGAGCCGAGTCGAGAACCACTCGATGGCCTCGTCGACGGCCTCGGACGACTTCACGTCGCCGTTATCGAGCATGTACTGCAGGCGTGCGACCTTCAGCTCGGCCAATGCTTCGTTCAGCGAAGCGATCTGGGCCATCAGCTCGCCGCGGTGGGTCACTTTGCCGAGGCTGAGCCAGCCATAGACGGCCAACGCGGCGGTGAGCAGCAACACCGAGCCGAAGCCGATCGCCAGCTTCCTGGTCATGCTGATATCGGCGAACCAGTTCTTCATTGAGTGTTTCTCCTTTCCAAAAATCGATTCGGTGCCGATTGCCCTGCGCGGGGCCAGCGCGCAGCCCGGTGCCTATGCGCCGGGCTGCGTGGTTTCAGTAGACGAAGGTCAGCAGCGCGTTGAAGATCAGTGCCGCGACGAAGCCCAGGGGCGCAGCGCGGAACAGCAACTGCGGGAACAGCGATGAGCGGCTTTGCTCCGTCGGGCAGGAGCCGAGGATCAGGCTGCCACCGGAGGAGAACGGCGAGATCGAGGTGGCTTGCGCGCCGACCACGATGGCAACGAACAGGATCATCGGGTCGATCCCGAGCGCTGCGGCAATCGGCGGCACCATCGGAAACAGCGCCGGCGTGACCACGCCCAGGGTGCTGGAGAACAGCGACATGAACGCCGCGACGATGCCAAAGACGATCGGCACCATGATCGGCGGGATGCTGCTGCCCATCCACGAGGCGAGCAGGTCGATGGTGCCGGCCTTGATCGCGACCGAGATGAGCATACCCACGCCGCAGATCATGATCAGCGTCGCCCAGGGCACCGAGGCCATGGCCTTGCGCTCGTCGCCCAGCTTGAGCAGCAGGGCGATCACGGAAAACAGGCTGGCGATCAGGCCGATGTCCATTTTCGAGTTGATGAAGCCGACCGTGGCGTTATCCGGAAAAGCGATCCGCATGATGGGCGCCACCAGCACGATGGCCATCATCGTCAGGGTCAGCCATAGCGTGATCTTCTGTTCGCGGTTCAGCGGCGTCGGTTCCGCCGCCACGTAGGCCGAGGTCTTCATGGCCTTGCCATGCCCGGTCAGGAATACCAGCACGGAGATCACCAGTAGCGGGATCACCAGGGTGCTGGTGAAAATCGCTGCCGCGTTGATGAAGGCGTCGTTTTCCGGGATGCCGGCGTTGACCATCAGGCCACGGAAGATGATACCGCTCTGGCTGGAAACGAAATTCGCCCCGCTCAGGGCGCCATAGTTCACTGCCATGCCGCCGGCTATCAGGCTCATGCCGGTCCGCTCGCAGAGCAGCAGGGTGATCGGCGCCATGAAGGCCAGCACCGTGTAGTAGCCAGCGCCCATCGCCGAGATCACCGTGGCGGTGAAGAAGACGGCGAACGGCAGCAGCTGTGGCATCGTCCGGCAGCGGTAGATCAGGTGCTCGGCGAGCTTTTCCAACGTGCCGTTGACGGTGGCGAAACTGTAGAACAGGCACACCGCGAAGATGATGAAGAAGATCTTCAGCGGCCACATGCTGATCACTTCAGAGGGGCTGAGTCCCATCCCGAAACAGCCGATCAGGTAGGCAAAGGCGATCGCGAACAGACCGATATTGATCTTGGTCTTGTAGCCAAGGGCGACGGCAACCACGATTGCCGCGACGACGAGCAGGCTCATCATGAGAGGAAGTCCTATTGTTGTTATGGATCGTTTAGCGAGAAACGTCGAAGCCGAACAGCTTCGCCGCGTTTTTCGTTAGCACTTGGGCGCGTTCGTCCGCGTCCGGTAGCAGCGCTGTGATGAATGCGACCTGTCGGTCGTAGTCGGTCTGGTCTTCGAACTGGGTGTTGGGCCAGTCGCTGCCCCAGAGGAAGCGCGAAAGGCCACCGCTGGCCTCGCGAACCTGCGCCAGAATCTGCCGTGCCCGAGCCAGGTCCGACTGGCTGCGATAAGGCGCCGACAACTTGAGCCATACGCGCGGGTCGCCGAGCAACGCGAGAAAGGCCTTGTGGCTGGGCTTCTCGCTGTCGATGCCGCCGGTGGGCAGGCCGAAGTGATCGATCACCACGTCGACGCCGCAAGCCACGATGGCCGGGATGATCAACGCCACGTCATCGATGCCGCGTTGGATCTCGACCTGCCAGCCGCGTCGGGCCAGGCGCTCGAACAGGGCGCTCCAGGCGGGCCCGCAGTAGTCGGCCAACGTCTTGCCGATGAGGTTCAGGCGGATACCCACCACGCCGGCTGCCGCCAGCTCGTCCAGCTGCGTCTCGCTGATATCCACCTCGACCACCGCCACGGCACGCAGCCGCTGTGGGTAACGGCGGAGCGCATCGAGCATGAACCGGTTGTCCGTCCCCAGAAAGCTCGGCTGGATCAGCACGCCATGCGATAAACCGTTGCGATCGAGATGCTTGAGGAACTGCTCCACCTGCGCATCGTAATGGGGGCTGTAACGACGGTCCGGAGCCATCGACAGATCCTGGCGGAAAATATGAGCGTGGGTGTCCACGCCGGTGAGCGCGGGCGGTTGAAGGCCGGTCATAAGCGAAATAACCCTGGTCGATTGTTGTGACGAACGTCCTTTCGTCCGCTAACGTCAGGCCGCGAAACGCAAGCCGACAGGTGTGGTCATATCATTACGCTGACATCTAGTCATATATATGAATGGATGACCATATATGCAGCAGTGGATATCTGTCAATCGACGGGTCAGTGGTAGAGTGATTGCGCTGCGGAACAGGACCGATAAAAGATGAATGCCCCGACACTTGGATACGACCAACGCTTGCCGCTCTATCAGCGTTTGCGGGAAGAAATGCTGGCCAAGATTGCGGCCGGCGAATGGACGCCCGGTGCGCCCATTCCGACCGAAGCGGAACTGACCAAGTTTTACGGCGTGGCCATCGGCACGGTGCGCAAGGCCGTGGATACGCTGGTCAATGAAGGTTTGCTGCTGCGTAGCCAGGGTCGCGGTACCTTCGTCCGCCGACCCAACTTCGATGCGTCGCTGGCGCGCTTCTTCCGGCAGGTGAACGCCAGCGGTGGGCGCGAAATTCCCACCAGCCGAATCCTGTCCAAGACGCTGCAAAAGCCGTCGCCGAAGGTAGCAATGGCACTGAAACTGGAGCACGGCGAGAAGGTTGTGCACATGGAACGGCTGCGCATGATCGAAGGCCGGACCCTGTTCCATGAAGAGATCTGGCTGCCCGCCACACGTTTCGGGGCGCTACTGGAGATCGACTCCGAGGATTTTGGCGAACTGCTCTATCCGTTCTACGAGCAGCAGTGCGGCCAGTGCATCGCCTCGGCCAAGGAAACGCTCACCGTCGGCGCAGCCGACAGCGCCATGGCGAAGACCCTGTCGATCGACGAGGGCGCGCCGGTAGTTGTTATCGAGCGAACGGCTCTGGGCTACGATCGATCCCCACTGGAATACCGCATGTCCCGCGCGACGGCCGATGGCTTTCGCTATCAGATCGACATTTCCTGAGGCGAGCGCAAACGAAAGTCGGGCTAACGGGCTGCGTGGATTGCCCAGCGGCGTTTCATCGCGTTGGCATGCAATCGACCTGTAACCGTGATCGCGTGCCTTGGGTGCTAGACCTGGGCGCCAACCGCCGCTTTATCGATCACTGACCAAACGTGCCGAATCTTCCCATTCTGGAATTCGTAGAACACGTTCTCGCTGAAGGCGACCCTCTTTCCATTGACCGGAAAACCGAACAGCGTGCCTGCTGGCGTGCAGTCGAACAGCAGCCTGCACGCCACGCGAGGCGGCTCGGCTACCAGCAGATCCACGTTGAAATGCAGATCCGGAATCGCCTGGAAATCGTCCTCGAGCATTCTGCGATAACCGTCCAGCCCGACTCGTTCACCGTTGTACTGCACCTCGTCATCGACGAAACGGCCCAGCTCCGGCCAGTTCTGGCTATTCAGGCAGGCAATATAGCCGCGGTAGCAATCGGTGAGCTCGGCGCCGGTCATGGTTGCCCTCCAGGTGTCACTGCTGGTTCTCAGTGAAGTGCGAACGACTGAGCCTAGCAGAGCCGCGGCATTTGATTGGGGGCGTAGGGTGGAAAACGGCGAAGCCTTTTCCACGCGTCATTTCCAGTCCATACCATCGCGATAACGCTGGCCGCGAGCCGGCAGATCCGGCGACGATGTGGCGGGACAGCTCGCCACGTCGGGACGGACCTGCCAATCACTCGGCCTTGACCAGTCGCTCGACCACGCGACGAGCCAGTGGTGTGACCAGCAGCACCGCGGGAAAGGCGAACAGCCAGGCGGCGAGCCAGGCACTGATCCAGAGCTCGAAAAAGCCGGGCACGGGGCCTGTCGCGCGCAGCGTCGAGATGCCGGATACCATCAGCGACATGAACCCGGAAAGCAGCAGTGCGAACAGCAGCGGGGCGTATCGACGGGCGATCATCAGCAGGCCTCCAGCGTCGGTGCGACTGGCACTTGGCCGTGCAGGCGCAGCAGCGTTTCGGCGAAGTGCTGGCCGAACATCCGCGCCGTCCTGATATCGCCCGGCGCGAAGGCATCGGCAGCCGATTGTTTGTCCGCCTGAGCCATCAGCCCGGACCAGGAACCCAGGCGATTGGCAGCCTCCTCATAAGGCACGCCCTGGTGCTGCTCCGGCAGGATCGGGTTGCCCACCCAGAGCATCCCGTGCTGCATGCAGAAGGTGAACATCGACAGCAACGTGGACTGTTTGTCGCCGGCCGGTAACGACGACACGGTGAAGCCGGCGGCCAGCTTGCCGCGCAATCGCTGCGTGCGCCACAGCGGCCCGGTGGCGTCCATGAACGCCTTGACCGGCGCCGACACGCCACCCAGATAGGTCGGCGAGCCGAGGATATAACCGTCGAACGGCAGCATGGTGTCGGGCGCTGAGGCAAGCGCCCCGGCCTCGAGCAGCTGCGCTTCGGTGCCGGACACCTGGCCGATCCCTTCGGCGATCATTCGGGCGATGTGCGCGGTGCGGCCCTTGGCGCTGTGGTAGATGATGGCGATGTGTGTCATGGCGTGCTCTCCAACGGAGTTTCGTGGGTAAGAAAGTGGCGCGTTCATTTCAGCCAGCTGGCGAGCGCTACCGCGGACAGGTACAGACCGAGTCCGAACACGCCGTGATTGGCCAGGCTGCGCAGGCAGTTCTTCAGGGGCGTGGGCGTCCGGCGCGCGGCGAAGCCGGAGCCCATGGCTGGCTGGATGACGAACAAGGGGACGACGACGGTGGCGAGCCCCATTGTCAGTGCCGGCAGAGGGGTCGGTTCGAAGGCCCATGCGCTGCCTTGAAGGGCGAGCAGCAGCGCGGCGAAGGCGATGCCGGTTGCGTAGTGCAACAGCCAGCCGAGGGCCAGTTCGCCTTTGATCGGCTGTGACTTGGCGATCGCTTCGTGCCTAAGCTGGCCGCGCAGCAGATGACCGCCCCAGCGTCCGATGAAGGCGAAGTTGAGTGTTGCGACCCCGAGGCGGTTGAGAACCATCAACCACAGGTCCATGACCGCGGTTGCGCCGATACCCAGGCCACAGGCCAGAATGAATAAGTGCGTCAGTGATGTCATGGGAGCCTCCCGCTGATTGACCGAATGGTGTTTCGGCGCGACTCTACAAGTTCAAGTGAACTTGAGGTCAAGAGGCTCGCTCATGGATATTTCAGACGTGGCCAGACGTTCTGGCGTACCGGCGTCAGCGCTGCGTTTCTACGAAGAAAAGGGGTTGATTACCTCGCTCGGCCGCCCCGGCGAACGGCGTCGTTTCGCGCCGCAGGTCCTCGATCAACTGGCGTTGATCGCGCTCGGCCAGTCGGCCGGTTTCACGCTCGAGGAAATTCGCGCGATGTTCGCGCCCAACGGCACACCCAACATCGACCGGTCCATGCTGGCGGCCAAGGCCGATGAACTGGACGCGACCATCAGGCGTCTTCGTGCCATGAGCAAAGGTCTGCGCCACGCCGCCGTCTGCCCGGCGCCCAGCCATGCCGAATGCCCTACGTTCCAGCGATTGCTGAAAGCGGCGGTGCCGGGAACGCTTAAGCGCGGGCGGACCAAGCGCGCCGGTCGCCCGGAGAGGTGATCGACAGGCGCACTGTACCTAAGCGCCACCCAGGGCCTGCTCTACCGCGCGCTTATCCGGCGGATTCGCAGCGTTGCCCAAGGGGGCGGGGACGACGTGAGGGCGGGAGGACGAGCAGGGCGCTCAGCACCACGACCAGCGCCGCAAAGGTGATCGGTACCCAGCCGATAGCGTCCAGGCCCCATCGATCGATGCCCCAGCCACCGGCGAACGCACCAGCGGCGATGCCCAGGTTGGCGCACGAAATATTCAGGGTCATGGCGAACGCCGGTGCGTGATCGCCAGCCATCGTCACCCGCACCTGGCTCAGTGTGACGCCGGCCGTGTGTGCGACGCTCCAGATGCCAAGCAGCACGACCACCGCCGGTAGTACGCCGACAAATGCCTGGGCCAGATTGATGGCGGCGACCAGCGCTAGCACGGCCGTTACCGTTGCTGCGACCGGCGCGCTATCGGCCACACGAGCGGCTAGACCATTGCCGAGCACGCCCACCGCGCTGAAGAGCAGCAGGGCGATGGCGAGCTGGCTTCCGGAAAGGGCCAACGACGCCTCCAGCCAGGCGCCAACGAAGGTGTAGGCGGCGAACATCGAGGCGAACAACAGAATGGTCACCAGCAGATGGCCGAGGAACGTCGGCCGACGCAATAGAGCGAGCTGTTCGGCTACACAAGGAGCGTCGGCGGGACGCCCCACGGGAAAGCTTCGCCCTATCGCCACCGCCGCTACCAACGACCCGACCGTCAGCAGCATGAACGGCAAACGCCAGCTGCCCCATTGGGCGAGTGCTGCACCCGCCGGTAATGCCAACAGCACGCCCAGCACGAAACCGAGGTTGGCGTTGGCCAGCGCCCTGCCTCTGCGCTCTGGTGGCGCCAGCGCTGTCACCACTGCCGCACCAACGCTGATGAACGCAGGGAGCACCGCGCCTTGTGCGATACGCGCCATCAGCAACAGGCTGAAATCCGATGCCCAGGCCATCACCGCATTGCCCAGCGCGAACAGCAGCAACGTCGCCGCCATGACGTGGCGAGGCGGACAGCGGCTCGCCAGCAAGGTCAGCCCCGGGCCGGCCACCGCTGCGGACACCGCGAACAGGCCGGTCAGGCGTCCCGCTTCGGCGAGCGAGACGCCCAGTTCGCCTGCCACCAGCGGCAGCAGCCCCACCACCACGAACTCACTGGCGACCACCAGTGTGATGGCCGGTGCAAGTAGCCAGAGTGCGTGCCGCAAGACCGCATCGCGCCCGGTTTGCCCCGGCTCAGGCATTGGCGCCGCCATCGATGGTCAGTCCGGTGCCGTTAATCGAGCGGGCTTCGTCGCGGGCGACAAACGCGACCAGGGCCGCTACGTCTGCAGCTTGGCCATAGCGCTTGATCGCCATGCGGTTGCGTTGGGCTTCGGCACGGGGGCCTTCGGCCGGGTTCATGTCGGTATCGGTCGAACCGGGATGCACCACGTTCACCGTAATGCCTCGCGGGCCGAGATCACGTGCCAGCCCTTTGGTCCAGCCGACGAGCGCCGCCTTGCTTGCCGAATAGAGGCTCAGGCCGTCCTCGGGTACGCGCTCGGCCAGGTTGCTGCCGGTGGAAATGATCCGGCCGCCTTCCGGCATGTGTGTCAGCGCGGCCTGCGACGCAAGGATTACCGCACGCACGTTGATGGACAGCGTGTCGTCTATGTCCTGCAGGCTCATCGTCTCGATCGGGCCGCCGCGAATGATGCCCGCGTTGTTGACCAGAATGTCCAATCCGCCCAACTGCTCAGCCGCCTGGTCCACCGCTTCGCGGATCGAATCCGGCGAGGAGGCCTGCATCTGGACCGCCACGGCGTGTCGGCCCTGGGCGACGATCTCGTCGGCGAGCGCCTGTGCTGGGCCTGCAGAACGTTCATAACCGATGGCGACGTCAGCACCGTCTGCTGCCAGACGACGTGCGATGGCTGCGCCAATGCCCCGGCTTGCACCGGTGATGAAAGCGCGTTTTCCTTCGAGTGGATACATGAGCTGTTCCTCAATATATAATGACCGATACAGAATGCGGTGGCCTCGGAAAGGTTGTCAATCATTTTCTGTGTCGATCAATACATAATTGGTGAGAGCGATGGCAGAGCGCGGCAGACCCAGGGGTTTCGACCGGACACAGGCGCTTGCGAAGGCGATGGAGCTGTTCTGGGAAAAAGGTTACGAAGGCGCCTCGATGGCGGAACTCACCTCGACGATGGGCATCGGCTCACCGAGCCTGTACGCCGCCTTCGGCTCGAAGGAAGGCTTGTTCCGCGAGGCAGTAGCGCTTTACAGCGCCACGGACGGCGCACCGATCTGGGCGTCGGCGCTGGCTGCGTCGACCGCCTATGGCACGGTCGAGGCATTGCTCATGACCACCGCGCGCGAGTTCAGCCGCAGCGACAAGCCGCGTGGCTGCCTGGTGATCCTTTCCGCACTGCACGCGACGGAAGCCAGTGCGAACGTCCGCGCCGAGCTAGCCGCCAGGCGCGCGCATAACACCCGCCTGCTCGCCGAACATCTGGCCCAGGGCATCGAGCGTGGAGAACTCTCACCCACCGTGGATCTCGAAGCCGTGGCCCGCTACTACATCACCGTGCAACAGGGCATGTCGATCCAGGCGCGCGACGGTGCGGATCGCGAGGCGCTCGAAAGCATCGCTCGTAGCGCACTGGCGGCGTGGCAGCCGCTGACGCAGGCGACGCCTTCACCGGCGTGATTCGGTCTGCCTGCCGGCTCCATTGCACTGGTGGCAGACCGGCAAGCGGGGCTGTGGGAGCTAAAACGTACCGGGTCGCGCACTGATGTGCCCACAAGGAATGAGCGCGTCAGGCGGGGTTATCCTGGGATTCGGTGTTGATATCGAAGTGCAGAACCTCTTCGCGAGTGCCCAACTTGGTGTAAAGCGCCACTGCCGGTTCGTCGCCGTAGTCGGCCTGGATGAAGATGACATAGGCGCCCAGCTCCTTGGCCACGCGTTGTAGCGTTCGTATCAGTGCCGTGGCGACGCCGAGGCGTCTGTGCGATTGTGCGACTGCCAGGTCGTAGACGTAGATTTCGCGCCTCGGCTGCTCGAATTTCGGCAGCACGTAGGCAGCCAGCCCGCCAATGACGCGATCGTCCTCGAACGCAGCGAGCGCGACGAAGCTGTTGCCAGACAGAAGCTCGGCGAGATACGGCGTCGAGGGCTGATCCTTGGTATAGGTGGGAATGTCTTCGAAAGCCTGCCCGAACATGGCGAGCATGTTCCGCATGTGCAAGACATCGTTCGCGGTGAGCCGGCGTATGTTGATCTCCGGAGTCATATTGATCGCCTCGTGCCGTCTGGCGTTAAGGTTGTCAGGCCGGGTTGACCGGCTTGGTCGGCAGGGTTGGTTCAGGTTCTTCGCCCATAACGATAGACGCTCGGCGCCTGCCTCATGATCGGTTGCCTGCGACCGCGCAGGGCCCGTACCGGTACGGCTTCGTCTGGTTTGTCCCGGCTCGTTGCAAGGGCTTGGATGTCATGCGTCGGAGAAAAGGCGGGGCCAGGCGTCGTCGTCATCCGCGCGTCATCACACTGCCAACCGAATCAGGCGCGCTGTTCGGCTTGGCCAAGCGCTGATATGGATTGGCATTCACCAACGACTAGGCTGAATCGACGATTCGCGACCTTTTCCTTGAGGCGGCCGGCTCATGGGGCGTTCTTGAGATCAACCATTCGTCGATCCTGGCTCTACAGCCTGATCGTCACGCCGTTCATGTAAATCGTGCGCCAATCGTGGCCCGTCAGTCGATCGCTGACGTCGACGGCCAGGGTGGCCGAGGCGTGGCGGCGGCGAATCAGGTGCCTTTCGCCGCGGCGCCAAATTGCGGGCCGGAACGGGTGTTGTTGCCTTTGGCCAGGCGGTCGTAGAGCACCACGTTCACTGTCGCCGCGAGATTCATGCAGCCGTTGGTGGGGATGTAGACCACGTCTTCGCACCAGTCGCGGATTTCCTTGCTCAGCGAGCCATCCTCCGCGCCGAAGATGTACAGCGCACGATCCGGATGCGTGTACTCGGGAAGGGCGCGAGCACCCTCGACCAGCTCCACGGCGACGGGCACGCAACCGAGCGGCAGGATCTTGCGCAGGTCGTCGATATTGATCAACGGAATATCCTGATGGACCTTCTTGGTGTCGGTGATGAAATCCTTGGCGCGGTCGTAGCGGGTGCCGGTGTAGAACACCGAGGCGGCGCCATAGCAGCCTGCCGCACGCATGATTGCGCCGACATTGGACGGCGACTTGGGATTGCTCAGGCCGATGCAGGCATATCGTTTGTTGCTCAAGGTGTGCGGCTCACAGAAAGGCGTACTCGCGCGGGAACGCGCAAGTATACGGGGCGGGCGCGGGTGCGGTCGCTAAAGCCCGTCTGGCGTCGCTCAGGGAATGAGCCGGTTGGCACGCAGCTTGTCGAACACTGCGAAGAATGCTTCGTCACTCGCCTGGTAATCCAGGAAGCCGAGCTTTCGGCTCTTGCTCATGTCTGTCACCACCTCGATGGGCCGGCCCAGATCCGCATCGGTGTGCCACGGTGAGATGAGTTTGGCGATGTCCGGCTCGGTCAGGCCGAACTGCTTCGACATCTCGCTCCAGGCCGTCGCGTCGCCTGCCATCTGCTGCTCCAGCGGGGCGGGCTGGCCATCGAACGGCACCGCCTCGATGCCGAACCACTCGGCAATGCGCGACCACATCCATTTCCAGCGGAACACATCACCATTGACGATATTGAAGGCCTGATTGGCCGCCGCTGGCGTGGTCGAGGCCCAGCGCAGATGCCTGGCTAACTGGTCGGCGTCGCTCATGTCGGTCAAGCTGTTCCATTGAACTTCCGAGCCTGGAAAGCGGAATGGCCGGCCAGTGGACCGGCAGATCGAGGCGTACACGGCCAGCGTAGTCGCCATGTTCATCGCGTTGCCCACGGCGACGCCGGTGATGGTGTGAGGCCGGTGCACGCTCCAGTTGAAGCCGTCTCGGTCTGCCGCCGCAAACACCTCGTCTTCCTGGGCGTAGTAGAAGTTCTCCACCTCCAGCCGCCCCTGTTCCTCACGAAACGGCGTCTGCGGCAGCGAACCCTTGCCATAGGCTTCGAACGGACCGAGGTAATGCTTGAGGCCGGTGACCAGTGCCACGTGGCGAACCGAGCCAGACGGCCGGACCGCTTCGAGCACATTGCGAACCATCTGCGCGTTGACGCGGATATTTTCCGCTTCGCTGTCCTGGCGAGCCCAGGTGGTCAGAAAGAGGTGCGTGGGCGAAAGGCTTTTCAACGCTTCGACCAGGGCAGATGGGTCCAGCAGGTCCGCGCTGATCGACGTGATACCCGCTTCGGCGTTCGGCCGACGGGCCAGCCCAGCGACTGCCCAACCTTCTTTGGCCAGCAGTCGAGATACCGCGCTGCCCACGATTCCACTCGCGCCGACCACCAGTGCTTGATTTGTCATCTTCAGACCCCACAAAACGAAACAGGCCTGCACCTTACCCACTCGAAAATGCCGATCCAAGTCGGCACCAAATGGTAACCATCCCTCATGCAACCCGGCTCTGACGAAGAACAATGGCGCGAAGACTGCGCCCCAAGACGCGTGCTCGAGATCTTCTCGACCAAGTGGACCAGCATGATTTTGCACACGCTGCATGCGCGGCACGACGGCACCGCGCGCAGCGGTGCATTGCATCGAAGCCTGCCGGGTATATCCAAGAAGATGCTGATCCAGACGCTGCGTGAGCTGGAGGACAGCGGGCTGATCGAGCGCCACACGATTGATTCGGTGCCGCCGGCGGTGAGCTATGCGCTGTCGCCGCTGGGCGAGCTCATGGTGCAGCCGATCGAGATGATCTACGACTGGGCCAGGCAGAACGCCGCTGCTCTGGACCAGCTGCAGCCGAGGCGGACGTCGAGACGGCGAGGCTAGGTGACGCTTTGAGGGGGCGCTAGCCGCCAATCACCAACGTCGCTCCGTGGACTACGCTGATGGCCATATTGGTGGCGGTGAAGAACATCGAAGTGCTGCCATCGCAGCCCATCGTGCGCACTATCGCCTCGACGTCGGATTGCACGTTCGGACGGCTCAGGCCGATGCGGGCATATCGTTCGTGGCTTCACGCTGGGTCGCGGCGAGTGCGAGTGCGCTGAAAAATTCAAGCCTGGCGTCGAAATCCTTCTCCTTCGTTCGACTATCAAGGCCATCAAGGCAAACCCGCAATCAAAGGAGACAGCCATGCCCAGCACCATCCGCCTTCATCGCGTCTTGCGAACTTCACCTGATCGACTCTACCGCGCGTTTCTCGACCCTGACGCCAAGGCCAAATGGATGCCACCGAATGGCTTCACCGGCAAGGTGCATGAGCTCGATGCCCGTGTTGGCGGCAGTTATCGGATGTCCTTCACCAACTTCTCCACAGGGGCGACCCACAGCTTCGGTGGCCAGTATCTTGAGCTGCTGGAAAACCAGCGGATCCGATACGAAGACAGGTTCGACGATCCGGGCCTGCCGGGCGCCATGGAAGTGACGGTGACGTTCACACCGGTTTCCTGTGGTACCGAGCTGAACATCACCCAGGCAGGCGTTCCCGACGTCATTCCAGCCGAGGCGTGCTACCTCGGTTGGCAGGAATCGCTGACGCTACTGGCCAAGCTGGTCGAGGCGGATATTCCGGACGAGTAATTGGTTGGCGCGACGAGGACGGCGGAGCTTCGGGGCGCCTGTATGGCGCAGATGATCTGCCGCTTCCTCGTGGATGACGCCTTAGCCACGTGGCCATTCCACCGTGGTTGGGTTGAGATTATGATGCGCGCCCCTCAATGCTCCGCTCGACCAGCAGGCCATCATGCCCGGCAATGCTCTGTATACCGACCTGTCGGGCTACTACGATCTCATGTGCGCCGATATCGATTACCGCGCGCAGAGCCACTGTATTCAGCGGCTGCAGCAACTGTTCGGCAACGGCGGCAGGCGGCATATGGATCTCGCCTGCGGTACCGGGCCGCATGTGCGGCATTTCATCGATGCCGGATACACGAGCGGCGGGCTCGATATCAACCAGCCGATGCTCGACCGCGCGGCGCTGCGCTGCCCGGAAGCATGCTTCTCCGTGCAGGACATGTGTGGTTTCGCTCTGGATGGGTCGGTCGATCTGATCACCTGCTTTCTGTACTCCATCCACTACAGCGCCGGCGTCGAACGGCTGAAAGCCTGTATCGCGAGCGTGCACTGCGGCTTGGAGGCGGGCGGGCTGTTCTGCTTCAACGCAGTGGACAAGCACAGCATCGACAACCGCTCGTTCGTTTCGCATAGCGCCCAGCATGCCGACGGCCTGTTCAGCTTCAGCTCCGGTTGGCACTACCCCGGCGCAGGCGAGCAGCAGCTGTTGAAGCTCCGCATTGAAAAGACGGTCGCCGATGAAAGCCAGGTATGGCATGACGAACACCGCATGGTGGCGGTGAGCTTCGGTGAGCTGATCGAACTATTGCAGCCGACCTTCGAAGTTCATGTGCTTGAGCACGATTACGAGAAGATTGTCCCTTGGAATGGGACTTCGGGGAACGCGATATTTGTCTGTGTGAAGCTTTGACAGCTTGAATGTTGAGGCCGGAACCGCCGGCGCGTCAGGGCTTGTTTCATGTGAGACTACGAGCCATCCGGACGTTTTGCGACCGAACAATGAACGAAGCCCCGCAATTGCGGGGCTTCTATGCTGTGGCGACGGATTCGGTCCTGGCCGCTAGCGTGCCGGGATCAGCGGCAATCTGCTGGGCCTTTCCGTTCGAACGTCACTTTGCACTAGCGTGCGAGTTTGGTCTCTGCCACGGCTTTCTGGCCCTCGGCTTCCGAAACTTCGGTCAGCTTGGCACCGCCAACGAACAGACCCATTTTGATGGACTGACGTACGTAGTGGTTCTTGCCACCCTGGGCGTTCAGCTCCAGGAGGTTATCGCTGAACTCCGACTCGGTGGCCAGAGTGTGTGGGCCCGGCGTGATGAGACGGTAGAAGTAGGTGTTCGCGGCGGTCTCGCCGATAACTTCGCCGTCTATCTTCACCGACTTCTTAAGTGCGGCTCCGAGCATTGAGTCACGGAAGATGTACAGGCCAGCCTGGTCTTGCGGAGGGGCAGAGAAGGACTTGAACGCCTGATCCTTTTCTGGAGATTCCATTGGTACCGACGCGCAACCGGACAACACGGCGAAGCTCAGCGCCGCGGCGCTCATCATAAAATGCTTAAACATAGATACTCGTTCCTGAGTGTAGGCAGATAGCTGGTGATATTAATTTGCCAGCATGCGCACATTAGCGCCAAGGTCCAGCCAGGCAAGGCTTGGTGAGCGGTTTGGTGGTGTGGGTCACGCTTTACGCGGAAGGGTCGGATGGGCGGTTCGGTGTATGTGCTTCATCACCCGGTCAATGCAAACGATTGGCCGTCGAGGACGTCTGAGTCAGATGAATGGCCTGTTGCGCCAGCTCATCAAGTAACTGATCGCGGCTTTTTTCCGCGTCGCTCATGGCTTTGGTGCCGTGTTGCTGAACCAGGTAAGTGTGAATCTGGCGAACTTCCTGTGACTGGAAAATCGGCTCCAGGTCTTGCACGGCCACCATGCCGCTGGACGCTTGGCTCCGGGTGTTCATCACCACTTGCGGGCCGCGAGCGGCCAAGGGCTGAAAGCCCAGCGCTTGAAAGTACGGCACCTTGCTGGCCACGCAGGCTACTTCCGCATGGGGATAGCGCGCCACCATCGCGTCGACCATGGCTCGGCCGACGCCCTGTCGTCGATGTTCGGCGTGCACCGCCAGGTAGATCAGGGCACAGGCTTCGGGATCATTCACATAAGGTAAATACAGCGCGAAGCCGAGCAGGCTTGCCGGGTCATTGGCATCCAGCGCCATGATCAGTTCGGGCTTGCCTGCTTGCGCCCCATTCATGCTGTCCAGGTAGCGGTGCACTTCGTAACCCACGACGTATTGATACAGCTGATACAGCGGGTTGTTGGGGGTAAGGGACACAGGGCTGATATCGCCGAGATAGTCCACCACCATCTGCAGCACCTGGCTCTTGATCGATTCCGGCGGCGGGGTGTTCAAGTGGGCGAGGGTGAACATCGACAACGGCTCCGGGATGGTGAGGTAAACGCGGCATTGTACCGGGCGATTGGTGCCTAGCGAGCTATGGCAGGGGCTGCGTTGCTCGTAACAAGCATCGCCTATCGTAAGCATAGGCAAATATGATGCTCAGGCCATTTTCAAATTCATGTGCTGATTTACGCCGCATGATCGCGTTATTTTCAGAACCGTTTAAGGATTTTAGCGGTAACAAGCTGCTATCCATATGGCTCGGTCGGGCTTGGCACGTTTGCTAAGTTTCTATTCAGCGACGCGTGAGTGCGTCAACGACAGCCATAAGGAGCAAAACATGAACGCTGAGTCTGGAGAAAACACTGGTGGTGGATGCCCGTTCGGGCATGGCGCAGGTGCGCCCCGCAAACGCCCAACTAATCGAGACTGGTGGCCTGAGGCACTGAGCCTCACATCGCTCAACCAGCATTCACCGCGCTCCAATCCATACGGGGGCGATTTCGACTACGCCGCCGCGTTCAATTCCCTCGATCTCGACGCGGTGATCGCCGATCTGCACGCTCTGATGACCGATTCTCAGGACTGGTGGCCGGCGGACTTTGGTCATTACGGTGGCCTGTTCATCCGGCTTGCCTGGCACAGCGCCGGCACCTACCGCATTACCGATGGCCGTGGCGGCGCGGGCGGCGGTCAGCAGCGCTTCGCCCCGCTCAATAGTTGGCCGGACAACGCTTCGCTGGACAAGGCCCGCCGCCTGCTGTGGCCGATCAAGCAAAAATACGGGCGCAACCTCTCGTGGGCCGACCTCTATGTGCTTACCGGCAACGTGGCGCTGGAATCCATGGGCTTCAAAACCTTCGGCTTCGCCGGCGGCCGTGCCGACACCTGGGAGCCTGAAGAGCTCTTCTGGGGCCCCGAGGGCACATGGTTGGGCGACGAGCGCTACAGTGGCGAGCGCCAGCTGCACCCGGGCCTAGGCGCCGTACAAATGGGCTTGATCTATGTGAATCCGGAAGGCCCGAACGGCAACCCGGACCCGAAAGCCTCCGCCATCGACATTCGTGAAACCTTCGCCCGCATGGCGATGAACGATTACGAAACCGTCGCACTGATCGCCGGCGGTCACACCTTCGGTAAGACTCACGGTGCGGGCGATCCCTCGCTGCTGGGGCCGGACCCGGAAGGCGCGGTGATCGAAGACCAAGGTTTGGGCTGGCGCAGCCGCTTCCAGACCGGGGCGGGCGCGGACGCCATCACCTCCGGCCTGGAAGTCATCTGGAGCCAGACGCCGACCCAGTGGTCCAACTACTTCTTCGAAAACCTGTTCAACTTCGAATGGGAGCTGACCAAGAGTCCGGCCGGCGCGCACCAGTGGCAAGCCAAGGACGTGGGGGAAATCATTCCCGACCCGTTCGACCCGAACAAGAAGCGCAAGCCGACCATGCTCACCTCCGACCTGGCACTGCGCTTCGATCCGATCTACGAACCGATCTCACGGCACTTTCTGGAAAACCCGGACGAGTTCGCCGACGCGTTCGCCAAGGCCTGGTTCAAACTGACCCACCGCGACATGGGGCCCATCGGACGCTACCTCGGCCCGCTGGTGCCGCAGGAAACACTGATCTGGCAGGACCCGATCCCAGAGTGCGACCACCCGCTGATCGATGAAGCCGACATCGCTTCGTTGAAGCAGAAGACGTTGAACATGGGCTTTACCGTGCCAGAGCTTGTGTCAGTGGCCTGGTCGTCCGCATCGACTTATCGCGGCTCGGACAAGCGTGGTGGCGCCAACGGCGCTCGAATCCGCTTTGCGCCGCAGAAGGATTGGGAGATCAACAACCCGGCCTTGCTGGCCCGCGTGCTGGCCAAGCTCACCGATATCCAGACCGAGTTCAACGGCTCGGCCACCGGCGGCAAGAAGGTTTCGATGGCCGACCTGATCGTGCTGGCCGGCTGCGCCGCGATCGAGAAAGCGGCACAGGAGGGTGGTGTGATCGTCACCGTGCCGTTCACACCGGGTCGCATGGATGCCTCGGAAGAGTGGACCGATGCACAGTCCTTCGAAGCGCTTCGCCCGGTGGCCGATGGCTTCCGCAACTACTATCACGAGTCGCACTTCATGGCACCCGAGGAAGCGCTGGTCGACAAGGCGCACCTGCTTCGCCTCAGTGCGCCGGAAATGACCGTGCTGGTCGGTGGCATGCGCGTGTTGGGCACCAACGCGGACAGTGGTCCTGAAGGTGTCTTCACCAACCGAGTGGGCACGCTGTCCAACGACTTCTTCGTCAACCTGCTGAGCATGCAGAACGAGTGGGTCGCCACCGAGCACAAGAACCGCTTCCAGGGCCTCGACCGTAAAACCCGCCAGCCCACCTGGACCGCCACCCGCGTGGACCTGATCTTCGGTGCGCAATCGGAGCTGCGCGCTCAGGCCGAGGTGTATGGCATGGCCGACGGCAACGAGAAGTTCGTCCACGACTTCGTCAAAGCCTGGGACAAGGTGATGAACGCGGATCGGCTCGATATTGGCAAGCCAGCCGATAATTTCAGCCAGAAGCTCTCAGCGTAAGGCTCGCGGCGGCGCCCTCAAGGCGCCGCCTGAACCGCTACTCGGTACGGAAACGTCCCACCAATTGTTTGAGTGCACTGCTGAGTTCGCGCTGCTCATGTGAGTAGCGCTCTACTTCCGTCGCCTGATCGGTCACCTGTCCGACCGCGTCGTTGATGGCGACTACGTTTCGGTTGATCTCTTCCGTCACCAGGTGCTGTTCTTCGGTGGCGGTGGCGATCTGCGTGGTCATGTCGCGAATCATCTGCACCGCACTCTCGATGTTCTCGAAAGCACCCATGACCTCACCGGACCGCTCGATGGCCTTGGTCGATTCCGACAGACTGCGATCCATGCTCACCGTCACTTCGGTGATGCGGCTGACCAGCAGGGTGATGATGGTGTTGATCTCGCCAGTGGAGTCCTGGGTGCGCTTGGCCAGGTTGCGGACCTCATCGGCCACCACTGCGAACCCGCGTCCCTGTTCGCCCGCCCGCGCCGCTTCTATCGCAGCATTGAGCGCCAGAAGGTTCGTCTGTTCGGCAATTTGCTGAATAGTCGACAGGATGTTGTTGATGCTCACGGTCTCGCGTTCGAGATCGCGGATCACCTTGCTCGAGGCCTGAATACTCGCGCCCAGATCGTTAACGCCTGCGGTACTTCGGGCAATGACTTGTTTGCCGTTGTGCGTCGCGCTCAGACCTTGCTCGGAAATTTCAGCCGTTCTCACACAGGTATGGGCGACCTCGTTGGCGGCCGAAGACATTTCGGTCACGGCGGTGACAATCTGCTCCACCGCGCTCGACTGCCGGTGCAAGCTGTCCGACATGGCGGTGGTGCGATCGTTGGTCTGGGTGGAAACACCGTGCATGCTGATGGCGTTTTCCTTGATGACAGTAATCATCGACTGTGTGGATTCGATGAACTGGTTGAACCACTTGGCTAATTCGCCGGTTTCGTCGCGGGCCAGCACCGGGAGCCGATGGGTCAGGTCACCCTCACCCTGGGCGATGGTGCGCAGTCCCTCCTTGACGAGATTGATGGGGGTGACGATGCGATTGGCGAATACGACCCCGGCGACACCGAACAGCACGACCAGTACGGCGCAGGCAATCAGCGTCAGCCAGGCCAGCCTGTGTGCGCCGGCCAGGATTTCATCGGTCTGCATGAAGCCGATGAACTTCCAGCCCAGGGTCGGCGAAGTGAACACATTGGCCAGGTACTCAACGCCATCGATGCTCACCTCGATCACGCCGTTCTCTGTTTTGGCGATTTCCGTGACGTAGTCGCCCGGCAGCTCGCTGAGCTTCTTGAAGTTGTTGGTCGGCTGGTGGCCGTCGACCAGCAAGGTTCCGCTGCTCTCCACCAGCATGAAGAAACCGGTTTCGCCGAAGCGGGTTTTCTGGACCATGTCGGTCAGGGCCTTGAGCGATACATCCGCCGCGACCACCCCGGCGAAGTTGCCGGACTGATCCTTGAAGGCTTTGAGCACCGACACATAAACCGCGTCGTCCGGTTCCCAGTAGTAGCCGTCGCGGCGTGCCAGCTGGAAGTTGGCATCTTTACCCAGGCCGTACCAGGGGCGCTGCCGCGGATCCCAATCGCCGTAATCTCCAGTGCCCGGCCACTCCACATAGCCGCCTTTGGTATCGCTCATATAGACGTAGCCAAAGGTCGGGTTGTTGTTACCGATACCGGAGAAGTAGTCGAAGATAGCTTTTTCGCGGCCACCGTTAGCTGTGGCGGTCGCACCGGGCTTACGGGCCGGCCCGAAGTAAGTGGTCAGCTCGCCACCCTCGGTGTCACGGACGGCGGGGTAGTCGGCCATGGCCGACACGGTGTGGCCAACCGAATCGAATAGGGTCACGAAGGTGTTGTTCACCAGTTTGACGTCCAGGCTGCTGCTTTCCTCGAACTGGACCTTGGCCTCCTCGGTTACGTTGCGGATGGTGAACAGCGCCACGACAAGGACGGGAACAAGCGTCGCGACCAGAAAGCTCAGCAGCAGCTTGTGCTTTATTTTCATTGCAGTAGAAGCCTCTAGCCGATTGTTAAGACGCACACGCCGGCCTGCGCTTTCGTCTTTTAGAGAGCTCTTTACGCTAATCCAATGCGATGAGCGGCCCCGCGCCTTGGCAGCGCATCCAGTCGATGCGTTGGTAAGCGGTAGCGGGTAACTAAGTTATCGGCAGGTAGCCGTCACGGCTTGAGTCGGGCGCCCCGATTCGGATGCGCGGCAGGGGGCGTCGAGCCGGGGTTCTTCCGAGCGGGAATGCGACGGGGCATTTGCCCCAGGCGCTAGCTGGCTAACTGGCTAACTGGCTAGCTGGCTGGCTGGTGAATGCTGGGGCGTTGGAGGCTGCGTTCCCACTCAAACGCGGGAACGATCAAGCCCCGCCAAAATCGCAGTCCTAGACTGCCTCGACCTGCCATTGGGAGGCCTGGATGGAAGGACTAGGCTCAAGCGCCATCTGAAGATCCGCCACCAACACGTCCACCTGACGCAGCGCCTCGGCCACCGAGGCCGCCAACACGTCGCCACCTGTTTCCTGCCCTTCGATGGCGATCTGATGAATGCGGGTGATGCCGATGAAGTTAAGCGCCGTCACCAGGTTCGGCTCCAGGTGATTCATATGCGCCATCTCGCCGCCGGGGCCAAAACCGATGCCGCCCCGGGCGGTGAGAATGACTGCGTGCCGTGGCCGATCGGCCAGCAAGGGGACGTAAGGATCGGGCAGTTTGGTTTCGTCGACCTCGACCGTCCGGCCCGGGCGCACGATCTGGTCGATCCACGCCTTGAGCGCGGCGGGCATGCCGAAGTTGTAAAGCGGTGTCCCGATGATCAGCACATCAGCTGCAATCAGCTCATCGACCAACCTGTCGCTTTCCGCCAGCGTTTCCTTCATCCACGGCTCACGACGTTCCGCCGGCGTGAAGGAGGAGGCGATCCAGTCATGGTTGATGAAAGAGGGCGGGTATTGCCCGATGTCTCGGTAGATGACGCTGTCTTGGGCGCGTTGGGCCCGCCACTGGCTTACAAAGCGATGGGTGAGGTTGCGGCTGTGGGAGCCGTGCTCGTCCTTGCCGGCAAGGCCGGGGCGGGCGCTGACATCAAGGTGCAGAAGGTGCGTCATGGTGAGTCTCCTCTGTGAATGAATTCATCTGTCATTCGCGGTAGACCCAGCCTAGAGTTAGGCTCGATGGGCGACAAACGACCATTTCTTTCCAATACAGATGAGGAAAACTCAGCCATGGCACACCGCCGGTTACCTTCGCTTTCCGCTTTGCGTGCTTTCGAAGCGGCGGCCCGCCACGAGAGTGCCAAGCAGGCCGCAGAGGAGCTGAACGTTACCGCCACGGCGATCAGCCACCAGATTCGCTTGCTGGAAGAATCGCTCGGCGTCTCGCTGTTCCTGCGAAAGCCAAGAAAGTTGGAGCTGACCACTCAGGGACGAGAGCTGCACCAGGTGCTGGAAACAGCGTTCGACAGCATCAGCGGGGCGGTCGAACGCCTCCGTGCGAAGCCCTGTCGGCAAGCGATCACCCTGAGCACCACACCCGCAATAGCGGTCCGCTGGTTGGTGCCTTGGGTCTGCATGCTGCGCGATTCCCATCCCGATATCGATCTGCGCTTTCACACCTCCCACGAGCCGGTCGCGCTGGATGGCGTTACGGCGGATGTCGCCATCCGTTACGGCGATGGCCGCTGGCCAGGGCTGGTCGCGGAGAAGTTGTTCGACAATACCTTCGTCCCGGTCTGCAGCCCACACCTCGGGTTGCGTGATGTATCCGAGCTGCCCAAGCACCCGTTGATTCACTTTCATGCTCAAGCCGCAGCCTCCGCCCCGATTCATTGGGCGTCATGGCAGAAGCTAGCCAACGTGCCAGGATTGGACGTCAGCGCGGGGCTGGTTTTCTCCGACGAGACCCACGCCATCTCAGCCGCCATCGGCGCCCAAGGCGTGTCTTTGATGAGCCGTCAACTGATCGAAGATGAACTGAAGGAAGGGCGGCTGGTGCAGCCGTTTGGGCCGGAGATGCCGGGCAAGCCGTTTCACCTCGTGTATCCGGAAAGCCGTCGGGACGATCCGACGATTCAGGCAGTGCGGGATTGGGTGATGGCGGTGCCGGGCGGGTTGTGTGAGTTGACGGGATGATACCGACAACGCCGGGCCGCGCTACGCGAGGTCCGGCCGTAGGGGGGAAAACGGCGAAGCCTTTTCCACGCGTATCTTCCAGGCTACTTGCTAGCTCTCCAGCGCGCTAAATGCACAACGAGGCGGAGGAAGACGTGGCGCGGTGTAATCGCGCCGCCCTTGCATCAGGTTCGGCGCGGTGCGATGAGCTCGCTTTTCAGGCCGATGATGATGCTGACGCACATCAGCAGCAGGACAAAGGTGAACGGGAAGCCAGTCGTTACCACCATGGACTGCAAGGCTTTGAGGCCACCACCCAAGAGCAGAGCGATGGCAACGAGGCCTTCGAACACGCACCAGAATACGCGCTGGGGAATTGGACCGTCGTCTTTGCCGCCTGAGGTAATGGTGTCGATGACCAGCGAGCCGCTGTCCGATGAGGTGATGAAGAAAACGGCGACAAGCACGATGCCCAACAGGGACATCGCTTGAGTAAACGGCAAGAGGTCGAACATTGCGAAGAGTTTTACCTCCAGCGCTGCATCCGCCACCGCGCGGTAACCGTCATTGATGTATTGGTCGAAGGCGACGCCGGAAAAGATCGACATCCAGAGGATGCAGACGGCAGAAGGCACGATAAGCACGCAGATCATGAATTCGCGCACCGTGCGGCCGCGGCTCACCCGTGCGATGAACATCCCAACAAACGGCGACCACGAAACCCACCACGCCCAGTAGAACGACGACCAGCCCTGTGCATAGTTCGCGTCCTCGCGACCAAAGGGCTGCGACAGTGCCGGCAGATAGGCGAAATAGCTCACGACCGAGTCCGCGACCCGCTCCACGATGGCGCCTGTCGGACCAAACACGAACACGGCGACCAGCAGCACGAACGCAAGGATCATGTTGATTTCCGAGGCACGCTTGACGCCGCCTTCGAGTCCACGCAGGACGGAATAAGTCGCGATACCGGTGATCACCGTAATCAGCACGATTTTCGTCGTGTCGCTAACCGGAACACCATAAAGGAAGAACAGGCCCGCGTTGATCTGTTCGGCGCCAAGCCCAAGCGAGGTCGCAAGGCCGAATAGCGTCGCAAGCACGGCCAGAATGTCGATGGTATGGCCGACCCAGCCCCAGACCCGCTCTTTGAAGATCGGATAGAAGGTGGATCTTATCGCCAGCGGAAGGCCTTTATTGAAGGCGAATAGCGCCAGAGCAAGCCCCACGACGGCATAGATGGCCCACGCTTGAAGCCCCCAATGATAGAGCGTGGCGGCAAGCCCGAGCCTAGTAGAGCCTTCTACGTCTCCGGGCAATCCACCCAGCGGAGCCCAACTGTCAGGGCTTCCGGCGTCCTCCGCTACGGAGCTCACGAAGTGCGTCATCGGCTCACCTACGCTCCAGAACAGGAGCCCGATACCCATGCCCGCTGCGAACAGCATGGAAAGCCATGCGAGGAGGGAGAAATCGGGTTTCGCATTCACTCCGCCGAGCCGGACCTTGCCATAGGGCGAGAGAGCAACCGCGATGGCGAACACCAGGAAGATGTTGGAGGCAAGGATGAAAAGCCAGTCGAAGCGGACCGTCACCCAATTCATTGCAGCGTTGAATATGCCGGTGGCGAAGTCCGGAAACGCGAGCGTGAAGATGACAAATACGATCGTCATCAGACCGGAGATAGCAAACACAGGGTTGTGGATGTCGACATCGAAGGGGCCGATGTTCGTGACTAGATTGTCCTGGCCGATCTGATAATCGGTGTCGATCAGATTCCCGCCTGGCGCCGGGATTTCGCTGGTATCGGCCATTGCTTGCTCTCCAGTGATAATGAAACCTGTCCGTGCGCGCGTACTGCCCCGCGCTTGCTTTCCACCCTTGGTATCGGTATTGACGAGTTTGCTGGCCGTGAGGCCAACAAGAATAACCACGGTTCCGGCACCAGTGGTTCCTGCCTGCTTGTTCAGCCATCCTTACACAGGATTCATAGCCGAAACCGCTCCCCTTGCGACAGCGGCGTCTTTGTCACCGTCAGCAGTGGCGTTTATTTCGAGCGTTCAGGGAACTGACCGGCCTTTGTTCGAACGCACGGCGTTTGGCCGGTTGCGGCGTGGATATGCTCCTGACTGCCCATCGATGCGTGAAGAGGGCGGTCTGTCGGTGCAAGCCTTTCCGGTGCTTTCTTCGGGCTGGCTCGCGCGAGGCAGCCGAGCTAGCCATGCACCGATCGAGGCGATTATCCGGACGACTAGCCGGTCCGTTTAGGCCGGCAGCGCCGGGCGTGGGCGCAAGGTCAAACCGGCGTGTACCACCAGCGTTGCGATAACCAGCGCTCCGCCGTAGAGCGTCGCACTGGCGGGCATCTCCTGCAGGAAATACCAGGCCCACAGCGATCCCAGCACGCTCTCCAATAGATAGAAGAGCGCCACTTCGGCCGAGGGCAGATAGCGGGTCGCGTTATTGATCAGCAGCGTGGCCAGCGGCATCTGGACCAGACCCATGACAGTCAATACCCAGTAGCTGGTGGCGCCCAGGCTAAACGGCTGGGCGTTGGGTAGGGCAATTAGCGCGGCCGCCAACCCGCCGAGCGCGATCAGCGGCATCCGATCAATAGCCGGATGGCGGCGTAGCAGCGTGAGGTTGGCGCCCACCGCCGCCGAGGACAACAGCGCATAGCCGTTACCGGCCAGATCCGTCGGAGTAAAGGCACCGGCGAATACAATCATGATCCCCAGCGCAGCCACGCCGATCGCCAGCCAGGTGTGCAACCCCACGTGCTCGCGCAAGAAAAAGCGTGTGAACAGCGCAGCGAACAACGGTGCCGTGCTGAGCACGACCACCACATTGGCAACCGTGGTGTGAATAACAGCCAGCACGAAAAAGATCGAAGTAAACGCCAGCAGCAGTGCGGAGCCCGCGCTGATCAGCGGTTGCGCCTTGATACTTGCCCGGCTTTTGGCGGACAGCGAGAACACGCCCAGGGCCACGAACATCAACAGCCCGCGCCAGAACACGATGTTCCAGCCGTCTGCCTGCGCCAGCCGCACCAATAGGCCATCGAAGCTGAGTAAGACGATACCGCTCGTCACGAGCAACAAACCGCGTGCTGAATCTTTCAATCGTGAGTCCTCGGGGTACCGCTGACGGTTTCTTGTTCCTCGCCTGGGCGAGCCCTTGAACGACGGCGCATCCACATATTGCAACGATGATGGCTGCGGTCCTCACCTCGAACCTGCTCAGAAACGTCCTGAGCACTGCGGTTAACGACCTGATTGCCTGAGGTCAGTAAAGAGGTATGGTGCTCATCCGACACGATGGCCCAGGGTTTCTTAGCCTCGCTCAACTTCGTGCAGAAAACTCTCCAGAACCTTTCGGCTTTGAGCCAGCTCTGCGGCCTTCTGATCGGCAACGCGGATTTGCTCATACAGGACGTTACGCAGCTCGTCACAGGGCTCGAACGCCAGGCCTTCGCCTCTCACGCATGGCAAGAACTTCAATATGGTCGCTAGGGTCATGCCGGCCGCGCCCAGTAACCTTATGCGCTCGACGGTGCGTAATTCTTCCGGAGCATAATCGCGATACCCGCTGGCTGTGCGTTTGGGTTTCAGCAGTCCTTCGCCTTCGTAGTAACGGAGCATTCTGACACTGACGCCAGAACGCTTGGATAGCTCGCCTATTTTCATCGTTTTTTCGCCTTGACTCTGACAGCGCTGTCAGAGTCGATGATAGGGGCTCGATCAACTGAGCACCATCAGGAGCTGTTCTCATGGCGACCCAACCGAACCCTTACCCTTCATTCATCAATGGTCAACCTGTCACCGCGTTGCAACTCAACCCGCTGGCTTTTGCTGGGTTTGCACACTTCACGGCGATGCAGGTGAGAAACGCCAAGGTCAAGGCTCTGGATCTTCACCTCGATCGTCTGCGCAATGCCTCCCTGGAGTTTTTTGGCCGGGCGCCGTCCGATGAGCTTCTGCGCTCATACATTCGGATGGCGATTCAAGAGGGGGCGAGAGACCAGTCGCTGACGGTCACCGTCTTCTCTCCGCATGGCGAATTCACCGCCGATAGTATGGATGTTGAGCCTGGCGTGCTCGTGCGTACCGCCGCTCCGTCTGATGGACCGAAAGGCCCGTTACGCTTGAGTGCCATCGCGCACCAGCGGCCTCTGGCCGCGATCAAGCATGTCGGCGAAATAGGCAAGACCTACTACCTGCACCAGGCCATACGGCAGGGCTTTGACGATGCGGCGTTTCTCGATGCTCGCGGGCATCTGAGTGAGGCCACCATCTGGAACCTGGTGTTCTGGGATGGAGATACGGTGATCTGGCCCCGGGCCGAAATGCTGAAAGGCACCATGATGGGCATGGTTCAGCGTCAACTCGCACGCCTGGATGTGCCGCAGCGCCACGAGTTCATCACGCTTGAATGCCTGAACGAACTCTCCGGTGCGGCAGTGATGAACTCATGGACGCCGGGGATTCCAGTTACCGCGATCGCCTCCCATACCCTTGACGAGGCAAGACCTTTCATCAAGCTGCTGCACAAGGCCTACGAGGCTGAGCCGGCCGACTTTCCCTGAGAATGGTTGGAGAGATCTTGCCCCTGGGTCCCGCCGGCTTCGGCGGGTTCCGTCGTTGCTCCAGGGGCGCCGAGCACGTAGGGTGGAAAACGGCGAAGCCTTTTCCACGCGTTACTCTCAGGCTACCTCGCTAAACCGAACGTCCCGCATCATGGTTTGGCTGTGATGTGAGGCTCTTTGTCTTGGCCGCAAGAACAGCAGCCTGAATCGCGCTCAACGTTTTCTTGCCCGCCGGGTATTCGAGCACTTTGCTCTCAGCCAGGGTGTAAACGCGCTCGCCGTTGTTCAGCGTGACCTCCAGAAATGCCAGGTGATCCGTCCACGAGCGATAACGGCGCACCATGAACAGGCTGTGTTTGGAGGTGACCGAGCGAATGCGGGTTAAGGGTATTTGTCGGTGAGCCGCGTCGCGGGTAATCACCAGCTCATCGTTATGGATAAACGCTGGGCCACATTTCTTGACTCGGACATATTCAACGGCAAAGCGGCCCCACATTATGAAAAGTACCGGTACAACCAACCATATCTCGGAGCGCTTCATTTCGGGCAATGCGAACAGCAACAGAACGCCGACCGTCGTGAGGATGGCAAGGGTGATGAATTTGTAGAAATAGACGCTCTGGAACTCCATGAGGGTTAGAAAGCGAGTGTCCATGCGCGGTTGTCCCTTGAGATCTACAATCGAGTGCTGATGGGCTATGGGTGCATTGGAGCAGAGTGGAGTTTTGTCGCGCTATCCAACCTTGAAAAATGTGGTCTGCCCCCTATTTTTCGATCAGCTTCCAGTGAGTTTTAGCAGGCCAACCGCCAGACACAGCCACGCCATGCCGACACATGCAAGCTTGGTCGATAGGGTCATAAGGCGGCGCAGCGAGCCGGGAAAGTTGCTTACATCGTTGGCATCGAGCACACCTTTTCGGACATTGAATTCTGAGAGGAGCAAGGCCCCGCTGAGCGAACTGACCAAGTAGCATCTCGAAGCCAGACTTGTTGTGCCCACGATCTGCTGCTGTCTGGCCCAGGCGCTGTTTGGAAGCGCTGAGAGCATCGTGTCGAAATGCCGTGAACAGGCGATGTAAATACCAATGGCCACACCAGACAGTCCAATCACGAAAGGGGCCAGCAAAAACAGAAATGCTAGTCCAGGATGCCATGTATCGATATCAAAACTCATGGTCGCGTCCACTTGTAAAGTAGTTCTCCACCTTTCTCTCCAGAACCGCCGCCAATTGCTCCTCCTGCAGCCGAAGCTCCGCCAACCACAACCAAGGCACAGGCAACACCGCCGATACCGCCAGAGCCGAGTCCGATGGCTGCGCAAATAGCCGGTGCAGTGCCGCCCCCGATCCAAGCGCCGACGGATCCACCACCCAACGCCCCAGCAAAGTTACCCGTCTCGGTAAACCGAATCTTCTGACACGCCTGAGTTTCGCCTGCCTGACAAACCTCTTGGACCTTCAATGCAGAGGCCGTACCGCCCAAGGCGATTCCGATATGGCTTCCATTTCTTAGGTACTTTGCCGCCTTGGCAATTTCATCCATATGGGTGGCGTAGCCAGGGATTTGGCCTGGCGCGCCGCCTTTACTCCAATGGTGCACCAAGCTACGGGTGGAAATGCCAAGGTCTTGGCGCAGAGTTGGGTAGTTACCCAATCCCAGCTGCTTGCCAAGAAAGGTTGCCTTCAGCTGGTTGTCGAGCTGGCGGTACAACTGTTGGCGGGACGTGAAGAACTGCTGGCTGCGCAGATGACCATGCGCTGCGAACTCGCGCTGATGGAGGTATTCGATATCGCGCAGCGTGCTCTCGATTTGCTTCAAACCGTTCCCGAGCATGTCGGTGCCAAGCCCCAGCGACCCGCTTGCGCCGCCCACCATCAAAGCGATTTCAGCTTGATGCTCGGCCATGAAATTAGCTTCGCTCTCGCTCAATGGCTCCAGGGCTGTGCGCACCTTCGCGGCAGCAGTCATCAGGTCAGCTTCTTCGCGTGAGCAAGCGGCTGGATTGATCAGGTTGCCGAGAACGAACATTTCGCCGGCTTTGAAGCCCTTCGCGAAGGTTGGATTTAGCGCCTTGATGCGATTGACCAGATGTTTGTGGGGCGCATCGGCGAACAGCCTGGCGAGCACCTGCTCGCCAGACATGCTGCGCGGCACTCTGTAAAAGCCCGGCGGCAAGGCCTCGGGAAGCTTGAGCATATCGGGCGGGGGCCAGTCCGAAAGCTCTGGAGTAGTTTCGACCTTCTGCTCCCAGGCAGCAAAGGAGGCGCCACCGTTACCTGGCTTGGTCTTTGGCAGTTCCGCCTGACGGCTCCAACCGCGGTCTGGCGTCCAGCTGGAGTCGCGGTTGCCGGTGCTGTCTGCCTTCCAGCCGGTGTCCAGGTCCCAGCCCTGATCGAACGGGTAGGCCGCGTCTTTGAGGTTGTCCGTCCCCATGGATATCTTCCCTGTGCTGTTGAATCGGGGGCAGTCTATCTGTTTGAAGTCCTTTGCTAACCAGCTCCTGTTCACGAAAGTTGCGTCTGGTGCGGCCAGTGGTTTTCCGTTCGGAGTCACTACTGGCCGGCATCACTGTCGCTTCTTTCTGGCCACTTCGCATACCGTGCAAGGCGAAGCCTGTCGTCAAGGCTGACGAAAGTGTGGAGGCGACCCAGCGAAGGGCTAGAAAATAAATCTGGCCAAATTTAATTATTTCCGGTGCTGCGTATCGCTCGAGAAAGATCTCTTCCAAAGCTTTTCATATTGAAGCTGTTCTTTGTAGTAATCTTCTCGTTGTACATTGAGGTGTATTCCAGCGTAAGCGACAGATCGTGCTCGCTCAGAAATTTGGCTACTTCTAATAGGCAGCGTGATGATTCGGCTGATGTTAGTTTTATTAGATGGATTTCTTTGTTTATGGGTATGACTGAGCCTCGCGGAATCCATGACTTGGAAAAGCACAAGTCATCGATGCCTATAGGTTTAAATGCCTGTTCCCATATATCCTTGGATAGTAGATGGGAAGTGCCGTCTATGTTTATCGTTGCTTTATTTAGTATTGCAGGCCCAAGTCCGTAATTTGAAATATATATCCCATTTCGCTTGTTAGGTCCTTCAAGGTAAGGCGTGCTTTGAACGTATGGTCTTACGGAGAGACGATTATGCTCCCGTGACGCATAACCTTGCCATACCGAAACTGCAAGTGCGAAAACGGAAATGCTAACCGTTGCTATGGTTACTAATTTGTTCATTTCGCGCCTTATCTTAGATGTCTTAGTTAGTTACGAGTGATTACGTTAATCTTTAACGTACGGTAAAATTTTATTCAAGTTCAGTTCGGAAATTTTCGGTTTAAGAGATTCGCTTATGAGGCGGTCCGCGGAGGTTGGCGGCTCGCCGTGCAAAGTAAGCAAAAAAGAACGCCCCCGGGGGTGGCGTTCCTCTGGTGGCTCGTACCGTCTCGCGGTGAAGGTCAATGTGACGGACAAGAAGTCGCTTCGGCGGTTGCGCAAATTGACCGTGAAGAAATAGGTTGCGCCCGGCACTAGGGGCGGCGGTATCGAGACATGCGGCTCATCCTTGAGCGTGTGTTGGCGGTAAGTCCATATCGGTGGATAAGCAAAGCGTTATCCACCCTACGCCATCTCACCCGCCCACACCGCCGACGCATCGACGTTGCCCGAGCGTAGCGTGGAAAACGGCGAAGCCTTTTCCACGCGTTTCTTCCAGGCTACCTCGCTGTTCCCTTTTCCTAGGAAGTTCCCCGTCGTTTCCGGCTACCTCGCCGCCAGAAAAAGTCCAACGATCAGAAAGATCATTGCCATAAAGGCCAGATGGAGTAGGGCGCCGTCTTTGAATTTATAAACCGTACCGTCCTTTTTGGCGTAAACATCTCCAGTCAGCGCGATAAGAATCGTGACTGGTAGGCAGAGCAGCAGTGTAAGTAAGACGAACCAGCGCTTTCGGTAAATGGGTACGGCTTCATATGACAGACGCGTTTTTTCGAAACGTTTGATATCCATATTGATGACGCTCCTAGTGTTGGCGCGGCGGCAGTCCCTCATTAGCAAAGGCGCCTCTTTAGCGCGGCAAATTCTACATACGTGATGCTTTCGAAAAAGTGAGCTGGTCTGTGTTCACGCTTCTTGCAAGCACAGAGAACCTAGCGGCTGCCATTATCAATGCGGCTATCCCACCGGCTTAGCCAGGTAGGGTGGAAAACGGCGAAGCCTTTTCCACGCGTTGCTGCGGGCTACGCTGCCAGCCCATGCGTTACTCAGCTGGTTTGATTATTGCCCGAACGAACCTGGAAGGGATTTGCACAACGCGATTGTCGCGCCGCAGGATCAATGTCTCGCCAAGTGTAGTGGTCTACTGATCCCGGACAACCATTAACGTCTCAAATGCTAGTAGTCCGGGTCAGCCGGCCGTCAATGGTTGCCGACTGCTGTTTCGATGTGAAAGGGGCGGTACGTTGTTAAACTCACCCCTGACAGCCTGCGCAAAATTACGCCCATATGGAGGTTTCATGACAGCCGACAATAACTCTGTCCCTGATTGGGCTGCCAAGCGTAGCGTTCGCGACGAGCAGCGGACCTTGAGCGGGCACAGGGGGAAATCGGGCGATGAATGGTTGGCGCAGAGCCGCGACTCGATAAATGCTTACTACGACCATGTGCGGGAGCATGGCGTGTTCAGTGGCGGCTTGCGGTTTTTCTAAAGCCCGTTGTTGTCGGTTTCACGACCAGCACCGAGCGGGCATTTCTTTCTCAGCAAGAGGTGCGCGTGAAGACCTGACTTGGCATTCCTGCCAATCGCGAGCGGTGTACGGCTGCGCGTAATTTGACGTTATGGTCAATTGCCTCCCTCATTTGTGCCGTGTCTGGCGTCGGTCTCAACCAGGACTGGTGACCACGAGCCCGGTCGCTGGTCGACCGGAAGTCGGCCAGCTGGTTGACACCTCTATTGCCCACTAGCCTGATCTCTAAGCAGGAGATTTCGTGCGCCGTGCGGGCCGGCGAGCGCTGGAGCCTCAAAGCCCGGCAAGGCCGGTCCGGGTTGCCGGTGCGCTCGCGCCGGCAGCTGGTCAGGACTTGGACGAGCCTAAATACGTCGGACATTTCTGCGAAACGGTGGGAACCCTTAGTTTGCGCGTCCACTGTAGCTCGTGAGAGCGCATGTCTGATCCAGGAACTGGATAGATTGATATCCGTTCCTTCTGTGCGAAAACGCTACATGTATGTGCAATCAGCATGGATGTGTCGTTTCAAGCTACATATCATCCGCTCCTGTATGGGTGATAACAGCTTATTTCCTCGGACTGCCCGTCCTCAGGTAGTTATTTACCTAACCAGCATCTGGGGGCGAGAAGCGGTTTGTAGCGCTGTCGACCAGACGATCGATAAGTCCTCGAACGCAGGCCGGAAACTCGCCAGTATGATCAAGTGAGTCGAAACTCAAGGATTAGATATGCGCCAGCTGACAAAGATTGTGCTTGTTGACTCGCTCTGCGATGGGCTGATTGCTGAGTTGCGAATGGATGGCAACACAAGTCTTAATGGCACCAACGCAATTGGTAAAACTTCATTCCTCAAGCTTATTCCGATCTTTTTCGGGGCATCGCCAGGTTCGGTGGTGAGGGCAGGTGGCAACCGGGTGTCATTCGCCGATTGGTATCTTCCCAGGCGTTCAAGCTATGTAATTTTCGAGTATCAGGTTGGGGCCAGCGATTTTCGCTGCGCCATTCTTCATCGTAGCTCCACCGGCTACGCCTACCGTTTTGTGCGTGCGGCCTGGAATCAGGAGCTGATTCTCCGAAACGCGGAATCAGGGGATGTGGTACCAGGGGCTGGGATCCAGGACCATCTGCGCCGCTGCTCGATTGAGTGCACGCCTGAGCTTTCGAGCCTGCACTACAAGAAAATTATTCAGAACAACACTAACGCGGGACTTGAGGATGTTCACGACAGCATGGTCGTGAAGCTGATACGTAGCCTGCGACCAACGTTCTCACTTGCCCAGCCGCACACCAACCTCCACGCGATCGACCACGTCATCTTTGCCATGTTGGAAAGTAAGGGGGACTTCAACTCCATGCGCGGAACCATGGCAGGCATCTTGTCCCAAGAAAACGAGCTGCGCAGCGAGGGGCTCACAGCGCTGACCAAACGAACTCTCGATGACCTGATTGAGGGCTATAAGAGCTATCTCAAAGTCGAAGAGTTGCGTCCAAAATTTGAGCTATTGGCAGAGCAGGGATATCGATACGCGGCCGCTACTCGCCAGCTGGGCATTCAGAAGCATCGGGCGAGCAGCCTGATTCACGAACTCAATGGGCAATACAAGTTGCTTGATGACCAAATGGTCCAGGTCAACGATGATTTGAGTGCTCACGAGCAAGCCTACAGCGCTGCGCGTCAAAAACACTCCATGGTGTCTGCGGAAGTAGAAGGGCAGCTGCTCCAGGCAAATGAGGACGTCGAGCGTCTTGAACGTCAGCAGGCCGAGCACTCTAGGCGTGGGGCGAGTGAACTCTGCGACCTGGTAAACAAGGCTCCCATGCTGCAAGCTCAGGTAAGCGAGCGAGCGCAGCACCTCGAAAATCTCACTAGCAAAGTGAAAAGCATTGACGGGATTTATTCGGATCGCATTGCTCAGCTTGAGCGAGATGCCACCCAAGCTACCACTCAGCAGAACAAGCGCAAGGATGCCGCTAACGAGCTGTATCACCAGCGAACCGGCGAGCTTCGGCATCGGCAAGGCAATGACAAGCAAGAGCTGACTAAAAAACAAGCGTTGGAGCGAGATGCTCTGGCTGAGCGAGTCAATGATGCGAAGGAGCGTGCGGGTAAGCAGCAGGGTATCTATGCATCGCTGAGAAGCTTAAGCGTTCTCCCTGCGGCACAGGCTGATCTGAACTTGGCACAGGCTCGTGTTGATGAACAGCGTGAAGCGTGTGCTGCGGCCAGTGAAGTAATGGATAAGGCCCGCATATTTCTTGAGGCAAGATCACATGATCGCGAGGTGGCTGCCAAACGCTACCAGGCACAACAAGATCAAAAAAATCAGATGGAGACTCGCAAGCGTGAGCTGGTTTCCCTCAGCAAGGCGCACCCTGACAGCCTTCTTACCTTTCTAAGAATGCAGCAGCCGGAATGGACTACCCATATCGCCAAGTTGGTTCCAGCCGATATTTTGATGCGTACCGATCTCGCTCCAGTGATGGTGCAGGCCGCCTCTGATTTATATGGAGTAAGGCTAGAGCTGGACGGAATCGACCCCCCACTGGTTGCTGATGAAGAGCGGATTCTTGCAGCAATCATGGAGGCGGAGAAAGCCATTCAAGATATTGCTTTGGAAATGGAGGCTTTGTCAGCCGAAGCACGGGAGCTGGATAGTAGGCACCGGTCTGCTGTGTTCTCACATGGTGAAGCTGCAAGGAAACTCACTGAAGCAAAATCGGAGCTTGAAGCCAGAGTATCGGCTTTCGGGGGGCTTCGTGACCGTGCCGTCGCAGATTGCCGTGCACATTTAGAAACTCTGAAAGTAGCAGTAGATGAAGCGTTGGGGGCTGTGCAAAGGCTTGTCCAAAGTGAAGTCGAACTAAAGGCGGCGCATGGTCGAGATGTGTTCGCTTTGAATACCTCTGCCGACAACGAACTGGCTGATTTGAAGGATTTACATCAGCAGGAAATTGCTCAAATTGAGGCGATCATTAAAGAGATAGAAGGTGCGTTGCAGGTTAATCGTGAGGTGGTCGAGCGGGATCGGCTCCGGGCTTATGAAAAAGAGGGCCTGAATACCGCTGAAATTGAGCGTCTTCAGCGTGAGATCGGAGAATTGAGCCGCCAGATCCGAAAAGCTAACGATGTGGAGGGCTACGTTCGCGAGTACCAGGCTTGGCTGAGCTATGAGTGGCCGAAGCTCGGTGAATGGCAAGCGCGATTGCAACGTCTTGAAATCGAGCGCGAGAGTTTAGTGCGCGAATGGTCAGAGGCAGATGCACAGCTAAAAGCTAGACAGGGCGACATCAACAAGTTGCGGTCGAGGCTCATCGGGGAAATGAGCGAGAACTCAGATGCCAAGCAGTCCATGGAGAGCGCTATCAAGTTGCTTGCCCGGCTCTCGGCCATTGATGACGGCCAATCTATACCAGGCCTCAAAGTGAGTGATGTCCAAGACGAGATCCAGAAGCAGCTCCGCCGTCGTACGGATCTTCAGCGAGTTGGATCTGATACGTGTCGTGAGATTCGCCGCATTTTCGTGGGTGAGGGAGCACGTCAAGGTACCCACAGTGTGTTCATCGATGAGATCTGGCGGGAAGCTACGTCCCTGGCCGGAGACGACATCGACGAGGCTTGGCTGTTCGCCGCAGATCTGTTCATGGACTACCTGGGTCGGGGGCATAGTGCGAGCAAGGGACGTCTCATAATGGAGGCTCAAGGCATTGCCAGTGAGTTAGCAGATGGCAGGGCCAGGTTGAGCACTCTCGATGCCGCAATCAAAAAATTAGGCACCAACGCCACACAGAAAGCCAAGCAGGTGCTGAGTGGATTTCCACAGATTCAGAACTTTGAGTTTCTGGTCACTTCACGGGTTCAAAAGCTGGGCTTCTGGCACGACCTGACCGACTTCGATAAGCAGGCGAAAGTTTGGAGCATGATGGAGTCCGGCACGCTCCCAACCGAGGACCTCATCAATGCCATAGCTCGAATCGCCAAACACATTGCTGAGGGTGTGTTTGCGGCCAATCTTGAGGAGTGTTTTGACGTAGCGGTTTCGGTGAACGATCAGGGGCATCAGAAGGTGGCACGGACCGACAAGGAGTTGGCCGACATCAGCAGCAACGGTCTCACAACCGTCATTGTCACGATGATTTACATCTCACTGTTTGAGCTGCTTCGTGGGGACGCGGATGTGCAGATCATTGCGCCAATGGACGAGGCTCTGAAGTTCGATGCTCCGGTCTACATCGCCATTGTCAAATATCTGAATAGCCGCAAGGTTCATATGATGGCTGCCTTCCCAGGCGGCGCTCCTGAGCTGCTCCGGCAATTTCCGAATCGCTACATGTTTCAGAAAGCTAAAGGCTATGGAAGCAAGGGCGAAACTATTTTGGTCAAGTCATTCAGCGCTTCCGTAGACAAAGAGTTGGCGGCACTTGAAGCTGCGCTGGAAGCGGACATGGAGATTGTATGAATCAGCTCAGAACCTGCCTTGAGGCTTTACTAAATGGTGAGTTCATCTGCGTTCACCGCTCGCGGGAGTTGTTTCGCTGTCTTCGGGAGACGGTATTTAGGGCGGAAGTTGAAGCCGCCCTTCAGCCTTTGGGCAGGAACTTGGGTGCCTTAGGCGATGAAAGCTCCCCGGACGTCTTCTTTGCTCGCTATACCAAACTGGATAGCAGTGCTGATGTGGAATCGGCTAGAGCAATGCTGGTGAGCATCCGGGACCAGGTTAGGCCGTGTGTCGAATTCATCCAGCTCAGCATTCATGCGGGGCGCTCGGACTCGCACTTGGAACCGGGTGATGAAATCTCCTTTTCAGCTTTGCTTGAGGCTATTGAAGAACAGTCGGTCTACAAAGATCGATTGCGGGATTTGGCCAGTTTTGACATGTTCAACCGCGCCAAAAGTGCAAAGGACAATAAAGACAGATTGTCGATCATTCTCAAGGCTATGGCTGACGCTGGCTACGTGGTTAAGCGCGATGGAGAGTCGGCTAATTATATTGCAACTGGAAAGATGGCTTACCTACATCAGGTTATAGGCTGGATTGCTGACTACTACATCGAGGGTAGCCAAGATGAGCAAGAAAGCCTGGTTGATGGGCAAGCGCAGCAAGGAATGGTGCTGTGAAAGCCGAGCTATGGGAGTGCCTAGGGAAGGCTCTGATAGATAACGCGGAGTTGCTTGAGCATCTGATGCTCGCCGACTCCGGCGTTCCGGCCCCAGGAAAACCTAAAAAATGGCTTACCTGGATTCTAGGGCAACAACTCATCACCGAAGAGGATGGCGTTCTCCACCTGTCAGGTGAACTCCTCAATCTGGGTATACAGCTCACCAAACCTGGTGCTGAGCGCTTTGCACCTGACATGGAGGAGAACTACATCCAGATTAGGGAGGGCTGTGAGGGATACCTTGACGCCAAACGGGACGGGCGAATGGATGCTGCCGCTGAGCAGCATATTCGTGTCAGGCATTCAGCTCGACAAATTGTCGTCCATCTTCGGCGAGAGAGCCTTGGGCTGCGAAACTTTATTGAATCAGGGTATGGATACTCAATCCGTATCGCGGACAGAATTCGGGATATCGAATCGGTCGTTGGTCGGGTTCAGCGGCTTCACGAAAAACTTGGCCTCTTTAGTTACGACTCTTTGTACACGCTGACGCAGGGGGATCGTGCGCTTAATCGTGTCCTCATCAATGACTTACTTGGCGCAGTCAGCAATAACCGTGCAGAGCTTCTCGCACTGCTCGCGCGCTTGGACACTCTGACAATTCAGATTCGTAAGCAAGATACAAGGCTCAAGAAGCTTCATAAGGTTGCTCTTTACCTACAGAGTGGTGGCTCCTTTGATCTAGAGCCGCTCCTCGACCAGCCCAATGCTGCGGCTTGGGTTGCGGCCAGTAAGCAAGCGATTGGGGGGTACCTTTTCACCGGTAACTCACCTTCAGAGGGGCTGGAGGCAATTGAACAACTCGTTTCCAATCTGCCTAAAGCCAAAACTAAGGTTGCCGCCCCTGCGGAAGCAGAGTCTCGTGCCGCTCAGCCTGTAACCAGAGCTGAGGGAACGTCCGAGGAGGCCGTGGAGCCGTTCGCTGCTCACCACTTTAAAGCAATGCTCAGGGACTTGGTTGCCACGAACCGGCCGCAATCTGCAAAAGCCTATTGGCTGGATCAAGGGCAACCGGGCGTCGAAACGGGCATATGGCTCTATGCACTCGACGGATTTTTCGTAGCGCTGCAAGCATATGCTCAAAATGAAGAAGGCCGCTCACTGAGCTATGTGCTGGTGTCCGAGGAGGCTCCTTTTGATCGGATAAGCGCCAACCGACAGGTGACTGATCTTTGGCTAAAAAGGAGCAAAACACATGCTTGAGTTCACAAGCCAAATGATTGAAATGGCAGCCAAGGTGATCCGGGAAGGGAAGGACAGTATTCACCTCAACAAAACCTGGTTGCGAATTCATGAGTTTGGGCGAGTCGGAATCCGTAGGGGTACTCGACTAACGTTCAGTCAGCAAGACAGACGTAATTTGTACCAGTTTCTGATCGATCAGACAGGGTTCGATGCTTGGAAGGACGACTTAGCGTTATTGAATCAAGGACGAGCAAACGTTGCACTGACCTTTCGGAATGAGAAATTAGCGAAGAAAAAGGTCCGTGAAGACCTTGTCACAATCTCGTCTAGATCCGGAACTGTGCGGCTTGCTAGTGGTGACTATAGGCATCCTAAAGGTGGATGCATTCAGGTGCCTTTCAGTGAAATTCACCAGGCCGTAAGTGTGGTTCTGGTCGAGAATCTCGCCGTAATGCTGATTCCAGAGGAGTATCTATGGCCAGATATCATTTCGGCGGAGGCGGTGCTGCTATTTCGTGGTGGGCCGCAGGACAACCCTGCCGCAGTTACACAGGCGCTTTCAGGTGTTGCAGAGATCGTAGCGTTTCCTGATTTTGATCCTCAGGGGCTGCTCAATTCGCTGACACTCAAGCGGTGTGTCGGGATCATTCATCCAAGTGTTAATGCTGCTCAAGCTGCGAAGGCGTGCCAGCGAGATAAACCATCCAGTTTTGCCCGGCAACATGACGCTAGGCGCTGGCTTGAGGCAAAACGGTCAATTCAGTTCGTCGACTTCATGCTTCGGGAAGGGTTAGCGATTACGCAAGAGTCGATGCAAGGTGTTGAACTTGTGCACTCACGGTTGTTTGCAGAGGAAGGTTCTGAACTGCGAGAGCAAGATATGTAGATGCCTCCTGCATTAGGCCCGATTTGCAAGTAGGCAGCGACAGTTTTATGGTTATTCAAGGTAAGGAAGAGCTAAGCATGGATGTCACGATGATTCAGCATCCCGTCGGACAAGGCGGGATGTTCAGCGGTCAGCTTGATGCGGGAAACGCGACCTTGCGCTGGGTCTATGACTGCGGCTCCAATCAGCAGGATCGGCTCAGCGAGGAGATTATTTCTGTCGCGGCTCAAGGTTCGATTGACCTACTGTTTCTCTCCCACTTGGACAGTGATCATGTCAACGGCGTTGACCGCTTGCTCGCGGCAACAACGGTTACTGAGGTAGTTCTACCTTATCTGAGTACGGCTGAGTTTGCGCTAGCAGTGGCTCTGGATCTCACAACCGGTGCGTTGTCCGGCACTTTTCTGGAATTCGTAACCGATCCTGCAAAATGGCTGATTGGCCGTGGCGTTAGTACCGTGAGTTTTGTCCAGACGGTCGACGAAGACCAACCGCTGGGTGAGTGGCTGATTCCAGAGCCAAATGGGGAGTTTCCGCGCGCGGACGACAATCGTCGTCTCAAGATGCAATGGCCGGCGACGGCGGTAAAGATGAGAGCGGTGAAAAAGGGGACCGTGCAAGATATCGCGGCGGGCGCAGCGGCGAGTGTCGCTACAAATGGTCAAAGGGTGGACTGGTTGCTTGCGCCATACGCGCATAAGCCTTCGAAGGAGAGAATGCAGGCTTTCCGTAAGGCACTGGAGCACTGTTTTGGAAAAGGACTCACTCGTTTAGCCGTCGTGCGTCACGCCCGTAACGAGTCAGGACGTGCCCAGCTGAAAGCGTGCTACCGAGCGTTGTGGTGCGATCACAACAAGGTTTCCATGTCACTTTACGCTGGGCCGCAAGCATCGCCCGTTATTACTAGCATCCGGCTGCCGTTCAGTCACTGGCGAAAGGGTGCATTGCCACTCCAGAGCGCAGAGATCGGCTGGCTTATGACTGGTGACGCTGACCTTGCATCTGATGGGAGGCTGGACGCGTTATTGGATTATTACCATCACTTGCGAGAGCGTGTGAGCGTTCTGGTGTTGCCTCATCACGGTTCAGAATTGAGTTTCCATCCGTGGTTGCTACATGGCTTCTCGAACTTGAGCGCATGCATCGTGGCGGCCGGACGTAACCAATATGGGCATCCGCACTACGGGGTCTATAAGCACGTGATGGATTATTTGGGTATGCAGGGGTGGCATCAGGTCAGTGAATGCCCGACTAGCGGCTTTGGTGTACATGCGGTGTTATGAGCGTATTCCAAGCGTTCTATGCGGCTGAGATTGGTTGGGAGATTTATTTCTGTGACACGGTAGGGCACCCCATTGAGTTGGCAGGGGGGCGCCCCAAGCAATCTCAAGAGCGGAGGCTAGGTCTTTTCAGTCTCTGGGTTTTGTTGCGGAAACTTCGGCAGCCCGTGTTCTTTTACCTGAGCATGGACAATTTGTTCGCCGCGCTTCACTAGCCGCTCAATCCACGCCTCATCCATAGCACCGAAATCGGTAGGGTATCCAGCTGTAATCTCGGCACTTACCATATCAGGGGTGGTGAATTTCAGACTGCTGTCTTTCTGCCCCAGATACGGCAACAGAAAACCTTTCAGCTTACCTGCCTCCTTGAGATCAAAAAGGCGTTTCGTAGCAAGATTCTGAGCCCTTGCAAAAACGCTTTCAAACGCAGCTTGCATTCTCGACATCCAAACGGAAGCTGGCTCGGTCACATCCAGCCCGTATCCAGCCCTACATGCAATGATCCAGTCATGACGACCTACGGGCATGCTTTCGGAAAAATCTCGGTCAGGCCATAACGGAGCTAGTCCAAGGTTATCGTATACGCCACCATCGGTCAGCGTAATGCGGTGAACCGCTTCTATGCCGTTTTTGTTGAAGATCAAGCGCTGATCAAGGGCCGGCAAAGCTGCCGGATATGCCGCCGAGGCAACAATAGCATCTGCCAGCTCTACTCCATCTACGCTCGCTGAGCCGTAGCGCCAGCAGTGGAGATGCTCCTTCGTGAAGTAAAACGCCGCCTTTGCTCGTAACTCGCATGCGATGACAATCAGAACCGGACGATCTTCCCGAAGGTCTTTCAGCATGCAGCCATTAAGCATCTTGCTGAAGGTATTTCTCAAGATTGTGGTTCGGCTGGCTTTACGCAGGAACGGCGCGGAGTTTGGCCATTGCTCACCCGGCTTGGCCCTTCGTAGCAGCTTCAAACCAAGACGGGCAAATATCGCAACCGTTCTCTCGATTATAAGCGCTGTGGCATAGCCCACCGCCTTTAGGCCATCGGCGGATGTCACGGCCCTCTTCAGCGCAGGCATGACAAACCCTTGCCTCAAGACATCTCGCACCTTCGCTTCAAATGACTCGAAACTTCCAGGATGGCTGCAATAAAGCCCAGCTAGGACGCTACCACCTGACACTGCGGTGATCGTGGAAACTTGCTGAAGGATTTCCAAATCATGCAATGCTCGCAGACAGCCCAAATGGAACGCCATTGCCCTAGCCCCTCCACCGGACAGAGCCAGCGCAATGCTGTCGCAGCTGTCGTTAGTCGTGACCAGCAAAGTCTCATTCATGTCCATGGGCAATCACTCCTTCCAATATCCCACGCTCCTGCCATCCAGCTCGAAGCCAGGTATCCCGTTCCCCACAGATGGCCATCACAAATGGTGATCCGGCGGGCTCCATATGAGTTTTCAAATGAGCGTAAACCTGCTCGTCATCAGCACTCGGCCGTGCCGGCACGCCGCCAGGGTGGCTGTGCCACTCACCTATGTAGTGCAACCGTCCAGCTGAGGCTTCAGCCAACCGTTCAATGCGTGGTTTGAGATCTTTGATTCCACGGATGAAGAATGTTGGTGCCTGCTTACTGTCAGGTGGGGCAGGCAACGCCGCTACGATGTGCACCACATTGCGCACGAGATCATAAGTACCCAGAAGAACCCCGCCAGTTTCATTTCCGCCTGATTGGCGCCGATGTTCCCGCATCGTCTGCACCACCTCGCCGGAAGTTGTCACACGCATTTCGCCGGTTTGGAATCGGCAGACGGGGTGCACAGGTACGCAAATTGAGTCGACAGCGCCTGAGTTTTTTTCCAGTCTCCAGACCCGGAAGCTTGCATCCGATTCGTCAATTAACTGTGCCAAGCGTCCACAAGCTAGGCCGCAGAGCGTCTGGATTTGCCACGGAGGCAGTGGTCGCGAAAGGTCTTGGCAGGCGTTTGCATAACGAATCCGATCCATGCGCGCCGCTGCCAGGTGATTCTTCAGCCGTTCTTCAGTCGCTACAGCCCAAAAATACTGAGCTTCGATCTCATCGATTTTAGTTTCTCTAGTTGAGCCTTCTGAGAGAACAACCAGGTCGGAGCCATCGGGGCCGAAAAAAGCGCTAACAGCACGATTTACTGGTTGATCTGACAGCCACCCCAACACCGCAGGAGATGCACTGAAATCGACGGCTACTTCAGAGGTGCGCAGCGCGGAATCCAGCGCAGGGGCAAAATCGCCAGGCGTGAAAACATTCAACGAGATCGAAGCATTTCCGCCTTCCGCTAAAACGCTGTCCAGTTCGTGCTGTAAAACTGGTGCCTTAGGCAACCCTACAGCGGAGTTTCTCTGCACCTGGCGGACAGTGTTGTGCGGCAGTGTCAGATCCCCGTCCACCACAACCCAAGGACCGAGTCCAGAGCGTGTTGCAATCATGGCAACATTCGATCCGATAGCACCTGCGCCGATTGCTAGTAGCGGTGTGTCCTGCGCACGAGGTGTGCCGGAAAAGCGCCGGGCAGTTGACCGATCCAACCGTTGGACGACCCGCCAAGGATCCATCCTAATAGGCGAGAGGTCGGCTTTGCTGATATCACCAAAGAGCCTAGATGTCGTCAGGCCTGCTTCCGTGATCGTGACTCCCAGATGTTCACCGAGCTCAGCGACTGTCTCGCCAAGGGTATAGCACCAGACTTCCGACTGCTCGTCCGCACCGTCGACGGTCCTTCGTTTCGGGACGGTAAGGATGATAATAGGGAGGCGGCTGGCTGCCTTTTCTAACTGATCGCCCTCAAGGAGCCACTTAGCAAGGGCATCAGCAAGGTCGAAACCCATATCTAGACATAAGCGCTGCAACGCGCCCAAATCGTATGGAGTCCTGGCAAGTCCTCGGTGAATCTGTCCAGGTAAGCACGGTGTAAAAATTGCGAAATCGTTACCTTCAACAGTTTCAGCAGGCTTGTCTCTGGACACGCTCAGCGTCGTAAACCCTCCATGCTTGAAGGCCATGTTGATATACCAAGGTCCCCGCATCTCTCCAGACGGAATGACGAGCGTGTTCGAGCCGGTGTGTATCAGCGGCTCCAGGAACTGATCCGCATCGTGAATGGTTCCCGCAGCCATCGAAGCGAACCATGCTCTGATGCGTTCAATGAGGGTCTGGCCTGTAAGAGTCGGCGCGAGGTCAGACCATCCCTCTTCCCAAATACACAGGCACAAACCACCGTCCACATCTCGATCCAGATTGGTATGTACCATCCCTACGGGAAAATCTTCACGGGTTGAAAGCACTCGGGGCGCCCACGAATCATCGTTGGCCATGAAGACAATCTGGATAGGCTCCTTGAAGCAGATAGGCACTTGCCGGCGCTGATCCAGCTCAAGCTCAAGCTCGATGTCCAGCACATCGTATGTGCCGTTCTGGCTGACGCTATTCAGAACCGCATAAGGGTGAGTTGGAGTTTCACTCAGGTATTGCACAACCGAACGTGCAAGCCGGGAACGAGGCGCTTCGTACCTCCGGCTCATGGTCAAACCCCTGCGCGCGGTGCGGGGGTCGAGATGATGATGTTCGGAGTTTTTTTCCGGATTTTATAGCCGGTACTCTTGATCTCGATGACTAGGGGTTCTGGCTTGGTTTTCGTGGGGTGCTCCATCGAGACTACCCATTCCCCCCCGAGCTTGCGAGCCACGCCTTTATAATATGCAGCAGCCTGACGATGAGGCGGTTGCTTATCCTCATCATCACTGGGGATGGGCTTGCTGGTGGATACCAATAGTCCGCTAGGCTGTCCGGCCTCTTCATACAGCCACTTTGATGCGTCAGTCGGTTCAGTCTTTTCATCACCCTTTTCGTCAGACAAAGCGGTGTAGCTACAGTGGTGAGGGATGTTGTTGATGTCCCACTCCAGCCGAGATTCTCGACCGTGATATCGAGTGACTTCCACGATATCGTCAATGACGCCGTGCGTGACATCAGCTGACAAGATCATCTTGGTCTGCTGGCCCTCGATTTCAAAGGTCGCTTGCATGAATAGGGCATCGTTGTTGCGTACCCGTACGATGTCTTCTTCGTCGCGCTTACCGAAGGGAGAATGAACGAAGAACTCCACGCCATCGTGCTCACGGTTGAACTCTGGGCACAAGGTGCCTGCATCGCTGATCAGGTTGCGACGCTTGGCCGGCTCGATATTACGCTCAGTCAAAAAATCGTCCAGTTCCTCCGGTCGCGAGAACACGCGAACTCCCTCCCCGTTGAGGAAACGATGGCGCGCCTCTGCACGAAGGGTACGTGCCTGGCCCGTCAATCCTTTCTCAAGAACTGCGTGGGCGGGCACCCATAATGTTTTGATCTTGATGCGGTCGTCGTCTTGGTACGTTTCAGCGTGCTCCAGATAAAAGACCTCTTTCGCCCGATTACAGTGGTCTTTATCTAGGTGGGTGAATGCCACTACATCGATGACCTTGTCGTCCCCAAGGATTTCACGCAGCTCTTTCTCCAAATTGCAGCGCTTGTCGTCAGGATCATCCGGGTTGTGCATGTCGGCAAAGTCGAAAAGGATTCGACGGCCATTGGCAAGCTCGATCAAGCAAGTATCGGCGTTGCCGATGGGGAAAAACCGAACAATATGCATACTATTTCCCTTAGGATGAATGGTCATTCGAGTGGCACCTGGCCAGTATATTGCGGTAAAGCTAAATTACTACATGTAGCGTCTTTTTTTGGTTAAGGAACTATATGTGCGAAGGTCTACCGCTGGTCCGCCTTGTAGTATGCGGTTGTGGACGCTGGAAAATGACTCGGTCGTCGTGAGCTAGCACAGAGGCTTCATTGAGTTAGCCACCGCCGGTCAAAATAAAAAGCCCTTGCTTTCGCTTGGGCTTTCAATTTTTTGCGCTGTTTTGGTGCTTTCATTTCGCCGTAAATGAAAAAGTTTCACGGTTTAATGATTTTGAGCGCGGCTAGCTATCAATCCCAGCTCAAAGCCCCACCGGTCTGATACTCAATAACCCGCGTCTCGAAGAAGTTCTTCTCCTTCTTCAAGTCCATGATCTCGCTCATCCACGGGAACGGGTTGGTGGTGCCTGGGTACTCTTCCTTCAGGCCAATCTGCGTCAGGCGGCGGTTGGCGATGAATTTGAGGTAGTCCTCCATCATCGAGGCGTTCATGCCGAGGACGCCGCGGGGCATGGTGTCGCGTGCGTATTCGATTTCCAGTTGGGTGCCCTGGAGGATCATCTGGGTCGCTTCGTCCTTCATGGCGGCGTCCCACAGGTGTGGGTTTTCGATCTTGATCTGATTGATCACATCGATGCCGAAGTTCAGGTGCATGGACTCGTCGCGCAGGATGTACTGGAACTGCTCGGCGGTGCCGGTCATCTTGTTGCGGCGGCCCATAGAGAGGATCTGGGTGAAGCCGCAGTAGAAGAAGATGCCTTCCAGTACGCAGTAATAGGCGATGAGGTTGCGCAGGAATTCTTTATCCGTCTCGACGGTGCCGGTCTGGAAGGTCGGGTCGGAGATGGAGCGGGTGTACTTGAGACCCCAGGAGGCTTTCTTCGCGACGCTCGGGATCTCGTGGTACATGTTGAAGATCTCGCCTTCATCCATGCCCAGCGATTCGATGCAGTACTGATAGGCGTGGGTGTGGATCGCCTCTTCGAAGGCCTGGCGCAGGATGTACTGGCGGCACTCGGGGTTGGTGATCAGGCGGTACACGGCCAGCACGAGGTTGTTGGCGACCAGGCTGTCGGCGGTGGAGAAGAAGCCGAGGTTGCGCTTGACGATGCGGCGCTCGTCCTCGGAGAGGCCGTCCGGGCTCTTCCACAGGGCGATGTCGGCGTTCATGTTCACTTCCTGCGGCATCCAGTGGTTGGCGCAACCATCCAGATACTTCTGCCAGGCCCAGTCGTACTTGAAGGGGACGAGCTGGTTGAGGTCGGCGCGGGCGTTGATCATCTGCTTGTCGCCGACGTGAACGCGTGCGGATTCGCCTTCCAGTTCGTCGAGGCCTTCCTGGATGTCGAGGTCGTCCAGGGCTTTCTTGGCGCGGGCGACGGCAGCGGAGTCGTCAGAGGCGACGGCACGGGCTTCTTCGACGGAGCCGGCAGCGTCCTGGTCGAGCTTGGCGGGAGATTCAGTCTTTGCGGCAGCGGCTTGCGGGGCGGCCTGCGCGGTGGCGGTGGTGGTTTCTTCTTCGTCGAATTCGTCCCAGCTCAGCATGGCGGTTTCTCCTGATTGGGGACCGGTCATGGCCGGTCGAAAATATTGGGTGGCTTTTGGTTGTGCACGCAAAAGCGCGGAATGTGTTGTGTCTGTGGGCAGCGGAGTGGTGCCCATCGGTGGATGCAAAAGGCGGCATCCACCCTACGAGTTACGTTGCCCCGGAGTAGCGCTTATCAGCGCAGCTCTGTGTGAGCGCGAAGCTGAGCGAGGCAGCGCTAGGCGTCTGCCAAGTCGGAGCCCCTGAGCTTACAGCTGTACGTGATGAGGGCCGGCTTGGCGGACAACAACGCGCGGTCCGCTCAGATTCGTGCGTCAGCCAGGCTCCTTATTGGCAGGCTTCGCAGTCTGGCTCATCAATGGCACAGGCCTTCGGCACCGGTGCTGGGCCTGCGGCCATTTCTGGAGCTGGCGCAGCTTTCACCGGAGCAGTGCTGGCGCTGCCGTTGCCACCGCTGGACACGGCGTTGAGCTTGCCGGTGTTGACGGTGGACTTCTCGGTGCTGGTCGCGGCCAGGGCACGGAGGTAGTAGGTGGTTTTCAGGCCACGGTACCAGGCCATGCGGTAGGTCACGTCCAGCTTCTTGCCGCTGGCGCCGGCGATGTAGAGGTTCAGCGACTGAGCCTGGTCGATCCACTTCTGGCGGCGGCTGGCGGCGTCGACGATCCACTTGGTTTCCACTTCGAAGGCTGTCGCGTAGAGGTCTTTCAACTCCTGCGGGATGCGCTCGATCTGTTGCACGGAACCGTCGTAGTACTTGAGGTCGTTGATCATGACCGCGTCCCACAGACCGCGCGCCTTGAGGTCGCGAACCAGGTAGGGGTTGATCACGGTGAATTCGCCCGAGAGGTTCGATTTCACGTAGAGGTTCTGGTAGGTCGGCTCGATGGACTGCGACACGCCGGTTATGTTGGCGATGGTCGCGGTCGGTGCGATGGCCATGATGTTCGAGTTACGGATGCCGTTCTTGACGCGGGCACGCACCGGAGCCCAGTCCAGGGACTCGGTCAGGTCGACGTCGATGTACTTCTGGCCACGCGCTTCGATGAGGATCTGCTGCGAGTCCAGCGGCAGGATGCCCTGGCTCCACAGCGAACCCTGGAAGGTTTCGTAGGCGCCACGCTCGTCGGCCAGGTCACAGGAGGCCTGGATGGCGTAGTAGCTGACCGCTTCCATGGACTTGTCGGCGAAGTCGATGGCGGCATCGGAGCCGTAGGGGATGTGCTGCAGGTACAGCGCGTCCTGGAAGCCCATGATGCCCAGGCCCACCGGGCGGTGCTTGAAGTTGGAGTTACGCGCCTGCGGCACCGAGTAGTAGTTGATGTCGATGACGTTATCGAGCATCCGCACGGCGGTGCGCACGGTGCGCTCCAGCTTGGCGGTGTCCAGCTTGCCGTCGACGATGTGGTTCGGCAGGTTGACCGAGCCCAGGTTGCAGACGGCGATTTCGTCCTTGTTGGTGTTGAGCGTAATCTCGGTGCAGAGGTTGGAGCTGTGCACCACGCCGACGTGCTGCTGCGGGCTGCGCAGGTTGCACGGGTCCTTGAAGGTCAGCCATGGGTGGCCGGTTTCGAACAGCATGGAAAGCATCTTGCGCCACAGGTCTTTGGCCTGCAGGGTCTTGTAGTTCTTGATCTTGCCGTATTCGATCAGGGCTTCGTAGTACTCGTAGCGCTCCTCGAAGGCCTTGCCGGTGAGGTCGTGCAGGTCGGGCACTTCGCTCGGCGAGAACAGGGTCCACTTGCCGTCGTCGAAGACGCGCTTCATGAACAGGTCCGGAATCCAGTTGGCGGTGTTCATGTCGTGGGTACGGCGACGGTCGTCACCGGTGTTCTTGCGCAGCTCGAGGAATTCCTCGATGTCGAGGTGCCAGGTTTCCAGGTAGGCGCAGACCGCGCCCTTGCGCTTGCCGCCCTGGTTGACCGCGACGGCGGTGTCGTTGACCACTTTGAGGAAGGGCACGACGCCCTGGGATTTGCCGTTGGTGCCCTTGATGTAGGCGCCCAGTGCACGCACCGGGGTCCAGTCGTTGCCCAGGCCGCCTGCGAACTTGGAGAGCAGGGCGTTATCGCGGATGGCGTCGTAGATACCGCCCAGGTCGTCCGGCACGGTGGTCAGGTAGCACGAAGACAGCTGCGGACGCAGGGTGCCGGCGTTGAACAGGGTCGGCGTGGAGGCCATGTAGTCGAAGGACGACAGCAAGTTGTAGAACTCGATGGCGCGGGCTTCGCGCTGTTCTTCCTCGATGGCCAGGCCCATGGCGACGCGCATGAAGAAGATCTGCGGCAGCTCGAAACGCACGCCATCCTTATGGATGAAGTAGCGGTCGTAGAGGGTCTGCAGGCCGAGGTAGGTGAACTGCTGGTCCTGCTCGTGGTTGATCGCGGCGCCCAGCTTGGCCAGGTCGTATTCCTTCAGGCGCGGGTCGAGCAGCTCGAATTCCACACCCTTTTCCACGTAAGCCGGCAGCGCCTTGGCGTAGAGGTCGGCCATTTCGTGATGGGTGGCGGCCTCGGCGACTTCCAGGAAGCTCAGGGCTTCGGCGCGCAGGGTGTCCATCAACAGGCGGGCAGTGACGTAGGAGTAGTTCGGCTCACGCTCGACCAGGGTGCGGGCGGTCATCACCAGGGCGGTGTTGACGTCGGTCTGCTCGACGCCGTCGTACAGGTTTTTCAGGGTTTCTTTCTGGATCAGCGCGCCATCGACTTCTGCGAGGCCTTCGCAGGCTTCGGTGATGATGGTGTTCAGGCGGCCCAGGTCCAACGGCGACAGGCTGCCGTCGGCGCGCTTGATGCGGATGCTCGGGTGGGCGTCAACCGGCGCGTCGACCGCGCCACGCTTGCGCTCCTGGGTGCGGGACTCGCGGTAGATGACGTAGTCGCGCGCGACTTTCTGCTCACCGGAACGCATCAGGGCCAGTTCGACCTGGTCTTGGATTTCTTCGATGTGGATGGTGCCGCCCGAAGGCATGCGGCGCTTGAAGGTGGCGGTGACCTGTTCGGTCAGGCGCGCGACGGTGTCGTGGATGCGCGACGAGGCGGAGGCATTGTTGCCTTCCACTGCGAGAAACGCCTTGGTGATGGCGACGGTGATCTTGTCATCGGTGTAGGGGACGACTGTACCGTTGCGCTTGATCACGCGCAGCTGGCCCGGCGCAGTAGCGGCCAGGTCCAGCGTGCTGTCGGCTGCCTGCGGGTTCTCGCGAATGGACTCGTTCTGCATGGGGTCTCCGGATTCTCTCTGTCTCGGTGCACGTTTGGTGGCAGGCCGGCTTCATGGGCGGCCCTGTCGGGTACTGCTTGTTTCTTGCATGAACCATGCCCCGGCGAACCGGCGCATGGGTGTCTCGATAAGGGGTAACGATCCAGCACTGGAGGTGGCGAATCGAATGTCCCGAAGCATAGTCAGGCGTTGTGAAGTTCACAACCTCAAAACACAACATGTAGTGTGATGCACTTGGCGCGTGCGCTACTGCTGGTCTTGAGCGAAATCAACGTTGGGCTCCGCAGGCGCGCGGCCTGCGGCATCGATCCATTGCGCTCGGCGCGGGCGCGAACCGGTCAAAAATCAGAGCGAATTATTTTGCTTGCTTTTTTCGGCGTTTGTGTCTGTGCGGCGCTTTTAACCCCATATGTAGGGTTCTGGAGTCCAACGACGACACGATAGTGCCGGTTTTGGGGCAACGCAAGGCGTTCAAGAGGAACAACCTGTGGATAACATGTGGGTGGTTTGTGGGTGAAAAGCGCTGGCACGCGGCCAGCCCGCACGGGCAAAGGCTTGCGCCGCATCCGACGAACTACCAAGAGTTTTCAAGGCCTTGCGGGCTGCTCTCGACAAAGCGGCTAACACTATATGTTGTGTTTATTGCAAGCCCTTTCATGAGGCTCGTCTGATGGCCGGGCTTGAGTACAATGGCGCGCCCCCTCGTTGGGCGTGGCGATGCTGTGCGGAGGCGCGAATGGATCAGGAAGCTTGGCGAATTCTCATCGTCGAAGATGACCAGCGGTTGGCAGAGCTGACCCGTGAGTATCTGGAAAGTAATGGCATGCAGGTGTCGATCGAAGCGAACGGCGCTCTGGCGGCCGAACGCATCATCGCCGAGCGGCCCGATCTGGTGGTGCTCGACCTGATGTTGCCAGGTGAAGACGGGCTGTCGATCTGCCGTAAGGTGCGTGATCGCTACGACGGCCCGATTCTGATGCTGACGGCCCGTGCCGACGACCTCGATCAGGTGCTGGGACTCGAGATCGGCGCTGATGATTACGTTTGCAAACCGGTGCGCCCGCGGCTGTTGCTGGCGCGTATCCGAGCATTGCTGCGCCGGCGCGAGGGTACCGATGCCACGCCTGCCAGCGGTACCAAGCGTATCCAGTACGGCCCGCTGGTGGTCGACAGCGCGCTGCGCGAGGCCTGGCTGCGAGGCGAGGGGATCGAGCTGACCGGGGCAGAGTTCGACCTGTTGTGGCTGCTCAGTTCCAACCCCGGGCGGATCATGTCCCGCGAGCAGATCTTCGCCGAGCTGCGCGGCATCGAATACGACGGCCAGGATCGCTCGATCGACGTTCGCATTTCGCGAATCCGCCCCAAGATCGGTGATGATCCCGATCATCCCCGCTTGATCAAGACAGTGCGCGGCAAGGGCTACCTGTTCGTTTCCGAAGCGGCTGAAGCGCTGCAGTGAACTCCATCTTCCTGCGCATCTACGGCGGCATGCTCGCCGTCCTGGTGCTGGTCGGACTGCTGGGCGCCGGCGGCCTGCATCTGCTCAACGAGGTGCGCGCCGATAAGCATCGCGAGGCGCTCGCCAGCGGCACCTTTCGCCTGATGGCGCACAACATGAGCAACATGACGCCCATCGAGCGGCGCCAGGCGGCCAATCTCTGGGGGCGCTTGCTGGGAATTCCGCTGCGCGTGCGTACGCTGGAAGACATCCGTCTGGAGAGTCGCCTGGAAGCGCGGCTGCTGAACGGGCAGGTGCTGGTCGAGCAGATGCGGCCGAACAGCGTGACGATCTTTTCCCTGGTCAGCGCCGAGGATCATCTGGCCCTGACCGGTGAGGTGGAGCAGCTCAGCGAGCAGTTGGCGCGCGCCACCATCTACCTGCTGATCGACGAGCTGATTCGCTATCCCGAAGCCGAGCAACCTCGGCGTCTGGCCGAGCTCAAGCAGGCGCGCGGCTTTGGTTATGATCTGGAACTGCTCACCCGCGACAGTGCCAGCCTCGATGACGATCAGCGCCGCCGGCTCGATGAGGGTGACACGGTGATGGCGCTGGTCGGTGGTGGCGAGGCCATCCAGGTGTTCGCAGCGATCGCCGGGACGTCCTGGATCATGGCGCTGGGGCCGTTGCATCAGATGAATCCCTATCCGCCCGAGCTGCTGGTATTGATCGGCGTGCTTGGCCTGTCATTGATCGGGTTAACGGTCTATCTGTTGGTGCGTCATCTGGAACAGCGTCTGCGCGAGGTGGAAAGCGCCGCCACGCGCATTGCCAGTGGCCATCTGGAGGCCCGCGTGCCGGACGCCGGCACCGATTCGGTCGGACGACTGGCGAAGGCGTTCAACGGCATGGCCAGCCATCTGCAGCGCTTGCTGGCGGTGCAGCGGGAGATGGTCAGCGCAGTGGCCCATGAGCTGCGCACGCCGGTCGCGCGTCTGCGCTTCGGGCTGGAAATGGCCGGCTCGGCCCAGACGCCAGAGGCGCGGACCAAGTACCTGGAAGGCATGGACGGCGACATCGATGACCTCGACCGGCTGGTGGACGAAATGCTGGTGTATACGCGTCTGGAGCGCGGTTCGCCGGAGCTCACCTTCAAAGCGGTCGACCTCGAGGCCTTGGTCGATCAAGTGATCGGTGAGCTGGCACCGTTGCGCGCGGATGTTCGGGTCGAGCGTGGGCCCTGCGTGCCGGCCGATGATGGCAGCAGCGTCGTCGAGGCCGAACCGCACTACCTGCGCCGCGCCTTGAGCAACCTGATCACCAACGCCATGCGTCATGCCGAAACACGGGTCCAGGTGAGTTTCGTGCTCGATGCCGAGCGGGCGCAGCTGATGGTCGACGATGATGGACCGGGCGTGCCGGAAGAGGCGTGGGAAAAGGTGTTCGCGCCGTTCCTGCGCCTGGACGACAGCCGCACGCGCGCCTCCGGCGGACATGGCCTGGGGTTGTCCATCGTAAGGCGGATTTCCTACTGGCACGGCGGCCGCTCGCAGATCGCCCACAGTGAGCTGGGTGGTGCGCGCTTCAGCCTGGTGTGGCCACGGAAACAGACGGATTCACGGCGCCCGGCGCGGTCATAGACCCAGGCTTAGATCTGGCGTTTGCAGCGATGAATTGCACCCATCCTACGTGGATCAATTTCATCGAGCCGCAAGCGCCATCATTGCCTTGCTCGAAAGCGGTCAGACCGGAATGCTGACCAGACTGAGCAGGTAATTCTCGAACTGCGCGAACTGGCCCTCCAGCTCGGTGCCGGTCTTCCATTCTTCAGACAGATCGTTGAGCAGGCGCAAGCGAGCATGCCCATCGGTGCCCTGATGGATCAGTTCGGCTTCGTGGAAGTAGAAGCGCGTCTTCACCAGTGGGTAGAGCGCCTTGAACAGGCTCTCCTTGATCGAGAAGGTCAGGGTCACTCGCAAGGCTCGCTGTGCATCGTCGAGCCCGGTGCAGGCTTCCAGTTCCAGCGGGGTGAGGATTTCTTCCGCCAGGCGGTCAGCGCGTGCTGTTGGCAGCAATTTTTCCACATCGAGGCCCAGGCCGCGCCACTGATCGCTTCGTGCCGCGACCACCGCGGCCCAGCCGGCGCCATGGGTGATGGAACCGACCACGTCGGTCGGCCAGATGGGCGAGCGGTCCTGTGCAATCTCGGGAATCGCCGCCACGCCGGTGACTCTGCGCAAGGCCTCGTGGGCACAGATGCGACCGGCGAGAAATTCGGTCTGGCGCTTGCTCACCGCGCGCATGGCGGGAAGGCCCCAGCGCTGGAAGTCTTCGGGGTCGAGCCGGTCGGGATCGAAGCGGGTACTGAGCAACCGCACGCCGGGAAGGGCGCGTGGCAGCGGCCAGTGATCCTGCAACGGCGAGCAGCAAGCGGGATGTTGGGGAGGTCGATTCATGGCCGCTAGTGTGCCTCAACCGATGCTGTGAACGCAGGCCCGATGCGCTTGGCGGGCTATTCGGTGGGTCGCGCAAGGATCCTGGGCGCGGCCTCGATGATCTGCCGCGAGAGGTTTTCCATCCGCGGCGATTGCACCTTCCAGGTGTGCCAGTACAGCGAAATATCCAACGGCGTATCCGCAGCCAGGTCGACTACCGCACCTTGCGCCAGTGCATCGTGCAACAGCAGTTCCGGCACCATGCCATAGCCCAGCCCGCAGCGGATCGCATGGAAGCGTGGCTCGGCGCCGGGTACGTAGTGGCTGGGATAGGCGCCTTCGGGAAGCCCCAGCTGGCGCAGCAGGAAGGAGGAAGTGAGTCGGTCCTTGCTCGTGTACGCCACCACCGGCGCCTTGCGCGCGGCATGGCGGGTCAGGCCATGGGCGAAGTATTGCTGGCGGAATGTAGCGGACGCCACCAGGCGATAGCGCATGCTGCCCAGCGGGCTTGCCGTGCAGCCGCGCATCGGTTTGGGTTCGGTGCTGATGCAGCCGATCGCCAGGCCGGTTTCCAGCAGGTTGTAGGTGTGATCCTGGTCTTCGATGGTCAGGTCCAAGAGCACCCGCTCGCGAATCAGTACCTTGGCTAGCGCCGGGAAGAACCAGGTGCCAAGGCTATCGGCGTTGAGTGCGGCGACCACCACCAAGGGGGCATCGCTGCGTTCGGCCAGGTCCGCCATCAGGTCGGCTTCGAGCAGCGAGGCGCGCTTGAGGTACTGCATCAGCCTCTGACCGATTTCGGTAGGGCGGCAGGGCCGGCTGCGCACCACCAGTGCGTTACCCAGCGCGCTTTCCAGGGCGCGTACACGTTGCGAAATCGCCGGCGGCGTCAGGTGCAGGCGCAGCGCTGCCTGTTCGAAGCTGCCGGTCTTGATGACGGCGCGAAAGGCTTCGGTCTGCTTGGGATCGAGATTCACGCGCTGGCCCTCTGATTAAGAAAATATTCGTATAGCCTAAATTTACTTAGCTACGCCGATCTAACCGGAGTGTGCCCCATAATTGCGCGCCTTTCAGCGTTCCGCACCCTTTGGAGTCGAGCCGTGACCTTGTTGCACATCATCTATCTCATCGCGATTACCGCCGAAGCCATGTCCGGCGCCATCATGGGCATGCGCCGCGGAATGGATCTGTTCGGCATCTGCATGCTGGGAACGGTCACCGCGCTGGGTGGCGGGACCGCGCGCGATGTGCTGCTGGGACACTATCCAATCAGTTGGATTGCCAATCCCGAGTACCTCGGTTTCACCGTCGGTGCGGCCATCGTTACCGCCATGGTGGCTCGGCACATGCATCACCTGCGGCAGGTGTTTCTGCTGGTTGACGGATTGGGCCTGGTGGCGTTCACGGTAATCGGCTGCGGTGTGGCGATGGAGGTGGGCGCGCACCTTTCGATCGTCGTGCTGGCCGGCGTGATCACCGGCGTGTTTGGCGGGCTGCTGCGCGACATCCTCTGCAACAGGGTGCCGATGGTGCTGCGGCGCGAGCTGTATGCCACGGTGGCGCTGTTCACCGGTGTGCTCTACGTCGCGCTGTTGTGGCTGGGCGTCGACAACACCATCGCCTCGCTCGCCACGCTTTGTGCCGGCTTTCTGTTCCGAGTGCTGGCGATGACCTTTGAGTGGCAGCTTCCCGGCTTCCAGGGGCGCGATATCCGCGGCTTGGACTGAGCAGCGGCAAACTGCCCGGCGCTGATCCATTGGTTGCTCGCTCCCCGTCGCTAGAAGGATCAGCTAGGCAGATTCCCTTTCTGCGAGCCGCTACACTAGCGGCCTGGCAACCAGGGGAATGGATCCGTGCTTAAAGACCTAGGAATAAAGAGTCGCGTGCTGGTGCTGATATTGCTGCCCAGCACGGCGCTGGCCGTGGCGCTTGGCGTGTACTTCACATGGATGCAGTTGGCGGAGATGCGTCACCAGCTCGACGAGCGCGGCGAGCTGATTGCCGAGCAACTGGCGCCTCTGGCGGCGCCTGCCATGGCTCAGGGCTATGGCAAGCGTCTGGAGCGGATCCTCCAACAGGTGCTGGATCAGCCCGACGTGCGGGCGGTGTCCGTCCTGGATCTCGACCGCAACCTGCAGGCCCACGCCGGGCCGAACATGATCACCCCCTCGCCGCCGAGCGATCCTGAGGCCCTGACCCAGGTCAGCAGCGTCGACACCACACGCATCCTCCTGCCTGTGCTCGGCAAGCATCTGAACCTCGCCACGGACAATCCCAACGACGACCTCCGTCAGATCGGCTGGCTGGAACTGGAACTGTCGCACCAGGGCACGTTGCTGCGCGGTTATCGCAGCCTGTTCACCAGCCTGCTATTGATCGGCGCCGGGCTGATCATCACCGCGCTGCTGGCGTTGCGCATGAGTACCGCGATCAGCAAACCGCTGCACAAGGTCAAGGTAGCGGTGGCGCAGCTCAAGGACGGCTATCTGGAAACCCGGCTGCCACCGCTCGGCAGCCACGAAATGGATGAGGTCGCGGCGGGCATCAATCGGATGGCCGAGGCGTTGCTCAGTGCGCGTGAGGAGCTGCAACAGAGCATCGATCAGGCCACCGAGGACGTGCAGCAGAACCTCGAAACCATCGAGATTCAGAACATCGAACTGGACCTGGCACGCAAGGAGGCGCTGGAAGCCAGTCGGATCAAATCCGAATTCCTCGCCAACATGAGCCACGAGATCCGCACCCCGCTCAATGGCATCCTCGGCTTCACCCATCTGCTGCAGAAGAGCGATCTCACGCCGCGTCAGCAGGACTATCTATCGACCATCGAGAAATCCGCCGACAGCCTGCTGGGAATCATCAACGAGATCCTCGACTTCTCCAAGATAGAGGCCGGCAAGCTGGTACTCGACAGCATCCCGTTCAACTTGCGCGACCTCATCGAGGACACCCTGACCATTCTCGGTCCGGCGGCGCACTCGAAGCATCTGGAGTTGGTCAGCCTGGTCTATCGCGACACGCCGCTGTCGCTCGTCGGCGACCCGCTGCGGCTCAAGCAGGTGCTGACCAACCTGGTCAGCAACGCCATCAAGTTCACCAACGAAGGCACCGTGGTGGTCCGCGCCATGGTCGAGGACGAGCGCTCGGATCGCGCGCAACTGCGTATCAGCGTGCAGGACACCGGTATCGGCCTGACCGACCGGGACCTGCGCGCCTTGTTCCAGGCCTTCAGTCAGGCGGATAACTCGTTGTCACGCCAGCCCGGCGGTACCGGGCTCGGGCTGGTGATTTCCAAGCGCCTGATCGAACAGATGGGCGGCGAGATCGGGGTCGACAGCATTCCGGATGAGGGCTCTGAATTCTGGCTCAGCCTGAGCCTGCCCAAAGCCCGCGATGATATCGAGGATCTGCCTCGGGCGGCGCTGTTGGGGCGCACGGTCGGCTTGCTGGAGGGACATCCGCTGGCGCGTCAGGCCTTGCAACATCAGCTGGAAAGCTGCGGCTTGGAAGTGTTGCCGTTCGATACGCTTGACCAATTGCAGGAGGCGGTGGCCGCGGCGCAGGCGAGTGAGACGCCGATCGAAATTGCCGTGCTCGGCGTGGCGCATCGTGAAATCGCACCGCAGCAGCTCTGTCAGCGGCTGTGGGAATTCGGAGCGCTAGGCTGCAAGTGCATCGTGCTTTGCCCGACCAGCGAGCAGGCGCAGTATCACGAAGCCCTGCCCGAGTCGCACACACATACCCAGCTACAGAGCAAGCCGGCGTGCTCCCGCAAGCTGCAGCGGGTGCTGCTCGATCTGCTGCGCCCGCCACAGACGCTGCCCGAGAGCCTGGCGCTGCCCGATACGCGTCCGCCTCGCGTCCTGTGCGTCGATGACAACCCGGCCAACCTGTTGCTGCTGGAAACCCTGCTGATTGATATGGGTGGCGAAGTCGAAGCGGTGAGCAGTGGGCCGGAGGCACTGGAGGCGGTCAAGCACAAGTCCTTCGATATGGTGTTCATGGATGTACAGATGCCCGGCATGGACGGACGCCAAACCACCGAGGCGATTCGCCGTTGGGAGGGGGATAGCGGTCAACCGCCGATGCCGATCATCGCGCTCACCGCGCATGCGCTATCCAATGAAAAGCGCTCGCTGTTGCAGAGTGGGTTGGACGATTACCTGACCAAGCCGATCAGCGAGCGGCAACTGGCCCAGGTGGTGTTGAAGTGGACCGGCTTGCCGCTGTCGCGCAGCTTCCTGGCCGTGCCGGTGGAAGTGCTACTACCGGAAAACAACCTGAAGGTGCTGGACGCGGAAGAGGGGCTGCGCCTGGCGGCGGGCAAGGCCGATCTGGCGGCAGATATGCTGAGCATGCTGCTGGCATCGTTGGAGGACGATCGGCAGGTGATTCGCGAGGCGCGTCTTTCTAATGATCGGCAGGCGATGATCGATCGGGTGCACCGTTTGCACGGCGCCACCCGTTATTGCGGCGTTCCGCAGTTGCGGGCGGCCTGCGAGCGCAGTGAAACCCTGCTGAAGCAGAACCATCCGAGCGCTGCGCAGGCGCTGGATGAGCTCGACAGCGCCATCGAACGCCTGGAAGTAGAGGCTCGCGTCGTCTAGCGCGACGTCGTCGACCCCCTCATTCGGCCCGAGGTCGGGCCTCCCACCGAGGTGACGCAGGACGTCGCTCTTGTGGGAGCCGCGCCCCCGCGGCGAATGGGTTCGGCGCGAACACGGGGTCTGGCGTGATCCGGTCAGGCGTGCTCAACATCATTCGGCCCGAGGTCGGGCCTCCCACAGAGGTGACGCAGGACGTCGCTCTTGTGGGAGCCGCGCCCCCGCGGCGAATTCATTTGGCGCGAATTCGAGGCCTGGGGTGATCTGATCAGGCGTGCTCAACATCATTCGGCCCGAGGTCGGGCCTCCCACAGAGGTGACGCAGGACGCCGCTCTCGTGGGAGCCGCGCCCCGCGGCGAATGGGCTGGCGCGCGCACCGAGCCGGCGTGATCAGGCGTGCTCAACATCATTCGGCCCGGGGTCGGGCC
>NZ_JYHV01000019.1 GCF_000952685.1 Stutzerimonas stutzeri | reverse complement strand
GCTTCGGTCGGGTTGATCGGAGGCGGTTGAAAGAGGTGGTTGACAGCGGTTTTGGACGCTGTATGATTCGCCTCCCGCTGACGAGAGACGCGAGATTGATCGGAAGCGCAAGCGGTTGAGAAGAAAGAAAAACTTCTTCAAAAACAGCTTGACGAGAAACAAGGCTGCTGTAGAATGCGCGGCCTCGGTTGAGACGAAAGACTTGATCGAAACGCTCTTTAACAACTGAATCAAGCAATTCGTGTGGGTGCTTGTGAGGTAAGACTGATGGTCAGCAAGATTATCAGCATCACAATGTACTCAACGAGAAATCATTGAGTGCTCTTCTTTTAGGAGAAGAGATTTGCGATTGCTGAGCCAAGTTTAGGGTTTTCTCAAAACCCAAGCAGTATTGAACTGAAGAGTTTGATCATGGCTCAGATTGAACGCTGGCGGCAGGCCTAACACATGCAAGTCGAGCGGATGAAGGGAGCTTGCTCCCTGATTCAGCGGCGGACGGGTGAGTAATGCCTAGGAATCTGCCTGGTAGTGGGGGACAACGTTTCGAAAGGAACGCTAATACCGCATACGTCCTACGGGAGAAAGCAGGGGACCTTCGGGCCTTGCGCTATCAGATGAGCCTAGGTCGGATTAGCTAGTTGGTGAGGTAATGGCTCACCAAGGCGACGATCCGTAACTGGTCTGAGAGGATGATCAGTCACACTGGAACTGAGACACGGTCCAGACTCCTACGGGAGGCAGCAGTGGGGAATATTGGACAATGGGCGAAAGCCTGATCCAGCCATGCCGCGTGTGTGAAGAAGGTCTTCGGATTGTAAAGCACTTTAAGTTGGGAGGAAGGGCAGTAAGCTAATACCTTGCTGTTTTGACGTTACCGACAGAATAAGCACCGGCTAACTTCGTGCCAGCAGCCGCGGTAATACGAAGGGTGCAAGCGTTAATCGGAATTACTGGGCGTAAAGCGCGCGTAGGTGGTTTGTTAAGTTGGATGTGAAAGCCCCGGGCTCAACCTGGGAACTGCATCCAAAACTGGCAAGCTAGAGTATGGCAGAGGGTGGTGGAATTTCCTGTGTAGCGGTGAAATGCGTAGATATAGGAAGGAACACCAGTGGCGAAGGCGACCACCTGGGCTAATACTGACACTGAGGTGCGAAAGCGTGGGGAGCAAACAGGATTAGATACCCTGGTAGTCCACGCCGTAAACGATGTCGACTAGCCGTTGGGATCCTTGAGATCTTAGTGGCGCAGCTAACGCATTAAGTCGACCGCCTGGGGAGTACGGCCGCAAGGTTAAAACTCAAATGAATTGACGGGGGCCCGCACAAGCGGTGGAGCATGTGGTTTAATTCGAAGCAACGCGAAGAACCTTACCAGGCCTTGACATGCAGAGAACCTTCCAGAGATGGAGGGGTGCCTTCGGGAGCTCTGACACAGGTGCTGCATGGCTGTCGTCAGCTCGTGTCGTGAGATGTTGGGTTAAGTCCCGTAACGAGCGCAACCCTTGTCCTTAGTTACCAGCACGTAATGGTGGGCACTCTAAGGAGACTGCCGGTGACAAACCGGAGGAAGGTGGGGATGACGTCAAGTCATCATGGCCCTTACGGCCTGGGCTACACACGTGCTACAATGGTCGGTACAAAGGGTTGCCAAGCCGCGAGGTGGAGCTAATCCCATAAAACCGATCGTAGTCCGGATCGCAGTCTGCAACTCGACTGCGTGAAGTCGGAATCGCTAGTAATCGTGAATCAGAATGTCACGGTGAATACGTTCCCGGGCCTTGTACACACCGCCCGTCACACCATGGGAGTGGGTTGCTCCAGAAGTAGCTAGTCTAACCTTCGGGGGGACGGTTACCACGGAGTGATTCATGACTGGGGTGAAGTCGTAACAAGGTAGCCGTAGGGGAACCTGCGGCTGGATCACCTCCTTAATCGAAGACTTCAGCTTCTTCATAAGTTCCCACACGAATTGCTTGATTCACTAGCGAAAAGCGATTGGGTTTCGACCCGAGAGAGACGATTGGGTCTGTAGCTCAGTTGGTTAGAGCGCACCCCTGATAAGGGTGAGGTCGGCAGTTCGAATCTGCCCAGACCCACCAATTGTCATGGGATGTGGCCGATCTGTAGATGGGGCCATAGCTCAGCTGGGAGAGCGCCTGCTTTGCACGCAGGAGGTCAGCGGTTCGATCCCGCTTGGCTCCACCATTAACTCGATAATCGCTGAAAGCACAGAAATGAATGCGCTCTTTGAGTGTATTGATTTCTGGTCTTTGCGCCAGTAACTGTTCTTTAAAAATTTGGGTATGTGATAGAAGTAGATTTGGGTAATTACTTTCACTGGTGATTATTCAAGTCAAGGTAAAATTTGCGAGTTGCTCGAGAGAGCGAAATGCGGATTTTCGGCGAATGTCGTCTTCACGTTATAGACAGTAACCAGATTGCTTGGGGTTATATGGTCAAGTGAAGAAGCGCATACGGTGGATGCCTTGGCAGTCAGAGGCGATGAAAGACGTGGTAGCCTGCGAAAAGCTTCGGGGAGTCGGCAAACAGACTGTGATCCGGAGATGTCTGAATGGGGGAACCCAGCCATCATAAGATGGTTATCACACACTGAATACATAGGTGTGTGAGGCGAACCAGGGGAACTGAAACATCTAAGTACCCTGAGGAAAAGAAATCAACCGAGATTCCCTTAGTAGTGGCGAGCGAACGGGGACTAGCCCTTAAGCTTCTTTGATTTTAGCGGAACGCTCTGGAAAGTGCGGCCATAGTGGGTGATAGCCCTGTACGCGAAAGGATCTTAGAAGTGAAATCGAGTAGGACGGAGCACGAGAAACTTTGTCTGAATATGGGGGGACCATCCTCCAAGGCTAAATACTACTGACTGACCGATAGTGAACTAGTACCGTGAGGGAAAGGCGAAAAGAACCCCGGAGAGGGGAGTGAAATAGATCCTGAAACCGTATGCGTACAAGCAGTGGGAGCCTACTTTGTTAGGTGACTGCGTACCTTTTGTATAATGGGTCAGCGACTTATTTTCAGTGGCGAGCTTAACCGAATAGGGGAGGCGTAGCGAAAGCGAGTCTTAATAGGGCGTCTAGTCGCTGGGAATAGACCCGAAACCGGGCGATCTATCCATGGGCAGGTTGAAGGTTGGGTAACACTAACTGGAGGACCGAACCGACTACCGTTGAAAAGTTAGCGGATGACCTGTGGATCGGAGTGAAAGGCTAATCAAGCTCGGAGATAGCTGGTTCTCCTCGAAAGCTATTTAGGTAGCGCCTCGTGTATCACTGCTGGGGGTAGAGCACTGTTTCGGCTAGGGGGTCATCCCGACTTACCAAACCGATGCAAACTCCGAATACCAGCAAGTGTCAGCACGGGAGACACACGGCGGGTGCTAACGTCCGTCGTGAAAAGGGAAACAACCCAGACCGTCAGCTAAGGTCCCAAAATCCTGGTTAAGTGGGAAACGATGTGGGAAGGCTCAGACAGCTAGGAGGTTGGCTTAGAAGCAGCCACCCTTTAAAGAAAGCGTAATAGCTCACTAGTCGAGTCGGCCTGCGCGGAAGATGTAACGGGGCTCAAACCAGGTACCGAAGCTACGGGTTCAACGTAAGTTGAGCGGTAGAGGAGCGTTCTGTAAGCCTGTGAAGGTGAGTTGAGAAGCTTGCTGGAGGTATCAGAAGTGCGAATGCTGACATGAGTAACGACAATGCGAGTGAAAAACTCGCACGCCGAAAGACCAAGGGTTCCTGCGCAACGTTAATCGACGCAGGGTGAGTCGGTCCCTAAGGCGAGGCTGAAGAGCGTAGTCGATGGGAAACGGGTTAATATTCCCGTACTTCTAGTTACTGCGATGGGGGGACGGAGAAGGCTAGGCCAGCTTGGCGTTGGTTGTCCAAGTTTAAGGTGGTAGGCAGAGGTCTTAGGTAAATCCGGGATCTTAATGCCGAGAACTGATGACGATCCTTCTTTTAGAAGGAGAAGTGGTTGATGCCATGCTTCCAGGAAAAGCCTCTAAGCTTCAGGTAACTAGGAACCGTACCCCAAACCGACACAGGTGGTTGGGTAGAGAATACCAAGGCGCTTGAGAGAACTCGGGTGAAGGAACTAGGCAAAATGGCACCGTAACTTCGGGAGAAGGTGCGCCGGTGAGGGTGAAGGGTTTACCCCGTAAGCTCATGCCGGTCGAAGATACCAGGCCGCTGCGACTGTTTATTAAAAACACAGCACTCTGCAAACACGAAAGTGGACGTATAGGGTGTGACGCCTGCCCGGTGCCGGAAGGTTAATTGATGGGGTTAGCGCAAGCGAAGCTCTTGATCGAAGCCCCGGTAAACGGCGGCCGTAACTATAACGGTCCTAAGGTAGCGAAATTCCTTGTCGGGTAAGTTCCGACCTGCACGAATGGCGTAACGATGGCGGCGCTGTCTCCACCCGAGACTCAGTGAAATTGAAATCGCTGTGAAGATGCAGTGTATCCGCGGCTAGACGGAAAGACCCCGTGAACCTTTACTATAGCTTTGCACTGGACTTTGAATTTGCTTGTGTAGGATAGGTGGGAGGCTTTGAAGCGTGGACGCCAGTTCGCGTGGAGCCAACCTTGAAATACCACCCTGGCAACTTTGAGGTTCTAACTCTGGTCCGTTATCCGGATCGAGGACAGTGTATGGTGGGTAGTTTGACTGGGGCGGTCTCCTCCTAAAGAGTAACGGAGGAGTACGAAGGTGCGCTCAGACCGGTCGGAAATCGGTCGTAGAGTATAAAGGCAAAAGCGCGCTTGACTGCGAGACAGACACGTCGAGCAGGTACGAAAGTAGGTCTTAGTGATCCGGTGGTTCTGTATGGAAGGGCCATCGCTCAACGGATAAAAGGTACTCCGGGGATAACAGGCTGATACCGCCCAAGAGTTCATATCGACGGCGGTGTTTGGCACCTCGATGTCGGCTCATCACATCCTGGGGCTGAAGCCGGTCCCAAGGGTATGGCTGTTCGCCATTTAAAGTGGTACGCGAGCTGGGTTTAGAACGTCGTGAGACAGTTCGGTCCCTATCTGCCGTGGACGTTTGAGATTTGAGAGGGGCTGCTCCTAGTACGAGAGGACCGGAGTGGACGAACCTCTGGTGTTCCGGTTGTCACGCCAGTGGCATTGCCGGGTAGCTATGTTCGGAAGAGATAACCGCTGAAAGCATCTAAGCGGGAAACTTGCCTCAAGATGAGATCTCACTGGAGCCTTGAGCTCCCTGAAGGGCCGTCGAAGACTACGACGTTGATAGGTGGGGTGTGTAAGCGCTGTGAGGCGTTGAGCTAACCCATACTAATTGCCCGTGAGGCTTGACCATATAACACCCAAACAATTTGATGTTTGCGTGTCAGACGGTTGAAGTCGACAAACAAACCGAAAAGACGCATCGCTCGCAAGCGAAACCAATACAGCAACACCATCACATACCCAATTAGGGGAAGCGACTGAACACCGACTCCCCAACCGAATTGCTTGACGACCATAGAGCGTTGGAACCACCTGATCCCATCCCGAACTCAGAAGTGAAACGACGCATCGCCGATGGTAGTGTGGGGTCTCCCCATGTGAGGGTAGGTCATCGTCAAGCTTCTACACCAAACCCCCGATCATCGAAAGATGGCCGGGGGTTTGTCTTTGGGCGCGGGAAAACCATTTCTCGTCGTCTGCCAATAGTGCACACGATTCACTACCTAGGCACGCCTTGAGCGCTGGGTAGCTAACGCTGTGAGCCGCGCTTGTTGCTTAGAGTAACCGCTCGGTAGCGCGGGCGGGCGGGTTGGATGAATGGCCGGCGGCCCCAGGTCCACAAGGCGCGCTAAACGCATCTATAGCGTATACATAGATCGCCTTGCTTTTGTAAGGCTACAATCTTGTTGGAAATGCGGTTCACGGGACACCGCAAGGCACCACAAACGATAAGATAAATAAGCGGCTCGCAAGCCCGTCGCAATGCGTAGGTCAGTTGCCCCGGTATTCACATCCGCTCGTACAGGTTTCATGAATGCGAATCCGTGATAATTCTGGGAGTAGCGGCTTCAGTTCGTGCCAGATCCACTTCGCCAGATTTTCACTGGTGGGATTTTCCAGGCCCGGCAAATCGTTTAGATAGTTGTGATCGAGTCGTTCGTAGATTGGCTTGAATACTTGCTTTATCTCACCAAAATCTCGAATCCAGCCTGTATGAGCATTCACTTCACCCTCTAGGTAGATTGCGACCCGGAACGAATGGCCGTGCAGGCGGCCACATTTATGTCCCTCGGGTACATGCGGCAAGCGGTGGGCTGATTCGAACGTAAACTCTTTGAATATTTCCACTGATTCATCCAAGAGGTGAAAGTCAGGCTCATCTTACCGTCCTGTAACTAGGGTGTCACAGCTAAACAGGCTGCTTGAAAAAGCGCGTCTAAGTTCGTATCTCTTGCTGGACTTTGACACTACTGCGGGCTTGGGGCAAAGTACCCCGCTTTTTTATCGGCACGTGCCACTTCGAGGAGTTGAAATGAATGCAGTAGTGGCGGCAGTCGGTATTATGCTGATCCTAAGTCTTTGCCGGGTCCATGTAGTAGTGGCATTGATCACTGGGGCTATTGCCGGGGGCGTCTTGGGTGGGCTAGGGCTTGAGGGGAGCCTCTCTGCTTTTAACAAGGGGCTTGGGGGAGGAGCGACGGTCGCGCTTTCATATGCTCTGCTTGGTGCGTTCGCAGTCGCAATCGGCAAGAGTGGGCTAGCCCATGCTCTGGCAGACCGCGCTCTGGCTATGGTGGGTAAGCGCGAATCCCAGTCTGGCGGAGCAGTTAAGTGGACGATGATCGGACTGTTGCTCGCGGTCGCAGTGTCATCCCAAAATATCCTTCCTATACACATCGCCTTTATTCCTTTGCTGGTCCCGCCTCTGCTGTATGTACTGAGTAAGTTACAGATCGACAGACGATTGATCGCCTGCGTTCTGGCGTTTGGCCTAGTCACGCCCTATATGTTTTTGCCCGTGGGCTTCGGAAGCATCTTTCTGAATGAAATTCTTCTCGCTAATGTCGCCAAGAGCGGTGCTGATGTCTCTGGGATAAATGTAAGCCAGGCCATGTTGATTCCTGCCCTTGGGATGGGCGCAGGCCTGCTGATGGCCATGTTCAGCTACCGCAAACGGCGCGTCTACGATCTAGGCAAGGTCGATCAATTTAAAACGATCAGCGTGAGCTACAGCCCCCTCACCTTGCTGGTTGCAGCGCTGGCTGTTGCTGCTGCGTTCGTTGTACAGCTGTGGCTGGACTCGATGATTATCGGGGCCCTGATAGGTTTCGTTATTTTCTCCGTTTCTGGAGTGGTGCGCTGGAAGGAGGCTGATGATCTGTTCACCGAAGGCATGAAGATGATGGCTATGATCGGCTTCATCATGATTGCTGCAGCCGGATTCGCAGAAGTCATGCGCGAAACGGGCGAAGTCAAAACTCTTGTCGATGCGTCTGCAGAATGGATTGGAAACAGCAAGGCTATTGGCGCCTTGGTGATGTTGCTGGTTGGCTTGTTGGTCACCATCGGTATCGGGTCTTCCTTTTCCACCGTTCCGATTATCGCGGCGATTTTCGTTCCGCTCGGGTTGGAGCTCGGGTTCAGTCCGTTGGCCATCGTCAGCCTGGTAGGCACAGCCGGTGCGTTAGGGGACGCGGGCTCGCCGGCTTCGGACTCAACGCTGGGCCCAACTGCTGGGTTGAACGCAGACGGCCAGCACAACCACATCTGGGATACCGTGGTGCCGACCTTCCTGCATTACAACCTGCCGCTCCTTGCATTTGGCTGGGTTGCAGCAATGACGTTGTGAAGGATTGAACTACCGCCCATATGTATTGCGCGCCGTCCTAAGGACGGCGCTTTCATCATGCCACTTCCTACTGCCGAACCAGCACTCCTAACGGCAATCGCTGACTAATAGATACAGCCGCAGCGATAGGAAGCAGATTGTGAACTCAACTCTTGAGCAGAAAGTTTTTCTTGCTCTGTTGCTCATCGTAACCCTTGCGTTCTGCTGGATACTCTTCCCGTTCTACGGGGCAGTATTCTGGGCCGTCATTCTTGCCATCATTTTTGCGCCCCTCCAGCGTCGCCTATACAGCCGTCTTGGTAATAGGCGAAATTTGACTGCACTGATTACCTTGTCGGTATGTCTGGTCGTTGCGATTCTTCCAGTTATCCTGATTGCCGGCCTGCTGGTTCAAGAGGGCACTTCGCTTTATAAACAGATCGAAAGCGGTGAACTCGATATAGGCAGCTTCGTAGGTGGCGCAAAAGAACTGTTGCCCACATCGTTTCAGCTGCAGTTGCAGAGGTTTGGCCTTGGTGATATGGACCAAATACGCGAGCGGCTTGCAAGCGGGGCGCTGGAAGGGAGTCAGTTTCTGGCTACCAAGGCATTTAGTTTTGGCCAAGGAACCTTCCAGTTTCTGATCAGCTTTTTTGTGATGCTATACCTGCTGTTCTTCCTCATTCGAGACGGGCGAGAACTGGTAGCAATGATCCGGCGGGCGCTGCCTTTGAGCGATAATCAAAAACGTAGATTGTTCAGCAAGTTCACGCGCGTGGTCAGGGCAACGGTTAAAGGAAATATCGTCGTAGCGGCCACTCAAGGATTTCTTGGCGGTGTGATTTTCGCTGTGTTGGGTATTCCTGCTGCGTTGCTCTGGGGCGTACTCATGGCGTTCTTGTCATTGCTGCCAGCGGTCGGTGCAGGATTGATATGGACGCCAGTTGCAATTTACTTCCTTATGAAGGGAATGGTCGTACAGAGTGTAATTCTCACCCTGTACGGTGTTTTGGTGATTGGCTTGGTGGATAACATCCTTCGGCCGATTCTGGTAGGGAAGGACACCAAGATGCCCGACTACTTGGTGTTGATCTCGACGCTGGGCGGGCTCGCTCTGTTCGGCCTTAATGGCTTCGTGATCGGCCCGCTCATTGCTGCGCTGTTCATGTCCACGTGGGGGTTGTTTACCGCCCCCGAATCCAAACCGTTAGCTTAGGCGCGCCCGGTCGTACCGGGCGCACCTCGGGATCAAAGCACTCGTCCGCCATCGTCACGAGTGATGATTACCGTAGCAGAACGGGGCCTACGTCCTGGACCATCGGGCCAGGCGCTGGTGTATTCGGTGGAGGTCGAACCTTCTCCAGGGTGCTGAATATTGACGAACAGGGTGCGGAAGTCGGGAGTGGCTGTAATGCCTGTCACCTCGGCTCCTCTTGGCCCAACCAGGAATCTCTTGGTCTCACCCGTCCTGGGGTCCGACACCAGCATTTGGTTGTTGCCAAAAGGACCACCGCTCAGCTGGCTGCCGCTCATGTCAGTCTGGATCCAGAGACGTCCCTCATCGTCGAACCAGAGGCCGTCCGGGCTGGCCAGGATGCTCGCTTCGTCCAGTGATTTGCCACGCGGGTCGAGACTGTCGTTCTGTGGCCCGGCAAGTAGATAAAGGTCCCAGTGGAATTGGGTACCGATGTGATTTCGTCCAACCTCGCGCCAGCGGATGATATGTCCGTAAGGGTTCGGTGCTCGGGGATTGGCTGCGTCGGCCTCCTGTCGAGCGCTGTTGTTGGTCAGTGTGAAATACACTTCGCCCGTGTCAGGATGCACCGCGCCCCATTCCGGGCGATCCATTTTGGTCGCTCCGACAATGTCCGCTGCGACTCGAGTATTGATCATTACATCGCCCTGATCGGCGAATTCGACGCCAGCGTTGGCACACGCCTGTTGAAAACCTGCGTCGTCGATGTCCAGCGGTAACCAATCGCCGCTGCCATCCGGATTGAAGCGAGCGACGTACAGAGTGCCTTCATCGAGAAGGCGGCTATCGCCGCGCATTGGACGGTACTTGTCGCGGCTGACGTATTTATAGATGTACTCGTTTTGCGAGTCGTCTCCCGAATAGCAGACCACTGGCCAACCCGGCTTGACGGGTGCGAACACCAGTCCTTCATGGGCAAAACGGCCCAGCGCGGTGTGCTTTACCGGTGTGGAGTCAGGATCGAACGGGTCGATCTCGACGATCCAGCCAAATGTATTGGGTTCGTTGCGATAGTCGGCACGGGCGTCTTCGGCTGTTATGGTGGCATCGAAGCGCTGGAACTCATCACCTTGAATGGTTTCCCAGCCGTAACGGCTCGTCGAGCGGAGTCCGTAGCGCTGCAGGTGCCGAGGAAGCTCTGCGTCGCGAGTCGCGAAATAGCCCGCCCAGTTTTCCTCGCAGGTCAGATAGGTTCCCCAAGGTGTGTAACCATTTGCGCAATTGTTCAGGGTCCCACGAGTGGAGGTGCCGCTTGGGCTATAGCGGGTTTTCATCAGGTCATGACCGCGGGCGGGGCCTTCGATCCGCATCGGTGTCGCGCCGGTGATGCGTCGGTTGCGGGCGGATGGCAGTACAGCCCACTCGCCGCGGGCATTGCGACGGATTTCTACGATCGATACGCCGTGGGCGTTGATCTCCTTTCGGACCTCATCGGCATCGACGCGTCTGTCGCCCACGACAGTGGGCCCGTTTCGATGCAGCAACGGCGGATCTATATATTCGTGATTCAGTGCGAGCAGGCCATGGTCACTCTTGCGTCCTTTGAACTTTGCGTCCATCGGGAAGAAGTGCATCCCGTCGTGGTGCATTCCGGTCTGTTGCGCTTGGTGTTCCGCGCTGTTGCTGCCGTCTTCCAGATACGCCGGATAGCTTCCGCAGATAGGCGTGCCCCAAGGAATGAACACTTGTGTAGAAAAGCCGGATGGGACCGTGACAGTGTCCGCTCTGGTGACGTTTACGGCGCCGAACGGGAGGCGGGTACGTCGCTGAAAGGGCAACTTGTTGGCTGCGCCTGCAGGTTCGGCTGCGCCCGCGATGGCAGGCAAACCACCTAAAAAGGCCAACGCTCCAAGCGCCGCGCCGCCTGCCAGAACCTTGCGTCGACCCGCACTGACGACATCCTGAATATGGCAGTTGTTTGAGCGGTTGCTCGGCAGTTCATCGCCATTGCCGAACATGATGTTTTGATTATCGTCAGTCACGACGCAGCTCCATAGGTAATCGACGGAACTGTGACGCTAGGCTGAGGTTGCGACAATTTAATGACAGGTGAGCGGCTGCCGACAAGCGGCTCGCTTGTTTGGCTACAGACACCGTGGAGGCGCCGCCCTAGGGGCGGCGCAACAGCTTCAGAGCCAGCCTTTCTCCTTATAGAACCGCTCAGCGCCCTCATGCAATGGCGCGGTGAGGCCGACGTGGATCATGTCCTTGGCGTCCAAGTCGGCAAACGCCGGGTGCAGGCGTTTGAAGCGCTCAAGGTTGTCAAACACGGTCTTAACCAGCTGATAAACGATTTCCGGGTCGGTATTCGCGGTTGTCGCCAGCACCGCCTTGCCGCCGATCGAGGGGACGGCTGCATCTACACCTGGGTAGAGCCCGGCGGGAATCTCGGCTGCGGTGTAGTAATCGGCGCCCTTTAGAAAGGTGTCGATCTGCGCACCATCGACCGGAATCAGCCTGGCTTTAACGTTGGTCAGTGCTTCCTGAATCGCCCCGCTGGGATGTCCGACTACATAGGTAATCGCGTCGAGGTTGTTATCGCCGAGTGCCGAGGCCATCTCTGCTGGCTTGAGTTCGCTGGCCAGGGCGAAGTCGGCGTTGGTCCAGCCTTTGGCCTTCATAACCTCTTCGAACGTATCGCGGCTACCAGATCCCGGTACCCCAATGTTCACTCGCTTGCCCTTGAGGTCATCGAACGACTCGATACCACTATCGCTTCGAGCGACCACAGTGAGAATCTCGGTCTGCAATGAGAATACGGCTCGCAGTTCCTTGATAGGGCCGTCCTTGTCGAAAGGGGCGAGCCCGTTCAGGGCTTTATGCTGATGGTCGGACTGAATGAAGCCGAATTCATATTCGCCGTTTTGCAGCGACATGATGTTGGTCACACTACCGGCGGTAGACGGCGCGTTGCACTTGATCGCTGGCTGCACTTCGGCGCGGTTGAGAAAGCGGCACACCGACTGACCCGCCGTGTAATAGACCCCGGTCTGGCCACCGGTACCGATAGTGACGAAACGCTCCTGGGCCATGCCGGTATTCGCACCCAGGGACCCGGCAAGTACGCAGCCGAGCAAACCGATACGGATCTTCTTATTCATCGTGAGTCCCTCTCATGTTTTTGTTGGTTGGGTTTGCCACCGTATCGTCCGTGACGACCACGGCATCATCTCAGCGATCGCGATAGAGCATGAACCGGTGCTAGCGGATCAGGCGCTGGCGGCGATCACCATGATTTCCACGAGCACGTCTGCTGAGGCGAGGCGGGCTTCCACAGTCGCTCGCGCCGGCGCGCATTCGGCCGGCAGCCATTCGCTCCACACTGCATTCATCGCTGCGAAGTCGGCTTCGATGTCCTTCAGCCAGATCTGCGCACTGAGGATCCTTGAGCGATCGGAGCCGGCCTCGGCAAGCAAGTTGTCTATCTTCGCCAGCACCTGCCGGGTCTGCCCATCCGCGTTCTCGCTGCGGTTATCGGGTACTTGGCCAGCCAGAAAAACCAGGTTGGCGAACGTGACGGCTGCGGACATACGTTCATTACTGCGGATACGTTGCAAAGTCATGCGGAATCCTTTTGGGTGCGTGGTCAGGAAGCAAGAGTGAGGCCGTCCAGAGCAACGGCCGGACGTCGATCGCCAATCAGGTCGCAAAGCAGATCGGCGCTGCCACAGGCCAGGGTGAAACCGAGGCTGCCATGACCCACGTTGAGCCAGAGATTGTCGATTGCAGTGGCACCGAGCAGCGGTGTTCCCTTCGGGGTCGCCGGACGTAACCCCGCCCATTGAGCCGCCGTACGGTAGTCTCCTGCGGCGGGAAAGGTTTCGCTGGCGAGGCGCTGCAACATGGCGATCCGACCCTGATCGAGACTGGCATCCCAGCCACCGATATCGACCATCGCGGCCACCCGCAACTGGTCACCCAAGCGCGCATACACCACCTTATTGTCGTAGTCGGTCACGTTGGTTTCCGGAATGCCGATGTGACTGCTCAACGGCAGCGTCAGGCTGTAGCCCTTGAGTGGATAAATCGGCAATTCGATCCCCAACGGCCGCAGCAATGCGACGCTGGCGGTGCCGGCGGCGATTACCAAGTGGTCCAGCTCCAGCCGCTTGCCACCGACATTCAGCGAGCGAATCCGGCCGTTCTCCTTGTGCAGCGCCCCGACTTCCCATCCACAGTGCAAGCGAAAGTTCGGCGATCGTTCCAGCCGTTCGAGTAGCCGTCGGCAGAACAAGAGGCAATCGGCGACTTCGTCGCCAGGCGAATAGATGCCGCCGTGCAGCTCACCGGATAAGGGCAGCAGCGCCGGCTCGATTTCGATGCACCGCGGGCCATTAAGCACTAATTGGCCTGCGCTTGTATCGAGCCCGGCAGCTGACTTTTCGAAACTGGTTCGGTTGCGATAGATCACCAGCTTGCCATTGGCGCGCCAACCGAAGTCACTGAGGCCGTCTTCTTCCCGCCAGCTGCGCAATACCTGCTGGCTGTGCAGGGCGAGGCGTAGCAGATGCTGTGCGTTGCGCCGATTGGTGGAGCGCCGGCAGGCGAGCAAGAAGCGCAGACACCAGCGCCACTGCTGTCTGCTGATTTTCGGCCGGAACCGCAGGGGCGCATCGTTGCCACGCAGCATCCAGCCCAGCGCCTGCATGGGAACGCCTGCATCGGCCAGCGGCGATACGTAGCGGTAGCTAAGCTGGCCGCCATTGGCGAAGCTGGTCTCCATCGCCACCTGATCGCGCTTTTCGACCAGTTCGACCTGATGCCCCTGGCGCACCAGTGCATAGGCCGTGGTCAGCCCAATGACACCGCCACCGATTACCGCGATTTGCATCGTGCCGCTCCCAGACATTTGATGACAGCAGCCTAGAATCAGCGGGAGCGAAGCGGCCAATGAAAGGATGAAGGTAAGTCATAACCCGGGGTTATGGTTATGCTTCGGCACTCAGATCAGAGGATTGCGCATGCGCCTTCGCCACATCGAATTGTTCCAGGCCATCTTGCAGACGGGCAGCCTGACTGCCGCCGCGCAGCTACTGCACATATCCCAGCCAGCGGCGAGCAAAATTCTCAAACATGCCGAGCAGCAGCTCGGTTTTGCGCTGTTCAATCGGGTGCGGGGCAAGCTCCAACCGAGCGCCGAAGCGCGGATCTTGCAGCAGGAAACGGAGCGGCTCGCGGCCGATCTGCAGAATCTCCGGCGGCTGGCTGGCAATCTCGGTCGGGGCGAGGAGCGTGCGTTGCGACTGATCTGCACGCCTGCATTAGCGCAAGCGCTGGTGCCCGAGGCGCTGCGCCTTTGGCGTACGCGATTCACCAGTACGCAATGCCACCTGGCCACCCAGCACACCGCTGAGATCATCCAGGCCTTGTTATTGCGCGAGGCCGATCTAGGGCTGACTTTGCAGGCGGTGGAACATCCGGGTCTGAGCAGCCAGCTCCTCGCGCAGGGACAGATGATGGTGATCGCTCCGGTCGGCTGGTGGTCAGACGAAACGCTTTCGCATCCCTTTCGGTTGGAGCAATTGGCCGATGCCCCGCTGATCGGTCTGGATACGCATGATGCGCTCGGCGGTCTGCTGCGCGGCCATCTGGAAGCGCTCGATCCGCCGCCGCGCATCGATACCTGGGTACAGACGTACCAACTGGCGCGCACGCTTGTTGCTGCCGGGCAAGGGTTGGCCCTGGTTGATCCTTTGACCGCGCAGGCAGGGGACGGGCAGCGGGTACTGGCACGCCCCTTAGAGCCGCTGATCCCCGTACCGCTCTATGCGCTGGAGAGAACCCAGGAAGCGGCGTCCGCAGCGCAGCTCGAACTGCTTGAGCAGGTACGCAAGCAAGCCAACAGCCTGATGGGCGATCAGCTCCGACCGTAGTCATCGGCTGGCTTGTCCTGCGATTCAGATGTGCCTGAGTTACCATCGCGATACATATCACCATCGCCTATTTTTTCATGGAACTCAGCTCCCCGCTTGCCCTGTACCAGCAGACCATCGTCGATCAAGGCTTTGTCAGTGACGCTGCTCAGCTGCGCGCCGTTGCCTTGCTGCAGCACTGCCACGACGCCTTGCACGGCACTGCCATGGAGACGCCGCGCGGCGTCTATCTATGGGGGCCGGTGGGACGTGGCAAAACCTGGCTGATGAACATGTTTCACCGCAGCTTGCGAGTACCGTCACGCCGGCAGCATTTTCACCATTTCATGCGCTGGGTGCATATCCGGTTGTTCCAGCTCAACGGCACGGCTGATCCACTGCAGGTGCTGGCCAAAGAACTAAGCCAGGAAGTGCGTGTACTGTGCTTCGATGAGCTGTTCGTTGGCGATATCGGCGATGCGATCATCCTTGGACGCCTGTTTCAGGTCATGTTCGAGCACGGGGTGGTCATCGTCGCCACCTCCAATCAGCCGCCTGGCCAGCTATACGCCGATGGCTTCAACCGGGAGCGATTCGTGCCGGCTATCGATGCCATCGAGCGGCACATGAACGTAATCGAAGTGGATGGCGGCGCGGACCACCGACAGCGACCAGGCGCCGCGCTACAGCGCTATTGGTTAACCATGCCAGATAGCGTCAGCGCGCTGTGGTCCGTATTCGATGAGCTGGCGGGCGGCGAGGATTCCAATACAACTGTGGTGACCGTTGGCCATCGTCCGGTGCAGACCGTACGCAATAGCGGATCGGTGATCTGGTGTCGTTTTGCCGATCTCTGTGAGCAGCCGTTTTCGGCTTTGGATTTCATCGAGCTGTGCGACCGCTTCTCTGCGATTCTGATCAGTGAAATTCCGAAGCTCGGCAGCGAGCAGAGGGAAGGGCGCATTGCTCGGGGTACCGAAGATGCTGCGGCGCAGGTAGAGGCGGGGGATCGAGAGTTACCGAGGTTGGCCCCGCGCGACGATGCGGTCAGACGTTTTATTGCGCTGGTGGATGAGTGTTACGACCGCGGTGTGCCGCTGTATCTGGAGGCCCGGGTGCCGCTGGAGGCGCTGTACACCCAGGGATATCTATCGTTCGCGTTTCGTCGCACCCTGAGCCGGCTACGGGAAATGCAACTGCAGCGATTCGGCACAGCCGGGGCAGGCACCGTTTAGTCGCGGTAGAACACTTGCACCAAGTGATAACCGAACTGGCTTTTTACTGGGCCATGTATCTCGCCCAGTGCTTTCTTGAAGATGATCTGATCGATGCTTCGGACCATCTGTCCTGGTCGCACCTCGCCCAGATCGCCACCTTTCTTGCCCGACGGGCAAGTCGAATACTTCCTCGCCAGCACATCGAAGGCCTCGCCGCCGGCTATGCGCTTTTTCAGCTGTGCAGCTTCGGCTTCGGTCTTCACCAGAATATGGCGGGCCATGGCTTTGGGCATTGCGTTTCTCCTTGCGTGCGGCGGCGATTGTAGTCAGGGCAGATGCAAAACCGAAGCAGCATCGCCCAAGGCCGACCGTTCGTCCGCCACCTGACCCGACGAACGGTAGTTATGGGTGCTTCATGTTAGCGCTACCATTCTGCTCAACAATCATAACGCAGCACTTCGATGCTGCTGGAGAGCCGATAGTGGATTCCCACTCCAACAGCGATTTTCCTGCGACCTGTCGAGCGTTGGTGGTGATGGGCGTCAGCGGTTCGGGCAAGACCGATACCAGCCACGCCGTCGCCGAAGCACTGGGTTTTCGACATATCGAAGCCGACCATTTCCATCCCGAAGAAAACGTGGCACGCATGCGTGCCGGCACACCGCTGTCGGACGCTGACCGTGTCGAGTGGTTGCAGAAGCTGACGGTCGAGATGCAGCGCGCCATTGATGACGACGTTGGTTTCGTTCTGGCCTGTTCCGCCCTCAAGTGCCGCTATCGTGACTTGCTGCGCCATGCTGTTCCCGGCCTGCGTTTCGCTCACCTAGCCATCGACTACGACATCGCCGTGCAGCGTGTTGGCGGGCGTGCCGGGCACTTCATGCCTATTTCGCTGGTGGACAGCCAGTTCGCCACTCTCGAATCACCGGAAGGTGAGCCGGGCGTACTTGTAGTTGACGCCAGCCAGCCGCGTGAGCGGGTGCTGGAGGCAATCGTTGGCTGGATGCAGCAAGGCCCGGGTCTGGAGATCAGCGAGCGTGAGGGGCTTTCGGCGGCTCCGCTTGATAGCGCTAACACGTCGACGGTGCGAGGTGCCGAGCTGACCAGCCCGCCAATCTATAGTGGACGAGTCGCCCAGGGCTTCGATCGCATTACCGACTGGCTGATGGCCGCGTTGCTGGCCTTCATGGTCATCGTGGTATTCAGCAGCGTGGTGTTGCGCTACGCCTTTGGCACTGGCTGGACCGGTGCCGAAGAGCTGTCCCGGCTGGCCTTCGTCTGGCTGGTTTTCGTCGGCGTCGCGTCTAGCATGCGGCGAGGCGAGCTGATGGCCTTCAGCATGATCCGGGACCGCTTTCCCTTGCTGTTTCGCCGTGTCGTGGATTCGATCAGCTGGATCATGGTGGCCGTCGCCAGCGGCATGGCCGCCCTGGGCGGCTGGCACCAAATGCAGTTCGGCTGGAACATCAATAGCCCGGTAGTGGGTTATCCGCTGGCGATCGCCATGGTTCCGGTCGCCGCTAGCATGCTCGCGCTGACGGTGCTGGCCTTGCTCCAGCTGATCAACGTCTGGCGTCGACAACCGCCCGCGCATATCGCCGAAGCCAATGTAACGGCCGATTGATTTCCTGATAACAACAAGGGCAGACGCCCAACCGAGGTCCGTACATGACTGTCGTCGTCTTTCTCTCGTCATTATTTGGCTTCATGGCCTTCGGTATGCCGATCGCCTTCGCGCTGATCCTCACTGGCGCGGTGCTGATGTGGTATCTGGATTTCTGGGATGTGCAGCTGCTCGCGCAGAATCTGCAGGCCGGGGCTGACAGCTTCCCGCTGCTGGCCGTGCCGTTCTTCATCCTTGCGGGCGAACTGATGAACGCCGGCGGTATTTCCCGGCGCATCATCAACATGGCGCAGGCTTATTTCGGCCATAAGCGTGGTGGTCTCGGCTACGTGGCGATCGCCGCGTCGGTGCTGCTGGCGAGCATGTCCGGCTCGGCGTTGGCGGACACCGCCGCGCTGGCGACGCTGCTGTTGCCGATGATGCGCGAGCGTGGTTATCCGTTGAGCTCGTCCTCGGGCTTGGTGGCGGCCGGCGGCATCATTGCGCCGATCATTCCACCGTCGATGCCGTTCGTGATCTACGGCGTGGTGACCAACACCTCGATCAGCCAGTTGTTTCTCGCCGGTATGGTGCCGGGCTTGATCATGGGCGCCGGGCTGGTGATTGCCTGGACCCTGATCGCGCGCAAGATCGAAGAGCCACCACAGGCGAAGGCCAGCGGAGCTGAGCGCCGCAAGGCTCTGGTCGATGGTTCGGCTGCGTTGATGCTGCCGGTGATCATTGTCGGTGGCTTGCGTTTTGGCCTGTTCACGCCTACCGAAGCGGCTGTTGTGGCTGCGGTCTATGCGTTGCTGGTGTCGACGCTGCTGTACCGCGAGCTGAGCTGGAGCGGAGTGATAGAAGTGCTGACCCGCGCCAGCCGCACCACGGCTTCGGTCATGTTCCTTTGCGCAGCCGCGATCGTTTCCGCCTACATGATTACGCTCGCCCAGTTGCCAGACGAGATTGCCGCCATGCTCGGGCCTTTGGCCGAGGATCCGAAACTGCTCATGGTTGCCATCATGGTGCTGATGATCGCGATCGGCATGGTGCTCGACCTGACCCCGACGATCCTGATTCTCGGTCCGGTACTTGCGCCCATTGCGGTCAAGGCGGGCATCGATCCTGTGTATTTCGGCGTGATGTTCGTGCTGATCGGCTCGATCGGCTTGATTACACCACCAGTCGGTACGGTGCTCAACGTCGTCGGCGGAATCGGGCGGCTACGCATGGAAACCCTGGTCCGTGGTGTGACTCCGTTCTTCGCCATTTACCTCGTTATCGTCGCACTGCTGGTCGCGGTGCCGTCGATCATCACCGTGCCGCTGCAGTGGCTCAGGTAATCGGTCAAAACAACAATCGCTTCACCCAATCCTCCACAACAACAAAAGGTACGTCAGCATGAAACGTTTTCTGATCGCGGCCCTGGCCGCTACCACCCTTGGCAGTGCCATCAGCGCTGTTACCGCACAGGCGGCCGACGATATCCGTCCGCGGATGATCCGCTTCGGCTACGGTCTCAATGAGGACAGTAACCAGGGGCGCGCGGCCAAGGTACTCGCCGAAGAGATCGCCAAGGCGTCGGACAACAAGCTCAAGGTCCGCACCTTCGGCTCCGCCAGTTTGGGCTCGGACGATCAAATGCAGAACGCGCTGATGGGCGGGGCGCAGGAAATGATGGTCGGCTCGACGGCGACCCTGGTTGGTATCGCCAAGGAAATGGCCGTGTGGGATACACCTTTCCTGTTTGAAAGTGAAAAGCAGGCGGACTACGTGCTGGACGGCCCCGTGGGTCAGAAGGTCATGGATGCGCTGGAAGCCAAGGGCCTGGTCGGCCTCGTTTACTGGGAGAACGGCTTTCGTAACTTGACCAACAACGTGCGCCCGGTCGAGAAGATGGAAGACTTCAACGGCATCAAGTTGCGCGTGATGCCTAACCCGGTGTTCATTGACACCTTCAAACAGATGGGCGCCAATGCGGTGCCTCTGCCGTTCTCTGAGCTGTTTACGGCGCTGGAAACCAAGGCGGTAGACGGCCAGGAAAACCCCTACAACACCATCCTCTCTTCGAAATTCTACGAAGTGCAGAAGTATCTGAGCGTGACCAATCACGTCTACAGCCCATGGATCGTCACGGCGTCCAAGCGCTGGTGGGATGGCCTGTCCGAGACCGAGCAGAAGATCATCATGGACGCCGCGAAGAAATCACGCGATTCGGAGCGTGCGGACACCCGTGCCGAAGCGCAAGAAGCCTTGGCCAAAATCAAGGAGCAGGGCATGGAAATCAACAAGGTCAGCCCTGAAGAGATTCAGCGCATGCGCGAGAAGGCCAAGCCAGCGATTCAGACCGTGGTCGACACGGTGGGCGAGCCCTTGTTCAACGAAGTCCAGGCGGAAATTGCCAAAGCGCCGAAGTGAGCGGCCGCGCCCCTGCGGGGGCGCCGTCCCGTTATAGAATTCCCGTCCTTGGTCGCTGGATGCCGCTATGAGTTCTCGCCGTCGTCGTTCTCTGGAACGGGCCACGCTCTCCGATGTTGCCCGCAGCGCAGGCTGTTCGCTGATGTCCGCCTCACGTGCGCTGTCGCAACCCGAACGGGTGTCGGACGCCTTGCGCGAGCGCGTGATGGCAGCGGTCAAGACACTGGGTTACGTGCCGCATACCGCCGCGCGCAACCTTGCCAGCGCCCGGTCGAATCTGGTCGCGGTGATCATCCCATCGCTATCGAACGCGGTGTTCGTCGATACGGTCGAGGCCATTCAGCGTGTGCTGATGCCGGCTGGCTATGAGCTGATGATCGGTGTCAGCCATTACCACCCCGAAGAAGATGAGCGTCTGCTACGCGCCTATCTGGCGCATCAGCCGGCCGGACTGTTGGTCACCGGATTCGAACGCAGTGACGCCGCGCGCGAAGTGCTCGGCAGTTACAACAGCCCGATCGTTACCCTGATGGAGCTGAGTGATGCGGAGGAAGACTACTGCGTCGGCTTCTCACAGTACGAGGCGGGTGCGGAAATGACCCGCAAGCTGCTCGAACGCGGCTACCGCAATATCGCTTTCGCTGCCGCTCAGCTCGACCCCCGCACGCTGCAACGCGCCGAAGGGTATCGGCAGGCCATGCGCGACGCGTCGCGCTACGCCGCCGCGTTGGAATTGCTGACGCCTGAGGTTTCCTCCATTGGTTTGGGCGCGCAATTGCTGGACCGACTGCTGGCGCAGCATCCTCAGATCGATGCGATTTTCTTCAACAATGACGATTTGGCGCTGGGCGCGCTGTTCCGTGCGCGTCAGCTGCAGCTTGCCGTCCCGCAACGACTGGCGATCGCAGGCTTCAACGACCTGCCAGCGGCCGCCTGGATGCATCCGGCTCTGACGACGGTGCGAACCATTCGTGGCGAAATTGGCAAGCTGGCCGGGCAGATGCTGTTGAGCCTCATGCGTGGCGAAACTCCGTCGCAACGGCGGATCGACGTCGGATTCGAAGTGGTGATGCGCGAAAGTGTGTAGTTGGAGAGCCGGCAAGGGGGCCTGCCGGCCGTATTGCTACTCGGCTTGCTGTGCCGCGGTGACCTGCTGAGCGATCTCGATCATCTGTTCGCGCATCCAGCGGTTGGCGGGGTCCTGATCGGTGCTTTCGTGCCAGTAGATGTGCGTCTCCAATGGCGGAATGTCCACCGGCAACGGGATCTGATGTAGATCGTGACGACGGGCGAAACGCTCTGGCACGGTGACCGCCATGTCGGTCTGCTGAATCACCTGAGTAGCCATCATGTAGTGCTGTGAGCGCAGGGCGATCTTGCGCTGCTGGCCCATCTTCCCCAGGGCCAGATCGACCATGCCCAGACCGCTGCGCCGGCTGGAGATGTGGATGTGCGACAGCGACAGGTATTCCTCGACGCTGAGCTTGTCCTTCGCCATTGGATGGCCACGGCGCATGGCGCATACGTAGCGGTCTTCCAACAGCTTGACGTGGCGAACCTGTGGGTCGGTATTGAGCGGCGCGTCCATGGCGAAATCCAGGCGGCCGGCGGCTAACTCTTTGGTGGTTTCGCGGCGCTTGGCCAGCATGCTTTCGATCTTCACATTCGGCGCCAGCCGTCGCAGCCGCTGGAACAACGGTGGCAGTACCACGGCCTCGGTAAGGTCGGTCATGCTGATGCGGAAAGTCTTGTTTGCCTGTAGCGGATTGAAGGTACGGCTTTCCTGCACCGACACCCGCAGTAACTGCAATGCGTTACGCACCGGCCCGATGATGTTCTGTGCCATCGGGGTCGGCACCATGCCTTGGGCGGTACGCACGAACAGCGGGTCGTTGAAGGTCTCGCGCAACCGTGCCAGGGCATTGGAGACGGCCGGCTGGGTGATGCCTACGATCTGCCCGGCGCGGGTCAGGTTGGCCTCGGTGTAGATGGCGTCGAAGACAATGAATAGATTCAGATCGACCTTGTTCAGGTTCATTGTTGTGCTCTCTGGCGTATATCGGAATTGGCCGATCATATATCGGTGATGAATGTTTATACACGAGGAAAATAGCTTAGATAAATCACTGAGTGTCCTCTAGCATTCAAAACTACAAAACATTACGTGCAGAAGGTCGCCATGAATTTCGCCTATTCCCCCAAGGTTCAAGAGCTGCGTGAGCGCGTCCAGGCGTTCATGGATGCCCATGTCTATCCTGCTGAAAAGATCTTCTACCAACAGGTGAGCGAGGGAGACCGCTGGCAGCCCACCGCGATTGTCGAAGAACTCAAGGCCAAAGCCAAAGCCGAAGGGCTATGGAACCTGTTCTTGCCAGAGTCCGAGCTCGGTGCCGGCCTGACCAACACCGAATACGCACCGCTTGCCGAGATCATGGGCAGCTCAGGTCTCGGCCCGGAGGCATTCAACTGCTCGGCGCCGGACACCGGCAATATGGAAGTGCTGGTGCGCTACGGCAGTGAAGAGCAGAAGAAGCAATGGCTTGAGCCACTGCTGCGTGGGGAAATCCGCTCCGCCTTCGGCATGACTGAACCAGGTGTGGCGTCTTCCGATGCCACCAACATGGAGGCTCGTGCGGTTCGCGAGGGTGACGAGTGGGTTATCAATGGTCGTAAATGGTGGACGTCCGGTGCCTGCGATCCACGCTGCAAGATCATGATCTTCATGGGCCTCACCAACCCGGATGCACCGCGCCACCAGCAGCATTCGATGATCCTCGTACCGATGGACGCGCCTGGCCTGAAGGTGCTGCGTCCACTGCCGGTTTTTGGCTACGACGACGCGCCGCACGGCCACGCCGAAGTGTTGTTGGAAAACGTGCGGGTGCCGTACGAGAACGTGCTGCTCGGTGAAGGTCGTGGCTTCGAGATCGCCCAGGGTCGCCTTGGCCCAGGCCGTATCCATCACTGCATGCGTTCCGTCGGTGTCGCTGAGCGCGCGCTGAAGCTGATGTGCGAGCGATCGGTGAACCGTACTGCTTTCGGCAAGCCGCTGGCGCGCTTGGGGGCGAACTTCGACCACATCGCCGAATGCCGCATCGAAATCAACATGGCACGCCTGCTGACACTCAATGCGGCGTACATGATGGATACCGTGGGCAACAAGATTGCCGCCAGCGAGATCGCTCAGATCAAGGTGGTCGCACCTAACGTCGCGCTGAAGGTCATCGACCGCGCCATTCAGATCCATGGTGGTGCGGGTGTTTCCGAAGACTTCCCGCTGGCGCACTGGTGGGCGATGCAGCGCACCCTGCGCCTGGCTGACGGCCCGGACGAAGTGCATCGCGCATCGATTGCCAAGCACGAGTTGGGTAAGTACTTCCCGCGGGAAATGCTGCGTAGCCGCTGATTCCGGCTCGTTGTTGTTCAAAAGGCAAAGCCACATTCGGTGGCTTTGCCTTTTTTTTGCCTGACCGCTTCGTTGATAGCAGGCGACTGAGTATGGCGTCCCACGTCGCAGCCTGGCACGCCTCAGGGGGCGACCGTCACCAGGTCCGGTGGGGTGTGCCGACCATAGGTGGCGACGATCAGCTCTCGGTAGCGTCGATAGACCCGCTCGTAGGCCTCCACGGCCTCGGCGCGGGGTTCGACAGCGGTTGTTTCGTCGAAGCTGACGCAACGCTCACACAGCTCGTCAAGACTCGCCTGTGGATCGCTTTGCCGCGCATGACACCAGGCGGCCTGAATGGCACCGCCCAGCGCGGCGGCTTCGCTATAGGTGGTGCAGACCACCGGAGTCGCCATCATGTCGGCGATCATCTGCCGCCATAGCGGATTCTTCGCACCGCCACCGATCAGCTGGATCCGTTCGCTGCGAACACCGCTATCACGCAGCAGGTCCAGACCGTAGCGCAGGCCGAAGCTCACGCTTTCGACCACAGCGCGGCACAGGTTGGGGCGGGTGAGATTGTCGCTGGTCAACCCGTGCAGGCTGGCTGTGGCGTGCGGCAGGGCGGGAACCCGCTCGCCGTTGAGAAACGGCAACATGCAGACGCCTTCAGCACCGATCGGCGCCTGGGCCAGCAAAGCATTGAACTGCTCGAGATCCAGTTGCAGCAGGTCGCGAACGGCACCATTGGCATTGGTCAGGTTCATGGTGCAGATCAGCGGCAGCCAGCCACCGCTCGAGCTGCAAAAGGTTGCGACCGAGGGCTGCGGGCTGATACGTGGCTGGTCAGTATAGGCGTACAACGTGCCGGACGTGCCGAGGCTCATGGTGATCGCGCCGGTGCTGATATTGCCGGTGCCGATCGCGCCCATCATGTTGTCACCACCGCCGCTCGATACGATGGCGTGTGGGTTCAAGCCCAGGCACTTCGCCAGCTCTGGGCGCAGCCGGCCGACGGGCTGGTCTGGCTCGATCAGCTCCGGTAGCGCTGCCGCGATGCGACCGCTTGGATCGATATGCCGCAGGATCTCGAAGTCCCATTCCCGGCTGCGCACGTTGAAGTAGCCGGTTCCGGAGGCGTCGCCGTATTCGCTGCAGCAGCGGCCCGTGAGCCAGTAGTTGAGATAATCGTGGGGCAGCAGGGTATGCGCGATGCGTTCGAACAGTTGCGGATGCTGTTCTTTCATCCAGAGGAGCTTGGAAACGGTGTAGCCCGGCGCAATGGCAACACCGAGGCGCTGTAGCGATCCGCTTTCGCCGCCCAGCCAGTCAAGTAGCCGTTGATTTTCAGCCGCTGATTCCGTGTCGCACCAGAGCTTGGCCGGGCGAAGCACCGCACCCTGTGCGTCGAGCGTGACCAGGCCGTGTTGCTGGCCGGAAACGCCGATGCCCAATATCGCACCGCCCTGTACGCCGGCCTCGCTCAAGGCCGCGGCGGTGGCCGTTTCGAAGGCGCAGGTCCACTGTTCGGTGCGCTGTTCGCGGCGGCCATTGGGGCCACTGATCAGCTCATGACTGGCTGAGCCCTGGCCCAAGACGCGGCCGCTGGTGGCATCGAGCAGCAGCGCCTTGGTGCCCTGGGTTCCGCAATCGATGCCGAGAAACATGGTGGCCTCCGTCAGCGTGTCAGCAGGAGATCTAGCGTGCCGCTCACGCCGAGCGTACGCAGCCGCAACAGGTTGCGCTCGAAGGCGTCGCGGAACGCCATGGACCGGGGAATCTGCGCGCCGAAGATCTCTTCGCGCCCGAGCAATCGTTCGGCGAGGCCCTCGTCCTCTTCCACCAGCGCCTGGCAGAACTCGGCTCGCGGATCGGGAATCCGATAGCGGTCACCGTTCTCGTCGACGCCCCGCAAGTACATGGCCCAGGCGGCCACCACCAGCGCGGCGCGGTCCAGCTCTGCGCCGTCGGCGATCAGACGGTTGATGGTCGGTACCGTGAACTTGGGAAATTTCGATGAGCCGTCGGAACAGACGCGCTCCAGCTGATCGGCGATGGCGCAATTGGAGAAGCGCTCGATCAGGGTCTGCTTGTACTCGGTCAGGTCGATGCCAGGCACGGGCGCCAGCTGCGGCGTGACGTCATCGTCCATGTAGCGACGGATGTACTCGACGAACAACGGATCGGCCATGGTCTCGTGGACGAAGCGGTAGCCGCGCAAGAAGCCCAGGTAGGTCAACGCCAGGTGGCTACCGTTGAGCAGCTTGATCTTCATCTCCTCATAGGGCGTGACATCGTCGGTGAACTGCACGCCGACCTTTTCCCAGGCCGGACGTCCGGCAACGAACTTGTCTTCTAGCACCCATTGCACGAAGGGCTCACAGACCACCGGCCAGGCGTCGTCGACACCGTGCTGCTGCCTGAGATCCTTGCGATGCGCGACGCTGGTCATCGGTGTAATCCGGTCGACCATGGCGTTGGGAAAGCTGACGTTGCCTTCTATCCAGCCTGCCAGCTCGGCATCGATCAGGTTGGCGAAGGCCAGGGTCGCCTTGCGGGTGACATCGCCATTGTGCGGCAGGTTGTCGCAGGACATCACGGTAAACGGCCCGCTGCCTTCGCTGCGACGTTTGGCCAACGCGGCGCAGAGTAGCCCGAATACGCTGATCGGCGCGCGCGGATGAGCGAGGTCATGCTGAATTTGCGGCAGTGCGGCGTTGAACTGGCCTGTGCTGTCATCCATGCAGTAGCCGCCTTCGGTGATGGTCAGCGAGACGATGCGAATGGCCGGGTCGGCCAGCCGGGTGACTACCGCTTCGGAGCCATCCTCGGTCACCAGCAGCATGTCGCGGATGCTGCCCATCACCCGCACCTCGGTGTCCGGCCGGTCATCCAGCTCGACCAGGGTGTAGAGGTAATCCTGCGATGCTAGAGCGTTGCGCATGGTGATCTCGCCCGCTCGGGTGCCGATACCGCAGATGCCCCAGTCGAGGCCTTCGCCCGTGTTCATCAGGGCGTCGGTGTAGGCCGCCTCGTGGGCACGGTGGAAACCGCCAACACCGATGTGGGCGATGCCAGTACGCACGGACTGCAGGTCATAAGAAGGCCGGACGATGGATGCCGGCAGCTGTGGCAGATTCTGTCGTTTCAACTTCATATCAGGCCTCGCGGGGCGTGAATTCAAAAAAACGAAGGCGTGACTCGCTGCGACTGGTCAACAGCGACGCGCCAGCAACCTGGTTCGGGCAGGAGCGGAAACTCAGGCGGCCTGTTGTAATGGCTGACCGACCGCCAGCCCGCTGCTGTCGAACAGATGGCAGTGAGCGGCGTCCAGCGTCAGCTGTAACGACTCGCCGTAGCGTGGCGTGAAATCGCCGCGGATTCGCATGGTGAGCGGTTCGCCGGCCTGGCTGATGACGTGGCAATAGGTATCGCTACCCAGCCGCTCACTGACGTCAGCTTTCACTTCCAACTGGCAGCTGCCATCGGTGCTGCGATTGAGGTGCTCCGGTCGAATGCCGAGCGTGACCGGATCGCCCGCAGTCAGCGTCGCGCCGCCCAGCGGCAGGAACAACTTGCAGTTGGCGTCTAGCTCGACTTCGCAGCCAGTTGCATCGACACGACTGACCTTGCCTTTGAGAAAACCCATCTTCGGCGTGCCGAGAAAGCCCGCGACGAACAGGTTGGCGGGGTGGTGGTAGAGCTCCATGGGCGAACCGACCTGCTCGATGCGGCCACCGTTGAGTACCACGACCTTGTCGGCCAGGGTCATGGCTTCGACCTGGTCATGGGTGACGTAGATCATCGTCGCCTGCAGTTCCTGATGCAGGCGCGAGAGCTCCAGGCGCATCTGCACACGCAATGCCGCATCGAGGTTCGACAGTGGTTCGTCGAAGAGGAACACCTTGGGGTTGCGCACGATGGCGCGGCCGATGGCGACGCGTTGGCGCTGGCCGCCAGAGAGCTGACGCGGTTTGCGTTCAAGTAGCGGCTCGAGTTCGAGCGTGCGGGCCGCTGCTTCGATCTTGTGTGCCACCTCCTGCTTGTCCGCACCGGCAAGGTCGAGGGCGAAAGACATGTTCTTGCGAACCGTCATGTGCGGATACAGCGCGTAGGTCTGAAAAACCATGGCCAGGTCGCGCTTGGCCGGGCTGAGATCGGTGATGTCGCGGCCGTCGAGTTCGATCTTGCCGCTGCTGACTTCTTCCAACCCCGCAATCAGGCGCAGCAGGGTGGATTTGCCGCAGCCGGATGGGCCGACGAAGACGACGAATTCACGGTCGCGAATATCCAGGTCGATGCCCTTGATGATGTCGTTGCCGTCGAAGCTTTTCTTCAGGTTGTGGACTTTAAGGTCTGCCATGTTCGAATCCTTTTATTCTTGTCGATCTTGTTAATACCGAGGCGGCGAGCTATTTCACGGCGCCGAACGACAGGCCGCGAACCAGCTGCTTCTGGCTGATCCAGCCGAATATCAGGATGGGCGCGCAGGCGAGGGTGGAGACGGCCGAGAGCTTGGCCCAGAACAGCCCTTCTGGACTGGAGTAGGAGGCGATCAACGCGGTCAGCGGGGCGGCGTTCGAGGAGGTCAGGTTCAGCGACCAGAAGGCCTCGTTCCAACATAGGATCAGCGACAGCAGCATGGTCGAAGCGAGTCCGCCCTTGCTGATCGGCAGCAGCACGCGAACCATTTCCTGCATCAAGGTGGCGCCGTCCATTCGCGCCGCTTCGAGGATGTCGCGCGGGATGTCCTTGAAGTAGGTGTAAATCATCCAGACCAGGATCGGCAGGTTGATCAGCGTGTAGATAATGATCAGCACCGTACGGCTGTCGAGCAGGCCAAACTGCTTGGCCAGCAGGTAGATCGGCACCAGCACGCCCACTGGCGGCAGCATCTTGGTGGAGAGCATCCAGAGCAGCGTGCCCTTGGTCCGCTTGGTCTCGTAGAAGGCCATCGAATAGGCCGCAGGGACCGCGATCAGCATCCCGAGCGCGGTTGCGCCGAAGGAGATGGTTACCGAGTTCCAGGCGTACTTGAAGTAGCCGCTGCGGTCCTGGATGTGCAGGTAGTTCTCCAGCGTCGGGGTGAAAATGAACTGCGGCGGCGTCGCGAAGGCGTCGATCTCGGTCTTGAAGCTGGTCAGCAGCATCCAGAAAATCGGGAAGAACAGCAGCAGCGCCACGGCCCAGGCCAGCAACCCGACCACCAGGGTATTGAGGCGGCGACTTTGTTTGAGCGTCAGCATCGGTCTGTCCTCAGTATTTTTCGGTGAGATTCTTGCCGAGCATCCGCACCAGGATGATCGCCGCGATATTGGCGATCAGCACTGCGATCAGGCCGCCGGCCGAGGCCATGCCGACGTCGAATTGCAGCAGCGCCTGGTTGTAGATCAGGTAGGCAAGGTTGGTCGATGCGTAGCCGGGACCACCGCTGGTGGTAGTGAAGATTTCGGCGAACACCGACAGCAGGAAGATCGTCTCGATCATCACCACCACCGCGATCGGTCGCGCCAGGTGCGGCAGGGTCAGGTGCCAGAAGATGGCGATCGGGCCAGCGCCATCGAGGCGGGCGGCTTCCTTCTGCTCCTGGTCGAGGGACTGCATGGCCGTCATCAGGATCAGGATCGCGAAGGGCAACCATTGCCAGGAGACGATGATTACGATCGACGCCAGCGGGTGCTGGGCCAGCCAGTCCACCGGCTGCGCGCCGAAGAATTTCCAGACGGCGGCGAGAATTCCGGAGACTGGATGGTAGATCAGGTTCTTCCAAACCAGGGCGCTCACCGTGGGCATGATGAAGAACGGCGAAATCAGCATGACGCGCACGATGCCGCGACCGGCAAAGTCCGCTGCTTCCAGCAGGGCGGAAATCAGCACGCCGAGGACCACGCTGATCAGCAGCACGCTGCCGACCAGAATCAGCGTGTTGACCATGCCGGGCATGAAGCCGGCGTCGGTCAGGAAATACTCGAAGTTCTCCAGCCCGACGAAGTCGTTTTCGCCGGGATAGAGCAGGTTGTAGCGAATCGTCGAGAAGTAGATGGTCATCGCCAGCGGCACCAGCATCCACAGCAGCAGAAGCGCAACGGACGGACTGACGAGGAACCAGCTGGGTCCGAACCGTCGTGGCTTGCGCTCGTTCGCCGTGTCGGTGACGGGGACCTTGGGCAAGGCTGTGGTAGTGGTGGCCATGGGCGTGCTCCGGATGAAAGAAGGCCATAAGGGCTCAGGCGAGCCCTGTCCGATGGAGTGCCTACTTGGGATAGCCGGCGCGCTTCATCTCACGGGCGGTGGACTGCTGGACCGCGGTGAGCATCTGCTCGACCGGCATCTGGCCGGTCAGCGCGGCGGAGAACATCTTGCCGACCTGGGTACCGATGGCCTGGAACTCTGGAATGGTCACCAGCTGGATGCCGACATAGGGCACCGGCTTGGTCGACGGCGAGGCGGGATCAGCCTGTTTCAGCGACTCCAGGGTGATCTGGGCAAAGGGCGCAGCGGCCATGTATTCGTCGCTGTAGGTCGATTCGCGGGTGCCCGGCGGTACGTTGGCGACACCATCGGTTTCGGCGACGAGCTTGGCATAGTCTTTCGAGGTGGCCCAGGCGGCGAAGGTCTTGGCGGCGTCTTTCTGCTGCGAACTGGTCGGAATCGCCAATGCCCATGAATACAGCCAGGCCGAGCCCTTGTCAGTCTCCTGCTGCGGCGCGAAGGCGAAGCCGACCTTGTCGGCGACCTTGCTTTGCGATGCGTCGGTGACGAAGGAGCCGGCAACCGTCGCATCGACCCACATGGCGCACTTGCCGCTGTTGAACAGTGCCAGGTTTTCGTTGAATCCGTTGCTGGAGGCACCCGGCGGGCCGTATTTGCTCAGCGTATCGACGTAGAACTTGGCCGCCTTGGTCCACTCCGGACCGTTGAATTCGGGTTGCCACTTCTCATCGAACCAGCGCGCGCCGAATGAATTGGCCACAGTGGTCACCAGCGCCATGTTCTCGCCCCAGCCAGCCTTGCCGCGCAGGCAGATGCCGTATTGGTCTTCTCCCGGCTTGTGCAGCTTCTCGGCGAACTCCGCCATCTGCGCCCAGGTGGGATGCTCGGGCATCTCCAGGCCTGCCTGCTTGAACAGATCGGTGCGGTAGTAGGTCATCGAGCTTTCGGCATAGAACGGCAGGGCGTACAGGGTGCCATCGACCGAAAGACCTTCGCGCACCGAGGGAAAGACATCGTCGAGGTCGTAGTCGTCGGGCAGATCGCTCATCGGTGCAAGCCAACCCTTGTCGCCCCAGAGCGACGCTTCGTACATGCCGATGGTCAGCACATCGAACTGGCCGCCGTCAGTAGCGATATCGGTGGTCAGGCGTTGGCGCAGGACGTTTTCTTCCAGCACCACCCAATTGAGCTTGATGTCGGGGTTCTTTTCTTCGAAGGTCTTGGACAGGCGCTGCATGCGGATCATGTCCGCGTTGTTGACCGTCGCGACGGTCACGGTTTCGGCGGCCTGGGCCATGCCGAACGAGGCGATGCAGGCCGTGCCGAGCAGCAAGTGTGAAATCTTCATTCTTGAACTCCTCTTCCACGGCAGAGCGGTGGAAGTCGCTTATTGTTTTTGTTGTTGCCCGCGTACTGCGCTACGGGCGGCTCGCGAGCATTACAACGCCGGTAGTGTGCGGGCGACAAAGCCCTGACTACACTTCGAACAATACTTTTTTGCACTGAGTTTGAGCGTTCTTGTTGCCTGGATAGACGCAAGATTGAGTCGCGCCAGCCGCTCAAGCGCGAGGGTTTTCCGAGTTCGGTCGGGGGCCTTCGAACGAGTCGGAGCGCGGGTGCACGATGGGTGGCAGCGGCCGGATGCGTATCAGCTGGCCAGGTTCTGCTCGGTGAGGCGCTGCTCGACCAGACGGCGATAGCACGACGGCGTCATGCCTTTTAGCTGCTGGAAGCGGCGATTGAAGTTGGACAGGTTGTTGAAGCCCGACTCGAAGCAGACGTCGGTGACCGGCTTGTCCTGATCCAACAGTAGCTCGCAGGACTTACTGATGCGCAGGCTGTTGACGAATTCGACGTAGCACCGGCCGGTCGCGCGCTTGAAGAAGCGCGAAAAGTAGGTGGGCTTCATACCGAGGTGGCTGGCCACCTCTTCAAGCGGCAGTTCGCGCATGTAGTTATCGAAGATGTAATTGACCGCCATGTTGGTGCGGTCGGCATGGTGTTCGTCGCTCAGTTGTGCCGACGTCGCGCCGGACAGCAGCTGATAGTCGTCACAGCGGGCGAGCAGTTCGAGCATGATCAGAAAGTAGCCGAGGCGGGTGGCGCCGCGGCTGTCAGCGATCTGCTGCATCAGCTGGCGCGCCTGGGTGATGGTCTGCGGGCAGCGGAACTCGATCCCGTAGCGAGAGCGTTCGAGCATCGGTGTGAAGCCGCGCAGCTCGGAGAAAACGTTATGGCCTGCCTCGAACAGCTCATCGGTGAAATTGACCAGCATGTCGCGCTTGGTCACCACTTCGCCTTCCTCGACCTGGCTGATCCAGTTGTGCGGCAGGTGCGGGCCGGTCAGAAACAGGCTGTCCGGAGCGAAGTTGCCAACGTAGTCGCCGACGAAGACCTTGCCGGAGCTGGCGACGATCAGGTGCAGTTCGTATTCCTTGTGGTTGTGCCAGCGCACCAGCGGGCAGGGGAAACCATGTTCACGGTAGATCAGCGAGTTGCCGTGGTGGTCATCCATCAGCTCATAGGATGGGTCGGTGATCTTCAGCGCTTTCATGCAGGTTCCGTCGTCCTAAAAGTCCTCTGGGTTTATAGACGTTCGTGAAGCTACGGCCAACCGGTCAGATGATTTCGTATCGGTAAGGCAGCTCGGGACCACGTCTGGAGCAGGTGATCGATGCCGCCTGCATCGCGAAACTCAACATCGCTTCCAACTGACCAGACTCTATGTCCGCCAATGCGCCTGGGGAATTCAGGCCCTGCTCGTGGAGGTAGCTCAGCAACGCCGCTTGAAAGGTATCGCCGGCACCCACGGTGTCGCGCACCGTGACGGTTCTGGCCGCCGCATACAGCGCGCCATGATGCCGACTGAACAGCTGCGCGCCTGCGCCACCGCGGGTCAGCAGCACCAATTCGCAGCTTCCTTGCAGCCACCGCTGGGCGATAACGTCAGGTGCTTCGCCGGGATAAAGCAGCGCCAGATCTTCATCGCTAACCTTAATCAGGTGTGCGTGCTCGGCAAAGGCCTCGACCCGCTCGCGCCAGCGCAGCACGTCCGGTTCGACATTGAGGCGGATATTCGGGTCCAGGGAAATCAGACGATTGCTGCTTTCGCGGCGTACCAGCGCCAGCAAAGTGTCGGCGATCGGCGCGGTCACCAGCGAATAGGAGCCGACATGAATGCCACGGATATCCTCGCCAAGCGGGGCGAGATGCTCATCGCGTGGTAAGCGGTCGGCGCAGCCTTCGCCACGGAAACTGTAGACCGGCACGCCGCCGGCCCCGAGTGCGACCATCGCGAGGGTGGTGGGCGCATCGAAAGCCGCCAGATAACGGCAATCAACACCTTCCTCTTCGAGCACCTGGCGCAGCTGCTGGCCCAGGTGATCGCTGGATATGCCGGTGAACAGTGCGCAGGGCGTTCCCAACCTGGCCAGCCCGACGGCAACGTTGAAGGGAGACCCGCCGGCGACCGCCTCTAGATTCAAGCGGTTGTTACGAGTGCCCGAGGGCGTCGCAAATACGTCGAACAGGGCTTCGCCACAGACCAGGTACATAGGATATTTCCGATGCCGTAAATCCTCAGAGCTTAGTCGCGGTACGTGCCGTGTGACAGTACGACACAGGCTTTCCGCCAATACGATTTTGCACTGGTGGTTGGCGGTTCAGTACACCCACACTTCGACCCGCCGGTTCTTGATGCGGCCGCTCTCACTGTTCGACGCCACCGGAAGTTGGTCGCCTAACCCGTTGATATCCCTTACGAGTATGCCTCCACGGGAAAGCTCGCGACGGACCGCCATCGCCCGCAGTTTGGACAGAAGAGCGGTGCGTGTCGGGTCGCCTTTCGCGTCACCGAAGCCCACCAGCACCGCTGCGTTCATTATTTTGTCCGTGCCTCGCAGATAATCGATCAGGCGACCGATATCGCGCTGAGCCTTGTTGTCCAGGCGCGCACTGCCTTCGTCGAAGCGAAAGTTGACGGTCAGTCGCTGCGCTGTATTGGCCAGGGCCTGGTAGGGCGGAGGCATGTCCGTCTGCGCTGGCAGTTTGATCGCGGTAATCGCCTGTGCGATGTAGCCGGATTGCGCAACGATGGCTTGGCCAGCGGCGCTGTGGACGAAGTCGAGGTAGGCGCGGGTCCACTCCGACTGCCGACCCGGATCGGCATAGAAGAACAGGCGACGCGACAATGGATAATCTTCGGTTGCGACCAGCGCCGTGGAGGGCAACATCGGCTGTGAGTTGCCGTCGGCTATCGCCAGAGCTTTTGAACGGCCGACCGAGGCGAGACCGACAAATCCGATTGCGCCGGGACGGGTGCTGACCGTGTTCGACAGTTGGTCGTTGGACTCGTAGCGTGCGGCACTTCCGGCCAGCGTCTTGCTCTGCCTGGCAAGCACCAACTCCTTGAAGGTGTCATAGGTACCGGACTGATCATCGCGTGCATGCAGTTCGACTGCTAGATTGTCGCCGCCCAGCTCGCGCCAGTTGCGGACCTCGCCGGCAAAAAGCCTGGCGACCTGCTGGACGCTGAGTGAAGCGACCCGGTTGCCCGGGTGAACGATGATCGCCAGTCCATCGATGGCGATGATCTGTTCGGCCTCTGCACTACGTAAATTACCCAGCGTGGCAAGGCTATCGAATTCACTGTCCTTGATCGGTCGTGAGGCGGCCGCGAGATCGGCGGAGCCGTCCTTCAGCCCGGCGAATCCGGTTCCTGTCCCGTGGGCCGCAACCAGCGCGTGGACTGTACGACCGGAATCGTCGGTGCCACTGACGCGCTGCTCGTTCTCGCGCCCAGCCGGAGCAATCCGTACGGCCGTCAGCCCCTGCGCTTCGAAGAACCCGGCGATCAACATCGGGGCGAGCTTCGCGCCGACGGTGTTCGACCCTTGTATGCGCAAGACCGGACTGTCGTTCACAGGCGGCGCCGGCATGGCAGCTTCGCTCGCTGACATCGGCCCGATGCTGAGCAGGCCGAGAAACGCTAAGCGCAGCACCCGTTTCCCTGTAGTGCGTGCGGACGCAGAAAATGCCATGCAGCGACTCCCTTTCAAAGAAGCGGGGAGATTAAGAAGCTTTGTTTGCCGTTATGTGACGGCCGGTCGCGAACTTGCCGATATGAGCAATGCTTGGCAGTTTCAGTCGCCCGACTCGATGCACCGCGCATCGAGTCCAGTCAAGGCTGTCACTTCAGTTCGATCCAGACCGGGCAATGGTCGGAAGGTTTCTCCATGCCGCGGATGTCGTAATCGACGCCACAATCAATGACGCGCTCATGCAGGCCGGTGGTCGTCAGAATCAGGTCGATACGCAGTCCTCGGCGGGGATCGTCCTCGAACCCACGGCTGCGGTAGTCGAACCAGCTGAAACGATCGGCAACCTCGGGATTGAGCGTACGGAAGCTGTCCTGCAGGCCCCAGTTCTTCAAGCGTGCCAGCCATTCGCGCTCTTCCGGCAGGAAGCTGCACTTGCCTGTGCGCAGCCAGCGCTTGGCGTTCACTTCACCGATGCCGATGTCGCAATCTTCCGGCGAAATATTGAAGTCGCCCATCACGGCAACGGACTGATCGGGAGTGAAACGCTCTTCCAGCAATGCTTGCAGGTCCGCGTAGAACTTGGTTTTGGCGGGAAACTTAGTGGGATGGATGCGGCTTTCTCCCTGCGGAAAATAGCCGTTCATGACAGTGACCGGTTGGCCATCGCCATCGGCGAAGCGACCCCAGATGAAGCGCTTCTGCGACTCCTCGCCATCGCCAGGAAAGCCCTTATGGATTTCCAGAGGCGCGTTGCGAGAGAGCAATGCGACGCCGTAGTGCCCTTTCTGACCGTGAAAGTGGACGTGATAGCCGAGGGCTTCGATCTCGGCCTGGGGGAACTGCTCATCGTCCACCTTTGTTTCCTGCAGGCCGATAACGTCCGGCCGATGCTTGTCGATCAGTGCAGCCAGTTGGTGAGGTCTTGCGCGTAACCCATTGATATTGAAGGATACAATTTTCATTTGGTTCAGGCCCCGGCAAAACCGAGATTCTAATCGTTTCGAGCGGCCCGCTGCGAGCCGTATCAGTAGAGCCGGCTATAAACACGCCTAGATGCAGCACGGCAGCGATGCCGGTGCTAACGTGAGTTCAGGCTCTACAACAATAAAGATCAAAGAGAACCGCCATGCCGATGCCCGCCGAAGTACGAATGCTGGACAGTGGTTACGCCAGGGAAGCTCGCTCGCTCCTGTACAACGCCTATCGACACGAACCCACCTTTGCGTACCTGTTCGAGTCCGATCGGCCGGGCTACGACCAACGAGTGCGCGCAACGGTACGTGAGTTGGTGAATCAACACCTTCTACAGGACCAGCCTTCGCTAGGTTTGCTGGTAGACGATCGGCTGATCGCCGTCGCGCTGATCGCGCCGCCGCAGCGGCGCCTCGACATCACCGAAAGCTGGGCATGGCGCATGCGTATGTTGTTGACTGCCGGCTTTCGCTGCACCCGACGCTATCTCGATTACCACGCCGCGGTGTTGGGCTGCCTGCCGCCGGGCACCTTCCATGTATTACCGATGATGGCCGTCCACCCGCAGTATCAAGGGCAACACTATGGCGAGCAGCTTCTCGAGGCATTGCACAACTGGTGCGCCGCCGACACCACCTCGCAGGGATTGGTGATCGATACCGGGAATCCTCGTTACCTGCACTTTTACGAACGGCAGGGCTATCAAGAGCTTGGCCAGGTGGCCATCGGGCCGGTGGTCGAACATGTGTTTTTCCATCCAGCGCCGCGTCAGGTTGAAGCCAATAGCGGTTGACCGCGAATTTTGCTGGTCGTCCAAAGTCCAACTAATGGATGTCCGATGAAGTTTTCCAATGCCCTGCCTGACGCTGTACGTGCCGTGCCATACGCCTCGATGCCAACCCCGAGCTTCGGCGCGCGTCGTGCTAGCATCGCTCGCCATGCGCTTATTCTCCATGAGTCGAATCCTTCCGACCGGCTTTGCCCTGTTCGTTTCTACCGGTCTCTGCGCCGCGGAGCTCGACGTCAGCGTCGAGCCCTCGAACCGTGCACTGCGTGAAAACGTCGAAAGCTACATTGGCGATCTGGGCGATCGTAACGAGGCGGAACTGCTGCGTTATAGCCGCATCGCCCAGGAGCAGGCGGAAAAAGCACTCCAGGCCCTGGGGTATTACAGCGGCAAGATCGAATCTCAGGTCAGTGGTGGCGAGAACCCGCAGCTGAGGTTACGTATCCAGCCCGGCGAGCCGGTTCGACTGCGCAGCATCACCGTACGTGTGGACGGGCCGGCCGCCGATTTGCGCACCTTCCGCGTGCCTCGCAAAACGCTCAAGAGCGGGGAGGTGCTCAACCATGGCCAGTACGAGGAGGTGAAGCAGCAGATCCTCAACCAGGCTTCACGCTACGGTTTCTTCGATGGCCGCTTCAAAACCCAGCGCCTTGCCATCGATCCCGCTGTGAACGCCGCCGACGTCGAACTGGTATTCGAGAGCGGCCCACGCTACCTGTTGGGCGATGTGCGCTTCGAGGGAGATTCTCCCTTTGATCCGGATCTGCTGGCCCGCATGGTGCCATTCGAAGCCGGTACGCCTTACGACTCGGAACTGGTCGCTGATTTGAATCAGGCGATGCAATCCAGTGGTTACTTCGAAGGGGTGCGAGTCGATGCCAATCCAGCCAATGCTGAGCAACAGCGCATTCCTGTTGCGGTGCAGCTGACCACGCGCGACCCCAGAACACTTGGGCTCGGGCTTGGATTTTCCACCGATGTGGGCCCACGCATGCGTCTGGATTTTCTGCGTCATTGGGTCAATCCGCAGGGTCATAGCTACGGGCTCGAAACGGAACTCTCGGCGCCGCGGCAAAATATCGGACTCTGGTACGACGTGCCGCTGGATCCGCCGCTGACCGACAAGTTGCGCTATGCCGCCGGTTATCAGTTCGAAGAGCTGGCCGACAGGGATAGCCAGAGTCGGCTGCTGACGGTCGGCCCCGAGTGGCACCGTAAGCTGCCCAGTGGGTGGAAGCGGGTCTGGGCACTGAAATGGCGACACGAACAGTACGAGCTCGGGGACGATTCTGGCGTCAGCACGCTGCTGATGCCGGGCGTCGCCTACAGTTATTTGCGCAGCGACAACCGCATCGATCCCAGCCGCGGCTACCGTCTGGAATTCGAGTTGGCCGCGGCCAAGGAGGGGCTGCTGTCCGATGCGGATCTGATCCATGCGAACACGACGGTCAAGGGTTTGATCACCCTCGCCGAACGCCATCGTTTCTTGGGCCGTGTTCAGGTCGGCGGAAACTGGACCAACGAATACACCAAGGTACCGCCATCGCTGCGCTATTTCGCCGGTGGGGATCAGAGCGTACGTGGCTATGACTATCAGAGCTTGTCGCCGACCAACTCCGATGGCGACAAGATTGGCGGGCGCTACCAGTTGGCGGTCAGTGCCGAATACCAGTACTCGCTGACGGACAAGTGGCGGGTCGCGACCTTCGTCGACCAGGGCAACGCGTTCAACTCCTTGGAGCTGCCATCGCTGAAAAGCAGCGTCGGGCTCGGCGTTCGCTGGGTTTCGCCGGTCGGGCCGATCCGCGTCGATCTGGCGCACCCACTCGATGACGAGGGGGGCGTGCGGCTGCATTTTTCCATGGGGCCGGAACTTTGAAGTCTACGGCACGAGTCATTCGTTGGGCGCTGTTGGGTCTTCTGGCCTTGCTGCTCCTGACTCTGCTGGCCGTAGTCCTGGTGCTTGGCACCAGTGTGGGCAGTCGGTGGGCCTTGAGCCAGGTCCCCGGAGTGCAGGTCGAGCAGTTTCGCGGGCGCCTTGGTGGCGATTGGCAGGCGCAGCGGCTGACCTGGGAGCAGGACGGCAGCCGCGTCGAGGTGCAGTCGCCGCGAATGGCATGGTCACCGCTATGCCTGCTCCGCATGACGCTGTGCGTCGAGGAGCTGGTCGTCGGCGATATTGATCTGCGGTTCCCACCGACGCAGGAGGATGCTGCGCCCAGTGAGCCGTTCAGCCTGCCCGACATCAAGTTGCCGCTGCGATTGCGAGTCGAACGGATCGAGATCGGCAGGCTTCGGTTGAATGATGTCGAGCAGTTGCAGCGCCTGCAGCTGCGCGCGGATTGGCGTCAGGACGGCCTGGATATCCAGGCGCTGCAGCTGCGCCGCGAAGACCTCTCGCTGGACATGGCTGGTCGCCTGCAACCGAGCGGCGACTGGCCGCTGGAACTGGCCGGCGATGCAGCGGTGCGCTCGCCCGATGGGCAACCCTGGGCGCTGAAGATTGCGCTGGATGGCGAATTGCGCGAGCACCTGATGCTGGACGTCGAAAGCCAGGGCTATCTCGACGGCACGCTCGGAGGTTGGATACGTCCCTTGGAGTCGGATTTGCCGGCGAATCTGCTGCTGACGGTGGAGCGCTTCAAAGCCGCGGAAGAGCTGCCCGATGCGCTGCGTCTGGACACGCTTGACCTGACCGTTGCTGGCGATCTGCAGCGTGGCTATCGGCTGGTCGGCGAGGGGAGTTTGCAAGGCGAGGGCGGTGCGGTCGGCATCGCCCTGAATGCGCTGGTCGACAAGATCCATGCGCAGGTCGAAGCGTTACAGCTTGAGGCCGGCGAGGGGCAACGGCTCAGCTTGAGTGGCCAGGCGGACTGGCAGGAAGGACTGCAGGGGGAGGGTGAGCTGGCCTGGCGCGACTTCCCATGGCGTCGGTTGTATCCGGACATGGAAGAGCCCCCCGTGACACTTCGCACGCTCAATGCGCAGCTGCAATACGACAGGGGCAACTACCTGGGCAACTTCGATGCAGCGCTGACCGGCCCGTCGGGCGATTTCACCTTGCGAAGTCCTATCAGCGGCGATCTCGAAGAGGTGCATCTGCCGCAGCTCGAATTGCGTGCCGGACAGGGCCGAGCCGACGGGAATCTCAGCGTGGGCTTCGCCAACGGTGTCGATTGGAACACCACGTTGGATCTCAGCGAGTTCGATCCGTCGTATTGGGTTACGGAACTGCCGGGACGGTTGAAAGGCACGCTCAGCAGCCGCGGCGCAATGCGTGATGAACAGCTGCAGGCCGAGGCTCGTCTTGATCTGGACGGTACGTTGCGCCAGCAACCGCTGAATCTTCAGCTGGAGGCGAGCGGGCAGGGTGCCACCTGGGACGTTCCCCGTATGGACCTGCGTCTCGGCGACAACCGGATCCAGGGTAACGGGCGCTGGGCTGAAACCTTGCAGGCAAGCCTCGAGCTGGATTTGCCGCGTTTGGCGCAGCTTTGGCCTGATCTCCAAGGCCAGCTCGCTGGCAACCTCAGCCTGGCGGGCACGCCGGCCGCCCCCCAGGGCGAGCTGACGCTTGATGGCCGCCAAATCGCGTTCCAGGACAATCGCTTGGATCGTCTGCAACTGGCCGCGAACCTCAAGGAAGGCGAGCGCGGCCAACTGCAACTCACCGCCACGGGGTTGCAGACGGGGGATACCGAACTGGGGCAGCTGCACATAAATGCCGAGGGGACTCGTCCGGCGCATCAGGTCAGTCTGAGCCTGCAAGGGCCGCTGCTCGATTTGTCCTTGGGGCTGGATGGGGGATTGCGTGGAGAGGATTGGCGAGGGCGCCTGCTGCGAGCCGAACTGAATGCCAAGGGACAGCAGTGGACACTTCAGCAGCCGGCCACCCTGCAGCGCTTGGCCAGCGGTCGGGTGACCTTGGGCGCGCATTGCTGGGGATCGGGTCCGGCCACGCTCTGTGCCGAGGATCAGCGGCTAATGCCCGATCCGCAACTGCGTTACCGGCTGCGTGATTTTCCACTGGAATCACTGGCCGTTTACCTGCCCGACAATCTGCTCTGGCAAGGGGAGGTCAATGCCGACCTGTCGTTGGACCTGCCGAATGCGGGTCCCAGCGGGAACGTTCGAGTCGATGCGGGGCCCGGCACCTTGCGTATGCGTGACGGCGAGCAGTGGTTGGACTTTCCTTATACAACCCTGGCACTGAACAGCGAGCTTACGCCGCGGCAAGTCGACAGCCGCTTGCGCTTCGAGGGTGGGGAACTCGGCGAGCTCGACGTGCAACTGCGGGTCGATCCGAGTACCGAGGCCAAGGCCATCTCCGGCTCGTTCCGTCTGAGCCGTTTCGATCTTTCCGTAGCCAGGCCCTTCGTGGCTCAAGTCGAGCGATTGAGCGGACAGCTGAACGGCAATGGCGAGTTATCCGGCAGCTTGCAACAGCCGCAGGTCAACGGTGAGCTGAGACTGAGCGACGCGGAGATTGCCGGCAGCGAGCTGCCCGTCAGTTTCGAGCAGCTTCAGGTACGGGCCACCATCGAGGGTGAGCGCGCGCGAGTCGATGGCGACTGGCGCAGCGGTGAGCAGGGGCGAGGGGAGATTGCCGGCACCCTGGATTGGGGCGATGCGCTGGATCTGGATCTACGCGTGAGGGGCAGCCGGCTGCCGGTGATCGTCGAGCCTTACGCCGAGCTCGAGGTCGAGCCGGATCTGCGTCTTGAGCTGGCCGGTGATCAATTGGCGGTGAGCGGCAAGGTGCGCGTACCGCGCGGTGATATCACCGTGCGCGAGTTGCCACCTTCGACCGTTCGGGTTTCCGAAGACGCCGTGATCATCGGTGCGGATACCGAAGAAGCCCAGGCACCGATGGCCATTCGCATGGATATCGATGTCGAAGTGGGCGAGGACCGCTTGCGATTCAAAGGATTTGGTCTCACGGCCGATTTAGCGGGCTATGTACACATCGGCGACAACCTAGACACACGCGGCGAGCTCAATCTCAACAATGGTCGATATCGTGCTTACGGCCAGCGCCTGACCATTCGCCGTGCTCAGCTGTTGTTCACGGGTGTGCTGACGCAACCATTCCTGAATATCGAGGCCATACGACGGATCGAGTCGGACAACGTCATCGCCGGTTTACGCATAACCGGTAGCGCCGAACAACCGAGGGTCGACGTGTTCGCCGAGCCGGCGATGAGCCAGGAGCAGGCGCTGTCGTATCTGGTGCTCGGACGGCCTTTGGGCACCGATGAGGGTGAAAACAACATGTTGGCGCAGGCGGCGCTAGGGCTTGGTCTGGCGGGTAGCTCGTCGATTACCGGCAATGTTGCCCAGCGTCTGGGCATTCAGGATTTCCAGCTCGACACTGAAGGTCGTGGCACGGAAACCAGCGTCGTCGCCAGCGGTCGTCTTACCGATCGATTGACGCTTCGTTACGGTGTTGGGGTGTTCGAATCGGCCAACACCGTTGCCCTGCGCTATCAATTGACCAAGCGGATATTTCTCGAGGCTGCGAGCGGGCTGGCCAGTTCGCTCGACCTCTTCTATCGACGCAACTTCTAGCCGCTCATGCAGCGATACCGCCTGCAAAAAAACGCACCGAATTCGCTGGCGGCATCGCAGCGCTGAGCTACGCTGGTGAGCTTACGTAACCGGCAATCAGGGCTCCGCTCATTCGGTGACCTGCGAGTCGCTCAAGGCTGCGAAAAGTACCTGTCAACGGTGTCGCGCCAAGCACTCGTGGTGATGGTAGGATCGCTCGGTCGCTCCTCGCATGACGGCTGACGCAAGGCTCTAGCATGAGTTTTGCAGGTTGCCGGTAGTACCCAGCACATTGAAGTCGGGGTCATTACCGAGTCGCTTCGGCAGGGGATGGAAATGTGGCGTGTGCGCTGCATTTGTATTTCGCTCCGGCGCGGGCCGCTCGGGCAAGGATGTCTAACATAATTAATAAGGGTGCCTTGAATGGAATTCCTGCAAAACCTGGTCAACAACATTAACGGTCTCGTCTGGGGACCACCCATGCTGGTGCTGATCCTCGGTACCGGTCTCTTCCTTATGGTGATGCTCAAGTTCATGCCGCTGGCGCATATTGGCACCGGCTTCGCATTGATCTGGCGCGGGCGCGTAAAAGGCGACGAGGAGACGGGTGAGATCAGCCCATTCCAGGCGCTGATGACCTGTCTGGCCGCCACCGTCGGCACTGGAAACATCGCCGGTGTAGCCACGGCGATCTTTCTCGGCGGCCCGGGTGCGCTGTTTTGGATGTGGTGTACCGCGCTGGTCGGCATGGCCACCAAGTACTGCGAAGTCGTTCTGGCGGTCCATTACCGCGAGAAGGATGACCGTGGCGAGCATGTCGGCGGGCCGATGTATGCCATCAAGAACGGTCTGGGCAAGCGCTGGTTGTGGCTCGGCAGCGCCTTCGCCATTTTCGGTGGTCTGGCTGGGTTCGGTATCGGCAACATGGTGCAGGTGAACAGCATGGCACTCGCGCTCGAGGCCACATTTTCCGTACCGCTGTGGGTCACCGGTCTGGTCGCCATGCTGTTCGTGGGCTTGGTGATCCTGGGCGGTATCAAGCGCATAGGCGCTGTGGCAGCGGCGCTGGTGCCGTTCATGTGTGTGGCTTACATCATCGCTGGCATCACGGTGCTGGTGGTGCACGCCTCGGAAATTCCTGCTGCATTCGACCTCATCTTCACCCACGCGTTTTCGCCTATCGCGGCCACAGGCGGCTTTGCCGGCGCGGCGGTCATGGCAGCGATTCGTTTTGGTGTCGCGCGGGGTATCTTTTCCAATGAGGCAGGCCTCGGCACTGCCGGCATCGCTCAGGCCGCCGGTACCACCAGAAGCTCGGTACGCTCAGGCATGATCGGGATGATGGGCACATTCATCGATACTCTGATCATCTGCACCATCACGGGTCTGGCGATTATCTGCTCCGGTGTCTGGACCGGAGGCGAAAGCGGTGCTGCACTCTCCGCCGCAGCCTTTGAATCAGCCATGCCGGGAGTTGGCGGGGCGCTACTGACCGTCGCACTGGTGGTGTTTGCTTTCACCACGGTTCTTGGCTGGAGCTACTACGGCGAGAAATGCTGGGAGTTCCTGGTCGGCACCAAGGCGATCTGGCCGTTCCGTATCATCTGGGTGCTGGCAGTGCCGTTCGGTGCGATCGCGCAGCTGGATTTCGCCTGGCTACTGGCCGACACCCTCAACGGCCTGATGGCGATTCCCAACCTGGTTGCGCTGCTGCTACTGAGCCCGGTAGTGGTCAAGCTGACCAAGGAATATTTCGCCCGTAATCAGGCTGCGTGATCAATCCAGGCCGCGAGTGTTCTTCTCGCGGCCCATTCCAACTAGGAGTTCACATGACTGAAGTAACCCTCAGGGGCAACCCGATCCAGGTGGCCGGCGTTTTTCCGCAGGCGGGTCAGAAGGCTAAGCCGTTCAGCCTGGTCGGTGGCGACCTGGCTGATGTCACGCTGAGCAGCTTTGCTGGCAAGCGCAAGGTGCTGAACATCTTTCCGAGCATCGATACGCCGACGTGCGCCACCTCGGTACGCAAGTTCAACGCTCAGGCCAACGAGCTGGCCAATACCGTTGTGCTGTGCATCTCTGCGGACCTGCCGTTCGCGCAGAAGCGATTTTGCGGGGCAGAAGGACTGGAGAACGTAGTCAACCTGTCGACCATGCGCGGTCGGGAATTTCTCGAGGATTATGGCGTGTTGATCGCCACTGGCCCGCTTGCTGGTGTAAGCGCGCGGGCCGTCGTCGTGCTGGACGAGCAGGACCAGGTGCTGCACAGCGAGTTGGTCGCCGAGATCGGTACCGAACCGAATTATGAAGCGGCTATTGCGGCCCTCAAGTAATTACGATCGATAGGAAGCGGTGCAACGCCGCTTCTTTTTCTTCCCGAATCTGGCGACAAAAATCTAGCCCGCTCACCCTTTTCGCTTGCCATTAATCAATTGGCTGAATCGTGCTGCTAACGCTTAGCTTGAGCTATCAAGCGCTCTGCAGACGCAACGGCGTCACGCGATGGCGTTAGGCCAGATTTTTTATTTTGCTACAAAATCTTTTCGTGCCGCTGCGGTCAGAGCATTCGTTGCCTATTGAATGGATTCGCCCTATGTCTACCTCGCATATCAAAAAGAAGATCGGTGTATCCGGCACAGGAATGATTGCCCATTGCTTTATCCGGCTGATCAAGCAGCACTACCAGGATCTGGAAATTTCCGGTGTGCTGACTCGCCGCCCGCTGAATTCCTTCAGCGACTTTCCCCTGACCGAACGGCTCACGAACTCCATCGATCAATTGATCGATGACGCCGACCTGATCGTCGAATGCAGCGGTGATGTCTTTCATGGCACCGAGGTCATCGAGCGCGCGTTCGAGGCCGGCTTGCCGGTAGTGACGGTCAATGCAGAGCTGCAGGTCACCACGGGCTCTTATCTGGCCGGTAAGGGTTTTATCACCGAAGCTGAGGGCGACCAGCCCGGCTCGCTGGCGGCGCTGCATGAAGAAGCCCTGATGATGGGCTTCAAGCCGTTGGTGTACGGCAACATGAAGGGTTACCTGAACCACGATCCGTCGCTCGAAGACATGACGTACTGGTCGAAACGCCAGGGTATCAGCATCGATCAGACCACTTCTTTCACCGACGGCACCAAGGTGCAGATCGAGCAAGTGATCGTTGGAAACGGTTTGGGCGCGACCATTACTCAGCAGGGGCTAGAAGGGCTGGCATCGACCAATCTGACCGAAACAGGGAATTTGCTTGGCATGATGGCTGAGCGCCTCGGTCAGCCATTCGTCGATTACGTCATTCCCTCTGGGTATCCAGCCGGCGGCGTATTCCTGGTCTGTCGGCATGACGACAGCCAGCAGGCCGCTATCGAGTATTTCAAGCTCGGTCCCGGTCCTTATTACACGTTGGTGCGTCCGTTCCACCTGTGTTCATTGGAAGTGGGCAAGACCGTGCGTCGCGTACTCAACGGAGGTGGCGTGCTGCTGAATAATTCCACCGCGCCGACCTTGGGTGTAGGTGCCATTGCCAAACGGGCCATGCGCCCTGGTGAGCTCATTGAGCGCGGCATCGGTGGCTTCCAGTTCCGTGGTGAGGCGCTCAAGCTCGATCAGAATCCAAATCACGTTCCGATCGGCCTGCTGCGCAAGACAGCACTCAAGCGTGCGGTTGAACCCGGTCAGTTGATTACGTTCGACGACGTTGACCTCCTGCCGAGCCGCGCGCTGGATATCGTCATGCAGCAACGTGCGGAGCGTGCTGCTAAGGTCACGCAGACGCCACCAGCAAGCCTGCAGCCCGTTGGAATGATTGCGGTAGGCGGCTGAGAGACCAGTCGATAAAAAAGAGCGATACGCTGTTTGGTGTCGCTCCATGCTGCGCGACCATCGCCCGGGGCGCTGCGCAGGATGGTGTCGGCGTAGTGGGCGTTGCGACGAGACCAGGCGCCTGGCGTGAGAGGGTGACGTGCTTGGCGTCGCCGGACCATAACATCACTCAGCATGGCCGTTCTCGAACCACGCAACAGTTCAAGCTCATCGCCACGCTGTTAAACCAAGCGTACGTATGGGCGTTGACCTTCCGATAAGCCTCGATCCCGGATATTTTCCCGTGCACCGTGGGAGCATGGCAAGGGGCCGCATGCACGCGGTTTGCTCCTCGGCCCAGGAAGCAATCGGATGCAAACCGGACCCGGTCAGGCGTGGCCGGTCAGGTTCCAATAGGCCTCTGTGCAATTGGCACGGCTTAATTACTAATTCGACGCGACGAACCGGCGCACTCTTTTGCCTTGGACTATGCTGCAAGGGCCTCGGTTAATTCCCAAGTAAACGTCGCCGGATGTATATGGAAGGATTATCAGTACTACCTTTCACCATCGGTAACCTCCAGTGTGCCGTACCGCTTGAGAACGTCGTGAAGGTCTTGCCTGCGCTTCTCAATACACCGCTACCGGGGGCTCCAGAGTCAGTCTGTGGGCTGGTCAACTTGCGTGGACAAGTTCTGCCGGTTATCGATCTGTCTGGGCGCTTCGGCTTGCATCCGGCCCAGCAATCCCTCTGGCAACCCTTGATCTGGCTCAAAACCAGCCGGCGCGAACTGCTGCTGTCAGCCGAGTCGGTTGCGGTAGTCCTCGCTTGCGAACCTGAATCGTTCTTTCCGGCGTCCGACCCTAGAGTGCCCTCCAATCTGCTGCACGGCGTGGTACGAAGCGCGACGGGCATGTTGCTAATCCAGGATGTCGAACAGCTGCTGTCGGCCGCCGATGAACAGCGTTTGGCCGAGGCGATGGCCCAGGCTACCGAGGCCGGCAATGAGAGTGTCTGACTTGCAATGCTCACCACGTCTGCTCGACGCCTTGGCTCACAAGGTGCACCAGCACCTGGGCATGGACTTCTCGGGAGAGCGACGAAGCGATCTCTTGCGCCGCCTGCTCAGGCTGGCACGGGAACAACGGTTGCCGGATACCGAGCACTGGTTGGAGGCGCTGGCTTTCGCCGACTGGAACGCGTCCCAGATCCAGGCTCTGGTCCCGGCATTTTCCGTCGGCGAAACCTATTTCAGGCGCGACTCGGAAGCGTTCGGTTGGCTGGCGCGAAATCACCTGAAGCCGTTGCTGGCGCGACGCAGGAGAGAAGGGCAACGCTATTTGCGGCTCTGGAGCGCGGCATGTTGCACGGGTGAGGAAGCTTATGGCCTTTTGTTTCTGATCGATGAACTCCTCGGCACTGAGCGTCGCAGTTGGGATGTGGAGTTGTTGGCCACCGATATCAATGAGGATTTCCTGACGCATGCACGGCGTGGCGTATATGGCCGCAATGCTTTCCGCGGCAATGATGATGCGTTCCGTCGGCGTTATTTCCAGGCGGAGGGTTCCCGCTGGCGAGTGCGCTCTGATTGGTTGGATCGTATTCGCTTCGTCCGTTTCAATCTGACGGATGCTCGGCAACCGAGCCCGATGCCAAGCGCCGATCTGATTCTCTGTCGCAACGTGTTGATGTATTTCTCACCTGCGCGTGCCAGCGCTGCGTTGCATCGTCTGCTCGCCAGCCTGGAACCGAACGGGGTGCTGTTGCTGAGCTCGGTCGAGGCCGGCATCGCGACCCAGGCCGGGTTGAAGGGGTGCATGGCAGCCAGCAACTATGCGTTGACTCTGCCGGGTTCGATAGGTGCGAAGGAATTATGCGTGCCTCGGCCAGTTGCGTCGCCGGCCCAGTTGCTCTGGCCTGGGGGCGATTATGCGGCCGCTGCCCCAGCAGAACCTGCGGCTTTGTCGAGAACCGCTCCGAGACGAGTCACGACGCCTGAAAACGAACCCCGAGTGATCGAGACGGATCCAGCGGTATTTTGGGCACAGGCGCAGCAAGCCCTGGCTCAGGGACAGTCGGAGGTGGCGCGAGAATCCTTGCATGCCTATCTGGGTTGTCCTGGGCTGAGCCCGGGGCAGCAGCATGAGACTTGCTTGTTGCTGGCCAGGAGCTGGGCCGACGAGCTGCGGATCGAACCAGCCAGATGCTACCTCGAGCGTGCGCTCGCCCTCGATGCAGCCTCAACGTCTGCCTATTGGTTATCGGCATTACTGGAACAGCAGGCCGGTAACACCCGTGGAGCGCTATCCGCCTTGCAAAAGGCGCTCTATCTGGAGCCGGATTTCATTCTTGGCTATTTCCTCCAGGCCCGTCTGCTCCGTAGCGATGACCAGGCGCAAGCCAGCAGCAAATCCCTTCAGGTGTGCCGGCAGCTCTTGAGCGAGCAAGCCGAGGACGTTCCAGTGCCTCGCGCCGACGGCATGAGCTGCGCTCAGTTGTTGCGCCTTTGCGATCAGATAGTGACGAGAGACCAGCCATGGCCGAATCGTTGAATAAGGATGGCCATTGGGCCGAAATACACCTGCGTTTGGCGGAATTAGGCCAACGTCTAGACACAGGCTTCAAGCCCGATGCCGCGACGCTCGAGGCGCGATTGCGTGAGCGGACGCAGAAGTGGGCGGCCATGCCAGAGGCGGAACAGGAGGGTGGCTGGATCGAGACGCTGACGTTCAGCCTGAGCGGCGAGACTTACGCAGTAGAAAGCGAGCACGTAAGCCTAGTGATGCCTCTGTCGCAATATACGCCGCTGCCCGGCACCCCGCCTCATGTGCTGGGAATCGTCAATGTGCGTGGCCGTATCGTCTCGGTACTTGATCTACGCGTGCTGTTCGATCTCCCGATTGGAGGACTGTCCGACAAGAATTTTCTGGTCGTCATGCAAGGGCCGGAGATGGAGTTCGGGCTATTGATCGACCGCGTGCTGGGGGTCAAACAGATTCAAACGGCGGCCCTGCAACAGGAGGTCGCCAACCTGTCGGGCATTCGCTCGGCGTATCTGCTCGGCGTCACGGCCGATCAATGGACGGTTCTCGACGGCGCCCGGATGCTGGGCGATCCGGCTATGCGCGTCATCATCGAATAAGGAAAAGAAGTATGAGGCAAGCCTTGCGGTTCAGCATCGGCAGCAAACTGGTGATCATTTTCGCCATTTTCATCTTGGGGTTTGGCTCGCTCCTGTTCACCACCCAGGCGCGCTTCGCCAAGTTGCAAGAACAGGAGGAGGAGCAGTTCCAGCGTCACTATCAGCGCGTTTCCCTGGTGAACCAGTTGCGTGCCAATCTCGCTGATTTACGCGGAGACCTTCTGCTGGCGTTGAACGCCAGTATGCAGGGCAGCCAGACCGGCTCGAGTGGACTGGAGGAATCGATCAGGAAGGGCAGTGAGGACAACGATCGAATTGTCAGACAGCTGCAATCCGATTCGACCAATGACATCGAAGTTATCCGTATCGTTGATCGAATAGTGGAATTACGTACCGCGCTGGTGGAGGTGCGAAATCAACAACTGCAATTGATGAGAGACGGCCGTCCCGAAGTGGCGGTGCAACTACAGACGAGGGAGCAGGCCGAACGGCTCGAACGAATCAATAAGCTTGGCGCGGAGCTCACCCGTCTGACCGATCGTCGTATCAGCGAGTCTTTCGCCGTGTCGCAGCAGCAACTCGAGGCGACACGCACCAGCACGTTTCAGCTATGCCTGATGCTGGTGCTCATCAGCGGCGTGCTGGCGTGGTTGCTCAGTCGCCATATTTCCAAGCCGTTGGCCTGGCTGACGGGGCTCGCTGAGCAGATCGGGCGCGGCGACATCCCCCGCTCGGTCCCCACCAGCTCGCGCCAGGATGAGGTGGGCAGCCTGGCTAAGGCCTTTGCCGACATGAGTCTGTACCTTCGAGAAATGGTGCAGGAAATCAACGAAGGAGTCTCGGTGCTGGCCAGTTCCAGCGAGGAGATTCTCGCGGCTACCAGCCAGGCGGCTTCGAGCACCCAGGAAACCGCTACGGCCATCAGCGAAATCGCCACCACGGTAGAGGAAGTCAAACAGACCGCCGTATTGGCTAGCACCAAGTCGAAAACCGTAACCGAAAGCGCTGAGCGTACCCGGCTGGTCGCCCAGAGCGGCTTTCAGGCAGTGGACGAAGCGCTCAAGGGGATGCAGCAAATCCGCGAGCAGATGCAGGCCGTCGCTGAAAGCATCATGCGACTGGGCGATCAGACCCAAGCCATCGGCGAAATTGTCGCGACGGTAGGCGACCTTGCCGAACAATCGAATCTGCTTGGCGTGAATGCCTCCATCGAGGCCGTGAAGGCGGGGGAGGCGGGCAAGGGTTTCTCGGTAGTGGCGCAGGAGGTCAAGGCGCTGGCAGATCAGTCCAAGCAGGCCACCGCGCAGGTGCGCGGCATTCTCGGCGATATCCAGAAAGCGATGACGAAGGCGGTAATGCTGGCCGAGCAAGGCAGCAAGGCGGTCGAGACTGGTTATGAGCGAGCTCGCGTGAGCGGCGAGTCGATTCGCACGTTGAGCAGCAGTATCGAGGAGTCCAGCGACGTGGCCTTGCAGATCGCCGCCACCAGCCAGCAGCAGATGGCCGGGATGGACCAGATCTCCAGCGCCATGGATTACATCCGTCAGGCAAGCCAGGACAATGTCGGCGGTACGCGACAGGTCGATGTGGCAGCGCGCAATCTGCACGAGGTGGGGTTGAAGCTCAAGACCCTGACCAGTCGCTTCAGGTTGTAACGGCCATGAGCCTGGATCGTGAAGCGCTACAGCGACGATTGCTGAAAGGCTTTCGAACGGAGGCGCGTGAGCGCTTGATGGTGCTTGCCGATCGGCTCGCGGACTGGCGCGAAGGTTTCACTGATCCACAATCCGTTGAGTCACTGTTTCGTGAAGTGCATAGCCTCAAAGGCGCCGCGCGCTCGGTTGGGCTCAGACCCATCGAGCAGATCTGTCATGCCTGGGAGACGCTGCTGGGCGCAGTGCGCAAGGGCGAGCTCGAGCTGACTCCTGAACGGGTAGATATCTGTCGGCAGGCACTGGCTGCCGTACAGAAGCTCGAGGCGGGTACTCCCCTGGATCGAGGCGAGCAACGGCAACTGATCGGGCAGCTCGAGTCCGCGTCGCGTGGCGAAGCGGTGGAGTCCCGAGGAGAAAGGCCCGCGGCGGCGCCTCCTGCTGAATCGAATATGGTCAGGGTGTCCACGGATAATCTTGACGCGTTGCTGTACCACGGCGAAACCCTGTTGCAACACAAGCTCGAGGCCGTGGCGTTGGCTCAGCATCTGCGCGAGCATTCGCGGGGTTTCGACTCCCAGCGCGGCAGGGCGCTTCTTGCCGGCAGTCCGGGCTGGAAACAACTGCGCGAGGAGCTGGAAACACTGCCACTGGGTAGCCGTGATTTGCTTAAGGGGGTGCTTGATCAGTTGGATTGGAGTCAGGCGCAACTGGATCGACTTCATTTCGAGGCGATGAATCTCGAGAAGGCCAGCCGCCAACTTGCCGCTGGGCTGTCACAGCTGTCGGATAGCCATGCCGCGGAGTTGCTCGCTGTGCTTTTGCTGCCCGCCGGTAATCTGGTACAGGGTATCCCGGCGATGGTGCAGGACCTGGCGAGCGGAGCAGGCAAGCGCGTCGATCTGCAGATCCGTGGTACGGAACTGCAGATCGACAAGCGTATTCTCGATGAGCTGCGAACGCCGTTGACTCATCTGTTGCGCAACGCTATCGACCATGGGTTGGAAAGCCCGTCTCAGCGTGAAGCTCTTGGCAAATCGCCGGTAGGGCGACTGCAGATCGAGCTGAGCCAGGAGTCGGCGGATCGTTTCCGATTGAGCGTGCGCGACGATGGCCGAGGAATCGATATCCACCAGCTGAAGGCGCGAGCGCTGGAGACCGGCCTGTTGAGCGAAGAGCAGGTCGCGCAAATGACCATGGAAGAGACCTACAAGCTGGTGTTTGCGTCCGGCCTTTCAACCAGCGCGATGATTACCGAACTGTCCGGACGCGGCTTGGGCATGGCCATCGTCCAGGAAGCGGTCGAGCGCATCGGTGGACGCATCGAGACCGAGTCGAGCCTTGGAGAGGGCACCTGCTTCGAATTGAACCTCCCGTTAAGCCTGTCTACCTTCAGGGCGGTCATCGTGCGCAATGCCGAGCGCACCTTCGCAATTCCAGCACTGGCGGTCGAGCGCTGTTTGCGGCTGCCTCATGACGCCATACGGACCATGGAAAACCGCCCCTCGCTGGCATGGGAGGGAAGGGTCTTGCCGGTCTGGGCTTTGGCTGATGTGCTCGGGCTCGACAGATTGGAGCCGCACGTCGACGAGCTTACGCTGTTATTGCTGCAGGTGCGGGGTGAGCGCTTCGTCCTGCTGATAGATGAGCTGCTCGGCGACCAGGAGATCACGGTCAAGAGCCTAGGGCTGCAATTGCGACGGGTACGCAACCTGATGGGTGCGACCGTACTCGGCGACGGCCGACTGGTGCCGATCCTGCACCCTGTCGATCTGTACCAGAGCGCGTTGTCGACGAACGCCAGCACCCTGGCGAGACCTGCAGGCGAGCCGGCTGGTACTACCGTCCAGCGATTGCTCATCGCCGAAGACTCCTTTACCTCGCGCGGCCTGCTCAAGACGATTCTCGAAGCCGCGGGTTATCAGGTCGCCACGGCCAACGACGGCCTTGAAGCATGGAACGCGCTGAAACAGGAGCCCTTCGATTTGTTGATATCCGATGTCGAAATGCCCCGCATGGACGGTTTCATGCTGGCCGACCGCGTCCGGGCCGATCCGAACCTGGCGCGGCTTCCGATCGTGTTGGTCACCGCGCTTGAGTCTGACGAGGACCGCGCCCGAGGGCTGGAAGCGGGAGCGAATGCGTACTTGGTGAAAAGCGGTTTCGCCCAGGACAGCCTGCTCGACGCCATCCGGCGGCTAATCTGACTGAGGATCAAAAATGCGGGTACTCGTTGTTGATGATTCTGAGGTTGTTCGCATGCTTCTCCAGGCCGTTCTGGAAAGCACTGGTGCTGAAGTGCGGTTGGCCGAGTCGGGTGAGCAGGCGCTCGAAATGCTTGAAAGCTATACGCCCGATATCGTCACCATGGACATCCACATGCCCGGCATCGACGGTTATACGACCATCTCCCGCATCCTCAAGCGGCACGCGTTGCCCGTGGTGGTGCTCACCGCTAGCGCCAATGCGGCGGATTCAACGACCGCCATGAAGGGGTTGGAGGTTGGTGCATTGGCGGTGCTGGAGAAGCCCGCCGGCCCGGACGCGCCGGATTTCGATCAGCATATTGATGAGTTGCTACGAACCTTGCGGGTCATGTCGCAGGTGAAGGTCGTCCGGCGGCAGCGGTTGGTAACGGAGCGGATCCGCGCGGCGCCAACTCTGCAGATAGACCGGGTCGTATCGCAGGTACCCAGGCTCGTGGCGGTTGCCGCTTCTGCTGGTGGGCCCGCGGCACTCAAGATCTTGTTGCAGCGTTTGCAACCTGGCCAACCTTGGACGTTAATACTGGTACAGCACATCGCGCCCGGATTTCTGACCAGCTTCTGTCAATGGTTACAAAGCATCACGTCAATGCCGGTGGAAATTGGCTGTGACGGTCAATTGCTACAGCGCGGCAGGCTTTATTTATCCCCGGACGGATATCAGATCGGCATCACCGCCGATTGTCATTTGCGGTTGGAAGCCTGTCGGCCCGAGCAGGCGTTCTGCCCATCGGCCGATTACCTGTTTCACTCCATCGCCAGGACACTGGGCAGACAGGCGATCGGGGTTCAACTGTCGGGAATGGGGCGTGATGGTGCTGCCGGGCTGGCGGAGTTGAAACGCAACGGAGCGCTCACCTTCGTTCAGGAACCGAGCGACGCGATAATCGATTCGATGCCGCGTGCTGCGATCGATCTGCAGGCGGCCTGCGAGGTCATGTCTGCGCAAGGGATTGCCGAAATGCTCAATACGATTGCGATGCAAGCGACATCGTAAAAGGAATGCGCCGGGACATGCTGATGAATCAAGCTGCGGAAATATTGGTTGTCGAGGATAGTCCAACCCAGGCCATGGAGCTGCAGTATCTGCTCGAATCCGCCGGGTGCTCGGTACGCGTCGCCAGCAACGGCGTCGAGGCGTTGGCGATGGTGGCGGAGCGGCCGCCAACCATTGTCATCAGCGACATCGTGATGCCTGAGATGGACGGCTACGCGCTCTGCCGGCAGCTCAAAAACGACCCGAAGACCTCCCACATCCCCTTGATTTTGATCACCCATTTGAGCAATGCGCTGGATGTGGTCCACGGCCTGGCGTCGGGCGCCGATAACTTCATCGTCAAACCGTATGACCAAAACTATTTGATGTCGCGTATCCGTTATTTCCTGGTGAACCTGGAATTGCGTACCAAGGAGCGGATGCAGATGGGTGTCGAAATCATGCTGGCAGGCGAGCGGCACTTCATCACTGCCGATCGCCAGCAGATCTTTGATCTGCTCATTTCGACGTACGAACAAGGCATTCGCCTCAACAATCAGCTACAGAACAAGCATGACGAGCTCACCCACAGCAATCTTCTACTCAGCTGCCTGTTCGACTTCACCGCTGCCTTGAGTGATGCCCGAAGCGAGCGGGATGTCATTGAGGCTGCGCTCGAACATATCGTGGATTTCCCTGATGCCAGTGGAGCCTGGTTGGTGATGACGGAAGCCGAAGGGGGCGATGCTTCAGCGCAGCTCGCCGGTGTGCGGGGGTATGGCCTGGCAAAAGCGAAGCAGTCCCTTCGGCGTTGCGTTGAAACCTGCCCATGCATGCAGGCCTGGCGCAGCCAGCAGCCCGTCGCGCCGGCCAATATCGAAGCCTGCCCAGCGTTGGAGGACCTTCCCGGGGGAAACACTCACGCGGGGATTCCACTCAATCTTGGCGATGAATGCATCGGCATGCTCAATGTGTTGCGTTGCGATGCCGAGAGCTGGCCGGAGGAATCGCTTGAGGTTCTGACCTCAATCGGCCAACAGCTGTCCATGGCGCTTGGACGAGCGCGACTTTTTGCGAGCATGGAGGAGGCGGTTGAACTGCGCACCCAGGCGTTATCGCGGAGCGAATCGCTGCTGCGCAGCGTGCTCGATAGCTTGCCTGTCGGCGTATTGGTTGGCGATCAGGATGGCGGACTGTTGGATAGCAACGTCGAATGCAGCCGCATCTGGAATGCCGAACAGCCGCTTCAGCGGGCCGATCAGAGCCGCTTTCAGGGCGCGTGGGCCGAGACCGGAGAGCGCTTGACCGAACAGGAATGGCCTCTGCGCCTCGCCGCCAGGCAGGGCAAGGAGCTGCGAAACCAGGTGCTGGACATCGAAGCGTTCGACGGTGCCCAGAAGACCGTCTTGGCTTCGGCTGTGCCGTTCCGCGATGAGCGTGGTTTGCAGCTTGGATCGATCTCGGTTATCCAGGACATTAGCGAACAGCGCCAGCGCGACATGAGCATGCGTGTCCGAACACGTGCGGTGGAGGCAAGCGTCAATGCCATCATCATCACCGATAACCGGCAGCCGGACCAACCCATCGTTTACGTCAACCCGGCATTCGAGCGCATCACGGGCTACAGGCAGGAAGAGGTGCTAGGTAAAAACTGCCGCTTCCTTCAAGCAACGGACCGAGACCAGATTGATCTGATTGGTATTCGCCAGGCCCTGCAGACCGAGCAGGAAGGCTCTGCCGTCCTGCGTAACTATCGTAAGGACGGCTCCGAGTTCTGGAACGAGCTCAACATATCTCCGGTGGTAAACGACCGAGGCAAGATCAGTCATTTTGTCGGCATTCTTCACGACATCACCGAAGCCAAGCGCTATCAAGAGGAACTCGAGCACCAAGCCAATCATGATGGGCTGACCGGCTTGGCGAATCGAAATCTGTTGAACGACCGCATCCAGCAAGCGATTGCATTCTCCGCGCGTAATCAGGAATCCTTCGCGCTCGTTTTCATCGATCTGGATCGTTTCAAGGTGATCAATGACAGCCTTGGACACAACGTTGGCGATTGCTTGCTGAAGCAGGTTGCCGAGCGTCTTCGAGAGTGCACTCGCAATACCGACACGCTCGCCCGGCTTGGCGGCGATGAATTCGTTATTCTGCTGACCGATAGCCGCATGTGCTCCGAGCCGATCGGTTTTCTCGAGCGACTGCAAGCACGTATTGCCGCGCCGCTGATGCTCGATGGGCATGAATTGGTGGTCGGCTGCAGCATCGGCTTCTGCTGTTACCCGACCGACGGCGAGGATATCGATACGCTGCTGCGTAACGCTGACACCGCGATGTATCGGGCTAAGCACCAAGGCCGCAACCGTATTTGCGCCTTTATGCCTGAGATGAATGCGCAAATTCAGAAGCGTCTGGTCCTGGAAAAGCAGATCCGCCATGCGCTACAAAACAACGAATATCACCTGGTTTATCAGCCTCAGCTAGACCTGCTCAGTGGTCGGCTATGCGGCTTCGAGGCACTGGTGCGCTGGCAGCGCGAGGGCAAGCCGATCCCACCGGATGATTTCATTCCATTGGCGGAAGAAACCGGTTTGGTCGTGGGCATCGATTTCTATGTGCTCGACGCCGTGTGCCGGCAGCTACAGTCCTGGCGTGATGCGATGCATGGCGTGAACGTGGCAGTAAACGTCTCTGCAGTTACTTTGATGGAGGCGGATTTCGTTGAGCGGGTTGAGCGGACGCTCGATCAATACCAGATCACCCCGAACCTGATAAAACTTGAGGTGACAGAGACCTGCCTGATGACCGATGCCGATCAGGCACTGGAGAAAATGAAAGCGCTCAGTTCTATGGGCATCCAGTTTTCAATCGATGATTTTGGCACTGGTTATTCGTCTCTCGGGTATCTCAAGCGCTTTCCGTTCAGCGAACTCAAGATCGATCGCAGTTTCGTGAATGACACGCATCTCGACCCGGACAGTGGTTCGTTGGTGCGCTCGATGATTTCCATCGGGCATGATCTTGGCATCAAGGTCATAGCAGAAGGAGTGGAAACGGCCGAACAACTCGGCTTCTTACACCACGCCGGCTGTGATGAACTCCAAGGCTATTTTTATTCGCACCCGTTGAAACCCGAGGAGTGCCTGACGTTTCTGTCCAGCAAATCGAATCTGCAATTACCAGCACACATTCTCGACGAGCAGGTGCGCTATTTGCTGCTGATCAATGACGAGCAGAGCGTTCTCGATGCGCTGCGCCGAGAACTGCGCCTCGAGAACTATCGAATCCTAACTGCCACCACTGCTCGCAAGGCGCTCTCATTACTGGCTTCTTACCCGGTCGACGTAATACTGACCGATCTGCGGCTGGATGAAATGAGCGGCATCGCACTGCTTGGGCAGGTCAGGCTGCTTTACCCCGATGTCATTCGCGTTGTGTTGAGTGCCTCCACGGAGGTGGATAGCATCCTCAAAGCTATCAACGAAGGGGTCATATACCGCTTCATCACCAAGCCATGGGAAGAAGAGCATTTGCGCGCCCAAATACGGGAGGCTTTTACGCAGCGTGAACTGATCCGTGAAAATATGCGCATGCGAATTCAACTGGCCGATCGACGCAGTATGGCGGACTCTCGCAGATTAGACGGTAACGCCGGACCGCTTGGAACATCAATCAACCCCAGTAGGGCATGACCGAACGCTAGGTGATGTGACGTGCCAGATGCAGGCCGCGATTCTCGGTTTGGTTTCCTGCCGTGCTGATGCACTGCCCTAATGTCGTCCCGCACAACGGGCCCCACGGCGCCTGAACTTCCTTGTAGGCGGCAGGCTCTACCTAACAACACGCCTGTTGGGTTCGTTATGCGCAACCGTGATGATGAATATGTCAGTCGGACTTATCCAGTACAGGAAGACATGCCGCTGCAAGTGAAGGTATGGGCAGCAGAGCGCGTCGGTTGGTATCTATTGTGTCTGTTGATGCTTCTGTCACTGGCGGGTTTATTCGGAACCGGCCCGTTGAGCTGGACTGACAAAGCCTCCGTAAATGGCACCCTCAGCGCTCAATACGAGGTGTTCGAACGCAACGGTGCTTCCAGCGAGATGACTATCAAAGCCAAAGCCGATAACGACGGTAAGGTCGTCAGGCTGACTATCGATGGCGATCTGCTCGAAGCGTTTACGATTGAGAGCATTCAGCCACAACCCGTCACGACCGAAAGCTTTAACAAAGGATTACGACTTGAGTTAAAGCCGGATGGCAATGGCTGGGCAACTGCTTATCTTGCTATCAGGCCGTACGGTTTCGGCCGTTCACGCACTACGGTGCGCTCCGGCGAACAAGTTGTGGAATTGCGCCAATTCATCTACCCATAGGGCGTGAGTCATGGAGTCTGTTCTACGCGCAGCGGCTATATATCTGGTGGTCTTGGTAATCTTCCGAATCTCCGGAAGGCGAACGCTCTCGCAAATAACCACGTTCGATTTCGTTCTGCTGCTCATTATTGGCGAGGCCACCCAGCAGGCATTGTTGGGAGATGATTTCTCTGTGGTCAATGCCGTGTTGATCATCGTTTCGCTCGTCACCTTCGATATTCTCATATCGCTAATTAAAAGGCGTTCTCCTTATCTCGGCAGGGTCATCGACGGAAACCCCATGATCATTGTTGAAAATGGCCACCTTTTGAAAAGCAGAGCTCAAAGGGCGCGTATTGAAGAGGAAGATATTCTTGAGGCGGCGCGTTACTCTCAAGGCTTGGCTCGCCTGGACCAAATAAAATTCGCAATTCTGGAGAAAGACGGAAAGATCTCGATAGTTCCGAATGAATAAATACCCACCGAGATATTCTCGGCTCGATCAATCGATCCGCAGCTGTGTGGTTTCTTGGAGAAAACTATCAGCGATAGCCGTCTGCCTCTTCGCGCCGGCTGCACCGGCCTATCCGCAGGGATAGACCGATGTAGGCGGACCGGGGCCGTAGCGGCAGGGGAGCAGATGGGGTGCGTTTCGTCGGCGCTACGTAGCTGGTGCAACGTGCTGGAACGACGATGAGCGTGGGTTGGGCAGATTCACACCGTATACCCCAACACTCTTGGCAGCCACAGCGCGATCTCCGGGAAGATTGCTACCAGCACTAGCGCGCTGCCCATGACCAGGACGAACAGCATGGCCCAGCCGACCGTTTGTTCCAGTCGGATTTTCGCCACTTCGGCGGTGACCATCAGGTTGATCGCAACCGGCGGCGTGAACTGGCCGATGGCGATGTTCATGGCCAACAGGATGCCGAACCAAACCGGGTTCCAGCCGAAGTGTTGCATCACCGGGATCAGGATCGGCATGAGGATCAGGTAGATGGAAATCGCATCCAGCAACATGCCGGCCAATAGCACGGCGATCATCACCAGAATCAGCAGCACAGCGCTGTTATCGGAAAGCGAGATCAGCCATTCGGCCAGATGACGGAAGGTGCCGAGCATCGTGCCGGCCCACGCGAAAATGCCGGCTAGCGCGATGATGAGCATGACCACCCCTGAGATCACCGCCGCCTCCCCGCAGAGCTTCCAGAGATTGCGCCAGTCCAGTTCGCGGGTAACGAACAAACCGATCAGCACGCCATAGGCAACGCCGGCCACCGCAGCTTCGGTCGGGGTAAACAGGCCGCTGCGCAGACCGCCTAGGATGAGCACCGGTGCGAACAGTGCCGGCAGCGCCAGACGGAAGCTTTCGCCCAGCGGCGGCCGCTCGGTGTCCTCCGGGTTTTCCCAGCCGTAACGGCGCGCCAGGAGCCAGGCCGGTAGAAGCAGAACCAGTCCGGCGATGATGCCGGGGAACAGTCCGGCGGCGAACAGCGCTCGTAGATCCACACCCGGTACGACGATGGAGTAGAGAATCAGTGCGATGGAGGGTGGAATCAGGATCGCAGTGGACGCCGAAGCGGCAATCAGAGTGGCCGAAAACGGTTTGGGGTACCCGGCGCGGGTCATGCTTGGGAGCATCACCATGGCCACCGCCGCCGCATCTGCCGGACCCGATCCGCTCATGCCGCCCATGATCAGGCAGACCAGGATGGCAACCATCGCCAGACCGCCGTGTCGAGGGCCGATCAGCGCCTGGGCGAAACGCACCAGACGTAACGCCACACCGGCCTTTTCGAATACCAGACCGGTGAGAATGAACAGCGGGATCGCGATCAACGGATACTTGGCGACGCCGTTGTAGGTATTGGTGCCGAGCGTTGCCAGCATGTCTGGTGAAAGGCCTGCGAGAATTCCGATGGCGCCAGACAACGCCAGGGAAAAGGCTACCGGTACGCCGATCAGCAACAACAGCAAAAAGCTGACGAGCATCCAGACGTCAGGGCTCATCGGAAAGCCTCCCGCGCAGCCGGTCGAGCGTCATCTGGCTCAGCCGTACGGCTATCGCCAGTGCCAACAACGGCAGCCAGACGACGTACCACCAGTTCGGTAGGCCGAGGCCGGGAGACTCCGACTCCCACTGGTATTCCTCCAACGCAAACTGCCCCCCGAACCAAACCACCAATCCCAGGACCAGTATGCTGGCGAGCCACTGAAGGACAATCAGCGGTGCGCGCAGAGCAGGGAACAGCCGCTCGATCAGTCCGATACGAATGTGCCGGTTGCTGCGCATGGCTACTGAGGCACCGGCAAATGTCAGAATGACAAGCAGAAACACGGAAAGCTCTTCGGTGAAGGCAAAGGAGGCGTTAGTGAAATAGCGCACCACTACATTGGCCAGGCTGATCAGGCTGATAATCATAAGCGCCAGAGTGGCCAGCACACGCTCAAGGCGCGCGTCCTGTCGATTGTTCATGGAATCCCTCGAATCCCGGCGGCGGCGCACCGCCGGGCAAAACAGTTTTACTTTGCCATGGCCGCACGGGCCGCTTCGAGCAGGTCAGTGCCAATCTTCGGTGCCCACTTTTCGTGCACCGTTCGGGTCGCCTCGACGAATGACTGATGCTCTTGATCGCTGAGCTCGGTCACTTCGACGCCGCGTGAACGAATGTCGTCCAGGCGCTTGGCTTCTCCGCTTCGCGAGAGCTCGATTTCCCATTTGCCGGCGTCGATGGCTGCCTGGCGCAGGAGCTCTCGGTCGGCTTCCGGCAGCTGTTTCCAGATGCGCTGGTTGACCGCAAAAATCAGTGGGTCGGCCATGTAGTGCCAGAGCGTCAAATATTTCTGGCCGACCTGATCGACACGGGCAACATCAAACACCGATAGGGGGTTTTCCTGGCCATCGACGGCGCCAGTGGTGAGTGCCGGCTTGGCATCGGCCCAGCTCATCTGAGTGGGGTTTGCGCCCAGCGCAGTGAAGGTGTCCTGGAACAGTGGCGAGCCGACAACGCGAATCTTCAATCCGGCGAGATCAGCTGGAGTCTTTACCGGTTTGGCCGAATTGGATAATTCGCGGAAGCCATTCTCACCCCAGGCCAACGGGACGATCCCGCGCTTCTCGATGGCATCGAAGGCCAGCTTGCCGGCCTCGCCTTGAGTAATGGCATCGAGATCGGCGCTATCAGCCATCAGGAACGGCAGAGAGAACAGGTTCAACTCCGGTACTTGCGGCGACCAGTTGATGGTCGAGCCGACCGCCATGTCGATCAGCCCAGAACGCATGGCGGAAAATTCCTTGGTCTGATCTCCCGCGACCAATTGCGCGTTGGGGTAAACGCGCAGGGTGATTTCGCCCTTGGAGCGTTCCTCGACCAGGTCGGCCCATTTTTGCGCGGCTTGCCCCCATGGGAATGCATCGGAAAGTACGGTGGAAACGGAATATTCGCGGGCCGCGGCGGAGAAGCTAGTAGACAGGGCGGCAGCGATGGTCAGCGCGGTAAAACAGCGGGTCAGTTTCATGGGGCGTCCTTGTTCGGATCGGTCTTTCTGGTTGTTATTGGCGAACGGCCAGGCGCTGACGGTCAGCGACGGGCACTGCGATGGCCGACGAGCCATAGCCATAGGGACGCGCGGGTAGCGCGAAAAGTGACGCGTAGGCTGCGGATGGATAGTGCAGCGCAACGTACGGGCGTCACCAATGCCGAATGCCTTGTGAGCGAACGGCGTACCAGCCGCACTGCAACTGGTCGTACAACTATCGCAGAAGGTGCCTGTGAGCGCTATTGCCGGATCTGGTGGCCTCAGGTATTGCGTAGCAGATCGTGAGCGTCGAGCAATCGGTAGGCGATTTCCGGCTGCCGCTCCAATGCGCGCCGAATCGCGGCGGGAATGGATTGGCGGGTCTTTCGGCATAGCCCGGGCAGATCGGCGATATCAATGCGGATACCGCGCATGCTGCGTACCTCGTTGAAGCTCGGTGCAATCTGCATGCGAATGCCCAGCTGTTGGTAAATCCGCTGCTGCATGTGTTCGAGATCATCAAGGCTGGTCAGGTTCTCCAGCCGATGCAGCAGCCGATTCTCCTCATGCCGGGTTAGGCGAAGGATGCGCAGATCGCTGCCAGGCGTTTCCAGCAGTTGCTCGCGCCCGCAAATACAGGAACCTGGCGGGCAGGGGGTGCGGATCGGAACCGAAGCTGTCATGGATATTGATCATAGCGGGCGGCGCGGCCCGATACCCGTTTCGTCGACGAAACGGATGTACCGATTAGCAGGCGAAAGCGCATCGGGAAGGGCTGCATCCAGCTAAAGAGCTACGAAATTCGACATCACCTTCTCTCAAAGGCGCCCACCAGTAGCAGGCGCCCTGATCGCGATTCGCACGATGCCAGCTGCAGCTGGAGGCGACTTACGCTTCTCAGCGCGCGGGCACGCCTTAATTGAACCGCCCATTGGTACCGCCAACGCTATACCTGCCGGCACCGAGCAGCGCGACGGCAATCGAGCCGAAGAGGAACATCCCTTGCAGCTCGAGAGCCCAGCCCCCCATCTGACCGAGGGAGAACAGCTCACCCATATGAGCCAGAGCAAAGGCGACGAGCATGTTGCCGACCATGAGCAATGCTCCAACACGAGTGAACAGGCCGATGATCACTAGTACCGGCCCAACTAATTCACCGAGGTATACGCCGTAGGCAAGAAACGCGGGCAAACCGTGCCCGCTGAGCATTCCGGCGATACCGCCGACGCCGCTCTGTAGCTTGGCGATCCCGTGCAGCAGAATCAGCACGCCTACCGATACCCTCAGTAGCAGTTTTCCAATATCGTCAGTCATGACTCGTCTCGTCCTCTAGCGCGCCAGGGCTCTGGCATAGCGTTTTCTATAACATAGACCAACGAAGAGAGTGCTGCTTTCGACATAAGCGAGGAGCCGAGCCGGGTGATCAGGTTGCTGCGTACTAAATTGGGCCACCTTCGCATCCTCACGTTCGAGCGCATTTTTCGCTGAAAGAGGACGCTGGGCACTTTTGGATGCGCCCTGACGGGCGGGGTGACTTCTGTGATACGAGCCACTAGAATGCTTGCCCATTCTGGGGCCGGAATGCCGGCTTATGTCTGTGCAACGAGGAAAATCCATGCAAGTTTCTGTTGAAAGCACCTCCGCTCTTGAGCGCCGCATGACCATTGGCGTGCCGGTCGAGCGCATCGAGACCGAAGTCAACAAGCGTCTGCAACAGACCGCCAGCCGTGCAAAAATCCCAGGTTTCCGCCCCGGCAAGGTGCCGATGAGCGTCATTCGCCAGCGTTATGAAGCTGCAGCACGTCAGGAAGCACTGGGCGACCTGATCCAGGCCACCTTCTATGAAGCCGTGGTTGCCGAGAAGCTGAATCCCGCCGGCGCGCCTGCGGTCGAGCCGAAGGTGTTCGAGAAGGGCAAGGATCTGGAATACGTTGCGACGTTCGAAGTTTTTCCCGAGTTCAAGGTTGCCGGTTTCGACGGCATCGAGATCGAGCGTTTGCAGGCCGAAGTAGCTGATACCGACGTCGACAACATGCTCGATATCCTGCGCAAGCAGAACACTCGCTACGAAACAGTTGATCGTGCCGCCGAAGACGGCGATCAGCTGAACATCGATTTCGTCGGCAAGATCGACGGTGAGGCCTTTGCAGGCGGTTCGGCGAAGGGTACCCAGCTCGTACTGGGTTCCGGCCGCATGATTCCGGGCTTCGAATCCGCTCTGGTTGGCGCCAAGGCTGGCGAAGAGCGGGTCATCAACCCGACGTTCCCCGAGGACTACCAGAATCTCGATCTGGCCGGTAAGACCGCCGAGTTCACCGTGACCGTCAACAGCGTTGAGGCACCTCAGTTGCCCGAGCTGAACGAGGAGTTCTTCGCCCAGTTCGGTGTTCAGGAAGGTGGCCTGGAAGGTTTCCGCACCGAGGTCAAGAAAAACATGGAGCGTGAACTGCGCCAGGCGATCAAGACCAAAGTGAAGAACCAGGTCATGGAAGGTCTGGTCAGTGCCAACCCGATCGAAGTGCCGAAAGCACTGATCGACAACGAAGTGAACCGTTTGCGCGTTCAGGCCGTTCAGCAATTCGGTGGCAACATCAAGCCCGACCAGCTGCCGGCAGAGTTGTTCGCAGAACAGGCCAAGCGCCGTGTCGTGCTGGGGCTGATCGTCGCCGAGGTAGTCAAGCAAAACGAGCTCAAGCCTGACGATGCACGCGTTCGCGAGCTGATCGAAGAAATGGCTTCCGCTTACCAAGAACCGGAGCAGGTCGTGTCCTGGTACTACAAGAACGACGAGCAGTTGAACGAAGTCCGTTCTGTTGTGCTCGAAGAACAAGTTGTAGATACTGTCCTGCAGCAGGCTAAAGTGACCGACAAGTCGGTCTCCTACGAAGAAGCAGTGAAGCCTGCGGAAGCCCCGCAAGCTGCCTGAGCCTCTTCAACCGTTTAATGCACATTCATAAGCCAGCCTCGTGCTGGCTTATGTCTTTGCGGCGTGACATAGGGAGTATCGTTGGACATGTCCGGCAATTCGTTTATGCAAGCACCAGACATCCAGGCAGCTGGCGGCCTGGTGCCAATGGTCATCGAGCAGTCTGCGCGTGGCGAGCGCGCGTATGACATCTATTCCCGTCTCCTGAAGGAGCGGGTGATTTTCATGGTGGGCCAGGTAGAGGATTACATGGCCAACCTGATCGTCGCGCAAATGCTATTCCTCGAGGCTGAAAATCCCGAGAAGGACATTCATCTGTATATCAATTCTCCGGGCGGCTCCGTCACTGCGGGCATGGCCATTTACGACACCATGCAATTCATTAAGGCGGATGTTTCCACCACCTGCATCGGTCAGGCCTGCAGCATGGGCGCGTTCCTGCTCGCCGGTGGTGCAAAGGGCAAGCGCTTCTGCCTTCCCAATGCCCGGGTGATGATTCATCAGCCTCTGGGCGGTTTCCAGGGCCAGGCGTCAGACATCGATATCCACGCGCGTGAGATTCTCTACATTCGTGAGCGGCTGAACCAGTTGCTGGCCCATCACACGGGGCAGGACCTGGAGACGATCGAGCGCGACACCAATCGCGACTACTTTATGAGTGCTTCGCGAGCGCTGGAGTATGGGGTCGTTGACGCTGTCCACGAAAAACGGCAACTGCCGGTCTAATACCGGTCTTGGAGGGCGTTGTGAGCGGGCATCCGTCATGTGCGCTGTGCGCACCCTTGAAAATGCCCGCATTTGCCTTCATCTTGTATTTCAAGCCTTCCCGATTGGATCGATCGAATGACTGACACCCGCAACGGCGAGGATTCCGGCAAGCTGCTTTATTGCTCTTTTTGCGGCAAAAGCCAGCATGAAGTACGCAAGTTGATTGCCGGGCCCTCGGTCTTTATCTGCGACGAGTGCGTCGACCTGTGCAATGACATCATCCGTGAGGAGGTGCAAGAAGCACAGGCCGAGAGCAGCGCGCAAAAACTGCCTGCGCCAAAGGAAATCAGCGGCATCCTCGACCAGTACGTCATTGGTCAGGAACGTGCCAAGAAGATTCTGGCCGTGGCTGTTTACAACCATTACAAGCGACTCAATCAGCGCGACAAGAAAGAAGAAGTCGAACTGGGCAAGAGCAATATCCTGCTGATCGGGCCGACCGGTTCGGGCAAGACGCTGCTTGCCGAGACGCTCGCACGGCTGCTGAATGTGCCGTTCACGATCGCCGACGCCACCACCCTCACCGAGGCGGGATACGTGGGCGAGGACGTCGAGAACATCATTCAGAAGCTGCTGCAGAAGTGTGATTACGATGTTGAGAAGGCCCAGATGGGCATTGTCTACATCGACGAGATCGACAAGATTTCGCGCAAATCCGATAACCCGTCGATTACCCGCGACGTGTCGGGCGAGGGCGTGCAGCAGGCGCTGCTCAAGCTGGTCGAGGGTACGGTCGCTTCGGTTCCGCCACAGGGTGGCCGTAAGCATCCGCAACAGGAATTTCTGCAGGTCGATACGCGCAACATCCTGTTCATCTGTGGCGGGGCGTTTGCGGGCTTGGAAAAGGTCATCCAGGGGCGATCGACCCAGGGCGGTATCGGCTTCAACGCCGAGGTTCGCAGCAAGGATCCGGGCAAGAAGATCGGTGAGTCGCTGCGAGCAGTAGAGCCTGATGATCTGGTCAAGTTCGGCCTGATTCCCGAGTTCGTGGGACGGCTGCCAGTCATCGCCACCCTTGATGAACTGGACGAGGCTGCGCTGATTCAGATTCTGACTGAGCCCAAGAATGCGCTGACCAAGCAGTATGCCAAGCTGTTCGAGCTTGAAGGTGTGGATCTCGAGTTCCGCACCGACGCGCTCAAGGCCGTCGCGTCCCGCGCTTTGGAGCGCAAGACCGGAGCCCGTGGGCTGCGCTCGATTCTCGAGGGAGTGCTGCTGGACACCATGTACGAGATCCCGTCGCAAAAGGATGTCAGCAAGGTGGTCATCGACGAGAGCGTCATCGAGGGTACGTCTCAGCCGCTTCTGATTTATGAGAACAGTGAGCCGCCTGCAAAGGCTGCGCCAGACGCGTGACAGCACAAGGGGCCTCCGGGCCCCTTTGCTTTTCTGCAGCATCCTTGTTTTTTGCCCTGCGTGCCCTCATCTTGATTGCCAAGGTGTTTCCCGTTTACCGCCGTATGGCCGTCGTAGAGCTGAATTTATGAAGACAACCATCGAATTGCCCCTTTTGCCGCTGCGCGACGTAGTGGTTTACCCGCACATGGTGATTCCGCTGTTCGTTGGCCGGGAAAAATCCATCGAGGCCCTCGAATCCGCCATGGCTGGTGACAAGCAGATACTGCTCCTGGCCCAGAAGAACCCGGCTGACGACGATCCGGCCGAAGAGGCTCTGTACCGTGTGGGTACGGTTGCGACTGTGCTGCAGCTGCTCAAGCTGCCGGATGGCACCGTCAAGGTGCTCGTCGAAGGCGAACAGCGTGGCGTCATTGACCGTTTCTTTGAGGTGGACGACCACTGTCGCGCCGAAGTCTCGCTGATCGATGAGTCGGAAGTCGAAGAGCGCGAGGCGGAAGTCTTTACCCGCAGTCTGCTAAGCCAGTTCGAACAATACGTACAGCTCGGTAAGAAGGTTCCCTCCGAGGTGCTCTCATCGCTCGCTAGCATCGATGAGCCCGCACGCCTGGTCGATACCATGGCCGCGCACATGGCGCTCAAGATCGAGCAGAAGCAGGCTATCCTCGAGATCACCGATCTGCCGGCTCGTGTCGAGCACGTGCTGGCGCTGCTTGATGCAGAGATCGATCTGTTGCAGGTCGAAAAGCGCATCCGCGGCCGTGTCAAGAAGCAGATGGAGCGCAGCCAGCGAGAGTACTACCTGAATGAGCAGATGAAGGCAATTCAGAAGGAGCTGGGCGATATCGATGAAGGTCATAATGAAATTGATGACCTGAAGAAGCGCATTGAAAATGCCGGTTTGAGCAAAGATGCATATGCCAAGGCGACAACCGAGCTGAACAAACTCAAACAGATGTCGCCGATGTCGGCCGAGGCCACCGTGGTCAGGACTTACATCGACTGGCTCGTCAATGTGCCGTGGAAGTCTGCCAGCAAGGTGCGCCTGGATCTGGCGAAGGCTGAGGAAGTGCTTGATACCGACCACTACGGTCTCGAGGAAGTGAAAGACCGTATTCTGGAGTACCTCGCCGTCCAGAAGCGCGTGAAAAAGCTCAAGGGGCCGGTGTTGTGCCTGGTTGGTCCGCCTGGCGTGGGTAAGACTTCGCTGGCGGAGTCCATCGCGCGTTCTACCAACCGCAAGTTTGTCCGGATGGCATTGGGTGGTGTGCGTGACGAGGCCGAAATCAGAGGCCATCGCCGCACCTACATCGGCTCGATGCCTGGCCGGTTGATTCAGAAGATGAGCAAGGTCGGGGTTCGCAATCCGCTGTTCCTGCTCGATGAGATCGATAAGATGGGCAACGACATGCGAGGCGATCCGGCTTCCGCGCTGCTCGAAGTGCTGGACCCCGAGCAGAACCATAATTTCAACGACCATTACCTCGAGGTCGATTACGACCTGTCCGACGTGATGTTTCTATGTACCGCAAACTCCATGAACATTCCGGCGCCGCTGCTGGACCGCATGGAAATCATCCGTCTTCCGGGTTATACCGAAGACGAAAAGATCAACATCGCGATTCGCTACCTGGTGCCGAAGCAGGTTCAGGCCAATGGCCTGAAAAAGACCGAGCTGCTGTTTGACGAGGACGCCATCCGCGACATCATCCGTTATTACACCCGTGAGGCTGGCGTTCGTGGGCTGGAGCGCCAGGTTGCGAAGGTCTGTCGCAAGGTGGTCAAGGAGCATGCGGCGGAGAAGAACTTCGAAGTGAAGGTTACCGCTGAGTCGCTGGAGCATTTCCTCGGTGTTCGCAAATTCCGCTACGGACTTGCCGAGCAGCAGGACCAGGTCGGTCAGGTAACTGGTTTGGCGTGGACTCAGGTTGGCGGCGAGTTGCTCACGATCGAGGCAGCCGTAGTTCCTGGAAAGGGCCGGTTGACCAAGACCGGTTCGCTGGGTGATGTGATGGGTGAGTCGATCACCGCGGCGCTCACGGTTGTGCGTAGCCGAGCCAAGAGTCTAGGCATTCCGGTGGATTTCCACGAGAAGCAGGACATACACATCCATGTGCCTGAAGGCGCAACGCCGAAGGACGGTCCGAGCGCAGGAATCGGGATGTGCACCGCACTCGTTTCGGCGCTGACGCAGATTCCGGTTCGCGCCGAAGTGGCTATGACCGGAGAAATCACATTGCGTGGTCAGGTCTTGGCGATCGGTGGTTTGAAGGAGAAATTGCTTGCCGCGCATCGAGGCGGAATCAAGACGGTGATCATTCCGGAAGAAAATCAGCGTGATCTGAAAGAGATTCCTGAGAATATTAAGCAGGACCTACAGATTAAACCGGTTAAGTGGATTGACGAAGTCCTCCAAATTGCGCTGCAATACGCGCCGGAGCCCTTGCCCGATGCGGCTCCCGATATTGTTGCAAAGGACGACAAGCGCGAGTCTGATTCCAAGGAGCGAATCAGCACGCATTAGTCTGAAAGGCTTTGTTGACACATTTTCGGTAGCCTTGATATAAGCCGGCCCTCTGTGTTGCTGCTATTTCAGCACCGCTTTGCTTACACCCAAAAATTAAAGATACGACTCAACAGAAATAAGGGGACTTAGAGTGAACAAGTCGGAACTGATCGATGCCATCGCTGCATCTGCTGATATCCCGAAAGCTGTTGCTGGCCGCGCGCTGGATGCAGTGATTGAATCTGTCACTGGCGCTCTGAAGGCTGGTGATTCCGTGGTGCTGGTTGGTTTCGGTACTTTCGCTGTCAAGGAACGCGCTGCTCGTACTGGCCGTAACCCGCAGACTGGCAAGCCGATCAACATCGCTGCGGCCAAGATCCCGGGCTTCAAAGCTGGCAAGGCGCTGAAAGACGCTGTGAACTAAGCGTTTTCGATCCGGCCAGTTGCCAGTTAGCGCTGGTCCTGGCTTGGAGCGGTTAATCGAACAGGTGGTTGCCTGTTGCGTTCGGGCTTGGGGGATAAAGCCCAACCGCTCCAAAAGCTCCGAGAAGGCGCATCCCTGGATGCGCCTTTCTTTTATCCAGTTTCCACCCGTGCTGCAGTGAATATTGCGCAGCTGACTCCTGGGGGACGCATGCTTCAGAACATCAGGGACAATTCACAAGGCTGGATTGCCAAAACCATCATCGGCATCATCATTATGCTGTTGGCGTTGACCGGCTTCGACGCCATCTTCAACGCCGCCAGCAACAGTCGTAATGCCGCTGAGGTGAACGGTGAGGAAATCTCGCTGGACGAGCTCAACCAGGCGATGAATATGCAGCGTCGGCAGCTGGCTCAGCAGATGGGAGGCAATTTCGATCCGTCGCTGCTGGATGACAAACTGGTACGCGAGTCATCCCTGCGTGCGCTCATCGATCGTGCGTTGTTGCTGCAAGGTGCACGTGACGCCGATTTCGCCTTCTCCGAGGCCGCACTCGACCAACTGATTCTACAAACGCCAGAATTTACCGTAGACGGCGCCTTCAACGCAGCTCGGTTCGACCAAGTCATTCAGCAAATGGGCTACACGCGGCTGCAATTCCGCGAGCTGCTGAAGCAGGAAATGCTGATTGGTCAGCTGCGCGCTGGCATTTCCGGTTCCGGCTTCGTTACGGACGAGCAGATTGAAGCCTTTGCTCGCCTGGAACAGCAAACCCGTGACTTCGCCACCATCACCGTGCAGGCGGATGCCGGTGCGGCTGAAGTCAGCGACGAAGAGGCGCGTGAATATTACGAGCAGAACACTGACCGTTTTCGATCTCCAGAGCAGGTTGTTCTTGAGTACGTGGAGTTGAACAAGGAATCGTTCTTCGATCAGGTCGATGTTTCGGATGACGAGGTGAATGACCTCTATCAGCAGCGCATCGCTAACCTAGCGGAGCAGCGCCGTGCGGCACATATTCTGATCGAGGCCGATGACGCCAGCGACGCCGACGCCAAGAAAAAGATCGAGGAGATTGCCAAGCGGTTGGCTGCCGGCGAGGATTTTGCTGCATTGGCGAAAGAGGTCTCCGAGGATCCGGGTTCGGCCAATGAAGGGGGCGATCTGGGCTTTGCCGGTCCGGGCGTGTATGACCCGGCTTTCGAAAAGGCGCTGTATGCGCTTGAAGAAGGTCAGGTGTCGGCGCCTGTGCGTTCCGATTTCGGCTGGCATCTGATCAAGTTGTTGGGCGTGCAATCACCTGAGGTTCCGACGCTGGAGAGCCTGAAGCCGGAGCTGGTGCGTGAGCTCAAGGCGCAGCAGGTTGAACAGCGTTTTGTCGAGGCGAGCAAGCAACTAGAGGACACTGCTTTCGAGTCGTCCGATCTTGCCCAGCCCGCCCAGGAGTTGGGTTTGTCCGTGCAAACGACCGAGGCGTTCGGGCGCGAGGGTGGCGCTGGCATCGCAGCCAACAGCCAGGTTATCCAGGCGGCGTTCAGCGACGAGGTTCTGATTGATGGTGCTAACAGTAGCGTTATCGAACTGGATCCGGACACTGTCGTTGCGGTGCGTGTGAAAGAGCACCTGCAGCCAGAACTTCTGCCTTTCGATTCGGTGAAGGATGACATCGTTGCCCAGCTACAGCGCAGCAAGGCAGCCGAGCAGGCGCGTGAAGCGGGTGAGCGGATGATCGCGACGCTGCGGGACGGAGGCGAGGCAGACCAGCAGTGGGTGCCGGTGGAGGCCGCTTCGCGCAATCAGGACGGCATCGAACCCGCGGTGCTGCAGCAGGTGTTCCGGATGCCAAAGCCCGAGGCGCCTGACAAGCCAACTTACGGCAGTGTCCGTCTCGCAGATGGGGATTTTGTCGTTGTTCGTCTGAGCGGAGTCAGCGAGCCGAAAAGCGAGCTCTCGGAACAAGACAAGCAGAACTATCGTCGTTTCCTGGCCTCGCGCAGTGGTCAGCAGGATTTCGCAGCGTACCGCCAGATGCTGCACGCCGACGCTGAGATCGAAACCTTCTGATCAAGCGCGGATAACTGCAGGCAAAAAAAACCGCATCCAGGATGCGGTTTTTTTTGGAGTGGTGAATCAGTCTTCCATCGCGCCCATTGCGGTGGTGTTGAAGCCGCCGTCGACGTAAAGAATTTCACCGCTGATACCGGACGCCAAATCCGAGCAGAGGAACGCGCCGGCATTGCCGACCTCCTCGATGGTGACGTTACGGCGTAGCGGCGTCTGCTTCTCGTTGGCTGCGAGCATCTTGCGGAAGCTCTTGATTCCGGATGCCGCCAGCGTACGGATTGGGCCTGCCGATACGGCGTTTACGCGAGTACCCTCAGGGCCGAGGCTGCCGGCAAGGTAACGAACACCTGCTTCGAGACTGGCCTTGGCCATGCCCATCACATTGTAGTTAGGCATGGTGCGCTCGGCGCCCAGGTAGGAGAGGGTCAGGATGCTGCCGTTACGGCCTTTCATCATTGGGCGTCCGGCCTTGGCCAGTGCGACCAGGCTGTAGGCGCTGATGTCGTGCGCGATGCGGAAGCCTTCGCGGGTGGTAACTTCGGTGAAGTCACCGTCGAGCTGATCGCCCGGGGCAAAGCCGACTGAGTGAACGATACCGTCCAGGCCGTCCCACTTCTGGCCCAGCGCTTCGAAAACCTTGACGATCTCTTCGTCGCTGGCCACATCGCATGGGAAGCACAGCTCTGGGCCCGAGCCCCAGCTGGCGGCGAACTCTTCGACGCGTCCCTTGAGTTTCTCGTTCTGATAGGTGAAAGCCAGCTCGGCGCCTTCACGATGCATGGCCGCGGCGATGCCGGAGGCAATCGACAGTTTGCTGGCGACGCCGACGATCAGTACGCGCTTACCGGTAAGAAAACCCATGTGCTTGTCCCTCTTCTGGTTGTTCATCAGTGGCCGGGGCCATAAAGGCAGACTCCAGCAACTGCTGTGTATACGGATGTTGGGGAGCGGCGAAGATAGCCTCGGCTGCTCCTTGTTCAACGACCTTTCCTTGCTTGATCACCATCATCTGGTGACTGAGCGCCCGTACCACCGCCAGATCATGGCTGATGAACAGGTAGGTCAGGTTGTACTTGGCCTGTAGCGAGCGTAGTAGCTCCACCACCTGCCGTTGTACGGTACGATCCAGCGCCGAGGTTGGTTCATCAAGCAGAATCAGCTCAGGCTTGAGTACCAGTGCTCTGGCTATGGCGATTCGTTGCCGCTGCCCCCCGGAAAATTCGTGAGGGTAGCGATGGCGACTTTCCGGGTCGAGCCCAACCTCGACCAGCGCATCGATGATCGCCTGCGCTTGTTCCTCAGCGGAGCCCTTTCCATGGATGCTGAGCCCCTCTCCGACGATCTGGCAGACCGACATCCGAGGGCTGAGACTGCCGAAAGGATCCTGGAACACGACCTGCATCTGGCGTCGTAATGGGCGTACCGCCCGTTGCGACATTTTTTCCAGGGCCTGATCCTGAAATCTAATCTGCCCAGTGCTGGACAACAGTCGCAAAATCGCCAATCCCAGTGTTGATTTTCCCGAGCCGCTTTCACCGACGATGCCCAGCGTCTGACCCTTCGGCAAGCTGAACGTGACTCCATCAACCGCTTTGACATGGTCGACGGTTTTCCTGAACAGCCCCTTTTTGATCGGAAACCAGACCCGCAGATCGCTTACTTCCAGCAACGTCGGCGACGAGGCCTCAACTGCTACAGGTCCGCCGCTAGGTTCCGCTGCGAGCAGTTCCTTGGTGTAAGGATGCTGCGGCGAGCGGAACAATTCTTCGCAAGGTGCTTGTTCGACGACGCGACCGCTCTGCATGACACATACATGATCAGCGATTCGGCGTACGAGGTTCAGATCGTGGCTTATCAGCAACAGAGCCATGCCCAGGCGGGCCTGCAACTCCTTGAGCAACTCCAGTATTTTCAGTTGTACCGTCACGTCCAGCGCGGTGGTTGGTTCGTCAGCGATAAGTAGCTCGGGCTCGTTCGCCAACGCCATGGCGATCATCACACGCTGACGCTGGCCGCCTGACAGTTCGTGGGGATAGGCTCGAATCCGCTTGGCGGGTTCGGGTATTCCGACCAGTTCGAGGAGCTCGAGGGTGCGTGCCGTGGCGGCCTTGCCGTTGAGCCCCTTGTGAATCTGCAGTACTTCGTTGATCTGTTTGCCGATGGTATGCAGCGGGTTGAGCGACGTCATCGGCTCCTGAAAGACCATGGCGATACGGTTGCCGCGTATTCGGCGCATGCGCTTTTCGCTTGCTTTGATCAGATCTTCACCGGCGTAGCGAACCTCACCGGCCGGATGCTGCGCGAGCGGATAGGGCAGCAGGCGCAAGATCGAGTGAGCCGTAACGGACTTGCCGGACCCACTTTCACCGACCAGCGCCAGGGTCTCGCCTTTGCGGATATCGAAGCTCACGGCCTCGACAACTCGCTGTGCCTGACCGCCGGTTACGAACTCGACGGCCAGATCGCGGACCTCTATCAGATTCTCAGCCATGCTATTTCCTAGGATCGAAGGCGTCGCGAGCGGCCTCGCCGATGAATACCAGCAAGGTCAGCATGATCGCGAGGACCATGAATGCGCTGATGCCGAGCCATGGCGCCTGCAGATTCGCTTTCCCTTGTGCCACCAGTTCGCCCAGAGACGGAGCTCCGGGTGGCAGGCCGAAGCCAAGGAAATCCAAGGCCGTTAGCGTGCCGATCGCGCCGGTCAGGATGAACGGCATGAAGGTCATGGTCGAAACCATCGCGTTGGGCAGGATGTGACGGAACATGATCGCGCCGTTGCGCATACCTAGTGCTCGTGCCGCGCGTACGTATTCGAGGTTGCGGCCGCGGAGAAACTCGGCACGGACCACGTCGACCAAGCTCATCCAGGAAAACAGCAGCATGATGCCGAGTAACCACCAGAAATTGGGCTGCACGAAGCTTGCGAGAATGATGAGCAGGTAAAGCACGGGCAGTCCGGACCAGATTTCCAGCAGTCGCTGTCCAACGAGATCGACCCAGCCTCCATAGAATCCTTGCAACGCACCGGCAATGACGCCGATCACCGAGCTGATCAGCGTCAGCGTCAGCGCAAACAGAACCGAAATACGGAAGCCGTAGATGACTCGCGCAAGCACGTCCCGGCCCTGGTCGTCGGTGCCTAGCCAGTTATCCCATGAGGGTGGGGCGGGCGCGGGGACCTGAAGGTCATAGTTGATACTGGAATGATGAAACGGGATTGGGGGCCAGATCATCCAGCCGCCCTTCTTTGCGATCAGTTCCTGGATGTACGGACCCTTGTAATCGGCCTGTAGCGGAAACTCACCGCCGAAAACCGTCTCCGGATAACGTTTGAATACCGGAAAATACCAACCGCCATCGAAACGCACCACGATCGGTTTGTCGTTGGCGATCAGTTCGGCACCCAGGCTTAGGGTGAACAAGGTGAGAAACAGCCACAGCGACCACCAGCCGCGCTTGTGAGCTTTGAACAGGGCGAAGCGGCGCTGATTCAGCGGCGATAGCTGCATGTCAGGCCTCTCTGCTTTCGAAATCGATTCGCGGGTCGACGAGCGTGTAGGTCAAATCGCCGATCAGCTTGACCACGAGGCCGAGCAGGGTGAAGAGGAACAGTGTGCCGAACACGACGGGATAGTCGCGGTTGACGGCCGCTTCGAAACTGAGCAAGCCCAGCCCATCGAGCGAGAAGATCACCTCGATCAGCAGCGAGCCGGTGAAGAACATGCCGATGAAAGCCGATGGAAAGCCAGCGATGATGATCAGCATTGCATTGCGGAACACATGACCGTAGAGCACGCGATTCTTGCTCAGTCCTTTCGCCCGCGCTGTGATCACGTACTGCTTGTTGATCTCATCGAGAAAGCTGTTTTTGGTCAAAAGGGTCAGGGTCGCAAAGTTGCCGATCACCAAGGCCGTGACCGGAAGTGCCAAGTGCCAGAAGTAATCGATGATCTTGCCGGTGAGTGTCAGATCGTCAAAGTTGCTGGAGGTCAGCCCCCTCAGTGGAAACCAATTCCAATAACTGCCGCCGGCGAACAGGACAATCAACAGGATCGCGAACAGAAACGCCGGTATCGCATAGCCGACGATAATGGCCGAGCTGGTCCAGACGTCGAATGGGCTGCCATGGCGGGTCGCCTTGGCAATGCCAAGTGGTATCGACGCCAGATACATGATCAGTGTGCTCCAGAGACCCAGCGAGATCGACACCGGCATCTTTTCGGCGATCAGTTCCGTCACCGTTGCGTCGCGAAAGAAGCTTTCACCGAAATCCAGGCGCAGGTAGTTGCTGAGCATGATCCAGAATCGTTCGGGGGCCGGCTTGTCGAAGCCGTACAGACGCTCGATCTCGGCGATCAAATCCGGGTCCAGACCTTGTGCGCCCCGATAACTGTTGCTGCCGGTGGCCACTTCCGAGCCGCCGCCGGCGATTCGACTCGTAGCACCTTCAAAGCCTTCAAGCTTGGCGATTGCCTGTTCGACCGGACCGCCGGGGGCTGCCTGGATGATGATGAAGTTGATCAGCAGGATGCCGAACAGAGTGGGGATGATCAGCAGCAACCGCCGGAAAATATACGCGAGCATGCTTAGCGCTCCGTCCCGGAGGAGGGGCGCTTAGAGACGATCGGCGCGTCGGCCTGGTTTGCGGGCGGCTCCGGCGTTGGCCTCTTTACGTCGGGTTTTTCCCACCAGGTCATGAGACCGATGTCGTAATCGGGTGTGATCTCCGGATGCGCCAGATGATTCCAATAGGCGACACGCCAAGTTTTGATGTGCCAGTTTGGAATTACGTAGTGACCCCAGAGCAGCACACGATCCAGCGCTCGCGTTCGGGTGATCAACTCATCACGGGAGTCGGCGGCGATCAGCTTTTCTACCAGCGTATCGATGGCGGGGTCCTTGAGACCAATGAAGTTTAAGCTTCCAGGGTTGTCGGCACTTGTCGAATGCCAATATCCGCGTTGCTCGTTACCCGGTGAGTTCGATTGGCCGAAGCCGCTAACGATCATGTCGTAATCACGCGAGCGGCGTCGATTGACGTACTGCGAGACGTCGACGCGGCGAATCTCCAGATCGATGCCCAGGCTGGCCAAGTTGCGCTTGTAGGGTAAGAGTACGCGCTCGAAATCGGCCTGAAACAGCAGAAACTCGAATTTGACCGGTTTCCCATCGGCATCGACCATGCGGTCGTTTTCGATCTTCCATCCCGCAGCGGTGAACAACTCATACGCTTTGCGCTGCTGCTCCCGAATCATGCCATCGGCATTGGTCTGAGGCAGCTTGAAGGGCTTTTCGAACACTTCGTCGGGTATCTGGCCGCGTAGGGGTTCGAGCAATTTCAGCTCTTCCTCGCTGGGCAGCCCGGACGCAGCCAGCTCGGAATTGTCGAAATAGCTGGCCGTACGGGTATAGGCGCCGTTGAACAGTTGCCGGTTGGTCCATTCAAAGTCGAATAGCAGCGAAAGTGCTTCTCGAACTCGGACGTCCTGCAGGCGTTTCCTGCGGGTATTGAAGATGAAACCCTGCATGCCTTGCGGGTTCCGATTGGCGATCTCCTCCTTGATGATTCGCCCGCCTTTGACTGCATCGATATCGTAAGCGGTGGCCCAATTCTTCGCGCTAGTTTCGAACCAGTAGTCGAAGTGCCCAGCCTTAAAGGCTTGCAGTGCCACCGTGTTATCGCGGTAGTAGTCGAAGTGCACATGATCGAAGTTATATAAGCCCCGGTTGACCGCCAGGTCCTTGCCCCAGTAATCCTCGACGCGGGCATAGCGTATCGAACGGCCGGCTTCCAAATGCTCGATGCGATAGGGGCCGCTGCCCAGGGGTGGCTCCATGCTGCCTGAGGTGAAGTCTCTTTCCTCCCACCAGTGCTTCGGCAGGACCGGAAGTTGTCCCAATATCAATGGCAGCTCACGATTACCTGCGTGCTTGAAATCGAAACGAACGCGACGGGGACCCTCGACTACGGCTTTTTCGACATCGACGTAGTAGCCGCGATAATGCGGCGCACCTTTGCTGAGCAAGGTTTCGAAGGTGAACACGACATCCTCGGCCGTTACCGGCTCGCCGTCGTGGAAGCGCGCTTCGGGGCGCAGGTAAAAACGTACCCACTCGTTTTTCGGCCCCTTCTCTATTTTTTCCGCCAACAGGCCATATACCGTAAAGGGCTCATCCAGACTGTTGGTTGTCAGGGTGTCATAGATAAGGCCGATGTCATCAGCGGCTACGCCTTTGCTGATGAAGGGGTTGAATGAGTCGAAACTGCCGAAGCCTGCCTGGCGCAGGGTTCCGCCCTTGGGGGCGTCCGGGTTGGTGTAATCGAAATGGGAGAAATCCGCGGGGTACTTGGGCTCTTCGCCGTACAGCGTCAGCGCATGCCGTGGCGCTGCCTCGATTGTGTTTACCAGACAAAGGAAGGCCAGGACGCCTGCATGCAAGATCGACAGTCGTGCGTTTTTTGTCATTGAGCCTTCTCCAGGTCCTTCAACCACCACGCACGCAGCCCGAGGGTATAAGGCGGTGTGGTGACATGCGCGAACCGATTGCGATATGCCAGGCGGTGGTAACTGATGTACCAGTTGGGGATGATGTAGTGGTTCCAGAGCAGGACCCGATCGATTGCGCGTGCTGCGGCAATCTGTTCTTCCCGGGTCTTGGCTGCAAGCAGTTTCTCAAGCAGCCGGTCGACCACCGGGTTGGCGACACCCGCATAGTTGCGGCCTCCCTTGATGTTCACCTGACTGGAATGGAAATACAGCCACTGTTCGAGCCCCGGGCTGAGGCTCTGGGCCAGCGTGGTCAAAATCATGTCGTAATCGTACTGATCCAGGCGCTGCTTGTACTGCGCGCCGTCAACGCTGCGCAAGCGGGTATGGATGCCGATGCGCGCCAGGTTCTCCACATAGGGTTGGAGGATACGCTCGAGTCCCGGATTGACCAGCAGGATTTCGAACCTAAAAGCGCGGCCTGCCTTGTTGCGAAGACCGTCAGGAGTCAGTTTCCAGCCGGCTTGGCCAAGCAACGTCAGCGCCTTGCGCAAGGTGTCTCGCGGAATACCGCGCCCATCTGTCTTCGGCAGCGCGAACGGTTCGGTGAACAGGTGCGCCGGTAGTTGGTCTCGGAAAGGCGATAGCAGCAACCATTCGCCTCCTTCTGGTGTGCCGGTCGCGGAGAACTCACTGTTCGGATAGTAGCTTTCGCTGCGCTGATAGGCGCCATAGAACAGGGCGCGGTTGGTCCATTCGAAGTCGAACAGCATGCCCAGTGCTTGACGGACCTTGATGTCGGCAAATACCGGCCGGCGCCCGTTCATGAACAGTGCTTGCGTCTGGGTGGGGATCTGATGCGGAATCTCCGCACGGATCACATCACCACGAAGAACCGCCGGGAACTGATAACCGTTGGCCCAGTTTTTCGCCTGATGCTCAATATAGAAATCGAACTCGCCAACCTTGAAGGCTTCGAACGCGACCGTCGTGTCGCGGTAAAACTCTACATCGATCCGATCGAAGTTGTACTTTCCGCGGTTGGCAGGAAGATTGGCACCCCACCAGTTCTTCACGCGCTCGAAGCTCACTCTACGTCCCGGTTGGACATTGCTGACGCGGTACGGACCGCTGCCGAGTGGCGGCTCGAAGGTGGTGGCGCGAAAGTCACGGTCTTTCCAATAATGTTGCGGCAGTACCGGTAGTTCGCCGAGGCGCATGATCAGCAATGGCTGATCCGGTTTGTCGAACACGAAGCGAATTCGGTGGCTATTGAGAATATCGACGCGCTTGATACCTTTTAGATCGGTGCGGTATCGAGGGTGGCCATCCTTGATCAGCAAACGATAGGAAAAGGCCACGTCATAAGCCGTGATCGGGTGACCATCATGAAAGCGGGCCGAGTCGCGCAGATTGAACACTACCCAACTATGGTTATCGCTGTACTCGATCGTCTCGGCGATAAGTCCGTACGCCGAAGCCGGTTCGTCGCCGGACGGATCGTAAACACCGGTGCCCACCATCAACGGTTCATTCAATTCGCTGATGCCGTACTGGAAGAAGCCCGGCGTCGCGCTTGGACTGGTCCCTTTGAAAGTATAAGGGTTGAGCGTGTCGAATGTGCCGGACGCCATCAGTTGCACTCGGCCGCCCTTCGGCGCATCGGGGTTCACCCAGTCGAAATGAGTGAAGCCTTCCGCATATTTCAGAGTCCCAAACTGCGCATAACCGTGGCTCTCGCTGATAGTCGCGAACGACGGAAAGCTCAATCCCAGACAGCTTAATAACAATAGGATGGGTCGCATCAAACGGTGAATCCGATCCATGGCGCTTTCGGTCTTTTCGGCGGAGTACAGTAACAGCTTGTATCCGCTGGAAAAAGGCCGACTATCTGGGCAAACTGCCTTTCCTTACTAGCCGCCCGGTCACAGGGTGAGGTCGCAGATTTTGAGTGAAACGAGCTATGGCCTGCAGTCTTGGATAGACCGCTTGAACCAGTCTGAGCTGCCCGCGCTGGCGGCGGTCGTGCAGGATCTGCAGCGCCTCACGGAGCAGGAACATGCGTCCGTGCAGCAGCTTGCGGACGTGCTATTGCGCGACGCTGCGCTGACCTCCAAGGTGCTTCGTGTCGGCAATAGCAGTTACTACAATCCGTCGCAGGAAACCATCAAGACCATCTCGCGTGCCATCGTCATGATCGGCTTCGACAATGTTCGCTTGATCAGTCTTTCGGTCAGCCTGATCGATGGCCTGCTCGATCGCGCGCCGCGCCAACAATTGCAGGAACTGCTGGCACGCTCGTTTCACGCTGCCGTGCAAGCACGCAATATCGCCGGTTACGTACTGACGAAGCACGAGGAGGAAGTTTTCATTGCAGCACTGCTTCATGAAGTGGGTGAACTTGCCTTCTGGGGCTGCGGTGGCAAGCAGGCCGACGAGCTTGGTGAGGCTCTCGCGGCTAGCGATGCGGATCATGATCAGGCTGTCGAGCGAGTGCTTGGCACCAGTTTTCGCCAGCTGAACCTGGGGCTGATTAAAAGTTGGAATATCGGTGAACTCGCCAGTTTTGCTCACGGATCGGCGAATCTGCGTGACCCCGCGGTGCACGCGGTCAGCCTGGGTGTTCGCATTGGTTCGGCAGCCTTGAACGGTTGGGGGTGTCCGGAGATGGAAGGCCTGGTCAAGGAGCTTGCCGAGTTCAGCGGTATATCTGAAGCAGACGCGATGCAACAGGTCCTTGCCAGCGCGGATGAAGCCGTCAACGTGGCGGCGACGTTCGGGGCCAGCCGGCTGTGCAAGCTGATTCCGTCAACCGATCCTGAGCAAGTGCAGCTGCAACAGGCGCAACGCGCAGCTAGCCTTTTGCAACCGAATCTGTTGCTGATGCAACAGGCCATGCAGGACCTTGGAATGATGGCTGCGAGTCGCGGTGACGTCGGGCTGATTCTCGATGCGTTGCTCAAGGGGCTGCATGAAGGAGCAGGGCTGGAGCGCGTGATGCTGACTGTTCTGGCCGATCACCAAACTGCGTTCCGCGCCAAGCGCGTTGCGGGGGAGCATACCCAATCCTGGCTTGACACCTTCGTCTTGCCTGTCGATCCATCGGGTCAATCGCACATTTTCAGCTACGTGCTTCGTCAACGCCAGCCGCTATGGATGGGGGTGCCAGCTAGCTATAACCTTGAGGAAATGGTGACCTTGCCGCTTCGCCAGCAGTTGGGTAAAGGAATGTTTTTCATTGCGCCGTTGATGGCGGGCGCGCGCGAGATCGGTGTGCTCTACGCTGACAATCGGATATCCGGTCGCGCGCTGAAGCATGAGCAGTTCGTTGCTTTCCAGCGATTCACACAGCTGGCCGGGCGTTGTCTCGATGCGCTGGGCAGGCGCTAAGGGGGCGCCTTGCCCAGGCGAATTACTGGGGGATATACAGCGTGAGGGTCTGGCCTGGCTTGAGCAGCGCGCTGTCCCTGGGATTCCAGGTTTTCAGGTGATTGATCTGGACATTGAAACGCTTGGCGATCTCGTAAAGTGAGTCACCTTTCTTGACCTTGTAATAGGTCGGCCTCGGGTTAGCCCGTTGGTTGCCGCCGGCAGCCTGTAAAAACAGTGCTTGACCTACCTTGATGTTGCTGCCTGAAAGGTTGTTCCAGCGCTGCAGATCATGAACCGAGACTTTTTGGGTCTTGGCGATATCCCAGAGATTGTCACCCTTGCGGACCCGATAGCTGCGCGGTGCCGGTTGGCTCCGCGCTACGGCATGCAGGAGTTCGCGAGATTGTCCCGTTCCGGCCGACTGCGGGATGCTCAGGACCTGCCCGATCTGCAAGCGATCGCCTCGAAGACGATTGATATCACGAATGATGTTGACCGATAGGCGGTGCCTGTTGGCGATTGCGCCAAGCGTGTCGCCCGGGCGGACCTTGTATTGCTGCCAATCAACCAGATCTTGCGGTTTCATCATTGCTAGATTGGCGGCGAACATCTCGGCCTTAGCGCTTGGAACGAGGAGATGTTGTGGGCCGTCCAGCGTAATGCGACGGGTGAACGCGGGGTTCAACTGATAGATTTCGTCTTCTTCGAGATCCGCCATTTTGGCGACCCTGGCGAGATCCATGCGTTGTTTCAGCGCGACCACTTCGAAATAGGGCTCGTTGGCGATCGGAGTCAGGTTGAGGCCATATGCTTCGGGGCTTTGCACCATCTGCGAGAGCGCCAGCAGCTTGGGTACGTAGTCGCGCGTTTCGCGGGGCAGAGGCAGGTTCCAGTAGTCGGTCGGCAAGCCGAGCTTCTGGTTGCGCTCGATGGCCCGGCTGACGGTTCCTTCGCCCGCGTTATAAGCTGCCAGCGCCAGTAGCCAGTCGTCATTGAACAAGCCGTGCAGGTAGGTCAGATAGCGTAATGCGGCGGTGGTAGAGGCGGTGATGTCGCGCCTGCCGTCGTACCAGCTGGTTTGTTGCAGATTAAAGTGGCGACCGGTCGAAGGAATGAATTGCCATAGGCCTACCGCCTGGGCTGGAGAATAGGCAAAGGGGTTGTAGGAACTCTCGATTATAGGCAGTAGCGCCAGCTCGAGCGGCATATCCCGCTCTTCCAATTGCTCGACGATATAGTGAATGTAGGGGCTACCTCGCTCGCTGGCCGCCTCGATGGACTGTGGGCGACTTGAGAAAAGCAGGCGCTGTTGCTCGATGCGAGGGTTGCTGTCCAGATAATCCTGCAGTTTGAAGCCCTGCCGCATGCGATCCCAGACGTCCGAGTGGGTCGGCGCGGCGGTTTTCACGTCCGTGAGCCACAGTGTGTCCTGGACCTGAGGTTCAGGTCGTGTTTGAGCTTCGCGGTCTGGCGAGGTGCGCGAACCGGTGCTTTGGCAGCCGGTGATAACGAGACAGATGGCCAGCGCCAGGGCCCGGCCGGAGGCTGCCAAGGCGTCCGGATGAGGGCTATTTGATGAGTCAGACGGCATTGGCTGAAGGTTTCCCTAGCGCAAAATTCGAGGGAGTGTAGGAATGCCGTTCCGGTGGGTCAACCCGGTGCCTTGGTTTTTGGAGACTGGTCGACTTAGTCAGAAGCTGTCTTTCCAGGTGCGCAATGCCGTGAATACGCTTTCTGGCGTGGTTAATTGACGGCCGGCATGGCGACTTGCTGCAGCCGCGACGGTGGGTTCGGTGCTGCGCAGGAACGGGTTGGTAGCCTGTTCGATGCGCATGTCAGTGGGAAGGGTAATGCGTTTTGCCTCACGCCAACGAATGACCTGTTCGATGCGCCCTGCGATTTCCTGGTTGTCCGGCTCCACTGCCTGGGCAAATCGCAGATTGCTCAGTGTGTATTCATGAGCGCAGTACACCCGGGTGGACGCGGGCAGCGCCGCCAGTCGTTGCAGAGAGTTGAACATCTGGGCTGCGGTGCCCTCGAAAAGGCGGCCGCAGCCTGCGGCGAACAAAGTGTCGCCGCTCAATAGCCATGGCTCCTTTGCGTTGTCGTGAAAGTAGGCGATGTGGCCGCTGGTATGCCCGGGCACTTCGATCACCTCCAGCTCCTGGTCGAGGACGCGGATACGCTGCCCATCAGCCAGCGCATTGTCCTTGCCAGGAATATTCTCTGCAGCCGGCCCATGGACCTTCGCCCCATGCGTGGCCTTGAGTTGTTGCACGCCGCCAACGTGATCGTGGTGGTGGTGGGTGATCAGAATATCGGTCAGGCGCCAGTCGGGACGGGCATCCAGCCAGCGCTGGACGGGGCCCGATTCACCCGGGTCCACCGCCGCGCAAAGGCGGCTTTGAGGATCCAGCAGCATCCATATGTAGTTGTCAGTGAAGGCCGGCAGAGCTTCTATCTTCAACATATGTACGGGTCGCCAAGTCATTAGCAAAAGCGCATCCTAACAGCGATATCGGAAAGTTGAACCGGCCGGTAGCTCCGATCTGACCGACCCAGCCGATGAATGGAGGCTAGCCATGAGTGAGTCTTGTACCAAGTCGGATGAAGATTGGCTGTCGCTGATGAACGAGGCGAGTGCCTGGTTCGATAGCCCAACGGGTCGACAGCTGTTGCAGCAGGAAGAGTGGGTGATCAGTCAGGAATTGTCGCGTTGCTTCGGCAGCTACCTGGTGCATTACGGACCGTTCGCCAATACGCCAATCGAGCCGCAGAAGATCAAGCGTAGTGTGCGATTGGGGCCACCGTTGGCGGGCGTCGAGATCGTTTGCGAAGAGCAGAGCTGGCCGATCGGTGAGCACGCCGCCGACGTCGTGGTGGTTCAGCACGGCCTTGATTTCAGTCTGTCGCCACACGCTTTGCTGCGCGAGGCGGCGCGTAGCGTCAGGCCGGGCGGGCACTTGTTGATCGTTGGAGTCAATCCGTGGAGTGCTTGGGGAGCGACGCGCCTGGTGTCACGCAAGGCCTTTCGTCGTGCTCGCTGCATCCGTTCCACACGCGTCGGGGACTGGTTGAACCTGCTTGGATTCGCGCTGGAGAAACGTCGGTTCGGATGCTATTGTCCGCCGCTTTCCTCGGGTCAGTGGCAGACACGATTGTCCGGCCTGGACATCGTCGGCCAGCGACTGCAGATGCCGACCGGCGGTTTCTATCTGCTGGTGGCGCGAAAGCTGATGGTGGGCCTGCGACCTCTGCGACAGAGCCGTCGCGAGCGTATGGGTCAGCTGCTGCCAATGCCTGTGGCAAAGGTCAGTCGCCGTGATGCCGAACAGTAAAATTAGGCAAATAATCCTTCATGAGTGATGAAACGGTCGAGATATACACGGATGGCGCCTGCAAGGGTAATCCGGGTCCCGGTGGTTGGGGTGCGCTGCTTGTTTACAAGGGCGTTGAGCGCGAGCTGTGGGGCGGCGAAGCGGAAACCACCAATAATCGAATGGAGCTGATGGCAGCTATCCGTGCACTGGAAGAGCTGAAAAGGCCTTGCCAGGTCAAGCTGGTGACCGACTCCCAGTACGTCATGCAAGGCATCAACGACTGGATGCCCAACTGGAAGAAACGGGGTTGGAAAACCGCTGCCAAGCAGCCGGTAAAGAACGCCGATCTGTGGCGCCAGCTCGATGAGCAAGTCAATCGCCATCAAGTGAGCTGGCAATGGGTGCGCGGGCATACCGGCCACCCGGGAAACGAACGCGCCGATCTGCTGGCCAATCGCGGCGTAGTACAGGCTAAACGACAAACCGCTTGAGTGAGTTGAAACATGCGTAGCGTAGTGCTGGACACCGAAACCACTGGCATGCCGGTGACCGATGGGCACCGGATCATCGAGATCGGCTGTGTCGAAGTCATCGGCCGACGCCTCACGGGGCGGCATTATCACGTGTACCTTCAGCCGGACCGTGAGGTGGACGAGGGTGCCATCGCCGTTCACGGTATTACCAATGAGTTCTTGACCGATAAGCCCAGGTTCAAGGATGTCGCCGATGAGTTCTTCGATTTCATCAAAGGCGCGCAACTTATCATTCATAACGCAGCGTTCGACGTTGGCTTCATCAATAACGAGTTCGCCCTGCTCGGGCAGCAGGACCGTGCCGAGCTGAGCGACCACTGTAGCGTTCTCGATACATTGTTAATGGCGCGCGAGCGCCATCCGGGTCAGCGCAACAGCCTCGATGCGCTTTGCAAACGCTATGGCGTGGACAACTCCGGTCGCGACCTGCACGGCGCGCTGCTCGACGCCGAGATTCTCGCCGACGTCTACCTGACCATGACCGGCGGGCAGACCAATCTGTCCCTAGCAGGTGAGGGCGCCGAGTCTGAAAACGGCGGTCGGCAGCAGGCAACGCCAATCCGTCGGTTGCCGGCTGATCGTCCCGGCACGCTGGTCATTCGCGCCAGTGCCGAAGAAGTCGCCGCGCATGCGGCACGCATGCAAGCGATCGAAAAGGCTGCGGGTGCGGCGCCGCTCTGGGTGCAGCTGGAACAATCCTCTGAGATCGAGACTGAAGCCTTGCCGGCCTGATCCGTCGGCGCTGTCTGACGCGCCTATTGTCGCGTCGACTCGGCGCCATCGCATTTCACGCTTGGTGCTTGAGGGCGGACCTTCTACGCTGGGGGGAGTACGCCTCCAGGAAGCACCCATGTATAAAGACCTCAAGTTTCCCATCCTCATCGTTCACCGCGATATCAAAGCCGATACCGTCGCTGGCGAGCGTGTCCGCGAGATCGCTGCCGAGCTCGAACGGGACGGCTTCCATATTCTTCCCACGGGTAGCGCTGCCGAAGGTCGCATCGTCGCTTCTACGCACCACGGACTCGCCTGTATTCTGGTCGCTGCCGAGGGTGCCGGTGAGAATCAGCGGCTGCTGCAGGACGTGGTGGGACTTATTCGCGTCGCACGGCGGCGCGCGCCACAATTGCCGATCTTCGCGCTTGGTGAGCAGATCACTATCGAGAATGCCCCGGCCGAAGCGATGGCAGACCTGAACGAGCTGCGCGGGCTGCTCTACCTGTTCGAAGACACTGTTCCGTTCCTTGCACGACAAGTCGCGCGGGCCGCCCGGAGCTATCTGGACGGCTTGCTGCCTCCGTTCTTCCGCGCACTGGTTCAGCACACCGGCGATTCCAACTACTCGTGGCACACTCCGGGTCATGGCGGTGGCGTTGCGTTTCGCAAGAGCCCGGTCGGCCAGGCTTTCCATCAATTCTTCGGCGAGAACACCCTGCGTTCCGATCTGTCGGTCTCGGTGCCGGAGCTCGGCTCGCTGCTCGACCACACGGGGCCGCTGGCCGCAGCCGAAGCTCGGGCGGCGCGCAATTTCGGTGCGGACCATACTTTTTTCGTCATCAACGGAACGTCGACCGCGAACAAGATCGTCTGGCACTCGATGGTGGCGCGGGATGACCTGGTCCTGGTGGACCGCAACTGCCACAAATCGATACTGCATTCGATCATCATGACCGGGGCGATTCCGCTCTACCTGACGCCTTCGCGCAACGAGCTCGGCATTATCGGTCCGATTCCTCTCGAGGAGTTTTCCCCGGAATCGATTCAGGCCAAGATCGATGCCAACCCGCTAGCGCGCGGGAGACCGCCACGAGTCAGACTGGCCGTCGTCACCAATTCCACTTACGACGGGCTCTGTTATAACGCCAATCTGATCAAGCGCACCCTGGGCAACAGTGTCGATGTCTTGCACTTCGATGAGGCCTGGTATGCCTATGCGGCCTTTCACGAGTTCTACGATGGCCGCTATGGGATGGATACGCGCGAGCAGGGGCCGCTGGTGTTCACCACGCATTCGACGCACAAGGTATTGGCGGCCTTCAGCCAGGCCTCGATGATCCATGTGCTCGACAGTCAGCAGCGACAGTTGGATCGGGATCGCTTCAACGAAGCGTTCATGATGCATATCTCGACGTCGCCGCAGTACGGCATTCTTGCCTCGCTCGATGTGGCTTCGGCGATGATGGAAGGCCCCGCCGGGCGCTCGTTGATACAGGAAACCTTCGACGAGGCACTAAGTTTCCGTCGTGCACTGGCCAATCTCCGTCAGCATCTGGCGCCGGACGATTGGTGGTTCAGTATCTGGCAACCCACCGCGGCGGATGGCGCGGACGAACTGGTTACCGCTGACTGGCTGCTGCAGCCGGAAGCGGACTGGCATGGTTTCGGTGATGTGGCGGATGACTACGTATTGCTTGACCCCATCAAGGTCACGCTGGTCACACCTGGCCTCACTGCTGGCGGTAGGCTGAGTGAGCGGGGCATTCCCGCAGCGGTTGTCAGCAAGTTTCTCTGGGAGCGGGGGCTGGTCGTCGAAAAGACTGGTCTTTATTCGATTCTGGTGCTGTTTTCCATGGGCATCACCAAGGGCAAATGGAGCACGTTGCTAACCGAGTTACTGGAGTTCAAAAGGCACTACGACGATAACGTCCCGTTATGCGACGCGTTGCCCACCGTCGGGCAGACCGGCGGCAGCCAGTACGCCGGGATGGGGTTGCGCGACCTGTGTGACTCCTTGCACGAGTGCTACCGCGACAACGCCACCGCAAAAGCCATGCGGCGGATGTATACGGCGCTGCCGGCGCTGGCGATAAAACCGGCCGATGCCTATGACAAGCTGGTTCGGGGAGAGGTCGAAGCTGTACCCATCGAAGCGCTGGAGGGCCGTATTGCCGCGGTAATGTTGGTGCCGTACCCGCCAGGTATTCCCCTGATCATGCCGGGCGAGCGGTTTACTCCCGAAACGCGCTCAATACTCGACTACCTTGCTTTCGCCCAACGCTTCGCCGCCCGCTTCCCCGGATTCGACGCCGATGTGCATGGGCTGCAGCACGAAGAGCATGCTGGGGGAACGCGGTATACGGTCGATTGCATCCTTGAGGAATAGGCAATACTTGGTATTGACCTGCTATCGCGAGATGTCAAAGCCGATGATGTGCAAGGGCGTGGGCTGCTTCACAACGTCCCGCATCGACTTTCACCCGGCTGTTGTTATAGTTGTTCGGCTGAGAACAGTCCCTGCGAAGGGCCTGTCCAACCTGTTTAAGGCACATGAGTGCCTCGGCTGTCGAGGATGATAGCGTGACTGAGTACCAAGCCTTCCGTGTGGAGTTGAAGGACAAGATCGCCCATGTAGCGATCAATCGACCTGACAAGGTCAATGCCATGAACGCTGCGTTCTGGAGTGAGATTGTCGATATTTTCGAGTGGATCGACGATACGGACGATGTCCGTGTAGTGGTGCTTTCAGGCGAGGGTAAACATTTTTCGGCCGGTATCGATCTGCAGTTGTTAGCGCAAGCCGCAACCCAGATGGGGAATGATGTCGGACGCAACGCCGAGCGCCTGCGCCGTCAGATTCTCAAGCTGCAAGCGTCGTTCAATGCCGTGGACAACTGCCGCAAGCCGGTTATCGCAGCCATCCAAGGATATTGCATAGGCGGTGCGATCGATCTGATCGCTGCTTGCGATATGCGTTACAGCACGCTCGACGCGCAATTCTCCATCAAGGAAATCGACATGGGCATGGCGGCTGATGTCGGAACACTGCAACGGCTGCCGCGAATCATCGGCGATGGAATGATGCGAGAGTTGGCTTATACCGGACGCACCGTTGAAGGCCAGGAAGCGCAGGCCATAGGATTGGTGAATCGAGCCTATCCTGATCAGCCGAAGCTGATGGCCGCGGTGTTCGCTCTGGCAGCTGACATCGCTGCGAAGTCGCCGGTGGCGATTCGCGGCACCAAGGAAATGATCCGCTATATGCGCGATCACCGCGTCGATGACGGTCTCGAGTACATTGCCACCTGGAATGCTGCAATGCTTCAGTCGGCAGACCTCAAGGTGGCCATGGCTGCCCATATGAGCAAACAGAAACCGGATTTCTCCGACTGATGCATCATCTAAACGTTGCGCGGGAGGCGCGCTAGGCATGGTTACCGGAGCTACTTCACTCAGCCTGGTCCGCGATGAACTATTCGCAACCATGGAGGAAGCCGAGCAGAGCCTCGAGCATTTCATCATTGATCGGAACAACGGAAGTCTGCTGCAACAGGCCGTGGAAAATCTCAAGCAGGTTCGGGGGACACTCAATCTCATCGAATTGACCGGGGCCGAGTTGCTGGCGCAGGAAATACTCCAGCTCGCCACCGATATTCCGGTTGGCGCAGGCGAAGAACGGGATACTCAGCTGGCAGCGCTGAGCAATGCCCTGTATGTGCTCGGGCGCTATCTTGAAAGTGTTGATGCCAGCCGTCAGGAAATGCCGGAACTGCTCCTGCCGCCGATCAACGCGCTGCGGCTCGTCAGTGCACAGTCCCCGTTACCCGAGAGTTTCTTCTTCAGTGCCCGACTCGATCATGCGCGACCACCAGTGGTGGCGGCAGTGCGAGAGCCTGCCGCGCGGATGACCGAAGCACGACGCTTACGACAGATGTATCAGGTCGGTCTGCTGGGTTTCATTCGTGAAGATAATGCTGCCGCGAGCCTCAAGCTCATGGCGCGAGCCCTCAGTCGATTGGATCTGCTGTTCGCCAATACTCCTGCTGGCCGCCTATGCTGGTTGGGCAGTGCGGCGTTGGAGGCCCAGCTGGATGGCCAGCTGCTGCCGCGTCAGTCACGCAAGCAACTGTTTTCCCGGCTCGACCGTGAGCTTCGACAACTCAGCATCAATACGGCCTACGAGCCGCCGCGTGTCCTGCTCAAGGAATTGCTGTATCTGGTTGCGTTGGCGGAAAGCAGCGGGCCCATGGCGACTCAGGTTCGCGAGACGTTCTCGCTTGGTCCGCTGCCCTTTACCGATCATCTGCTCGAGGACGAGTCCCAGCGCCTCGCTGGTCCCGGTCAGGCAGTGATGCGTTCGCTGTCATCGGCGATTCGTGAAGAACTGGCGAGCCTCAAGGATCTGCTGGACCTCATCGAAAGGCAGACGGCTCCGAGCGAATCGTACGCCAACCTGCACAGTCTGTTGGGGAAGCTGGCGAAGACCCTGGGTATGGTGGGGCTGTCTTCCGCTTCGAGTACCTTGCACGCTCAGCTTGCCACGGTCGCCGGCTGGAGCGCCGAACAGGCTCCGGACTCCCAGGCGCTGCTGAAGCTGGCCGACGCGGTGCTCTATGTCGAAAGCATGGTGGCAAGCCTGGAGCGCGGCGAGCGCCGTGATTCGCGGCCTCCAATTGCCCAACCGGGCCAGGAAGCTGAAGCCTTCGCCAATCATCAGCTCACCGAGGCCTGCATTGTTGTGATCGGCGAAGCGACCGCGGGCCTGGCGTTGGCCAAGCGCGCTATCACAGCCTATCTGGAGTCCAATGGGGAAAAGCTGCATCTGGCTAACGTCCCGTTCAGCTTGATGGCGGTTCGTGGCGGGTTGCGTTTCCTTGAGCAAGATCGGGCGGCCGAGCTGATCGGTGCTTGTGCCGACTTCATTCAGAAGCAGATGCTCGAAGGCGTGCAGATGCCTCCAGAGCAGATGCTCGAAACCCTTGCCGATGCCTTGACCAGCCTCGAGTACTACCTCGACGGTGGCGCAATACTGCGGCGCGACGACTCTCGCGCCAGCGTGCTGGATATTGCGTCCGAGAGCGTTCGCGCATTGGGTCTTCCGGTGGCTGCCTGATGAGCCTTCGCTGGCAGCCTGCACTGCTCGATCCCGCGAACGAAGGCGGGTGGGCCGTTGTGCATTGTCAGCAGGGTTTTCTTTTCGATGCCAACGGTGTGCTGTTTCCGAGAGGCTGGCTCAAGCGGCTTGAATTACCTGTGATAAGTGAGCAGGGCTTGGGTTACTTCGACGGCGACCCGGTGTTTCTGTTGGAGCTGGCTCACCCTGCCGAAGTGCCTGGTGCAGCCTGGCAGGGCTTGCGTCAGTTCATGATGCAGGACGATGATGTCGACAGGTTCCGTATGCTCGGCTTCGCCGCACAGATCGGCACCTGGGCCAATCATCATCGCTTCTGCGGAAGCTGTGGCAACCCGATGCGTCAGCATCCGACAGAGCGGGCAATGCAGTGCGAGAGTTGCGGCATTCATCATTACCCGCGTATATCTCCGAGCATGATCGTTCTGGTGACTCGTGGCGATGAATTGCTGCTGGCGCGTTCACCGCGCTTCGCGCCGGGTGTATACAGCACGCTGGCGGGCTTCGTTGAGCCTGGCGAGTCGGTCGAGCAGTGCGTCCGGCGAGAGGTGCATGAGGAAGTCGGTGTTTCGATCCAGGAGCCTCGCTACATCTGCAGCCAGGGCTGGCCGTTTCCGCACTCGTTGATGCTTGGCTTCCACGCGGAATATGCGTCGGGAGAGATCGTCATGCAGCCTGAGGAGATCGAAGATGCCGGCTGGTTCTCGATCCACGATCTGCCGGCACTACCAGCGCCAAAATCCATTGCCCGCTACTTGATCGACTTGTATGTGGCTCGACGTTCAGGCCGCCCCGAACCAGTGCTGCCAAGCTAATCTCAGGCTCAATGCCAGCACGACCGAAATAAAGATCGGTCGAATGAACTTCGATCCACCTTGGATCGCTGTGCGTGCCCCCAGGTAGGCGCCAACCATCAATGCGAGCCCCATGCCGATCCCCAATGCCCAGGCAACCTGGCCACTGATCACGAATACGGCAAGCGCAACACCGTTGCTGACGAAGTTCATGCTGCGCGCCACGCCGCTCGCTTTTAGCAGATCCAGTGGGTAGATCAGCATGTTGCTGACGGTCCAGAAGGCGCCGGTGCCGGGGCCGGCCACGCCATCGTAGAAACCCAGCGTCAGCCCCTGCGGCCATTGTCGGCGTTTGCCGATCGGCGCTGAATCTTCTCGTGGTGTGGTCGGCACCCGACCGAACAGCAGGTACAACCCACAGGCGAAGACCACCAAGGGCAGCATTTGATTAAGCCAGCGGGCGGGAATCCAGTGCGCCAGTCCTGCGCCTAGTGCTGCGCCTACGGCTGTAGCCGTGAGTGCGAATCGCCATTGCCCGGGATCGAAGAGCTTACGGCGATAAAACGTGAAGCTTGCCGTGGCCGAGCCGAAGGTCGCGCACAGTTTGTTGGTGCCGAGAACCAGATGTGGCGGTAAGCCGGCCGTGAGTAATGCGGGTAGGGTCAAGAGACCACCACCCCCAGCGATCGCATCGATAAAACCCGCAAAGAAGGCAACGGCCATCAGAGCGGCCAGTACCAGCGGGTCTGTGGCGAATTCAAGCATTGGCATGCGCGTCACTCATGAGCAAATTGGTGAAGACAGGCGGCGCATGATGCCGCTTGCGTTGCCGCAAGCCAATCGCGAGCTAATAAACGTCGTTTCACCGTATCGTTAGGAGGCAACAAAGCAGAATGTCGACTCGTAGTCAGTGTCCCCATCTGCTGCTGGCTGCGCTGCGTGACCCTGTCGATAATGTGCCGTCAAATTTTCGGGAATGTGGCGATGCAATATCTGGGGCTTGCAGTGGTTGTCGCGTTGCTTGCGCTGATCACTGCGCTGATAGCGGTGCGTATGCTGGTCGGCGGCCGCTGGCTGTTGGGGTGGCTGCGAGGCACCGTCGGTATGCTGGTCCTCGCGCTGGGTGGTCTGATTGGCTTGATCGCCTGGGACGTCACCACTTATCAGCCGCTGGAGCAGGGTGCACCGTTGGCGTCCTTGTCGTTTCAGGCCGATGGCCAGCAGCGCTATCAAGTAAAGGTGGAGGAGGGGCAGCAGATCCGTTTTGTCACGCTGGAGGGTGATCTTTGGCAACTCGACCTGCGTGCACTTCATTGGAAAGGTCTGGCAACGCTGATCGGTTTGAAATCGGGCTATCGGCTGGAGAAGCTTTCTGGTCGCTACCTCGCCGTCGAACAGCAGGATCAGGCTCGCCACCCTCATGTGGCGCTCGGACGGAGCCAAGCTGGGGTCGACTTCTGGGCTTGGCTGCAGCGCTGTCAGTGCGCACCGCTGGTCCTCGAGGCCCAGCCGCGACGGGTGAGCTTTCTACCGATCGCCGACGGCGCTACCTATACGGTTGAGATGGCACCCACGGGTCTGTTGGCGAAACCGGCAAACGCTGCAGCGGAACAGGCGATGAAAGACTGGTAACGGCGAAGATTTCAGCTAGTGAAGAAAGGGAACCCTGAGGTTCCCTTCTTTGTTTCAGACCCGTTAGGCGAGGTAGCCACCGTCCACGTTGAGCGACAGGCCTGTGGTGTAGCTCGATGCGTCGCTGGCCAGATACAGCACGGCGCCGGCCATTTCACTCGGGTCGGCGACGCGATTCAGCGGGATATGACGCAGCGCTTCTTCACGGATCGAGTCGTTCTTGACCAGCGCCGAGGCGAACTTGGTGTCGGTCAGGCCCGGCAGCAGCGCGTTACACCGAATGCCTTGCGGTGCGCATTCCTTGGCGAACGCCTTGGTCATATTGATCACCGCAGCTTTGGTGACTGAATAGATGCCCTGGAAGTTGCCTGGCGTCACGCCATTGATGGAGGCGACGTTGATGATGCTGCCGCCACCATTTGCACGCATCAGCTTGCCGGCCTCGACGGACATGAAAAAATATCCACGGATGTTCACGTCGACAGTTTTCTGAAAAGCCGAAACGTCGGTATCGAGGATGTGGCAGAACTGTGGGTTGGTCGCTGCGTTATTGACCAGGATGTCCAGCCGACCGAATTGCTCGCGAATCTGAGCGAATACCGTTTGAATCTGTTCCAGCTCACCGATGTGGCAGGCAACCGGCGTCGCTTTGCCACCAGCTGCGACGATTGCATCCGCGACAGCCTGACAGCCTTCGATTTTGCGACTGGAAACAATGACATGGGCGCCTTGCTGGGCCAGCAGTTTAGCGATGGCCTCGCCGATGCCGCGGCTGGCGCCAGAGACGAAAGCGATCTTGCCATCCAGGTCGAACAGGGTGGTTTTGCTCATGAACTGTATTCCTCTTGGTGAGCTGTATTACAGCTTCGATTTATGGATGACCTGCAGGCTTACTTGTTCGAGCAGGGCGTTCATTTGAACGAATTTAGCGAACCGCTGATCCTGGGTCTGGCCGTGGAAGTAGCGGTAGTAAATTTGTTGCACGATAGCCGCTAGACGAAACAGGCCGTAGGTGTAGTAGTAGTCGAAGTTATCGATATGAATGCCGGCACGCTCGGCGTAGTAATCGACGAACTCCTGGCGCGTTAGCATGCCTGGAGCATTGCTGGGCTGTTTGCGGATCAGTTGCATAGGCGGCGGATCTGTCGCTTCTATCCAATAGGCAAGCGTATTGCCCAGATCCATCAGCGGGTCACCAATGGTGGTCATTTCCCAGTCCAGCACGCCGATGATCTCCATCGGGTTCTCCGGGTTGAGGATGACATTGTCGAAGCGGTAGTCGTTGTGCACGATACCGGGCTTGTGGTGGTCAGCAGGCATCTTGTCGCGCAGCCAGGTTTTGATCGGTTCCCAACCAGGGGCATCCGGTGTGGCGGCCCGCTCGTAACGATCGATCCAGCCGGTAATCTGACGCTGCACGTAGCCTTCGGGCTTGCCCAAGTCGCCAAGGCCGCAGGCGCTGTAGTCCACGTTGTGCAGCTCGACGAACTGGTCGATGAAGCTCTTGCACAGCGCGGTCGTCTGTTCTGGCGTAAATCCGAGTTCAGCCGGCATGTCTTCACGCAGGATGATGCCCTGGACGCGCTCCATGACATAGAACTCGGCACCGATAAGCGCCTCGTCAGTGCAGTGGACGTAGGCTTTCGGGCAGTAAGGAAAGCCCGCGTTGAGCTGATTGAGGATTCGGTATTCGCGGCCCATGTCGTGTGCGGACTTGGCTCTGTGGCCAAACGGTGGGCGACGTAGCACGAATTCCTGCCGAGGATACTCCAGGAGGTAGGTCAGGTTGGACGCGCCACCCGGAAATTGCGAAATGTTCGGGCTGCCTTCCAGTCCCGAAATATGGGCTTTGAGGTATTGATCGATGACTGCAGCGGGCAGTTCTTCACCTTCACGGATGCGGCTGGTCTGATCTGTTAGCGCCATGCTTGTCCCTTCTTGTAATCGATGCCTTGATGAGCAGGTTCATGGCGGCTGTACTCCGCAACGCCAGCTGACCATCCAGCACCCGTAATCTAATGGGCGCCCATGACAGCACCAAGCAAAGACGGTCTTTATTGGTCGGGGTGTTGCTATGTAATCACGATGCTTGATGCTTGAACGTCACTAAAAAAGCGCACAAAAAAGCCGAAGTCGCAAAACTTCGGCCTTTGCGTCACATCTCGGCAAGTTAGGCCGGGAACAGCTCGCTCAGCTTCAGCGCGAGCATCATGTCGCCCTCGGCGCGCAGCTTGCCTGCCATGAACGCCTGCATGCCGTCGGTCTCGCCACTGATGACGCCCTGCATGGTTTCGCTGTCCATGATCAGCGTAACGTTGGCATCGGCGGACTCGCCTTTGTGAAAGTCACAGGTGCCATCCTTAACGACCAGATAGTAGTTTTCCGCGTCGGTGATATTGAACTGGAAAACCAGGTCCAGACCGGCTGCAGCGCTGGGGTTGAACTTGGCTTTCATGCCCTGGATGGTGTCGTCGACGTTGCTCATCGGATATGTCCTTTTTTTATCGTGGAAATTGCAGCCTCGGGCTGCAGTCGGGTTGGAGCTTATCGATAGGTGACGAGCTCCGGATTCTTCAGCAGTTCCAGATGCACATGGCTGTTGAACGAAGCCAGCGCTACGTCGTTGTCGCGATACTTCAGGCAGCTGAGCGAGGTGTTGACGATCTGCCAGTTCAATTCGAACGCCTTGATGGGCGGCACGCCGATGATCAGTTGAAGCAGTGCGGTGATGGTCCCGCCAGACGTGAAAACGGCGATGTGATCCTTTTTGTTCGCCTGATCGAGCAAACGGTTCAATCCGTTTTGGACACGGTCGATAAAGCTCTGCCAGCTTTCCAGCCCTGCTTTTTCATGCTCGCCAGAAACCCATCGATGAATCACGTAACTGAACAGTCGCTGGAACTCGGCACGGTGACTGGCAGCATTGCTGAATATCTGCATCGCGTCAGGCTCAACGGCCAACAGATCGGCCATGTGAGCACGAATCACCTCGTCAGCGTGAAACTCATTGAACGCTGAATCGATTTCGATGGGACATTCATCTAGATCATGAGTGCTCATCCGCGCCAGGGTGGCCCGAGCGGTATCTTGCTGCCGGCTCAACTCTCCGCTCACGCAGCGGTCGAAACGAACACCTAATTGCTCCAGGTAATCTCCCAGGGCTGCTGACTGTCGAAAGCCAAGCGGCGATAGGACATCGTAGTTTTCCGCGCCGAATGACGCCTGACCATGCCTGATCAGGTAAATACTGCCCATGTTCAGCTCCAGGACCCTGTTTTTCGCGAGGGTAGGGGGATCGATTAGGAGTGTCAACGATAAATCATACGTTTGTTTGAATCGGCTTCCGCTGGCTCAGGTGTCTATGCAATCGGTATGCTTGAGCGCTTTACGCCATGCCGTGTCCCGCTGGCAACCGTAGGTGATCCGAGGAGGATATGTGGAATTTCTTGCTGACTATGCAAGCTTTCTGATTAAGACCGTCACGCTAGTGGCGGCTGTGCTGGTAGTGCTAGCTGCGCTCGCCACACTGCGGCGCGGAAGGAGCAAGCAGACGGGTGGCCATCTGGAAGTCCATAAACTTAACGACTTCTATAAATCGATGCGTGAGCGTCTCGAACAATCGCTGATCGATAAGGATCAACTCAAACTGCAGCGCAAGCGTGAAGCCAAGGCAGCCAAGCTGGCGAAGAAAAAGCCGGAAACCCGCCCACGGGTGTTCGTGCTCGACTTCGACGGCGACATCAAGGCGTCGGCCGTCGACAACCTGCGGCATGAAATCACTGCACTGCTGACCTTGGCCACGCCACAGGACGAAGTGGTCCTTCGTCTGGAAAGTGGCGGCGGCATGGTCCACGGGTACGGACTCGCTGCCTCGCAGCTGGTGCGCATCCGTGATGCAGGTGTGCCGTTGACGGTGTGTGTCGACAAAGTTGCAGCGAGCGGCGGATACATGATGGCGTGTATCGGCCAGAAGATCCTCAGCGCACCTTTTGCAATTCTCGGCTCCATTGGGGTCGTAGCGCAGCTGCCCAATGTCCATCGATTGCTGAAGAAGCATGATGTCGATGTCGAGGTGCTCACCGCAGGTGAATACAAGCGTACCCTGACGATCTTTGGTGAAAATACCGATAAGGGACGGGAGAAATTCCAAGACGATCTGGAAACTACGCACGAGCTGTTCAAGAACTTCGTCGCCCGCTATCGCCAGCAGCTGTCTATCGACGATGTTGCCACTGGTGAGGTCTGGCTGGGTATCGCCGCTCTTGGCAAGCAGCTCGTTGATGAATTGAAGACGAGCGATGAGTATCTGGCTGCTCGCGCCCGCGAGGCGGATCTGTTCCAGCTGCACTATGCGGAGAAAAAAAGTCTTCCAGAGCGATTCGGCATGGCGGCGAGTGCCACCTTGGAGCACGGCTTGCTGAAGGGCTGGACACGTCTCAACGAACAGCGATTCTGGCAATAAGGAGCAACTGATGGGTAGCTTCAAAGCACTGCAAACCAGCGAACATGCCGATGGCCGTTTCGAAACACGTGTCGTCGAGAGAGTCATCGACGAACTCCCTGTGGGTGAGGTGTTGATTCGCGTTAGCTACTCATCGCTGAACTACAAGGATGCGTTGTCGGCCAGCGGCAACCGCGGCGTTACCCGAAGCTTTCCGCACACACCGGGCATTGATGCGGCCGGCACAGTTGCCGAATCGAGCGTCCCGGAGTTTTCCAAGGGCGATGAGGTCATCGTTACCGGATATGACCTTGGAATGAATACGGCGGGCGGTTTCGGTCAGTTCATTCGCGTGCCGTCGGCGTGGGTAATCAAGCGCCCTGCCGGGCTTTCCTTGCGCGAGGCCATGGCGCTTGGAACGGCAGGGCTGACTGCGGCACTCTGCGTGGACAAGCTCGAGTTGGCGGGCCTTGAGCCAACAACCGATGCGCCAGTTTTGGTGACCGGTGCTACGGGTGGAGTCGGCAGTATTGCGGTGGCCTTGCTGTCCCGTCTTGGTTACAGCGTCGCTGCGGTGACCGGTAAGGCCGATCAAGTCGATTTCCTAACCCGGCTTGGCGCCGCGCAGGTCATTGAGCGTGGTGTGCTTCAGGCGGGGGCGGAGAAACCTTTGTTCAAAGAGCAATGGGCCGGCGCGGTCGACACCGTCGGTGGCGAAATTCTTTTCAACGTCGTCAAATCGTTGCGGCGTGGCGCCAGTGTCGCCTGTTGCGGTCTGACTGCCGGGACGAATTTTCAGGCCAACGTCATGCCCTTCATTCTGCGCGGCGTGAATCTGCTTGGAGTCGACTCGGTGGAAATCCCGCTGGTCGTCAAAGCGTCGATGTGGGACAGACTGTCCGTGCAGTGGAAATTGCCGAATCTGGATGATCTGGTGCAGGAGATTTCGTTGGAGGAGTTGCCTGCAGCTATCGAGCGAATCCTGGCGGGGCAGCAGGCCGGTCGAGTACTTGTGCGGCTTGACTGACTGTGTGGCCCCTTCGGTTAACCGGCTATTGATGACATAGCTAAAACCGATTTTGTTGCGTTGATCGAGTGAGCGAAGCTAGCGCCACTCCAACGCAACAGGAATGGGTCATGAAAGCACTGGCAGAGAAGATCATCGAAGCATTCGGCAAGAAGCAGCCGACCGAGGTCCTTCAGGTCGAGCACCCCAACTTCTGGATGTATCAATAAAAAACCGCCGAAAGGCGGTTTTTTTATTGCAGCACGAGCGTGGATTCAGCCTTGTCGGCGGCGAAACAAGGGCAACGGTTCATCGACGGCCGATTGGTAGGTGACGGAGAAATCCTTCAAACCTTCCAGCGCCTCATAGGGGTCGCGGTCAGCGCGCACCGCGAAGGCGTCGAAACCGCAACGACGCATATAAAACAGTTGATCGCGCAGCACATCGCCTATGGCTCGGATCTCGCCTTTGTAGCCGTAACGCTCGCGCAGCAGGCGAGCGCTGGAGTAGTGGCGACCATCGGTAAAGGCAGGGAAGTTCAGTGCGATGACTTGGAAATGCTCAAGGTCGTCGGCGATTTCTTCCACGGCTTCGTCGGCGTCCAGCCAAACCCCGAGACCGCCGTCGCGAGCTTTCAATGCATGAGCATGATCGAGCCATAGCTGGAACGGCACGATCAGATCGTCACAATTGGACAGACCATCAAGCGTTACGTCCTTGGGTAGCAGATGCCAGGTTTCGTCGATGACCTGGCCGTCCTTAATGATTCGCTGCATAGACGCGCTCCTTGAAGGGGTCGATGCCGATACGGCGGAAGGTGTCGAGGAACTGTTCATCTTCTGTACGTTGCTCCACATAGACGCCGATGATCTTTTCGATCACGTCGGGCATAACGTCCTGAGCGAAGGACGGGCCAAGTATCTGGCCGAGGCTCGCATTGCGGCCGGAACTGCCGCCGAGCGAGACCTGGTAGAACTCGGCGCCTTTCTTGTCCACGCCCAGAATGCCGATGTGACCCACGTGGTGATGTCCACATGCGTTCATGCAGCCGGAGATGTTCAGATCGATGTCGCCGATGTCGAACAGGTAGTCCATATCATCGAAACGGCGCTGGATGGCTTCGGCGATCGGAATCGACTTGGCATTGGCCAGTGAGCAGAAATCGCCGCCAGGGCAGCAGATGATATCGGTCAGCAGGCCGATATTCGGGGTGGCGACGCCCAGTTCGCGCAGCTCGCTCCACAACTCGAACAGCCGCGACTGTTCGACATCTGCGAGGATCATATTTTGTTCGTGGGAGTTGCGCACTTCACCGAAGCTGTAGCGATCGGCCAAATCGGCGATGGTATCGAGCTGCTTATCGGTCACATCGCCTGGAGCCACTCCGGTGCTCTTGAGCGATAGGGTGACGGCTGCGTAACCGGGCTTCTTGTGTGCCACCACGTTACGCTGGCGCCAGCGGGCGAAACCGGGATGCTCGGTATCGAGTTGAGCGAGCGCGGCGCTTTGATCTTCCAGAGGCTTGTAGGCCGGGTCGACGAAAAATTTGCTGACGCGCTCGACTTCGGCTTCGGTCAGCGTGCTAGGGCCATCTTTGAGATGGGACCACTCGGCCTCGACGCGCTCGGCGAAGACCTCCGGCGTGAGCGCCTTGACCAGAATCTTGATGCGCGCCTTGAACTTGTTGTCGCGACGGCCATAGCGGTTGTACACACGCAGGATGGCGTCGAGGTAGGTCAGCAGATGCTGCCAGGGAAGGAATTCGTTGATGAAGCTGCCCACGATCGGTGTGCGGCCCAAACCACCCCCGACTGACACGCGGAAGCCCAGCTCACCAGCCTCGTTGTTCACTGCTTCGAGGCCGATATCGTGCACTTCGATGGCGGCGCGGTCGCTCGAGGCTCCGTTCACGGCAATCTTGAACTTACGCGGCAGGAAAGCGAATTCCGGATGGAAGGTCGACCATTGGCGAATGATCTCGCACCAGGGGCGTGGGTCGATCAGCTCGTCTTTGGCTACACCGGCAAACTGGTCGGTAGTGGTATTGCGGATGCAATTGCCGCTGGTCTGGATCGCATGCATCTGCACCGTTGCCAGCTCGGCGAGAATCTCAGGGACATCTTCGAGTTCCGGCCAGTTGAACTGCACATTGGTCCGGGTACTGATGTGGGCGTAGCCCTTGTCGTACTTGCGGGCAATTTCAGCCAGCTTGCGCACCTGGGTCGAAGACAGCAGCCCATAGGGCACCGCGATACGCAACATGGGCGCATAGCGTTGAATGTACAGGCCGTTCTGCAGGCGCAGGGGGCGGAATTCCTCGCCACCGAGTTCACCCGCCAGAAAGCGACGGGTTTGATCGCGAAACTGGCGAACGCGATCCTCGATGATGTGTTGGTCGTACTGGTCGTAAACGTACATGGGATGTCCTGTTCTCAGGGCTGTCTACAGCTTATCGCGCGCACGGCCGCGCACCCATTCAGGGAGGGCGGCACGATACCAGCTAGCGGTTATGCGCAAAAGTGATGTTTGGGAATATGTTTAGAACGAAACGCTGCTTTATTGGCATTTGAAGCGGTGAGCTTGAGCGACTCGCTGGCGTGGTCTTAACTGCAAGCAACGTGAGCCCGATAACAAGGAGAGCAGCCGTGTCAGAGCAGTCCAATCAACGCGGTAATGACAGCGTGGCGGATGCCACCGCTATTTTCGTCCTGATAATTCTAGTCGTCGCAACGGCGGTTTTCTGGGTCAGTCACCAATAAAGCATGCTACCTGTGCCGGGGCTGTCACAGACCGGCAAGATACAGCACCAGCTTGACCACGCCGAGGATGATCAGTACGAACGCCACTGTGAAGCCGACACCCAACAGAATGAAGTGGCTCGGTTTTCCCTGACTGAAATCCCTTTCTCGGTTTTTTCCGCTCTGCACACCGAGCGCGCCAGCCAGAACGCTTTGTAGCATTTGCCGAAACGTGAGTGGTTTTGGTTGCTTGTCGTCGTTCATAGCCGCCCCGATATGACTGATCCCCTCGAAGTCTAGCCACCATCAAGCAAGCCGTCGCATCTAAGTTCCGAGGGTGCCTGCAGCGGCTAGGGTTTGTTGCTTGATCTTGTCGGGTGCGCCGCGTAAGGTTCGCGCCTTCAGCCGCCAAGCGGCTGTCTTCATGGAGTGCGCGGTGCCCGGATCAAGGTTCGGGTTAAATGGGAAATCAGTACCAAGCTGATGCTGCCCCCGCAACGGTAGAGCCGAACCTTCGGCCAAGCCCGATACCAGCCCGTACTCCCCAAGGAATTGTCGCGGTGGGCGACATCCTCAGAACGCCTTGCGCCTGTTCCAGGCTGTGCGGCCGTTCTGCCGCCCGCGCGTCTCGAGACGGAGTGGGCATGTCTATCGTTTTCCGCTGGGCTGGTTTGGTGCTTTCGCTGCTGCTCGCTCCTCCCGCCCTGGGCGGGCAGGTTAAGGCGATCATCTCGCAGTACAGCGCGGCTGAATTCGCCTCGGCAGTGGCCCTGTTCAAACAGCGCCAACCGGACGAAATCATCGATGCACGGACCCCGGAACAGCTGAGCGAGATGGATGATGCCCGCATAGCCGAATGGCTCCAGGGCGGAGACACGCTGCTCGCTGTCGGCGTCTTCGGGTCCGAGGTGGAGCGCTTGCGGCCGCTGATCGAGGGGTACAGCTCCGGTGATCGTTACATCATGCACAGCGATCAGGGGCTGGTTGCGATGAGCCGTATCGATGGCACGCCCGTGTTCCGCGACCGTGAACAGGCATCACGTCTCGGCGCAGAAAAGCCCGGCGAGGATCTGGCCGGCTGGGTCCGCGAGCTTGGCGATGCCAATCCCGATCAGACCGGGTGGATCGAGGCGCGTAGCTACTGGATTGCCGGTGGGAGCGATAACATCGCGCGCCTGCTGAGCTGGCTGTCCGACGATGGTTCGAGGCGGATCATGCCTGCCGAGCCGCGTCCAGCGCTACGCTTCTACCAGGACGGGCGTACTCTCAACGCATCTGAGCTCGTCTGGCGCGGCGACAGCATGGTCGCGGTGATCGATCATGGCCGTGCCGATCGCCGGGGCGACGCCGACCTCAACAACGCGCTCTGCCAGACGCTGCAACAGCGTGATATCGCCTGCGTCAGCCTGCTCGCTGGATGGGGCGAGGGCACCCTGCAGGCGCTGCGTTGGCTCGAAAGCGGTGCGCATCCGACGCTGGCGGCGGTGGTCGTGCTGCAGGATTTCGTGCTCGGCGGTGGCGAGGGGCGAGAAGAGGCCACCGAGATACTCAAGCGCCTCGATGTGCCTGTGCTCAAGGCCTTGCGCCTGGATGACCGTGACGAGAGCGCCTGGCAGCTCTCCAGTGACGGGCTCGGGCGCGACAAGGTCCACTACCAGTTGGCCATGCCGGAGCTGCAGGGCAGCAGCCAGCCGATGGTGCTGGCCGCGTGGGAGTCGGCGCAGATCGATCCGAATTCCGGTATCCGTTTTGGTTTCAGCCAGCCCTTGCCGTCCCGGATCGAAGCGTTCGCCGCTCGGATCCATCGCTGGCAGCGGTTACAGCGCAAGGCCAACAAGAACAAGCGTGTCGCCATCATCTATTACAACCATCCGCCGGGACGGCACAACATTGGTGCCGACAACCTGGACGTACCGCAATCCTTGCTCGCGATACTGCGGCGTCTCAAGGCTGAGGGCTACGAAACAGGCGAGTTGCCGCTGTCGTCCGAGGCGCTGCTGGGTATGCTGCAAGACCATGGCGTGAATCTGCCTGAGCAAGGGGATGCGTTGGCCAACATGGCCGAGAAGGTGCCCGGGCTCGACCGCGATGGATATCTGCGCTGGTTCCGTACCTTGCCGCCGGCCTTGCAGGCCGAGATGGTGCATGGCCCGTTGGGCCACTGGAGCGCGCAGATGCGTCGGGCACTGCAGGCGTCGCATCTGGATATCGCCCAGCAGACCTTGCGTGATGGGTCGAGCGAGCTGCATCACCTGCTCGATGGCGTCGAGCATCCGGCCAGAGCCCGCGCGCTGGATCTGCTCGGGCAACTCGAGCACTTCTACGAACGAGCGCTCGAGCAGCCCGGGCTGGCCAACTGGAGTGAAGCGGATGAGCTGATCGACGCGCTGGCGGCTACAGGCATCGAGGGGCTGCGTGGTTGGGGCGAAGCGCCTGGACGGGTGATGGTGCAAGGGGAGCGGATGGTTTTTCCAGGTCTACGTCTGGGCAACGTCTTCCTCGGTCCGCAGCCGCCGCGAGGCTGGGAAGTGGACGAGGAATTGCTCCACGCCAACCTGGTCTTTCCGCCAACGCACCAGTATCTGGGCTTCTATCACTGGCTGCGCGACGACTTTCGTGCCGATGCCTTGGTGCACCTGGGGCGTCACTCTACCTACGAATTCCTGCCGCGGCGGCGTGCCGGGCTGAGTGCCGAGGATTACCCGCTGCAGATCGTCGGTGATCTGCCGAGCATCTATCCCTACATTGTCGATGGCGTGGGTGAGGGCATCCAGGCCAAGCGTCGAGGGCTCGCGGTGATGATCGATCACCTCACGCCGCCTCTGGTGGCGACGCCGCTGTACGACGATCTGCTCAAGCTGCGTCAGCTAATCGAGAGTTTCGAGGCCGGGACTGGCAGCACCGAAGGGCCCGCTCGGCGCGCGACCATCGCTGAGATCAAACGGCTGCTGAGCGAGTCCGGGTTGGAACCCGAGCTGCGCGATTCCATGGCCGAGCCGCTCGCCGCGCGCGGTATCGATTTCGATCAGGTCGACGACGATCTGCTGGTCCACGAGGTCGGTCATTACCTAACCAATATCCAGGAGCGCTTCATGCCGCTCGGTCTGCACGTGTTCGGCAAGCCCTGGTCCGAGGAGGCGGTCGATACTCTGATGGCGTCGATGGGCGCCGAACGGACCGAGTACCGCCAGGCATTGGTCGATTCCCCGGCAGCCGAGATGCGGGCGCTGATCCACGCGCTAGAGGGAGGCTTCGTCGCGCCGGGTAAAGGCAACGATCCGATCCGCACGCCGGAGGCGTTGCCCACGGGGCGCAACTTCCACGCGCTGGACAGCAGCCTGCTGCCGAGTCGTATCGGTTGGGGGATCGGTCGAGAACTGGCCGATCGCGCCCGTGAGCGAGCCATGCCGGAGGGCGGCCGTGAAGCGGTCATCCTTTGGGCCTCGGACACCGTACGAGACGAAGGCGCCATGGTTGCGTTCGGCCTCGATCTGCTCGGCGTCGAGCCGGTCTGGAACAGTCGGGGAATCGTCGAGGGGATCGAGCGGGTGCCGCTTGAGCAGGGTCATGAACGCCGTGACTTGATGTTCACCACCTCCGGCCTGTTCCGGGATTTGTACGCCGACCAGCTTGCGCTGCTCGAGCGCGGTGTGCTGTTGGCGCTGGACGGCGCCAGCAACACCATCCGCCGGGATTATCCCGCTCTGCGTATCGCTTTGGATGCCGCGCTGCAACCGATCGGTGCGCTGGCGACCGGGGGAGATGAGACCCTTTCACAGAACCGGATCGCCGCCAACTGGGTCGAGGACGCGGCGCGCCGATTGGACGGCGGCGCCGATGCCGAGCAGGCTGGAAGCCTGTCGGCGCTGCGCCTGTTTGGGGTGGCACCAGGCGCCTATGGTGCAGGCATCAACGCGCTGGTGGAACGCTCCGGCAGTTGGCAGGACCGTAGCGAGTTGGCGCGCAGCTACGTCAACCGGATGGGCCATGCCTACGGCCTGCAGCACAATGGCGAGCCGGTCCAGGCAGTGTTCGAGGCTGGCTTGAAGCAGGTCACACGTACCTATCTAGGACGTTCCAGCAACCTCTACGGGCTGATGGACAACAACGATGCGTTCGACTACCTCGGTGGCCTGAGCATGGCCGTCGAGCATTTGGCCGGCCAGGCGCCCGAAAATTTCGTCAGCTGGCACAACGACCCGACCAAGGTGCGCCTGGAACCCTTGCAGCAGGCGTTGCTGGCGGAGCTTCGCGGCCGCTTCCTCAATCCGGCCTGGATCAAGGCGTTGATGCAGCATGATTACGCTGGCGCGCGGACCATGGGCAGCGAGTTCCTGGAATATCTCTGGGGCTGGCAGGTGACCAACCCGGACATTATCCAGGACAGCGCCTGGGAGGAGGTCAAGGCGGTGTATCTCGATGATCACTACCAGTTGGGGATCGATTCCTTTCTTGAACAGGGCGCCAATGTGCATGTGAAGACCAACATGCTGGCGATCATGCTGGTGGCCATTCACAAGGGCTTCTGGCAGGCCGACGAGCAGACCCGGAGTGAGTTGGCTGAGGCCTTCGCCACGCTGGTTTCTGCGAATGGGCTCCCCGGCAGCGGCCACACCCGCCCCGACCATCCGATGATCGAGTGGCTGCTGCCCCAGCTGAAGCCAGACGTTCGGGAGGCTTTGCAGGCGCGTCTGGATGCCGCGAAGCGCGAGCCGCAGCACACCATGAAGGCGCCCAGCAGTATCAGCGAGATCCAGCCAGACGTAGCCGAGCAGTCTGTCGAGGCGCAGGAGTCGCAAGGCGAGAGCGATACCAGTGCCAGCCAATACTTGTGGCTGGTTGCGCTAGTCATGCTGTTGCTGCTGGGCATCGGTATCTGGCGAGGCCGCCGAGCACCATCCAGGGGTGGCTCATGAGTATGCTCGATGACCGTTTGTTCGGCTGGTTGCACCTGCTGGTGGGGTGGCTGCTGCAGCCCGTGACCTGGGCGCTGTTCGGACTCATGGCCATGATGATCTGCGACGCAGGCGTCGCGGCGGGAGAGCGGTTTGGTGGGCTTCGGCGCTGGCGCATGCTGACGGTGGCCGAAATCGAGAGGCGTGCAAGGCGGCGGCTTGATCGCGCCGATCTGATCGCTCGCGTCGGGCCGATGCTCGGCCTGATGGGCACATTGATACCCCTCGGTCCGGGCCTGGCTGCGCTGGGAGACGGCAATGTGCAGATACTCAGCGTCGCGATGCGAGTGGCCTTCGATACCACCGTGCTCGGGCTGTTGATCGGGGTGGGCGGCTTTGCGCTCGGCCGTTTGCGACGACGTTGGTATGACGAGCTGCTGGATGAGATCGAAGCGGCGGAGGCGCGCGACAATGAGTCGACGGTGGCGATCTAGTCGATTTGCGGCTGGCGATGACGATCCGTTGGGACCCTTGGCCAATCTGGTCGACGTAGTCCTGGTATTCGCCTGTGGCTTGATCGCCGCGTTAGTCGCCCAGACCGATCTACTGGAGCAACTCGATGCCGCCAAACAGCCCGTGACGGTCGAACGCGGGCGTGAGCTGCCGCGCTTGCCAGACAGTCTGGAGGGCAGCTCCGGCCAAGGCCTGGAAAGTGTCGGGCAGGTCTACCGTGATCCCTTGACCGGCAAACTCATCCTGATCGGAGACTGACTACCGAGTCCTATCGTCTCAGCCGCCGCCTTTGAACCAGTCCCACAGCCCCAGCGAATAGTTCGGCAACAGGTTGATCCCGAGCGCCGACTTGATCAGATAGAGCACCACCAGGCCGACCAGCACGGAGAACATCAGGAACAAGGTGATCGCGCCGGCCTTTGCAGCCAGCGAAAGGCTGCGCTGCGCGCGGGACAGGTTGCGTTTGTTGCGCCCGCCAACCAGTACGAAATAGTACTGGTTGCTCCACAGGCTGAACGTACCGCGCCAGTCAATCTTGTGACGGCCCCAGGAACGCGTGGCGAAGGCGCTGCGCAATCCTTCCAACTGCTGTTCACTAAAGCTTTCACGCAAGTGTTCGGGCAGTCGTTGCTTGAGTCCGACGATGAATGGGTCGTGCTCGAGCGCAACGTTAGCGTTGGCCGCTGGCGACTGGGCGTTTGTGTCGTTATTGCGTGGTTCGGAGTGAGACATGCGTCAGAAAGCCGTCAGAGCTGGAAAAGTCGATTCCCTCCATGCAACTAATCGGCCGTATCGGTCCGTCCGGCGCAAATTGCTTCGAGCGCCTGGTTCAGTTGCGCGAAGTCCGGTCTTTCCAGTACGGCGTCAAGGAGGCAGCGGCGCTTCAGCTCGCCGAGGTCTCGCAGAGCCGGATCGTGGTTGGCGACCGCGCAATGCGCCAGTAGCTCTTCCAGCAGGCATCCGAACGCGCGTGCTTCGAGTCGCTGCAATGCAGGTGCTTGCGCGCCTTGCGGATCATAGAACGATGCAGCACCAAAATCGCTGAGCAGGGTCTGACCGCGCGGATCCACCATCAGATTGTGTGCGTAGAGATCGCCGTGCAGGATGCCTCGTGCGTGCAGGTGGGCGACGACAGATCCAACGCTGGCTGCGATGCGAAGCACCTGTGCAGGGCTGAACTGGCAGCTCGCTGGATAGCAATCGCGTGTACAACTAGACAGCGATGGCGGGCCGGCGAGCGTCTGGAAGGCGGGATCGATCAGGGTCAACAGCAGCCCCGGAAGGGCACCAGCCTGCTCGGCCAGTGGTCCCGCTACGGGAATCAGGTTGGCGTGCGCGCCGGCTGCGATGCTGGCGGCCATCTCGCTATGAGGCAATCCATCGCTGGTCAGGTTGCCTTTGAACAGCTTGGCTGCCATGACTTGTCCGGCGCTCCCCGGGCGCTGCCATTCGGCACGATGGACAACCCCGGACGCGCCCTGGCCAAGCACATCTTCGAACGACACCTGCGCGCGATCAATGGGCGGCAATGGATGCTGGGCCAGGATCTCCGCCTCCATCTTGTCGCTAAAGGGATTGCCGGCAAATGCCAGCCAGCTCAGCCGGGGCATACGCAGCAGCCAGCCAGGAAGGGCGGGGAGCTGGTTGGCAGCGATTCGCAGCAACTCCAGGCGCCGGCAGTCGGCGAGCGATTCAGGAAGTTCACGCAGCCGGTTTCCCGCCAGCATCAGTTTCTGCAGGCGGTCGCATCGGCCGATCTCGGTGGGCAACGCTTCGAGCTGGTTGTCGGTGAGAATCAGCCAGCGCAGCAGGGGGGGTAGTGCTTCGGCCGGTAGCGTGCGGATGCGGTTTGCTTTGAAACCGACCATTTCCAGTTGGGCGCAGCGGCCAATCACAGCGGGCACGGCGGTAAAGGCGTTATCGGAGCAGAACAGGATGCGCAGTTTGTGCAGGCGCGGAAGGTCATCAGGAAGACGGGTCAGTCTGTTGCCGGACAGGTTGAGCACTTCCAGGCTGTCGGCCAGTTCGAAGATTTCCGATGGGAATACGTCGAGTCCTTCGGAAAGGTCGAGACGGGTGATGTCCGTCAGCTCACCGCGCTTCAGTTGTTCCAGTGTGTGCATGCTGTTCTCGTAGCCCGTCACTGGGCATGGTTGTGCGATCGCCGCAGTCTGTATCGGCCGGTCGGGGCCTAGTTCGACTCAGTCGCGCTAGGACAACGGCATGCGACACTTGTTCAGCGCAACGGCTCTGGCCTGGATGTTTGGGAGGATTGGCGGCGATCGCGCACGATGCGTTCGGCGCGCGCACGCAGTTGTCCACAACCGCCGTCGATGTCCTGTCCGGCAGAATTGCGCACTTTGGTCAGCACGCCATTGTCGTGCAGATAACGCATGATCTGGCGAATCCGATCGGCTTCGGGGCGTTGATACTCATCGTCGTCCAGGCTGTTGTACGGAATGACGTTCATGATCGCGAGCTTGCCGCGCAATAAACGGATGATGCCGTCCATCTCGTCCTGGCTGTCGTTGATGCCCTTTAGCAGCGTCCACTGGTACTGGATCGGATAATCGACCAGCCGCGCATAGCGCTCGCCCAGTTCGACCAGCTCGGCGGGGTCGAATACCGGTGCGCGCGGCAGTAGCTCGCGCCGCAGCGCGGCGTCGGTAGTGTGCAGCGAAAGTGCCAGTGCGGGTTTGATCTTTTGGCTCGGGAGGCGTTCGAACACGCGTGGATCGCCAACGGTAGAGAACACCAGGTTCTTGTGGCCTATGCCTCCGTCGGTGCCCAGCAGATCGATCGCGTCGAGGACATTGTCGAGGTTGTGCGCGGGTTCGCCCATGCCCATGAACACCACCTTCTTCACCGGGCGGTAGCGGCGGGCAAGGGCAACCTGGGCGACGATCTCGGCGCTGCCGAGCTGGCGCAACAGGCCGCTTTTACCCGTCATGCAGAACACGCAACCGACTGCGCAGCCGATCTGGCTCGATACGCACAGACCGTCGCGCGGCAACAGCACGCTTTCGACCATCTGGCCGTCCGCCAGCTCGACCAGTAACCGGGCCGAGCCATCGCCACCGGGGTGTTCGGAGCGCAGGCGAGCCAGCCCAGCGACGGTTTCGCTGATCTTAGGCAGCCCGTTGCGCACCGACAATGGCAGGAAGTCTTCGGTCTTCTGGTGACGGGTTCCGACATCCAGCGCCTGCCCTTTGAGCCAGGCACGCGTGATCCGACCGATATGGACGGGCTTGGCACCGATCTCGGCGAGCTGTCGATGGATGTCTTGGATGCGCATAGGGCGCGCATTCTAGCCAAAGGTCGAGGCCTGGTCTGTAGTGTGGCGAAGATTGCCAGCTCCCGCGCCGGGACATTCATTCCTTGAAGCGACGACTGCCCAGGGTGAGCCCGAACAACAGTATCGCGAGCAAGCCAAAAGCAAGCGTCAGCGAACTGTAGTGAGCGATCACGCCAATCACGGCTGGGCCTGCAAGTACGCCGGCAAAGCCGATGGTGGTCGCCGCGGTGATGGCCTGATGAACCGGCATGCTGTGCTGCCGGCTCAAGGAGGAAATAAGCACTGGCGAGACATTGGCGCAACCCAGGCCACACAGGCCGTAACCGAGGAGGGCGAACCCCCAATGCTCGGTTAGGATACTCAGGCCGATGCCAAATCCCGCCAACAGTCCGCCGAAACCGATCACCCGTGCGGTCCCTAGGCTGTTTACCACAGGCGCTCCGGCGAAGCGGCCGACGGTCACCATCAAGGCGAAGCTTGCGTAACCCAGGCCGCCCTTGGCGGTTTCCAATGCCTTGTGCTCGGTGAGGTAGAGCGCGCTCCAGTCCAGTACTGCACCCTCGGCCAGGTAGACGACGAAACACAGGGCGCCCACCAGCAGCACCATCCCGGTCGGGCGGATGAGCGCGACCCCGCCGCCCGGCGCCTTGTTCCTTAGAAACCCGGATGATACGGCGAGGTTGGCCAAAGCGATCACGGCAATCATCAACAGTGTGCCGGTTGCCGGTGCGAGGCCCAGGGTCAGCGCGCCGGTCAGTGCCAGCGCACCGCAGATTGATCCCAGGCTGAACATGCCATGGAAGTTCGACATGTGTCGCTTGCCGGAGCCACGCTCGATGAGCACACCCTGAATATTGAGCACCACATCGATGACACCCAGGCTGCCACCGAAGCAGAACAACGCCAAGGCGAGGACCCAGATCGATTCGGTCAGCGCCATTCCGGTCAGTGCAAAAAGCAATAGCGCGACGCTCGACAGCACCACAGGACGGATGCCGCAGCGGGTCACCAGCAATCCAGATAACGGCATCCAGCTCAACGAGCCGATGCCGATGCATAGCAACAGCGTGCCGAACAGGGCATCGCTCATCTCGATGCGCTCGCGCACATAGGGCACCAGCGGCGCCCATACGGACAGACCGAATCCGGCCATGAAGAAACCGACCCGAGTCGCGCGGCGCGCGAGGGGAGATGTAGCATCAACGCAACGGGGCACCGGCGACATTCGTGGGTGTCCTTGATCAGCAGGAGTGAAAGCCAGCGCTAGCGCGCCAAAGGCCGTGTACAGGCGTCATTGTGGCAAATTCCAGCGTGCCGGGTGTGCCCAGCGTCGCTCGTGCCCATGGTAATCTTCGCCTTTGCCAGAACGCGGTCCGGAGCGGTACATGAAGTTCATTCACCAGCGCGAACATCTCAACGAAGACGACTTCGTGATCATCGAATGTTCGCAGCCTTGCAATATCCGTCTGATGAACGACAAGAATTTCCGCAGCTTCAAGAACGGCGGGCGTCATGCGTATCACGGCGGTGCGTTTGACAAGTTTCCAGCGAAGATCAAGGTGCCCAACACCGGCTTCTGGAATATCACCATCGACACCGTGACGCGCAAGGCTATCAGTGTCACTCGTAAGCCTGCGCTCACACACTCGATCAAAATCGTTCGTAATTCGCCGTCCGAGCTGAAGTAACGCTGTCCATCGGGCGCGCAGCTCCGGTTGCCGCCCGGTTCCTGGTTGATCAAACGTCACTCGTCGATCAGTGCGCCGCCTGAGCCGTAATCGCTTGCCTTTGGTTCTTCGTTTAAATACCTTCACATGAAGATTCTTTTCGTGGAGATATCTATGCGCAAGCCCAAAGGCGGCGATCACGTCGATGGCGTGCTCGCTCAATGGCAAAACGTCCGCCCGGAAGGCGACGCATCGCCGATGGCAATCTTTACGCGTGTGTATCGGCTGTCCAAATACCTCAACCGGCGCATCGCCGACGTATTTCGCAAGCACGGTCTGCACGACGGCGAGTTCGATCTGCTCGCGACGCTTTATCGCAGCGGCCAACCGCAAGGACTGACACCGAACGCCTTGCGGCATGCCGCCGTACTCAGCTCGGGTGCCATGACCAATCGGCTCGATCGACTGGAGACGGCCGGTCTGATCCAGCGCGTTCCCAACCCGAACGATCGGCGCAGCCTGTTGATACGCCTCACCGATGAAGGACAGGCCGTATTGCTCGGCTGCCTCGATGAATATCTCGCGACCCTGGACGGTCTGCAGGCGCCGCTCGATAACCAGCAGCGACAGGCCTTGGCGAGCGGGCTGCGCATATTGCTGCGGACACTAGAGGAGCAAGGCGATGACTGAGGCGAAGCGTGGCGCCACTCGTGCGCATTTGGGCATGCTGCTCTGGGCATTGTTCGTTGGCCTGTCTTTTCCTGCGGTGGGGTTGATGAGCGAAGGCTTGCCGCCGCTGCTACTGACCTCTATCCGGTTCAGCATCGCCACGCTGGCGTTGTTGCCGCTGCTGGTGCGTCAGGGTGCACGTTGGCCAAGTATGCCCGGATTGCTGCTGTATGCCCTGATGGGCCTGAGTCTGGCCGGTTTCTTCGGCACCATGTTCTGGGCGGCGCACCGTATCAGTGCGCTGTCGATGGCTACTCTGTTCGTCACTGTACCGCTGCTGGCTTACTGCATTGGCCGTGGCCTGGGTGTCGAGCAACCAGCGGGTCGGCTACTGGCGATTCTTGCGTTGGGTGCGCTGGGTGCGCTGGGGCTGGCTGTTGCGGAAAACAATGGAGACCTTGCGCAGCTCAAGTTCGGCTTTGGCGAGCTGGCGTTTTTCTTCGGTTGTATTGCTTCGGCGATGTACCCGGTGCTGAGCAAGTGGGGGTTGCAGCGCGGCATATTGGCTCCGCAGGCCGGTTTGCGAACATTCTGGAGCCTGCTGACAGGCGCGATCCTGATCGGCCTGCTCGGGGCGATCTGGGAGCAACCGGCGACATTGTTGCGGATGGACCTGCGCGACGTGATGCTGGTTATCTATCTGGGTGTGTTTTCCAGCGGCATGACCTTCTTCCTGCAACAGCGGGCCACGGCAGTGCTGACGCCGGGTGCCGTTACTGCCTACAGCTACCTGGTGCCGTTTGTGTCGATGTTGTTGCTGTTCTTCACCCAGCCACAGCGCATCGGCTGGCAGTGGCTACCGGGCAGCCTGCTGGTGCTGCTGGCGATCGCCCTGTTGCTGCGCCGCGGCGCGCGCGAAGGCTGACAGGCAAGCGCGTGTTACGACCATCGAGCAACCGCTTACGTCAGCACCACTGACGGGGCGGGGTCGAAGGACAGGTCTGGCGCCAAAGCGGTGTACCAGCACTGAAGCAACAGGTGGCGGCTTGTCGCGCTTGGCGGGCGCTTCAGACGTCTTCGCTAACGATTACCGCTCCGAGGCAGCGCAGGTGATGTTTGCCTTCGTCCAGTGACCAGGCATCGTCCGCTTCGAGATAGGTCGCCTCCATGACCTGGTTGTAGCTGAAGCGCCACACCCGTCGTTCCCGGCCATCGAGTCCTTCGATGGTGACCACGGTTTCCTCGCTGTCGAATGCCAGCTCTGCTTCGGCGGCGGCGTCAGCTTGGTCGAGGAGGGCATCGTTAAGCTCGAACTGCCAGGCATGCAGGCCGTCGATTTCCAGCATGTCCGCAACTTCAAGTTGATCGAGTAGGTAGAGCGTGTCGCTTGGCATGGTTTCGTCATCCAGAGGGAAATGTGGCGGAGCCGAGCGGTGCTCGCAGGGTAGCTATTTAAACCCGCCCAGCACATGCGCAGCCAGACCTTGGTCAAGTCAATGGTGAACATGGCCCATGATCTGGGTTGCAGCGTCGTCGCCGAGGGCATTGAGGAGGCCGAAGTCTATGACCTACTGAGAGCGCTCGGCGGCGAGAGGCCCAGGGCTATCTGCTCTCGATGCCCCTGCGCGCGGAAGCCTTCGAGCACTGGCTTGCCGAGCACTAGCACTAACCGTGCGGTGGTCGGTTGACGCGTCTGCGACTTGAGCGTGGGGGCATGGCAGGCGGCCTGGGGAATCCGGCCGCCGTCGTTGACAGCACGCGCCTTTCGACAGGCGCAGTGCTTCTCAGGCGTCGTAGCCCAGGTTTGGCATCAGCCAGCGCTCGGTTACGGCAAGATCCTGCCCTTTGCGCTTGCTGTAGCTTTCGGCCTGGTCCCTGTCGATCTTGCCGACCGCGAAGTATTGCGCCTTGGGGTGAGCGAAGTACCAGCCACTAACGGCCGCGGTTGGCAGCATGGCGAAGTGCTCGGTCAGAGTTACCTGGCTGGCACCGTCGGCATCGAGCAACCTGAACAGTGTGGCTTTCTCGGTGTGATCGGGGCAGGCCGGATAACCGGGGGCAGGGCGGATGCCCTTGTACTGCTCCTTGATCAGCTCTTCATTGCTCAGATGCTCTTCCGGATCATAGCCCCACCACTGCTTGCGCACCTGTTGGTGCAGCCACTCGGCGCAGGCTTCGGCCAAGCGATCGGCTAGCGCCTTGACCATGATCGAGTTGTAGTCATCACCGGCGTCCTGATAAGCCTTGGCGACTTCCTCTGCACCGATGCCTGCGGTGGTGATGAAACCGCCCACGTAATCGGTCACTCCGCTGCTCTTCGGTGCCACGAAGTCGGCCAGCGAGAAGTTCGGTTTGCCGTCGGTCTTCACCGTCTGCTGACGCAGATGATGCAGCGTGGCCAGGGCTTCGCCGTCGTCGCCATAGACCTGGATATCATCTTCGTCGACCTGGTTGGCTGGCCAGAAGCCGAACACCGCGCGAGCCTTGATCAGCTTTTCATCGACCAGTTTGGTGAGCATCGCCTGGGCATCGTTGAACAGCGAGGTGGCGGCTTCGCCGACGATTTCGTCCTCGAGAATGCGCGGATACTTACCAGCCAGGTCCCAGGCGATGAAGAATGGCGTCCAGTCGATGTAGTCGACCAGGGTGCGCAGATCGATGTCTTCGAGCACCTTGCGGCCGGTGAAGCTCGGCTTCACCGGGTTGTAGTCGGCCCAGTCGAATTTGGGTTTGACGGCAACCGCTTCGGGGTACGTCAGGCGTTCGGTGCGAGCGCTGCGGTTGGCGGTGCGCTCGCGGATCATCGCGTACTCTTCGCGAGTCTTCTGCACGAAGGCCGGCTTCAGTTCCTTCGACAACAATGTCGTCGCAACCCCGACGGCACGTGAAGCGTCGGTGACATAGACCACTGCATCGTTCTTGTAGTGCGGGTCGATCTTCACCGCCGTGTGCGCCTTGGAGGTGGTGGCGCCGCCGATCATCAATGGCAAATGGAAGTCCTGACGTTGCATTTCGCGGGCAACGTGGACCATCTCGTCCAAGGAAGGCGTGATCAGGCCGGACAGGCCGATGATGTCGCATTTCTCGGTAATCGCCGTCTGCAGAATTTTTTCTGCTGGGACCATCACGCCCATGTCGACCACGTCGTAGCCGTTACAGCCGAGCACCACGCCAACGATGTTCTTGCCGATGTCGTGGACGTCGCCCTTTACCGTCGCCATGAGGATCTTGCCCTTGGCTTCAGGCTTGTCGCCTTTCTCAGCTTCGATGAAGGGAATCAGATGCGCAACGGCCTGCTTCATCACACGGGCTGACTTCACCACCTGAGGCAGGAACATCTTGCCCGAGCCAAACAGGTCGCCGACCACGTTCATGCCCGCCATCAGCGGACCTTCGATGACCTCGATGGGGCGCGCGCACTGCTGGCGGAACTCTTCGGTGTCCTGGACGATGTGGGTGGTGATGCCCTTGACGAGCGCGTGCTCGAGCCGCTTCTCGACCGTATAACCACGCCATTCCTCTGTTTCCGCTTCCTTGACGCTGCCGTCGCCCTTGAATTCGTCGGCGATGGCGAGCAAAGCCTCGGTGCCGTTGGGCGTGCGGTTGAGCACCACGTCTTCGACCGCGTCGCGCAGCTGCTTCGGGATCTCGTCGTAGATCTCAAGCTGGCCGGCATTGACGATGCCCATCGTCAGCCCATTCTGGATCGCGTAATAGAGGAAGACCGAGTGGATTGCCTCCCGCACCGGGTTATTGCCGCGGAACGAGAAGGACACGTTGGACACGCCGCCCGAGGTCAGGGCATAGGGGAGGTGGTCGCGGATGTAAGCGCAGGCTTCGATGAAGTCCACGGCGTAATTGTTGTGCTCTTCGATGCCGGTGGCGACGGCGAAGATATTCGGGTCGAAGATGATGTCTTCCGGCGGGAAGCCGACCTCGTTTACCAGGATGTCGTAAGAGCGCTGGCAGATCTCACGCTTGCGCGCGGCGGTATCGGCCTGGCCGGCCTCGTCGAAGGCCATCACCACTACGGCGGCCCCGTAGCGCTTGCACAGGCGGGCATGATGCTTGAAGGCTTCGACGCCTTCTTTCATCGAGATCGAGTTAACGATGCCCTTGCCCTGGATGCATTTCAGACCGGCTTCGATCACCTCCCATTTGGAGGAGTCGATCATGATCGGCACGCGGGAAATGTCCGGTTCACCGGCGATCAGGTTGAGGAAGGTCACCATGGCCTTCTTCGAATCCAGCATGCCCTCGTCCATGTTGATGTCGATGACCTGCGCGCCGGCCTCGACCTGCTGCAGGGCGACTTCCAGGGCTTCGGTGTAGTTCTCCTCGCGGATAAGGCGGGCGAACTTGGCGGAACCGGTAATGTTGGTCCGCTCACCGACGTTGACGAACAGCGAGCTGCGATCGATCGTGAACGGCTCGAGGCCGGACAGGCGGCAGGCTTTGGGAATGTCGGGAATGACGCGTGGCGCATATTTCGCAACGGCCTTGGCAATCGCCTCGATATGCGCCGGTGTCGTACCGCAGCAGCCGCCGACGATGTTGAGAAAGCCGCTGGCGGCGAATTCCTCGACCACCCGGGCCATCTCCGCCGGGCTTTCGTCGTACTCGCCGAAGGCGTTCGGCAGGCCGGCGTTGGGGTGTGCCGAGACGTGGGTTTCGGCCTTGTTAGACAGTTCTTCCAGGTAGGGCCGTAGCTCCTTGGCGCCCAGAGCACAGTTCAGACCGACCGAGATCGGCTTGGCGTGGCGTACGGAGTTCCAAAAAGCTTCGGTGGTCTGTCCAGACAGGGTCCGGCCTGAAGCATCGGTAATGGTGCCGGAAATCATGATCGGCAGTTCGAACCCGATTTCCTCGAAGACTTCCTGAACCGCAAAGATCGCCGCCTTCGCATTGAGCGTATCGAATATGGTCTCGATCAGTATCAGGTCAGAGCCGCCTTCAATGAGGCCTCGGGTGGCTTCGGTGTAGTTCTCGACCAGCTCGTCGAATGTAACGTTGCGGTAGCCTGGGTTATTCACGTCCGGCGACAGCGAGCAGGTTCGGCTGGTCGGGCCCAGCACCCCGGCGACGAAGCGCGGGCGGTCTGGCGTCTCGGCAGTCTTGGCATCGGCTGCCTGGCGAGCGAGGCGGGCGCCTTCCACGTTCAACTCGTACACCAGCTCTTCCATGCCGTAATCGGCCTGGGAAACGCGCGTGGCGTTGAAGGTGTTGGTTTCGACGATATCGGCGCCGGCATCGAAGTAGGCCTTTTCGATGGCGCTGATTGCATCTGGGCGTGTCAGGATCAGCAAGTCATTATTGCCTTTGAGGTCCTGCGGCCAATCGGCAAAGCGCTCGCCGCGGTAATCGGGCTCGTCCAGTTTGTAGCTCTGGATCATGGTGCCCATGCCGCCGTCGAGAATCAGGATGCGCTCCTTGAGGGCCTTCTGGAGAGCCTGGAGACGGGCGTTGCGGTCTAGCATGGGGACTACCTGAAAAGCTGATTTCTAGAAGCGCGAATGATAACAAAGCTGCATGCTTTTTGATCATCAGCGCTTTTGTATGAGTGGCGCTCATATTCGTTGCTGGGTGTGACGTCTTGCGAACCGGTTCTGACGCTCCGCGTGAAGGGGGCTGGACAGCTATCGGAGCCTCCAGCTCGGAAGGTTCTATTTCCTACTAAAACACTGGGACTTTATCCGGGGAGAGGGTTGGCGTACACTGCCCATCATGTCTGAGAGGAGTTCCCATGAGCGCCATTACCATTACCGAAGCTGCACACGATTACCTGGCAGACCTGCTCGAGAAGCAGAACACCACAGGGATCGGCATCCGGGTCTTCATCACTCAGCCCGGTACGCCCTATGCGGAAACCTGCATTGCCTATTGCAAGCCTGGTGAAGAAAAGCCGGATGACGTTCCCGTCGCACTGAAGCGTTTTACAGCCTGGATCGATAGTGTCAGCGAGCCCTTTCTGGAAGACGCCCTGGTGGATTACGCCACTGATCGCATGGGGGGGCAGCTGACGATCAAGGCGCCGAACGCCAAGGTGCCGATGGTCAACGAAGATAGCCCGCTGAACGAGCGCATCAACTACTACCTGCAGACCGAAATCAATCCAGGGCTTGCCAGCCATGGCGGCCAGGTCACCTTGATCGATGTGGTTGACGAGGGGGTCGCGGTGTTGCAGTTCGGTGGTGGTTGCCAAGGTTGCGGCCAGGCTGACGTTACGCTCAAGGAAGGCATCGAAAAAACCCTGCTGGAGCGAATTCCTGAGCTCAAGGGCGTGCGCGACGTGACCGATCACACCAATCGGGATAACGCTTACTATTAAGGCGGAACTGCCCAAACGGTGGTTGTTTCAGTCACTTCTTGGGCAAAGTGCCATTATAGTTTTGTGTCACCAACCCAGCGACCGTTTGCTGAGATAAGCTGTCCAGGTTTCTGATGCCTGGCTAAGTGAGCGAGCGCTGCATGTCTGCCGTTTCCCTGTTGATTTGCGATGATTCGAACCTGGCGCGCAAGCAATTGCTGCGTGCGCTGCCGGTTGCCTGGCCGCTGAACATCCGTCAGGCCGCCGGCGGCAGTGAGGCCCTTGAGCGCATACGCGAGGGCGGAATCGATGTGCTACTGCTCGACCTGACCATGCCGGATGTGGACGGCTATCAGGTGCTTGCTGCGCTTCGTGATGAGCAACTCGACTGCAAGGTCATTGTGGTCTCGGCGGATGTTCAGGAAGAGGCTGTACGGCGGGTGCTGGAGCTGGGAGCGCTGGCATTCATTCGTAAACCGGCAGATCCGGTGCACTTGCGACAGACCCTGGCCAGTCTGGGGATTGTGGGCAACGAGTTGCCAGCGCTGGGTGAGAGAGCGACAGGGCCCATCCCGTTTCGTGATGCCTTCCGCGAGGTGGTGAACGTTGCGATGGGGCGCGCGGCTGCGCTGCTTGCAAAGGTGCTTGGGGTTTTTGTTCAGCTACCGATTCCCAACGTGAACATCCTCGAAGTCGGCGAGTTGCACATGGCACTTGCCGATGCGGCCCAGGGAGACAAGCTGACCGCGGTTTGCCAGGGTTATATCGGCGGTGGAATCGCCGGTGAGGCATTGCTGATCTTTCATGACTCGGAAGTGGCCGACATGGCGCGCCTGATGCGCGCAAAGGACTTCCGTGAACTGGAAATGCTGCTCGATCTGTCCAGTCTCCTGATCAGTGCATGCCTCAGCGGCATCGCCGATCAAATTGACGTGGTGTTCTCCCAAGGGCATCCGCAGGTGCTGGGCCAGCACGCGTCGATCGACGAGCTCATCCGGCTCAATCGGCAGCGTTGGAAAAACACCCTTGCGGTGGAGATCAGCTACAGCCTGGAAGGCCATGATGTCCATTTCGATCTGTTGTTGCTGTTCACCGAAGACTCGGTTGAGCTGCTGTCTCGCAAACTCGCCTACCTGATGGCCTGAGCATGTCCGACTCGATGAATCTGAGCGAACTTCATTGGCTTCTGGCGATCGTCCAGAGCATCGACGTTGGTGTTGTGGTCCTGGATCGCGAATACCGCATCGATGTGTGGAATACCTTCATGGAAAACCGCTCCGGGCGGTTGCCTGAAGATGCGCGGGAAAAATCTTTTTTCGAGCTGTTTCCCGAAGTGGATGAGCAATGGTTTCGGCGCAAGGTGGAGAACGTTGCGACGCTCGGCACGCCGTCGTTCACCATCTGGGAGCAACGTCCCTATTTGTTACGGTTCAAGAATTACCAGCCGATCACCGGGTTGGAAGATTTCATGTACCAGAACACCACTTTGATGCCCTTGAAAGGCCTCAGCGGCAACATTGACCAGATTTGCCTGATCATCTACGACGTGACCGACGTCGCCATCAACCGGCGCCAGCTACAGGCGGCCAACCAGGAGCTGCAGCGGTTATCGAGCACTGATCGCCTGACGGGTCTGTTCAACCGCGGCCATTGGGAAGAAATGCTGCGTCAGGACTATGCTCGGCACCGACGTTACGACCGTAATGCCGCACTGGTGATGTTCGATATAGATCACTTCAAGCGGATCAATGACAGCTACGGTCATCAGGCAGGCGATGCGGTCATTCAGCGGGCCGCCGAGCTCATCCGCCAAAGCATGCGAGACGCCGACATAGCTGGGCGCTACGGCGGTGAGGAGTTCGTGGTACTGCTGCCGGATACAGACAGCGAGGGGGCCGTGACCTTCGCGGAAAGGCTGCGGCAGTCCATCGAGGCGCATGAGGTCATCCATGAAGGGCGCAGCATCCATTTTACCGTCAGCCTCGGCATCGCGGATCTCAGTCAGCCCACCAGCGGCTATGCGCAGCTGATCGAGCGAGCTGACAGCGCGATGTATATGTCGAAATCGGCAGGCCGCAATCAGGTATCGCTCTACCGCTGACCAATATTCAAAGACGTCAGGTGGGATTGCGCTCGGTCAGGAAATTCAACAAGGTGGCTTCCTCGCTGCTCAGCCACTTGCGCTTTCTTGCCTTGGACAACCGGGCGAGCTCGCCTGAGGTGAAGGCCTGGAGTACGTCGGGGTGGATATAGCACTGGCGGCAGATGGCCGGGGTGTTGCCAAGCTGGCGGGACACCTGGGCGACCGTCTCGACCAGATTGCGCCGGGCAACGGCGTCCGGTTGCCAGTCGCGCTTGCGCAGGTAGTCCAGGGCCAGCGCACTACCGGCCCAGGTGCGGTAGTCCTTGGCAGTGAAGTCACCACCAGTCATATCTTGAATGAACTGATTCACGTCGCTGGAGCTCACCGGGTGGCGTAAACCGTCCTCGTCCAGGTACTGGAAAAGGTGTTGCCCGGGCAATTCCATGCAGCGACGCAGGATGCGCGCCAGTCGTTGATTTTTCAGCGTGACCTGATGCTTTACACCGCTCTTGCCTCGAAACTGGAAGCGGATCGCGGCGCCATGCACATCGACATGGCGTGTACGCAGCGTGGTCAGGCCGTAGGAGCGGTTTTCCCGCGCATAGCGTGAGTTGCCGACACGAATCAACGTCGACTCGAGCAGTTGCACCACCAGCGCCATGACTTTCTCTCGCGGCAGTCCGCGCAACGCCAGATGTTGCTCCAGACCAGCACGCAACCGGGGTAATGCTGCACCGAATGCCAGAAGGCGTTCATATTTTGTGCTGTCCCGGATTTCCCGCCAGCGGGCGTGATAGCGATACTGTTTGCGACCCCGGGCGTCACGTCCAGTGGCCTGAAGATGCCCTTGCGGATCGGGGCAGATCCAGACATCGGTATAGGCCGGGGGGATCGCCAGTTTATTGATCCTGGCAATCTCGGTCGCGTCGCGAATGCGCTCTCCGTTCGGTTGGAAGTAGGCGAACTTGCCCCGCAGTATCCGTCGCCCGATTCCCGGACTGCGATCATCAACGTAATGGAGATCGGCTGGAAGCGGAGGGCACAGGGCGGTGCCTGTATCGGACTGCTCGTCCGTCGGTACCGGACGAATACCCTCCGCCAATGGCAGAGGAACTTCACCGCCTTGATCGATCAGCATGCGGAACACACCTCGCGATACGCACAGCTTGATGGCGCAGACTGGTCTGGCCTGCGCGCTCCCCTTTCAGCATGAACCCGGCGAGTGAACGAATTGCGATCAGTCTTCGCTTTCCGGGCTGTTGCGCATCAGCAACCGTATCGCGGCTACCAGTTCGTCGATTGCTTCTCGGTAGATTGCAGGATCCGCCTTGGTTTCAGCGCTGTCAGCAAGCCTGCGTGCAGTTTCCAAATGATCATTTATCGATGAATAGTCGCCAATCATGTGAACGCTCCTGGATCGCGGAATAAAAGGCAGCCGTGGCGGGGGGGGGGG
>NZ_JYHV01000040.1 GCF_000952685.1 Stutzerimonas stutzeri | reverse complement strand
TTTGTCGACCACATCGGCCGTGGCGGTCAGGGTCTTCTTGTCGATGTCGGCGGTGCCTATCTGCGCGCCGGTGTCGAAGGCATAGTTGTTCGCCTCATCGCCGGTCAGAGCGATGCCCGAGCCGCTTACCGATTTATCCAGGCCTGCGTTCTTGTCAACGAACGAGCCCGTGCTGCCACTGGTGTTCACCTTGCCGGCGTCGCCGGCCACCACGCCGATCAGCTGCACATTGCTGAGATCTGCGCCGGTGGTGCCGTCGTAGACCTTGTCGGCCACATCGGCCGTGGCGGTCAGGGTCTTCTTGTCGATGTCGGCGGTGCCGATTTGCGCACTGGTATCGAAGGCGTAGTTGTTCGCCTCGTCGCCAGTCAAAGCGATGCCCGAGCCGCTTACCGATGCATCCTGGCCCGCATTCTTGTCGACGAAGCTGCCGGTCGAGCCACTGGTGTTCACCTTGCCGGC
>NZ_JYHV01000007.1 GCF_000952685.1 Stutzerimonas stutzeri | reverse complement strand
CTCACATGGGGAGACCCCACACTACCATCGGCGATGCGTCGTTTCACTTCTGAGTTCGGGATGGGATCAGGTGGTTCCAACGCTCTATGGTCGTCAAGCAATTCGGTTGGGGAGTCGGTGTTCAGTCGCTTCCCCTAATTGGGTATGTGATGGTGTTGCTGTATTGGTTTCGCTTGCGAGCGATGCGTCTTTTCGGTTTGTTTGTCGACTTCAACCGTCTGACACGCAAACATCAAATTGTTTGGGTGTTATATGGTCAAGCCTCACGGGCAATTAGTATGGGTTAGCTCAACGCCTCACAGCGCTTACACACCCCACCTATCAACGTCGTAGTCTTCGACGGCCCTTCAGGGAGCTCAAGGCTCCAGTGAGATCTCATCTTGAGGCAAGTTTCCCGCTTAGATGCTTTCAGCGGTTATCTCTTCCGAACATAGCTACCCGGCAATGCCACTGGCGTGACAACCGGAACACCAGAGGTTCGTCCACTCCGGTCCTCTCGTACTAGGAGCAGCCCCTCTCAAATCTCAAACGTCCACGGCAGATAGGGACCGAACTGTCTCACGACGTTCTAAACCCAGCTCGCGTACCACTTTAAATGGCGAACAGCCATACCCTTGGGACCGGCTTCAGCCCCAGGATGTGATGAGCCGACATCGAGGTGCCAAACACCGCCGTCGATATGAACTCTTGGGCGGTATCAGCCTGTTATCCCCGGAGTACCTTTTATCCGTTGAGCGATGGCCCTTCCATACAGAACCACCGGATCACTAAGACCTACTTTCGTACCTGCTCGACGTGTCTGTCTCGCAGTCAAGCGCGCTTTTGCCTTTATACTCTACGACCGATTTCCGACCGGTCTGAGCGCACCTTCGTACTCCTCCGTTACTCTTTAGGAGGAGACCGCCCCAGTCAAACTACCCACCATACACTGTCCTCGATCCGGATAACGGACCAGAGTTAGAACCTCAAAGTTGCCAGGGTGGTATTTCAAGGTTGGCTCCACGCGAACTGGCGTCCACGCTTCAAAGCCTCCCACCTATCCTACACAAGCAAATTCAAAGTCCAGTGCAAAGCTATAGTAAAGGTTCACGGGGTCTTTCCGTCTAGCCGCGGATACACTGCATCTTCACAGCGATTTCAATTTCACTGAGTCTCGGGTGGAGACAGCGCCGCCATCGTTACGCCATTCGTGCAGGTCGGAACTTACCCGACAAGGAATTTCGCTACCTTAGGACCGTTATAGTTACGGCCGCCGTTTACCGGGGCTTCGATCAAGAGCTTCGCTTGCGCTAACCCCATCAATTAACCTTCCGGCACCGGGCAGGCGTCACACCCTATACGTCCACTTTCGTGTTTGCAGAGTGCTGTGTTTTTAATAAACAGTCGCAGCGGCCTGGTATCTTCGACCGGCATGAGCTTACGGGGTAAACCCTTCACCCTCACCGGCGCACCTTCTCCCGAAGTTACGGTGCCATTTTGCCTAGTTCCTTCACCCGAGTTCTCTCAAGCGCCTTGGTATTCTCTACCCAACCACCTGTGTCGGTTTGGGGTACGGTTCCTAGTTACCTGAAGCTTAGAGGCTTTTCCTGGAAGCATGGCATCAACCACTTCTCCTTCTAAAAGAAGGATCGTCATCAGTTCTCGGCATTAAGATCCCGGATTTACCTAAGACCTCTGCCTACCACCTTAAACTTGGACAACCAACGCCAAGCTGGCCTAGCCTTCTCCGTCCCCCCATCGCAGTAACTAGAAGTACGGGAATATTAACCCGTTTCCCATCGACTACGCTCTTCAGCCTCGCCTTAGGGACCGACTCACCCTGCGTCGATTAACGTTGCGCAGGAACCCTTGGTCTTTCGGCGTGCGAGTTTTTCACTCGCATTGTCGTTACTCATGTCAGCATTCGCACTTCTGATACCTCCAGCAAGCTTCTCAACTCACCTTCACAGGCTTACAGAACGCTCCTCTACCGCTCAACTTACGTTGAACCCGTAGCTTCGGTACCTGGTTTGAGCCCCGTTACATCTTCCGCGCAGGCCGACTCGACTAGTGAGCTATTACGCTTTCTTTAAAGGGTGGCTGCTTCTAAGCCAACCTCCTAGCTGTCTGAGCCTTCCCACATCGTTTCCCACTTAACCAGGATTTTGGGACCTTAGCTGACGGTCTGGGTTGTTTCCCTTTTCACGACGGACGTTAGCACCCGCCGTGTGTCTCCCGTGCTGACACTTGCTGGTATTCGGAGTTTGCATCGGTTTGGTAAGTCGGGATGACCCCCTAGCCGAAACAGTGCTCTACCCCCAGCAGTGATACACGAGGCGCTACCTAAATAGCTTTCGAGGAGAACCAGCTATCTCCGAGCTTGATTAGCCTTTCACTCCGATCCACAGGTCATCCGCTAACTTTTCAACGGTAGTCGGTTCGGTCCTCCAGTTAGTGTTACCCAACCTTCAACCTGCCCATGGATAGATCGCCCGGTTTCGGGTCTATTCCCAGCGACTAGACGCCCTATTAAGACTCGCTTTCGCTACGCCTCCCCTATTCGGTTAAGCTCGCCACTGAAAATAAGTCGCTGACCCATTATACAAAAGGTACGCAGTCACCTAACAAAGTAGGCTCCCACTGCTTGTACGCATACGGTTTCAGGATCTATTTCACTCCCCTCTCCGGGGTTCTTTTCGCCTTTCCCTCACGGTACTAGTTCACTATCGGTCAGTCAGTAGTATTTAGCCTTGGAGGATGGTCCCCCCATATTCAGACAAAGTTTCTCGTGCTCCGTCCTACTCGATTTCACTTCTAAGATCCTTTCGCGTACAGGGCTATCACCCACTATGGCCGCACTTTCCAGAGCGTTCCGCTAAAATCAAAGAAGCTTAAGGGCTAGTCCCCGTTCGCTCGCCACTACTAAGGGAATCTCGGTTGATTTCTTTTCCTCAGGGTACTTAGATGTTTCAGTTCCCCTGGTTCGCCTCACACACCTATGTATTCAGTGTGTGATAACCATCTTATGATGGCTGGGTTCCCCCATTCAGACATCTCCGGATCACAGTCTGTTTGCCGACTCCCCGAAGCTTTTCGCAGGCTACCACGTCTTTCATCGCCTCTGACTGCCAAGGCATCCACCGTATGCGCTTCTTCACTTGACCATATAACCCCAAGCAATCTGGTTACTGTCTATAACGTGAAGACGACATTCGCCGAAAATCCGCATTTCGCTCTCTCGAGCAACTCGCAAATTTTACCTTGACTTGAATAATCACCAGTGAAAGTAATTACCCAAATCTACTTCTATCACATACCCAAATTTTTAAAGAACAGTTACTGGCGCAAAGACCAGAAATCAATACACTCAAAGAGCGCATTCATTTCTGTGCTTTCAGCGATTATCGAGTTAATGGTGGAGCCAAGCGGGATCGAACCGCTGACCTCCTGCGTGCAAAGCAGGCGCTCTCCCAGCTGAGCTATGGCCCCATCTACAGATCGGCCACATCCCATGACAATTGGTGGGTCTGGGCAGATTCGAACTGCCGACCTCACCCTTATCAGGGGTGCGCTCTAACCAACTGAGCTACAGACCCAATCGTCTCTCTCGGGTCGAAACCCAATCGCTTTTCGCTAGTGAATCAAGCAATTCGTGTGGGAACTTATGAAGAAGCTGAAGTCTTCGATTAAGGAGGTGATCCAGCCGCAGGTTCCCCTACGGCTACCTTGTTACGACTTCACCCCAGTCATGAATCACTCCGTGGTAACCGTCCCCCCGAAGGTTAGACTAGCTACTTCTGGAGCAACCCACTCCCATGGTGTGACGGGCGGTGTGTACAAGGCCCGGGAACGTATTCACCGTGACATTCTGATTCACGATTACTAGCGATTCCGACTTCACGCAGTCGAGTTGCAGACTGCGATCCGGACTACGATCGGTTTTATGGGATTAGCTCCACCTCGCGGCTTGGCAACCCTTTGTACCGACCATTGTAGCACGTGTGTAGCCCAGGCCGTAAGGGCCATGATGACTTGACGTCATCCCCACCTTCCTCCGGTTTGTCACCGGCAGTCTCCTTAGAGTGCCCACCATTACGTGCTGGTAACTAAGGACAAGGGTTGCGCTCGTTACGGGACTTAACCCAACATCTCACGACACGAGCTGACGACAGCCATGCAGCACCTGTGTCAGAGCTCCCGAAGGCACCCCTCCATCTCTGGAAGGTTCTCTGCATGTCAAGGCCTGGTAAGGTTCTTCGCGTTGCTTCGAATTAAACCACATGCTCCACCGCTTGTGCGGGCCCCCGTCAATTCATTTGAGTTTTAACCTTGCGGCCGTACTCCCCAGGCGGTCGACTTAATGCGTTAGCTGCGCCACTAAGATCTCAAGGATCCCAACGGCTAGTCGACATCGTTTACGGCGTGGACTACCAGGGTATCTAATCCTGTTTGCTCCCCACGCTTTCGCACCTCAGTGTCAGTATTAGCCCAGGTGGTCGCCTTCGCCACTGGTGTTCCTTCCTATATCTACGCATTTCACCGCTACACAGGAAATTCCACCACCCTCTGCCATACTCTAGCTTGCCAGTTTTGGATGCAGTTCCCAGGTTGAGCCCGGGGCTTTCACATCCAACTTAACAAACCACCTACGCGCGCTTTACGCCCAGTAATTCCGATTAACGCTTGCACCCTTCGTATTACCGCGGCTGCTGGCACGAAGTTAGCCGGTGCTTATTCTGTCGGTAACGTCAAAACAGCAAGGTATTAGCTTACTGCCCTTCCTCCCAACTTAAAGTGCTTTACAATCCGAAGACCTTCTTCACACACGCGGCATGGCTGGATCAGGCTTTCGCCCATTGTCCAATATTCCCCACTGCTGCCTCCCGTAGGAGTCTGGACCGTGTCTCAGTTCCAGTGTGACTGATCATCCTCTCAGACCAGTTACGGATCGTCGCCTTGGTGAGCCATTACCTCACCAACTAGCTAATCCGACCTAGGCTCATCTGATAGCGCAAGGCCCGAAGGTCCCCTGCTTTCTCCCGTAGGACGTATGCGGTATTAGCGTTCCTTTCGAAACGTTGTCCCCCACTACCAGGCAGATTCCTAGGCATTACTCACCCGTCCGCCGCTGAATCAGGGAGCAAGCTCCCTTCATCCGCTCGACTTGCATGTGTTAGGCCTGCCGCCAGCGTTCAATCTGAGCCATGATCAAACTCTTCAGTTCAATACTGCTTGGGTTTTGAGAAAACCCTAAACTTGGCTCAGCAATCGCAAATCTCTTCTCCTAAAAGAAGAGCACTCAATGATTTCTCGTTGAGTACATTGTGATGCTGATAATCTTGCTGACCATCAGTCTTACCTCACAAGCACCCACACGAATTGCTTGATTCAGTTGTTAAAGAGCGTTTCGATCAAGTCTTTCGTCTCAACCGAGGCCGCGCATTCTACAGCAGCCTTGTTTCTCGTCAAGCTGTTTTTGAAGAAGTTTTTCTTTCTTCTCAACCGCTTGCGCTTCCGATCAATCTCGCGTCTCTCGTCAGCGGGAGGCGAATCATACAGCGTCCAAAACCGCTGTCAACCACCTCTTTCAACCGCCTCCGATCAACCCGACCGAAGCGCCAACAGGACTCAACCTTCACCCTGTCAGCCCGGCGCATTCTACTCGAAGCCGCCTTCCGTGCAAGCCTTTATTTTAGCTAACTTCTTGATTTACAAGACGTTTCGCCAAAGGCCTGCGCCGGAGAAGGTGCGCATTATAGGCACTCAAAAAACCACGTCAACGGTTGTTTTCAGTTTTGTTCAGCCTTGAGCGAAACCCGCCCAAAGGACTTCTTGCCCGCCTGGCACACGTGCGTACTACCAAGCCTGACGATAAAGGTTCGATCAACGACGTCGCCATCCACCCGAACCCCGCCCGAGGCCAGCAGATCACGAGCCACTGCCGCGTTCTTTACAAGGCCCGCTCGATTCAACACCGAAGAGATGGGCATATCTTCGGCAGATTGCAGTTCGATCTCGGGAATATCTTCAGGAAGCTCGCCCTCTTTCATTCTATTACCCGCCGATCGGTGAGCTGTCGCGGCGGCCTCCTCGCCATGGAAACGAGCCACGATCTCCTCGGCGAGCTTGATCTTGATGTCGCGCGGATTCGCGCCACGCGCCACGTCCGCCTGAAACTCTTCGATTTCAGCCATGTCGCGAAAACTCAACAACTCGAAGTAACGCCACATCAGTACATCCGGGATCGATACCAGCTTGCTGTACATAACACCCGGCGCTTCCTGGATCCCAACATAGTTGCCAAGTGACTTGGACATCTTCTTCACACCGTCCAATCCCTCAAGAAGAGGCATGGTGACAATGCATTGAGACTCTTGCCCATAAGAACGCTGCAGCTCACGCCCCATCAGGAGGTTGAATTTCTGGTCCGTCCCACCAAGCTCCACGTCCGCCCGTAGCGCAACGGAGTCATACCCTTGAACCAGTGGGTAGAGGAATTCGTGAATCGCTATAGATTGATTGGTCGAGTAGCGCTTACTGAAATCATCTCGCTCCAGCATACGAGCTACGGTGTACTGCGAGGCGAGACGAATGAAGTCCGACGGGGTCAGCTGATCCATCCAGGACGAGTTGAAAGCGACTTCAGTCTTGGTCGGATCAAGGATTTTGAATACCTGGTTCTTATAGGTTTCTGCGTTTTCCAAAACCTGCTCACGCGTCAAGGGAGGCCGCGTTGCGCTCTTGCCGCTCGGGTCACCGATCATCCCGGTGAAATCGCCTATAAGGAAGACAACTTGATGCCCCAGGTCCTGGAACTGACGAAGCTTATTAATAAGCACCGTGTGCCCAAGATGAAGGTCCGGGGCTGTTGGATCGAAACCAGCCTTGATTCGAAGTGGAAGGCCGCGATTGAGTTTGCTGACCAACTCCGCCTCGACGAGCACTTCGTCAGCGCCCCGCCTGATCACCGACAACTGCTCTTGAACCGACTTCATTGGAGGCCCCATACCAGGAAATAAAGGGGGTCAACCTTACAAGAACGCCGGGAAAATTCAACGGCAGCGAATGTGAACCAACAGGTGGGGACAGGAATTCAGGGTTGCCTCAACAGCACTTTGGTTATATTTTAGACAGATATTTTCTCTGTACAAAATATCGCCAGACATTCTCTAGATATCTAATGACCTATTCAAAATCGAAAGCCCCTCTCTACCCGAAGAGCCATCTCCTGGCTGCAAGCGGTGTAGCTGCGCTTCTGAGCCTGGCACTTCTTGTATTTCCATCCCGAGAAGTCGAAGCGAAAAAGACCTTTCTCGATCTTAGCCTCGATACCGCCGCAGAGCTCGCAACCGTAAGCGAAGAGCCTCTCGTAAGCGATGTCTCGGAGACGCCGTTCGCTTCGATCGAAAACGCTGACGAGCCTGAGTTTCAGGTATCGCTGCCCGAGCCGAAACAAGACGAAGAAAAAGCCGTCGAGGCAAAGCCTCTCTCGAAAGAAGTGGTCGTTGCCAATGGAGATACGCTATCGACCGTATTCGCAAAAGTAGGCCTGCCGCAATCCACAGTCCATGAGGTACTGACAAGCAGCAAGGAGGCGAAGCAGCTTGCGCACCTCAAAGTTGGTCAGCGTCTCGAGATCGAACTGGATGAGCAAGGCAACCTGGCTCAGCTGCGCAGCCCACTGAACAAACTGGAAAGCGTGCACCTAGAGCGGTCTAGCACAGGCTATGTATTCAAGAAAGAACAATTCAAGCCGGACGTCAGCACCGCCTACGCCTTCGGCCAGATAGAAAGCAGCCTGTTTCTTGCCGCCAAGCGCGCAGGCCTCAGCCATAACCTCACGATGGATCTAGCCAACGTGTTCGGTTACGACATCGACTTCGCCATGGATATACGCAAAGGCGACTCGTTCGAAGTCATCTACGAGCAGAAGACCGTTGCCGGTGAGAAAGTCGGAACAGGGAACATTCTCGCGGCCCGCTTTACTAACCGAGGCAAAAGCTACACCGCTGTTCGCTATACCAACAAGCAGGGTGGCAGCAGCTACTACACAGCCGATGGTAAAAGCATGCGCAAGGCTTTCATTCGCACGCCAGTGGATTTCGCCCGCATCAGCTCACGCTTTTCAAACGGTCGAAAGCATCCGATCCTGAACAAGATCCGTGCCCACAAGGGTGTGGACTATGCCGCGCCACGGGGCACGCCTATCAAGGCCGCCGGTGACGGTAAAGTGCTCCTAGCGGGCCGCAAGGGCGGATACGGCAACACCGTGGTGCTTCAGCACGGCAACCGCTACCGTACGCTTTACGCTCATATGCAGGGCTTCGCCAAAGGCGTGCGCAACGGCTCAGCGGTCAAACAAGGTCAGATTATCGGCTATATCGGCACGACAGGCCTGTCCACCGGCCCGCACCTGCACTATGAATTCCAAGTCGACGGTGTGCACGTCGATCCACTGGGGCTAAAACTCCCCATGGCGGACCCGATTGCAAAAAACGAACAACAGCGCTTCATGCAGTTGAGTAAGCCCCTGATGGCGCGCATGGATGAAGAACGGGCGACCATGCTGGCCATGAAGGGCGAGTAATGCCGCGCTATATCGGGGTCATGTCAGGTACCAGTCTGGACGGCCTGGACTTTGCCTTGATCGAGCAGAACGAGCGGACGACCCTGCTTGCCACGCATTACGAGCCGATGCCTTCGCAGTTGAAGCAAGATTTGCTCGACCTATGCTCTAGCGGCCCGGACGAACTAGCCCGAGCCGCGATGGCAGAGCAAGCCTGGGCTGAGTTGGCAAGCGATGGGATACAGAAATTGCTCGGCAAGGCGCAGACCGACGCAACAGCCATTCGTGCCATAGGCAGTCATGGCCAGACGGTACGGCATGAGCCGCAACGCGCCTTCACTATCCAGATCGGGCACCCCTCGCTGCTGGCGGAGTTGACAACCATCAGCGTAGTAGCTGATTTCCGGCGGCGCGACATAGCCGCCGGCGGCCAAGGGGCGCCCTTGGTACCAGCGTTCCATGAGGCGATGTTCAGCGATGCAGCTCGCGCCAGAGCGGTGCTCAATATCGGTGGATTCAGCAACCTCAGCCTGCTTTGCCCCGGTAAAGCGACGCGTGGTTTCGATTGCGGGCCAGGCAATGTGCTGCTCGACGCCTGGACCCAGCGCCACCAGAATCGTCCCTACGATCGAAACGGGGATTGGGCGTCAAGCGGCAGTGTCAACCCCCGATTACTCACAGCACTTCTCAGCGACAACTTCTTCGCCACCCAAGGACCGAAGAGCACGGGACGAGAGCTGTTCAACCTGTCCTGGCTGGATGCCCACCTCACCTCGTGTACCAGCGTTGCCCCAGAAGATGTCCAGGCTACCCTGCTGGAGCTGACCGCCCGCAGTATCTGCGATGCATTGCTTGCCACCCAACCCGAGACAAAGGAAGTATTGGTTTGCGGCGGCGGCGCGCACAACACTGCGCTGATGCATAGATTGCAAGCGCTAGTGCCGGAATGCCAAGTGACCAGCACCGCAGAGTACGGGGTAGAGCCAGACTGGATAGAAGCCATGGCTTTTGCCTGGCTGGCACATTGCTGCCTCGAAGGCATCGCTGCCAACCGACCTAGCGTGACAGGAGCACGAGGGCCTCGCGTTCTGGGCGCAATCTATCCCGCCTGAATCTGCGATGCTCATTGCGTACGAGTACAAACAAAAACACCGCGCCTCGGCGCGGTGTTCTTGTTTCAGTTCAGCAAAGCGTTTTCAGATCGAGAAGGACTGACCGCAACCGCAGGTTGTCGTGGCATTCGGATTCTTGATGACGAAGCGAGACCCTTCCAGTCCTTCCTGATAGTCGACTTCAGCGCCAGCCAAATATTGGTAGCTCATCGGGTCCACCACAAGGCTCACACCCTCACGCTCAATGATGGTGTCATCTTCTGCCAAATCCTCATCGAAGGTGAAGCCGTACTGAAAACCAGAGCAACCGCCACCCGTAACGAAGACGCGCAGCTTCAGCCGCGGATTCCCTTCTTCATCGACCAGGCTCTTCACCTTGCTCGCGGCACCCTGACTGAACTGAATCGCGGTGGGCGTGAAGGACTCGACACTCATTTGGTTCTCCTGGCGCGGGAGCGCACATTACTGCGTTGACGCCGCATTATCGGCTTCTCCTACGAAACTGGTCAACTATTCATCAGACACCGATTCCATAGAAGCGGTGCTCTTCCGAGCAGCGAGCCTGACGTCCGCCATTTCAGGGCAGCAGCGCCGCGTTAGCCAGGCCAAGCCGCTCATCCAGGCCGAAGGCGATGTTCATATTCTGCAGTGCCTGACCGGACGCGCCCTTGACGAGGTTGTCGATGACCGACAGCACCACCACCAGATCCCCGCCTTGAGGACGATGAACCGCGATACGGCACATGTTGGCACCACGCACGCTACGTGTCTCAGGGTGGCTGCCTGCCGGCATGACATCGACGAACGGCTCATTGGCGTAACGCTGCTCGTAAAGAGCCTGCAAATTCACAGAGGTGTCAGCAACGGTCGCGTACAGCGTGGCATGGATGCCGCGAATCATTGGCGTCAGGTGCGGCACGAAGGTTAGCCCGACGTCTCCCCCCGCTGCGCGGCGCAGCCCCTGGCTGATCTCAGGCAGATGGCGATGTCCCTTGACCGCATAAGCCATCATGCTTTCACCCGCCTCGGTGAACAAAGACCCTATCTTCGCCGCCCGACCGGCGCCGCTGACACCCGACTTGCAATCGGCGATCAGTCGCGATGTATCGGCCAAGCCATTTTCTAGCAGCGGTAGGTAGCCAAGCTGGGTCGCGGTCGGATAACAGCCAGGAACAGCAATCAGCCGGGCGCCCTTGATCCGCTCGCGGTTGACTTCTGGCAGGCCATATACGGCCTCTGGCAGTAGCCCTGGCGCGCCATGCGGCTGCCCGTACCACTTAGCCCATTCATCGGCGTCCTGCAAACGGAAGTCCGCAGACAGGTCGATGACTCGAGTGCCCGCGTCCAACAGCTCTGCCGCCAGCGCATGGGCAACGCCATGGGGAGTCGCAAAGAAGACCACATCGCAGGCGCCCAGCGTCGAGGTGTCCGGCACGCTAAAGGCCAGTTCATCGTAATGGCCGCGCAGGTTCGGAAACATATCCGTCACCTTGACCCCGTTCTCGGAACGAGACGTGATCACCGCGACTTCGGCCTGGGGGTGCTGTGCCAACAGACGCAGCAGTTCAACCCCGGTGTAGCCTGTGCCGCCAACGATTCCGACCTTGACCATGAGCTGCCTCGCGCATTGAAACGATAAAGAACGCTGATGATAAAGGTGCCTGCCTCCAGGGCCAACCACCTAGATGACGCGCGGGGCCCCAAGCCTCTACTATCAGTCGGACTCTGAAAACCAAGGAATCCTCGAATGCTCTATCTCTGGCTGAAAGCCCTGCACATCGTTGCGATCGTCTGCTGGTTCGCCGGGCTGTTCTATTTGCCGAGGTTGTTTGTGTATCACGCCATGAGCGAGGACGCGACCAGTCGCGAGCGATTCAGGGTCATGGAGCGCAAGCTCTATCGGGGGATCATGATGCCCTCGATGATCGCCACGCTGCTTTTCGGGATAGGCATGATCGCTTTGAACCCCGCATTGTTCAGCAGCGGCGGTTGGCTACACGCCAAACTGGCGCTGGTCGTCCTGTTGATCGGCTATCACCACGTTTGCGGCGCGCAACTGAAGCGCTTCGCGCGCGACGAGAACACCCGCAGCCATGTGTTCTACCGCTGGTTCAACGAATTTCCCGTGTTACTACTGCTGGCCATCGTCATTCTCGTGGTCGTCAAACCGTTCTGAACCTATTGAAGGAACCTGTCATGTCACTGCCAGCCCTCCTCGAAAAACGCCTGCGCCTGCCTTTGGTCGCCGCCCCGATGTTTCTGGTGTCCAATCCAACGCTGGTTACCGCATGCTGCCGTAGCGGCATCGTAGGCAGCTTCCCTGCTCTGAATCAGCGGGAAAGCAGTGGATTTCGAGATTGGCTGCTGGAGATAGGCCAGCAGCTGTCGGGCCTGCACGCAGCCGCGCCATACGCCGTCAATCTGATCGTGCATCACAGCAATCCCCGCCTACAGGCAGATCTTGCGATCTGCGTTGAGCAGCAGGTCCCAATCGTCATCACCAGTCTTGGCGCCGTGAAGGAAGTGGTAGACGCCGTCCATGGCTACGGCGGCCTGGTCTTTCACGACGTCACCACACGCCGGCACGCGGAAAAGGCCGCCGAAGCCGGGGTCGACGGTCTGATCGCAGTTGCCACCGGCGCTGGTGGCCACGCAGGCACCTGGAGTCCGTTTGCGTTGATTGCCGAAATTCGTCAGTTCTTCGACAAAACGTTGCTGCTCTCAGGCTGCCTCAACCACGGCCACGAAATATTCGCAGCGCAGCTGCTGGGCGCGGATCTCGCCTACATGGGGACGCGTTTCATCGCCACCCGCGAGAGCCAGGCCTCGGATGAATATAAACGAATGCTGCTGCAGGCCCACGCAGCGGATATCGTCCACACCGCCGCAGTTTCAGGCGTGCCGGCGAGCTTTCTGCGCCAGAGTCTGCAACAGGCTGGCTACGACGAAGCGCGCCTGAACGGCACGGGGAAAATGAACTACGCGGAAAAACTCAAACCTGTCAGTGATGAGGCAAAGGCATGGAAGACCGTCTGGTCGGCTGGGCAGGGCGTGGGCGAGATACATGATCTACCGAGCGCCGAAGAGCTGATAGCCCGCCTGGATCGCGAATACCGGGCCGCCCATGGTCAAGCCGCACAGCTCTCACAACGCTGGCTGCGGCAACCGTGACGCGCATCTCATTTCGCATCACCGCCATGCCCAGCTCTCCGCTGCAACTTGTTGGCGGCACAGCAGCGCTTTAGGCTTTAGCTAATCCCCTGGGAACAAGGATGTTGCATGAGTGCCGACCATTACCGAATCGTCTTCGATGGCGAGCTCGAACCAGGAATGTCAGCCGACACCGTCAAGAGTAACCTGGCCAGACTGTTCAAGAGCGACGCCGACAAGGTCGAACGTCTCTTCAGTCGCGGCTCGGTCAATATCAAGCGAAATCTGAGTGCGCTCGAAGCCGATCGATACCTGGAGGCGTTGCTACGTGCCGGAGCGCGGGCCCGCAAGGAGCCGGAGGCAAGCAAAGGTTTAACGCTGAGCCTCATTGACGACGCATCGACATTGTCAAGCGAGCCCTCAACGACTGCCGATCAGATGGAATGTCCCAAGTGCGGGCATTCGCAGCCAACCGCCATCCAGTGCGGAAGCTGTGGTGTAGTTATTCAGAAGTATTTGGCACGCCAGGCGCAGCAGGCCGAAGCATTAAAACAGGGCGAAATTCTCGCTGCGGCACAACCCTACGCCCCACCCCGAGCTCAGGTTGGCGAACCGACACCGGAGTACGGCGAGCTCAAGGTCTTTACCGTACAGGGCCGGATTGGGCGCTTGCGCTACCTCGCATGGTCAATGGCGCTGATGGCCGCAGTGCTCGGGTTATTCCTCATTGCAAGCATGGCGTCAGCCGTTTCCGAGATACTCGGATGGATACTCATCGGAGTTGTTGGCCTGGGCTTCCTGTTCATCAGCACACAAATCTGCGTGCAGCGTCTGCATGATATCGGGTGGTCCGGCTGGCTCATACTGCTCAATCTGGTACCGATAGTCGGCAATCTATTTTCACTGGCAATGCTGCTGATGCCGGGCAACGACGGCATGAATCGCTTCGGCCCGCCGCAACCACCAAACAGTAGAGCGGTAAAAATTCTCGCCTCGCTCTGGCTACTCGTGCCCGTCATTGGCATCCTGGCCGCTATTGCCCTGCCGGCATATCAGCAAATGTAATAGAAGCGAGCGCTTATCAGGCCAGCACCGCGCGCCCAGAAGCCCAGCCTCGCAAAGCGTCCAGCTTTTCCGCCATCACAACCGAGAGCGGCGAGGTCGCTCTGATGCATTCCAGCAGCATCGCCTGGTCCGGCTCACGCAATTGAGCTTGTCCGGCATAAACAGCCGCCACTACTACCTGCTCGATCTCTGCGCCGGAGAAGCCATCACATGCGCCAGCCAGTGCTGACAGATCGAAGCTATCGGCGCTCAGCTCACGCCGAGCCAGGTGAATGCGGAAAATTTCGGCGCGGGTCGATTCATCGGGCAAATCAACGAAAAATAATTCATCGAAGCGGCCCTTGCGCACCAATTCCGGCGGCAGACGATCTACCGCGTTGGCGGTTGCCACCATGAACACTGGCGCATCACGCTCGGCCATCCAGGTGAGCAAGGTACCCAATACGCGCTGACTGACACCGCCATCCATTTCGCCCGTGGCGAGGCCCTTTTCCAGCTCATCCATCCACAGCACGCACGGCGCCATCTGCTCGGCCAGCTTCAGCGCCTCGCGCAGGTTGCGCTCGGTCTCTCCGAAGAATTTGTTGTATAGGCAGGCAAAATCCAGGCGCAGCAACGGCAAGCCCCACAGCCCGGCCACCGCCTTGGCCGCCATGCTCTTGCCGCCTCCCTGCACGCCAACCAGCATTACGCCGCGCGGCATGTCCGTGCGGCTGCCGGCAAGAAAGGCGCCCTGACGCTCGCCCAGCCACCGCTTGAAATTTTGCAAACCACCGACATCGGCGAACCGCGCCGTTTCGTATTCGAAACCGAGCACGCCCTCCATATCCAGCAGCTCGAATTTCTTGCGGTTGAGCTCCGGCAAATCGTCCTGAGTGATCGCCCCGTCGTCGCAAATCAGGCTATGCGCCAAGCTGCGGGCCTCGGCATGGCTAAGGCCGCGCAAATTCTTCACCACCTGTTGCAGCGTGCGATTGTCGGTACGCACCCGGGCACCGCGATTGCGCTCACTCCAGCGGGTCGCCTCATCGCGCACGATGCCCAGCAACTCTTCCTCAGACGGCAGCGTCAGACTGAACCGTGCCGCATATCGCTGGACCTCCGCCGGCAGCTTGAGTGCATGGGAGACCAGCACCAGCGTCGGTGCCGACGGCCCTTGCGTCATCGCGATCTCCTTCAACAGCCGCACCAGACGCGGCTCATCGAGAAACGGATGCAGGTCGCAGAAAACGTAGAGATTGCCAAGCGGATCATGCTTGACCTGCTTCAGCGCGACCTCGGCTGCGCAGCTCTCACCCGCGTCCAACGCCTCGCCGCCAAACGACAAATGCCTGAGCCCTTCCGTCGCGGACCAGACGTACATCACCAGGCCACGACTGACGGCCAACCCAGTCAAGGTTTCCAGTACCCGCCGTTCGTCCCAGGACTCGATTACTACCAACCTGAACCTTGATTCAAGCACCAACACCAGATCACGAATATCGTTCTTCATTCCCTATCCCCCTGTGCAGGCTGACCGGGCTCAAATTGGCCTGTTACACTGATTGATCGTTCCACTTGCTGGAGAAACGCCATGGATTGTCTGTTCTGCAAGATCGTGGCCGGGGACATCCCCGCACAGAAGATATATGAAGACGATCAAGTCATCGCATTCAACGACATCGCACCCCAGGCGCCGGTGCATTTTCTAGTCATCCCGAAGAAGCACATCGCAACCCTCCACGACCTGAGCGAAGAAGACGACAAGGCGCTCGCTGGCCACATCCTCTTCACCGCCCAGCGCCTCGCTGAACAGCAAGGCTGCCAGGAAGGCTTCCGGGTCGTCATGAACTGCAACGACCTGGGTGGCCAGACGGTCTACCACATACATATGCATGTGCTCGGCCAGCGTCAGATGCATTGGCCACCGGGCTGATCGACAACCCACTCGAGACGTACAGCGCAGCCCCATGGCTGCTCCGAAACACTGGAGGCGACATGCCCAACCGACGCGAATACTCTCCCGCCGACCGCCTGCTGATGCAGGCCGATGCCGCGTTAAGAACCCTGCTGCCGTTCAGCGGCCAGCCTCACCGGCCGACGCCCGCAGTATTGAAGAACGAGACCGATCTGAGCGACAGCGAAGCGCGTCACGTAGCGGGCCTTATGCGCATCAATCATACCGGCGAGGTCTGCGCACAGGCGATGTATCAGGGGCAGGCACTGACGGCACGCTTGCCGAAGGTTCGCGAGGCGATGGAGCGAGCCGCCGACGAAGAGATCGATCATCTGGCCTGGTGCGAACAGCGCATCCACCAACTAGGTAGCCATACCAGCGTGCTCAATCCGGTCTTCTACGGGTTGTCGTTCGGCATCGGCGCTGCCGCCGGGCTGATCAGTGACCGCATCAGTCTGGGCTTCGTTGCCGCGACCGAAGATCAGGTCTGCAAGCATCTCGATGAACACCTGCAGCAGATTCCACTTGGCGACGAGAAGTCGCGGGCCATTCTCGAGCAAATGCGCACCGACGAGGCCCAGCACTCGACCGCTGCCCTCGATGCCGGTGGCTTGCGGTTTCCGGCACCGATCAAATTTGGCATGAGTCTAATGGCCAAGGTGATGACGAAAACCACCTACCGGATCTAACCAGCGGGAACGAAAAGGGCGCCGTATGGGCGCCCTTCTATTTCTTACGGTTTACCCGGCATATTGCGCGCGTAGAAGATCTCCAGCATCTCGTGGCGCAGACGGTCTTCCACTTGCTCACGCTGCTCCGCAGAGAGATTACTGGTGGCGTCACCGAACAGATAATTCTCCAGCTCGAATTCCTTCAGCAGCATCTTGGTGTGGAAGAGGTTCTCCTGATAAACGTTTACATCGGTCATCTGATAGGCCGACCGCGTGTCATCGGACAGATAGTTCTGAATCGAATTGATTTCATGATCGATGAAGTGCTTCTTGCCTTCCACATCACGGGTGAAACCGCGAACGCGATAATCGACGGTGACGATATCCGAATCGAATTGATGAATCAGATAATTGAGCGCCTTTAGCGGCGAGATAACGCCACAAGTCGATACATCGATATCCACGCGGAAGGTTGCAATGCCTTCGACGGGATGAATCTCGGGGTAGGTGTGAACCGTGATATGGCTCTTGTCCAAGTGCGCCAGAATCGTATCGGGCAGAGGACCGGGCGATTCTTCAATCTGGCTATCGGTCGGCGTAACAGGCTGTTCCGAGATGAGAATGGTGACGCTCGCGCCCTGCGGTTCGTAATCCTGCCGAGCAATATTGAGAATATTCGCACCAATGATATCCACAACATCGGTCAGAATCTGCGTCAGCCGCTCCGCGTCATACTGTTCGTCGATGTACTCTACGTACGCCTGCTGATCTTCCTGGGTTTCGGCATAGCAGATGTCGTAGATATTGAAGCTCAAGGACTTCGTCAGGTTGTTGAACCCGTGGAGCTTGAGTTTGCTTTTCACCATTGGAGACTCTCTTTGATGCGGCTCACCGCGTGATTGAGCATGCCCGTCAGATACGCTGTACCTGCGTAGGACCGTATACACCTCTTCGCATTTGCGACCGTGGCTGTGCTGTTCTAATGAAACGGCCCCGTTAAAAACGGGGCGCGCATTATGCAGATTGATGACGCCAGGTTCCAGTGCTAAGAGCGTCGATCACTGGCTTTGGTGCCTACATTTAGCCTCGACGCACCGAGCCTGAGCGCTAGCGGCTTTTACCCGAGCTAATCAGCCCAGCTCGACAATCTCATAGTCATGGGTAATTGCCACGCCTGCTCGCCCAAGCATGATCGAGGCGGAGCAGTACTTCTCGGCCGAAAGCTCTACAGCCCGCTTGACCTGAGCGTCCTTCAAGGCGCGGCCCTTGACGACAAAGTGCAGATGGATCTTGGTGAATACCTTGGGATCCTCGCTGGCCCGCTCCGCCTCAAGAAAGGCTTCGCAGCTTTCCACCGCCTGACGGGACTTCTTGAGGATGCTTACCACATCGAAGTTGCTGCAACCCCCGAGCCCCAGCAAGAGCATTTCCATTGGACGAACACCGAGATTGCGCCCGCCGTTTTCCGGCGGACCGTCCATCACCACGACATGACCACTGCCCGACTCGCCAAGAAACATCGCTTCGCCGGCCCACTGAATGCGCGCTTTCATCGATAGACTCCGGTTAAAAAGGAGCGCAGCTTAGCATGACCATCGAATGCGACTGGAGGGCGCAATCCGACGAAATGAATGCTTTGAAGTTGATATTCGTGTCGCAGTTTTGTTGTCGACACGGACCGGTCTGTTAAGCTCCCTCAGCCTGATTACAGAACTCAGTCATACATAATAAGAACTGCCTTCTATTGGACACATCTTCCGGGACTACAGCATGGTCGCTATTACACTCACGCCCAAGATTAAGAACATCGACAAACTACTCGCGCATTGCCATCGTCGGCGCTATACAGCCAAGAGCACGATCATCTATGCAGGCGATCGCTGCGAAACGCTCTTCTTTATCGTCAAAGGCTCGGTCACCATCCTGATCGAGGATGATGACGGCCGAGAAATGATCATTGCCTATCTCAACTCCGGAGACTTCTTCGGAGAGATGGGGCTATTCGAAAAGGAAGGTTCAGAGAAAGAGCGCAGTGCCTGGGTCCGCGCCAAGACCGAGTGCGAAGTCGCCGAACTGAGCTACGCCAAGTTCCGTGAACTGACACAGCAGGATCCCGACATCCTTTATGCGCTCGGCAGTCAAATGGCCGAACGTTTGCGCAATACCACGCGCAAGGTCGGCGACCTGGCATTTCTCGATGTGACCGGCCGGGTAGCCCGCACTCTGCTCGACCTCTGTAAGCAGCCGGACGCGATGACCCATCCGGACGGCATGCAGATAAAGATCACCCGTCAGGAAATAGGCCGTATCGTCGGGTGTTCGAGGGAAATGGTCGGCCGTGTACTCAAAAGCCTGGAATCTCAAGGCCTGGTACATGTGAAGGGCAAAACCATGGTGGTGTTCGGAACTCGCTGATATCGAGTCTGCACCATTGAAAAAGCCGGCAATTTGCCGGCTTTTTCAATTTCGATCAGTCCGGATCGCCAGCCAGCCGCGGACGGGCGCGCTCAGGGAAAAACAAGCGCTGCAGCTCGACGCCGGGTTGCTCGGCACGCATGAAGGCCTCACCCACCAGAAACGCGTAGACCTGGTTGATCTCCATCAACTCCACATCGGCACGATGAAGGATCCCGCTCTCGGTCACTACCAAGCGATCCCGGGGAATGCGTGGCAGCAGATCCAGCGTCGTTTCCAAGCTGAGTTCGAAGGTGTGCAGGTTACGGTTGTTGATTCCGAGCAAGGGCGTCTCCAGGCGCAAGGCCCGCTCCAGCTCTGCGCCGTCATGCACCTCTACCAGCACATCGAGCCCCTGGGCCTTCGCCACGTCGGCCAGCTCGGCCATCTGCGCGTCTTCCAGCGCAGCGACGATCAGCAGAATGCAGTCGGCGCCCAGCGCCCTGGCCTCGATCACCTGATAGGGATCGACCATGAAATCCTTACGAATCACTGGCAGCTTGCAGGCGGCGCGGGCCTGCTGCAGGTATTCATCGGCGCCCTGGAAGAAATCGATGTCGGTCAGTACCGACAGACAGGTCGCGCCGCCCGCCTCGTAGCTCCTGGCGATGTCGGCGGGCACGAAGTCTTCGCGCAGCACACCCTTGCTGGGCGAAGCTTTCTTCACCTCGGCGATGACCGCGGGCTGCTTGTTGCGTACCTGCTCCTGCAAGCTGCGGGCGAAACCACGAACCGGATCCGCCGCAGCCGCTCGCTGTTCCAGCTCGGCCAGACCGATGCGGCCACGGCGCTCGCTGACTTCCTCGCGTTTGCGCGTGATGATCTTTTCCAGAACCGTCGGCACGCTCATTGCGCCTTCTCCTGCTTGAACACCACGGTAAAGGACACCAGCTCCTCGAACTTGTCCCGTGCAAGGCCGGTGTGCAACGCGTCATGGGCGATCTCGACGCCCTGCTTCAGGCTGCTGGCCACATCGGCGGCGTAAAGCGCAGCGCCGGCGTTCAGTACGATCATATCCGCCGCCTTCTGACCATTCTCGGTCTTGCGACGGCCCAGCGCGTCTCGAATCAGCTCCAACGAGCCCTGGGCGTTGTCGACGTTGAGGCCGATCAGGCTCTGGCTCTTGATGCCAAAGTCCTCCGGCTGGATGCGGTACTCACTGATTTCGCCCTTGTTCAGCTCGGCCACGTAGGTCGGCGCAGCCAGGCTGATTTCGTCCAGCCCGTCCTGGGCATGCACCACCAGCACATGCTGGCTGCCCAGACGCGAGAGCACTTCGGCCATCGGACGGCAAAGCTCCTTGCTGAACACGCCCAGCACCTGATGTTTGACGCCCGCCGGGTTGGACATCGGGCCGAGGATGTTAAACAAGGTACGCAGCCCCAGCTCGCGCCGGGGCCCAGCGGCGTGTTTCATCGCGCCGTGATGCGCCGGGGCAAACATAAAGCCCACGCCCACGGCATCGACGCTGCGTGCCACCTGCTCAGGCGTCAGGTCCAGATTAACCCCCGCCGCCTCCAGCAGATCGGCGCTGCCGCTCTTGCCTGAGACTGCGCGATTACCGTGCTTGGCGACCTTGCCGCCGGCGGCCGCGACGACGAAGGCCGCGGCAGTGGAGACGTTGAAGATATTCATGCCGTCGCCGCCGGTGCCACAGGTGTCCACCAGGCGATGGGTATCGAAATGCACCGGCTCGGCGAGCTCCCGCATCACCTGTACCGCACCGACGATCTCGTCGATGGTCTCGCTCTTCATACGCATGCCCATGAGGAACGCGCCGATCTGCGCATCGGTGCACTGGCCGGTCATGATCTGACGCATCACCGCTTTCATTTCATCGGTGCTCAGATCCAGCTGACCAACGATGCGGTTGAGGGCTTCCTTGATGTCCATCAGCGCACGCCTCCGGTTTGCTTCAGAAAATTGGCGAACAGCTCGTGTCCCTGCTCGGTCAGGATGGATTCGGGGTGAAACTGCACCCCCTCGACATTCAGCGTCTTGTGCCGCAGTCCCATGATTTCGTCGACGCTGCCGTCGGCGTGCTGCGTCCAGGCCGTTAATTCCAGACAGGCCGGCAACGTTTCTCGCTTGACCACTAGCGAGTGGTAGCGCGTCACCGTGAGCGGGTTGTTCAGGCCGGCGAATACGCCAAGGTCGTGATGAAAGACCGGGCTGGTCTTGCCATGCATGACCAGCCGCGCGCGAACCACATCGCCACCAAAGGCCTGGCCGATGCTTTGATGGCCAAGGCATACGCCGAGGATCGGCAGCTTGCCGGCGAAATGACGGATCAATTCCAACGAGACGCCCGCCTCGTTCGGCGTGCAGGGGCCGGGCGAGACGACGATACGTTCAGGGTTCAGGGCTTCGATTTCGGCAACGCTCAACTCGTCGTTGCGCACCACTTTGACATCTGCGCCCAGCTCGCCGAGATACTGCACGACGTTGTAGGTGAAGGAATCGTAGTTATCGAGCATCAGCAGCATGATCAGTTCTCCTGCTGGTCGTGTTCGGCCAGCGCCACCGCACGGAACATGGCGCGGCGTTTATTGAGCGTTTCTTCCCACTCCAGCGCGGGCTGGGAGTCGGCCACGATACCGGCGCCGGCCTGCACATGGAGTTCACCATCCTTGATGACCGCCGTGCGGATGGCGATGGCAGTGTCCATGTTGCCGTTCCAAGCCAGATAGCCGACTGCGCCGCCGTATACGCCGCGCTTGACCGGCTCCAGCTCGTCGATGATTTCCATGGCACGAATCTTCGGCGCGCCGGACAAGGTGCCCGCCGGCAGGATCGCACGCAGCGCATCCATGGCGGTCAATGGCGCCTTGAGCTGGCCGGTGACGTTAGACACGATGTGCATGACGTTCGAATAGCGCTCGATGACCATCTTCTCGGTCAGCCGCACCGAGCCAGTCTCGGCCACCCGACCGACATCGTTGCGCCCCAGATCGATCAGCATCAGGTGCTCGGCCAGCTCCTTGGCGTCGCTGAGCAGATCCTGCTCCAGCGCAAGATCAGCCTCTTCGTTAGCCCCGCGCGGGCGGGTGCCGGCGATCGGCCGGACGGTGACCAGCCCTTCCTCGACACGCACCAGCACTTCGGGTGACGAGCCCACCACGTGGAAATCGCCAAAGTTGAAAAAGTACATGTAAGGCGTCGGGTTGAAGCAGCGCAGTGCGCGGTAGAGGTCGATCGGCGCTGCCTTGAAGGGGATCGACATGCGCTGGGAGATCACTACCTGCATGCAATCGCCCGCGAGTATGTAGTCCTTGATGCGGTTGACCGCCTGCTCATAATCTTCGCGGCTGAAACTGGAGCGGAAGGTCGGCTCGGCGCCGCCGCCCTTTTCAAAATCCAACCCCAGGCGCGGCCTGATCGACTGACGCAGCTTCTCGCGAAGCGCTTGCAGTTTCGCCTGCCCCGTCTCGTAGGCGTCGGGCTGCTCCGGATCGACCAGCACGATGCAGTGCAGCTTGCCGGCCAGATTGTCGAACACAACCACAGCATCGGAGACCATCAGCAGGATATCTGGCGTGCCCAGCGGATCGGGATTGGGGCAGTTCGCCAGCTTGCGCTCGACATAGCGGACGCTGTCGTATCCGAAATAGCCCACCAAACCACCGTTGAACCGCGGCAGCCCTTCGACCGGCGCGACGCGGTAGCGCTGCTGGAACGCCTCGACGAATGCCAGCGGATCCTCGACCTCGCAGGCCTCGGTCTCGGCCCCATCGGTGGTGACGCTGATGCGGTGGTCATGCACACGCAGCACGGTGCGGCACGGCAGGCCGATGATCGAATAACGGCCCCACTTCTCACCGCCTTGCACGGACTCGAGCAGGTAGGAATTGGGCGCGTCGGCGAGCTTGAGATACAGCGTGAGCGGCGTGTCGAAGTCGGCGAGGGTTTCGAACGACAGGGGAATGCGATTGTGGCCTTCGGCGGCCAAGCGCAGGAATTCTTCGCGGGTCATATCAGCCTCGTGGTCGGAGGGAGCTACTTGGGTCGATTGCAAACGTACCGGCCGAGCCGGCAGGAAATATCAGGCGCGCCAGCGCCAACGGGCCAGGGCCTTGATGACATTCATCCATTGTTTGCGGGTGACCACCACGATCTGATCTCGTCTGCAGGGTGTGCGGAACAGAAGCCACACTAGCGCAGCCCCGGGACCGAAGCAACCAGCTCGCGCAGGTCATCGAGCACCAGTGTCGGCTCCTCGTTGGTGATGGGCTCGCCGTGGTTGTAGCCATAAGTCAGCGCGACACAGGGAACCGCCGCCGCTTTCGCCGCGCGCACATCGTTGCGCGAGTCACCGACGAACAGCGACGCACCGGGCTCGACGCCGGCCTGGCTCATGACCCACAGCAACGCGGCCGGATCAGGCTTTTGTTGGGGCAAGGTATCGCCACCGACCAGCCACTGGAAGTAACCGGCTAGCCCTTTCTCCTGGAGCAACGGCTCGATGAACTGCGCCGGCTTATTGGTGATGATCGCCAGCTTCACATCGCGCTCGCACAGCCAATCCAGACATTCATGGACACCCGGATAGACAGCGGTCAGTTCGTGGCCGCCAAAATAGGCCTGCATGAACAGCGCCAGCGCCTCGTCGGCTAACTCATCGGCCACGCCGTCATGCTGCAATTGACCGGCCAGTGCACGGCGTACCAGCACCTTCGAACCGTTGCCGACCCAGTCACGTACCCGTGCGACGCCGGCAGGTTCGCGGCCCAGCAGCATCAGCATCTTGTCCACCGCGGCAGCCAGGTCCGGCACCGAATCCATCAGGGTGCCGTCCAGGTCGAACATCACCAGCCGTGGCAGCTTACCGTCGAAAAGCTGTTCCAGACGGGTCATGGCCGCGCCAGCGCCAGTTCGGCGCGCATATGGTCGATCACGGCCTTGTAATCCGGCTGATTGAAAATGGCCGAGCCGGCAACGAAGGTGTCGGCACCTGCGGCGGCGATCTCGCGGATGTTCTTCGGATTAACACCGCCGTCGATCTCCAGGCGGATCTCGCGGCCGCTGGCATCGATCAGTGCACGTGCTTCGCGCAACTTGTCCAGCGTGTTGGGGATGAACTTCTGCCCGCCGAAACCTGGGTTGACGCTCATCAGCAGGACCATATCGATTTTGTCCATCACGTACTTGAGCACATCGAGCGGTGTGGCCGGGTTGAACACCAGCCCGGCCTTGGCGCCGCCGTCCTTGATCAGCTGCAGTGATCGATCGATGTGATCCGAAGCCTCCGGGTGAAAGGTGATGTAGCTGGCACCGGCCTCGAGAAAATCGCCGATCATGCGATCCACCGGGCGGACCATCAAGTGCACATCGATGGGCGCGGTGACGCCGTGCTTGCGCAGCGCCGAGCAGACCATCGGGCCGATGGTCAGGTTGGGGACGTAGTGATTGTCCATCACATCGAAATGAACGATGTCTGCGCCAGCGGCGAGCACGTTGTCCACTTCCTCACCCAGGCGGGCGAAGTTGGCGGAGAGGATGGAGGGAGCGATGGCGAACGGCTGCATGACGACCTCGGATAGCACGGCGGAATGCCGCGCATTGTACCCGAGGGCCGGAGTGGCGGCGCGCCTGACATCCGCTGTGGATGCCGACGCGCCGCAGCGGGTCAGGTCAGCTCATCGAAGCACTCGGCGATGATCGCCAGGCCGCGCTCGAGCAGCTCGTCCTCGGCGGTCAAAGGCACCAGCACGCGCAGCACGTTGTAGTAAGTACCGCAGGACAGCAGGATCAGGCCCTTGTCCCGGGCCTTGGCGACGATCTGCGAGGTCAGCGCCGCCGCAGGACGCGCATGGTCGCCGTCTTCGAACAACTCGATGGCGATCATCGCGCCGAGCCCGCGCACCTCGCCGACTTCCTTGTGCCGCGCCTGGATGTCTTTGAGGCCAGTGGTGAGCTTCTCCGCCACCGCCTTGCAGCGGTCGAGCAGCTTCTCCTCCTCGAAAATCTCCATGACCGCCAGCGCCGCCGCACAGGACAGCGGGTTGCCGGCGTAGGTGCCGCCCAAGCCGCCCGGGGCGATGGCATCCATGATCTCGGCCTTGCCGCAGACGCCCGCAATCGGGAAGCCACCGCCGACCGACTTGGCGAAGGTCGTGAGGTCAGCCACCACACCCATTTGCTCCATGGCGAAGAAGGTGCCGGTGCGCCCGGCACCGGTCTGCACTTCATCAGCGATCAGCAGAATGCCGTGCTGGTCGCAAAGCGCACGCAGGCGGACCATGAACTCCTTCGGCGCGACATTGAAGCCGCCCTCGCCCTGCACCGGCTCGATGATGATTGCGGCGATGTCGCGTGGCTCGGCGTCGTTCTTGAAGATGCGCTCGATGCTGGCGATTGACTCGTCAACGCTGACACCGTGAATCGCGCATGGATACTGCGCGCGAAAGATGCCGCCCGGCATCAGACCCATGCCGGCGGAGTACGGCGCGACCTTGCCGGTCAGCCCGAGGGTCATCATGGTGCGGCCATGGTAGGCGCCGGTGAATGCGATCACTCCGGCGCGACCGGTGGCGGCGCGGGCGATCTTCACCGCGTTTTCCACCGCCTCGGAGCCGGTGGTGACCAATAGGGTCTTCTTGGCGAAATCACCGGGCACCCGGGCGTTGATCTTCTCGCACAGTTCAACATAGGGCTCGTAGGCCAGTACCTGGAAGCAGGTATGGGTTAGCTTGTGCAGCTGCTCTTCCACTGCCTTGATGATCTTGGGGTGCAGGTGGCCAGTATTCAGCACGGCGATGCCACCGGCGAAATCGATGAACTCGCGACCCTCCACGTCGACCACGCTGCTGTTTTTCGCGTGATCGGCAAAAATCGGATGGATCTGGCCGACGCCACGGGGAACGGCGGCGACACGGCGTTGCATCAGGGATTCGTTGGTCTTGCTCATAAGCTCCTCGGTAGCCACTCATCGTCGGCACGGGTCGGAATGAACGTCAGGAACCAAGCGCCGCAGCATACGATGATCGACTGCCGCACCCTCCAGGCGTTCGGATTACAGTAAATGGCTGTTCGTTATTTTGCACGCTCAATTTGAATCGCTGCCCAATGCCTGCGTTATCGCGAGGGCTGTTCAGGCAGGTTGATGGGTGCGCATCTTCTCGGAGCGACCGCGCAACCATTCCAGGGTCAACAACAGGGCGATGGAGAAACCGATCAGCAAGGTTGCAGCAGCAGCGATGGTCGGACTCAGGTTCTCGCGGATACCGCTGAACATCTGCCGCGGCAATGTGATCTGCTCGGGGCCGGCAAGGAACAGCGTCACCACCACCTCGTCGAAAGACGTGGCGAAGGCGAACAGCGCACCACTGATCACGCCCGGTGCGATCAACGGCAAGGTCACCCGGAAGAAGGTGGTCAGCGGTGAGGCACCCAAGCTGGCGGCGGCGCGCACCAGGTTGTAGTTGAAGCCCTGCAGCGTGGCCGAGACGGTGATGATTACGAAGGGCACGCCCAGCACCGCGTGCACCAGGATCAGCGAAAGGTAGCTGTTGCCCATGCCCAGCGGCGCGAAGAACAGGTAGCTGGCCACGCCGACGATGACCACCGGCACGACCATCGGCGAGATCAGCAGGGTCATCACCAGCGCCTTACCGCGGAATTCGCCGCGGGTCAGCCCGATCGCAGCCAGGGTTCCGAAGACCATTGCCAGCACCGTTGCCGCGGGCGCGATGAGCAACGAGTTCTTCAGCGAACGCATCCAATCGGCAGACGTAAACAACGCCTCGTACCAGCGCAGCGAAACGCCCTGCAGCGGATATACCAGGAACGAGCCGGAGTTGAACGACAAGGGCACGATCACCAGCACCGGCACGATCAGAAACAGCAACACCAGCGCGCAAAGGATGCGCAAGGTGTAGAACCAGACGCGCTCGATGGGCGACATGTAGGGGCTCAGCATGTAAAGGTCTCCTGCCCGGATAAACGAAGGGATGGCCGTGTTTGCCGTAGCTGCGCCGCCATCTCAACCCAACCGCAGCCGACTGGCACCGACCAGCCAGCTGTAGACGATGTAGAGCAGCATGGTGGCGAGCAGCAGCAGACCACCCAACGCCGTGGCCATGCCCCAGTTGATGGTGGTGTTGGTGTAGAAGGCGACGAAGTAGCTGACCATCTGATCGTTCGGGCTGCCGAGCAGCGCCGGCGTGATGTAGTAGCCAATGGAAATGATGAACACCAGCAGGCAACCGGCACCCACGCCGGCAAGCGTCTGCGGAAAATACACCCGCCAGAAGCTGGCGAAGGGGTGGCAGCCCAGTGAGATCGCTGCACGCATGTAGCTCGGCGAGATGTTCTTCATCACGCTGTAGATCGGCAGGATCATGAACGGCAGCAGGATGTGCACCATGGCGATGTAGACACCGGCGCGGTTGAACACCAGCTGCAGCGGCTCGTCGATCAGCCCCATCTTCAGCAGCGCGCCATTGATCAGACCGCTCGACTGCAGCAGCACGATCCACGCCGCGACGCGCACCAGAATCGACGTCCAGAACGGCAGCAGCACCATGATCATCAGCAGATTGCTCTTGCGCGCCGGCAAGTTGGCCAGCAGATAGGCCAACGGGTAAGCCAGCACCAGGCAAATGGCCGTGATCACCAGGCCCATCCAGAAGGTACGGGCGAAGATATCCAGGTATACCGCTTGGTCAGGCGAGACCGGCGCCAGCTCGCCCATATCGTCAATTCGATGGTCGAGCGCGGCCAGCAGGTAATACGGCGTGACGGCGCTATTGTTACGGCGGATGACCTGCCAGTAGGCTGGATCGCCCCAGCGTTCATCGAGCGCCTCAAGCGCGTCCTTGTAAGAGGACGGTTGTTCCTTGAAGGGCAGCGCCCGCGCGCTCTTGGTCAATAGACTGCGGTAACCGGCCTGTTCCATATTGAGGCGCTTGGACAGATCGCCCAGGGACTGATTGCGACGAGCCTCGATTAAATCCTCGCTCAGCGCGCGGTACACCGGCTCGTCGGGCAAACCGCGGCCATCCCAGGCGGCGATCGCCTCCACCGTTCGCGGCAGGTTGCCAACCACTTCGGGGTTGTCGACGCTGCGCCAGAGCAGCGAGGCGATCGGCAGCACGAAGGTCAGCAGTAAAAACACCAGCAGCGGCAGAATCAGCGCCTTGGACTTGAGACGATTCATGCGTTCGGCGCGTGCCAATCGCCGCTTCAGCGTTGGCTCGGCGAGCGCGGGGACAGGCAGGGTGATGGCAGTCGCCATGGCGTACTCCGCGAGGTGAGAGGGTTCCAGCGCCGCAAGCCCGGCGAATCCACTCGCCGGTCGTGCGGCTGACGCTTAGCGTGCGGCCCAGGCGTTGAAGCGCTGTTCCAGTTGCTCGCCGTAGTCGGCCCAGAAGGTCACATTCATGGCCACCTGGTTGGCGATGTTTTCCGGCGTGGTCGGCATGTTTTTCAGCAGTTTCTGGTCGAGCAGTTCGACGGCCTTCTTGTTCGCCGGACCATAGGCGATGTTTTCCGAGTAAGTCTTCTGCTGTTCCGGTTGCACGGTGAAGGCGACGAACTCGAGCGCCTCCGTCTGATTCTTCGCGCCTTTCGGAATGGCCCAGGAGTCGAAGTCGTAGATGCCGCCGTCCCAGACGATCTGCAGGTTGCTCTCATCCTGTACCGCGGCGATGCGACCGTTGTAGGCACTGCTCATGACCACGTCACCGGAGGCCAGGAATTGCGGCGGCTGAGCACCGGCTTCCCACCACTGGATGCTGGACTTGATCTGATCGAGCTTCTTGAACGCGCGATCCTGGCCTTCTTTGGTGGCCAGCACTTCGTACACCTCTTTCGGGGCGACACCGTCGGCCATCAGCGCGAACTCCAGCGTGTACTTGGCGCCCTTGCGTAGGCCGCGCTTGCCCGGGAATTTCTCGGTGTCCCAGAAATCCGCCCAGCCGGTCGGTGCGCTGGCGAGCTTGTCGGCGTTATAGGCCAGCACCGTCGACCAGACGAAGAATCCGACCCCGCAAGGTTGCACGGCACCCTCGACGAAGTCGGCCGGGTTACCCACCACTGAGGGATCGATTTCCTCGAACAGCCCCTCGTCGCAACCGCGCGACAGTTCCGGCGATTCGACTTCCACCAGGTGCCAGGACACGCTGTTGGTATCGACCATGGCTTTCACCTTGGCCATCTCGCCGTTGTATTCACCAGCGATGATCTTATGACCAGTCTTGGCTTCGAACGGCTGGTTGAAGGCTTTGATCTGCGCCTGCTTGTTCGCCCCACCGAAGGTGACCGCCGTGAGGCTTTCCGCCGTGGCCTGCGCCGCGCAAACCAGGCCGAGGCTCAGGGCGGTCAGTTTCAGAGATTTCAGCATTGTTATTCGCTCCATGATGCGGTTGAAAACAGCTTTCTTGCTTGCCCCTGCTCAAGCCGCTTGCAGCGGGTCCAGTGCACGGACGTGCTCCACCTGCCAGCCGATCGGCACGACATCGCCAACCGTCAGGGCGGGATCGAATTCGGCGATCGGCTGCTTGACGAAGAAGTCACTGATGCCGCACACCTCAAGGCGGATACGGATGTGATCGCCGAGATAAACGAACTCGGCGACGCGCCCGGTGAAGCGGTTCGGGCAGCTGGCGCTGGCGCTGTTCAAGCGAACCCGCTCGGGGCGAATTGACAGGTTGACCGGTGCGCCGGGATCGCCGACCTTGACCGCCAGCGCCTCGACCCTTTCCCCACGGCCGAGTTCAACGGTGCAGTTGTCGCCGTTGCGGCTGATCAGTCGCGCTGGCAGCCGGTTGTTCTCGCCGAGGAAATTGGCGACGAAGGTGTTGGCAGGTCTCTCATACAATGCGCGCGGTTCATCGATCTGCTGGATCTCGCCCTGATGGAACACCGCCACCCGGTCGGACATGGTCAGCGCCTCGCCCTGGTCGTGAGTGACATACACCACGGTGACTCCCAGGCTCTGGTGTAGATGCTTGATTTCCATCTGCATCTGCTCGCGCAATTGCTTGTCCAGCGCACCCAGCGGCTCGTCCATCAAGACCAACTGAGGCTCGAACACCAGTGCCCGGGCCAGCGCCACGCGCTGCTGCTGGCCACCGGATAGCTGTGCCGGGTAGCGATTACGGAAGCCTTCGAGCTGAACCATCGCCAGGGCGCGCTTGACCCGCTCCTTGACGTCGAGCTTGGCCATGCCGCGCACGCTCAGCGGGAAGGCGAGGTTTTCAGACACCGTCATGTGCGGGAACAAGGCGTAGTTCTGGAACACCATGCCCATGTCACGCTTGTGCGGCGGCAGCTTGTTGATCGAGCGCCCGTCGAGCAGGATTTCGCCAGCGGTCGGCGTCTCGAAACCGGCGAGCATCATCAGGCTGGTGGTCTTGCCGGAGCCAGATGGGCCGAGCAGCGTGAGGAATTCGCCCTTGCGGATGTCCAGGTTGAGGTCTTTGACGATCAGCGCTTCTCCGTCATAGCTTTTCTGGATGCCACGAAAGCTGACCAGTACATTGTTCGCTTGAGAATCGAGCATGCCGCACCTGTGTTCCGTTGTTCCGTGGCCACAGGTTAGGAGCCTGGAATAACGTCGCACATCGGCGCAGCGGAGTGATTGGACTCAGCGTAACGGAGAGGCTGTTGTAGGGATCGCCCTACAAAGTGCCAACTCGCAGCAAGACGTTGGAACCGGGCAAACGTCTTAAAAGGGCTGTTGCAGAGCTGTCAGCAAGCTGCAACGCCCCCTTCAGACCAGCTTGTGTTCCATGGCATAGCGCACCAGATCGGCCACCGAATGAGCGACCAGTTTCTGCATCAGCCGGGCCTTGTGGGTGCTGATGGTCTTGCTACTGAGTGCCAGCTTGGTGGCGATGTCATTGACCGAATCGCCATGCACCAGGCGTTCGAACACCGAATATTCACGTTCGGACAGCAGCGCATGGGGTGGTCGGGAGTCGGTCAGACCGACCTCGAAGACCATCCGGTCGGCCAGTTCGGGATCGATATAGCGCCCGCCGGCGGCAACCTTGCGCACGGCGGTGAGCAGCAGCGCCGGGTCGCTGTCCTTGGTGGCGTAGCCGGCCGCGCCGATCTTCAGCGCCCGCGCCGCCATCTGCGCCTCGTCATGCATCGACAACACCAGAATCGCCGGCGGCTCGCTCAACGCACGGATCCGCGGGATGGCTTCGAGTCCGTTGACGCCGGGCATGGAGATGTCCAGCAGGACGACATCGCAGGATGTTTGCCGCAGAAGGTCGAGCAACTGTTGGCCATTTCCGGCCTCGCCGATCACCTGCATGTCTTTGGCCAGCCCAATCAGTTGCTTGATGCCCTCGCGAACGATGGTGTGATCTTCAGCGACGATTACCCGAATCATGGCGTTAGCTCTCCAATGTGCTGATCAGCGTCGCGGGTTCAGCCGGGGCATCCAGCGGAACCGAGACATGAATCGAAGTTCCCTCGCCCGGCTGGCTTTCCAGCAGCAGCGTGCCGCCGAGCATCTGCGCCCGTTCCTGCATGCCGACCAGACCGAACGAGGGCCCATGCCGGCCCGGCTGGACGGCGAATCCTTGGCCATCATCGCTGACGCTCAGGCACAGCACATCCCCCTGCCGCTCGAGGCGGAGGCTCACCGTTTGCGCATTGGCGTGACGCATGACGTTGGTTAGTGCCTCCTGAAGGATGCGGAACAGGCCGATGGCCTTTGCATTGCTCAGTTGCGGTGGACATTCCGGCACTTCTACCAGGCAGGCGATGCCGGTGCGCTCCTCGAAGCGCCGTGCCTGCCAATCGATGGCCGAGGCGATACCGGCATCGAGGATCGGCGGGCGCAAGGCGGTCGCGACGTCACGTACCTGCTGGAACAGCTGGGCGATCAGTCGTTTCATACCCTGCAGTCGCGCCGCCAGGCCGGGGTCGAGTTGGGCGAAGCTGATCTCGCACATGGAGATTTCCAGCTTCAGTACTGTGAGCATCTGCCCCAGCTCGTCATGCACTTCGCGGGCAATGTGGGCCTTCTCTTCCTCGCGCACGGTTTCAACGTGCGCCGCCAGTTTGCGCAATTGCGCACGCGAGGCATCCAGTTCCAGTTCTATTCGCTTGTTGTCGGTGATGTCCCAGACGATGCCGTCCCAGACCTGCCGTCCCTGCAGCTGGCCGCGCACCGATGCCCGAATATCGGCCCAGCGGATCTCTCCGGAGCGCGTAAAGATGCGCCCCTGCCAGCGCCAGTCGCTCATGCTGTCCAGCGCCTGTTGCTGGCTGCTCCAGTAACCTGGCTCGTCTTCGGGATGGACCAGGCTGCGGATGCCGCGGCCTGGCTGGAGCAACAGTTCTGCTGAGTAACCCACCAGCCGCTGACTGGCCTCGCTGATGTAGGCGATGCTGACCGGTGCACCGGCGTGTTGCCGCTCCAGACGGAAAACCAGGCCGGGCACGTTGCCCGCCATCGCCTTGAGCCGCGCCTCGCTCTCCTGCAGCGCGGCACTGGCGCGGCGGCGTTCGGTGATGTCGGCGAGAAACACCACCAAGTACTCCTTGCTGCCCAGGCGCAGAAAGCTCAGGGTCACGGCGGCAGGAAACCGGCTTCCGTCGACACGCTGCCACTCGCATTCGTGCACCCGGTGGTCGTCGACGCCGCTACGGGCGTCGCGCCAGAGCTGCAGCCAGTCGTCCATTCCCAGACCCGGTTCCAGTGCCTGCAAGGGCTGATCGAGCAACCGCTCCGAGGCGTATCCCAGGAGTTCTTCGGCGGCTTGGTTGGCGTAGCGCACACGGCTGTCCCAGTTCAGCCAGAGGATGCCCACCGTGCTGTGATCGAGACAGAATTGCGTCAGGCGTTGCGCCTCTTCGGCCGTCTCGCGCAGCTCGATGTCTCGCCGTGCCGACTTCAGCCGGGTTTCGAGCAACCCCTGTTGACGCCGTTGCCAGGCCAGCATGACCACTGTTGCCACCAGCAAGAGGGCCAACAGCAAGCTGAGACTGCGCCAGTAGCTGATGCGTCGCGACTGATCGATGCTGCGTGATTTCAACCACTGTTCCTGCAACCGACCGAACTCCTGCGCGGGAAAGTTGCGTAACGCCTGGTCGATGATGGCGCTCATGATCGGACTGTCGCGACGCGAGCCGATGCGCAGGAGCTGTGGATTGCCGAGATCGCCCACCACGTCCAGCGAGGCGTACTCGGCTTTTTGCGAAAGCCGGCCGAACAACGGCTCGTCTACGATGGCGAAACGCACCCGCGCCTCGAGCAGCTGACGCAGCGCTTCCATCTGGCTGTCCACCTCCAGCACCGGTTGGCTCGGGTAGTTGCTGCTCATGTAGTCGGCGACCGCTCCGGGCCCTTCCAGCGCGATCAGATCACTGTTGTCCAGCCGCTCGAGATCTATCGCACGCGGGCCGTTGACGTCGCCGATGATCAGCCGTGGCACACGGAGAAAGGGATCGCTGTAACGCCAGACATGCAGACCATCGCGGGTCTGCCGCAGGCCGGGCGCGAGGTCGATCTCACCGGCGTGCATGGCCTGATCCAGCGCGGTTTCGTTGGTGTAGCGATGCCACTGCAACGCCACACCGAGGTTGGCGGCGAGCTTTTCCATGAACTGCACATTGAATCCGGACAGTCGCCGCTGACGTTGGTCATACTCGGCATAGGGCGAGGCCATTACCACGCCCACGCGCCATAGCCGATGCTCGTCCAGCCAGGCCAGCTGCGCGTCGCTCAGCGGAACGCTCGCGGCCGACACCGGTAGCTGAACCAGTGCCAATAACAGGCAGCAATAACGCAGCAGAGATGACAACATAAACCTCACATAATCGGCGGGTATGCCGAAAACGTTTTGTAGTGCATCTGCACCGCCCGCGCCAGCACCGTTACGTCCTGCCGGCCAGACATCAAGGAAATCCAATGCCTCGTTTTCGAGATTCACTGCGGTGGGTCGTCCTCCTGTCCGCGACCTTGACGGCTCTGACGACCTCCGCAGCGGATGAGCCGGCCACGACGGAACCCACTCCCGCGCCGATTCCAGCCGAGCGACCTAAGCTGCCGCCACGCAGCGACACGATGGCAGCGGACCTGCTGCGCCAGCTGCCCAACAGCGAATTCGTCAACCTAAAGGCCGGCAGCAAGGATTTCATCGCGCTCTGGCGACCGGCCAATGTCGGCGAACCCAAGGGGATCATCATCCTCTTGCCCGGAGAGGGAGAGACGGCTGACTGGCCGCGCGGCATCGGCCCGCTGCGTCGCGGTCTGCCCGATTACGGTTGGCACACTCTGAGTCTCAGCCTGCCAGACTCACCCAACCTGATCCCACTGGCAGGCGCGAAAGAGCCGACAAAACCACCAGCCGAGCCCGCCGAAGCGGAACCACCTCAGCCCACGGACGAACAAACACCCAGTGAGGCCGGGTACCTTCCAGAAGAAACGGCAGCGCTGCCGGATGAGTCTCCGACGGATGACGCAGCGGCGGGCGAGCCCACCGAGCCGCCACCAGCGGAGGCTACCCAGACCGAGCAGATCGCTGAACGTATCGAGGCGGCTCTCGCCTTTGCGCGCAGCAAGCAACCGGCGACCATCGTGTTCCTCGGCCATGGCACCGGTAGCTATTGGGCGGCGCGCTATCTCCAGCAGCTGGCGCCGGCCGATGTCCGGCGTCTACTGGTCATCCAGCCGCGCCAACCCGAAGGACAGGATGAGCCGCTTGCGCGCCTGGTCCCGGCGCTCAAGCTGGCAACGGGGGACTTCTATTACAAGGACGATATCGGTCAGCGTTCGGCGGCACGCGAACGGCTCAACGCAAGCCGTCGAAACAAGCACCCTGCTTATCTGCAAGTCGGATTGCAGCGGTTGACTGGCGATTCAAAAATCGAGCAGGAGCAGCTTCTGCGCCGGATTCGCGGCTGGCTGGCCAAGCAGACGTAGCGGCCCGATGCCCAGCACATCAGTGCGGCCTCAGCGAAAGCCGCGCCGCTCGCGGATCAAGGTATAGGCATTGTGCAACTCACGGGTTCGCTCGGTCGCTTCACGGACCTGCAGCGCCGTCGCGCCGGCACCGGCTTGCTTGTCCGGATGATGCTTGCTGAGCAATCGACGGTAGGCACGCTTGATCGCCTGAGGCTCGCTGTCTGCGCGCACGCCAAGCAGTCGCAGAGCTTGTTCATAGGCGCCACCGAGGTTGCTCGGCGCCCCCTGGCGCCGCCCACCGCTTGGATCCAGCGCCGCAATGGCTGCTGAATCCCAGCCCATCCATCGCCCCCAGAGCATCACCAGTTCGTGTTCACGCGCGTCGATCTGCCCCTGCGCCCGGGCCATCCGCCAGCAGGCCTGAAGCACCCCCTTTGCCTCGTCGTGGCGCCCCTTGAGGCGCTGCAGTGGATCGCGCAATCCCTGCCCACTGGACTTGCCCCGGTAGAACGCATCGATGGCGAGGCGCTGCGCCGCCGGGTTCAGACGTCGCCGCTGCATTTCTTGGCGCGCGGCCTGGATATGTGCCTCGCTGATTCGCCCACTAGTCTTGGCCAGGCGGCCGAGCAGGAAAAACAGCAATTCGTCGCCCTGCATCAGGGTTCTGTCGCCGCTCATCCTCTCGCGCAGCCTGGCCCAGGAATTCAGCCCGAGCCGGCGATCGAGCACTTGCCCGAGCAGTGCGCCAAGCAGCGCTCCCGGAATACTTGCGATCAGCCAGCCGATCAGCGCACCCAATAGCGTAATGGGCCAGAACATTCAGCGCTGCGCCTCCAGAATTGCCTCGACTTCGGCCAGGCGTTCGTGGGTGCCGACATCGACCCAGCGCCCGTTGTAATGCTCACCACTGACCTGGCCGGCCGCCATCGCCTGACGCAGCAGCGGCGCGAGCTTGAATGCACCGGCGCTGCAGTCTTCGAACAGCCGCGGGTGCAGCACGGCGATGCCGCTGTAGGTGAAGGTTGCAGCCGGCGCATCGGCTTCGATGACCCGGTCGCCGACCAACACGAAATCACCGGCCGGATGATGCGGCGGATTGCTCACCAGCACCAGATGCGCAAGCCCCACCAGTGGCTGCGCCAGGCCCGCAAAATCGTAGTCGGTCCAGATATCGCCATTGACCACCACAAACGGCTGATCGCCCAACAACGGCAGCGCGCGATGGACCCCGCCTCCGGTTTCGAGCGGCTCACCCTCAGCCGAATATTGAATGCGCACGCCGAACCGATCCCCCGCTCCCAGGTATGCCTCGATCTGCTCGCCCAGCCAGGCATGATTGATCACCAGTTCGGTGATGCCCGCCCTGGCCAGCGCACGCACGTGGTGCTCGATCAGCGGCACTCCACCCGCCCGCACCAGCGGCTTGGGTGTATGCAAGGTCAGCGGCCGCAGACGCTCGCCTTTTCCCGCCGCAAGAATCATTGCCTTCATGGTTGTACCTTCGCGTGCGGCAGGCCCTGCAGCAGCGCGCTCAGTTCAGCCAGTTCCGGGCGGCGCGCGGTCACCGTCTCGATGTAGGCGAAGAAACGTGGCACGTCGGCCAGATAGCGCGGTTTGCCGTCGCGATGGCAGATCCGCGCAAAGATGCCGATGACCTTCAGGTGTCGCTGCAGTCCCATCAGGTCACTGGCACGCTGGAATTCATCGAACCGGGGCTGGACCGGAACGCCCGCAGCGCGCGCGGCGTCCCAGTAACCCTGCAGCCAACCCTGTACCCGCTCCTCCGGCCAGCTGAGGAAGGCATCCTTGAACAACGAGGTGATGTCGTAAGTCACCGGGCCGATGACCGCATCCTGGAAATCCAATACACCAGGGTTCGGCTTGCTGATCATCAGGTTGCGTGGCATGTAGTCGCGATGCACCAGCACCTTTGGCTGCGCCAATGCCGAGTCGATCAGCAGTCGGCAGGTCCGTTCCCAGACCTCCAGTTCGGCGGCGCTGAAACGATGGTCCAGGTGGCGCTGCACATACCACTCCGGAAACAGCTGTAGCTCACGGCGCAGCAGGGCTTCGTCATAGCCCGGCAGCGATGCCGCCAGCGGCTGGGTCTGAAAGGCGAGCAAGGCGTGGATGGCGTCGGCGAACAAGTCGTCGGCGTTGGTTTCGTCGATGACATCGAGATAGGTTTGCCGCCCCAGGTCGCTCAGCAGCAGGAATCCTCGTTGCAGATCCTGGGCGAGAATCGCCGGCACGTTCACGCCCGCCCCGGCCAGCAGCTCCGCCATCGCAACGAACGGCTGGCAGTTTTCCTGTGGCGGCGGCGCGTCCATCAAGATGAAGCTGCGCCCCTGCGCCTCCCAGCGAAAATAGCGACGAAAACTGGCGTCGCTGCTGGCCGGAACCAGTGCCACCTCGGGTACGCTACCCCAACCTTTGCGCTCGAAAAGCTCGCGCAGCTGGGGTTCTAGCCAGGCGCTCAGGTCCTGCAGACGTTGATCGTGTTGCGGCATATCAGTGCTCTCCACGGCGCTAGCCGATAGGCGGGTCATGCTTTATTATCCAGCATCTTTTTCAGCCCATCGAGAGGCGTGCGGCCCAGCCCGGCCGATGGCTCGCCGCAAGCACGGACCCAAAAAACAAGATGGCAGTCAAATATCCCGCTTTTCGTAAAAAATTCCCCCTACTGGTTACCGGCGGCTTGCTCGCATTGCAACCCGTAGCGACTCCTCTTGTAATCGCAGCCGAGCAGTTTGCCTGCCAGCCTGGTGCGGGTGGAGGCTGGAGCTGCACCTCCGATGCCGCCAACCCCGAGCTGCCGCCTCGTCCCGTTCATCGCGGTAGCGCTGCGAGCGACACCGCCAGCGCTACACAACCGCGCAGCAGCAAGGGTGAACCCCAGGTAGCCACCACCAAGTTGGTGACCGAGAGCAAAGGTCGCGCGCTGGCCTCGCGCAGCGCTGATTACAGCCACTTGGACTGGGTCCCGCGTGACCAGCTGACCAATGCGCAACTGGCCGAGACCGGCCCCTATTGTGCCGGTACTTATGTTGAACCGAACCGTCCTGGTCGGTTCGATGAGACCCCGATGAGCGACGCGCCGACTTACGTCTCGGCGAAAGCGACGCGCTACGAACAACAGCAGGAGGTCGCGACGCTGGCCGGTGACGTGGTGTTGCGTCAAGGCAGCATCCAGGCCGAATCCGACGAAGCCAGCCTGTATCAGTTGGAGAACCGCGGCGAGCTGAAAGGCAACGTTCGTCTGCGTGATCGCGGCGCGCTCATGGTCGGCGACCGCGCCGAACTCTTCCTCGATACCGGTGAAGCCCAGGTCGAGAACGCTGAATACGTGGTCCATGAAGGCAAAGTCCGCGGCAGCGCGCAGTACGCCAAGCGCACCGAAGACGCCATCATCCGCCTCAAGGACGGGACCTACACCCGCTGTGAACCAGGCGACAACGACTGGTATCTGCAAGGCAACAACGTCACCTTGAACCCAGCGACCGGCTTTGGCTCGGCGACCAACGTGACGCTCCGGGTCAAGGGCGTCCCGGTGTTCTACACGCCTTACATTTATTTTCCGATCGACGATCGCCGCCAATCCGGCTTCCTCGCACCCAGCATCAGCTCATCCAGCGATACCGGGCTGTCATTGATCACGCCCTATTATTTCAACCTGGCGCCGAACTTCGACGCCACGCTCTATCCGAACTATATGACCGATCGCGGCCTGTTGATGGAGGGCGAGTTCCGCTACCTGACCCGCAGCAGCGAAGGGCAGTTCGGCGCGGCTTATCTGGATGACAGTAACGACGATCGCGAGCTCCAGTCCGAATACGAAGATCAGCGCTGGATGTACAGCTGGCAGCACCGGACCGGCCTGGATCGTCGCTGGCTGGCAGAAGTCGACTATACCGACATCAGCGATCCGTATTATTTCCAGGATCTGGACACCCAGCTGGGCATTGATCAGCCAGACCACCTCGACCAGCGTGGCACCCTGAGCTATCGCGGCGAAACTTACACCGCTCGCCTGAACGTGCACGCTTACGAACGCGCCACCATTGCCGACGTCACGCCTTATGAACGCCTGCCTCAGCTGACGCTCAATGGCGCGCTGCCGTTCCAGCCAGGGGGTTTGCGCTTCGCCTACAACACCGAATTCGTGAGTTTCCAGCGCAGCTTGCGCGACGGATTTTTCACTGACGAGGATGGCAACACCGGTCTGCCGGAGCATCGTTGGTACGACGATCGCCTGCGAGGCCTGGCCCGTGCCGAAGGCGAGCGTCTGCATCTGGAACCGGGCGTCAGCCTGCCGCTCGACTGGACTTGGGGCTTCGTCAAGCCTTCGCTCAAGTACGCTTATACCCAATACGATCTGGACCTTGACGCGCGTGGCAGGCAAACCCTGGCAGCCTACGAATCGTTCGACCAGTCACAGAACCGCAGCGTGCCGATCTTCAGTGTCGACAGCGGCCTCTATTTCGATCGTGACACCCAGTGGTTCGGCAAGGACTATCGTCAGAGCCTCGAGCCGCGGCTGTTCTATCTCTATGTGCCGGAAGAGGACCAGGACGACATTCCGATCTTCGACACTGGCGAAAGCACCTTCAGCTACTCCTCGCTGTGGCGTGACAATCGGTTCTCCGGTAAAGACCGCATCGGTGACGCCAACCAGGTATCGCTTGGCGTGACCAATCGCTGGATCGAACCGAACGGGTTCGAGCGCCAGCGCCTGAGCATCGGCCAGGCCTTCTACTTCGAAGACCGCAAGGTCCAGCTGCGCGGCATCGACTATCGCACGCGTTCCAATGCGACCTCGTCGGTATCGCCTTATGCCCTGGAATACATGTACCGCTACAACCGGGACTGGCGCTTCACGTCCACCTTCAACTGGGACCCGGATACTCACAGCACCCGTTCCGGCAGCGCGATGTGGCACTACCAGCCGGCCGACAATCCGAACAAGATCGTCAATATTGGCTACCGCTACCGCAACGACACCGTCCGTTTCGACCAGGCCACGGGTCTGTGGACCTACGGCGGTGACTACGGCACGCCGGGAACACCCGAATACATCAAGGACTACTACAAGATCAACCAGCACGACATTTCCACCATCTGGCCGATCCTGCCACAGTGGAGCGTGATCGCACGCTGGCAGCATGACTACAGCCGCAACCGTACCCTGGAAGCCTTTGGTGGTTTCGAGTACGACAGCTGCTGCTGGAAGCTGCGTCTGATCAACCGCTACTGGATCGATTACGACGAAACCAGTCTCAACCCATCGCAGAACGACGAGCCGGACAACGGCATCTTCCTGCAAATCGTCCTCAAGGGACTCGGCGGCGTCTTCGGCAGCTCGACCGAGACATTCCTCGACGAAGGCATACAAGGTTACCGTGAACGTGAAGATCAAGCTTTCTGATTACCTGCGCCCACTGCTGGTGGGCGCGTTCTTGCTAGGCAATGCCACGCTCGTCGCCTCGGCCGGCGCCGAGGTGCGCGCACTCGACCGTATCGTCGCCATCGTCGATAACGACGTCATCATGCAGAGCCAATTGGACCAGCGCATTCGCGAGGTCGAGCAGACAATCGAGAAGCGCGGCGCCGAAATGCCCCCGCGCGACGTCATGCAGCAGCAGGTGCTCGAGCGCCTGATCACCGAGAACCTCCAGCTGCAAATCGGTGAGCGCTCAGGCATCCGCATCTCGGATGAAGAGCTCAACCAGGCCATGGCCACCATCGCCCAGCGCAACAACATGAGCCTCGACCAGTTCCGCGCCGCCCTCGAGCGCGACGGGCTGAGCCTGGACACCGCCCGCGAGCAGATTCGCCGGGAGATGGTCATCAGCCGCGTGCGTCAACGCCGCATTGCCGAGCGTGTTCAAGTGTCTAACCAGGAAGTGGAAAACTTTCTGGCATCGGACCTGGGCAAGCTGCAGCTTTCGGAGGAATACCGACTGGCCAACATCCTGATTCCCGTGCCGGAATCAGCCGACTCAGCTGCCATCCAGGCCGCGGAGAAAACCGCCCGGGATACTTACGAACAACTGCAGAATGGAGCGGACTTCGCCAAGCTGGCGGTGTCTCGTTCCGCCAGCGAGAACGCACTGGAGGGCGGCGACATGGGCTGGCGCAAAGCCGCTCAGCTGCCTCCGCCGTTCGACACCGAAGTCAGAGCCATGAACGTCGGTGACTTCACCCAACCGGTCCGCACGCCACCAGGGTTCATTCTGCTCAAAGTGTTGGACAAGCGCGGCGGCGATACCCAGGTACGCGACGAGGTCCATGTCCGTCATATCCTGATCAAGCCGAGCCAGATCCGCAGCGAAGAGGAAAGCCGTCGCCTGGTAGAGCGCCTGCGCGATCGTATACTGGCTGGCGAGAGCTTCGCCGAACTGGCAAAAAATTTCTCTGAAGATCCGGGCTCGGCGCTCAACGGTGGCGACCTGAACTGGATCGATCCGAGTTCGCTGGTCCCCGAGTTCCGCGAAGTCATGGCTAACACCCCGAATGGCCAGCTGTCCGAACCCTTCAAGAGCCCTTTTGGCTGGCATATCCTTGAGGTGCTTGGGCGCCGCGCCACCGACTCCAGCGAGGAGTTCCGCGAGCAACAGGCGTTGTCACTGCTGCGCAACCGCAAATATGAAGAAGAGCTGCAAGCCTGGCTGCGCCAGATACGCGATGAGGCCTACGTCGAAATCAAGATCTGATACCGACTGGGTCGGTGCACGCCACAGCGGGCCTGCCAATTTGGCCGGCCCGTTTTTTTTACCTCTGAAGGCAGATCGACATGACCGTCAAACGCTTCGCCCTGACCCCCGGCGAGCCCGCCGGCATCGGTCCCGACCTCTGCCTGTTGCTCGCGCGCGACAGTCAGCCTCACGTCCTGATCGCCATCGCCAGCATTGAGCTGATGCGTACCCGCTCTACCGAGCTAGGGCTGAACATCACGCTGATCGAGGTGACACCCCTGCACTGGCCGGACCAGCCGGCACCAGCGGGCAGTCTGTATGTCTGGGATACACCTCTGGCCTCTGCCGCAACCAGCGGTCAGCTCAGCCCGACCAACGCCCACTACGTGCTTACCACCCTGCAACGCGCCGGAAAAGGCTGCCTAGATGGCAGTTTCGCCGGGATGATCACCGCGCCAGTGCACAAGGGGGTCATCAACGAGGCGGGTATTCCATTCTCTGGGCACACCGAGTTTCTGGCGGAGCTGACAAGCACTGAGCAGGTGGTGATGATGCTCGCCACCCACGGGCTGCGGGTCGCACTGGTGACCACGCATCTCCCGCTCAAGGAAGTCGCTGACGCCATCACTTCCGAGCGCCTGCAGCGCGTGACACGCATTCTGCACAGCGATCTGGTGGAGAAGTTCGGCATCGCCCATCCCCGTATTCTGGTCTGCGGGCTCAACCCTCACGCTGGCGAGGGCGGGCATCTGGGTCGCGAAGAAATCGAAATCATCGAGCCGACCCTGGAAGCGCTTCGTCGCGAGGGGCTCGACCTGATCGGCCCGCTGCCCGCCGACACTCTGTTCACCCCCAAGCACCTCGATCACTGCGATGCAGTGCTGGCGATGTATCACGACCAGGGATTGCCGGTACTCAAATACAAGGGCTTCGGTGCGGCCGTCAATGTCACCCTCGGTCTGCCGATCGTACGGACTTCGGTCGATCACGGTACTGCGCTGGATCTCGCCGGCACCGGCCGAATCGATACCGGCAGCCTGCAGGTGGCGCTGGAAACGGCCTATCAGATGGCTAGATAGCTGGAAGCTCGGTATGGCGAATAGCTCTATGATGCTGTTCGACGCCTGTCGATGATTCACGCCCCAGCGATGCCAGGTGGATATGAACGTAACATCCGCCCTATTCCACTTGGCCAACGCGGGGTCGATCGCATTCACCGAGCATGGGTTCGAGGCGACGCAAAAAGCGACAGCCACCCCAGCCTGTTAAACTGCGCACCTTTCGCTTCAAGCTTCCTGCTTCAAGCTGCTCCTGGGTACTGCTGTCCATGTCCGAGAACTATCAACACCGCGCGCGAAAGCGCTTCGGTCAGAACTTTCTTCACGATGCTGGCGTGATTCATCGCATCCTGCGCGCCATCCATGCCAAGCAGGGTGAGCGCATGGTGGAGATTGGACCGGGCCAGGGCGCCCTGACCGAAGGCCTGCTCGACAGTGGCGCACACTTGGACGTGGTCGAACTGGACCTGGACCTTATCCCGATCCTCCAGCAGAAATTCGCCTACCGAGACAATTTCTCACTGCATCAGGGCGATGCTTTGAAGTTCGATTTCGCGAAGCTGAGCCGGGAACCGGCGAGTTTGCGCATCGTCGGTAATCTGCCTTACAACATCTCCACACCGCTGATCTTTCATCTGCTCGACCACGCCGCGCTGATCCGCGACATGCATTTCATGCTGCAGAAGGAGGTGGTCGAACGGCTCGCAGCGCAGCCAGGTGGTGGCGACTGGGGACGCCTGTCGATCATGGTGCAGTACCACTGTCGCGTCGAACATCTGTTCAACGTCGGCCCCGGCGCCTTCAACCCAGCGCCGAAGGTGGAATCGGCCATCGTGCGCCTGGTGCCGCATGAGGTACTGCCGCATCCGGCGCGCGACCATCGCCAGCTGGAAACCGTGGTTCGCCAGGCCTTCAATCAGCGTCGCAAGACGCTACGCAATACACTCAAAGGCCTGCTCGATGCAGACGCGATCGCCGCGGCCGATGTCGATGGCAGCCTGCGCCCGGAACAGCTGGATCTCGCGGCGTTCGTAAGATTGTCAGATCAACTTTCCGCCCACAGCTGCGCCCGCGTCTGAAGGCGACCCCATCCGCAGGAGACCCCATGCCTGAAGACCAGCGCTACCGGATCGACGTCAGCGTCAGCCCAACCTACCTCGCCGACCAGTCGCAGCCGGAACAAAACCGTTATGCCTTTGCCTACAGGGTAACGATCGAAAACAAGGGCCAGCTCATTGCCCAGCTACTGTCTCGCCACTGGATCATTACCGATGGTGACGGTCAGGTGCAGGAAGTGCGCGGTGCCGGCGTCGTCGGCGAACAGCCGGTGATCGCACCGGGTCAGCGTCACGTCTATACCAGCGGCACGCTGATGACGTCCCGCGTCGGCACCATGCAGGGCAGCTACCAGATGCTCGCCGAAGACGGACACCGCTTCGAAGCCGAGATCGCCCCCTTCCGGCTGGCCGTTCCCGGAGCCTTGCATTGACTACCTATGCTGTCGGCGACCTGCAAGGTTGCCTCGAACCCCTCAGATGCCTGCTGCAGCAGGTCGACTTCAGCCCCTCTCGCGACTGTCTTTGGCTCGCCGGGGATCTGGTCAACCGCGGTCCGCAATCGCTCGAAGCACTGCGTTTCGTACGCGATCTGGGTAGTTCGGGCGTCACGGTGCTGGGCAATCACGATCTGCATCTGCTGGCCGTTGCGCACAATGTCGAGCGGCTGAAAAGATCCGACACGCTCCAGCCGATCCTCGATGCACCCGACCGAGCCGACCTGATCGACTGGCTGCGTCAACAGAAGCTGATCCATCACGATACCGGGCGGGAAACGACCATGGTCCATGCCGGCATCCCGCCGCAATGGACGCTGGCGAAGGCCCTGAGGCGAGCCTCCGAGGTGGAACAGGCATTGCGCGATGACGCCATGCTGCCGCCCTTCCTCGACGGCATGTACGGCAACCAGCCCGCCAAATGGAACAAGGAACTGCACGGCGTGCCGCGGCTGCGCCTGATCACCAACTATTTCACCCGTATGCGCTTCTGCAAAGCCGACGGTACGCTCGACTTGCAAGCCAAGGAAGGACTCGACTCGGCCCCACCGGGCTTCGCGCCCTGGTTCAGCCATCCCACTCGCAAGACCCGTGGCTGCAAGATCATCTTCGGCCATTGGGCTGCACTGGAAGGTCACTGCGACGAGCCCAATGTGTATGCACTGGATACCGGTTGCGTGTGGGGCAACACCATGACTCTAATGAATCTAGACAGCGGAGAAATGCACCGCTGCGATTGCGAGGCGACCCATGACTGACTTCAAACGCATCTCACCGGAGCAGGCCCAGGCGCTGCGCAACAATGGCGGTGTGATCGTCGATATTCGCGACGCGCACAGCTACACCAGCGGTCATATCACCGGCTCGACACATCTCGACAATCAATCCTTGCCGGACTTCATTGCGGCCGCTGATCTCGACCACCCGCTCGTCGTCACCTGCTACCACGGCCACTCCAGCCAGAGTGCCGCCGCCTACCTGATCAACCAGGGCTTCTCCGACGTCTACAGCCTCGACGGCGGCTTCGAGCTGTGGCGCCAGACTTTTCCACAGGACGTCGAGCAAGGCGATCCACAGTAAAAAAACATCGGCCCCGAACGCCGCGCATGGCGCGGCCTTGCGCGGCCAATCCGACGAAACGCAGCGGTAAAAACGTCTCTCTTCCCTTGAATTTGCTGAATCCGAACTATCCTTCAGTTCAGGCCATCCAAACAAATGAAAGCCGTGTACCGGCTACCGGGCCTCAGGTTTTCGACCATTAGGTGTTCGGGGGGACTCCAAGGCCGACAAGTCGGCCGCACCTGAATGCCTGATGACAACACCGGCTCCGAGCATCGTCCGAGGTGAAGTCATGAGCATTTTCAGCCATTTCCAGCAACGATTCGAAGCAACTCGCCAGGAGGAATATTCGCTTCAGGAATACCTCGACCTGTGCAAGGAAGACCGGGGTACCTACGCTACGGCGGCCGAGCGCCTGCTGATGGCGATCGGCGAGCCCGAACTGATCGACACCTCGACTGACCCGCGACTGTCGCGGATCTTTTCCAACAAGGTGATCCGTCGCTATCCCGCGTTCGAGGATTTCCACGGGATGGAAGACTGCATCGATCAGATCGTGTCCTATTTCCGGCATGCCGCGCAGGGGCTGGAAGAGAAGAAGCAGATTCTCTACTTGCTCGGCCCGGTGGGCGGCGGCAAGTCCTCTCTCGCCGAAAAGCTCAAACAGCTCATGGAGCGCGTACCCTTCTATGCGATCAAGGGCTCGCCGGTGTTCGAGTCGCCCCTGGGGCTGTTCAACCCGGCTGAAGATGCACAGATCCTTGAGGAGGACTACGGCATTCCGCGTCGCTACCTCAGCTCGATCATGTCACCCTGGGCGACCAAGCGCCTGCAGGAATTCGGCGGCGACATCAGCCAGTTCCGTGTGGTCAAGCTTTATCCCTCTATTCTCAATCAGATCGCCATTGCCAAGACCGAGCCCGGTGACGAGAACAACCAGGACATTTCCGCCCTGGTGGGCAAGGTGGATATCCGCAAGCTGGAGGAATTCCCACAGAACGATGCCGACGCGTACAGCTACTCGGGCGCCCTCTGCCGTGCCAACCAGGGCATGATGGAGTTCGTCGAGATGTTCAAAGCGCCGATCAAGGTGCTGCATCCGCTGCTGACCGCGACCCAGGAAGGCAACTACAACAGCACCGAAGGCCTCGGCGCGATTCCCTACAACGGCATCCTGCTGGCCCACTCCAACGAGTCGGAGTGGCACACCTTCCGCAACAACAAAAACAACGAAGCCTTCATCGACCGCATCTACATCGTCAAGGTGCCGTACTGCCTGCGGGTCACCGACGAGATCAAGATTTACGACAAACTGCTGTTCAATAGCTCGCTATCCAAAGCCCATTGCGCGCCCGACACGCTGAAAATGTTGGCGCAGTTCTCGGTGCTGAGCCGGCTGAAGGAGCCGGAAAACTCCAACATCTACTCGAAGATGCGGGTCTACGATGGCGAAAACCTCAAGGACACCGACCCCAAGGCCAAGTCGATCCAGGAATACCGTGACACCGCCGGTGTCGACGAGGGCATGAACGGGCTCTCGACCCGTTTCGCCTTCAAGATCCTGTCCAAGGTATTCAACTTCGATCCGCACGAGATCGCCGCCAACCCGGTGCACCTGCTCTATGTGCTGGAACAGCAGATCGAGCAGGAACAGTTCCCTGCCGAGGTGCGCGAGCGCTACCTGCGCTTCATCAAGGAATACCTGGCGCCGCGCTACGTGGACTTCATCGGCAAGGAAATCCAGACCGCCTATCTGGAGTCTTACAGCGAGTACGGCCAGAACATTTTCGACCGTTACGTGCTGTATGCCGATTTCTGGATTCAGGACCAAGAGTACCGCGACCCCGAAACCGGCGAAATTCTCAACCGGGCTGCACTCAACGAAGAATTGGAGAAGATCGAGAAACCAGCTGGCATCAGCAATCCGAAGGATTTCCGCAACGAGATCGTCAATTTCGTACTGCGTGCTCGCGCCAACAACAACGGCAAGAATCCATCCTGGCTCAGCTACGAGAAACTGCGGGTAGTGATCGAGAAGAAGATGTTCTCCAACACCGAGGACTTGCTACCGGTCATCAGCTTCAACGCCAAAGCCAGCAAGGAGGATCAGAAGAAGCACAACGATTTCGTCGTGCGCATGGTCGAACGCGGCTATACCGAAAAACAGGTACGCCTGCTATCGGAATGGTATCTGCGGGTACGTAAATCGCAGTGAGAGCAGCCGGAGCTGGATGGCTGAACGCCGGAAGCACAAGCAAAGCGTGCGCTTGCGGCGTTGTTGGCGCTTCCAGCCTCTGGCTTCCCGCTTGAAGCTGCCCCGGAGGGGCCTATGAGTTACGTGATCGACCGCCGTCTGAACGGCAAGAACAAAAGCACAGTGAATCGCCAACGATTCCTGCAGCGATACCGAGGACACATCAAGAAGGCCGTGGAGGAGGCCGTGGGTCGTCGCTCCATCACCGACATGGAGCACGGCGAGCAGATCAGCATTCCTGGTCGTGACATCGATGAGCCGATACTCCACCACGGTCGCGGCGGGAAGCAGACCATCGTGCATCCCGGCAACAAGGAATTCGTCGCCGGTGAACGCATCCCCCGACCGCAGGGTGGCGGCGCAGGCCAGGGCGCAGGCAAGGCCAGCAACAGTGGCGAAGGCATGGATGACTTCGTGTTTCAGATTACCCAGGAGGAATTTCTCGACTTCATGTTCGAGGACCTGGAGCTGCCCAATCTGGTCAAACGCCACCTGACCGGCACCGACACCTTCAAGACGGTCCGCGCCGGCATCAGCAACGAAGGCAATCCGTCGCGTATCAATATCGTGCGCACGCTGCGCTCGGCCCATGCGCGCCGCATCGCGCTGTCGGGCAGCAGTCGCGCCAAACTGCGTGAGGTGAAGGCCGAACTGGCACGCCTGAAGCTCGAAGAGCCTGCCAATTTCACCGACATCCAGGCCGCCGAGGAAGAAATAGAGCGGCTCAGCGCACGCATTCACCGTGTTCCGTTTCTCGACACCTTCGACCTCAAGTACAACCTGCTGGTCAAGCACCCCAACCCCAGTTCCAAGGCGGTGATGTTCTGTCTGATGGACGTGTCCGGCTCCATGACCCAGGCCACCAAGGACATCGCCAAGCGCTTCTTCATCCTTCTTTATCTGTTCCTCAAGCGGAACTACGACAAGATCGACGTGGTGTTCATCCGCCACCACACCAGCGCCAAAGAGGTCGACGAGGAGGAATTCTTCTACTCGCGGGAAACCGGCGGCACCATCGTCTCCAGCGCATTGAAAATGATGCAGGAGATCATGGCCGAGCGTTATCCGGCTAACGAGTGGAACATCTACGCCGCGCAGGCTTCGGACGGCGATAACTGGAACGACGATTCGCCGATCTGCAGAGACATCCTGGTCAACCAGATCATGCCGTTCGTCCAGTATTTCACCTATGTCGAAATCACCCCTCGCGAACATCAGGCGCTGTGGTACGAATATAACCAGGTGGCCGAAGCCTTCGGTGACTCGTTCGCCCAGCAGCAACTGGTGACCGCGGGAGACATCTATCCGGTGTTTCGCGAGCTTTTCCAGCGGCGCATGGCTAGCTGAGGTACGCAGCATGAAACGACAGCCCATTTCCACCGGCTCGGAATGGACCTTCGAGCTGATCCGCGCCTACGACCGCGAGATCGGTCGCATCGCTGAGCGCTATGCGCTGGACACCTACCCAAACCAGATCGAAGTCATCACGGCCGAACAGATGATGGATGCCTACGCGTCGGTAGGCATGCCGCTCGGCTATCACCACTGGTCCTACGGCAAACATTTTCTCAGCACTGAAAAATCCTATACCCGAGGCCAAATGGGCTTGGCGTACGAGATCGTGATCAACTCCGATCCGTGTATCGCCTATCTGATGGAAGAGAACACCATCACCATGCAGGCGCTGGTGATTGCCCATGCCAGCTACGGCCACAACAGCTTTTTCAAGGGCAACTACCTGTTCCGCACCTGGACCGACGCCAGCTCGATCATCGATTACCTGGTGTTTGCCAAGCAGTACATCATGCAGTGCGAGGAACGCCACGGCATCGATGCAGTGGAGGATCTGCTCGACTCCTGTCATGCGCTGATGAACTATGGTGTCGATCGCTACAAGCGCCCCTACCCGATTTCTGCCGAGGAAGAACGACGGCGGCAGAAGGATCGCGAAGAGCACCTGCAAAAGCAGATCAACGACCTTTGGCGAACGATTCCAAAATTTGGTGAAAAAGGCGACGAGCGCAAACGCGACCAGCGCTTCCCGGCCGAACCGCAGGAGAACATCCTCTACTTCATCGAGAAACACGCACCGTTGCTGGAGCCCTGGCAGCGAGAGGTGGTGCGAATCGTGCGCAAGATCGCCCAGTATTTCTATCCACAGCGCCAGACCCAGGTGATGAACGAAGGCTGGGCGACCTTCTGGCATTACACCTTGCTCAACGATCTGTACGACGAAGGACTGGTAACCGACGGCTTCATGATGGAGTTTCTCCAGTCGCATACCAGCGTGATTTATCAACCCGGTTTCGACAGCCCCTACTACAGCGGCATCAATCCCTACACCCTGGGGTTCGCCATGTATCAGGATATTCGCCGGATCTGCGAAAAACCCACGGAAGAAGACAAGCGCTGGTTCCCGGATATCGCCGGTAGCGACTGGCTGACCACCGTGAAATTCGCAATGAACAACTTCAAGGATGAGAGCTTCATCCTGCAATTCCTGTCACCGAAGGTCATTCGCGACCTCAAACTGTTCAGCATCCTCGATGATGATCACAAGGACGAGCTGCTGGTCCCTGCCATCCATGACGAGAATGGCTATCACGCCATCCGCGAATTACTGGCGGCGCAGTACAACCTGGGCAATCGCGAACCCAACGTTCAGGTCTGGAGCGTTGATCGTCGCGGCGATCGGTCGCTGACCCTGCGTCATCAGCAACACGACCGCAAACCCCTGGGCAGCTCGACCGATGAGGTGCTCAAGCACCTGCACCGGCTCTGGGGCTTCGATGTGCATCTGCAATCGATGCAAGACGACAAGCTGGTCACGACTCATCACATGCCGCCGAGGGTCGTCGACCCGGAGGCCGAAGGCAAATTCCCCGGCATGAATCTGGCGCTACCACCGATCTGATCGACTCGGCGCAGTGCCCCTCAGGAGCCTCGCGGCTTGCTGCCGCGAGGCTTTCGTTTATCCTCCGCCGGAACGGAGGACTACATGCAGATCTACAAAGTCGGCGGAGCGGTACGTGATCGGTTGCTGGGACGGCCCGTCACCGAGGTGGATTGGGTGGTGGTCGGATCCAGCGCCGAGGAAATGCAGGCCAAGGGCTTTCGCCCGGTGGGCGCGGACTTCCCGGTGTTTCTGCACCCTGCTACCGGCGAGGAATACGCGCTTGCCCGCACGGAGCGCAAGAGCGGACGCGGCTACGGCGGTTTTACCTTCTACGCCAGCGCTGACGTCACGCTCGAGGAAGACCTCGCCCGCCGCGACCTGACCATCAATGCCATGGCCGAGGATGAGCGGGGTCATCTGATCGATCCCTACGACGGCCAGGCCGACCTGGCCGCGCGCCAGCTCAGACACGTGTCCCCCGCCTTTGCCGAAGATCCCTTGCGGGTGCTGCGCGTGGCGCGCTTCGCCGCCCGCTATGCCGAACTCGGTTTCAGCGTCGCCGCTGAAACCCAAGCGCTGATGCGACAGCTCGCCGAATCGGGGGAGCTCCAGGCGCTGACACCGGAGCGTAGCTGGAAGGAAATCTCGCGCGCGCTAATGGAGCCCCGCCCCGATGTGTTCGTGCAGGTGCTGCGCGATTGCGGCGCCTTGAAGGAGCTTTTCCCGGAGATCGATGGATTATTCAGCGTGTCGCAACCGCGCTCAGGTAACGCTGAAGCCTCCCTCGGTGATCACGTGCTCGAGGTGCTGCGGCAGAACGCAATGCACGCACAACCGCTGACGGTGCGTTGGGCCTGCCTGCTGCAGCATCTGGGCGGGACGGCAATGGATGACCGGGATCCGCCGGCCGACAAGGCGGGCCTGCCGCTGATCGCAGCGCTCAGCGCTCGATACAAGGTTCCACGCGATTGCCAGGATCTGGCCATGCTGGTCGGGGAGTTTTGCCCGTGCGCGCACCGGGCACCGGAGCTGTCCGCCCAGGCGCTGTTCGAAATGCTTCAGCACTTCGACATCTACCGTCGCCCGGAGCGCTTCGAGCAGTTCATTGCCGCCTGCGAGATGGATGCGCGTGGCCGCGCCGCCCCCGAACCTACTGACTACCTTCAGGCCGACTACTTGCGCGGTGCGGCCGAGGCGGCTCGCGGCGTACAGGCGAAACCACTGATCGAGCAGGGTTATCAGGCAGCGGAACTGGGCGAGGCGCTCAAACGCGCACGTCTGCTGGCCGTGCAGGCCTATCAGCGGAGGCAGCAGAGCAACGCTGGCGAAGCACCGAGCGACCCGTACAGCGGCTAGCTGATCACAGCCGCCTTCAGGTGTCTGCGCGAGGCGCTGGCGCTATCAGCGCCATAGGCGTCAGCTGCGTGCCTTTCCACTGGAACGGCACCGGCCAGAGCTGCTGCTCGATGGTCGAGTCGCGCCACAGCTCGGCGAAGCTCCGCCCCGCACGCGGATGCATCACATCTGGCGCCAGTAGCGCCAGTGGCCAGAGCACGAAGGCATTTTTCAGCGTCTCTGGACGCGGCAGTTCCAAGCCATTGAAATTGCCCGTCAGGTCGCCGTACATCAATACATCGATGTCCAGCGGTAGACCTTTTCGGTCAGGCGCGTAGCGGCCGTTGTCCGCCTCGATGAACTTGAGCCGACGATCCAACTCCATCAACGGCAGTTCGGTGGTTCCGGACACGACCAGATTGTAGAAATTGTCGCCCTTGTAGCCCACTGCGAGGCTTTCGAAGACGGCAGAGCAACGCATGTCGCCAAGCAGTTGCGCCAGCGCATCGAGACCGGCAGTCAGATTCTGCTCGCGCTTGTTATTGCTGCCCAGCCCTAGCAGTACACGAGTCAGCGACATCCGCGTTCGATCTCCACGCCCAGCGCCGAAGCGCGTGTATTGACGCCCGGTTTGGTGACCCGCAGCCGCAGCCAGGGGATGCCGAACTGGCTCATCAGGTCAGCAGCCAGCCGCTCGGCAAAGGTCTCCACCAGCTCGAAGCGCGAAGCCTGCGCGAACCGATCGATGGCGGCAGTCACTTCTGCATAGTCCAGGGCCTTATCCAGTTCGTCATTTTCCGCGGCGGGACGAATGTCCCAGCCGAGGGTCAGATCCAGACGCAGGCACTGTCGAATGCCACGCTCCCAATCATAGGCGCCGATCAGCGTATCCACTTCCAGCCCCTCGATGAAAACTGTATCCACGCAACTCTCTCCCACGACACGACAACTTCGGTGCGCGCCGTTAGACTCAGGAGCTCCCTGCCCCGGATGGATGCCATGTTCTGGCAACTGACACTACTCGCCTATCTGACCGGTTCGCTGTCGTTCGCCATTCTACTAAGTCGCCTGACCGGTGCACCCGATCCGCGAGCCAGTGGCTCCGGTAATCCCGGCGCCACCAATATGCTGCGACTCGCCGGCAGACGCCTGGCAATCGGCACCTTATTCGGCGACCTGCTCAAGGGGCTTCTGCCAGTGTTGCTCGCCCAAGCGCTAGGCCTACCTATCGAACAACAAGCCTGGATTGCCCTCGCGGCGGTGCTGGGCCATCTGTATCCGCTGTATTTTCGCTTTCGTGGCGGCAAGGGCGTTGCCACTGCCGCTGGCGCCTTGCTCGGATTGAACCCGCCGACCGCATTGCTGGCTCTGACCATCTGGCTGGTGGTATTCAAGATAACCCGAACCAGCTCACTGGCCGCACTTGCCGCACTACCGCTCTGCCTGCCGCTGCTGGCCTGGCAACAGCCTGACGCGTTCTTGCCCATGGCGCTACTAGCCGCCCTGATCGCCTGGCGTCATCGGAGCAATCTGCGCGACCTGTTCGCCGGCACAGAGCGGCATTTCTAAGCGACAAGCCGTTCATACCGCCGCGAGTGTCTCCATCGGCCAGCGCGCCTGAACGGAAATCTCCGGCCCGTCCTGCTGCCCTGCCAGCAAGCGCTGACAACCGGCATACGCGATCATCGCACCATTGTCGGTACAGAAGCGGGGCCGCGCATAAAACACCTGGCCCTTCAGCTCACCGAGCATTCCTTCCAGGCTCTGACGTAGCGCCAGATTGGCGCTCACGCCACCGGCGATCACCAAATTCTTCAGGCCCGTCTGCTGTAGAGCGCGTCGGCATTTGATGGTCAGCGTTTCGACCACCGCCTGCTGGAAGGCCAGCGCGATATCGCAACGCGTCTGCTCACCATCGTCGCCAGCGTTACGGCATTGCTGCCAGGTCGTAAGGGTCGAGGTCTTTAGGCCGCTGAAACTGAAATCCAGCCCGGGCCGATCAGTCATGGGGCGGGGAAAGACGAAGCGGCCTGGCGTACCGCGCTCGGCGAGTAGCGCGATTTCGGGACCTCCGGGATAACGCAGCCCCATCAGCTTCGCCGTCTTGTCGAACGCCTCACCGGCCGCATCGTCCACCGACTCGCCCAGCAGCTCGTAGCGACCAATCCCGTCGACTCGAACCAGTTGCGTGTGCCCGCCGGACACCAGCAGCGCGACGAACGGAAACGCTGGCGGCTGCTCTTCGAGCATTGGCGCCAAGAGGTGCCCTTCCATATGATGCACGCCGACCGCCGGCACACCCCAGGCAAACGCCATCGCCTGCGCGCAGGAGGCCCCGACCAGCAACGCACCGACCAGGCCAGGACCAGCGGTGTAGGCCACCGCATCGATCTGACTCGCCTCGCGGTCGGCTTCGGCTAGCACCTGGCGGATCAGCGGCAGCATCCGCTTGACGTGATCGCGCGAGGCCAGCTCCGGCACCACCCCACCATAGACGCGGTGAAGGTCGATCTGACTGAACAGAGCGTCGGCCAACAGGCCGCGCTCACTGTCGTACAGCGCGACACCGGTCTCGTCGCATGAAGTTTCCAGCCCCAGCACCAGCATGGGTACAACCTTCCAGAGAAGCGAATGAAGCCGTGCATATTAATCGTCGCAAGCGGCGACCGACCAGCGCTTTTCGCTAAGGGGGCTTTGCATTCCATGCGGCAAGGCGTTAACATCCGCAACCCTTAAAACCAGCGTGCTCGCGATATTTGCCGAAGCGCGTTGTAACCGGTAAACAAGTGAAGGTACGTCCTGGATGCCCAACGTTAAAGTTAAAGAGAACGAACCATTCGACGTAGCTCTGCGTCGCTTCAAGCGTTCTTGCGAAAAAGCCGGTGTTCTGGCTGAAGTCCGCAGCCGTGAGTTCTACGAAAAGCCCACTGCCGAGCGCAAGCGTAAAGCTGCTGCCGCAGTCAAGCGTCACGCCAAGAAAGTGCAGCGCGAACAGCGCCGCAGCGTTCGCCTGTACTGATCCAGTACAACTGAAGCTGCATCAAGCCCGGCATATGTCGGGCTTTGCATTGAAATAGACTCCGCTTCGCCAGCTGGCGAATGGCCGGAGTTTTTTTCATTCCGGCCCGAACACCGCGAGCGTATTCTCATACCCCTATGGCCGGCTTGATCCCGCAATCATTCATTGATGACCTGCTCAACCGCTCCGACATTGTCGAGGTGGTGAGTTCGCGCATCCAATTGAAAAAAGCGGGCAAGAACTACACCGCTTGCTGCCCGTTCCACAAGGAAAAGACCCCATCCTTCAGCGTCAGCCCCGACAAGCAGTTCTATTACTGCTTCGGCTGCGGCGCTGGCGGCAATGCGCTCGGCTTCATCATGGATCACGACAGCCTGGAGTTCCCCCAGGCCGTCGAGGAATTGGCCAAGCGCGCCGGCATGGAGGTTCCTCGCGAGGAAAGCGGACCGGGGCGCAAGCCGCGTCAGCCCGTAGACTCGCCGCTCTACCCGCTGCTTGAGGCCGCCGCCGAATATTACCGCCAGGCCCTCAAGGGACACCCGGCCCGCAAGGCTGCCGTGGAATATCTCAAGGGGCGAGGATTGTCCGGGGTTATCGCCAGGGATTTCGGCCTCGGCTTCGCACCGCCCGGCTGGGACAACCTGATGAAACACCTGGGCGGCGATACCCTCCAGCAGAAGGCGATGATCGACGCCGGCCTGCTGATCGAAAACGCCGAAACCGGCAGGAGCTACGACCGCTTCCGCGACCGAGTGATGTTTCCGATCCGCGATAGCCGTGGCCGCGTCATTGCCTTTGGCGGTCGTGTACTGGGCGACGATAAGCCAAAGTATCTGAACTCCCCGGAAACACCAGTGTTCCACAAAGGCCAGGAGCTGTATGGCCTCTACGAAGCCCGCAAGGCCAACCGCGACCTGGACGAGATCATGGTTGTCGAAGGCTACATGGATGTGATCGCATTGGCCCAACAGGGTCTGCGCAACGCCGTTGCCACACTCGGCACCGCCACCAGCGACGAGCATCTCAAGCGCCTATTTCGTATCGTGCCGAGCGTGCTGTTCTGCTTCGACGGAGATGCTGCCGGGCGCAAGGCCGCCTGGCGCGCTCTGGAGTCGACGCTGCCAAACCTGCAAGATGGCCGTCGCGCACGCTTTTTGTTTTTGCCCGAAGGCGAAGATCCAGACACCCTGGTGCGCAGCGAAGGCACCGATGCCTTCATGGCACGGATACAGCAACAGGCCCAACCCCTGGCCGACTACTTCTTTCAGCAGCTCAGCGAAGAAGCCGATCCGCGCTCGCTGGAAGGCAAGGCCCACCTGGCCACGCTTGCGGCGCCGCTCATCGAGAAGATTCCCGGCGCCAACCTGCGCGCACTGATGCGCCAGCGCCTCGGCGAAATAACGGGCTTGCACAGCGAAGCTCTGCAACAGATGAGCACGGCATCACCAAGCGCCGCTCCAGAATACGATGACAGCATCTATTACGACACGGGCTCCGGGAATGACGAAGGCGATTACTACGCACCGCCGGAAGCTACCCAACCGAAGCGCAGCGACAAGAAAGAATGGAAGAAAGACTGGAAAAAACCCGGCCAGCGTCCAGACTTCAAGTCACGCAAACCGAGAACGCCCGCCACGGTAGAACCGCCGGCGCTGACCACTTTGCGGACACTACTGCACCATCCAGAACTTGCCCAGAAAGTCGAAGATGCTAGCCATTTCGCAGCAGAAGATGACACTTATGCGCAACTCCTTGTCGCGCTCCTTGGAACACTGCAAAAGAATCCCAAGCTGCGCAGCCTGCAGTTGATCGCACGCTGGCACGGAACCGACCAAGGGCGCCTTTTACGCGCACTTGCCGAGAAAGAATGGCTGATCTCGGCCGATAACCTTGAACAACAGTTTTTCGACACCATAACAACCCTGGCCGCCAGGCAACGCGAGCGCAGCCTCGAATCGTTGCTCCGCAAAGCTCGTCAGGGAGAACTCAGCGCGGAGGAGAAAGAACAGCTGCGCAACTTGTTAAATCGCAACTCAACACCCGCTATATCGACCTCAACTGGCGCGTGAGGTCCTTGCTCGGCTATAATGGTCAGCTTGTTTTCAACCCGCCAGAACCGTCAGTGGATAGGGTTATATGTCCGGAAAAGCGCAACAGCAGTCCCGTCTCAAAGAATTGATCCAGCGTGGCCGTGAGCAGGGGTACCTGACTTACGCCGAGGTCAATGACCACCTACCGGAGGATATTTCCGATCCGGAACAGGTGGAAGACATCATTCGCATGATCAACGACATGGGTATCAATGTATTCGAGGTCGCCCCGGATGCCGATGCCCTGTTGCTGGCCGAAGCCGATACCGATGAAGCCGCAGCCGAAGAAGCCGCAGCAGCGCTTGCCGCTGTCGAAACCGACATCGGCCGCACCACAGATCCCGTGCGCATGTACATGCGCGAAATGGGCACCGTCGAACTGCTGACCCGCGAAGGCGAAATCGAAATCGCCAAACGCATCGAGGAAGGCATTCGCGAAGTGATGAGCGCAATCGCCCACTTTCCGGGCACCGTAGACAGCATTCTCGCCGACTACGAGCGCGTCACCACCGAAGGCGGCCGTCTGTCCGACATCCTCAGTGGCTATATCGACCCTGACGACGACGGCGCCGCCGGCCCGCAACAGGAAGTCGAACCCGCCACTCCGCAGACAGCGGCAAAGCCGGCTGCAGATGACAAGGACGACGACGAAGAGGACGACTCCGACAGCGAGGAAGAGGAAGGCGATGGCGGTCCGGATCCGGAAGTCGCTCGCGTTCGCTTCGGCGCGGTTGCTGAGCAACTTGAAGCCGCCAAGAAAGCGCTGAAGAAGCACGGCCGCGGCAGTCAGCAAGCGACCGACGCGCTGCAGGAGCTGGCCACGCTGTTCATGCCGATCAAGCTCATCCCCAAGCAATACGATGCGCTGGTCGAACGCGTACGCGGCGCCCTGGGCCAGGTTCGCGCCCAGGAACGCGCCATCATGCAGATCTGCGTGCGTGACGCGCGCATGCCTCGCGCCGATTTCCTGCGTCAGTTTCCGAACAACGAGACCGACCTGGGTTGGGCCGATCAGTTGGCTAGCGGCAAAAGCAAGTACGCCGAAGCCATCGCCGCACGCAAGGAAGATATCCAGCGCTGCCAGGAAAAGCTGCTCGCACTTGAAGAAGAGTGCGCTCTGCTGATCACGGACATCAAGGACATCAACCGCCGCATGTCCATCGGCGAGGCCAAGGCTCGCCGGGCGAAGAAAGAGATGGTCGAGGCCAACCTGCGCCTGGTGATCTCCATCGCCAAGAAATACACCAACCGCGGCCTGCAATTCCTCGACCTGATCCAGGAAGGCAACATCGGCCTGATGAAAGCGGTGGACAAGTTCGAATACCGCCGCGGCTACAAGTTCTCGACCTACGCCACTTGGTGGATTCGCCAGGCGATCACTCGCTCCATTGCCGACCAGGCGCGGACCATCCGCATCCCGGTGCACATGATCGAGACGATCAACAAGCTCAACCGCATCTCCCGTCAGATGCTACAGGAGATGGGCCGCGAGCCTACACCTGAAGAGCTTGGCGAGCGCATGGAAATGCCCGAGGACAAGATCCGTAAGGTACTGAAGATCGCCAAAGAGCCGATCTCCATGGAAACCCCGATCGGTGACGACGAAGACTCGCATCTGGGCGACTTCATCGAAGACTCCGCCATGCAATCGCCGATCGACGTGGCGACTGTGGAGAGTCTCAAGGAAGCCACTCGCGAAGTGCTCTCCGGCCTCACTGCCCGTGAAGCCAAGGTACTGCGCATGCGCTTCGGCATCGACATGAACACCGACCACACCCTCGAGGAAGTCGGCAAACAGTTCGATGTAACCCGCGAGCGGATCCGTCAGATAGAAGCCAAGGCGCTACGCAAGCTGCGCCACCCGACGAGAAGCGAGCACTTGCGCTCCTTCCTCGACGAGTAAAACCAAAACCCCCGGCCCGTGCCGGGGGTTTTGCATTCAAGGCCAGACAAAACAACGACGTACGCTCAGCTTCGCTTGGCGCATCAGCAGCAGCACCGGTATAATCCGCCGGCCTCTGAGGGCCTATAGCTCAGTTGGTTAGAGCAGAGGACTCATAATCCTTTGGTCCACGGTTCGAGTCCGTGTGGGCCCACCACCTTCAAAGCCGCGCAATGCGCGGCTTTAAGCTTTTTAGGGTTGTGGCATCTGGATCAGCCTATGGTCCAAAGGTACAAAATCGGTACAGTACTGGTTAGCCAGTCTGCCTTTGGAGTCCTTATCTGATGGCAACAATCGTCAAAACCCCTGCCGGCACATGGAAGGCCGTAGTCCGAAAAACGGGCTGGCCGACCAACGCCAAAACCTTCCGAACCAAGCGCGACGCCGAAGACTGGGCACGCCGCACCGAAGACGAAATGGTGCGCGGCGTGTACATCCAGCGCAGCGGCTCCGAGCGCATGACGCTGGAGAAAGCTCTAGAGCGCTACCTGTCCGAGGTGACGCCCAGCAAGAAACCCACTACGCGCAAAGCCGAAGCCACCAAGGCCAAGCAGTTGATCCAGCACCTGGGCAAGTACTCCATGGCCGCCCTCTCCGCTGAAGTCATCGCCAAATATCGCGACACAAGGCTCGGCACCCTGAGCAAGCGCGGCCTTCCCACCAGCAACAATACCGTGCGGCTTGAACTGGCCCTTCTCAGCCACCTTTTCACGGTAGCTATTCAGGAATGGGGCCTGGGACTTACCTTCAACCCGGTGTTGAATATCCGCAAGCCGAGCCCTGGAGACGGTCGCGACCGCCGACTGTCCGCTGACGAAGAAAAGCGTCTGCTCGCTGCGGTGAACAGCCACAGCAACCCCATGCTGGGCTGGATCGTCCGGATCGCCCTGGAAACGGGCATGAGGTCGTCGGAGATAACCGGCCTACGTTGCCATCAGGTAGACCTGAAAAAGCGCGTGGTGCGACTCGCAGACACCAAGAACGATAGCGCCCGCACCGTCCCTCTCACCAAGATGGCCACCGAAACATTCAGGGCCGCCCTGGAGAACCCTGTTCGCCCCAAAGACTGCAACCTAGTGTTCTTCGGTGAGCCGGGAAAGGACGAGAAACGTCGCCCCTATGCTTTCACCAAGACCTGGGGGCTGCTGAAGAAGAAGCTCGGCATGCCCGACATGCGCTTCCACGATCTACGTCATGAGGCGGTCAGCCGCCTGGTCGAGGGTGGCCTATCTGATCAGGAAGTCTCGACCATCAGCGGCCACAAGTCGATGCAGATGCTTAAGCGCTACACGCACCTGCGTGCTGAAGACCTTGTTCGCAAGCTTGATAAGCTCGAGAGGAAAACGACCAGGCGCAGCAGGCAACAGGCTGACAACTGATCTGCAGCCATGCAACCTGGCATTTTTTCACCGCGCTTACTGAGGGCTTTAACTGACCCAGCTTCGGTCACCAGCGCTCAGGCATCTTCGCTGTCTGGCTTGTAGAAAAGATCCCAGCTGCTCTGGTGCGTAACGCGAGGGTCTTGTCCTGGGATCGGAGTCAGTTTGAGGCCGAGGGACTTGCCCTCCTCCAACTGACGCTCCCAGGGCCGGTCAGTGCCTAGCACCCGACCAAGATGCTCAGCACGAGACTCTTCTCGGTCCTCCCAAGCTCTGACAAGCTCCTGATACTCATCGCTGGTTGCCAGTCGATAAGCCACGTCAACTAGATCGCTTCCAACCCAATGCGCCAAGGGAAGCGTCCTCTCAACTGCCGCAAGGCGCGCCTCATCGCTCTCCAGATCGACCTCACCCTCTTCATACAGTCGCTTTGCCAGGGCAATGGCCTTACTGAAATACGCATCCGCACCAGGCTGCTCCGCATGAAGAAACTCAGGGAAGGTCAACGCCGTTAATGGCGCCACATGACCATTGGCCGCATCGGTCACGCCAGTAACCAGCCAGAACGCATATTTCGGCCACAGGTGAGCAATCGACTCGATCATGGCTGAGGTCGGTTTCTGCTTGCGCGAGAACGCACTACGCCACCGGGCGGATGGAATACCTGTGAGCTGGGAGAGCTTTTCCCAGAAGCCGCGACCAGCGTACGGCGGCTGACTCCACAGGCTGAGCAGCGCTGAGAACGGCCCTTCGTGCCCCTTCAGGCTCTCAAGGTCAGCCGGAGACATCTGCTCCTTCAGAATCAGAATGACGCGGTCTTCAATCGTGCTTGACATCGTAAGCCTTCGATCATAAAAAGGACTAAATGTCTAAAATATGGACATTTAGTATTTTTTAAGGACTCTTACGCCTTTTTCGCGTAATGAGCGCAGTGTATCGCAAGCCATACAAGGAGTCGCAAGATGACAGTCGAAGAAACCCTGCTGAACCGCTACGGAGGCTCACCACTGCTTTCCCTGGAGCAGCTCGCAGAGGTGCTACATCGCAGTAAAAACGGCCTGAGAATCTCCCTGAGCGGCGACAACGAGCTGTCCGCGAAGCTACGCCCGTGCAAGGTCAAAATCGGCCGACGGATCTATTTCAAAACCTCTGCAGTCGCTCGCGTCATCGAAGAAGCCTGATCGCCATGAGCATCAAAGCCATGAACTGGGCATGGGAGCAGCCGCTCCCGCCTGTGCCGAAGCTAGTCCTCATGGCGCTCGCTGATAACGCAGATGATCACGGCTACTGCTGGCCGAAGATGAAGACGATTGCAGCGAAGTGCAGCACTTCGGAGCGCACCGTCCAACGCACTATCAAAACCCTGCTGGCTGCCGGCCTGCTCAAGAAGGACGCTCGATTCGATGCCAGCGGCCGGCAGGTTTCTAACGGCTACACACTCGCTTTGACCTACCCCGACAAATTGTCACCCCCGGCTGACGACATCGCCAGGGAGGGTGACACCACTGTCACCCCCGGGGTGACACAGCTATGTCAGGGGGAGGGTGACATAGCTATGTCACCCCTAGAACCACCATATGAACCATCAAATGAATCATCAGTAAGCCGCACGGCAAAACTGACGCGGCTGAGTGCTCTGGAGAGTCAACAGGTCGCCCTGCTGATCAGTTCTGTTCCGGCTGATCAACAGGAAGCGATCACCGCCCAGCTTTTGAACGCACTGGCCAAGGGAACCATCCGCACCTCCCCAACACGCTGGTTGAGAGCTGTCATTCGCCGGACAGGCAGCCACGCGCATCCGAGGAACGCGCCAGAGCTGTCGGAAGCTGACTATGTGAAACGTCTGGTTCAAGGCGGAATATCGTCTGAGGACGCTCACCGCATTGCTCATAAGACCTACAGCCGCCGTGGAGTCAGCCCTTCTGTGAAACTCTGGGGGAGCCACCTCACCCGCCAAACCGCCCAGGGCTGCGGCTGAAAGGACAGCTTGAAGCTGACGAGGTGCGTCACCGCACTTCCCCAGCGCGATTCGTCATGTGTATCGGTAGACGCTGGCTGCATCACCTGACGCCCGCACTGAGCGCAGCACCCAAATTTCCCCTACGCCACAGTAGGTTGCCATCCTGAAACCCTCGGGCTAGAGTGCGCCCGTCGTGGTAAATCCCACGACCGGGCGTCAGAACCCGATTAATCGAGGGCGCGGTTGCGTCATGGCGAAGCGGCAAATACTCCAGTGTTTGCTATCGCTTTTCTATGGCAGGCCGTGCGGGGCAGGCTTTTGCCTGGCCGGTTCCCTCGGTTACCGGTTTCTGACCCCCGTACGGTCTGCCACCATACTGCGTCAGAACGGTGGGTGGCAGCTCCTTAATCAAACCGAGGAGCATAAGGAAAATGCGCTACCCCCTTTTTACCCGAGAGCTCCGCCTTGGGCTTCAGGTCTTGCTGTCCACCTCTGATCTGGAGGTGCGCCATGGCTGAGTTCGAATCCTGCGTTGTACCTTTTCCACTGCAGCGAAGCCCGCTGCATGAATCCGAACGCTCTCCCCTGCCTTCCGAAGCAGCAGCTGAACTACGTGGCGTCATGCTCGGCAATCTGCTTGATCAACTGGCTGAACCGGATGGGCTGCAGCCGGATGATCTGCGCGTGCGGATCGCTGCTTACTCAGCTCTGGATCTGCTCGATGAAATGGTCGTGCTCTATCGCCGAGCCCTATCCGAGGCGCGAGGGGGGGCGAGATGAGCAAAGGCGTAATTACCTGCCTTCCGCCTAACGACGGCCATCCAGGCATGGAAATAGCCTGGGCAGCCGATTGCGGAGAAGCGTTCAACCAGGGCGTGAGGCTGGCCCAGACCTGGCTCGACAATGCCCGCACCGGCTGGCTCTGGGCAATCATGATTGCCGAGCGAGACTTGCTGCCATGCGCAATAGAACGACGAGCCTTCGAAGTGGGGTTCCTCAGCCGCCTACATCAGCGCATATGTGCTCACAGGTGCTGCGGCCACTAAACCACTTTGCCTAGCTCTAGAACGCAGGGGTTCGTGAGCCGGCCTTGCCGGCTTACGTTAACCGTAGGAAAGTCCCACGCTAAGGGTATGCAGAAACTTCCAGCCAACGTAGAACTATTTGAACTATGAGTAAGGCCAAAACACATTTAGGTCAAAGCCTCAGAGCTGACCGGCAGTGATCCGAAAAAAACTCCGATCGCGAGGCGATCTCCATACTTAGCAGGAAGATTAACTCGGTTCGAGAGGAGGTTGTATATCCGCGTTTGAGTAGCTGGCTAAACTGCGAATAGTAAATTTTTTGCGCTGGCGTCGACGATAGCGCGCCCTGACTCGCGTTGCGAAGTATAGAGAAATCACTTCAGTATTAATAAGCATAATTATAAGAGGCAACATACCTAAAGCAACGGACAGCATACCCAGCGTAGTGTCATTCTCGCCTCGAAGCACAAAGATAATCGCCAAGCCAATCAATATAGCGATACCGTAAGCGAGAGCCGTAACTCCAACAAACTCAAGCCTAGCCAAATTACGGAGCGGCTTCAACCTCTCCTTATGTATAGTAATATCCCGCACACGCAACTGCGCCTGATATTGATTCAGAGTGTTATCAATATGTTGCTGCCTCTTAACTCTCTCCTGCTCGGACAAATCCGCCTGTAGCTTGAGCTGATCCTCCAGCAAACGCACCTTAGCCTGACTAACTTCGCCTTCTTCCGCCTTGCGTTCCAGCACTGCCTTTTGTCGGAGCGCATCCTCAATGAACTCGCTTCGCAGAAATGCTGCAACTTCTTCTACGTTGTCCGAGTGAAAGTCTTCCGGCTTCGTTGTGCGTGAACGAAGTTCAGAGAGTAAATAGCCGGCACTGTCGTTGCTCATAAGACCAGATTCCATCTGGTTAAGCAGTGACTTGTAGTCTTCCGCCACCTTGCTACCTGCTTGCGTCGACAGAATTACCTGCGCCCGCGCAACTACGTCGAAGGTAGATGGCAGCTTACCATTTCCAAAGCCCTTATTTAATTTAAACCATAAACGCTCGGTCAAATAGTCTAAGTCCGTCGCAAATGGAATTTGCTTCGGCTCTTGTAGTATCGCTTTGGAAAACGCCAAGACTCGTGTGATGTATTTCCCTGAAACAAGAATGGCTGCAGACTGCTCTAAACCTTGATGACTCACCCCTCGGCGCAAATAATTAATTTTTGTGAACAAGCGCAACACACTTGGAATCTTGTCTTGGTCAAGATCGGGGTGTTCGGCTTGAAGCAATTTAAATGTCCCCATGTCGTCAACCACATATGTGGGGGGATCATAGTAATTCTGACTAATTTCTTCCTGAATACGCAACCGACGAAGATCCTGATAAAATTTAGCTTTTTTCAGCAGAACGTCAGCGGAACTACTACAGCCATTAGTTATATTAATCATTGCAGGTTTAGAGGGATCAGGCTCCTGATGCTGCTCAACGATTTTCTCTGCTGCATAGAAGAAATCCTCAACCTCTCGCTTGGTCTCATCAAAATAGCGGAGCTCGATCTTCGCCCCATGAGAGGTTCGCGCATTGATCTCTCTTATTAATGCATGAAAGTCATCGAAAATATTTTTATGTAAAGTACCATTGAACCCTTGCGAGAAAAATAAAACCTCCGTATCGAGGTAAATAGTGAAATTATTCCGCCATGGTTCATGATTTGCCAAGCTAGATGAATGACAGATTCCACCATAGAGGATTAGCCCTTCCTCAACGCGATTGAGTTTTTCAGTGAATTCTACATCACACGAATACTTAACAATAAACTCGCTAATAAGAAGCGAATTTTCACAAGGTTTTAGCCCTCCTAAAAAATAAGAGTGGAAATCTGCGGAAAGCTGCTCACGATCAGAGCCACTCAACTTCCTTGATGTTACTTTCTCAACGTATTCGGTCAGTGTATTGATAATATAACGCTGCTCGCTTTGGATGCCGGTATAATCATCCTTCAACGAATCAGCCCTGACGAATTGCTCTGTCGTGGTATATATACCCTGGCTTAAGGAAATCTCACCTGCTCGCTTAAGGCGTTTTTTCAGACATGTACGAATGACCGCGTCCGGAATCTTGAAGCCAAAATTTTCCTCCAAGATTCCGGAGCATTCTGTGACATTGAAGCTCCATAACGAACTCCAACTGATAGATGATCGAATAAATTCCGCCAATACATCATAAACATCTTTTTTATTATCGTGAAGCTGCCGAAACAGGGCCGCAGACGCAAGAAGGCGACGATCTTCCATATACTTTTCAACAGTCCTTAACATACTAACCCCGAAACTATTTCGTAGATATAGAGTCGAAAATCAGGGATGCGTTTAATTTTACTTTTAATTCACGTGATGGATCACAGAGCTGCCAACCCTATCAGTATGGCCCATGGCTATCAAAATTACATCTATACGGTTTTCTTGGATCTGCCCCTGAAGCGTTCTGGATGAGACTTCTGCCGAGGGCTACGTTTGGGCAGACGCCTGCTTCTGGCAGACTCCGACCGGTTACCGGCTCAAGCGAGCGTGCGCTGGACAGTTAGGGCAAATGCGAGGGCCGTGTCTGATCCTCCTGAGATATGCCGCCATAACAATGCCGCCACCGAGATAGGCCCGTAACGCAGCTAAAGGACACTATCAGCTAAGTGGCGTTTGGCGATCTGGTGCTGTTGACCTCTGCCAGGCAGCTCAGCACGACTGCCGGTCTCCGAAAATATCGCTATCGGAGGTGGCGGTGGCGCCGCCGCATGTCTGCTAGGCGCACATCATTGGTACCATTCTGGCCAGGCGGCGTTTTACTTGGTGCGGTGTTTGCTGCCGCTCAGCAACCACTAGGGTTAGTTGGACTGGCGCTTGTTTAGCCTGGCGCCTGTCGAAGGGGTAATCTTTCTGGCTCAACCCTTGTGATCAGAACAGTGTCGATGAACATCCGCTATTGCATCGGCGTTGATGTCTATAGTTCGTGCGGTCGAGTACCGCTGGACTGCCATCGCCGGGCATCTAGCGATGAGGGAGCCCCTTCCTCTGCCTAGTTACTCTACTCAGTGGCTCAGAATGCGTAACAAAGGTGGAGGGCAAGATAAAAGGAGGCGGCACTTCGTTGGCCTGAAAAGCAGTCTGCACGGGGGTTGGAGACGGCACTCAATGCATGCATGGGCGTGCCGTGCACAGCGCAAACGCCCGCCAGTCCTGGCTTTGACGCGTGCCTAGCACTCCTTATTGCGATCAGCTTGGAACAGACGTCGATAGCTGACCCTACAGCCGGAAACCGATGTAGATAAAGAATCATGCCTGGAAGCTTGTAGCCCCTGAGCCACAGAACCGCTCGGGAAAAGCCATTTTGTAGCCCAAGGGCTACATCTTCCTGCGTCACGTTTTATGGATGCCCAAGGGCTGCAAATGACCTATTTCAACGATGTTTCTGAAACGCTGAAAAAGGCGCGCGAGCTGGGTCACTAACCCTGATCAGGCGCGCTCACCAAGCCAAGCATCCTGGTTTGAGCATTAGACAGTGAGCCGAATAGCCGGCATTATCGGCTCACCCAATGAGCCGAATCGGCTCGCTAATCGGCTCATAGATGAACACCCCTATGAATGACCCGCTCTGGATCTGGCAGCAACCCAACTGGCCACACTTCAGCTGGCAAGGCGAAACGCTTGCCCCACTGCTGCGCGCCTGCGGTCAGGCTCAAGGACGCTTGTTGGGAATGCTCGGTGCGGTGGGCGGTGACACTGAAGTGCAGAGCAGCCTGGATGCCATGCTTCAGAACATCGTCACCTCTTCAGCCATCGAGGGTGAGCAACTGAATGTCGGTTCGGTGCGTTCATCACTGGCGCGGCGCTTGGGGCTGAGCGCAGAAGGTCGCACCACCTCACGTTCCGAAGGCCTGGCGGAACTGCTGCTCGATGCCACCTGCCTGCATCAACAACCGCTAGACGAACAGCGACTTTTCACCTGGCACCGTTGGCTATTCCCCACCGATGACCAACTGCTGGCTCGACCGCTACACATCGGCAAACTGCGCGGCGAAGAGCCGATGCAGGTCGTTTCCGGTCGCATAGACCGCCCTACGGTACATTTCGAAGCCCCTCCCCGCGCAGGGCTGGAAGCGCAATTGGCGGACTTTCTCGCCTGGTTCGAGAGCAGCCGAAGCGATGCCAACCTTGACCCCTTTCTGCGCGCCGGCATCGCCCATTTCTGGTTCGTCACCCTGCACCCTTTTGATGACGGTAACGGCCGCCTCACGCGCGCCATTACCGACCTTGCACTGGCCCAGGGCGAACAACAGGCCATCCGCTTTTATGCGATGTCCGCGAGCATCCTCGAGGACCGCGCCGGTTACTATCGCATCCTCGAAGCCAGTCAGAAAGGTGGGCTGGATATCACCAGTTGGCTGCAGTGGTTTCTCGCAACCTTACTCAACAGCCTGGAGCAGGCCCTTGCTCGTATCGATCGCGTGCTGGTCAAGGCGCGCTTCTGGCAGGCACACCGCAGCCAAACCCTATCGGCGGAGCAAGTCAAAGTGCTTAACCGCTTGCTCGATGGCGGCGAACGGGGTTTCGAGAACGGTATCAGCGCAGCCCAGTACCAAGCCGTGGCCAAGGTATCCAAAGCAACCGCGACCCGCCACCTGAGCGACCTGCTGGAAAAAGGTTGCATCGAGCGGCTGCCGGGTGGCGGGCGCAGCACTCGTTACCAGATAGCACGCTGAGCTCCTGAGCCGAGCCTGTCAGCCCCTGGTGCGTCATTGCGCCACAGGACAATGTCGCGATTCTATTGTGCCATTGAAGGCCAATTGGCTGCCTGACGGACGGTCAGCTCGCGGCCGCGTTACGGTTTGTCGCAATGCCTGCTGCTTTCGCCGCCACCTGAACTAGTCTCTTCCGACCCAGGGAGCGCCACAGTTCCGCATTGGAGTGCCAGCCAGGTGTGCCCCGTTACGTACGTATAGTCTAGAATTACATACCGCTTTTGGCGTTTAGGTAAGCGGCCTACGGAGGAATCGTGTCACCAAATGCATCACAGCTCTCAGCGCTATCACGGCTGTTTTCCCCTGGCGTTTTCCGTGAAATTTCACAAAAAGGGCAGTCGGCGCTGTTTGCTCGCCTATTCTCGCAGACGGGAATTGTCGGGAGGTCAAACCAAACGGTAGCCGATGCTTTCGATGCAGCTTTTGCAATTCTCCGACGCGCCGGTTACCGAGACGAGTACGTCTATCGCGCCGCGTTGACACAAAATGTTTTACTCGGCACTCATTCTCTCAATAGTGCGAGCATGCTCACCGAGTTCCGTGCGGGGTCTTGCAAAGCCGACTTAGCGATCTTGAACGGAACAGCAACAGTTTATGAAATAAAGTCCGAACGAGACTCCCTTACTCGACTAGAAAACCAAATTAATAACTATAAAAAAGTCTTCGCCAAGATATATGTTATTGCAGGTGAGGCACACGTCAATAGCGTACTGAGCAATACGCCTCTCGATATTGGCGTAATGTGCCTCAACCGCCGAAGCCAAATTTCAAAAATTCGCGAGGCTGTTGATAGATCCGAGAGTGTATGCCCCATTACAATCTTCGAGTCACTACGTGCCGACGAAGCCCGCTCTATTCTTAATGATCTTGGCATAATAGTTCCGGACGTACCGAACACTATACTGCGTAGCACTATGCGCGACTGTTATGCGCAGCTTGCACCAAAAGACGTTCACCACGCGATGGTTCACACCCTAAAACGCACACGGAGCCTTGCCCCTCTCAGCGAATTTATTGAGAGACTGCCGTTATCCCTACGCCCCATAGCGCTTTCGGTACAAATACGCAACACTGTTCAACAGCAGCGTTTTATTGAAGCCGTAAGCCTCCCTCTCATCAAAGCCATGGACTGGAAATAATCTGAATGTATTATCCATATTTTCGCGGAAAACAATTCGAGCTGATTTCCATACGTGACAACGCTCCGCTTATGGCTGCATCGAATTTTGCACCTATAATCGAGCCCGTCCGAGAGGCATTGAGCGGCCTTGAGAGATCAATAAAAGCAGTATGCGAAGCAAATGGAAGAGCGATAGTGATCGTTAACCCATATCATGGCGATCATAGAGAAAACGGGGCCGGAATAACGGATTTCATCCGGGAATATATTGATAGCCCTTCGATTGGTGCCGGAATTCTGCTCCGCCAAGATATGGGAATAGCGGAGGCGATGCAGCTTTGCGAACGACACCACCAACATCAGCTGAACTTTATTCATGCAGGGTTCACACATGGGAAGGAGTTGGCACAAGAGCTAGGAGAGAGGCTGACTACCACACGCCATATTTTTAATGAGAGCCACTGCCAAAAAACTTACCGAAAGCACTTTATCGGAAGCGAGCGCATTCTTCTACGCGACGGATTCAAACGTCGGCGAAATCGAGACTACCCTCCAGTTGAGTTGTTTTCTGATCTTAATGTGACCTTCGAAGAAGAAGGCATGAATGCTTTCGGGGACTTTTCTATTGTCGGGGATGATTATTCAGAATCTGGCGGCCCAGCTTATGCGGTAGCTATCCACCTAACATTTATCGACCCCGATCAAGATGATGCAATGTTTATATATCACTTTGTATCTACAAGCCAAGATACGCCTACTGATCCGGCGGGCAAGTTTGCTGAAGCGCTCGATAAGCTAATTGCAAAATTGGAGTCAGGGAATTCCAAACTATACGAAACAGACGCTCTGAAAGAGTTGCGCTTGCTTCATGCAAAGAGGCATTTCCCTGGATTGGGCTACCTAAAGAAAATCTCGTTAAATCATCACATCGAGACTATGGCCCAATTTTTTAGCTGAGACATTTTATGCCTGCCTACTGCTGCCCTGAGTGCTTTGGTGACCGTGGCTTAAAGCAAAGTATTATTCCGCTGATCTCCAAGACGGTTGGAAGATGTGACTTCTGTGATGCCACTGAGCAAAACCTAGTAGAACCCCAAGCCCTTGCAGAATGGTTTCATCTCTTAATCAGCATTTATGAACCAGATACAAACGGCAAGCTTCTAGTTGAGCGGTTGAAAGAGGATTGGGAACTTTTTTTACACCCGAGAATGGATATTGCTCACGCGAAAGAGTTGCTAGGCGAAATACTTGACGACGGAGATATTGTTCGCCGAAACTTCTCTCCATCTGAGAAGTATAAAAGTGAAGTTCTTGTTAGGTGGGAGACCCTCCGCGACGAGTTAATGTACAAAAATCGCTATTTTTTAGACGAGCCTTTAGATACGGATCGCCTCAAAGAACTATTAGATCATCTACCTGCAGACAATTTACCTCAATTATGGTATCGAGCTCGAATACGCACTGGTCAATCCAATTATGATATAAAAGATATGGGTCCACCGCCCAATCGATTAGCATCTCATGGTCGAGCAAATCCACCTGGCATTCCATACTTGTACGTTGGTTCACAGCCGGACACAGCAGCATCGGAAGTACGGCCTCACACCGGCGAAGTCGCTTGCGTTGCGGAATTCGCTATAACTACCCCTCTTAGAGCGGTTGATCTTCGACATCCCAGAAGACTCGTATCTCCATTTTTGCTGGGGGACGCTAGTGCCATTGGGCAACTGCGCGCAGACATTCCCTTTCTTGAGCGCTTAGGAGAGGAACTAACCAGGCCTGTTCTACCTCAAGGAGCAGCCATTGACTACGTCCCCAGCCAGTACCTTTGTGAGTTTATAAAGAAGAGCGGCTATGACGGAGTTATATACCGAAGCTCAGTCAGCGACGGAATGAATTTGGCACTTTTTAACCCCGCCAAGGCAACGGGCGGAAATGTAAGCCTATACAAAATTAAACGAGTATTGGTGGACGTTCAGAGGGAGGAATGAAAATTGTACTCTGACACTATCTACTCTCTCATTGATCCGCCATCAATAAGTATACCGCCTTGTAACCACCCATATACCCAAATGGATGATAGCCACCAATCCCCCTACTCTCCATAACGATAGATTTAACAGCTCCCAATATTATATCCAGACCGATCCATCTTGCCTCTAGTTCGACAATGCGCAGGACTTCTTCGAGGTCGTCAATCACAAGTCTCTCATACGGTCCTTGGTATAGACCTGACTCATTCACCGCGATGGTAAAATCTACATCACTGGGCAAAGCCTTGGCCAAATTCACCCAAAGAAACCGGTTGCAATGGCCCAGCTCTATTAGGTTTTTTGCCAATGGGCAGCCGGCAATCATGGGGATACCTAAGCTATGCCCCACGGCGGCCGCTACAACTACTTCCTGATTAATCTTAACATTAATCAAACCATCTTCAGCGCTCGAGATCTTAGGACGTCTTGCATAAAGACCTAACACTCTAAATCTCGACTCACGATGTAATCCCCTTGAAAACCTCGACCCCTCACGAGTCATCCATGGATAAATTGGGGTTACGAACGAATACCTCTCTTTCAGTTTTCTGACCAACTCAGGAATAAGCACATACTCTGCAGATCTTTCACAAACATAACTTACTAACTTAGACATAATCCTTGCCGCTAGCCAGTGGCTATCCCTTGATAGACTCGTAGTGATCTATACATTGTACAAGCCTATCCAAAATTGGTCTAAACCCTACAAAATCAATATTTCCCTTTTTAGCCAAAACGACCTTCTTAGCAAATATCTCCTTTCCATACTCTTTAGCAGGATCCATCTTATTTGATGGATTGAATGTTTTTCCGGAGACTATCTCTTTCAATGTGGACCGAGTGAACAGATCCTCAATTGCTGTACTTTTTGCTGTACCCAAAGGGGTTAGCACTAGATAAAGATTATGAAGCACATGAATAAAATCCGAATTTCGGTACCCGGCAACCCCGAGCCCCGTCGGATAAACAGCTGCGTTCGTCATTTTGCTTTTCAGCAAAACCTCAATGGAGTTAAAGCCTGTATCATTATCTAGAATCACAATAACGGGATTGGCAGGCTTTGGTGCCATATAAAAGTCATAGTGCTTTTCGTAAGTTTCTATGAAATCTTTAAGGTAAGAAGACCCACCGTATAATTGAAGAAGAAATCTTGTCCGCTCATTATATTTAAACAGAGAAACCAAAAGCTCATAGGGTTTGGTTGAGGTCTTGGCTCTCGCAAGCTTTGGATATTCAGCGGCGAGTCTATTTATAGCTGATCTTATGTATACGTTGTCAGTCTTTCCCTCACAAAGAATCGTAGGCTTATCGTTACCGTAAAATGCTCGATAATACAAAAACCTGCTAAAAGTTCGCTCCCTACCACTAAGAAGCCCACGAGTATTTAACTTATGATTAGCCAGTGCATACTCTGGATTCAGCGGAATCTTTTGCCGCAGACGATTATAATAGTCAACCTGATCAATAAAATTCAGACGACCCTCTAACTCAAATATGCTGCCATCTTTGATTTCATCGCCGTCTTTTATAGCGAACTTTCCGGTCCTAAAAAGTAAATGACACTGAGATTTTACCGTTCGCCAATACTCACACTTCACATTAGGCTTTCTATTCACCACCAGACCAGTAACATCTTGACGAGAATCCTTATACTGAATCCGTGTTTTCTTTTTATTTAGCTTCAGCCCCGCCCGAGCAAACTCACTCTCAAGATCATCACCATATACGTAGCCTTCAGAATCCCATCTTACAAGATTTGAAGGGAAAACCTTTTCTCTCGTAGAGAAAGTTATATCATCTGCATATCGCGAATACGTGCAAGAATTTTTCCTTGCGAGTGCCGCCAACCTGATATCCAAGCTATGCGTAATCAGATTAGTTATGACTGGAGAGCAAGGACTCCCTTGCGGCAATTTATTATCGTAGCAAGCAATTTGCGCAATTACAGTAGCGACATCCGGACGAAGACGGAAGTTATTATTTTTTATGAAAAAACCTCTAACCCTTCCAAAATTAAAGCTCTCAAAAAAATCCTTTATATCGATATTTAGAACGCTATTCTTATTTAGATGCATCAAAGCGTTTGTAATAATTGATCTCTTGCGCACGAAACCATGAGACAACGTTGAGGTATAGACATACTCCACCCGCTTCGCTCTCTTACCATCTGAAAGCCTATCGGTTTTCGCAAACATTCCTTTTGGCGCGCGCGGCGGCTTTGCTTTATTAATTTCGTCAATGCAATCTTGTAAAAGCGTAGAGAGCGACGACTGAACAGCCTTGAGCCGCTCAGACGGAGAGTTAATTTTTCGTATTCCGCCGCTTTTCTTAGCAATATTAAAACTGGTGTACTGCGTAGAAGGTTTCAACACATACAACAGATACGTAAGAGCGGAGGCTTTAACTCCTAAAAGCAGCGCGAGTTCAGGCTTTGTTCGAACTGCCCGAAGAGCATCGACTTTTCTCATTGTGCGGCACTGAGCTGAGGGGGAAGGGTGGCTTATGGGCACTCCTACGCAAACTGGAGGGACCGTCAAAAGTCGACAAGTCTCATCGGGCAGTCCTTTCGGACATTGTTTTCACTGATCGCGATCCGCGATCCAAAATCTGCCCATAAGCCAAGGACGACGCTATCAAAGCGACATCACTAATTCAAGCCAGATGTTAAAGATCTCATATCGAACGTCTCGGCCATCCCGGTGCCGCTGAAGCAGCGTCCAGACTAACCTGCCCCTTATGCCAAGTTCGCTTGTTCTAATAGCACTTCTTATCGAGAAGTCAGACACTGGGGAAACACGCGCTATGCCCCTCGAGGATGTGGAAGAATCCTCAAATCGGTAAGCGTCCTCGAAAAAACAGTACACTGGCGGTACACTGCCTAGCTTGTGTCACTTTTGCGAAACTTCGCTCAAGCCCAGTAACGACGCTGCTTTCAGCTTATTTTACCTGCGCTGAGCTGCTCACGGTTTTACTGGGTTTGCGGCGTTTCTAGGCAACTCATAATCCTTTGGTCCAGGGCTCGAGTCCGTGGGGGCCACCACATCCAAAGCCGCGCATAGATGAGTCAAAGTGGGGAGGTCACCGCTTTCTGACGACCGCACCCAGTAAACAGGCGACTGAGCACAGCGTCGATGGGCCAATGCGAGTGTTCGCACGAAGTCCAGGCTTGGGGCGTTTTTGCTACGGAGCAGAACGGGAGTCCATGAGGTTGTCTTGCCGCCCGCCACGAGTGTGCGGCGTCTGTATGCGCTCAGCGCCGGGCTTGATCTGTTGGCGATTCAATGCGGTGAATGCGCGCCGCAGCAAGAACGCTGCCACACAGGCTATGGCCAGGAAAGCGATCAACACTGGGATAGCTTGAGCATTCATAGTGTTTTCTCAGTCGAGTGGGTGGCCTTTCGGCCGCGATGGCGAACTGATATTACAGATTATTGGTTCTGATACCAACGCTGCGGATGCGTGCTCGCCAATGCCCCGACGAATGACAAAAAGCAAATATCGGTTTGCGCGTCAACGAATCGGTTCATTGTTTGTCCTATTTCGCGGGCCACCGATTTAGGCATAGCAGCGGAGGGCTACATGAACCGGGACTACACCAGGCAATACCATCAGTTGCGCACTCACATCGATCGCATGCTCGACAGGGGAGCGGTGATCGCGGCCAGGCGGCCGCTTACGATCAGGCGAGGGGATCAGCTTTTCCGAGTGTCGTGCGGAATGCTGATCAGCGAGCTGGCTCTGGCAGATAGCTGAGGGAATCCAGCTGATCATGCCGGGCCAGCGAGGTGCCCGTTCTGCGTCGCTCACCTCCTCTCGTGCATGTGGCACGCGATAACGACCTTAACGAGCATTGAATCCTTGTTCGAGAGGAGCCGGCATCAAGCATAAGTCCTGCTTTGGAGACTGCCGAGGCACACTCCCTCCCCTCGCTGACTAGCTGCGCAGCCTCTTGCCAGCCCCCAGCCGTACGACCAGCGCACCAACTGATGCCAGGGTCGCCACTACCATAACCGCGGGCCATCCCCACTGAGCCAACACGAGGCTACCCAGGCCCGCACCCAGCGCCATGCCAATGAACACGCCGGTAAACAGCACCGCATTCAGGCGGCTGCGGGCAGCCGGTTCGATTCCGTAGACCATCGTCTGGTGAGCCACGAGTGTCGCCTGTACGCCGAAATCGAAACCGATGGCGGCCAGTATGATCAGTCCCAACTGCACGTCGAAAGGTAGTGCACCCGCCAATCCCATCACTGCGAACGACGCGGCGGACAAGCCCGCTCCCAGGCGGGTGACACGCTCCGGGCCGCGGCGATCGGCCAGTCGCCCGGCCAAGGGTGCGGCCAGGGCGCCAGCCGCACCAGCCAAACCGAAGGCGCCAGCCGCCGCGCTACCCAATCCGAAGCTGCCGTGCAGCATCACCGCCAGGGTCGACCAGAATGCGCTGAATGCCACCGATAACAAGCCCTGGGCAAAGGCGGCACGACGCAGCGCCGGATGGCGCAACCAGAGCTGAAACATCGACCCAAGCAGTGCGCCATAACCCAGCGAGGTGGTCGGCGCAAAACGCGGTAGGCTGCGCCAGGCCCCGAGGCAGACCAGCGAGATCGAAACCGCGGCAAGTCCATATACCGTACGCCAGCCGAACTGCTCCGCCACCACGCCGCTCATCACCCGGGACAACAGGATGCCCAGCAACAGGCCGGTCATTACCGTTCCTACGATTTTGCCGCGCTGGGCTTCGGGCGCCAGCGTTGCCGCCGCTGGCACGATGTCCTGCGCGACGGTTGCCGACAATCCGATGGCGAGACTGCCGATCAGCAACCAGCCGACCCCGGGCGCAAAACCGCTGAGCAGCAGCGCCAGCGTCAACGCCACGGCCTTGAACAGAATGATCTTTCGCCGATCGTAACGATCACCCAGCGGAGCCAGCAGCAGGATCCCCAACGCATAGCCTAGCTGGGTAAGCATCGGCACCATGCCGATGGCGCTTTCGCTGGCGTTTATGTCAGGCCCCAGCACACCCAGCATCGGCTGGCTGTAATAGAGCGTGGCGACGCTAAGCCCGGCTCCGGTGGCCAGAAGGGCGACCATGGCGCGGGATGGTTCCTTGAGCGGGGCGGGTGCATACGCCTTCTGCATGGAAGTCATGGCAAAATCCGTTCTGTTTGCGAGGGTGTCATTGTCTTAGCGTGAAGCAGGGCCCTGTAGTAGGCTTCACGGCAAATCTGATATACGTCACGCGCATGACTGGAAACACATCAATCGATCGACTCGAACTGCTGCGTACCTTCGTTCGGATCGTCGAGGCCGGCAGCCTCTCGGCCGCCGCCGAGCAGCTCAAGACCACCCAACCGACCATCAGCCGCCGCCTCCAGGCCCTGGAGCGATCGCTGGGCTTACAGCTGCTGCAGCGATCCACCCACAGCATGCAGCTGACCGGCGATGGCGAGCGCTGCTATGGCTACGGCAAGGCGTTGCTGGAAAGCTGGCAGGAGATGGAGGCCGAGCTGCAGGGCGCCCGAGACGAGCCGCGTGGCACGCTGCGCGTCCAGGTCCCGCACGCCTTTGGCCAGGACCAACTGATCGCGCCGCTGAGCGAATACCTGGGTCGCCATTCGAAAGTGGCGGTCGAATGGTTGCTCCACGACCGACGACCGGACTTCGTTGCCGAGGCCATCGATTGCGCGATTCAGGTCGGAGTGGTGGATGACCCCGCCGTCGTGGCCATCCCTCTCGGCGAGGTTCCACGGATCGTGGTCGCCTCGCCGACGCTGCTGGGCGACCGGCCTATGCCAGCATCCGCCGAGGAACTCGCGCAACTGCCGTGGCTAGCTCTGCGCACCTACTACCACGACGAGGTCGCCCTGACCTGTTTGACCGACGGCCAGCACCATCGCTTCACCATCCAACCCCGCGTGAGCACCGACAGCCTCTACGCCTTGCGCAACTCGGCACTGGCGGGACTCGGCGCCTGCGTCTGCTCGGCCTGGATCGTGGCCCAGGACATTGCCGAAGGTCGTTTGGTGCAGTTGGTACCGCAATGGCAGGCGGCGCCGTTGCCGGTATACCTGATCTACCCCTATGCACGCCGCTATCCCGCGAAACTGCGGTTGTTCGGCGAACTGATCCGCCAGCGCATGCCGCTGCTCACCGGGATGCATCGGGCATCATCGGGAGAGCGCAGGTCCTGAGGTGCCAGAGCAATGCGCTACCGGAGGCGGTCGGGCCAACTGGCACTGCTGGTACTGAACGTGAGGCAGCCATGGCGCCGCAGGCGACAGCGAACCAGCCATCTGGACTTCAGCTGCAGACTTGATATCCCACCGCACGCCTCCACTTAAATAGTCGGCATGTCACCGTGTGGAGATTATCTATGAGCGCCCTCGTCGTCCCCTGTGCGCACTGCGCTGGGCTCAACCGCATCCCCGCCGGCCGATTGACTGAGGGACCGCGCTGCGGCCGTTGCAAAGCCGCGGTATTGAGCGACACCCCGTTCGAACTGAGCCAGGCGAGCTTCGCCAATCAAATCAAGGGCGACTTGCCGTTACTGGTGGACGTATGGGCGAGCTGGTGCGGGCCGTGTCGCAGTTTCGCGCCGATCTTCGAACAGGCGGCTGCGCAGTTGCGGGGCCGCTGCCGGCTGGCCAAGCTGGACAGCGAAGCCAACCCGCAGCTGTCGGCCCAGCTCGGCGTTCGCTCGATTCCGAGTCTGATCCTGTTCAAGCAAGGGCGGGAGATTTCACGCCAAAGCGGCGCACTGCCGTTGCCGCAATTGTTGGCGTGGATCCAGCAGCAGGGCGTGATCACGTCCTGAGAACCACCTAACGGTGCAAGTCCGATGCACCCTGCGTAACGGCGAAGGCACGTAAAACCAGCTACAGACCACAGGTTTGGCTTCTGGTTCCGGGAATGCAGCCTACCTCTTATCAGGATATTTCAAGCAACGTTTGCCTCAGCCCGATCACGATCGGATAATGCCGCCATTTTCACGGCAGACATTTACCGATAGTCGCTTTACAGGGACGTCGACACGCCAATAACAAGGCTCGAGGACGAGCCGGTGAGTTCACGCGTGATTCAATTCGATATCGATCAATGGCAGGCCTGGGCTCCAGGTCTGGCACTCGCTGATGACTGGGCGATTTGGGCTCGGGATTCATACGACCTCGAAAGCAGCGACGCACAGCCGGACGTCAGCTTCCTGCCCGCCATGCAACGTCGACGGCTCAGCCGATTGGCACGCATGGTGTTCGCCGTGGCTGCACCGCTGGCCGCCGGGCAGCCGCCGATGCCCATGGTGTATGCCTCGCGCCACGGAGAAACCGCACGCACTTTTGCCCTCCTCAATGATCTGGCAGGTGGCGAACCCCTTTCTCCCACTCAATTCAGCCTGTCGGTGCACAACGCGGTCATCGGCCTCTGGTCGATTCAACAGCAAGACACCAGCGAGATGACCGCGCTCGCCGCCGAAGGCGACGGCCTGGAACATGCAGTGCTCGAGGCGTCCATGCTGCTCGGCGAAGGCGCGCCGGCCGTGCTGGTGGTAGTTGCCGAAGACCAAACTCCCGCCGTCTATCGACCCTGGATCAGCGACGTCAGTTTTCCCTATGCCGTGGCGCTGTTGCTCAAGCCGGGCCGCTCTTGGCAATTGAGCCTCGAAGCCGCCGGTGACGACGCCACTCCGCGACCGCGACCGCACGCAATCGAGCTGGTCTGCGCACTGCTCAACGGCCAAGCCACCTTCAAACATCAATGGAAGAGACGCCAATGGAACTGGCAGCAGACTCATTGAACAAGCGTCCCAGCGCGCCATGGCTATGGCGTCTGATCGCGACCGGATTATCGTTCGCCCTGTTCGGTCTCGGCGGGCTCTGTCTGCGGCTACTCGTCTTTCCCTTGCTTGGCCTGCTGCCTGGCGATCACGCCACGCGCCGCCGTCGGGCACGTCAGACCGTGAGCCGGCTGTTCTGGCTATTCGTCCAGTTCATGTATCGCAGCGGCGTGCTGACCTACGAAGTCGAAGGCGCCGAGCGCCTCGGCCGCCCTGGACAGTTGGTGATCGCCAACCATCCGTCGCTGATCGACGTGGTGGTGCTGATCGCGCTGATCCGCGACGCCAATTGCGTAGTCAAGCAGAGCCTCTGGGACAACCCCTTCACTCGCGGGCCGATCCGTGCCTCGCGATACATCAGCAACAACGGCAGCGCCGAGATGCTCGATGAAGCCGCCGAAGCACTGCAACAGGGCCAGACGCTGATTATCTTTCCCGAAGGCACTCGCACCACGCCTGGGCAGGCACCGCAGTTCCATCGCGGCGCGGCATCCATCGCCCTGCGTGGCGCGCGCCTGGTGACACCCGTGGTCATCAGCGTGACGCCAACGACCCTGACCAAGGCCGAGCCCTGGTATCGCATTCCGGCAAGACGTTTTCACTTCCACCTGCGCGTCGGTGAGGATATCGACCCACAGGCCTTCGCCGCACAGGGAGCGGCGCCCATCGCCTCGCGGCGACTCAACGACCATCTGCACCGACACTTCATAAAGGAGCTCGCACTCGATGAGCCAACTGCAGCTTGAAATCAAGCAACTGATCATCGACGCCCTGGGTCTGGAAGACCTCGGCCCGAATGACATCGCGGCCGATCAGCCGCTCTTCGGCGAAGGGCTCGGGCTGGACTCGGTCGACGCGCTGGAACTGGGTCTGGCGATTCAAAAGCGCTTCGGCATCAAGATCGACGCCGACGCCAAGGACACCCGCAAGCATTTCGCCAGTGTCGACAGCCTGGCCGCCTACGTCAGCGCCAACCGCGCCGTAGCCTGAGGAGGAGCCCAACGTGAACAGTCGCAACGAGATCTTCCAGACCCTGCGCGATGCGCTGGTCGAACTCTTCGAACTCGACCCCGAGCGCATCAGCCTCGAAGCCAATCTGTATCAGGACTTGGAAATCGATAGCATCGATGCCGTCGACTTGATCGACCACATCAAGCGTCAGACCGGCAAGAAGATCGCCGCAGAAGAATTCAAGTCGGTACGCACCGTGGGTGATGTCGTCGAGGCGGTATATCGCCTGGTAAATCCACAAACGGCTTGAGCCGCACGGTCAAGGAAGCCAGCCGTCACCCGCCCATGCGGCCGGGCAACGGCTCCGATTCTGCCCAACGCGCAAACGGATAGCACAGGATGCAAGCACCCGTACGAACAGGCAAGGCGAACGCCAGCCGGCTGATTGCGCTCGGCCTGTTGCTGGCTGGCCTCGCCTATCCGTTCGCCGTGTACCTGGGTCTTGAGCATCTGTCGCCGCGACTGTTCGCCCTGCTGCTCGGCGCGCTGTGGCTGGCACGGATGTTCAGCGGCAAGCAAACGCCTCTGAACCGCACACTGGCAACCGCAGCCCTGCTGTTCTGCCTCTTGCTCGGATTAGCCGGCGAGCCTGCGCTGCTGCGCTGGTACCCGGTGCTGATCAGCCTAGCGCTGCTCGGCCTGTTTGCCGGCAGCCTCTGCTCCGGCATGCCGATCATCGAGCGTTTCGCACGGCTGAGCGAGCCGGAGCTTCCCCCTGCGGCGGTGCGCTACACGCGGCGGGTGACCTGGGTCTGGGTGGGATATTTCGTCGTCAACGCCAGCATCGCCAGCGGTCTAGCGCTCTGGGCGCCGCTGAGCTGGTGGACGCTGTACACCGGATTGATCGCCTATCTGCTGATGGGACTGCTCTTCACCGGTGAGTGGCTGGTACGCCAGCGCATCAGGAATGCTAAATGAACTGGATTTCCCTCGAACATCTGCTCGATCAAACGCCCAAGTCACGCCCGGTCACACTGGACCCCGGCTTGGACCATGCCGGGCTGCGACAGCAAGCGCTGCGCCTGGCCGCTGGGCTGCGTAACCGCGGTGTCGCCCGCCTTGCGATTCATCTGGAGGATGCGGGCGAGCTGGCCATTGCCCTGCTGGGCGCCTGGCGAGCCGGCGTGACGGTATTACTCCCGGCCGATCTGCAGCCCGCGAGCCGCGCGCGGCTGGCCCATCAGGCCGATCTCTGGTTGACGGATCAGGACGGCGACGCGCGGATTGCCGACCTCATGGCCGAGCCGCTCGAAGGGGCGAAGTTGGATCTGGATCAGTGTCGATTGCTGCTCTGCACCTCGGGCTCCAGCGGCGAACCGAAACTGATCGACAAGCGCCTGCGTCAGTTGGCGAACGAAGTGGAGGTACTCGAAGCCTGCTGGGGGGCCGATCTCGGCGATGCCTGCATGATTGCCAGTGTCGCCGCCCAGCATATCTACGGCCTGTTGTTCCGAGTGCTCTGGCCGCTGTGCGCCGGCCGGCCCTTTCTGCGCCGTGCGCGGCCCTTCTCCGAAGACATCCAACTGGCCAGCCGTCAGCACGCGAGCTTCTGTTGGGTGGCCAGCCCGGCGCTGCTCAAGCGGATGGGCGACAACCTCGACTGGCCAGCCCTGCGCAGCGTGCGAAGGGTTTTCTCCTCCGGCGGACCACTCGACGCGCAGGCCGCGCAGCGTTTGGAGCAGCGCCTCGGTCAAGCACCGACGGAAATCTACGGCAGCTCGGAGACCGGCGGCATCGCCTGGCGACAGGGAGGCAGCCTGTGGCAGCCATTCCCCGCCGTGCAGCTGAGTCTGGACGAACAAGGCGCGCTGCGCATCGCCTCACCCTGTCTGCCGCCAGGCCATGTCGAGCAGACGGCTGACGCGGCGCGTATCGAGTCCGATGGGCGCTTCGAACTGCTCGGCCGGCTGGACCGCATCGTCAAGCTGGAAGAGAAACGCGTCTCCCTGCCGATGCTGGAAGCGGCCCTGGCCACACACCCCTTCGTCAGTGAAGCGCGCCTCGGCGTGGTCGTCGACAACCGCGCGTACCTCGCGGCGCTGGTCGCCCTCAGCGAGGCCGGGCTGCATGCGCTGCGCAACGGCGGCCGCCGCGCCCTGACCGAGGCCCTGCGCAACCACCTGGCGAGTCACTGCGAGACGCTGGCGTTGCCGCGCCGCTGGCGACTGGTGCGACAGCTGCCCTACAACGCCCAAGGTAAGCTGCCGCAGGCGCAACTTGAAACGCTGCTGCAGGCGCCCCGCCCGCTGCAGCCCGAGCGCCTCGGCGTGTCCAGGCACGATGATCAGTGGCACGTCGAGCTGGGCGTACCGCTGGACCTGGCGCATTTCACCGGCCATTTCCCGCAGACGCCGGTGCTACCTGGAGTCGTGCAGATAGACTGGGCCATTGACCTAGCCCGCGAGCTGATCGACGACCTGCCGCCGCGCTTTCAGGGCATGGAAGTCCTCAAGTTCCAGCAACTCGCCCGCCCGGGCGATCAGCTGCAGCTGACCCTGCGCTTCGACCGCGAGCGCAGCAAGCTGCACTTCGCTTACCGCAACGGCGATGCACCCTGCTCGTCCGGCCGCATTCTGCTGGGAGAACACCCGTGACCACCCTCACCCCGATCGCACCCGCCACTGACGCCTCGCCCACGCGGCCAGGCGTCCATCAACAGCTGTCGCTGGCCGTAGATGACGACTGGTTCAAGCCCTGCGCGGTGGTACCGGTCTACAACCACGAGCGCAGCCTGCCGTCAGTGGTTCGCGCGCTGCTCGCCGAAGATTTGCACTGCGTGCTCGTCGACGATGCCTCCCGCCCCGCCGCGGCACAGGTCATCGACGAGCTGGCGCAGCATCCGTCGGTGCATCTGCTGCGGCACGACGAAAACCAGGGCAAGGGCGCGGCGGTGGCCTCCGGGTTGCGTGAAGCGTATCGCCTAGGCTTCAGCCACGCCCTGCAGGTCGATGCCGACGGTCAGCACGACCTGGAAGGCGTGGCGCTGTTTCTCGATCGCGCCAGCCAGGCCCCGGATGCGCTGGTCTGCGGCTACCCCGAGTACGATTCGAGCGTGCCGAAAAGTCGGCTCTACGGGCGCTATCTGACCCATGTATGGGTCTGGATCAACACCCTGTCGCTGTCGATTCGCGACTCCATGTGCGGCTTTCGTGTCTACCCGCTGCAGCCAACCCTGGCCCTGCTCGACTCGACCACGCTGGGCCAGCGCATGGATTTCGATACGGAAATCCTGGTGCGCCTGCACTGGCGTGAGCAACCGATGGTCTGGCTGCCGACGCGCGTGCATTATCCGGCCGATGGCATATCGCACTTCCGCCTGTGGCGCGACAACCTGCTGATCTCCTCCATGCATGCGCGGCTGTTCGGCGGCATGCTTCTGCGTGCGCCGGCCCTGCTCCGGCGTCGGTGGCGCGGGTGAGCGAGAAAGCCGTGGGCACCCACTGGGCGGCACATCGCGAACGCGGCAGCTTCGCCTTGATGAAGCTCACCGCGGCGGCCGTGCGCCTGCTCGGCCGACGTGTCATGGCGCCGCTGCTGTACCTGATCGTGCTGTATTTCTATCTGTTCGGCCGCAGCGCCCGGCAGAGCGCCTGGACCTATCAACGTCACCTCAGCGAGTGGAGCGGTCGCCGCGATCTGACACCCAACTGGCGCACCGTCTTCCGCCAATTCATCCTGTTCGCCGATGCTTTGCTGGACAAGCTCGACGCCTGGGGAGGCCGCCTCGGTCTCGACAGACTGGTATTGCACGACCCAATGAACCTGCACGCCGAGCTCGAAGCACCACGTGGCCAGCTGCTGGTCGGCTCGCATCTGGGCAATCTGGAAATCTGCCGGGCGCTGGCCGAGATGGGCCGCAAGGTGAAGATGAACGTGCTGGTGCATACACGCCATGCCGAGCGCTTCAACCGGTTACTGGACCAGTCGGGCGCAAGCCACCTGCGGCTGATCCAGGTCAGCGAGCTGGACCCGGCTATCATGATGGAACTGTCACGGCGGCTGGATGCCGGTGAATGGCTGGCGATCGCCGGTGATCGCGTGCCGCTGCACGGCACACGCATCGCGACTGCCGATTTTCTTGGCCAGCCGGCCCATTTCCCTCAGGGCCCCTGGTTGCTGGCCGGCCTACTGCAATGCCCGGCCAACCTGCTGTTCTGCCTGAAACACGGCGAGCAGTTCCATGTCCATCTGGAGCCTTTCGCCGAGCGCATCCATTGGCGCCGCGGCGAGCGTGACGCGGTGGTGCAGCAGTGGGTGCAGCGTTATGCCGATCGCCTGGCGGCACGCTGCCTGGAGGCCCCCTTGCAATGGTTCAATTTCTACCCTTTCTGGAATACCCATGAACGACGCTGAGCCCGTGATCTTTGGTGAAAACCACCTGCGCATCGAAGACCTGCTCGCCGTGGCCCAGCGCCGTGCGCCGGCGCGGCTGCAGGCCGATGCGGCCTTCCGTGAACGCATCGCGCGCGGCGCGCAATTCCTCGACACCCTGCTCGACCGGGAAGGCGTGATCTACGGCGTGACAACCGGCTACGGTGACTCCTGCGTCGTCGCCGTGCCGCTGCATCAGGTCGAAGCGCTGCCGCAGCACCTGTTCACCTTTCATGGCTGCGGCCTCGGCAAGCTGCTCGACGCCGAAGCCACCCGCGCAGTGCTGGCCGCGCGCCTGCGTTCGCTGACCCACGGGATGTCCGGGGTGCGCATCGAGCTGCTCGATCGCCTGCAGGCCTTCCTCGAATTCGACGTCCTGCCGCTGATCCCGGAGGAAGGCTCGGTGGGCGCCAGCGGCGATCTGACGCCGCTGTCGTACGTCGCCGCGGCGCTGGCCGGCGAGCGCGACGTGATGTTTGGCGGCGAACGCCGCAGCGCCGCCGAGGTGCATCGTCACCTTGGTTGGACACCGCTGACCCTGCGCCCGAAGGAAGCCCTCGCGCTGATGAACGGCACTGCAGTGATGACCGGCCTGGCCTGCCTCGCCTATGCCCGTGCCGACTACCTGTTGAAACTGGCCACCCGCATCACAGCGCTCAATGTCGTCGCGCTGGAAGGTAATCCCGAGCATTTCGATGAACGATTGTTCGCCGCCAAGCCGCACCCCGGGCAGACGCAGGTGGCCGCCTGGATTCGCCAGGACCTCGCCATCGAGGCGCCGACCGCACCGCTGCATCGCCTGCAGGACCGTTACTCGCTGCGCTGCGCACCGCACGTGCTGGGTGTTCTAGCCGACAGCCTGGGCCTGCTGCGGCAGTTCATCGAAACCGAACTGAACAGCGCCAACGACAACCCGATCATCGACGCGGACAACGAGCGCGTGCTTCACGGCGGGCATTTCTACGGCGGCCATATCGCCTTCGCCATGGACAGCCTGAAGAATCTGGTGGCGAACGTCGCCGATCTGCTCGATCGCCAGCTTGCCTTGCTGGTCGACAGTCGCTACAACCACGGCCTGCCGAGCAACCTCTCCGGCGCGCCCGCCGCCACGGCGATGATCAATCATGGTTTCAAGGCGGTGCAGATCGGCACCAGCGCCTGGGCCGCCGAGGCGCTGAAGAACAGCATGCCAGCCAGCGTCTTCTCGCGCTCCACCGAGTGCCATAACCAGGACAAGGTGAGCATGGGCACCATCGCCGCGCGCGATGCGCTGCGCAGCCTGGAACTGACCGAGCAGGTCGCCGCCGCCACGCTGATCGCCGCCAACCAAGGTGTCTGGCTGCGCCAACGGAGTCAGGGCACACGCCCCTTGCCCGCGCCGCTGCAGGCCATGCACGCCGCGTTGGGCGAGGATTTCCCGCCACTGATCGAGGACCGCGCGATGGAAGGCGAGCTGCGCCTGTGCCTGCAACGCATCCGTGCGCAACACTGGGGGCTCTATGCGTAAGGGCGGCGTGCTGCAAGCAGAGGTCGAGGTTCTGGTGCCCTTCTTCGACGTCGACTCGATGGACGTGGTCTGGCATGGCCATTACATCAAGTACTTCGAAGTCGCACGCTGCGCCCTGCTGGAGCGGATCGGACATAACTACACACAGATGCGCGACGCCGGTTATGCCTGGCCGATCATCGATGTCCAACTGCGCTACATACGTGGCGCCCGCTTCAACCAGCGCATCGTCGTTCGTGCCGATCTGGTGGAATGGGAGAACCGGCTGAAGATCAATTACCTGATCAGCGATGCCGAGACCGGTGAGCGCATGACCCGCGGCAGCACCGTGCAGGTCGCGGTGGAGATCGCCAGTCGCGAGATGCTGCTGGCGTCGCCTATCGTCTTCGTCGACGCCGTGGAGCGAGCCCTATCGTGATCCGACTGTCCAGGCGCCTTGCGAGTCTCTTAACCATGAGCCTGCTGCTGGCGGCGGTCGCGCGCGCCGACACCTTCGATCTGACGCAACTCAGCCGCCAATTGAGTGAGCCCGAAGTCATTCGCGGCAACTTCACCCAGGAGAAATACCTGCGCGCGCTGCCCCAGCCGCTCGTCAGTACCGGTGCCTTTGTTCTGGCGCGTGACCACGGCCTGCTCTGGTTCTTGCGCGAACCGCTGCAGCAGGACTACCGCATCAGCGCTTCGGGGGTTGCCCGACGCGACGCCAGCGGCTGGCACTCGACCCATCAACAGGGCGCCGCCGCGCGTCAGAACGATCTGTTCCTCGCCGTGCTGCGAGGTGACACAGAGGCCCTGCAACGCGACTTCGAGCTGGAGCTCAGCGGCACCGCGGACAACTGGGCGCTGTCACTAACCCCTCGATCGAAACTGCTAGGGCAGATTTTCGCCCGCATTCTCATTCAAGGCGGCCCGACGGCCGAACGCATCGAGCTGCTCGAAACCCAGGGCGACAGCACCCTGCTGTTGCTGACCGACAGCCAGGTCGACGAACAGTTGAGCCCCAGCGAGCAACATGATTTCGCCGACTGACAAAGCGCTCAGGCTCCCGGCCTGGCTTTCCTGGCTGTTCTTCATCGCACTGCTCGGGCTGGTGGCGCTGACCGCATGGCAATGGCGCGGCGGCCCGCCGGTCACGGCCAACCTGCTGAAACTGCTGCCCAGCAGCGCACCCGGCGAACTGGAGCAACTGGCCGAGCAACGGGTACAGCAACCATTGAACCGCGATTTGATGGTGCTGATTCATCATGCGGATGAAGCGACGGCCTTCGCGCTGGCCGATGAAGTCGCCGACAACCTCCGAGGCAGCGGCCTGTTCGCCCAGGTTCGCCGCTCGGTGCAAGCCGACCTGCCGGCGGTGCGTCAGCAGTTGCTCGATCAGCGCTTGGCACTGCTCGATCGGGCAAGTCGAGAAGCCTTCATCGCCTCGCCCGAGGACTTCGTTCAAGGGCGGCTGCAACGCCTTTACAGCCCATTCGAAAGTACCAGCCTGGTGCCGGTCGAGCAGGACTGGTTCGGTTTCGCCGATCTGGCGCAGCGACAACTGCCGCAACCGGGCCATATCCATCCACGTCTCGATGGCCTACTGGTGGCCGAACATCATGGCCAGCGCTGGGCGGTGATTCACGCGCAGACCCACGGTGATGCCTTTGACGATCAGTTGCCTCTGCTGGTGGACGATCAGATTCGCGCTGCACACCATCGGGTAGAGACCGAACAAGGCGAACTGCTCGCCGCTGGCGGCATGCTGCATGCCGCGTATGGCCAGCGCCAGGCACGTGAGGAAGCCAGCCTGATCGGCAGCGTTTCGCTCGTCGCCACACTGGCGGTGCTGCATTTGCTGTTCCGTACGCCGCGTGTCCTGCTGGTGGCATTGCCCGTGGTGGTCGGCGCACTGAGCGGTGCTGCCGCATGCATTGCATTGTTCGGTCAGATCCATGTGTTGACGCTGGTACTCGGCGCCAGTCTGGTCGGGGTCAGCATCGATTTTCCGCTGCACTACCTCTCCAAGAGCTGGACCCTGCGGCCATGGCACGCCTATCGGGCTCTGCGCTTGACGCTCCCTGGCCTGGCGCTGGCGCTGGCGACCAATGTCATCGGTTACCTGGCCATGGGCTTCACCCCGTTCCCGGCGCTGAGCCAGGTGGCGGTGTTTTCCGCGGCGGGCCTGCTCGGCGCCTTCGCCTGTGCGACCTGCCTGTTGCCCTCGCTGCTGAACGCGCCGCTGCGCCCCTGGGCCGCTCCGCTGGGCTGGGCTCAGCGTGGATTGACGCTGCGCAGGGCATTGCTGCGCCGGGTTCCCTCGACCTGGCTGCTGGCCGGCTTCGTGCTGTTCTGCATTGGCGGCATCAGCCAGCTGTCCTTCAAGGATGACCTGCGCCAGTGGGTCAGCCGCGCGCCCGCGCTGCAGCAGCAGGCCGAACGTATCGGCGCGATCACGGGGTTCGAGCCGACCAGCCAGTATTTTCTGGTGCGCGCGGCAACGCCCGATGAGTTGCTGGAGCGCCAGGACGAACTCGCCGCGCGGCTCGATGACCTGGTGGCGGAGCAGAAACTGCACGGCTATCTCGCGCTGAGCCAGTTGGTCGCCTCGACGACCGTCCAGGAAAGTCTGCATCTCGCGCTGCCGCGTTTGCTGGAAGCCAGCCAACCCCTGCTGAAACTCGGTGTCACCGCCGACATCCTGGAAAAGGAACTCGCCGACCTGCTGGCGCAACCCGTGATCGGTCTCGAGGATGTATTGGCCGGGCCACTTGCCGAACCCTGGCGCCCCTTGTGGCTGGGCACCCGAAGTGACGGCTCGGTCGCCGGCCTGGTCAGCCTGCAAGGGCTTCGCGACAGCTCGGCGCTGCACGGTCTGGCCGAAGGCATCGGCGGGGTCAGCCTGGTCGACCGGCCAGCGGAGCTGAACCGCCTTTTTGCCGAGACCCAGCGCCAGGCTGCGTTGCTCAAACTCTGCGCCGCCGTGCTCATTTTCGCCCTGCTGTGTCTGCCGTTCGGCTGGCGCGGTGCGTTGCGCTGTCTGGCCGTGCCGCTGCTGGCGGCGCTCGGCAGCCTGGCGTGCCTGGGCTGGCTGGGTCAGCCGTTGACCCTGTTCGGCCTGTTCGGCTTGTTGCTGGTCACCGCGATCGGCGTGGACTACGCCATCCTCATGCGCGAGCGAATCGGCGGCGCCGCGGTGAGTCTGGTCGGTACCCTGCTGGCGGCGGTAACCACCTGGCTGTCGTTCGGCCTGCTGGCCCTGTCGAGCACCCCCGCGGTAAGTAACTTCGGTCTGGCGGTGGGGCTCGGCCTGGTGTTCGCCTTCGCTTTAGCGCCCTGGGCCGCCGAGCCGGGCACGGAGGCCAGATGTTGATCGAACAACAACTAGCGCTGGCGCAGCTTTCACGAATTGTTGCGTCGACGCCTCAGCGGGCTGAGCGCCACCCCGACTTATTGGCAACAGATATTCCGTCCTGGCCGCCGGGCACGCCTGCTAGCCATCCATTCCATCCCGTCGAACAAGGAAGGTCTAAGTGAACTCAGAACACCGTAGCGTCGTCATCATCGGCGCGGGGCCTTCCGGCGCTATCGCCGCCGCCCTGCTCAAGCGCAAGGGCCATGACGTCTTGATCATCGAGCGGCAGCGGTTTCCGCGCTTTTCCATCGGCGAAAGCCTGCTGTCGCATTGCCTGGATTTCATCGAGGAAGCCGGCATGCTCGAAGCGGTACAGGCCGCCGGCTTTCAGACCAAGCACGGCGCGGCCTTCGGCTGGGGCGAGCGCTACACCGAATTCGACTTCCGTGACAAATTCACCGAAGGCCACGGCAGCACCTATCAGGTTCAACGCGCCGATTTCGACAAGCTGCTGGCCGACCAGGCTGAATCGCAGGGTGTAGAGATCCGCTACGAGGAGGAAATCACCACCGCCGACTTCGATGGCTCGCGCCCGCGTCTGCAGGTGCGTCGGCTGGACGGCAGCGAATATGCCATCGAAGCGGACTTCGTTCTCGACGCCAGCGGCTACGGTCGCGTGCTGCCGCGTCTGCTCGAGCTGGAGGCACCGTCGAGCTTTCCGCTGCGTCGTGCCGTGTTCACCCACATCCAGGACAATATCGACGATCCGCGGTTCGATCGGGAAAAAATCCTCATTACCACCCATCCCGAGCTGCGTGACGTTTGGTTCTGGACTATCCCATTCAGTAACGGCCGCTGTTCCCTGGGTGTCGTCGCCAGCGCCGAACGCTACGAAGGGCGTCCGTTGGATCTGGACGCATGCCTCAGAGAATTCGTGCTGGAGGCGCCCAACCTCAAGCGCATCCTCCAGCACGCCGAGTGGGACACCCCGGCACGGCTGATCGGCGGCTATTCGGCGAACGTCAAGGCACTGCACGGTCCGGGCTTCGCCCTGCTGGGCAATGCGGCGGAATTCCTCGACCCAGTGTTCTCTTCCGGTGTCACCATCGCGATGCGCTCGGCGAGCATGGCGGCCGCCGTTCTGCATCGCCAATTGACGGGCGAAGCGGTGGATTGGGAAACCGAATTCGCCGCACCGCTCAAGCGAGGCGTGGACACCTTCCGAACCTATGTCGAGGGCTGGTACGACAGTAGTTTCCAGAACGTAATCTATTACGAACACGCCCAGCCGGAGATTCGCAGGATGATCAGCTCGATCCTCGCCGGCTACGCCTGGGACACCGCTAACCCCTATGTCGCTGAACCCAAACGCCGCTTGCGGGTGCTGGCCGAGCTGTGCGGCCCCTCGGTGCCGGCGTGAGTTGTCCGGCATGATCGCAAGACATACACCGCACCTGGCCTGGCTCGCGTTGCTGCTGATGCTCGGCGCCTGCGCCCAGCATCTGCCATTGCCGACACATACGGCGCAGCTAACGTTGCCGATGCAGTTGCATATCCAGCGCCGGAGTGCGGACGAGACACGCGACTGGCTGTTGGTCATCCAGCGGGAAGGCACCGCCGTGCGCTGGTCACTGCTCGATCCGCTGGGCGTTCCGCTGGCGCGCCAGCTGCTGCGCGATGGTCACTGGCAGGCGGACGGCCTGCTGCCACCTAACCCCGAAGCACGCGAGCTCTTCGCGGCATTGCTGTTCGCGCTGAGCCCAGCCGAGCAGATGGATGAGCTCTACGCCGATACACGCTGGACTCAGCAGTCGGACGGGCGATCACTCACAGCCGACGGGGCCGCCTGGCAGGTTCGGTATTTGAAGAAGGGCCGTTTCGAACTCGACGTCGGGCCGAGGCTGTCCTATGGTGTCGCCCCCATCGCGCCTGCCGGAGCCCGCCAGCAATGACTGCCTACCTGAATGCCCTGGGGTTGGTCTGCGCGCTGGGTCGCGGCAAGGCTGAGGTAGCCCGGCGCCTGCTGGACGGTGACGGTTCGGGCATGCAGCCCTATGCGCAAGCGGTCGTCGGCCGCCAGCTGCCGGTCGGCGCGGTCACTGGCGAACTGCCCACTCTCACCGACACTCCGCTGCGTCACACCACGCGCAACAATCAGCTGCTACTCGCGGCGGTCGAGCAGATCGAAGCCGAGCTGCATGAGGCCGTTGCCCGCTTCGGCCCATCCCGCATCGGCGTGGTAATGGGTACCAGCACCACCGGCATTCAGGAAGCCACTCAGGGCATCACCGGCCTGGTGCGTCACGGGCAGCTACCGGCCAGCTATCACTACGGTCATCAGGAGCTTTGTGCTCCCGCCAGCTTTCTCAGCGAGCGGCTGCAGCTGAGCGGTCCGAGTTATTCGATCTCCACCGCCTGCACTTCGAGCGCTCGAGCGTTGCTCAGTGCCAAGCGGCTATTGGATATGGGCATTTGCGATGCGGTGATCTGTGGCGGCGTTGATAGTCTTTGCGATCTGACGCTACAGGGTTTCAGCGCCCTGGAAGCGACCAGCGAGCGCATCTGCAATCCGTTTTCGATCAACCGCGACGGTATCAATATCGGCGAGGCCGCCGCGCTCTTCCTGATGACCCGCGACCCGGCGCCGATCGCCCTGCTCGGCGGTGGTGCCAGTTCCGATGCACACCATATTTCTGCCCCTGACCCGCAGGGCCTGGGCGCCATCGAAGCGATGCGCAAGGCGCTCTCATCGACGGCAACCCAAGCGGAGCAAATCAGCTATCTGAACCTTCACGGCACCGCCACCTGGCACAACGACGCCATGGAAAGCCTGGCAGTCGCCGCGGTGTTTCCGGCTGGCGTGGCCTGTTCGTCGAGCAAGCCGCTGACCGGACACACTCTGGGCGCCGCCGGTGCGCTGGAAGCCGCGTTCTGCTGGCTGACCCTGTCCGAGCACAACGCTGCCCAACGGCTGCCACCGCATCGCTGGGACGGCCAGCGAGATGCCGACCTGCCACGCCTGGATCTGATCGCTGCCGGCACGACGATGGCGGCGGCAGGCCCACGTCGCATGATGAGCAACTCCTTCGCCTTCGGCGGCAACAACATCAGCTTGATCCTGGGAGACGCGCCATGATCGATTGGCCAGTAGCCGAATTGATACCCCATGCGGGAGACATGATCCTGCTCGATGCGGTCGAGGCATTCGACGCGGACAGCATCGATGCTCATTTGAAGGTGAGGCCCGGCGGACTGTACAACCTGCCCGACGGCAGCCTGCCCGCCTGGGTGGGTATCGAAATCATGGCGCAGACGGTCGCCGCGTTCGCCGGTTGCCAGGCACGTCAGGCCGGGCTGCCGGTGGAGCTGGGCTTTCTGCTCGGCACCCGCCGCTTTCAATGCGATGTCGAGCGATTTCCTGTTGGCACTGCGCTGCGCATTCGCGCGCTGCGCTCGCTGCAGGACGACAACGGCATGGGCGTGTTCGAATGCCATCTCGACGGGCCCGGCATCCATGCCGAGGCGCGTCTCAACGTTTTTCGCCCGCCTGAAGTGGCGAGCTACCTTCAAGAGCCCAGCCCATGAGTAACAGTATCCTCATCACCGGCTCCAGCCGAGGCATTGGCCGCGCCATCGCCTTGCGCCTGGCCCGTAGCGGTCACGATATCGTTCTGCATTGCCGCACTCGACGGGACGAGGCAGAGGCCGTCCAGGCAGAGATCCAGGATATGGGTCGCCAGGCGCGCATCCTGCAGTTCGATATCGCCGATCGCGCTCAATGCCGCACGCAGCTGGAAGCCGATATCGAAGCGCACGGTGCCTATTACGGCGTGGTCTGCAACGCCGGTCTCACTCGCGACGGCGCGTTTCCGGCGCTGACCGAGGATGACTGGGATCTGGTCATGCGCACCAACCTGGATGGCTTCTACAATGTTCTGCAGCCGCTGACGATGCCGATGATTCGTCGTCGCCAACCGGGGCGAATCGTCTGCATCACCTCAGTGTCGGGGCTGATCGGCAATCGCGGCCAGGTCAACTACAGCGCCTCCAAGGCCGGCGTGATCGGCGCCGCCAAGGCGCTCGCCGTCGAGCTCGGTAAACGACGTATCACCGTCAACTGCGTCGCACCGGGACTGATCGATACGGATATGCTCAACGACGATCTGCCTATCGAGGAAATGCTCAAGATGATTCCCGCTCAACGCATGGGCACGCCCGAAGAAGTCGCCGGCGCGGTGAATTTCCTCATGTCGGAAGAAGCCAGCTACATCACCCGTCAGGTTCTGGCGGTCAACGGCGGGCTGTGCTGATGAAACGCGTCGTCGTCACCGGCATGGCTGGTATTACATCACTGGGCAGCGACTGGGCGTCCATCGAGACAAACTTCAGCGGCAACCGCAGCGGCATCCGCTACATGCACGAATGGGATCGCTTCACCGAACTCAACACCCGCCTGGCCGGGCCAGTGGATGATTTCGTCGTGCCCAGCCACTGGACGCGCAAACAGCTGCGCAGCATGGGTCGAGTCTCTCGGCTGTCGGTAAAGGCCGCCGAGCAGGCACTCGAACATGCGGGCCTGCTTGATGATGCATCGATCCGCGACGGTCGCATGGGCGTCGCATGTGGCTCGTCCACCGGCAGCACAGAAGAGATCAAAGCCTTCGGCAATATGCTACTCAACTCCGTGGCCGACGGACTGAACGCCAACTCCTACATCCGCATGATGCCGCACACCACAGCGGCGAATATCAGCATCTTCTTCGGACTTACCGGTCGGGTGATCCCCACCTCCAGCGCCTGTACCAGTGGCAGCCAGGGCATCGGCTATGCCTACGAGGCGATCAAGTTCGGCCGATTGCCGATGATGCTCGCCGGTGGCGCCGAAGAGCTGTGTGCCACCGAGGCCATGGTATTCGACGCACTCTATGCGACCAGCCTGAAGAATGATGCACCGCATACCACACCGCGTCCCTATGACGCCGACCGCGACGGCCTGGTGATTGGTGAGGGCGCCGGCATGTTGGTGCTCGAAGAGCTCGAACACGCGCTCGCCCGCGGTGCCACCATCCACGCCGAACTGGTGGGGTTCGGCAGTAATGCCGACGGCCAGCACGCGACCAAGCCCGAACAGCTGACCATGCGCCGCGCCATGGAGCTCGCCCTGGAAGATGCCCGCTTGCAGCCCGAAGCCATTGGCTACGTCAACGGCCACGGCACCGCCACCGAACAGGGCGACATCGCCGAGACCCTGGCCACGCAAGCCTTGTTTGGTTCAGCCATGCCGATCAGCTCGCAAAAGAGTTTCTTCGGCCACACTCTGGGCGCCTGTGGCGCGCTGGAGTCCTGGTTCAGCATCGAAATGATGAACCGCGACCGCTATATCCATACGCTCAATCTGGATAGCATCGATCCGCGCTGCGGCGAGCTGGATTACCTCGTCGGGGCGCCACGTTCGATGCAACATGAATTCGTCATGAACAACAATTTCGCCTTTGGCGGCATAAACACCTCGTTGATATTCCGCCGCTGGGCCTGAATCCCCCCAAAACACCGCAAGGAGAATGCAATGAAGAAAAACACATGGATTGGCGTTGCACTGGTGCTCTGTGCTTTGCCAGGAATCAGCCAGGCCCGCGACACCACCCATTACCTGCCATTCGATCAGGTGGTGGCCGAAGCCACCGCCTCCGGCAAGCTGGACGGCAGCGTGAAGTTCTACCTCGCAGGCAAGACCCCCAAGGGCGCGCAGATCATTCGCAGCGGCGTGACCACCAGCAAGAAGACCAATGCCTTCAACAAGACTGACGAAGGTGCGTGCAGCTGGGCTCTGCAATCGGCGCTGATTGGCATGCAGCAGGCGGCCAAGGCTGCCGGCGCCAACGCCGTGGTGGACATCGCCAGCAACTACAAGCACGTCGAGTACAAAGACAGCCAGAACTACGAATGCCACGCCGGCGCGATCATGGCAGGCGTCGCGCTCAAGGGCGACCTGGCGAAGATCAAGTAACGCACCGGGGCGCTCGGTTACGCCGGGCGCCCCCAATCGCCCACCGAGGTCCCCTCCGTCGCCTTTTGCCGAACGAATAACTGGACCCGCGAGTCAACAGAGCAGACCTTTCCACCCTCGAAGGAGCTGCCCATGTTCGACAAGTCATCGCACAAGTTCGAAATCAACTACATCTTTCAGAACGATCCGCGCGTGCAGATCATCGAGTCGGATGATGAGCGCATGTCACAGGGCAGCGCCGCCCGGCACCTGATCGAGCTGCATAATGGCGATGCCGAGAACAGCCTGGTGATGCCCGAAGCGGGCGCCGATGAGGCCAAGGTGCTGGAGCAGGCCGAGGTGATCGGCATCACCGATATTCGCGTGACCAAACTGGTTCATGAACATAAGCCAGGCACCACACCCGGGCATTATCAACAGCCCTGAACGGGCAGCCCCAAACGAAAAGAGCCGCAACAAGCGGCTCTTTTCTTTCCTGGAGGACTCTATCAACCGTGATAGCGAGCCGACAGTTCGTGCACCGACTCGATGAAGGCGCCGGCGTTGGCCGGATCGACCTCCGGGGTGATGCCATGGCCCAGATTGAACACATGGCCTTCGCCTGGGCCAAAGCTCGCGAGGATGCGCCCAACCTCGGCACGGATCGCCTCCGGCTTGGCAAACAGCACACTGGGATCCATGTTGCCCTGTAATGCGACCTTGTCACCAACACGAGCACGCGCGGCACCGATGTCGCATGTCCAATCGAGGCCCAGGGCCTCGGCGCCGCTCTCGGCCATCGACTCGAGCCAGAGCCCGCCACCCTTGGTGAAGAGGATCACCGGCACACGGCGGCCGTCGTGCTCACGAATCAGCCCATCGACGATCTTCTGCATATAGGCCAGGGAAAATTCCTGGTACGCCGCCGCCGACAGGCTGCCACCCCAGGAATCGAAGATCTGCACCGCCTGGGCACCGGCCAGGATCTGCCCGTTGAGGTAGCTGGTCACCGATTGCGCCAGCTTGTCGAGCAGCGCATGCATGGCCTGCGGGTTTTCGTAAAGCATGGCCTTGGATTTGCGAAAATCTTTCGAGGAGCCGCCTTCGACCATGTAGGTCGCCAGGGTCCAGGGGCTGCCAGAGAAGCCAATCAGCGGCACGCGGCCGTTCAGCTCACGGCGAATGGTACGCACCGCATTCATCACGTAGCCCAGGTCCTTTTCCGGGTCTGGTATCGGTAGCGCCTCGATGTCAGCCATACTGCTGACAACCTTCTTGAAGCGCGGCCCTTCGCCGGTCTCGAAATACAGGCCCAAGCCCATGGCATCCGGCACGGTGAGGATGTCGGAAAACAGGATAGCGGCATCCAGCGGATAACGCTCCAGCGGCTGCAAAGTGACTTCGCAGGCCAGCTCCGGGTTCATGCACAGGCTCATGAAGTCGCCCGCCTTGCTGCGGCTGGCCCGGTATTCCGGCAGGTAGCGTCCGGCCTGACGCATCATCCACACCGGGGTGACGTCGACAGGTTGCTTGAGCAGGGCGCGAAGGAAGCGATCGTTCTTCAAGGCAGTCATGTCTGGGTTCCAGCAAAAGAGTGGCGGCATTGTCGCAAAGCGGAAAACAAAAGGCACGGCGAGCGCCGTGCCTTTTATCCATGGGCTTGATTCTGATCAGGCTTTGACGGGCGTCCGGGCTGGCAAGCCAGTCGTAGGGTGGATGACGCTTTCTCCATCCACCTTAAGACTGCTCGGTGATTGCAGAGCCTCGACCCACCCGGCGAAATCAAACGTCCAGATAGTCCAGAATACCTTCTGCCGCCTGGCGGCCTTCGAAGATCGCGGTCACCACCAGATCGGAGCCGCGCACCATATCGCCACCCGCGAAGATTTTCGGGTTGCTGGTCTGGTGCTTGAATTGACCCATTTCCGGCGCGACGACACGCCCCTGATTGTCGGTCTGGATGTTCTGGCCTTCGAACCACTCGGCCGGACTCGGACGGAAACCGAAGGCGATGACCACCGCATCGGCCGGCAGCACTTCCTCGGAGCCCGGGATCGGCTCGGGGCTGCGCCGGCCACGCGCATCCGGCGCACCGAGACGGGTCTCGACCACCTTGACGCCTTCGACCTTGCCCTCGCCGACAATGGCAATGGGCTGGCGGTTGAAGAGGAACTTAACGCCTTCTTCCTTGGCGTTCTTCACTTCCTTGCGCGAACCCGGCATGTTCGCTGCGTCACGCCGGTAGGCACAGGTCACGCTCTTGGCGCCCTGGCGAATCGAGGTGCGGTTGCAGTCCATGGCCGTGTCGCCACCGCCGAGCACAACGACCTTCTTACCCTTCATGTCGACGAAGTCTTCCGGCGATTTCTCGAAGCCGAGGTTGCGGTTGACGTTGGCGATCAGGAAGTCCAGCGCATCGTGCACGCCCGGCAGGTCTTCGCCCGGGAAGCCGCCCTTCATGTAGGTATAGGTGCCCATGCCCATGAACACCGCGTCATAGTCGGCCAGCAGCTGGTCGATGGTCACGTCCTTACCGACTTCGGTGTTCAGGCGGAACTCGATACCCATCCCGGTGAAAATCTCACGGCGACGGCTGAGAACGCTTTTCTCCAACTTGAACTCGGGAATACCGAAGGTCAGCAAGCCGCCGATTTCCGGATTCTTGTCGAAGACCACCGGGGTAACCCCGCTGCGCACCAGCACGTCGGCGCAACCGAGACCGGCCGGGCCGGCACCGATGATCGCGACCTTCTTGCCGGTCGGCTTGACCTTGGACATGTCAGGGCGCCAGCCCATGGCGAACGCGGTGTCGGCAATGTATTTCTCCACCGAGCCGATGGTGACCGCGCCAAAACCATCATTGAGCGTACAGGCACCCTCGCACAGACGATCCTGCGGGCAGACGCGCCCGCAGACTTCCGGCAGGGTATTGGTCTGATGCGCCAGTTCGGCGGCGGCGAGAATGTTGCCCTCGGAGACCAGCTTGAGCCAGTTGGGAATGTAGTTGTGAACCGGGCACTTCCACTCGCAATAAGGGTTGCCGCAACCCAGGCAGCGATGGGCCTGCTCGCAGGCCTGTTGCGGCTTGAAGGGTTCGTAGATTTCGACGAACTCCTTCTTACGCTGGCGCAGCAGCTTCTTTTTCGGATCCTTGCGCCCGACTTCGATGAACTGGAAGTCGTTATTCAGACGTTCAGTCATTTCAAAACCTCTTAGCGGCAGCCGCAAGCCCAAGGCTGCTAGCTGCATGACAATCACGGAGCGGGGCGGGCCTCGGACTGATCGCCGAGGCTTGCCGCTTGAATCTGCTTTTTATTGGGGGTTGGCCCGAGTGGTCGACAACAACGACGCCAGGTTGGCCGCCTTCGGCTTGACCAGCCAGAAGCGACGCAGGTAGTCGTCGAGATTCTCCAGGAGTTTCTCTCCCCATGCGCTGCCGGTTTCGGCGACGTACTCGCGCAGCACTTCTTGCAGATGGCTACGGTGGGCTTCCATCGCCTCACCCGTGATGCGCTGCAGGTTTACCAACTCGTTGTTCACCCGATCGACGAAGCTGTTGTCCATGTCGAGGACATAGGCGAAACCACCGGTCATACCGGAACCGAAGTTGTAGCCGGTCTTGCCTAGCACGCAGACGAAGCCGCCGGTCATGTATTCACAGCAATGATCGCCGGTGCCTTCCACGACTGCATGCGCGCCGGAGTTACGAACGGCGAAGCGCTCCCCAGCCGTGCCGCCAGCGAACAATTTGCCGCCAGTGGCGCCATACAGGCAGGTATTGCCGACGATGGCCGAATCCTGCGACTCGAACCCGCTGCTCTTCGGCTGGGTGATGACCAGCTTGCCGCCGGTCATACCTTTGCCGACGTAGTCGTTGGCATCGCCTTCCAGATACAGGTGCAGGCCGCCGGCATTCCAAACGCCGAAGCTCTGACCCGCAGTGCCCTTGAAACGGAAGGTGATTGGCGCATCCTTCATTCCCTGGTTCCCGTGCACTCGGGCGATCTCGCCGGAAACACGGGCACCAATGGAGCGGTCGCAGTTGCAGATATCCAATTCGAATTCGCCTCCGCTCCTGGCGTCGATAGCCGAGCGCGCGAGCCTGACCATTTCTTCGGCCAGCAGCCCCTGGTCGAACGGCGGGTTCTTCTCCACTTCGCAGAACTGCGGCTTGTCGGCAGGTATGTAGTCACTGCCGAGCAGAGGCGTCAGATCAAGATGGTTCTGTTTGGCGGTCTCGCCTGGCAGCATTTCAAGCAGGTCGGTACGCCCGATCAGTTCCTGCAGGCTGCGCACGCCCAGCTTGGCCAGCCATTCACGAGTTTCCTCAGCGACGAAGCTGAAGAAGTTGACCACCATGTCGACGGTCCCAATGAAATGGTCCTTGCGCAGCTGATCGTTCTGCGTTGCGATACCCGTAGCGCAGTTGTTCAGATGGCAAATGCGCAGGTATTTGCAGCCCAGCGCGATCATCGGCGCCGTACCGAAGCCGAAGCTTTCGGCCCCCAGGATGGCGGCCTTGACCACATCGAGACCGGTCTTCAGACCACCGTCGGTCTGCACCCGGACCTTGCCACGCAGGTCGTTGCCGCGCAGGGTCTGGTGTGTCTCGGCCAGACCGAGCTCCCAAGGCGAGCCGGCATAACGGATCGAGGTCAATGGCGAAGCGCCGGTGCCGCCGTCATAGCCGGAGATGGTGATCAAATCTGCATAAGCCTTGGCGACCCCGGCGGCAATGGTGCCAACGCCAGGCTCGGCCACCAGCTTGACCGATACCAGTGCCTTGGGATTGACCTGCTTGAGGTCGAAAATCAGCTGAGCCAGGTCTTCGATCGAGTAGATGTCATGATGCGGCGGCGGTGAAATCAATGTTACGCCGGGCACTGCATAACGCAGCTTGGCGATCAGGCCGTTGACCTTGCCGCCTGGCAGCTGGCCGCCCTCGCCGGGCTTGGCGCCCTGGGCAACCTTGATCTGCAGCACCTCGGCATTGACCAGATACTCCGGCGTCACGCCGAAACGGCCGGTCGCCACCTGCTTGATCTTCGAGCTGCGGTCGGTGCCGTAACGCGAAGGGTCTTCGCCACCCTCTCCCGAGTTGGAACGCGCACCGATGCGATTCATTGCCGCCGCGATGGCTTCGTGGGCCTCCGGCGACAGCGCGCCGAGCGAAATGCCGGCCGAGTCGAAGCGCTTGAGAATCTGCTCCAAGGGTTCGACTTCTTCCAGCGCCAGCGGTTTGTCCGACACCTTGAGCTTGAGCAGATCGCGCAACATCGCCACGGGACGCTGGTCGACAAGCGCGGTGTACTCCTTGAAGCGGTTGTAGTCACCTTCTTGCACCGCAACCTGAAGCGCCGCCACCACGTCGGGGTTGTAGGCGTGGTATTCGCCACCGTAAACGAACTTCAGCAGGCCACCTTGCTGGATCGGCTTGCGGGTACTCCAGGCCTCTGCCGCGAGGGCTTTCTGCTCGGCTTCCAGATCGGCGAAGCGTGCACCCTTGATGCGGCTGGCAACGCCGCGGAAGCTGACGTCGACGACCTCATCGGACAGACCGACTGCTTCGAACAGCTGGGCCCCGCGGTACGAGGTGATGGTCGAGATGCCCATCTTCGAGATGATTTTCAGCAGCCCCTTGGAAATGCCCTTGCGGTAGTGCTTGAACACCTCGTAGAGATCACCCAGCACTTCGCCGGTGCGGATCAGATCGCCGAGCACTTCGAAAGCGAGGAACGGATACACCGCCGTCGCGCCAAAGCCGATCAGTACCGCGAAGTGATGCGGGTCTCGCGCGGTAGCCGTTTCCACCAGGATGTTGCAGTCGCAGCGCAGGCCGGTTTCGATCAGACGATGATGCACCGCACCGACCGCCAGCGACGCGTGCACCGGCAGCTTGCCCGGCTGGATAGCGCGGTCGCTGAGAATCAGCATGACTTTGCCGCTGCGTACGGCTTCCTCAGCCTGGTCGGCGATATTGCGGACCGCGGCTTCCAGGCCGAGGGATTCGTCGTAATTGAGATCGATCAGCTGACGTTCGAATCCGGGACGATTGAGCTCCATGATCGTCCGCCATTTTGCCGGAGAGATTACCGGCGTGGTCAGAATCGCGCGGTTGGCGTGATCGGCGGTTTCTTCGAAGAGATTGCGCTCGGCACCCAGGCAGGTTTCCAGCGACATCACGATGGATTCGCGCAATGGGTCGATCGGAGGGTTGGTCACCTGCGCGAACTGCTGACGGAAGTAGTCGTACGGCGAGCGCACCCGGCGCGACAGCACGGCCATGGGCGTGTCGTCGCCCATGGAACCCACCGCTTCCTGGCCCTGCTCGGCCAGCGGACGCAGCACCTGGTCACGCTCCTCGAAGGTGACCTGATACATCTTCATGTATTGCTTGAGCTGGTCGGCGTCGTAGAAGGCCGAGCCGTGATCGTTATCGTCCAGGGTCGACTGGATACGCAGCGCATTCTGGCGCAGCCACTTCTTGTACGGATGCTGCGACTTCAGGCGGTTGTCGATGTCATCGGTATGCAGGACCTGCCCCGTTTCGGTATCTACCGCGAGGATCTGGCCCGGACCCACACGCCCCTTGGCGATAACGTCTTCCGGCTTGTAATCCCATACACCGACTTCGGAGGCGAGGGTGATGTAACCATTGGTCGTGGTCACCCAACGCGCCGGACGCAGACCGTTGCGGTCGAGCAGGCAGACCGCATGGCGACCATCGGTGAGCACCACGCCAGCCGGACCATCCCACGGCTCCATATGCATGGAGTTGAATTCGTAGAAGGCTCGCAGGTCGGGGTCCATGGTTTCGACGTTCTGCCAGGCCGGCGGAATGATCATGCGCAGACCACGGAACAAATCCATCCCACCGGTGACCAACAGCTCCAACATGTTGTCCATGCTGGAAGAGTCGGAGCCGGTACGGTTGACCAGCGGATCGAGGCTTTCCAGGTCCGGCAACAGCTCGTTGGCGAATTTCAGTCGACGCGCCTGAGCCCAGTTGCGGTTACCGGTAATGGTGTTGATTTCGCCGTTATGGGCGAGAAAGCGGAACGGCTGCGCCAGAGGCCACTGCGGCATCGTGTTGGTGGAGAAACGCTGATGGAATACGCAGATGGCAGTCGCCAGGCGCTCGTCGCCGAGATCGGGATAGAACTGCGCCAGGTCGGCCGGCATCATCAGGCCTTTGTAGATGATGTCCTTGTCGGAAAAACTGCAGACGTAGAATTCCTTGTCCGCGGCCAGCGCGACTTCCGCGCGGCGGCGCGCGAAGAACAGCTTGATGCCGAACTCGCGCTCGGATAGACCATCAGCGGAGACGAACACCTGCTCGATGCGCGGCAGGCGCTCCAACGCCAGACGACCCAGTACGGTGGTATCGACCGGAACCTCGCGCCAGCCGACCAGTGTCAGCCCTTGGGCTACGATCTGTTCGTTGAGCTGGATCCGGGCCGCATCCGCCTTGGCCGCGTCCTGGCTGAGAAAGATCATGCCGACGGCGTATAACGTCGGAAGGTCGGCATCAAAATGCTGCTTGGCCATGGCGCGCAGGAACGCATCGGGTTTCTGCATCAGCAGGCCACAGCCATCGCCAGTTTTGCCGTCGGCGTTGATGCCGCCGCGGTGGGTCATGCAGGTGAGGGATTGAATAGCGGTCTGAAGCAGGTGATGGCTTGCCTCGCCCTGCATGTGGGCGATCAGACCGAAGCCGCAGTTATCCTTGAACTCTTCAGGACGAAACAGACCTGCTCTCATAGGCACTCCACCAGCTAAATGCGTTGTAAATCAACCCCTTATTGACGGCGCACGGAACCGCCCCGTCATACACGTGGGCAAAAGGGGGAGCAGTTTACAAAGCCCGGTAGAACGACACAATTTTATTTTTGCAAGCCCCAAAAAGGTGCATTGCGCACTTTTTTGGGGCATCCGCTAGCGCGCGTTAGTGATTTCCTGCTGCACACTGGCGAAACTCCGAGCCCATGGCTTGCCTACCTTCAGCGAGGCCGGCAACGCCTTGATGGCCTCTAGCGCGGCATTTCGGCTTGGGAAACTACCATGGGTGACAACGTATAGCGGCTTGCCCTCATGCTGCTTGACGAAATACCTGAAGCTATCGCCGTGTTGCTTCACCAACGCTTCAGCATTGCTCCGAGTACGCGTTCCCAGCACCTGGACCAGGTAATTGCCCTTAGGCTGGCTGGCGTACCAGCTGGCCGCAGGCGCAACCGCAGCGGGTGTCGCGACAACTTGCCGCACCGCTTCTGGAGGAGACTCAGGTTTCGGAGCCGGCTCGACCGTCGAGCCTTGCACAGGAGCAGGACTCGCAGTCTCAGCGGGCGCTTGGGCGACGTCGCGCACCGGCTCGCCGCTCACTACCGGCTCCTCTACCAACGCACCCGATGCGTCATCCGGCTCGGCACTACCGGCTGCAGCTAAAGGTTCGCGAACAAGTGGCTGCTCTGGCTGGGGTGGATTGGGATCAGGCGTCGCCTCCCCAGGATTGCCAGGCGCATTGGACGCCGGCTCCTGCGAGGATGAAGCAGGTCCGGCCGTACCCAGCGGCAAGCTGGTGGTCGTGGGCGCCAAAGGCTCATCGCTCGAGTCACGCATAAGCAACGCAATTACGACGACAAAAACGACCGCAGCCAAGGCCAGCAGGTGTTTCATCGGCAGCGGCAAACGCCATCCAGCGGACTTTCGGCGCCCCTTCGAATGCTGCATCGTATCGAGAAGCTCATCACGGGCCGCTTGATTGATAGCACCAGGCCAGCCACCAGAATGCTCGTGGATACGAAGGATCTGTTCTTCACTGAAACAGTCCAGCCCGCTCCCGGCACCCTCGAGGCGCAACGCCAGGTACTCACGAGTCTCTTCCTCCTCGTAGGGTTGAAGCGCGATTACATGGAAGCGCTCCTCACCTTCTACCAGAGCCTCAAGGCGCCCTACCAAAGCATGCTCACCGAACAGGAATACGTGCGGCCGGCCTTGGGGGCTGCCTTGGGCCAATCGCAACAATGTCTCGACAGCTGCGCCAGTCAGTCGTTCGGCATCATCGACCAGCAAGTAGACCTCTTGGCCAGTCAATGCCAACTGGACGATCTGCGCCATGATCGATTCGAAGTCGGCACCTTGGCTGCCGAGCGCCTGCGCGATTTGCTGCAGCACCACATTCGAGTCAATGGTCTCCTGCGGCGAAATGATCACGCTTTGTACGGATTGCTTGTTGCTGCTGGCAACAAGCGCCTGGCGCACGAGCGTCTTGCCGCTCCCTTCAGGCCCGGTTACCACCAATAGCAACTGGCTGTAGCGAGCAAGATGGTGCAATTGCCCCAGCACCGGCTTGCGCTGGGCCGGGAAGAATTTGAAGCCAGGCACGCGAGCAGCGAAAGGGTCATGACTGAACCCGTAATGGTTCAGATACGAATCGTCGGCAGACAAACTGGTCATGGAAATCTCTTAGGTTCTTAACTCTTGCGTAAGCGCGTCGTAATTGACGTTCAATGTGGCTTCCAGCAGCTCGCGAGGGAAATCGCCGGTGACCAACGCCTCACCCAACCGCTTGAGCAGCACCAACCGCAACTGCCCGTTCAGGACTTTCTTGTCGACCGCCATATGCTGGAGAAAATCTTCGGCTCGCATGTTGCTCGGAGGCACCACTGGCAAACCAGCACGCGCCAGGAGGCGCACGGCGCGGTCTCGCTCACCGACAGTGATCCATCCAAGCTGCCGAGACATCTCGAGCGCCATGACTGTGCCAGCCGATACCGCCTCACCATGCAGCCAGACACCGTAACCCTGATGGGTCTCGATGGCATGACCGAAGGTATGACCAAGATTCAGCGTTGCGCGAATGCCCGACTCTCGCTCATCTGCGCCAACCACGCGCGCTTTGGCCGCACAAGAGCACCTTATCGCTTCGGTAAGCGCCGCCTGATCCAGCCCACGTAGCTTGTCGATATTCTCCTCTAGCCACCCCAAGAACGGCTCGTCGCAGATCAAACCGTACTTGATTACCTCAGCCAAGCCAGCCGACAGCTCTCGCACCGGCAACGTTGCCAGCGTAGAGGTATCAATCAGTACTGCTTGCGGCTGATAGAAGGCACCGACCATGTTCTTGCCGAGCGGATGATTGATACCAGTCTTGCCACCGACCGAAGAATCGACCTGTGACAGGAGCGTTGTCGGTACCTGGATGAAATCGACTCCACGCTGGTAACTAGCAGCCGCAAAACCGGCCATGTCGCCAACCACCCCACCACCCAACGCGATAATAGTGGTGTTCCGGTCGTGCCTGGCTGTCAGCAACGCATCGAAGATCGACTGCAGCGTCTGCCAGTCCTTGTATGCCTCTCCATCAGGCAGCACGATCGGCGTGATGGCGTACCCGGCCAGGCTGCGTGAAAGACGCTCAAGGTAGAGCGGCGCAACGGTGTCGTTGGTAACAATGGCGACTTGCTTGCCGCGGATATGGCGGGATAACAGCTCACCGCGATCAATGAGCTGCTCGCCAATATGGATCGGATAGCTACGCTCGCCGAGATCGACATGTAGAGTCTGCATAGGGCCCCCACGCTTAAAGGGAGCTAGGATAGCGCAGATCGCCCCAGGCTTTCACGAGGTGCTAAGGATTGGAGTTGAGCGAGAATTTCAACCACAACCAGCCGCGGGGGGCGCTCATCCGTCTGGATGATCATGTCCGCGACCTCACGGTACAGAGGATCCCGCTCAGCCATCAGATTCGTGAGCGTCTCGCGAGGATTGGGTTTTTGCAATAGTGGACGATTGCGATCGCGAGAGGTGCGGTCGAGCTGCTGCTCGACCGAGGTGCAAAGGTAGATCACCCGACCACCCGCGCGTAAGAGTCGACGATTATCCGGCCGCAGCACAGCACCACCGCCGGTTGCCAACACGACGCCACGCATCTGGCACAAATCAATGATGGCCGCGTGTTCTCTTTCGCGAAACCCCTGCTCACCCTCAACATCGAATATCAGCGGAATACTTGCGCCCGTGCGCTGCTCGATCTCCTTATCGGAATCCCGAAAGGGAAGACGAAGCTCCTTGGCAAGCAGGCGCCCGATGGTGCTTTTACCGGCACCCATCGGACCCACGAGAATGATATTCGGCATCAAAACTGTTTAACGGCTGGCCTGGATCGCCTGATTATTCATGATCCGCGGAGTAATGAATACAAGCAGCTCGGATTTTCTATCCTGAACCAGATCGCGACGGAATACCCGCCCTACGAAGGGCAGATCACCCAGGAAAGGAACCTTATCGACGGACTTGCTTTGAGTATTCGAGAACACGCCGCCGATGACAATCGTTTCGCCATCCGTCACCAACACTTTGGCGTTGACTTCGTTCTTGCGGATGGCAGGAACACCACCAGTACTAGCAGCCTGAGAGAAATCAGGCTCGTCCTTGGTGACCTTCACTTCCATAATAATGCGATTGTCCGGAGTGATTTGCGGGGTAACCTCCAAGGAAAGTGCTGCCTCCTTGAAGGAGGTGCTAGTCGCACCGCTTGAGCTCGCCTCCTGATAAGGGACTTCAGAGCCTTTCAGGATCTTTGCGGTCTCCTTGTCTGCGGTGACGACTTTGGGCTGGGACACCACCTCACCGTTGCCGGTCTTCTCCATAGCCGAGAGCTGCAAATCAAGAATGGCATTATTGGTGATAAAACCCAAACCGATGCCGGACGTCGCACCTATCGCACCCATATCGACAAACGGGGTGTTCAGCGGAACCTCAGGGATTCCACGGAAGCGACCGACCTGCCGAGAGGGTATATAACCATCTTCACCCGGCTTGCCGCTTGCATCCGGGTCATCGGCGACTCCGAGCTGACCATTCTTGCCCCAAGCGTTCCACTTGTCTCCAGCCCAGAGATTCCCCCCCCAACGGACACCCAGGCTCTTGTCATAATCGACGTTAGCCTCAACGATCCGAGCCTCGATCATGACCTGGCGCACCGGAATATCCAATTGCGCAACGATACGACGAAGCTCGTCAAGTCGTTCCTGGGTCTGATAAGCAATGATGTTGTTGGTACGGTCATCGACCGCGATTGATCCGCGATCATTGCTCTCGCCGCCTTTATCGGTCACGGATTGAAACAAGCGAGCGATATCGGCAGCTTTAGCGTAGTTGACCTGCACCACCTCGCGACGCAGAGGTGCCAACTCAGCGATCTGGCGTTGCGATTCCAACTCTTGACGTTCACGTGCAGCAATTTCGTCCGCCGGAGCTACCAGCAGGACGTTGCCCACCTGACGCTTGTCGAGGCCCTTGGTTTTCAAGACAAGATCCAACGCCTGGTCCCACGGAACGTTCTGCAAACGCAACGTGATATTGCCCTGTACGGTATCACTCGCTACCAGATTCAAATCAGTGAAGTCTGCAATCAGCTGCAGAACAGAACGAACGTCGATATCTTGGAAGTTCAGCGACAGCTTCTCTCCAGAATAGGTGAAATGCTGCGCATTGCGCTTCTCGACATCGGCTTCGCTAAGCGGCTTGACGCTGATAGTCAGCTTGTCGTCGGTCTGGTACGCCAGATAGTCGTATCGCCCGCTAGGCTCGATCGCAATGCTTGCGCCATCGGCCTTACTGCTCGAATCGACAAACTTGACCGGCGTGGCGAAGTCCTGCACGTCCAACCTGACCCGCAGCGACTCCGGTAATTGCGTCTTGGCGAACGATACGCGGATCTTGCCGCCCTGCTCCTCGATACTCGGACTGATCGATGGGTCCGACAGAGTAATGACTACGTTACCGGCACCGTCTTCCCCGCGACGAAAATCGATGTTGCTAATCGACTTGCCCGTGGCCATTGAGGCGACCGGCGCGCGCCTATCAACCGGTGCAACCGGCGCGGCCGGGACCGCAGCGGGTGATGCGCCGTTTTCGCCCAGAACGACAAACACATTGCTCCCGTCGACTCGGGTCGAATAGGGAACCAGAGAGGTGAGGTTGACGATAAGTCGGGTGCGGCCCTGTGCCTCGACGACCGTTACACTCCGCGCATTGCCAACGCCGAGTTCTCGGTTTTTGGACGCCAGCTTGCTGGAGACACCCGGCAGATCAAGGGCGATGCGAGCGGGCTGGTCAAGCGTGTATCCGCGCGGAGCAGGCACCGGCTCGTCGAAGGCCAGTTTCAGCTCAACACGGTCTCCGGGTAGCGACGCAACATCGAGCGAATTCAGATTCGCGGCCAGCAGCGCGGGCGAAATAATCGCCGCCAGCAAAGACAAGCCGAGACGAGAGAGAGTGGTATTCATAAAAGGCTTCCGTTGTGCAGACCGGTATAGGTTTTCCATTTTTGCCATGACTCAGGAGCGCTCTTTCAAGGTCAGGCTACGCGGGCGCTCAAGCCACCCACCCTCTCCGTCCGGAACGATTTCAAGCACATCCACCTCGGCCTCGCTGATTTCAACGATACGACCATGGTTGCGCCCCAGATAGTCACCGACCTTGACTCGGTGAACCCCGTCGCCGCCTTTGATCAAGGCGTACTTACCTGCGTCGTTGGTCAACGTGCCGACCATGACGAAGTTTTCGATATTGAATTGTTCGAGGAACTGCTTGATGCGCGTCTCGTCAGGGTGAATATCTTTTGAACCCTTCTGCCGCTGAGTCAGATCGATCTTCATTGGCGGCTGGAATGGATGGCGCAGCGATGAAGCGCTATAGGTAAACGCCTCATATGGCAGAAACGCTGGCAATGGTTCTATCGATCCTTTGGGCTTGGCGCGCACTTCGTCCATGTAAGCACGTAGATCGTCGAAATCTCCGTTAGCGCCACATCCGGCCAGTAACACCAAGCCCATGCTCAGCGCGATAAGTCGGGCTCCATTCATTTCTGCAGCCCCTTGTCGTTATAGCGATAGGTCTTGGCCAGGATGCTCATGTGCAGCTTGGAAGAGGAATCCTTGCTCTGAGGCTTTATCTCGAAATCATGCAGGGTAACGATCCGTGGCAAACTCGACACGCCGCTGACAAACGTTGCGAGGTCGTGATAGCCACCGACCACTTTGATCTGTATCGGCAGCTCGATATAGAACTGCTGCGTCACTTCCGGCTGCAACTTGATCTCTTCGAACTCCAGCCCACTGCCCAGGCCGGTGCGGGTAATGTCTTCGAGCAAACCCGGCACTTCGGTATCGCTCGGCAACTGGCGCAACAAGGCACCAAACGATGCTTCCATCTCGACCATCTGCGCCTTGTACGCTTCCAGATTCGCTGCCTGAAACGCCTTCGTGGAGAATTGCTGCTTTAGCGTTTCCTCCTGCGCTTGCTGCTGCTCCAGGCTGACTTGCATGTCGCTGAGGTAGAAGTAATAGCCACCTCCGAGCACCAGCATCATCAGCAATACTGCAGCTATCACCTTTACCGCAGCGGGCCAGGAGCCCACGTTGTTCATGTCCAAGTCGCTCAGGTCGACGCTACGCAGACTTTCTAAGGAGTTCGCCAGACTCATGGCTTATCTCCTTCGGCTGCGACAGCCGGCTGCGTCTGCTGAACCGTTAGCTGAAACACGTTTTCCTGATCGACCGCACCCGCCGTGACAGCCTTCACCTCGTTCAGGTTTGGCGCTTCCAGCCATTCAGAACCATCCAAGTTGCGCATCAGGTTAGAGACCCGGTTGTTGGATTCAGCACCACCGACAATGGCGATGTTCTTGCCAGTCATTTTCAATCCGGTGAAATACACGCCATCGGGAAGCGTGCGTACCAGCTGATCAAAAACCCTGCCGATGATGGGGCGATTGCCCTGCAGATCCTGAATAATCTTCATACGCTCAAGCAATTGCTGCCGACGCTCACGCAGTTCTTTGATTTCCGCGATACGCGTATCCAGCACCGCAATCTCTTTGCGGATGAAGTCATTTCGCGCGTTCTGCCGTTCAATGGCATGGGTGAAGTACTGATCCGCGAGAAACAGCAGGCCCACCGCCACGACAGCCACACCGGCGAGCGACACCAGGAAGCGCTGCTTACGCTCTTCACGAAGCTGCTCGCGCCAGGGCAATAGGTTGATCCGGGCCATCAGTCGAAACTCCTCAAGGCCAACCCGCAGGCAATCATCAGGGACGGCGCATCACTGGCGAGCGCGCCAGCGTTGACCTTGCTACTCAACGCCATATCGGCAAACGGATTGGCGACTAAAGTCTGAGTCCCGATTTTCTGCTGAATCAACCGATCCAGCCCCGGAATCGATGCCGTCCCGCCAGCCAGAAGGATGTAGTCCACGTCATGGAACTGCCCGGCGGCGAAGAAAAACTGGAGCGAGCGCGACACCTGCTGAACGACCGCTTCTTTGAACGGCTGCAATACTTCGCTGTCATAGTCGTCTGGGAGGCCTCCTTGCTTTTTGGCAAGGCCAGCTTCTTCCATCGATAGCCCGTAGCGACGCTGAATCTCTTCGGTAAGCTGACGCCCACCGAACAACTGCTCGCGGGTATAGATCGTGCGGCCGTTGTGCAACACGCTCAGCGTGGTCATGGTCGCACCGATGTCGACCAGAGCAACGGTCAGCTCGTCGTGACCGGCACCCAGCTGGGGCGCTAGCAAACCAAATGAACGCTCCAGCGCATAGGCTTCGACATCGACAACCTTGGCCGTCAGTCCAGCCAGGGCCAGAGCCGCTTCGCGAATCTCTACGTTTTCCTTGCGACACGCCGCCAACAGCACCTCGACGCGTCCCGGGGCGCGAGCGGCCGGCCCCTGCACTTCAAAGTCGATAGCGACTTCTTCCAGCGGGTAAGGAATGTACTGATCCGCTTCGATCTTCAGCTGATTTTCCAGGTCGTCGTCGCTCAACCCGGCGTCCATTTCGATGCTCTTGGTGATGACCGCCGAACCGGAAACCGCTACTGCGGCGGATTTCACACCGGTTTTCGCTTTAGCTAACAACCGAGACAGCGCCTGGCCCACACCGTCCAGTTCAGCGATGTTCTTTTCTACCACAGCGTTCGGCGGAAGCGGCTCGACCGCAAATGACTCAACCCGATACCGGGAGCCTGAGCGGCTTAATTCGAGCAGCTTGACAGACGTCGAACTGATGTCGATCCCAAGCAGCGTATTCGCTTTCTTAGTGAAGAGCCCTAGCACGGCCGATTTCCTATCTTTATCCGCTACTTACGGATTAATTATGTTTGTCCGCATTAAATAACAGCCTTGACAGAAGCGCAAATGGCTCCCCAGCAAAAAAACCGCTTATAATGTGAACGGTTTTTCTTTTCAGCACTGTCTGCGGCTTACACCTCATTTCCCACCCTGGATTCAATAAACCCCGATGCGTTTTCTGAAGTTTTTCCTATGGTCGTGCTTGGCTGTTTTCTGTGGACTTTTACTCAGTCTCAGTGGCGCGTTTCTTTACCTCAGCCCCAACCTGCCATCGGTCGACTCGCTACGCAGCATACAGCTCCAGATTCCGCTGCGCGTCTACAGCGATGACGACAAGCTGATCGCCGAGTATGGCGAAATGCGTCGTTCCCCCATCGGCTTCGACGAGATACCCAAGGATTTCATCGCCGCATTGCTGGCGGCCGAAGACGACAACTTCGCGAATCATTATGGCGTCGATGTTTCCAGTCTGATGCGCGCTGCCACGCAATTATTGAAAACCGGCCATATTCAGACCGGCGGCAGCACCATCACTATGCAGGTGGCGAAGAATTACTTCCTCACCAGCGAGCGAAGCTTTTCGCGGAAGATCAACGAGATCCTTTTAGCCCTTCAGATCGAAAGGGAAATGCGCAAGGATGAGATCCTTGAGCTGTACGTCAATAAAATTTATCTGGGCAACCGAGCTTACGGTATCGAAGCGGCATCGCAGGTCTACTACGGCAAACCCATCGGCGATCTGAGCCTCGCGCAGATGGCCATGATCGCAGGCTTACCGAAAGCACCGTCTGCATTCAACCCACTGGCCAACCCAGAGCGTGCCAAGGAGCGGCGTGACTGGATTCTTGGACGAATGTACCGGCTCGGAAAAATAGACGAGACCCGCTATCAGCAAGCGCTGACAGAGGTTGTCGATGCGTCCTATCACGGGTCATCGCCGGAACTTGACGCACCTTATATAGCGGAGATGGCACGTGCCGAAATGGTCGGTCGTTTCGGTAGTGCTGCTTACACCGATGGATTCCGCGTTTACACCACCGCCACCAGTGAGCGTCAGCTCGCTGCCAACCAGGCGCTTATCCAGGGATTGATCGAGTACGACCAGCGTCACGGCTATCGCGGCCCGGAAGCTCGGCTGACCGGCACCGACCGGGAGAGCTGGCTGAAGGAATTGGGCAACTATCGCAGCCAGGCCGGCGTGCTCCCTGCTGCCGTAAGTGCCGTCTCCAAAGATGGGATCAAGGTCCTCCTTCGTGACGGCAGCGAGCGCAGCATCAGCTGGGAAAGCATGAAATGGGCTCGCCCGTTCATTAATACCAACAGCCTGGGGCCCCAACCCAGGTCACCATCGGAAATCGTCAAGCCAGGAGATGTCATCCGCGTTCAGATCCGGGATGACGAAGTGCTGTTCAGCCAGATACCCCAGGCTCAAGGCGCACTGGTATCCCTTGATCCGCTTGACGGCTCCATCGAAGCGTTGACCGGTGGTTTTTCCTTTGGGCAAAGCAACTACAACCGCGCTATCCAGGCCAAGCGTCAGCCCGGCTCAAGCTTCAAACCTTTTATCTATAGCGCCGCATTGGATGCCGGATTCACCCCTGCGACTCTGGTCAACGACTCCCCTATCGTCTTCGTCGAGGAAGGCCTGGACCGCGTTTGGCGCCCCAAGAATGACAACAATACCTTTCTAGGCCCGATCCGGCTGCGCGAGGCGCTTTACAAATCACGCAACCTGGTCTCGATTCGCCTGCTGCAGACGCTTGGCCTTCCGTACACCCTCGACTACATCAAACGCTTTGGATTCAAATCCGAAGACCTGCCTGCCAACCTGTCGCTGGCGCTTGGTACGGCAACCCTGACGCCAATGGAAATCGCTACCGGCTGGACAGCATTCGCGAACGGGGGCTACAAGATCGAACCCTATCTGATCGAGCGCATCGAGGATCGAGACGGAAAAATCATCTTCGAGGCGAACCCGGTGCGCGTACCGGAGCAAGGCGACACAGCAGCGAAGGATGAAGCGGCGGCCACCGCCTACGCACAGATCGACACGCCACTGGCGAGCGACTCGCAGCCAGCCAGGCCGGCGCCCGCGTATGCGGAGCAGATCATCGACGAGCGCACCGCCTACATCATGACCAGCATGCTGCAGGACGTCATCAAGCGCGGCACAGGCAGACGGGCTTTGGCGATGGGGCGCGGGGATCTTGCAGGAAAGACCGGCACGACCAACGAGTCCAAGGACAGCTGGTTCTCCGGCTACAACGCTGACATCGTGACCACGGTCTGGACAGGCTTCGATCAACCCCAAACGCTCGGTCGGCGGGAATATGGCGGAACGGTAGCGCTGCCGATTTGGATGAAGTACATGAGCGCCGTGCTGGACGGCGCCCCCGAGCATGCGCCCGCCGAACCGGAAGGCATTTTGACATTGCGAATCGATCCCAAAAGCGGCCGAGCGGCAGCCCCAGGCACACCTGACGCTTACTTTGAGATCTTTCGAAGCGAAGACTCGCCGCCTGACATGAATGACGAGATGATTCCAGGCTCAATGTTGCCCGACAGCCCGCTACCAGCATCCGAAGCCGCACCGATCGATCTGTTCTAGATCCTCTGCATCCCCCGACGCCCGCTCCTGATCGCAGCGGACTCGGGGGGATCACAGGCCGCAAGCGCGCTCCAGTGCGCCAAGCTTCTTACCATAGCCCGAAATAGAAAACCCCAGCCGGGGCTGGGGTTTTTCCGAGTGCCGCGCACCCGCCGAAGCGGGGCTATGGCCGAGCTAATCAGCCATTGAACACGTCGTGAACCGACTTGAGCGGGTAATTCGACGGATACGGCAGTGTCGCCACGCCGCTTTCGATCGCTGCTTTGGCCACCGCGTCGGAGACGAGGGTGATCAGGCGAGGATCCATCGGTTTCGGAATGATGTATTCACGCCCGAACTGAAGCTGCTCAACGCCATAAGCAGCAGCCACCTCAGCCGGAACCGGCAGCTTGGCCAGCTCACGCAGAGCCACCGCAGCAGCGATTTTCATCTCCTCATTGATGCGCGTCGCACGAACATCCAGCGCCCCACGGAAAATGAACGGGAAGCCCAGCACGTTGTTGACCTGGTTCGGATAATCCGAGCGGCCAGTAGCCATGATCACATCGGGACGGGTCGCGTGAGCGAGCTCTGGGTTGATCTCCGGATCGGGGTTCGAGCAGGCGAACACTACCGGGTTCGCTGCCATCAGCTTGAGGCCTTCGGCGCTCAACAGATTGGGGCCGGACAGGCCTACAAAGACGTCAGCGCCATCGAGGGCATCATCCAGCGTGCGCTTGTCTGTCTCATGGGCAAACACCGCCTTGTACTGATTCAGATCGTCACGACCAGCATGGACTACACCCTTGCGATCGATCATGAAAATGTTCTCGACCTTCGCCCCCATACTGACAAGCAGCTTCATGCAAGAGGTCGCCGCAGCGCCGGCGCCGAGGCAGACGATCTTGGCCTGCTCCAGCGTCTTGCCAGCGATTTCCAATGCATTGAGCATGCCCGCCGCAGTAACGATAGCGGTGCCGTGCTGGTCGTCATGGAATACCGGAATGTCGCATTGCTCGATCAGCGCCCGCTCGATCTCGAAGCATTCAGGCGCCTTGATATCTTCCAGGTTGATGCCACCGAAGGTGATGGAAATGCGCTTGACCGTATCGATGAAAGCCTGAGGACTTTCCGCATCGACTTCGATATCGAACACGTCGACACCAGCGAATCGCTTGAACAGAACGCCCTTGCCTTCCATAACCGGCTTGGATGCCAGCGGCCCCAGATTGCCCAGACCAAGAATCGCGGTGCCGTCGGAGATCACCGCGACCAGATTGCCTTTACCGGTGTATCGGTAAGCCAGCTCCGGATCACGGGCGATTTCTCGAACCGGTTCCGCCACGCCAGGGCTGTAGGCCAGTGACAGATCACGAGCGGTGGAAGTGGGCTTGGTCAGCTCGACACTCAGCTTTCCCGGACGAGGCTGGGAATGATAGTCGAGAGCGGCAGTTTTCAGGTCAGTCATGAGGCATTCCGCTTATTTTACTGGGACAGACAGGGGGCCGAGCATACGCCAAGACCGAGCGCCGTCACAAGCCAACGGGAAAGGTGACTGTCAAGACCTGGCCCTACGACTTTCAGTTAAGCCGAGCCAAAAATTTTCCCGCCCCGCCAGCTAACGACGAGTTACGGCAGCGGAACAAGCATTGACGGGTGGCTTGCTCTCAGTAGCCAGCGAGCCTGACGCGACAAATCCGCACGCCCCTTGCGATCGATCACCCAACCCCTTGCTTCGACCTGCTTGCCTGGCAGGTCTTTCAGCGAATCGGCGAATGACGCAACGGCTTCACGGGGAACCTGAATCACCAGAGGGCCATCCAGCTCCAACCAGACGCCACCACGATTGGTCTCCAGTCGATCGACCCGCGCCCTGACCAGTGCAAAACCACCGCGGCGCAGGCGCTCAGCCGAGGTGATCGGGGGCTGATGCCAGACACCTTTGCCGGCAAGCCGAGCCTGCTGTTCCACGGCGAGATGACAGTCAGCCAGCAGCGTGTTCGGTGCGATGGCGACAAAAAAGCCCAGCCCTTCGGCAAGCAGAACAGCTTCGAGATTTTCACCGTGCGAGTCGAAGGCATGGGCCAGCAGTCGGCCGTAATGATCACTGGCCTCCTGACCGAGCCGCAGCCCCACGCGTCCGCCGCTGGCGTTTACAAGTGCTTGCAGCCGACGCTTGGCCGCCTCCGCGAACGGTTCGGCACTGCGCCCCTTGCGGCCGACTTCAGGGGCATTCACGCCGATGAGGCGTACGCGACGCCCATCGACCAGGCGCAGAGTATCTCCGTCGATGACTGTTGCGACCTTCGCTGACGGCAGCGGGCCGCTAACAGGACAAAGCGCCTGCGCCTGCAGACTGAAGAAGACGGAAACGAAAAAGGCGCCCACCAGGGACGCCTTTTTAAGATGCTCGGAAAACCTCATGGGATTCCCGTCGCGGCGACAGCTTACTTCGCGCCGAACACACCGAAACGCTGCTTGAAGCGGTCGATACGGCCGCCGGTGTCCAGCACTTTCTGCTTGCCGGTGTAGAACGGATGGCACTCAGAGCACACGTCGATGTTCAGGTTCTTGGCCAGCGTGGAGCGAGTCTTGATGACGTTGCCGCAGCTGCAAGTGGCTTCGATTTCAACGTAGTTAGGATGGATATCGGCTTTCATGGAAAAATCCTCTAGGACTTGTGCCGCCACCCGACCCTATGTCGAGTACCGCACGGAAGGGCGCGAATGATACCAGAGACCGTTAGTGATGCAAGGGCAGCTGATCGATCGGCGACAGCCCCCGATCACAGGCATCTGGCTATCGAACCGACTCTTGAACGCATGCCGGTCTGTTGCAGCGCTGGATCGTTTAACATCGGCGTTCGCCTCCAAGGACTTTCGTGTGCCCCAACCCATACTTCGCCTCGCGCTACCCTCCCCGTTGCGCAGACTCTTCGATTACCTCCCCCCAACCGGCATTCCATACGCATCGCTGCAGCCGGGTATGCGGTTGCGGGTGCCCTTCGGGCGACGCGAGATCGTTGGAGTTCTGGTGGAAGTGGCCAACCACAGCGAGATCCCCGAGGCGAAGCTCAAACCGGCCCTGGAGCTGCTGGATGCGCGCCCTCCGCTACCGTCGCCGCTGTTCAAGCTGTGCCTGTGGACCGCCCAGTATTACCAGCACAGCCTCGGCGACACGCTCAGTTGGGCGCTTCCGGTCCTACTACGCCAGGGCGAGCCTGCCGAGGCCAGGCAGGAGCGCTTCTGGCATGTTGTCAATGGAGCACGACCGGAGGATCCACGCCTTAGCCGGGCGCCACGTCAACGCGAGGCACTGAAGACCATCGGCCAGCATCCGCACGGCGTGGCGCATTCATTGTTGACCCAACTGCAATTGAGCAAGGACAGTCTCGATCTGCTGCTACAGAAGGGCCTGTTGCGCATCGAGACACGCCGCAGTCATCGGACTCAGCGGCACCAGGGTAGCTGGCTACTGCAGCCGGAGCTTCCGCTGAACCAGCAACAACGCGCAGCCTTCGAAGCCATCCGTGCCGGCCTCGATGGCTTCCAGCCGTTCCTGCTGGCCGGCGTCACAGGCAGCGGCAAGACCGAGGTCTATCTTCAGCTAATCCATCAGGTGCTCGAAGCCGGCAAGCAGGCGCTGGTACTGATTCCTGAAATCAACCTCGGCCCGCAAACCCTGGCGCGCTTCGAAAAACGCTTCAATGCGCGTATCGCCCTGCTGCACTCCAATGTCAACGACCGCGAACGCCTGGACGCCTGGCTGGCGGCGCGCGATGGCGAGGCGGACATCATCATTGGCACCCGTTCGGCGCTGTTCACCCCAATGAAGAACCCGGGGCTGATCATTCTCGATGAGGAGCACGACGCCTCCTATAAGCAGCAAGAAGGCCTGCGCTATCACGCTCGCGACTTAGCTGTGGTCAGGGCCCACCAAGAGAACCTCCCGATTCTGCTGGGATCGGCAACGCCGTCATTGGAAAGCCTGCACAATGCGCACATCGGTCGCTACGCGCTGCTGAAGCTGACCCAGCGTGCCGGTGGTGCCCAAGCGCCCCGGTTTCTGCGCCTCGACGTGAAAAGCCGCCCGCTGGATTCAGGCATCTCCGGCCCGCTGCAACAAGCCATGGCACAGACACTCGCCGCCGGGCAGCAGGTGCTGGTGTTCCTGAACCGCCGCGGCTTCGCCCCTTCGCTGCTGTGCCATGATTGCGGCTGGCTCAGTCAATGCCCACGCTGCGACGCCCGAATGACTCTGCATCAACGCCACAATGAGCTGCGCTGTCACCACTGCGGGCATTCCGAGCGTCCACCCCGCAATTGTCCGGAGTGCAACAAACTCGACCTGCGTCCTGTAGGTGCTGGCACCGAGCGCGCGGAAGAACGTCTGAGCATTCTCTTTCCGGACTATCCGGTGCTGCGCATCGACCGCGACAGCACGTCACGCAAGGGATCCATGGAGCAATTGCTGGCTACCATCAACCGTGGCGAACCCTGCCTGCTGGTGGGCACCCAGATGCTCGCCAAGGGACATCATTTCCCTCGGGTCACCCTGGTCGCGATCCTCGATGCGGACGGCGGCCTATTCTCGGCAGACTTTCGCGCCAGCGAGCGAATGGCCCAATTGATCGTACAGGTGGCGGGGCGCGCAGGCCGTGCCGAAGAGCCTGGCAAGGTCATCATCCAGACCCATCTGGCCGACCATCCGCTGCTGGTTCAATTGACCGAGCAAGGCTATTTCGCCTTCGCCGACCAGGCATTGAGCGAGCGCCGCGCCGCGGGCCTGCCACCGTTCAGCCATCTTGCTTTACTACGCGCCGAAGCGGCAAAGCCCGGCCAGGCTGAAGACTTCCTCGACCAGGCCTGCAGCCAAGCCGAACACCTGACGACGCAACTCGGCTTAAGCGGGGTTGAATTGCTCGGCCCGGTGCCCGCACCGATGGAGCGACGCGCCGGGCGCTTCCGCGCCCAGCTGCTGCTCCAGGCCAATGCCCGAGCCCCGCTGCACAAGCTGATGAGTGCATGGCTGCCCCAGGTGGAAGCGCTCCCGGGCAGCCGTACGGTACGTTGGTCGCTGGATGTCGATCCGATCGACCTGTTCTGACGCTGGATGAATCCGGCCTTAACCGGCAACCAAGCACCTTAAGCCTTGAAGGTTCGCCCCTCGGACGTCGATAATGCCCAGTTTTCGACCAAAGCCTTCGGGCCGACCGAGCTCACGATGAAAGACAGCATCCGCCACCTGATCCAGCAAGCCCTGACCCGTCTCACCGCTGAAGGCGTGCTGCCCGAAGGGTTGAGCCCGACCATTCAGGTGGAGAACACCCGCGACAAGGCTCACGGCGATTTCGCAAGCAACATTGCCATGATGCTCGCCAAGCCTGCCGGGATGAAGCCTCGTGACCTCGCACAGAAACTCATCGAGGCGCTGCCGGCCGATCCCGGCGTCAGCAAGGTGGAAATCGCCGGCCCAGGCTTTCTCAACTTCTTCCAGAACAGCGCCGCGCTGGCCCAGCGCCTTGACACTGCGCTTGCCGACCCGCACCTGGGCGTCAGCAAGGCAAGCCCACCCCAGCGGGTCGTGGTCGACCTTTCCTCGCCGAATCTCGCCAAGGAAATGCACGTAGGCCACCTGCGCTCCACCATCATTGGCGATGCCGTGGCGCGGGTGCTTGAGTACCTTGGCGACGAGGTGATCCGGCAGAATCACGTCGGCGACTGGGGCACTCAGTTCGGCATGCTGCTCGCCTATCTGGAGGAGAACCCCGCCGCGGCCGAAAGCGAGCTGTCCGATCTCGAGCAGTTCTATCGCGCGGCCAAGCGGCGCTTCGACGAATCCACCGACTTCGCCGATCGGGCCCGTGAATTGGTGGTGAAACTGCAAGCAGGCGATGCCGACTGCCTGCGCCTGTGGACCCGCTTCAACGAGATATCCCTGTCGCACTGCCAGAAGGTCTACGACCGCCTCAACGTCAAGCTGACACCGGCCGACGTCAAGGGCGAGAGCGCCTACAACGCCGAGCTAGGCGACATCGTCGAGTCGCTCAAGGCCAAAGGCCTGCTGAGCGAAAGCAACGGTGCCCAGTGCGTCTTTCTCGATGAGTTCAAGAATGCCGAAGGCAACCCCTTACCGGTGATCGTCCAGAAGGCTGGTGGCGGCTACCTGTACGCCACCACCGACCTGGCGTCCATGCGTTACCGCAGCCAGCAACTCAACGCCGATCGCGCCCTGTATTTTGTCGATCAGCGTCAAGCGCTGCATTTCCAGATGGCCTTCGAGGTCGCGCGCCGCGCCGGCTTCGTGCATGAGGGAATGCAACTCGAACATATGGGCTTTGGCACCATGAACGGTGCCGATGGCCGCCCGTTCAAGACTCGCGATGGCGGCACGGTGAAGCTGGTCGACCTACTCGACGAGGCCGAGCAGCGCGCCTACAGCCTGGTCAAGGGTAAGAATCCGGACCTGAGCGAAGCCGAACTGCGGCAGATCGCTCGCGCTGTAGGCATCGGCGCCGTTAAATACGCGGACCTCTCCAAGCACCGCACCAGCGACTACAGTTTCAACTTCGAGCAGATGCTCAGTTTTGAAGGCAACACCGCGCCCTACCTGCTTTATGCCTACACTCGCGTGGCCAGCGTATTTCGCAGACTGGGCACCGGCATGGACGGGCTTGTAGGCGAGATACGGCTGGAAGCCGAACAGGAACAAGAGCTGGGCGCAAAACTCGCTCAGTTCACCGAGGTGCTGAACGGCGTCGGCGAAAAGGGCGTCCCGCATTTACTGTGCAGCTACCTGTACGAGCTGGCCGGGCTTTTCTCCAGCTTCTACGAGCACTGTCCAATACTCACCGCCGAAAGCGAAACCGTGAAACAGAGCCGCCTGCGTCTAGCTGCCCTGACCGGCAAGACCCTCAAGCAGGGTCTGGAGTTGCTTGGCCTGGAAACGCTGGAGCGAATGTAAGTGGCAGCCAGGAAGAAACCTGCACCGAAGCGTGGCGCGAGCCGCTACCAAGCGCCCGCTAAGAAACCCGTGCCCGGATGGATCTGGCTGGTTTGCGGCTTGGTCATCGGCGGCTTCATCATGTTTCTGATGAACCTCGAACCCGGCGGGGACGAGATCAAGCGTGCCAAGGACACGCCCAAGCCCAAGGAGCAGCCGAAGCGCCATCCGCCGACTACAGGCCAACCGGTGAAGCCGAAATACGACTTCTATACGCTGCTGCCCGAATCCGAAGTGATCCTGCCGCCTGAAGCACCGAAACCGGAGCCTCCGAAACCGGTCACCGCAGAAGAGGCAGCCAAAATCGATGCGGCGCGTGCCGAAGCCGCTTTGAATGGCCAGGTACCGCCACCTCCGCCGATGGTGGCCAAAGCACCGGTTACCCAGTTTTTCCTGCAGGCAGGCTCGTTCCGCAAGCAAGCCGAAGCAGAAAGAGTCAGGGCTCAAATCATCCTGCTGGGTCAGGATGTGCGGGTCGAGAACGTCACCGTCCGCGACGAGGATTGGTATCGGGTGTTGGTCGGCCCCTACGCCAACCGGGAGCAGCTTGGCCAGGCTCAGAAGACGCTTTCGTCAAGCGGCTATAACAACCTGTTGCTGCAGCAGCGGCAGACTCGCTGAGCCGATGCCCCTACCGCAGCGCGCCATAAACGCCTGCGGTGCTCCAACCCCGGGCTCAGGCCTTACCCTACGAAGTTGCTGCCCGCTATCGCTCGCGCGGCGCGTAGGCGAACACGTCTGCGCGCATCTGAGTCGCATCCATTCCCGCCTCGACCAACGCATCCAGCGTGCCATAGATCATCGCTGGCGAACCGCTGGCATAGACATGAACCGGCTTGAGGTCAGCGAAGTCCTCGCAGACCGCTTCATGCAACATGCCGCAACGTCCCTGCCAGCCGCAGACGTCACTGACGACCTGATGGAGCGAAAGGTTCGGCATGTGCTGCCACTCATCCCAATGCGGTAGCTGATAGAAGTCCTCCGGACGCCTTACGCCCCAATACAGGTGCACGGGATGAGCGAAGCCTTCGGCTCGACAGTGCTCAATTAGACTGTGCATTTGCGCCATGCCGGTTCCCGCCGCGATCAGTACCAGCGGACCATCCGGCAGCTCGGCCAGATGGGTGTCGCCGAACGGCATCTGCACTTTGACCATGCCATTGCGTCTGATGAAATCAAGCAGCCCGATCGCGGACGGCTCGCGCGCCAGCACATGCAGCTCTAGCTCACGCCCCCGCCCAGGCGCGGACGCCAGGGAAAAGGCGCTGAACTCGCCATCTTCGCGCTCTAGTAGCAGATATTGGCCAGCGTGATAGCGCGGTGGTTTGCCGGCGGGCGCGCGGAGCCGCAGCCGGAACACGTCGCCACCCACCGCTTCGCAGCTGATCAACTGACAACTGAGGGTCCGCACCGGCAGTTCGCCCGGGGCCAGCACACCATCCCACAGCAAAACACAATCTTCCTCGGGCTCAGCCAGACAGGCGAAGACCTCCCCATGGTCGCGACTTTCGCCACGCTGGCGCACTCGACCGTTTACCAGCAAGGCGGCGCAGATCAGACAACTGCCGTTGCGACAGGCCTGCGGACAGTCGAAGCCTAGGCGCCGAGCCGCATCGAGAATCAGCTCGCCAGGTTGAACTTCAAGCACCGCGCCGGAGGGTTGCAGCGTAACTTTCATTTATTCAAAAACCTGAAATAACGACGGCCAGTCATCAGTCGATACCCAGCCCGGCCCAGAGTTCGTCGATACGCCGCTTGACCGCCTCGTCCTGAACGATGGCACGCCCCCATTCGCGACTGGTCTCGCCCGGCCACTTGTGCGTGGCATCGAGGCCCATTTTGCTGCCCAGACCGGAAACCGGGGAGGCGAAATCGAGGTAGTCGATGGGGGTGTTTTCGATCAGCACCGTATCGCGCTTGGGATCCATACGCGTGGTGATCGCCCAGATGACGTCGTTCCAATCCCGTGCGTTGATGTCGTCATCGGTGACGATGACGAACTTGGTGTACATGAATTGCCGCAGGAAGCTCCATACGCCCAACATCACGCGCTTGGCGTGGCCGGGGTACTGCTTCTTCATGGTAACCACCGCCATACGGTAGGAGCAGCCTTCCGGTGGCAGGTAGAAATCGGTGATCTCCGGAAACTGCTTCTGCAGAATCGGCACGAAGACCTCATTGAGCGCCACGCCGAGGATTGCCGGCTCATCCGGCGGACGACCGGTGTAAGTGCTGTGATAAATGGCGTCGCGGCGCTTGGTGATGCGCTCGACAGTGAATACCGGAAAGCGATCGACTTCGTTGTAGTAGCCGGTATGGTCGCCGTAGGGGCCCTCGTCCGCCATTTCGCCGGGCTGGATATAACCCTCGAGCACGATCTCGGCACCAGCCGGCACCTGCAGATCGTTGCCGCGGCACTTGACCAGTTCGGTGCGGCTTCCGCGCAACAGACCGGCAAAGGCATACTCTGACAGCGAATCGGGTACCGGCGTGACCGCGCCGAGGATGGTGGCCGGATCGGCGCCAAGCGCCACCGCGACCGGATAGGGTCTGTCCGGGTATTTCTCGCACCACTCACGGAAATCCAGCGCGCCGCCTCGATGACTAAGCCAACGCATGATCACCTTATTGCGGCCGATCACCTGCTGACGGTAAATACCCAGGTTCTGACGCTCTTTGTTCGGCCCCTTTGTGACAGTCAGTCCCCAGGTGATCAACGGTCCAGCATCACCCGGCCAGCAAGTCTGTATCGGCAGCGCTGACAGATCGACGTCGTCACCCTCGACGATGACCTCCTGACAGGGCGCGTCCTTGAGCACCTTTGGCGCCATGCTGATAACTTTCTTGTAGATCGGCAGCTTGCTCCAAGCGTCCTTGAGCCCCTTCGGTGGCTCTGGCTCCTTGAGGAAGGCCAGCAGCTTACCGATCTCGCGCAACTCCGACACCTCCTCGGCGCCCATCCCCAGCGCGACACGTTTGGGCGTACCGAACAGGTTGCCGAGCACGGGCATGTCGAAGCCGGTTGGATTCTCGAAGAGCAACGCCGGTCCCTGCTTGCGCAGGGTGCGATCGCATATTTCGGTCATTTCCAGAACGGGAGAAACAGCGGTCGAAACGCGCTTGAGCTCACCGCGCTGTTCCAAACCACTGATAAATTCGCGCAAATCGCGGTACTGCATGCTTGAGCCTCGCATGGGCCGGCAAGTGTCGAGGGCGCAGAGTTTAGCCTTGGCGCCGCCGATTCCGAAACCTGCAGACAGCCAAAGGCCGGGTTTCCCCGGCCTCGACGGTACAACCAGTCGCTTACTTGCGCTTCATCGACATGAAGAATTCTTCGTTGGTCTTGGTGTCCTTGAGCTTGTCCAGCAGGAACTCGATGGCGGCACTTTCATCCATCGGGTGTAGCAGCTTGCGCAGAATCCAGATGCGCTGAAGCTCTTCCTCACTGGTCAGCAACTCTTCGCGACGGGTGCCCGAGCGATTGATGTTGATGGCCGGGAACACACGTTTCTCAGCGATGCGGCGATCCAGTTGCAGCTCCAGGTTACCGGTACCCTTGAACTCCTCGTAGATTACCTCGTCCATTTTCGAACCGGTTTCGACCAGCGCGGTGGCGAGAATGGTCAAGCTACCCCCCTCCTCGATGTTGCGCGCCGCACCGAAGAACCGCTTGGGCTTCTCCAGCGCATGGGCATCGACACCACCGGTCAGCACCTTGCCGGAACTTGGGATCACAGTGTTGTAGGCACGGGCCAGACGGGTGATGGAGTCCAGCAGGATGACCACGTCCTTCTTGTGCTCGACCAAGCGCTTGGCCTTTTCGATCACCATTTCAGCCACCTGCACATGACGGGTCGGCGGCTCATCGAAGGTGGAAGCGACCACCTCACCGCGCACGGTGCGCTGCATCTCGGTCACCTCTTCCGGGCGTTCATCGATCAGCAGAACGATCAGATGGCACTCGGGGTTATTGCGGGTGATATTGCTGGCGATGTTTTGCAACATGATGGTCTTGCCCGCCTTCGGCGGTGCGACGATCAGACCACGTTGCCCCTTGCCGATCGGCGCGCAAAGGTCGATCACCCGGCCGGTCAGGTCTTCGGTGGAACCGTTGCCGGCCTCCATCGTCAGCCGCTTGTTGGCGAATAGCGGTGTCAGGTTCTCGAACAGGATCTTGTTCTTGGCATTTTCCGGCCGATCGAAGTTGATCGTGTCGACTTTGAGCAGCGCGAAATAGCGCTCGCCTTCTTTCGGCGGGCGGATCTTGCCGACGATGGTGTCACCGGTACGCAAGTTGAAGCGGCGAATCTGGCTCGGCGAGACGTAAATGTCGTCAGGCCCGGCGAGATAGGAAGAATCCGCGGAGCGCAGGAAGCCGAAGCCGTCCTGGAGAATCTCCAGCACGCCATCACCGGAGATTTCCTCACCGCTTTTGGCGTGCTTTTTCAGCAGCGAGAAAATCACGTCCTGCTTGCGCGAACGGGCCATGTTGTCGATGCCCATCTGTTCGGCCATTTCCAGCAGTTCGGTGATGGGCTTTTGCTTAAGTTCGGTCAGATTCATAGAAAGAGTCAGGAAGGATGAAGAAAGCGATTAGCTTGAGAAGCCGCGCAGCAAGAGACGAACGGAGTTCGTTGTGCTTTATGAGGCGGAAGTGCGTCGGCGACGGCATGCAGAGGGCGACGGGAGAAGCGTCGCGAGTCCGAATTTAGCACTGCGCAGACGAAGCGTCCACTCTGCAGTTAAAAAAAGCCCCCGCATTCGCGAGGGCCTTTTAAAGACGGAGCTTCGATTCAGATGTTGCTGTCGAGAAACGCAGCCAGCTGCGACTTCGACAGAGCGCCAACCTTGGTGGCTTCGACATTACCGTTCTTGAACAGCATCAGCGTCGGGATGCCGCGCACACCATACTTCGGTGGGGTTTCCTGGTTCTCGTCGATGTTCAGCTTGCAGACTTTGAGCTTACCCTCGTATTCCTTGGCAATCTCATCGAGCACAGGAGCGATCATCTTGCAGGGGCCACACCACTCGGCCCAGTAATCGACCAGCACAGGGCCGTCAGCCTGGAGCACGTCCTGCTCGAAACTGCTGTCGCTGACATTATTGATGTATTCGCTCATGGATTTTCTCCAGGGTCAAAACAGAAAGTGACGCCATCATAGCCCGGCTTGGTGCGGACCGAAAGCCGCAGCCTGTCACCTGGACAATCGCCAAATGGCAACGGGTGCAAGCTATGGGCGCGATATCCAGACGCTTCGTATGGGCGTTGCGCGTTGGCGGATGTCGATGATCATGTCAGGATGTCGGGGTTTTGCACAGAGACTGTCCCATGCGCCCACTAGTCGCCGAACCTTCTCCGATGATCGCCGCCCTGGATCTCGGATCGAACAGCTTCCACATGGTCCTGGCCCGCACCAGCAACGGCGAAATGCGCATCATCGAGCGGCTGGGTGAGAAGGTCCAGCTGGCCGCCGGTATCGACGAAAATCGGATGCTCGATGATGACGCCATGCAGCGCGGCCTCGACTGTCTGCGCCGCTTCGCGCAACTGGTCAATCATCTGCCTCAGGGCGCTGTACGGGTGGTCGGCACCAATGCCCTGCGCGAAGCCCGTAACCGTGCGCAGTTCATCCGTCAGGCCGAGGCGATTATCGATCATCAGGTCGAGGTGATCTCCGGCCGCGAGGAAGCACGACTGATCTATCTCGGCGTATCGCACACCTTTCCGGCGGCCGCCGGAAAGCGGTTGGTCGTAGACATCGGCGGCGGTAGCACCGAGTACATCGTCGGCCAGGGTTTCGATTCGCTGCTACGCGAAAGTTTGCAGATGGGCTGCGTGAGTTTCACCCAACGCTTCTTCCGTGACGGCAAGATTACCGCTGCGCGCTATGCCCAGGCTTATACGGCGGCGCGGCTGGAGCTGATGAGCATCGAGCACGGTTTGCGTCGGCTCGGCTGGCAGGATGCGGTGGGTGCGTCCGGCACCATCCGCGCCATTGGTCTCGCCATCAAGGGTGCCGGGTTGAGCAACGGTCAGGTCACCAGCGAAGGGCTTGGCTGGCTCAAGCGCAAGCTATTCAAGCTGGGCGACGTGGACAAGCTCGACATGGACGGCATCAAGCCGGATCGTCGGGCCATCTTCCCGGCAGGTCTGGCCATCCTCGAAGCGATCTTCGATGCGCTGGAGCTCACCAGCATGGCTCATTCCGAGGGCGCCCTGCGTGAAGGCGTGCTCTACGACCTCATCGGCCGCCATCATCATGAGGATATCCGCGATCGCACGCTGAGCTTTCTCATGGAGCGTTATCACGTCGATCTCGAGCAGGCGACGCGGGTCGAAAGCAAGGCACTGGAAGCGCTCGATCAAGTGTCGACCGACTGGGGGCTGGACGAGGATTGGCACCGTGAGCTGCTTAGCTGGGCCGCGCGGATTCACGAAGTAGGTCTGGATATCGCGCACTATCATTATCACAAGCACGGCGCCTACCTGATTGAGCACTCCGATCTTCCCGGATTTTCTCGTCAGGACCAGCAAATGCTCGCACTGCTCGTGCGCGGCCATCGCCGCAACATACCGAGCCAGAAGTTCGAAGAACTGAGCGAAGACGGCGTAAAGCTCACCCGGCTCTGCGTGCTGTTGCGCTTCGCCATCCTGTTCCACCACATCCGCGGACCGCAGCAGGCGCCAGCGTTCACGCTCAAGGCAGGCGACAACAGTCTCGATGTGGCCTTTCCCGAGGGCTGGCTGGAGAACAATCCGCTGACCCAAGCCGATTTCGCCCTGGAGGCAGAGTGGCTTAATCGGATCGACTTCACCCTGACGGTACGCTGATCGCGCCGTGCCGGACCGTATAGCGGCCGGCAAGGCCAAGGCACGCGGCGGACTGCTCAGCGTGCCGTCGGGCTACCTAGACGCTCTAACAGCGTATTCTGAACGTTACGCGGGTTCTGGTTGCCACTCGGGCTGTTGCGCAGGTAACCACCGTCGGGCTGCAGCACCCAGCTCTGCGTATTGTCGGTGAGGAAGCCTTCCAGCTCCTTTTTTACCCGTGTGATCAGCTTCTTGCCTTCCACTGGAAAACAGGTTTCGACCCGACGGTCCAGATTGCGCTCCATCCAGTCCGCACTGGACAGATAAAGTTTCTCGTCGCCGCCATTGAGGAAGTAGAAGACCCGGCTGTGTTCAAGGAAGCGGCCAATGATCGAACGCACTTGAATGTTGTGCGAAACACCAACGACCCCCGGGCGCAGGCAGCACATACCGCGCACGATCAGATCGATCCGCACGCCGGTCTGGCTGGCCTTGTACAGGGCGCGAATCATCTTCGCATCGGTCAGCGAGTTTATCTTGAGAATGATATGCGCCGGCTTCCCCTCGCTGGCGTGCTGGGTTTCCTGGGCGATCATGTCGAGCAGCGCCTTCTTCAGGGTGAACGGCGCATGCAGCAGCTTCTTCATGCGCATGGTCTTGCCCATGCCGATCAACTGGCTGAACAGCTTCGACACGTCTTCGCATAGCGCATCGTCAGAAGTCAGTAGGCTGTAGTCGGTGTACAGCCGGGCATTGCCGGCGTGGTAGTTGCCGGTCCCGAGATGCGCGTAGCGCCGCAATTCGCCATTTTCGCGGCGCAGGATCAGCATCATCTTGGCGTGGGTCTTGTAGCCAACCACACCGTAGATCACCACAGCACCGGCCTGTTGCAGTCGGCTCGCCAGCTGCAGATTGGACTCCTCGTCGAAGCGCGCCCGCAGCTCGATCACCGCAGTGACTTCCTTACCGTTACGCGCCGCTTCCACCAACGCGTCGACGATTTCCGAATTGGCGCCGGAGCGATACAGCGTCTGTTTGACTGCCAGCACGCACGGATCCTTGGCAGCCTCGCGCAGAAGGTCGACCACGGGCGTGAACGACTCATAAGGATGCAGCAGTAGAATGTCCTGCTTGCCGACGACGCTGAAAATATTCTCGCTGTTCTGCAACAGCTTAGGGATTGCCGGTGTGAATGGCGTGTACTGCAACTCCGGGTGGCTATCCAGACCGGTGATGCCGAACAGCCGGGTCAGGTTGACCGGACCATTGACCCGATAGAGCTCGCTTTCGCTCAGGCTGAACTGCTTGAGCAGGAAATCCGCCAGGTGCGGCGGACAGGTGTCCACCACCTCCAGCCGCACCGCATCGCCATAGCGGCGGGAAATCAATTCACCACGCAGCGCTCGTGCCAGATCCTCAACATCCTCGGTGTCCACCGAAAGATCAGCATTTCGCGTCAAGCGGAACTGATAGCAGCCCTTGACCTTCATGCCGTGGAACAGGTCGTCCGCATGCGCATGGATCATGGAGGACAGAAACACATAATTGGCGCCGGGACCGCCCACCTCTTCGGGGACGCGTATCACCCGCGGCAGCAGCCTGGGTGCCGGAATGATCGCCAACCCCGAGTCGCGGCCAAAGGCATCGATACCTTCCAGCTCAACGATGAAATTCAGGCTCTTGTTCACCAGCAAGGGAAACGGATGGGTCGGATCCAGGCCGATCGGGGTGATAATCGGCGCGATCTCGTCTCGGAAATATCGACGCACCCAGGTCTTGAGCTTCGTCGTCCAGTGCCGCCGACGAATGAAGCGCACCTGATGCTTGGCCAATTCCGGCAGAAGCACCTCATTGAGAATCGAATACTGTCGATTGACCTGTTCATGCACCAGATCGGAAATCCGCGCCAGCGCCTGGTGCGGCTGCAGACCATCGGCACCTGCCTGTTCGCGAGCGAAGGTGACCTGTTTCTTCAGCCCGGCGACACGGATTTCGAAGAACTCATCAAGGTTGCTGGAGAAGATCAGCAGGAACTTCAACCGTTCCAGCAATGGATTGGACTCATCCAGCGCCTGCTCCAGCACTCGGATATTGAATTGCAGCTGCGACAGCTCACGATGGATATAGAGGCTGTTGTCGTCCAGATTCGGCACTGGTTGTACCGGCGGCGCGGGCACCTCCTCCACTTTCTCCGCTTCCTGCGGAAGCTCCAGTGGCAATGGCGCCTCATCGGCGGAGGCCAGCTGCAATTCGCTCTCGCTGAGTCCCTGAGTAGTCATCAATCTGCCTCGGAAGGGCTTATTGCCCCTGTTTCAATTGTTGTGCCGCCTGTTTGGCGAAATAAGTCAGGATGCCATCGGCGCCCGCGCGTTTGAAGGCAGTCAGCGATTCGAGAATTACCGCATCGCTCAGCCAGCCGTTCTGAATAGCCGCCATATGCATCGCATATTCACCGCTGACCTGATAGACGAACGTGGGCACGCGAAAGGCATCTTTGACGCGCCACAAAATATCCAGATAGGGCATCCCAGGCTTGACCATGACCATGTCGGCGCCTTCGGCGAGATCGGCTCCCACCTCATGCAGCGCCTCGTCCCCGTTGGCCGGGTCCATTTGATAGGTGTTCTTGCTGCCCTTGCCGAGGTTCGCCGCCGATCCCACCGCATCGCGGAACGGGCCGTAATAGGCGCTGGCGTACTTAGCCGAGTAGGCCATGATGCGCACGTTGTGGTGATCGGCGACTTCGAGCGCTTCACGAATCGCCTGGATACGCCCGTCCATCATGTCTGATGGTGCCACCACCTGGGCGCCGGCTTCGGCATGGGACAGCGCCTGCCGTACCAGCGCATCGACGGTAACGTCGTTCTGCACGTAGCCATGCTCGTCGAGTATGCCGTCCTGGCCATGAGTCGTGAACGGATCGAGGGCCACATCGGTGATGACGCCAAGTTCCGGGAAGCGCTCACGCAGCGCTCGCGTCGCACGCTGGGCGATGCCGTCCGGATTCCACGCCTCAGAGGCATCGAGCGATTTCTTCTCCAGCGGAGTAACCGGGAACAGCGCCAGCGCAGGAATCCCCAACGCCACCCATTCCTCAGCCTCCTGCAGCAGCAGGTCGACGGACAGACGCTCCACACCTGGCATCGACGGCACCTGCTCGCGACGATTCTCGCCGTCGAGGACGAATACCGGCAGGATCAGATCGTCCACGCTCAGCACGTTCTCGCGAACCAGCCGACGAGAAAACTCATCGCGACGGTTACGACGCAGGCGAGTAGCGGGAAACAATCGATTGGCAGGAACGAAACTCACAACGGACTCCTGACCCGCAACGCGGGCGAATATGACGTTTATAGGCCGACTTCGTGACCAGTTGATGACAGCGGCATCCACACCAGCCACCGAATGACGTCATTGTCGCCACCCAAGGCGGGCACTGCCAGTGCTTTGAGCGACCAATCCTCGCGCGAATGCATCTCGGCCGGAGTCTGCATCGACTGAACACCCGTCGCGATGGAGCATCCAAGCCTATGAGGCATGGGCTTACCTTGAACCTCGCCAAGGATTAGCATCGATCGCCTTCGTCCGGCTCTGTTGCTGGGCCGCTGAATCTGACCAGGAGTACCCGATGAACAAAAAAGTCGCCGTGATTCTTTCCGGCTGTGGCGTCTACGACGGCTCGGAAATCTATGAGAGCGTGATTACTCTGCTGCGCCTGGATCAGAGGGGCGCCACGGTTCAATGTTTCGCGCCGAACATTGAACAGATGCACGTGATCAATCACCTGACCGGCGACGAGATGCCGGAGACCCGCAACGTGCTGATCGAATCCGCGCGGCTGGCTCGCGGCCAGATCAAGGATCTGAAGGACGCGAACGTCGAAGACTTCGATGCGCTGATCATGCCAGGCGGGTTTGGTGCGGCGAAGAACCTCTCCGACTTCGCCACCCAAGGAGCAGACTGCACGATTCTTTCGGACGTGATATCGATCGCACAGGCCTTCGCCAAGGCCCGCAAGCCGGTCGGCATGATGTGTATCGCCCCCACGATGGCCGCACAAATCTTCGGTCCCGGCGTGGTCTGCACGCTGGGCAATGATGACGACCCAGCCGCAGCCGCATCACGGGAAATGGGCGCCGAACACCAGGCATGCGAAGTCACGGAGATCGTCGAAGATTCCAAGCACAAGCTGGTGACAACACCTGCATATATGCTCGCGCAATCGATCAGCGAGGCGGCGTCGGGCATCTACAAGCTGGTCGATCGGGTTCTGGAGCTGACCAATAAATAAGCATCCCTCGCGACGCCCCAATCCCGAGCCCCGGCTCGGGATTTTCGTTAAGCCTGTGGCTATACGGCCAATCGTACCGGTGCTCCCGCCGCGCCACTGGTCAATCTTGCCTCGCTCCGGCAGCTTTGGCTGATCTGCCAGGAAGCCGCTGCTCATGCCCCCCTACAAAATCGACACAATCGAAGAGCAACAGCAGGCCGTACGCCAGCTTTTCGAGCGCATTCCGTTCAACGAGTATCTGGGCATCGAGCTTGACGAAGTGTCTCGCGAGCGCGTCGTGATGCATCTGCCGATGAAACAGGAACTGGTCGGCAATTTCTTTCATGGCATTCTGCATGGTGGCGTGATCGCCTCGCTGCTCGACGTCGTTGGTGGCGCCATGGCAATGATCGGCGCGTTCGAAAAGCATCAGCACCTAACCATTGAAGAACGCGCTCTGCGTCTCTCGCGTCTCGGCACCATTGATCTGCGCATCGACTATCTGCGCCCGGGACGAGGCAAGCGCTTCAGCGCCAGCGGAACGCTGTTGCGCTCAGGCAATAAGGTTGCGGTGGTTCGCTCTGAATTGCACAACGAGGAAGGCGTACTGGTGGCAGTGGGTACAGGCACCTATCTCTGCGGCTGAGCCATGCGCGCGGCACACCCGAAGGGGAACGGTCGGCCGCTAATTGTTTCGCCTAGCGGGCTCTGGCTCGCATCAGCTGGGTCAGCAGGCGATCCAAGGCATTGGCGAAGGCCTGGCGATCCCTTTCGCCATAGGCCGCCTGACCACCGCTGGCCTGGCCCTGTTCACGCAGGTCGGTGAATAGATTGCGCACCGCCAGACGCTCGCCCATGTTGCGCTCATCGAACTCGCGACCGCGCGGGTCGAGCGCAGCTACCCCCTTTTTGACCAGACGATCAGCCAACGGAACATCGCTGCAAATCACCAGCTCGCCGGGCTGGGCGTGCTCGACCAGATAATCGTCCGCAGCGTCCGGACCACTGGGTACTACGATCAGGCGAACACAGGCGAAGGCTGGTTTGATCTGACTCTGCCCCGCCACCAGCAACACGTCGAATTTGCGCTTGAGGGCGAACTTGATCAGCTGCTCTTTCGCCGCCTTTGGACAGGCATCGGCGTCGACCCACACCCGCAACGGTTCGATCGCCGTCATACCGCAGCCCGCCGCACCGTCGCCAGCAAGGCCGCCGTGCCGGCGAACATGGCGGCAAAGCTGCGATTGACCAAGCGCTGCTGGCGGGGCGTGCGCAGCAGCCTCAATACCTTGGCCGCCAGCCCGGTATAGCCAGCCATGACGATCAGGTCGACCACTACCATGGTGGTCCCCATATGCAGGTACTGCACCACCAGGTCCCGATGCGGATCAAGAAACTGCGGCAACACGGCAAGAATGAACACGATGGCCTTCGGGTTGCTGGCATTGACCAGAAACCCGCGGAAAATCAGGGCAAGCGGCTGCCCGATTGGCCGTGGCCCAGCGCTATCGTCAAGCACCGAGGGCACCGCTTGCCACTGCTTCAGCGCGAGCCATAGCAGGTAGGCGACACCAAACCATTTGATCAGGCTGAAGGCCAGTGAGGAGGTCGCCAGGACGGCGCCCACCCCCGCCGCCACGACTGCGATCTGCAACGCCAGCGCGATTTGCAGGCCAATGGCGTTCCAGTAGCCGCGCCAGAAGCCGTACCGCAACCCACAGGACATAGAGGCGATGGCCCCCGCGCCCGGCGACAGGCTGATGACCCAACAGGCAACAAAGAAGGCAAGCCAAGTTTCGAACGTCATGTTGAATCCTCACACCACCGGCTGCACCGAGCAGGCGCAGCCGGCGATAGGCCTCAGTCCGGTATGTCTTTGCCGAGCTTCACCGGCTCTTTCAACTTGCGATTCATTGCCTTGCGCATGCGAATGTTGAGGGCTTCGACCGTCAACGAGAATGCCATGGCGAAGTACACGTAACCCTTGGGTACGTGTGCACCGAACGCTTCTGCGACGAGCAGCGTGCCCACTACGATCAGGAACGACAGCGCGAGGATCTTCAGTGTCGGATGCTTGTCGATGAAATCGCTGATGGTGCCGGCCGCCAGCATCATCACCCCGACGGCGATGACGATCGCGGCGATCATAACTTGCACGTTGTCCACCAGCCCCACCGCGGTAATCACCGAGTCCAGCGAGAAGACGATATCGATCACCGCGATCTGCAGGATGATCCCAACGAAACCGGCCTTGGCCGCGCCTGCGGTGGTGCCGTCCTGCGCCTCTTCCCCTTCGACGCTGTGCCAGATTTCCATGGTGCTCTTGAACAGCAGGAACAAGCCGCCGAAGAACAGAATCAAATCCCGCCCGGACACGCCGTGGTCGAACACGGTGAACAGCTCGTTGGTCAGACGCATCACCCAAGCGATGGATAGCAGCAAGAGAATCCGCGTGCCCATCGCAAGGGCCAACCCAAAGAAGCGTGCCTTGGGCTGCTGCTCCTTCGGCAGGCGCCCCACCAAAATGGAAATGAAGATGATGTTGTCGATGCCGAGGACGATTTCCAGGGCGGTCAGGGTCAGAAACGCGACCCAGATTTCTGGGCTGCTAAGCCATTCCATGAGTGTTACTCGTGTGTGCTGTGATTGGAGGTTTGGATATCGGTCCCACGCCAGCGGCGCAAGACTTTCTGGAAGAACAAGCTGTTTGGCACCTGAACGATCGCACCGGTTCCACTCTCGGAGACTTCCTCCAACGTGGTGTAGAGCATGTTGATGTCGATGACACGGCCTTTGACGATCGGCTTGTCGAAGCTCTCGACCAACTCCACCAGATCGCCCAGCCGAAAGGGCCCCACAGTCATGATCAGCACGGCGCAGAGCAGATTGGACAAAACACTCCAGATAGCGAAAAAGGCGACTGCCGCCACCGCAACGAAACCGGAGAACGCTGTCCAGAGCACCGTCGCCGACACCCCGAAGCGCTCGAGCACCATGATCAGCGCGCCGCCGATGATGAGCCAGCGAACGCCACCGCGCAGCGGCAGCAGCAATTCAGGCGGCAATGGATAACGGCTGCCAAGTCGACCTAGCCCACGCGTCACCAGACGTTGCAACAGGTAAGCGATGAACAGGATCAGCAAGACCTGCAGCCCGAGCAGCAACGGGTCGCGCCATTGCTGGGAAAGCAGTAACAATTGCTCGCTCATACGCTGCCCTCGAGCTGCACTTGCAAGGTTTCCAGCGCTTCCAGTGCGACCAGCCAGGCCTCCTCCAGCTCACCCTCGCGCACTTTCAGCTCCGCCTGCTTGGCCAGCAGCTCGCGCAACTCATCTTTGCGCGCAGCCTCGTAAAGTGCGGCATCACCTATGCGCTGTTCCAGCACGGCCAGCTTTTCCTGAACTCCGGCCAGCTCGTTTTCAAGCTTGTCGGCCTGGCGCTTGAGCGGCGCCAGCTGCTGGCGCAACGCAGCCGCCGCCTGACGCAAGGCACGCTTGTCGGTCTTATCACCGGCGGGCTCGGCTGCGCTGGACGGTTGCTGACGGGCGCGGTAGTCCACCAACCATCGAGCGTAATCTTCCAGATCTCCGTCGAAGGTGACGACTCGCCCATCGGCCACCAAGAGAAACTCATCGGTCGTGCTCTTGAGCAGATGGCGATCGTGCGACACCACCAACACAGCCCCCTCGAAGTCCTGCAACGCCAGCGTCAGAGCCAGACGCATCTCCAGATCCAGATGGTTGGTCGGCTCGTCGAGCAGCAACAGGTTGGGCTTGCCCCAGGCGATCAACGCCAGCGCGAGTCGCGCCTTTTCTCCGCCGGAAAAATTCAGGACTGGCTCGTCACAACGATTGCCGCGAAAATCGAAACCACCGAGAAAATCGCGCAGCACCTGTTCGCGCTCACCCGACGCGACGCGCTGCAAATGCAACAGCGGGCTGGCCTTGGCGTCCAATGCGTCGAGTTGATGCTGGGCGAAATAGCCGATCACCAAATTCTCACCGCGCTGCAGACGACCGCCCAGGGGTTGCAACTCGTTGGCCAGCGTCTTGATCAGCGTCGACTTGCCCGCACCATTGGGACCGAGCAGGCCGATCCGTGCGCCAGGCACCAGTTGCAACTTGACCTTGTCCAGTATCAGCCTGTCGCCATAGCCGAGACGCCCTTCGGCCAGATCCAGCAACGGACTGGAAACCTTGTCCGCTTCACGGAACATGAAGTCGAACGGCGAATCGATATGCGCCGGGGCCAGTTCTTCCAGTCTCTCAAGCGCCTTGATTCGACTCTGCGCCTGGCGCGCCTTGCTCGCCTTCGCCTTGAAACGCCGAATGAAGTCCTCCATGTGCTCGCGCTGCGCCTGCTGCTTTTCGAACGCTTGCTGCTGCTGTGCCAGGCGTTCGGCACGGGCACGCTCGAATGCCGAGTAACCCCCGCGATAGAGGGTCAGCTTGCGCTGTTCGACATGCACCACGTGGCCGACCACCTCGTCGAGGAAGTCGCGGTCGTGGGAAATCAGCATCAGGGTGCCCGGGTAGCTTTTGAGCCAGGCCTCCAGCCAGAGAATGGCATCCAGATCGAGGTGGTTGGTGGGTTCGTCGAGCAACAGCAGATCCGAAGGACACATCAAGGCCTGCGCCAGATTCAGGCGCATCCGCCAACCGCCGGAAAAGCTGCTGACCGGTAGATCCATCTGTTCGTTGGCGAACCCCAGGCCGGCGAGCAGCTTGCGCGCTCGGGCATCGGCGGAATAGCCATCGGCGTTGTCCAGCTCGGTATGCAAACGCGCCAAGGCGGTGCCGTCATGAGCGGACTCGGCGATGGCCAGCTCGACCTGGACACGGCGCAACTCGGTGTCGCCATCGAGGACATAATCGACGGCTAGGCGATCGAGCGTGTCGACCTCCTGGCGCATGTGGGCGATACGCCAATCCGGCGGCAGCTGGCAATCGCCGCCGTCTGCAGTGAATTCGCCACGCAGTAGCGCGAACAGGCTGGATTTGCCGGCGCCATTGGCACCTACCAGCCCCACCTTCTGGCCAGGATGAAGGGTCAGCTCGGCGCCTTCCAGCAGTCGCTGAGGCCCGCGCTGTAGAGTCAGGTTCTGAAGTCGGATCATAATGGCGGCGGAGTTTATCAGGTCGCCCGGAAATCCATCCGGCTCTTACGAAAAAAACCGACACTCATGATCCATGACGATCTCTGGACCTTCGCCCTCAGCTGCTATGCACAGCCCGGTGTGGAGGCAACCTGTCTTGAACTGCAAGCTGCAGGTGCTGATGTTTGCCTGCTATTGACCGGCGCCTGGCTGGAATGCCGCAGCGTCGGCTGTGATGACGCGCGGCTTGCTCAGTTGAAAAATATCAGCGACGACTGGCGGACCAGTGTGGTCGCCCCGCTACGCAACCTGCGCCAGGGCTGGCGCCAACAGGCCATTTCGGACGACGATCTGGCGGGTTTGCGCGCACGCGTGAAGAGGCTGGAACTGGACGCCGAACAAGTCCAGCTCCAGCGTTTGCAGGATGCAGCGCGACATTGGCCGACAAGCTGCAGGCCAGCCGACTGGCTGGAACGACTCTCCATCGACTTGCGCGGCGAGACACGCATGCCGATAGCCATCCTGCGACGTGCAGCAGCGGCTCAACTCGCAGCGGGCGAAGACTGACCGCTTGTTTCGCGTTTGGCCGCGGTCGGTTTGCGTGCTGCCGGTTTCTTCGCAGCCGTCGGCTTGGCTGCCGAAGCCGGTTTGGCAGGGCCAGACTTGGCAGCTGTGCTCGCGGGCCGGCGCGCAGCATTCGCCGCTTTCGCTACGGGCGCCTTGGCTTCGGAGGGCTTATCCGTGGCGCTGCTTTTGGCGCTGGCCGGTCTGGCTCGCGCCGCACGTGCAGGCACCTTGCCTGACGCTGCCTTGCTATCTGCTGAGACGTCGGCGGCCGGTTTGGCTACATTGGAAGTAGCTTTGGTTCGGCTCGCAACACGAGGGGCGGCGGGCTTGTCGCGCGACACCAGCGCTTGGGCGGCGGCTTTTTCGACCTGGGTAACGCCCTGAGCCAGTTTCAGGCTCTGTTCCGCGTCGCGTTTCAGTTCAGCCAGGTAACTCAGCGTTTCACTCTGCCGCGCCTGCAACACGGCGAGCACATCGTCCAGCTCGGCCAGTTTGGCGCGAGCCTTGGTCTGCGCCTTCGATTTGCCAGCATTACCGGCGTCATCAAGCTTGGCGCGCGCCTTGACGATTTTCTCCTGCGTCTTGCCACGCTGTTTTTCGAGCTGCGCCAACAGAACTTCAGCGTCCCTCTGCGCCTCGCTACAGGCCTTCTGCAGATGCACCACCAAACTGTGCGAAAGCTGCTGCAACAGATGCAGCGGAGTGCTGACGGGGTTTTTCTTTGCAGCCATGAAGACGTCTCCTGACGAAATGGATGCAGCCACCAAATAAGGTTCCCAGGCAATCGCCATAGGCCGCGGCTAAAACCGCAGCCACTCTATACAGGACCAGCTTCAAGCGGTAGCGGCGGTCTGTTTATGCGCGGTGTGGAGGACTTCGATCAGACAATCTTCCAACTCGAAGCGCTCATGCAATAACGGCCCCAGTCGCTTCAGCTCATCGGGCAAATCCGGGCTGCTCAAGCAATCGCCTTTATCGCAACGGTCATTGAAGGCCACCGCTACCTCGGTAATGGCTTCGATTCGCGGATAGATCTGACGGGCGAGTTCGAGGCCGCGCTCATCGCCGAACGCTTCGGCCTCATTGAGCAGTTGCTCGTAGATTTCGAAATGACCGGCCGACACGTAGTCGAGCAGAATTTCGCAGAATTTCTGCAAGGCGGAACGGCTGGCAACAGCCTCACCGACATGCAATCCATCGAATGCGTTGATCAATGCATGGCGTTCTTGCAGCCAGCGGTCGATCAGCAAGTGCACACCTCCCCAGCGTTCCTGGGCGTTCCGACAGCTCTCGAGCATGATGACCTCACTTCCCTAATCGATGATGCCTGTTGCGCCTTCCGAGACGGTTATTGTCTTGGGATATCGGCCTTGGGTGAGTGACAGCGACGGACGGAAACCGACGCTGCCAGAGCAGACTAAGCTGAGGCGATCGATGCATCAAGCAGCACAGACCAAATTACTCCGAGCAATCAAATGTCCATCGCTTCGCTCTGGATCATTGACCACCAAGCGCAGCGATCATTCGCTCACCCTGACGAAAAGCCTCAATCGCGTCGCAACAGCTGCCAGAGACAGAAAACCACCATCCCGATGAACGCCAACAAGGTCCATTCCGGGATGCTCATCCCCAGCAATGTCCAGCTGACTTCGGCGCATTCGGCCGTACCATGGAGCACCAGACGGGCAATTTCCTGGAACGGTAACGCATCCATCATGTACTCGAGACTGGGCAAGCAGCTCGGCAGTTGGTCGGCAGGCATGTTCTGCAGCCAAATCTGACGAATGGCCGTGGCACCGCCTGCCACCGCGAACAGCAGCGCCACCGCCGAATATACGCGGCGACCGGTTTTGTGCGGCCCGTGAAGCGCGGCAATCAGGCAGACCAGGCCGAAGCCGATAACGCAAATACGCTGAACGATGCACAGGGGGCATGGCGCGAGCCCGACCACATGCTCGAGATACAGTGCAGCGATCATCATCAGCACGCAGCCGATGAATGCCAGAAGAAACAGCGAACGTGGGCTGGCCAGGTTCATGGTGACTCCGCAGACAGGAAAAGTTCGCTACGGTAGTGCTGCGCGCGGCGAGCTGCAAGCCATACGGAAATCGGCGCAACGGCACGGGATGGCCGTCACGCCACGCGCCCACTGGTTGCTAGCTGCCGTTGACCACTTGCAACCGGTTGTTGCTGGACTGATCGAGAAGCCCGAGCCCTTCCTGAAATAGGCGATTGCTACGCTCTTTGTCACCCAGCTGGGCCAGCAAGCGCGCCAGCTCGGCGCAGGTTTGCGGACGATGCTCGAGCCGCAGGCTCGCTTCCAGATAGTCCCGCGCCTTGCCCCAGAACTCGTTGCGGAGGCTCAGGCGGCCGAGCGCGAGCAGCAATTCGGGGTTGTCCGGATGCGCCTTGAGCCAGGCCTCCGCATGGGCCAATTGGCGTGAAGGCTCGCGCCCACGAACGCGACCGTAGCGCTCGATTAGGAGGTCGTCGAACTGGCGCTTGAGCGCGGCATACAGGATTTCCTCCGCCTTTTCCTCCGCGCCCAGCCGGCTCAAGCCATCCGTATAGGCACGTACCAGCAGCGGTTCGTTACGCAATTTACTCGGTACGGTTTGCCAGCGTTGATTCAGCGCCTGCTGCGCGTCCTCCGAGGTCGCGGCTTGCACCTGCCCCACCTGCTCCAGAGCGGCGGTCCAGGCCAGCCGTTCCAGCTCATCTAGCCGAGCGGGAGGCAGCACGCGGTGCTTGCGCAGCTCTGGTAGCAGCCGGCACAGGGCAGGCCAGTCCTGCAGTTGCACGTAAAGCTGCTGAAGCAAGGTCAGCACATAGGGATGGCGCGGGTGATCGCTGTGCAATGCATTCAGGGACTCACGCGCCGCATCGTACTGGCCGCGAGCGATTTGCAACTGGGCCTGTGTCAGTCCTACAGCCAGGCCGGCTTCGGGTTCGCGTTCGCGGGCTTTGCGCAGCAACTCATCACTTTGCTCATACTCGCCCAGCTCGCTCGCGGCACGGGCGGCACCGAGATAGTGCACCAGCGGTTGGCGATCATGCTCGGCGGCGATACGCAGGTGCCCGAGCGCAAGCCCCCACTGCCCTTCGGCCAGCTCCCGCAATCCCGCGCGCGAGGCCTTGGCTACACGGCGCGCGCGATGGCGCCGGGACCAGGGATTGACCAGTGCGCCGGACGCATGAAGCAATCCGATAACCCAGTGAACCACCATCGCCAACAGCCAGAGACAGGCGATCAGGCCCAGAAATATCCAGAAGCTCGATTCATAGCGAAAGCGGTCATAGCTGATCAGAACGTAGCCGGGGTCCTGGTAAATGGCCCAGCCGAAAAAGCCGACCACCACCAGCAGGATAAGAACAACAAAGGCCAGTCGCTTCATGTGCGCAGATCCCCTTCGGCCGCTTGGTCGGCCTCGCCGGCCGGCTCACCGCGCTCGGCAGGAGCGGCAGCAGGTTCGCTGTTTTGGGACGATTCACGCTTTTGCACATAGGCCTGCATGGCCTGTAGCGCCGGCGCTAGATCCGGCAGGGTGACCGACACCTGCCGCTTCGCCAGCTGCTCGATGCGATCACGCAAACCTCGGCTCTGGCCGTTTTCCTCGCTGAAGTGGTCTTCGATCAGCCGGGCGGCCTGATCCAGCGATTGCCGATAGACTTGTTCGTTGCCATTGAGCACCGCCCACTGCGCCTGCTCGATGGCCAACGATAGGGCGAGCCGCACTTGCGCCAGGCTCTGGCCAGCCAGCAGTGGTTTGACATCGGTCCCGGCATTGAAATCGATCCGCACGTAGCGCGTCAGCTCGTCCAGCCATTGCCGCCAGCGGCTTTCGTTCTGCATATCTGGCGTGCCGGGGCCGTTTTCGAACTCAGGGGCCAGGCCGCTGAGTTGATTGGCCTGTCCACGCAGCGCGCCCAGTTGCATGAACAGGCCGGTCCGATCCAGATCCGGCAGGCTGCGCAAGGCCTCGAGCCCCTCCAGCAGTTTCTGACGTGCACCATACGCGCCCGGATCGTCCTGCTTGCGCAAAATCAGATCCGCCTCGGCAATCAAGGATTGCGCACTGTTCACGTCTTGCATGGCCGACAGACGCAACATCGCCATACGCAACAAATGTTCGGCCTCAGCCAACCGCCACTGTTCTCGGCTCGCCCCCAGCACCTGCTCCACCCGCCCCGCGAGCCGCTGCTGATCACTCTGCAACTCGGAAAGCAGGCGACGCCGGTCTTCCAGCTGTTCCGCCGAAGGCAGCTGCTCCAACCGTCCGAGACGACTGGCCAGCTGTTGATTGCGCGTGTCCAACTGACTCGCCTGCTCACGGGTCGCCTGTACCGCATCGAGCTGCTGGCGCTCCCGCTCAGCCAATTGCTGGGTCTGCCAGACGCTGTAGCCTCCAGCAGCCAGACCGGCCAGGCCGACCAGCAGAGCCAGGCCGGCCAGTGCTTTACCGCCGCGGGAATCGGTCGCAACAGGGGTGGCTTTGGGTGGCGGAGCCTTGGGTGGCTCTTTCGAATCTTTTTTGTTCTCTTTTTCGACGGGCTTCGGTGGGGTGACGGGATCGCTGCCCGTGGGTTGTTTCGCTGTCTTATCGGAATCTGCTTCGCTCACGTTTCCATCCTTTGCATCAGGAGGCGGGCTCGGGATTGCCCCGTAGCGCCGCCAGCAAAGCCGCGGTTCCGGCACCACGGCAGTCCACTATTCTCTTGGCGCCCAAAGACGCAGCCATTCCGGCCACCCGAGGGCTAGGTACGAACAAGGGTAGCTCACGCAGCATGGGCCAGTCGTCCCCTGCCAGTTCGTGCAGGGACTCTAAACCCTGCCCACTGCTGACCACCACGGCATTCAGCCGTTCCGAACGAAGGATCTCGATCAGTGCGCCTGGGTGATAGTCGGGTAGGCAGCGCCGGTACAACTCAAGGCTGTCGACCTGGGCACCGCGGTGGCGAAGCGTTTCGGCAATATGTTCGCGACCGCCTTCACCGCGCAGGATCAAGACTTTCGGGTCCGCTATGTCGAGCGCCGCAGTCAGACGCGGCAGCGCCAGGAGAGCCTCGCTGTCGTCGCCACGATCAGGCCAACAGGCATTCACGCCATGGTCTTTCAGGATGGCCCCTGTAGCAGCACCAACGCTGAACCAAGCTTGGCCAGGCGATGGCTGCAGCCCATAGCGATCGAGCAATGCCAGACCCAGCCTCGCCGCTGGCTTGCTCACTACCACCACCGCGCCATAACGATCCAGCTCGCGTATCGTGGTGCGCTGCCCCACGGTCTCGTCCAATGCTTCGATCTCGAGCAGTGGCAGGCTCGCGCTGTGGATACCCGCCTCAGACAGCGCTGCAGCCAAGGCGACGCATTCTTCAGCCGGACGCGTCAGCAGCAGACGCCAGCCGCTCACGCCTTGCCGGCCTCACCGTAAACGTCCTGCAGGATCTTGGCCGCGCCTTGTGCCAGCAGCGCTTCGGCAACGCGCACGCCGAGCGTTTGCGCATCGGTGGCCGGAGCACGGTCTTCGGCGCGCAACAGCAAGGTGCCATCCGGCTGTCCGACCAGGCCCCGCAACCACAACTGATCGCCTTCAAGCACTGCATAACAGGCAATCGGTACTTGGCAACCGCCATTCAGATGACGATTCAGTGCACGCTCAGCACTGACACGCAACGCCGTCTGCGGATCGTTCATGCACTGCAGTAGTTGATGTAGCTCCGTATCGCCAGTCCGGCATTCGATACCGACTGCACCCTGGCCTCCTGCTGGCAGACTGTCTTCGACGCCGATGCTGGAGCGGATGCGTTCACCGAAACCAAGGCGGATGAGACCGGCCGCGGCGAGGATGATGGCGTCGTACTCGCCGGCATCGAGCTTGGCCAGACGGGTGTTGACGTTGCCGCGCAGGAACTGAATCTTCAGATCCGGGCGGCGCGCCAGCAATTGCGCCTGACGCCGCAGGCTGGAAGTACCGACGATCGCTCCCGGCGGCAATGCATCGAGATTCTCGAAGCGATTGGAAACAAAGGCGTCGCGGGGATCTTCACGTTCGCAAACGCAGTACAGGCCGAGCCCTTCGGGGAACTCCATCGGCACGTCTTTCATAGAGTGCACGGCAATATCTGCCTGGTTCTCCATCAGCGCCGTTTCCAGCTCCTTGACGAACAGCCCCTTGCCACCGATCTTCGCCAGCGGAGCATCGAGCAGCTTGTCACCGCGACTGACCATCGGCACCAGGCTGACGGACACGTCGGGATGAGCAGCCTCAAGGCGCGCCTTGACATATTCGGCCTGCCACAGGGCCAGGGCACTTTTTCGGGTGGCGATGCGAATTTCGCGGGACATGGGCAATTCCTGGCAAATGAACTGCCGCCGATGATAACAGGCCGGGCAACCCGGCTGGATTGGCAGGAATCAAGGAAAGTAGCGTGGAGCTAGAAGCTAGAAACGGCGCAGCATGGTGCGTCCCTGCATCAACCCAGCCCCCACCGCCGCAGCACTCGCTCACGGCCCTGCGGCCACCAATCAGCTTCTGACTCACAGCTGCGCCTCAAAGGTTCTGCATCAGCTTACGCACACCGGCGACATGTCTCCGGCTGACCGTCAGCGGCTCACCTTCTAGGCCCTTGAGAAACAATTGAAAATGACCAAGCGGCGTGCGCTGTAGGCGTTCGATGCGGTCCCGGTACACCAGGGCGTTGCGATGAATGCGTACGAAGCGGTCGCCGAACTCGTCCTCGAGCGCCTTGAGCGGCTCGTCCAACAGCACCTCGCCGCCCTCGTGACGCAGGGTCACGTATTTATGATCGGCGATGAAATAAATCACCTTGGGCAGCGGAATCAGCTCGATGCCCTTGCGAGTCCGGGCGCTGATATGGCTGCGAGGTCCGGTCCCTGAAACCGCCGCAGGACGTGTGAGTGCGGCAAGCTGGACCCGGTTCGGGCGCTCAGCCTTCTTCAGCGCCTCGGCCAGATGCTCCGGGCGCACTGGCTTGACCAGATAGCCGACCGCACTGACCTGGAACGCATCCAGCGCGAATTCGTCATGGGCCGTACAGAAAATCACGGCCGGAGGGGCATCGCGCTCGCAAAGCTTGGCAGCGACCTGAAGACCATCGAGGCCTGGCATACGGATATCCAGCAACACGACATCGGGGCGCAGTTCCTCGATCAGGGACAGCGCCTCCTCGCCGTTGGCGGCGGAAGGTTCCAGGACACGATAGCCGTCAAGATCACCTACCAGTCGGCTAAGGCGCTCGCGGGCTAGAGGTTCGTCATCGACAATCAGCACATTCATATGGATCTGGCTTCCTGCTTTTGTGTCGCACACGGATAGCGTAGACAGGTGTAGTGACGGGCGTTATGCCGCTTCACGCTGAGACTCGCTGCGGGACCGAAAAGTGCCGTTAGTCGTGCGTCTATATTGTGCAGGGCCTGCTGCGTGCCCCGGGATGGCGGCGTTTGGGCGGCCTCATCAAAGGGATTGCTGACCTCCAAATGAAACACGCCATCGGCATAATGCGCCGCCACGCTGACCATTCCTCCCTCGATCCGAGGCTGAATACCATGAATCAGCGCGTTTTCCAGTAGCGGTTGCAAAGTCAGCTGAGGAATCGGCAGATCATCCGGAACGCCCTCCACCTGCCATTCGATCTGCAGCCGCTCGCCAAGACGGTAATGCTCGATCGACAGGTAGCGACGCGACAGCTCCAGCTCCTCGCTCCAGGGCACCAGCGTTCCGGGACGCGCCAGGCTGGCGCGAAACAGATCGGACAGGTCCAGCACCGCCTGCTCGGCCTTGCTTGGATCCGTCGCGACCAGACTGGCGATACTGTTCAGGCTGTTGAACAGAAAATGCGGACGAATGCGCGCTTGCAGCGACTCGATGCGCGCCTTGAGCTCGGCCTGCTCCTGTCGCCGCCACTGGCTCTGGAGGTAGAAGTAGCGCAACAGCAGCCCCGACATGATCAGACTGATCAATGCATGTCGCAGGTACAAATTGACCTCACCGACACGAGTCAGCGGCCCGCCCAACTGGTAGATATCGGCCACCGCCGTGCAAGCCAGCGTCAGCCCAACCACCAAAGCGCAGCAGGCCAGGCCCGCCAGCCAGGGCGACAATCGCGCCAATAACGGCCTCAACTGGCAGGTCAGGCCGGCCGATAGCAGCATCACCCACTGCACGAACAGCGATGTCAGCGCCAGACGCATCCAGTTGAAGCTGGGCTGCATCGGCTCGGCCAGCACCAATACCAGCACCAGTAGTTCGGCGAGCAAAACCAGTCCGAGAAGCGCTTCTGGCTCGCACAATTCGGGCACGAAGAAGTCATCGGTCTGGGCAGCTGGGCGTGACCGGCTGGAGGTTTTTATTTGCATGGAGTGAGTTTCCGCGCGGCTAGGACACAAAGCAATGAGCAGACCGGGGAAGGTCGAATGGCTGCCACCGCATCTGTAAACGCCTTAGTCTATCGACGCCTCAAGAACCGGAAGTACTAAGCCTTCGCAACTTGCGCGCGGAATCGAATCGGCGACGGTTCATCGGGGCGGTTAAAGACACGAACAGCCTGGCCGATACGGAAATAGTGGCCTAATGATTGCATTGCGCCTACCGACCATTGGCCGCCCGGGGCGGCAGGAGTATGAGCCGTGCTGCTGTTTTCCTCTTTGCGTAGCCGTTTGCTGCGTCCGGTATTTCTCACATTGTGTGCGGCGGTGGTGGTGCAGGTTGTGGTCGCTCTCGCACTGACGAGGGGCACTATCGGCGCGCTGGAGCAGGAAATTCGGAAAAGCCTGGACCAGGATGCCGCGCGCCTGCTGGGCGAACTTCAATCCGCTGATGTGGAAGTGCGAAGCGGTCTTTCCAGTCTGTCCGAGCGCATGCGAGGCGATCTCGCCCAAGGCCTGACGCAGCGCCTTACCGGCGAACAGGCACAGCTGCAGGACGTGCTCGAACGCCACCTCAAGCAATCCGGCGATGACTTGGCCATTTTGCTGGCTGGCGTCGCGCCTTCGGCGATCTGGGACAACGACATTCCCGCGCTGACCGAGTTCGTCAGGATGGCGCACCGAAACCCGGCGGTCGTCTTCGTCGTTTATTTCGATGCCGGCGGCAATCAACTCACCCGTCATCTGAATCGCAAGGACCCGAGAATCAAGGCACTGATCGACAAGGGCAACGGTCGATCCGCTTTCGACAAGGTTCTGTCCGCAGCCGCGAACGACCCGGCGCTGTACCTCGCTAAGGCCGCCATCAACCCCAAGGGCGCCGTCATTGGCCAGGTTGTTCTCGGCTTGTCCACATCGGCGGTAGACGCCGAGCTCGCCGCCTTCGACAGCCGGTTCCAGACGCTGATCGAGGGCACCGTGAAACTGGTCGAAACCGGCCTTGCCGCCACCGCCAGCGACAGCGCAAAGGTATTGGCTGCGCGCCTGACGGCTGCTGCGGAAGTGGCGCAAGCCCTCGATGCGAACAGCCAGAAGGCCGTGAAACAGTCGGCGACCAGCCTGCTGTGGAAAATCAGCCTCGGCCTCGCGATAACTGGCGCGCTCCTGCTGATTGCCGTGACGCTGGTGCTGGGCCGTCGGGTCTTGCGGCGCCTGGGTCTGTTGGTGACGGCGCTGCGCGACTTGTCGGCCGGCCACGGCGACCTCACCCAACGCGTGAAGATTCACAGCGCGGACGAAGTGGGCGACATGGCCGATGCCGTCAACCTCTTCCTGGCCAAACTTCAGCCCATCGTCCAGGAAGCGCGCGCGATCGCCGTGCAGACCGGTACTGAAATCGCTGCGCTGAGCAGCCGCAGCACTGCCGCAGCGACCGCTGCCGAGCGCCAGCGCGATGAGGTGGCCGGCAGCCTACAGGCGCTTGCGGACATGACGCACCGCGCCCAGGAAGAAAGCCAGGCAATGCAAGCTGCGCTGGAGCAGGTGATTTCGATCCGCAAGGCGGCTCGCGACAACGAGGCCATCTCGGACCAGGTCGAAAAAACCATCGCAGCACTCGGCGAAGGCGTACGCAGCAGCACCGAGGTGATCGAGAAGCTGGCCAAGCAGAGCGAACAGATCGACGTCGTGCTGACCGTGATCCAAGGCATTGCCGAACAGACCAACCTGCTCGCGTTGAATGCGGCCATCGAGGCAGCTCGTGCCGGCGAAAGCGGCCGCGGCTTTGCCGTCGTGGCCGATGAGGTACGAGCGCTGGCCAGCAAGACCCAACAGTCCACCGGCGACATCCGGGCGCATATCGAGAGCCTGCAGCAAGGTGCGCGGACTGCCGTATCGACCATCAGCAGCACAGGCGAGCAGGCCGACAGCGGCTTGGCTTCGCTCACGACCAGCCGCGAGCTGCAGCGCACGCTCCAGCTCGCCGTGGCGCAGGTGCATGACACCGTACAGGAAGCGACAGCGGGTGCCGAACGGCAGGCCAGTACTGCGTCCGATGTCCGCGCCCGGGTGCAGGTGATCCTGACCGAGGCCGAACGATCGGCCGACGCGGTTACCGCCACCGCCACCAGTGGCCGAGCGCTAGGCAATCTGGCAGACCGGCTCGAAGCCAGCCTGGGTCAGTTCAGGGCGTGACGGGAAATCGCGCCGGGTAGTCGCTCAGGTTTGAGCGCGATCCTAGCCGACGTCGCTTCCGGGCGGCTCCCCGGTTGGCCAAAGACCGGGGAGCGCATGAGGGGCCACTGAACCCTGTTATTATTCGGCCTTTCTTTCGCCCATTCCGATTCTGCGAGCGCATTCATGAGCACCGACAAGACCAACCAGTCCTGGGGCGGCCGCTTCAGCGAGCCCGTCGACGCCTTCGTCGCCCGATTCACCGCCTCCGTCGAGTTCGACAAGCGCCTGTACCGCCACGACATCATGGGCTCCATCGCCCACGCCACCATGCTGGCAAAGGCCGGAGTGCTGAGCGATGGCGAACGTGACGAGATCATCGCCAATCTGAAGGACATCCAGGGCGAGATCGAGGCTGGCAGCTTCGACTGGCGCGTCGATTTGGAAGACGTGCACATGAACATCGAAGCACGACTGACCGACCGCATCGGCGTGACCGGCAAAAAGCTGCACACCGGACGCTCACGCAACGATCAAGTCGCCACCGACATCCGCCTGTGGCTGCGGGATGAAATCGACACCATCCTCGGCGAAATCACCCGCCTGCAGCAGGGCCTGCTCGGACTGGCGGAAGCGGAAGCCGATACGATCATGCCCGGTTTCACCCACCTGCAAACGGCACAACCGGTCACCTTCGGGCATCACCTGCTGGCCTGGTTCGAGATGCTCTCGCGCGACTACGAACGCCTGGTCGACTGCCGCAAGCGCACCAACCGGATGCCGCTGGGCTCGGCCGCACTGGCCGGCACCACCTACCCGATTCAGCGGGAAATCACCTGCGAACTGCTGGGTTTCGAGGCGATCTCCGGCAACTCGCTGGACGGCGTCTCCGATCGCGACTTCGCCATCGAATTCTGCGCCGCCGCCTCCGTGGCGATGATGCACCTGTCGCGATTCTCCGAAGAGCTGGTGCTCTGGACCAGCGCGCAGTTCCAGTTCATCGACCTGCCGGACCGCTTCTGCACCGGCTCCTCGATCATGCCGCAAAAGAAAAACCCGGACGTGCCGGAGCTGGTTCGCGGCAAAACCGGACGCGTGTTCGGCGCGCTGAGCGGCCTGCTGGTGCTGATGAAAGGCCAGCCACTGGCTTACAACAAGGACAACCAGGAAGACAAAGAGCCGCTGTTCGACGCCGCCGACACCCTGCGCGACTCGCTGCGCGCCTTTGCCGACATGGTCCCGGCGATCAAGCCGAAGCGCGAAATCATGCGTGAAGCGGCGCTGCGCGGCTTCTCCACCGCGACGGATCTGGCCGACTACCTGGTGCGCAAGGGGCTGCCCTTCCGCGATTGCCACGAGATCGTCGGTCATGCAGTGAAATACGGTGTCGACAGCGGCAAGGATCTGGCCGAAATGAGCCTCGACGAGCTGCGCCGGTTCAGCGACCAGATCGACGAGGATGTCTTCGCCGTGCTGACCCTAGAAGGCTCGGTGAATGCCCGCGACCACATCGGCGGCACCGCCCCGGCGCAGGTTCGCGCGGCCGTCCAGCGCGGCCGCGAACTGCTCGCCTCGCGTTGATACGCAACCTGAAGAACAGTCGACGACTTCGTTCGTCGGCTGTCCCAGCGTGGTCAATTCCCTGGCTGCGCCTATTGCCCATCATCGTGGCCAGGCGCTGAAGTACGCTCCGCCGCCCGTCCAAGCCACACGTTCAGCTGGAAGTCTGTACATGCCCTTGAATATCCGTCATGCCACCCGAGAAGACGCAGCGTTGATCCTGCGCTTCATCACCGAACTGGCGATCTACGAGCGCGCCGAGCACGAGGTCAAGACTGAAGTCGCTGGCATCGAAACCAGCCTGTTCGCAGAGAATGCCAGCGCCAGTGCGCTGATCTGCGAGAGCGATGGCCAACCGATCGGTTATGCGGTGTATTTCTTCAACTACTCGACCTGGCTCGGCCGCAACGGCCTGTACCTCGAAGATCTTTACGTCACCCCCGAGGCTCGCGGCACCGGTGCCGGCAAGGCGCTCCTCAAATATCTCGCGCGCCTTGCGGTGTCCCGTGGTTGCGGGCGCTTCGAGTGGTCGGTATTGGACTGGAACGAGCCGGCGATTCGTTTTTACGAATCACTGGGTGCGCGCCCGCAGGACGAATGGACGACCTATCGCCTGACGGGCGACGCGCTGCAGGCGCTGGCAGAGCAGGTCTAAGATCGACTCAAGGGGGAACTCGACCGACCGGATAGCGCCAAACGCGTTAATGCCCGAGTTGCTCCCCCTTATGACCGACCTCAAAACGCTGTTGCTCAATCAGGACACCGTAGGCGCTGAAGTCTTCGACTCGCCGAAGGAACGGTTGAATTTCTATCGTTCGGAGATTCATTTCGAGTCGACGCTACTGGCCAGCCGCACCAGCGGCTACCTGTCTTCGCAGTCGTTTCTGATGATTGCCTTCGCCTCTTCCATGGCCAATACCAATCCCGACTGGGGAAGCCTGTTCAGGCTGGTTGTGCCGAGCGTGCTAGCGCTGCTTGGACTGCTCACCTCGCTGCATGCGATACCCGGCATCCGGGCGAGCTTCGACGTGATAGAGCGCTGGCATCGCAAGCAGGCCGAGCTGCTGCAGACCGAAGGCAATGTCGGCCTGCTACCCAACCACGATTCTGCCCTGTTCGGCGAGGGAAATAGCCCGCCGGGAGGAGAGCGCTACAAACGTACACTGCTGTTCTCGCTGCGCACGCCCGTCATTTTTGGCGCCGTTTGGGCGCTGCTGGGCGCATTCTGCATCGTTCTTTATTTCTTCGGCTGATCAGAGCCAGTCGCGGAACTTGAACCAGGCATAGGGAATGATCGCGGAGACCACCATCATGCCCAACGCCATGGGGTAGCCGAGCGACCAGCCAAGTTCGGGCATGCGCTCGAAGTTCATGCCGTAAACCGTCCCCACCAGCGTAGGGGGCAGGAACAGCACCGCGGCGATCGAAAACACCTTGATGATGCTGTTCTGCTCGATATTGATCAGGCCCAGGGTGGCATCGAGCAGGAACGCGATATCGCCGAGCAGGCGTGCCTGGTGCTCGCCCAGTGATCGCACGTCCCGCTCCAGCGCCTTCAATAGGCCCTTGGCGACGCCCTGTTTGGGCTCGTCGGCATGCAGACGATAGAACGCGATCAGTCGACTCGAACTGAACAGGCTTTCGCCCAGCTGCGACAGCAGCGAGCGATGCTGCCCGAGCTGTTGAATGATCTGCTGCAGGTCCCTGCGGTGCTCCTTTCCTTCATCGAAGATGCGCCGCGACAAGGCCTGCAATTCGATTTGCACGCTTTCCAGCACGTCCGCGATGCGATCGACCACGGCGTCGGCCAAGGCGAGGAAGATCTGATGACTGGTGGCGTAGTTGGACGGCTGCCGTGAGCTCTTGGATTCGAACTGGCGAAACGCGCTGAGTTCGCTGTACCGCACCGTCACCAGGCGGCGCTTGGTCAGCACGAAGGTCACCTCGGCATTTTCCGGGCGCCGATCGGCGATCCCCATCACCACCGTGGTGGTCATGAAGATGGCGCCGTCCTCGTCGTAGAACCGCGACGAATCCTCGATTTCCGCCAGTTCTTCGCGGGTCGGAATATCCAGCCCCAGTTCCGACTCGACAAAGCGCTCTTCCTGTTGATCAGGCGACAACAGGTCGATCCACAGCACGTTATCGGGCAGCGTCTGCAGGCTTTCGGCAACGCGACGCACCAGCGCGCCATTTTCAAGGCAGTACAGAGTGATCATTGCTGCGGTCGTGCTCCTTGATGGTCCATAGTAGAAATAGAGACCGGCCCAAGCGAAGCGTTCAGAGGTTCGCGGCTGGCGCCAGCTTGCCGGGACTCGCCGAAACCCGCTATCGAGATTTTTCCTGACGAGAGTTGCGACATGAACGATGCCACGTCCGATGAAGATGAAAGCTTCGCCGAAGAAACCCTGATCCAGGCGATCGAAAACCAGCTCGAAGCCGGCGAGCCTGCCGCCGCGCAGGCTACGCTGAACAAACTGACCCTGGTCGGCTACGAACGCGACGAGATTCTCAAGCTGATGGCCCTCGTCCTCGCCCGCGAGATTCGGCAGATGCTCGAGCAAGACCGCGCATTCGACGTCGAGAGCTACGAAACGCAGCTGCGCAATCTGCCTGATCTCGCCGAATAGGCGAAGAGTGCGGCACGTCGCGGCGCACAGCATCTACACTTCGCAAACCGGGCCAAGGCCCACCACCCGAAGGAACAGTCATGTCCTATACCCCCGAACTGGTAGCCGAGCTGGAAATCCTTAGCCTGTTCAACCTCGACAACACACTCGAAGGTCTGAAAGTCCATCAAGACGCCGATCAGGCAGCGATCGCCGCTGCTCGCCGGCTGCATACCAAAGGCCTGACCACTCAACCCGACGGCGGCTATCTGACCAGCCTCGGCCGTGACGCAGCCGAGCACGCGCAAGCGCTGCTGACGATCCTTTCGGAAACCGTCCCGGCCTGAATTCGTTCGGTTCTTCGCGAGAGCACCGCGCCGACTGAATTGCGCCATAGCGCAACCGTTCTGTCGGCCGGCAGCGATTGTTGCTGTTCTTCCTCTTCCTGCCTTGCGTTTTTCCTCCGGCCTTCAGCCATGTTATTTTTCCGCCCTTTCTGCCTCGCTCAACAGGCGGATCCCAATCGCTTTCACGAACAATCTGAATGACCCGCCACCAGGAAATCCGCCCCGTTCTCGAAGAGGGTATCGACCGCAAGGTACTCGGCGTCCTGCGCGACCGCTTTCTGTCAGTGAATGCCGGACGCCTGGAGCGTACCCGGCTGGCGATGTCGCCACGTCAGCAAGCGGTGCTCAAATTGTTGCCGCTGCTGTTTCATGTCAATCACCCGATTCTCCCGGGGTATGTGTCGGGAACCACGCCAGCTGGACTGGCCGGCTTCGAACCGGACGCCGAAACCCTCGCCGAAGCTCAGCGCCTGAGCCGCTCGTTCGCCTACAAGCCCCTGCGCGGCAAACCACCGCAGCCGATCCTCGGCCTGTTCCTTATGGGCAGCCTGGGTACCGTTGCCCAGGGCGAGCAAAGCGATCTGGATGTCTGGGTCTGCCATGATCCAGAGCTGCCTGCACCTCGGCTCGATGAGCTGCAGCGAAAGTGCGAGCAGTTGCAGGCCTGGGCCGCGACCCAAGGTAGCGAGGCGCATTTCTTTCTGGTCGACCCGGTGCGTTTCACCCAGGGTGCGCGCGAAGCGAAACTGACCTCCGATGACTGCGGCACCACCCAACACTACCTGCTACTCGACGAGTTCTACCGCACCGCCATCTGGCTCGGTGGCCGCACACCGCTTTGGTGGCTGGTGCCGGATTACGAAGAGCATCGTTACCAGGATTACGTCCGCACCCTGCTAGATAAACGCTTCGTGCGCAGCGACGAGGTGCTGGATCTCGGCAGCCTCGGCAATATCCCGCCGGGCGAATACCTAGGTGCGGGCCTCTGGCAGCTGTACAAGGCCATCGAATCGCCCTACAAGTCACTGTTCAAGTTGCTGCTGGTCGAGGTCTACGCCAGCGAGCATCCTCAGGTGCGATGCCTGAGCCTTGATTTCAAACAGGCGGTTTACGCCAACCGCCTGGAACTGGACGACCTCGATCCCTATATCGTCGCGTACCGCCGGATCGAAGCCTATCTGGTCGAACGCGGCGACATGGAACGCATGGCCCTGTTACGGCGTTGCCTGTATTTGAAGGTCAACAAGCCCCTGAGCAATCCGCCAATCGGTCGCCGCAAGAGCTGGAAGCGACACCTGCTTGAACGCCTCACCCGCGACTGGGGCTGGGACGAGCGACAGTTCGCCCTGCTCGATCGTCGCAGCCAGTGGAAAACCCGACAGGTTGATCAGGAGCGCCGAGCGCTGGTCAACGAGCTGACTTATGGCTATCGCTTCCTCAGCGAATTCGCCCGACGCCTGCAGATCACCAGCAGCATCAACGGGCGTGATTTCGGCGTGCTCGGCCGGCGCCTGCATGCAGCCATCGAGCGCAAGGCGGGCAAGATCGAAGCGATCAATCTGGGCATCTCGCCTGACATGGCCGAGCACAGCTTGACGCTGGTGCAGGGCTACGACGCGGCCTCCGATATCTCTTGGGCGCTCTATGAGGGCAATCTGAACGCCCAGGAAGTCACGAACCACTCGCCGCTGAAGCGCTCGCGTGATCTGATACCGCTGCTCGGGTGGTGTCATCGCAACGGCATAGTCGATAGCGCCACCCACGTCGCGCTACACCCGGGCGATAGCGGATTGAGCGAAGCCGAGCTGTTCTCCTTGCTGACCGATCTGCGTCAGGCCTTTCCCATGCCGCCACCTGCCGTAGCCGAGGATGCACTGTTGACGGCGGCGGTACCGACCCAGGTGCTGCTGCTGGTGAATATCGGACTCGACCCGTTCAGCCCTGAGCACCCGCTCTCGCCCGACGAGCGCAACGATCCGTTCGGCTATGGCGCAGCGCGGGAAAATCTTGTCCTGAGCATCGATCGCCTCACCCTGAATAGCTGGAACGAGCTGATCGTCAGTCGCTACGAGGGCGCTTCGGCACTGCCCGATTGCCTGCGCGATTACCTTGACGAACTGCCCGCGCGCGGTGTTCGCCCCGCTCTGCAGGTGCGCTGCTTCTGTCGCCACTCCGGCCTGGCCATCGCACGGCGGGTGGAAACGCTCTTCAGCGACGCTCAGAGCGGCCTCGACGAAGCGAGCGACGGCCGCTACCTGCTGCAGGTACGCCAGCATTTTCACGTGCTCGACCTGACTGCAGGCAACGTCCATCACACGAAGCTGAGCGACCTGCAGGCCGTGGTCGAACATTTGGGCGAGGCACACCAGCGCGCTCGCCCGCTGCGCGTGGATCGACATGCCTTGGAAGGCCAGGACCTGGCGCTGATCCTGGCCCAGGCCAGAGCGCAATGCCTACAGGTGTTCTATCGCATCCAGGGAGCGATGGCGGAGCTGACGGTGTTGGACGAATTCAATGCCCTGTGGCGTCAGCAGGTGCCGTATCGCGACGAGCAGACCCTGCTGACGCCATTGCTGCGCTTCCTTCAGTCGGTGAGCTACCGCCGCACCACTCAGCTGCCGTTCGAAGAAAGCCGTCTGGCGGCCATGGACATCCTCTTCTACCGGCTACAACAGGCTTCGCCGGATCGCCCCTTGGCTGTCGAGCGCCGAGCGGCACCGCGCGAGGAAGCCAGCGATCCGCTCTACGACATCCAAGCGATCATCGAACCCAGCGAAAAGGGCCGCTCGCAGGTAGCGCTGTATTGCAACCATCAGGAGTTTTCCAGCCTGGAATATGGCGCCGGGCTCTTCGCCGCGGTAGCTCGCTACATCCTCGCCCAACGGAGCGGTGGCGAACGTTATCCCTGCTACATCACCGACCTGGATCTGTCCGGTCTGCACGGTGGGGGGAGAACCCAGACCGTGCAGCATCTGCGCTACAAAGCGCATCTCGAAGCAGCGCTCAATCAGGCACTGGGGTCGGTCTGAACGGACGCGACGCGAGGACTAAAACGCTCGTTACAGACCAACGTCGCCGGCCGCTTCAGGTTGGTACTCGACCGCCAGCAACGTGAGTTTGAGCACCTTGCCGCCAGGGGTCGGCCAATCGATGTGCTGGCCGACACTCATGCCCAGCAGGGCGGTACCTACCGGCGCCAATACCGATACGGTGCCCTCCTTTCCGGCATCCTGCGGGAAGACCAACGTAAGATGGTAGTCCTTGCCGCTCCCCTCCTCGCGGCAATGGACGCGCGAGTTCATCGACACCACGCCAGCAGGCAGCTCGCTACGCTCGACCACCTGGGCACGCGACAACTCTTCTTCGAGCGCCTCGGCGGCCGGACCGTAGTCAGCCAGGCTGTCGAGCAGCCGCTCGAGCCGCTGCAAATCAGGTTGAGTGATGATAATGGGCGGTGCACTGGCCATGGTTCCGGGTGAGCTCCTGTAAAAAACGTCGGTGGGTAAAAAAGCAAAACCCCGCCCGAAGGCGGGGTTTTTTAACCTGCACTCGACCCTATCACAGCTCATTAAATAAGCAAGGGTGCCGGAAAAATCACGGCCCAGGTACGGCGACCCGGCTCAGGCAGCGTCTCGCATCACAAGTCTTCGAATTCGAGCGCCTCGCCCCCCTGCTCCTGCGTAACCCGGGCCAATAGTTCACCGAGTCGCTCGTCGTTGGTGTCACAGATCCACAACGACGCGGCTTCGTCGTAATCGAAGTGGAAGCCGCCCGAACGCGCGGCCACCCACAGTTGGCGCAACGGCGGCTGACGGCTGAAGATCAACTGCGTGCCGTTTTCGAAACGCACGGTGAGAACGCCACCGGAATTGTCCAGATCGACATCCATGCCGCTGTGATCGAACACATCCTCGATTTCTTCCTGCGCGGCATCGACAAGATCGTGAAAGCGGGCTTCGCTCAGACTCATGAATCGTTTTCCTCGGTGCGGTTTTGTACGGCGGGACAGGGCCGCCGACGATGCCGACGAGCTTAGCAGGCCACCGCCGCGTCTAGCGAGCGGCTGTCGGAGCGGTCGCCCGATGTGGCTGCCGACGAGCGCGGCCACATAGGCAATCCGGTAGGTGCTGGGTATACTCCGGCCCATCGATTTTCAAGGATTGCCCCCGATGAAGCGTCTACTGCTTCCACTTATTGCACTCGCGGTTCTCGCTTCCGCACTTAGCGGCTGCGGCCAGAAAGGCCCGCTGTATCATCCGGACGACGAAGCAACCGCCAACGAACGTTCCAAAGACCGTTTCGAACTGTAAAGGAGGCATTCCATGGAGGCCTTCTCGTACCGCGACGGTCAACTCTTCGCGGAGGGCGTGGCGCTGCCCGCTCTCGCGCAGCGCTTCGGCACCCCTACCTACGTCTATTCGCGCGCCCATATCGAGGCCCAGTACCGCGCCTATTCCGACGCGCTGCAAGGCATGCCGCACCTGGTCTGCTTCGCGGTCAAGGCTAACTCGAATCTAGGCGTGCTCAACGTACTGGCTCGCCTCGGTGCCGGTTTCGATATCGTGTCGCGCGGTGAATTGGAGCGCGTGCTGGCAGCAGGCGGGCAGCCTGAGCGTATCGTGTTTTCCGGCGTCGGCAAGACCCGTGATGACATGCGGCGCGCGCTGGAAGTCGGCGTGCACTGTTTCAACGTAGAATCCACCGACGAGCTCGAACGTCTGCAGCAGGTCGCTGCCGAGCTCGGTGTAATGGCGCCGGTGTCGCTACGGGTCAATCCCGATGTGGATGCCGGCACCCATCCGTATATCTCCACCGGCCTCAAGGAAAACAAGTTCGGCATCGCCATTGCAGACGCCGACGCGGTCTACGGCCGCGCTCACGCGTTGAGCAACATTGACGTGATCGGCGTCGATTGCCACATCGGCTCGCAGCTCACCACGCTGCCACCGTTTCTCGACGCGCTAGACCGCTTGCTGGCACTCATCGATCGTCTGGCCGTGCGGGGCATCCGCATTCAGCACCTGGATCTGGGTGGCGGGCTCGGTGTGCGCTATCGCGAAGAGCAACCGCCGCTGGCCGGCGATTACATACAGGCGGTGCGCAAGCGCATCGACGGGCGCGACCTGGCGCTGGTGTTCGAACCCGGTCGCTCGATCGTGGCCAACGCCGGTCTGCTGCTGACGCGTGTGGAGTACCTCAAGCACACCGAACACAAGGACTTCGCCATCGTCGATGCGGCGATGAACGATCTGATCCGCCCGGCGCTGTATCAGGCCTGGATGGACGTGGTGCCCGTGCAGCCACGCGAGGGTGATGCGCGTCACTACGACATCGTTGGCCCGATCTGCGAAACCGGTGATTTTCTCGCCAAGGAACGCCCACTGGTCCTGGCCGAAGGCGACCTACTGGCGGTTCGTTCGGCTGGTGCCTACGGTTTTGTCATGAGTTCCAACTACAACACCCGCGGCCGAGCCGCCGAAGTGCTGGTGGATGGCGACGAAGTCTACGAAGTGCGCCGCCGCGAGAGCGTGCAGGAGCTATACGCCGGCGAAAGCCTGCTGCCTGCCTGAGGCCACGACGATGCTTTTGCGTTTTACCAAGATGCACGGCCTGGGTAATGATTTCATGGTCATCGACCTGATCAGCCAGCACGCGCATATCCAGCCGAAACACGCCAAGCAATGGGGCGATCGGCATACCGGCGTGGGCTTCGATCAGCTGTTGCTGGTCGAGCCGCCGCACGATCCCGATGTTGATTTCCGCTACCGCATCTTCAACTCGGACGGTTCCGAAGTGGAGCAATGCGGCAACGGTGCGCGCTGCTTCGCACGCTTCGTGCTCGACAAGCGTCTGACCATGAAGCGGCAGATTCGCGTCGAGACCAAAGGCGGGATCATCGAGTTGGACATCCGCCCCGACGGGCAGATCAGTGTCGACATGGGCCCTCCACGTCTGGTGCCGGCCGATATTCCGTTCCTGGCTGATGGCGAAGCCCTGAGCTATCCGTTGAATGTCGACGGCCAGCAGTTAGAGATCGCCGCGCTGTCCATGGGCAACCCACACGCCGTGTTGCGGGTGGATGACGTCACCACCGCGCCGGTGCATGAACTGGGGCCGAAGATCGAGCACCACCCGCGCTTCCCGCAGCGAGTCAATGCCGGTTTTCTGCAGGTGGTTGACCGCCAGCACGCGAAACTGCGGGTTTGGGAACGTGGCGCTGGCGAAACCCAAGCCTGCGGCACCGGCGCGTGCGCCGCAGCGGTCGCTGCGATTCGCCAGGGCTGGATGGACTCACCCGTACAACTCGATCTACCGGGTGGCCGTTTGTCCATCGAATGGGCAGGACCAGGGCAGCCGGTTATCATGACCGGTCCCGCCGTTCGCGTTTTCGAAGGACAAGTTCGCCTATGACCGAGCAAAACCAGGATAAGCCGCACCTGCCGGACGCCGAAACCGTCGTGGCCTATCTGCGCGCCCATCCGGAATTCTTTGTCGATCACGACGAGTTGATTCCCGAGCTGCGCATCCCCCACCTGCCCGGCGGCGCCGTGTCGCTGGTCGAGCGGCAGGTGAAGCTGCTACGTGAACGCAACATCGAAATGCGCCATCGCCTGTCGCAGCTGATGGATGTGGCTCGCGACAACGACAGGCTGTTCGACAAAACGCGCCGGCTGGTCCTCGACCTGCTGGACGCCAACAGCCTGGAAGAAATCATCGGCGCGGTGGATGAAAGCCTTCGGCATGAGTTCCAGGTGCCCTATGTCAGCCTGATCTTGTTCAGCGATTCGCCGTTGCCGGTTGGCCGCAGCGTGACCGCCGCCGAGGCGCAGCAGGCCATTGGCGGCCTGCTCGGCACCGGCAAAACCGTCTGCGGTGTACTGCGCCCACATGAGCTGGCGTTTTTGTTTGGCGAAGAAGAAAGCAGCGGCATCGGCTCGGCCGCCGTGGTTGCGCTCAACCAACAGCAAGGCATCCTGGCGATCGGCAGCCAGGACCCGCAGCATTACAAGAGTTCGCTGGGCACGCTGTTTCTCGGCTATATCGCCGAGGTGCTGACGCGCGTCCTGCCGCACTACTCAGCACCGCTGCGCTCGGTACGTTAGACGCCGCTGGACGCTGGAAGCCAATGCACGAACCACGAGCACTTCGTCCGGCTTCTACGTTCAGCTTCCAGCTGATGGCTGCCTCTTATCGAAGTGAGCCCTGATGCAGAACGATCTCGACGCCTATTTCGAACACCTGCGCAGCGAGCGGCAGATGTCGCCTCACACCCTCGATGGTTATCGGCGCGATCTAATCAAGGTGATGAACTTCTGCCACAAGCAGCACCTCGAGCGATGGGCCGAACTGAAAAGTCCTCAGGTTCGCCAGCTGATCGCCGAACAGCATCGCCAAGGTCAATCCGGCCGCAGCCTGGCACGTCTGCTGTCGTCGTTGCGGGGCCTTTATCGCTATCTCAACGAGGAAAAGCGCTGCGCCCATGATCCGGCGGCCGGTATCTCCGCGCCCAAGGGCGAGAAGCGTCTGCCGCGCCTGCTCGATACCGATAGAGCGATGCAGCTGCTCGACGGCGGGATTGAGGACGATTTCATCGGCCATCGCGATCAGGCCATGCTCGAACTGTTCTATTCGTCCGGTCTGCGTCTGGCCGAGCTGGTCGGTCTCAACCTCGATCAGCTCGATCTGCCGGCCGGTCTGGTTCAGGTTCATGGCAAAGGCAACAAGGAGCGTGTGCTACCCATCGGTCGCAAGGCCCGTGAAGCGCTGCAGGCCTGGTTACCACTGAGGACGCTGAGCAATCCAGCCGATGGCGCGGTCTTCGTCAGCCAGCATGGTCGGCGCCTCGGGGCTCGCGCGGTACAGCTGCGGGTACGCCAAGCCGGCGTGCGAGAGCTCGGCCAGCATCTTCACCCGCACATGCTCAGGCACAGCTTCGCCAGCCACATGCTGGAATCCTCCCAAGACTTGCGCTCGGTGCAGGAGTTGCTCGGTCATGCCGACATCGGCACCACGCAAATCTATACCCACCTGGACTTTCAGCATCTGGCCAAGGTCTATGATCAGGCGCACCCGCGAGCGCGCCGCAAACAGGACAGCGAGCCATGAGTATTCAGCTGATCACCTTCGACCTCGACGACACGCTTTGGGATGTCGCGCCCGTCATGCGCGGCGCCGAAGCGACCCTGCGCGATTGGCTAGGACGCAATGCGCCACGCCTGGGCGACTTCACCACTGAAGCGCTGTGGGCCATCCGTGAGCGGCTGCTGCAAGCCGACCCTATGCTCAAGCATCGCCTCAGCGAGCTGCGCCGGCAGATACTGTTCAACGCACTGGAGCAGGCCGGCTACCCGCCGGGCGAAGCCAAAGAGCTGGCCGAAGCGGGTTTCCGGGTCTTTCTCGAGGCGAGACACGCTGTCGAGTTATTTCCCGAGGTGCACCCCACACTGGAGCTGCTCGCCAATCGCTACATGCTCGGCGTGCTGACCAACGGTAACGCCGACGTCAGCCGGCTGGGGCTGGCCGACTACTTCCGCTTCGCCCTCTGCGCCGAGGAGCTCGGGGTCGGCAAGCCCGACCCACATCCGTTCCGCGAAGCGCTCAAGCGGGGCGGCGTGGAGGCCACCCACGCGGTGCATATCGGCGACCATCCCAGCGACGATATCGGCGGCGCCCAGCGCGCCGGCATGCGTGCGATCTGGTTCAACCCCGGCGGAGTTGAGTGGCAACACGCCGGCAGACCCGACGCTGAAATCGGCAGCCTGTCCGAATTGCCGCCATTGCTCGACCGCTGGCACTGAGCGCAGCGCGATCAAAACGCGACATCCTGATTCACAAAAAAGCCCGCAATAGCGCGGGCTTTTTCATGGGCGGCGATTCAAATAGGCCGACTGCCGTATTTGCTGTCCGGCTTTTTCGGCGGATCGGCGACTACATTGGGCTCGACTTCCTGCACACGTCCTCCCCGCGCCAAAAATTCCTCCATGGCGCGCGCCAGCTCATCGCGTTCGCGCTGCTTGGCCTCCAGACTTGGCAGCTCGTCGACGACGACAGCCTTGGCCTTGGCCTTCTTGGTCGTTGGAGTGGCGCGCTCGCTGTCGGTCCCCTCTTCATCAGCGAGATCGTCGCCGTCGTCGGCAGCAGCCAGCTCCTCGTCATCTTCCTCGTCGTTAACGTCCAGGTCTTGTTCTAATTCTTCGTCGCTCATGTTCAACCTCGTACCTTGCCAAAGCGGAAGTTATAGCCCAGCGATGTGATTTGTTCGCCATCGCCAAAAAAAATTCAACTTGCCATTCCGTACAGCGTTGCAAGGATCTGCCTGGAGCCGCCCTGATCACGGTGCTCGCCCAGATAGATACCCTGCCAAGTCCCCAATGCCAATCGCCCCTCACTGACCGGCAAACTCACCTGGCAACCGAGCAGGCTCGCCTTGAAGTGTGCCGGCAGATCGTCCGGCCCCTCGTAATCATGTTCGTAACCATCCTGACCCTGCGGCACCAGGCGGTTGAAGAACCGCTCGAAGTCGCGCCGCACCGCGCCGTCGGCGTTCTCGTTGATGGTCAGCGAGGCCGATGTATGACGCAGCCACAGGTGTAACAGACCGACCGGGCATTGTTGCAGTTCCGGCAGTTGTGCAAGCAGCTCGTCGGTAACCAGGTGAAAACCGCGCGATTTCGGGCGCAGCGTGATCATCGTCTGTTGCCACATGCCGGAGCCTCTGCGATCACCTGAACGGGCGCATTCTAGCGCGGCGCCAGAAAAAACAAAGGGCGCCATAGGCGCCCTCGTCATTAGATTGCAGGTCAACGTTTACTGGTGAACTCCGGGTAGGCTTCGAGGCCGCACTCGACCACATCAACACCCTCGTATTCCTCCTCTTCGCTGACACGCAGGCCGAACACGGCCTTGATGATGCCCCAGACGATCAGGCTGGCGATGAACACCCAGGCAAAGATCGACACCAGACCCAGCAGCTGCGCTCCGAACGAGGCGTCCGCATTGGTCAGCGGTACGGCCAGCAAGCCCCACATGCCGACAACACCATGCACCGATATAGCACCGACAGGGTCATCAAGCTTGAGCTTGTCCAGGCCAAGGATGCTGAACACTACCAGTACGCCGCCCACACCACCGATCAACACGGACTGCAGCGCGCTCGGGGTCAGCGGCTCGGCGGTGATGGCGACCAGACCGGCCAGTGCACCGTTGAGGATCATGGTCAGATCGGACTTGCCGAACAGCAGGCGCGCTGTGATCAGTGCCGCAACTAGGCCACCGGCAGCCGCCATATTGGTATTGGTGAACACCTGAGCGACCGCGTTGGCGTCTTCGATGGTGCTCATCTTCAGTTGCGAACCGCCGTTGAAGCCGAACCACCCCATCCACAGGATGAACGCACCGAGGGTCGCCAGCGGCAGGTTGGCGCCGGGGATCGCGTTGATCTGACCGTTCGGGCCGTATTTGCCCTTGCGCGGCCCCAACAGCAGCACGCCAGCCAGAGCAGCGGAAGCGCCGGCCATGTGCACCAGACCGGAACCGGCGAAATCGAGGAAACCAGCCGCGTCGAGGAAACCACCGCCCCATTTCCAGAAACCCTGCACCGGGTAGATGATGCCGGTCATCACCACTGCAAAGGCGATGAAAGCCCAGAGCTTCATCCGCTCGGCCACCGCACCAGAAACGACCGACATGCAGGTCGCAGCGAATACCACCTGGAAGAAGAAGTCCGCGCGCGTCGAGTAGTAAGGCGCGTCTTCGCCGCCGGCGGCGACCACGTCTACCGCGTTCTCATCGCCGATCAGAAAGCCCAGGCTCGGCAGAATGCCGCCGTCCGGACTGGAATACATGATGTAGTAACCGATCAGCAGATACATGATCGACGCCACGGCGTAGAGCACGATGTTCTTGGTGAGTATCTCGGCGGTGTTCTTGGCCCGGACCAGACCGGCTTCGAGCATGGAAAAACCGGCCGCCATCCACATCACCAGCGCGCCGCAGATAAGGAAGTAGAAGGTATCGAGTCCGTACTGAACGGGTATCAGTGCTGTGCTATCCATTTGTTATCACCTTTTGCCGAGCGCCTCACGACGCTGTTCGGTTAAAGGCGCCCGGGTTGGCTCCGGGCGCACTCCGTGTGCTTACAGGTTGTAGCCACGCTCGTTGTGCAGGCTGAGGTCGAGGCCGATGGTTTCCTCTTCTTCGCTGACCCGCAGCCCCATCACCACATCGATCACCTTGAGAATCACGAAGGTGACGATGGCGGTGTACACGACGGTGAACAGCACACCCTTGAACTGGATCCACAGCTGCAGCGCGATGTTGTCCACTTCACCGAAGCCGCCCAGCGCCGGAGCCGCGAACACACCCGTCAACAACGCACCGACGATGCCGCCGACGCCATGCACGCCAAAGGCGTCCAGGGAGTCGTCGTAACCGAGCTTGCGTTTCAGACTGGTGGCACAGAAGAAGCAGATGGCGCCAGAGGCCAGACCGATGATCAGCGCACCCATCGGGCCCACGGTGCCGGCAGCCGGGGTAACGGCAACCAGACCGGCAACCACGCCCGAAGCGATGCCCAGCGCGCTGGGTTTGCCGTGAGTCAGCCACTCGGCGAACATCCAGGCCAGTGCCGCGGCAGCCGTCGCGATCTGGGTAACCAGCATGGCCATGCCGGCGGTGCCGTTGGAGGCCAGTGAGGACCCGGCGTTGAAGCCGAACCAACCGACCCACAGCATCGCTGCACCAACAAGGGTCAGGCCCAGGTTATGCGGCGCCATCGGCGTGGTGGGGAAGCCCTTGCGCTTGCCGAGCACGATGCACGCCACCAAGCCTGCGATACCGGCATTGATGTGCACCACGGTGCCGCCGGCGAAGTCGAGCACCCCCCAATCCCACATCAGGCCGCCGTCGCCACCCCAAACCATATGCGCGATGGGCGCATAGACCAGGGTGAACCAGACACCCATGAACACCAGCATCGCGGAGAACTTCATACGTTCGGCGAAGGCACCGACGATAAGCGCCGGAGTGATGATGGCGAAGGTCATCTGGAAGGTGATGAACACGCTCTCCGGCACGGTACCGGTGAGGCTGTCCGGCGTCAGCCCGCTGAGGAAGACACGCCCCAGACCGCCAACGAAGGAATTGAGATTGGTGACCCCCGCTTCCATGCCAGCCGTGTCGAAGGCCAGGCTGTAACCGTAGACCATCCAGAGGATGCTCATCAGGCCAGTGATGGCGAAGCACTGCATCATGACCGACAGAATGTTCTTGGAACGGACCATGCCGCCGTAGAACAGTGCCAGGCCTGGAATCGTCATGAACAGCACCAGCGCAGTGGCTGTGAGCATCCATGCCGTGTCACCTGAATCAAGCGTTGCCTCCTGCGCCATGGCGATGCCGGGGCTGATCAGAGACAAAAGGGCTCCTAGCCCTGCGAATTTTCGCAGAGTCATGGTTTTACTCCTGGGGCGTGGGGTTCGTAGGCCTGCTAGGCAGGCAATCGCAAAACGATCGAGATCGTGCGTGGCAGCGAGAAATCAGACTCGGTTGGCTTGGCTGATTTCGGCGAACTCGGGCGTCTCCGCCCGGTCAATCGCTCCCTACGCGACGAAGCCGATCAGATCGCGTCGGTATCGGTTTCGCCTGTCCGGATGCGGATGGCCTGTTCCAAATTGACGACGAAAATCTTGCCGTCACCGATCTTGCCGGTATTGGCCGCCTTGGTGATGGCTTCGATCACCCGATCGAGCTGATCGTCGGCAATCGCCACGTCGATCTTCACTTTCGGCAGAAAATCGACCACGTACTCGGCACCGCGATACAGCTCGGTATGGCCTTTCTGGCGCCCGAAACCCTTGACCTCGGTGACTGTGATGCCTTGAACACCGATCTCGGACAGCGACTCGCGTACGTCGTCCAGCTTGAACGGCTTGATGATGGCAGTGACTAGTTTCATGAAACTCTCCCGTTAGGTGGACTTGCCCCAGAAGTACGAACCCGGCTCAAGTCTAAGCTCAGTGTCTGGCTCTTGTAACGCGCCGGCGTGGCCGAGCGACTCCCGACACCATCAACCGATCCGACGAAACGTCCCGAATCGCCTGCGCACCGCAACGCTCTGGTGCATCGTCATGGCCCTCCAAGCAGAATCGGTGCCAGTTTGCTGGAAAGCGCGGTCTGGTGCGTTCCGCGACGCCGGGATGCCGTGGTGCCTGTAGCGAACCAGCGCAACCGCGCACCAATACCGCGCACAACGACGCAGGCGTCTGCCCATAATCGTGCATGCTGGTAAAAAATGACCGCGGACGGCCCGTGTTACACTGCCCGCCGCTCAGAAACAGGTGATGCTCATGTTTCCACCCAAAGCTTTTCTCGACGCCATCGGCTCCCAGGCTTCGCGCCTGTTCAACGGCGAAACGCCACTACCCCGCCCGGAAATCGAAGCCCAGCTGAAAGGGATCGTGCAGGGCGCGCTGAGTAAGCTGGATGTCGTCAGTCGTGACGAGTTCGACAGCCAGATGGTCGTCCTGGCCCGCACACGGGCGCGGCTCGAAGCGCTCGAGGCCAAGGTCGCCGAGCTGGAAGAAAGACTGGTGCCCCCCGCCTCCGAATAAACCCGGTGGCGACACGATCAAAGGAGTGATCGAATGTCCCTTGCCATTGTTCATAGCCGCGCCCAGGTGGGCGTCGAGGCGCCCAGCGTCACCGTGGAAGCCCACCTGGCCAACGGCTTGCCCTCGCTGGCGCTGGTCGGGCTGCCGGAGACCGCCGTCAAGGAAAGCAAGGATCGTGTGCGCAGCGCGATTCTGACCTCCGACTTTGACTTTCCTGCCCGCCGTATAACCCTCAATCTCGCCCCGGCGGACTTGCCGAAAGACGGTGGCCGCTTCGATCTGGCCATCGCCCTGGGTATTCTCGCGGCGAGCGGTCAGATTCCCCCGGACCGCCTCGATAGCCTCGAATGCCTGGGCGAGCTGGCACTGTCTGGAGCGCTACGCCCGGTTCAGGGCGTTCTGCCCGCCGCACTGGCCGCACGCAAAGCCGGACGTGCTCTGCTGGTACCACGCGCCAATGCCGAGGAAGCCAGCCTGGCCTCTGGCCTGGTGGTCTACGCCGCCGATCATTTGCTCGAGGTCGCAGCGCATTTCAATGGCGTCGCGCCTCTTGCGCCGTTCGAAGCCCAAGGTTTGCTGCGTCAACTGTTGCCCTATCCCGACCTGGCCGAGGTGCAAGGCCAAGTTGCTGCCAAGCGCGGCCTGCTGGTCGCTGCGGCGGGCGCGCACAACCTTTTGTTTTCCGGGCCGCCGGGCACCGGCAAGACGCTCCTCGCCAGCCGTCTTCCGGGCCTGCTACCGCCTCTGGAAGAGCAGGAGGCGTTGGAAGTCGCGGCGATTCATTCGGTCGCCAGCCAGTCACCGCTCGAGCATTGGCCGCAGCGGCCTTTCCGTCAGCCCCATCACAGTGCATCGGGACCGGCTCTGGTTGGCGGTGGTAGCCGACCGCGGCCGGGCGAAATCACCTTGGCGCACCAGGGCGTGTTGTTTCTCGATGAGCTGCCGGAATTCGATCGCAAAGTCCTGGAGGTGCTCCGCGAGCCACTGGAATCAGGCTGCATCGTTATTGCCCGGGCACGGGACAAGGTGCGATTCCCGGCTCGCTTTCAACTGGTCGCGGCGATGAATCCCTGCCCCTGCGGCTACCTGGGAGACCCGAGCGGGCGCTGCCGCTGTTCACCCGATCAGATTCAGCGCTACCGCGGCAAGCTGTCCGGGCCGTTGCTCGATCGTATCGACCTGCACCTCACCGTGGCACGCGAAGCCACGGCACTGAACGCGCCACTGGCCGGCAGCGAAACCACTGCACAGGTCGCGGCCCAGGTCGCCGAAGCGCGACGCATCCAGTTGCAGCGCCAAGGCTGCGCCAATGCATTTCTCGACCTCAGCGGTCTGCGCAGCCATTGCCAATTGCAAGCCGAGGACCAGCAATGGCTGGAACGCGCCTGCGAGCGACTCGGACTTTCGCTGCGCGCCGCGCACCGGATCCTGAAAGTCGCGCGGACCCTGGCAGACCTGCAGCAGCACACGGCCATCGGCCGTGCGCACCTGGCCGAAGCCCTGCAGTACAGACCCGGCAGCCAGGGCGGCTGAGTTACGCCCCCTCCAACGGCGATCGATTGGAATCGGTAATTCAATTGCAAACCGGATTTCCAGGCGGCCCAACCAGCGAAGCGAGGCAGTGGACGACCTGCGTGTCCGGTCGAAAGCTGACCGATATGTTAGATTGCGTCCTCTTCGCCACAGGCGGCCACTCCCTAATCGGTTATCAAAGGAGCGCAGCATGGAGGCCAACAAGTCTTCTTCCCCTACCCTCAACCCCCCCGTTTTCTACGGCTCTGCCGTTCTGATCCTGATGCTGGTGATCTACAGCGTCGCCGCCCCGGAGCATGCTCAGCGCGTCTTCAGCGATGTCCAGGCCTGGATCATCGCCAATGTCAGTTGGCTGTACATTCTTGCCGTGGCGATCATTCTGCTGATGGTCGTGTTGCTGGCCCTCAGCCGGTACGGAGAGATCAAGCTCGGCCCCGATCACAGCGAGCCGGACTATAGCTACCTCACCTGGTTCTCGATGCTGTTCTCGGCGGGCATGGGTATCGGTCTGATGTTCTTCGGCGTCGCCGAGCCGGTGATGCACTTTCTATCCCCCCCGGTCGGCGAAGGCGGCACCGTAGACGCCGCACGCGAAGCGATGAAAATCACCTTCTTCCACTGGGGACTGCACGCCTGGGCTATCTACGCCATCGTCGCGATGATCCTGGCCTATTTCAGCTATCGGCAAGGGTTGCCGCTGACCCTGCGCTCGGCCCTGTACCCGCTGATCGGTGAACGTATTCATGGCCCGATCGGCCACGCGGTGGATATCTTCGCCATCATTGGCACCGTACTCGGCGTCGCCACCTCTCTGGGTCTTGGGGTCACCCAGATCAACACCGGCTTGAACCATCTTTATGGGCTGCCGGTATCGATACCGGTACAGATCGCACTGATCGCAGGCACCACGTTGCTGGCGACCATTTCCGTGGTCACCGGGCTGGACAAGGGCGTACGCCGGCTGTCCGAGTTGAACCTGACGTTGGCGGTCCTGTTGCTGCTTTTGGTACTGATCGCCGGCCCCACCGTGTTCATCCTGCAGACCTTCGTGCAGAACACCGGTAACTACTTCTCCCAGATCGTCACCGCTACCTTCAATCTCTACGCCTACGAGCCGAACGACTGGATAGGCGGCTGGACGCTGTTCTACTGGGGCTGGTGGCTGGCCTGGTCGCCCTTTGTCGGGCTGTTCATCGCGCGGATCTCACGTGGCCGCACCATTCGCGAGTTCGTCACCGGCGTCCTGTTGGTGCCGACTGCCTTCACGTTGCTTTGGATGACGGTGTTCGGCGATACCGCGATTCACATGATTCTCTGGGACCACGTAACCAGTCTGGGTGAAGCCATCGAGCGCGACAGCTCATTGGCACTGTTCGCCTTTCTCGAGCACTTCCCCTTTGCCTCGCTGCTATCGCTGATCGCGATCATCATGGTCGTGGTGTTCTTCGTTACCTCGGCGGACTCCGGTGCGCTGGTGGTGGACATGCTCGCTTCCGGTGGCCAAGGCCAGACGCCCGTCTGGCAGCGCGTGTTCTGGGCCGGTTCCATGGGCGCGGTGGCCATCGCGCTGCTGCTCGCCGATGGCCTGACGGCCTTGCAGACCGCCACGATCGCCAGCGCGCTGCCCTTCACCCTGGTACTGCTCTGCGCCATGTGGGGGCTGCTCAAGGCGTTGCGCGTCGATGCCACCAAGCAAGGCCTGCGCTATCAGTCACTCAGCACCACGCCCACCGCGCCGCAGGAAGGCGGTTGGCGGCGACGCGTGCAGAACCTGACCAAGTACCCGCGCCGCCGCGATGTGGAGCGCTTCATCAGGGAAGTTGCGGCCCCGGCCTGTACTGCAGTGGCCGAGGAGCTGCGCCAGCAGGGCTACAGCGTAGAACTGACCAGCGGTGAGGACAACCGTACCGGGTTGGCGATCACCCACGAGGGCGCTCCCGACTTCATCTACCAGATCCGTCCGCGCGGCTATCCGATGCCGAGCTTCGTCGTCTCCGAAGAAGGTGACGAGGACGAGCGCAACTACTACCGCGCCGAGGTGCACCTCAAGGAAGGCGGACAGAACTACGATGTGATGGGCTGGAGCCGCGAGGGCGTCATCGGCGACATCCTCGACCAGTACGAGAAACACATGCACTTCCTGCACATGGTGCGCTAGCCGGCTGGGCGCCGGGTGCCGCACCCGGCGTTCGCCTCAGCCGCTGAGCTGGGCCTGATGCTCCTGATCCAGGAAGCGCTCCAGCTCCGCCAGTGGCAGCGGCTTGCTGATCAGGTAGCCCTGCACCTGATTGGCGCCGTAGCGCTCCAGCAGTTTCAACTGACCGGCCCGTTCCACGCCTTCGGCCACCACCTCTAGCCCCAGGTCATGAGCCAGACCGATCATGGCCTGGACCAGGCTGTTGTCCGCCTTGGCGCTGACCCCATCGACGAAGCTCTTGTCGATTTTCAGCAGGCTGATAGGAAGCCGGCTCAGGTGCACGAACGACGAAAATCCGGTGCCGAAATCGTCCAGCGAGAAGCGCACACCCAGCTCCGCCAGCGCGCTCATGGTCCCGCTGACCTGATCGCTGCGGCGCATCACCGCGGTCTCGGTGAGCTCGAATTCAAGCCAGCGCGGGTCCACACCGCGCTCCTCGATCAGTCGCTGCAGGGTGACCAGCAATTGGCTGTCCTGAAATTGCCGAAACGACAGATTCACCGCCATATGCAGCTCGCCGGAGCCCTTTTCACGCAGGCTCTGCATGTCGCGCAGCGCCCGTGAAATGACCCAATAGCCCAGCGGAACGATCAGCCCGCTTTCCTCGGCCATGGGGATGAACTCGTCCGGCGCCAGCAGACCGCGCGAGGCATGCGGCCAGCGCACCAGCGCTTCCAGCCCGACGATGCGGCCGGTCTCCATGCACAGCCGCGGCTGATAGTGCAATTCCAGATCATCGCGGCGCAGCGCACGGCGCAGCTCACCTTCCAGGTCCGCCAGGCTGCTGGCGCTGCGATTGACCCGCTCGTTGTAGAGATACCAGGTACACCCTTGCTTGGCCTTGGCCTGCCGCATGGCAACCTGCGCCAGCCATAGCAGCTGATCGGCATCGGTATCGGCCTTGGCGTGGGCCAGCCCGAGGCTGCAGCCGAGCATCAGGCTTTCGCCGTCGAGCCAGTAAGGCTCGGCCAAGGCTTCCACCACCCGATCGGCTACCTGCTCGGCGCGCCCGGAGCGGCGCCCGGTATCCAGTAGCAGGCCGAATTCGTCGCCACCCAGCCGCGCGATCCGGTCGCCAACCTCCAGCTGCGCCTTCAAGCGCGCCACCACTTGCAGGATCAGCCCGTCACCGGCCTGGTGCCCCAGCGCCTCGTTGACCCGGCGAAAATTGTCCAGGTCCAGCAGTCCCAGGGCCAACCCCCCGCCGTCGTGCTCCGCCAGCTCTCCCGCAAGCAACGCCTGGAATCCCTGGCGGTTCACGACTCCTGTCAGCGGGTCCTGCTCGGACAGGCGCTGCAGTGCCGCATGCAGAGCGCACCGTTCTCGTGCATAACGCAGGCTGCGGCGCAACACATCGGCGCTGAACTGCGAACCGACCAGCCAGTCGACAACGCCATCGGGCGCCTCGTCCGGCTCTTCGTCGAGCAGGAGCATGGTAGGAATGGGAAAACGGCCCGAAGCCGGACGGCGGCGCGGCGTGGTGAGCAGCAAGACGTGACCCGCTTCAGCCAGATGCGCAGCGGCGGAGGGCCAGTCATCGGCGATCAGCAGCAGGTGTTGGCTACGCAACGCGACCAGCGCGGCGTGCAAACGTTCGCCCCACTCGGGCTCGTCTGCCAGCAGAACCAGACGCATGGGTTGGATGGGCGCTGTCACGGTGTGTCCCCGGTTCGTGCGGAGCAAGAGGATGGTTGGCCACCTCGACGGCACACCTCCTTGTGCGAAGCGGAGCGGTGACTGAACAGCCTAAGGCGGTCACGGCGCGCATAGACTAGAGCATTCCTGTCCAAAACTGAGTACGGCGGGCGACGACTGGTAGGCACGAAGCCTGGTCAACGTCATCTGGCAGGGCTTGCCCTGCTAAACTCTCGCCCCCCGCTTCAACAGACCGAACGAGAATGTCCCGACTCAACCCCCGGCAGCAGGAAGCCGTGAACTACGTCGGCGGCCCCATGCTGGTGCTCGCCGGCGCCGGCTCCGGCAAGACCAGCGTGATCACCCGCAAGATCGCCTACCTGATCCAGCAGTGCGGCATCCGCGCCCAGTACATCGTCGCCGTGACCTTCACCAACAAGGCCGCCCGTGAAATGAAGGAGCGCGTCAGCAGCCTGCTGCGCGGCGGGGAAGGCCGCGGCCTGACGGTCTCGACCTTTCACAACCTCGGTCTGAACATCATTCGCAAGGAATACGCCAAGTTGGGTTACAAGCCCGGCTTCTCGATCTTCGATGAGGGCGACATCAAGGCGCTGCTGACCGACATCATGCAGAAGGAATACGCCGGTGACGACGGCGTGGACGAGATCAAGGGCTACATCGGCAACTGGAAGAACGACCTGATCCTGCCTGAAGAGGCGCTCGAAAACGCACGCAACCCCAAGGAGCAGACCGCCGCTATCGTCTACACCCACTACCAGCGCACGCTCAAGGCGTACAACGCGGTGGATTTCGACGACCTCATCATGCAGCCGGTCAAGCTGTTCCAGAACCACCCCGAGGTGCTGGAGAAGTGGCGCAACAAGGTGCGCTACATGCTGGTGGACGAGTACCAGGACACCAACGCCAGCCAGTATTTGCTGGTCAAACTGCTGGTGCAGGAGCGCGCGCACTTCACCGTGGTGGGCGACGATGACCAGTCGATCTACGCCTGGCGCGGCGCGCGGCCGGAAAATCTGATGCAGCTGAAGGAGGACTTCCCCTCGCTCAAGGTGGTGATGCTCGAGCAGAACTACCGCTCCACCAGCCGTATCCTCAAGTGCGCGAACATCCTGATCGCCAATAACCCGCACGCCTTCGAGAAACAGCTGTGGTCGGAAATGGGCCATGGCGATCCGATCCGCGTGATCCGCTGCCGCAACGAGGAAGCCGAGGCCGAGCGGGTGGCGATGGAAATCCTCACCCTGCACCTGAAGACCCAACGGCCCTACAGCGATTTCGCCATCCTCTATCGCGGCAACTACCAGGCCAAGCTGATCGAGCTGAAGCTGCAGCACCACCAGATTCCCTATCGGCTGTCCGGCGGCACCAGCTTCTTCGCCCGTCAGGAAGTGAAGGACCTGATGAGCTACTTCCGCCTGCTGGTCAATCCGGACGACGACAACGCCTTTCTACGCGTGATCAACGTGCCGCGCCGGGAAATCGGCTCGACCACACTGGAGAAGCTCGGCAACTACGCGACCACGCGCAAAATCTCGATGTATCAGGCCTGCGACGAGATGGGTCTGGCCGAACATCTCGACAGCCGTTTCACCGATCGCTTGTCGCGCTTCAAGCGTTACATGGACAACCTGCGCCAGCAATGCGCGCAGAACGACCCGATCGCCGCGCTGCGCAGCATGGTCATGGACATCGACTACGAGACCTGGGTGCGCGGGCAGACCTCCAGTGACAAGGCCGCCGACTTCCGCATGGGCAACGTCTGGTTTCTGATCGATGCGTTGAAGAACACGCTGGAGAAAGACGAAGAAGGCGAAATGACCATCGAGGAGGCCATCGCCAAGCTGGTCCTGCGCGACATGCTCGAACGCCAGCAGGACGAGGAAGAAGGCGCCGATGGCGTGCAGATGATGACGTTGCACGCCTCCAAGGGGCTGGAGTTTCCTTACGTGTTCATCCTCGGCATGGAGGAGGAAATCCTCCCGCACCGCTCCAGCATCGAGGCCGATACCATCGAAGAGGAACGCCGTCTGGCCTATGTCGGCATCACCCGCGCGCGGCAGAACTTGGCCATGACCTTTGCCGCCAAGCGAAAGCAGTACGGCGAAATCATCGAATGCATGCCCAGCCGTTTCCTCGACGAACTGCCGCAGGAGGACCTGGAGTGGGAAGGCCAGGAAGACGCGCCGGTAGAAGTGAAAGCGGCCCGCGGCAATGATGCATTGGCGGCGATGCGGGCGATGTTGAAGAAGTAACTAGGCCAGCCCGCAATGCTTCGTAGGAGCCGCGACCCCGCGGCGAATGCAGGCCGAAGGACTGCCAGGGACGAAATCCGAGCAGTTGTAGGGTGGACCACGCTTCACCGATTCACCGGGTGGCGATCCACCGGGTGGCGGTCCACCCGGTGACGGCCACCGAGGCGGAGCACGGTGGATGAAAAGAGCGTCATCCGCTCTATTACCGAAG